>NZ_JAATEO010000005.1 GCF_012034245.1 Micromonospora thermarum | reverse complement strand
GAAACTGAGGTAGCGATCCGCGGTCGCTGGCCTTTGATGCTACGGACTGGCTGGGTGGTGGTGCGCCGGACGACTTTGGTGTCGCCGTCGGTGAGTTCGATGGCGAGGGTCGTCTCGGAGACGGTCACGGTGACGGTCTGATGCCGGTGCAGCCGACCGAGGGCGACCTTCTGACCGGCGACCATGATGATCCCGCTGTTGGAGGCCCGCCGTTGCACCCGGACGGGTTCGACCGATGGTCGTGGCGGTGGCCCGGCTGGCCGGGCACCGCGTAGGCGTTTTACCTGTTCCGGGCGGAGCGGGTTGGTGCGGGTGCGAAGCAGTTCGCGGGTGTCCAGGTCGTAGAACATGAGGGTGGTCGGTTCGATGCGGATGCCGACGCGGCGGCCGGCGAGGATCTCGGCGGCCAGGACGATGTGTTGGCCCAGCGAGACGCCGCCGCCTCGATTGACGCAGCGTTCGACCTCGATGGCGTCGCCGTCCTCGATCGGCGGCAGGGGTGCGGGACCGGCCGGGACGGCGCCGTGGCGGACGAGGGTGGCCAGGTCGTTGACGCTCAGGTGGGAGCGGACGGTTTTGACCCGGATGCCGGCGATGAGCACGTGGATCAGGTCGCAGTCGGCCCAGATCCGGGCCACCATCCCGGCCCGGTGCGTGCCCATCCAGAACTGGCGTTGGCACACCATCAGGTTGCCCGACGGTGGCACCACCCGGTCGAACTCCACCGGCCCACCCGACTCCACCGCCGGCGGCTCGATCGGCTGAGCCGGTTCGGCGTCGGTCACAGGCTGCTGCAGCGGGGCGGGGGCGATGTCCAGGGCGGGTGGCAGCCACAGGTCGACCAGTGCCCGCTGCTGCGGCGGGACCGGGGAGAACCGGTCAGCCGGGGTGACCGGCGCCTTCGCATCGAGCCCCTGGTGGGGTCGGTCGGTGTTGTAGTGCAGCACGTAAGCGTCCACCGCAGCTTGGGCCTCGTGCAGGCTGGTGAACGCCTCGGCGGTGTCGAGGAAGTCGGGGCGGACGGTGCCGTGGAACCGTTCCACCTTGCCGTTCTGGTTCGGTGACGCGGGTGCGGTGAGCCGGTGGATGATGCCGTTGTGGCGGCAGATCTTGTCGAACAGCACCTCACCAGTGCGCGGCCGGTACTTGCCGAACCGGTCGGTGAACTGCTTGCCGTTGTCGGTGATGATCTCCTCGGGGACCCCGAACCGGGTCAGGGCCTCAGCCAGCGCCAGACACACCGCCCGGCCGGTGGCCCGCTCCACCACCTTCGCGATCACGCAGTACCGGGAGTGGTCGTCGACCGCGGTGACCAGCTTCGCCTCCCGCAGCACACCCGTGGCGGGGTTGACCAGCCGTACTCCGCCGACGATGTCCATCTGCCACAGCTGCATCGGGGCGGGCCGTTCCCACCGCCGATACGACTCCTTCGGCCGTTTCCGGGGCCGGACCCGCAGCAGACCCTGCCGCTGCAGAATCCGATCAATTGTCCGCTCCGACGGCACCGCCAGGTCCTCGACCACCCACGGGCCGGGCCTGCGCAGCATCTCCAACCGAATCCGCCGCGATCCCCACCGCGGGTGTTCCCGGCGCATCTCCGCCACGGCGACCTCGACCGCCTCCGTGACCTGCCCGGGCGATGAGTGCGGCCGATGCGACCGGTCGGCCAACCCAGCCAGCTGCTCAGTCAGATACCGGCCCACCCACCGATGCACCGTCGACCGGTGCACCCCCAAGCTGGCGGCCACCTCCACCACATCCGAGCCGGCCAGCACCGCACGAACCGCATCCAACCGTTGCTCGACAACCGACAAGACAACCAGCGCCAATCCCAGCCTCCCCGAGTCCCGACGCCCCGCGGAGACGTCGGGCCCAGAGTGCCGAAACCGACCACTGTCGCAGATCACCTGGCGGACGGGTGTCGCACATCAGTTGACGGAGGACACATGCGGAGCGGCGTACAACTGCCGAATTGCGCTCTATCAGATCAAGGCGGCCCGCAAAGCGGGCCGCGCCGGCCCGGCCCCGGCCTGCTGGCGACCTCCGGCCGGCATCGGCCGGGCCGGCCGGCTACACTGGCGGACAACAAGACCTTGAAGACCTCGGGGCTCCGCCCCGAACCCCGACCCTCCTCGGAGATCAGCCGGGGGCGGATCACCTCGCCGGGCACCACAAGGGCTACCAGCCTCCCCAGACGGCGACCAGGTCGTTCGTCCAGTCGGGCGCTCCACCTGGTCCCCGTCTGGGGAGGCTGGACGGTCTGGCGACTGCCCGACGAGGAGATCCGCTAGACGGCCATCGCTGTACTTGCCTTACCCTCAGCGGATGCCTCAGCAGCAGGTAGTTGGCCGCGTCGCTGTAGTCGGGGCGGTACTGGTCGGTGTTCTGGGGCTGTGTGGCCTGACCGTGCGGGGACTCAGCAAGTCAGTCAGCCCGGAAGTGGAAGTCGTCGATTGCAAAGAGAGCGATCACCGGTTGGCCGAGCATCTGGCAGGTGATCCTGTACTGACCTCGCCTCCACCCGGCACCACCCTCGATCGCGTCGAACAGTTCCCGTGCGGCGATGAAAGCGACCCATGGGCGCGGTACGTTACAGCGGACATCCGCTTGCCGCCGGGCGCGTCAATGGACCCGGTCCTTTACCACTACCGCACCTTGTTAACAGCCGGCCATTGGAGGATCGCCCCGGATCCAGGGGAGTGGAACCTGCTTTGCGCCGACCGGGCAACGAACGGGCAGCAGGTCCGTCTACTCCTTGGGTATGGGCGTGCTACGCCAGGCCCGCACACCTACGGCGACGTCGGGATTGAGATCAGCTTTGAGCCCGGTGGGGAAGACCTTCGCTGCCCCAGCTGACCGGGGCGACCCGACTGGGATCAGGGTGGCTCGGGCCATCCATGGGCCATAAGCCGGTGCCAGCAGGGGCCGAACCAGGCCACTGGGGAACCAGCTCGATCAGAGGTAACGCTGTGCCCGGATCCGATCTTGTGCAATTCCCAAGCTGCGAGTGACCTAGGCTTCCTGACATGAAGGAGCGCGAGGTAGTCGTCCGGCTGAGCCATGACGAGGCGCTCGTCCTGTTCGAGTGGCTGAGCCGTACCGATGAGCGCACCAGTGACTTTGCAGACCTCATCGAGGACCAGGCCGAGCAGCGGGCGCTGTGGAACCTCACCGCTCTTCTCGAACGCGAGCTCGTCGATCCGGTGCAAGCGGAGTACCGGACGCTAGTCGACCAAGCGCGGAGCCGTCTACGCGACGAACAGTGAGCCGCCACCGCTCGGTGAAGGGCGATCCCACCGAACGCCCGTTCCGCCATTAGCAACGCCGCCGGACGGGTCGAAACCACGGAGGTGTCCCGGGTGGCCTACCGGGCATGCCGAAGGGCCCTGGCTAGAAAATGTGTCAGATTCCGGGATGGGGCTTGCCCGCTCCCGGTGGCCCCAGCAGCGCCAGGTGGTGCCCGCCGGCGGCCGCCACCTCCAGGGCCCGGCGGCCGAGGGCCTGACCGGCCACGTCGGCCAGGTCGGGTACGGACGGCGCCGCGACCGGCGCGGTCCGCGGCGGCTCCAGCAGCGGGCTCCCCTCGGTGACGAAGGTGACCAGCCGGTGCAGGGTGTCGACGGCACGGACCCGGATCCCGGGGATGACCGCCGCCTCGGCCGCGTTGTCGAGCGGCACGATCACCCGGTCGTGGCCGGCACGGGCCGCGGCGGCGACCATGGGCAGGACTCCGCGGACCGGGCGGACGGTGCCGTCCAGACCCAGCTCGCCGAGGACCACCACCCCCTCGAGGGGCAGCAGCGGCAACTCCCCGGCACTGCCGAGCACGGCCGCCGCGATCGCCAGGTCGAAGGAGGACCCGTACTTGGGCAGGGTGGCGGGGAGCAGGTTGATGGTGATCCGGCGGTTCGGCCAGGTCCGGCCCGAGTTGACCACGGCGGCGCGTACGCGGTCCCGTGCCTCGTGCAGGGCGGTGTCCGGCAGGCCGGTGATCGCCACCGTGGGCAGGCCGGGCGCGAGGTCGGCCTCGACCTGCACCACGTGCCCGGTGACACCGACCAGACCCACGCACAGCACCCGGGCGTAGCTCACCGACGTACCCCCATCTCAGAACGCCCCCTTCACGTGCTCGACGCGGGGCGCGCCGCCGGTGAGGCGGACCGCGACCACGTCGAACCGCACCTCGCCGGCGGTCGTGCCGGTCTCGGCGAGCCAGCGGGCCGCGAGGCCGCGCAGCCGGCGGGCCTTGGCCCGGACCACGGCCTCGGCCGGCGTGCCGAAGTCGTCGGTACGCCGCGTCTTCACCTCGCAGAACGCGAGCACCGGCCCGTCCCAGGCGATGATGTCGATCTCGCCGTGCGGGCAGCGCCAGTTGCGGGCCACGGGCCGCAGGCCCGCACCGATCAGGTGCCGTACGGCACAGCGCTCCCCGTACGCGCCGACCGCCTGGTTCCGTCTGCTCATGCCCGGCACGGTGCCCGGAAACCGGCACCCACCGCCGCCCCGCCCCGCCGATCTGTGGACAACGAGGTCCCCTGTGGACAACCGGACGATCATGCCCGCGCTGTGCTATGGGACGGTCGGCCGAATGGTGCTGCTCCCGGCACCGCGGACCTACCGCCGGTGTGCCCGGGTGAGGTGCGACGCTCCGCGAAATGGCGTCCGCGTAGCCGGTCGCATACGGTGCCGACGTGGATGGACGACGCAGCTATTCCGAAGATCAGGAGTCGCGTTGGTACCCCGGTGACCGGGAGCGGGGTTACGCGGAGTCGACCTGGCGCGGCGCGGGCGAGAGCCGCTACCGCGAGGACGACCCCCGCGTTCCCGAGCAGGGCGGCGGGGACGCCCGCTACGGGGACGGGACGGGTGCCGGGCGAGGACGCTATCCGAGCCCGGAGGACTCCGGGGCGTTCCGGATCGGTGAGGACGATTCGGGGAGTTTCAGCGCGGTGGGCGCATACGGGGACAAGTCGTCCGAGACCGAGGGATACCGGCCGATGCGGGCCGACGGCGACCCTCAGGTCTCCGGGGAACTGCCCACCGGCCGGCGGTCGCGGGAGGGGCGTGACCCGCTGACGTCCTCCAGCGCCGACGCGTTGGCCGGGGCCGGCCCGGTCGCCGATCCGGCCCGGCCGGCGGGCCTGGGCGGGTACCCGGTCGTGGGGCCCCACCGCCCGGTCGCGGAGCCCGAGCGCCCCGTCGCCGAGACACCGCACCCGTTGGAGATGCCGACGGGGCCGATGCCGCCGGTCGGACCCCGGAACGACCTCGCGCCGGGCACGGTGATCGCTCCCGGGGCCGGCGACGGGGTCTACCGGACCCGCCGGCCGGCGCTGGCGGCCCTCTTCGCGGTGCTGGTGCTGGTCTTCGAGGTGCCGGCGCTGCGGGTGCTGCTCACCGGGGTGACCGGCGACCCGGTCTCGGCGGCGGACGTGGTGGCCGGGACGTTCCTGGTCCTCGGTCTGCCGATCTTCGCGATGGGCCTGTACGGGCTGCGGACCGGCGGTCTCTCGCTGGCTGACGGGAGCCGGGGCTGGTTGCGCCCGCCGACCGCCTACCTGACCGTCGGCCTGGTGCTTTTCCTCGCGTCGGCGCTCGCGGTCGGCTGACGCGCCGGGCACCAGGGCGCTCGGCTGACCCCACCGGGCACCGGGGCGCCGTCCGCAACCGTCAGGCGTCGACGAGGGGCCCTTCCTTACTCCCGGGAACGGGGTGGCTGGGAAGGGGCGTACACTGGTCGACTGGCGACCGCCTCGCGCGGTCGACCTCGCGCGCCCTCTCCACGGTTCGTCGTGGGGCGACGGCCTCCCTGGTCCCGATCTTGGTCGGGCCCACCCTGGCCGGCGGCCGGGCGCCAGGACGCCCGGCCGCCGGCCGGGCGTGACAACCAGGGACGCAAGGAGTACCCCATGGCCGTCGTGACCATGCGTCAGCTGCTGGAGAGCGGTGTCCACTTCGGGCACCAGACCCGGCGCTGGAACCCGAAGATGAAGCGCTTCATCTTCACCGAGCGCAACGGTATCTACATCATCGACCTGCGCCAGACCCTCGACTACATCGAGAAGGCGTACGAGTTCGTGCGCGGGACGGTCGCCGAGGGCGGCTCGATCCTCTTCGTCGGCACCAAGAAGCAGGCCCAGGAGGCGATCGCCGAGCAGGCGACGCGGGTCGGCCAGCCGTACGTCAACCACCGCTGGCTCGGCGGCATGCTGACCAACTTCCAGACGGTGTACAAGCGGCTCCAGCGGATGAAGGAGCTGGAGGCCCTGGGTGACCTGAGCGGCACCGCCGCCGGTTACACCAAGAAGGAGACCCTGCAGCTCTCCCGCGAGAAGGAGAAGCTGACCCGCACCCTCGGCGGTCTGCGGGACATGCAGAAGCTCCCGGCCGCGATCTGGGTGGTCGACACCAAGAAGGAGCACATCGCCGTCGACGAGGCTCGCAAGCTGGGCATTCCGGTCATCGCGGTGCTCGACACCAACTGCGACCCGGACGAGGTCGACTACCCGATCCCGGGCAACGACGACGCGATCCGGTCGGCCGAGCTGCTGACCAAGGTCGTGGCCGCCGCCGTCGCCGATGGCCTGATCGCCCGTTCCGGCCGTCGTCGGGGCACCGACGAGAAGCCGGAGGCGGGTGTCGCCTCGGACGAGCCGCTGGCCGAGTGGGAGCGCGAGCTGCTCGAGGAGCCGAGGAAGGCCGACGAGCAGCCGGCGGCCGCCGCCGCGGAGTGACCGTACGCCGCTTCCCCGCCGTCCGGTCCTCCCGGACGGCGGGGGAGCGGCGGGCAGTCCGGGCAGAATCCGCCCGGATCCGGGTAAACCGCCACCTCAGACCATCCCACCCGCAGTCTCAACACCGAAGAGAGAGCCATGTCCAACTTCACCGCCGCGGATGTCAAGAAGCTCCGCGACCTGACCGGCGCCGGCATGATGGACAGCAAGAAGGCGCTGACCGAGGCCGAGGGCGACTTCGACAAGGCCGTCGAGATCCTGCGCGTCAAGGGCGCGAAGGACGTCGGCAAGCGGGCCGGCCGGACCGCCGCGAACGGCCTCATCGCGCACTCCGGCAAGGCCCTGCTGGAGCTCAACTGCGAGACCGACTTCGTCGCCAAGAACGACAGCTTCATCGCGCTGGCCCAGCAGTTGGTCGAGCACGGTGAGCGCAGCGGCGTGAGCAACGCCGAGGAGCTGCTGGCCTCCGAGATCGACGGCAAGAGCGTCGCCGACCTGGTCCAGGAGCAGTCCGCCAAGATCGGCGAGAAGCTGGTGCTCAACCGGTTCGCCAAGCTGGACGGCGCCGTCGCGGTCTACCTGCACCGCAAGGCGCAGGACCTGCCGCCGGCGGTCGGCGTGCTGGTGCAGTACAGCGGCAAGACCGACGAGGCGGGCGACGCCGACGCGCGCGGCGCGGCCATGCAGATCGCCGCGATGCGGCCGCAGTACCTCACGCGCGACGAGGTGCCGGCCGAGGTCGTCGAGTCCGAGCGGCGCATCGCCGAGCAGACCGCCCGCGAGGAGAACAAGCCCGAGGCGGCGCTGCCGAAGATCGTCGAGGGTCGGGTCAACTCCTTCTTCAAGGACTTCGTCCTGCTGGAGCAGGCGTCGGTCACGGACAACAAGAAGACGGTGCAGCAGGTGCTGGGCGAGGCCGGCATCGAGATCACCCGGTTCGTCCGGTTCGAGGTCGGCCAGGCCTGAGCCGCTCCACGGGCGCGTGAACTCGCCCGTGGGAGGGAACGTGGACGAGGAGGTCGCCGGTGTACCTGTCAGGCACCGCGGCCTCCTCGTCACATAGGGTCTGTGGCGAAGTCCCGGCGCGGCCGGGCTGCGACTCCGACGCAGGCCCTAGGGTCGGTCACGGCAGTTTCGCGGTACGCGGCGCGGGGCGTCGCATGGTGAAGGGCGGGGCGGATGACGCAGGTTGTGAGTGACCGGAGTCTGGCGGCGGAGGATCCGACGGCGCCACCTCCCGGTCGGGCCCGCCGGGTGGTGCTGAAGCTCTCCGGTGAGGTGTTCGGCGGCGGCGCGATCGGTGTCGACCCGGACGTCGTCCAGGCCATCGCCCGGCAGATCGCCACGGTGGTCCGGCGCGGAGTGCAGGTCTCCGTCGTGGTCGGCGGCGGCAACTTCTTCCGCGGCGCGGAGCTGCAGAAGCGTGGCATGGACCGGGCGCGGGCCGACTACATGGGCATGCTCGGCACCGTGATGAACTGCCTCGCCCTCCAGGACTTCCTGGAGAAGGAGGGCATCGAGACCCGGGTGCAGAGCGCGATCACGATGGCCCAGGTCGCCGAGCCGTACATTCCGCTGCGCGCCATCCGGCACCTCGAGAAGGGCCGCGTGGTCATCTTCGGTGCCGGCGCCGGCATGCCGTACTTCTCCACCGACACCGTCGCCGCGCAGCGTGCCCTGGAGATCCGGGCCGACGTGGTGCTGATGAGCAAGAACGGCGTGGACGGCGTCTACACCGCTGACCCGCGCATCGACCCGACCGCCAGCAAGTTCGACTCGATCACCTTCTCCGAGGTGCTCCGCCGCAACCTGCGGGTGGCCGACGCCGCCGCCTTCAGCCTCTGCATGGAGAACGGCCTGCCGATGCTGGTCTTCGGTGCCCAGGGCGACGACACCATCATCCGGGCCGTGGGTGGCGACAAGATCGGCACCCTGATCACCACCTGAGCGGCCGAGCTCAGCGGTCCTCCGACACGACCAGCCACGACGAGCACAGAAGGAGGCGAGGAGACCGGTGATCGACGACACCCTCCTCGAGGCCGAGGAGAAGATGGAGCGTGCCATCGAGCACGCCAAGGAGGAGTTCGGCGCTATCCGTACCGGCCGCGCCAACGCCGCCATGTTCTCCAAGATCATCATCGACTACTACGGCAGCCCGACCCCGCTGCCGCAGATGGCGTCCATCGGCGTGCCCGAGCCGCGGATGGTCATCATCAAGCCGTACGACAACTCGCAGATCAACGCCATGGAGAAGGCGATCCGCGACTCCGACCTCGGCGTGAACCCGAACAACGAGGGCAACCAGCTGCGCATCCTGCTCCCGCAGATGACCGAGGAGCGCCGCCGCGAGATGATCAAGGTGGCCCGGCACAAGGGCGAGGAGGCCAAGGTCGCCGTCCGCAACATCCGCCGCAAGGCCAAGGAGGAGCTGGACCGGCTGGTCAAGGACGGCGAGGTCGGCGAGGACGAGGGCCGTCGCGCCGAGAAGGAGCTGGACGACCTGACCCAGCGCTTCGTCGCGACCGTCGACGAGCTGGTCAAGCACAAGGAAGCCGAGCTGCTGGAGGTCTGACCCCGGCGGCCCGACCGCGACGTGGCACCGGCGCGCGCCCCTCGTGGGCGGCTGCACGCCGGTGCCACGACTGTTTCCGCCCGGCCGGGCGGCCGCCGGCAGCGGTCCCGAGTGCCCCGGCGATGGGTGCAGTAGGCTCGGCACGATTCCCGGGCCACCGTGCGGTGAACGGCGGGGATCGGCCGGCCGACGTGCCGGTCAACCGAAGGGGATAGGCACTCGGGTAGGGGATGGTTGTGGTTGTGCGTCTGGTCGTCGGTCTCGTGCCACGTCCGCGCGGTGCGTGATGTCCCCCGTCGACCCCTACGGCAGCGCCGACCCCCGTGGCTGGGACCGGCCGGACCGGCCCCTGCCCTGGCCCGACCACGACGTCGAGCCCGGCCCCTGGGTGCGGAGGCCCGCGGTCGCTCCCCATCTCCACGCCGACCCGCGCACCCGCCCGCCGGCCGATCCCGGCGGGGCGTACCCCGGGTACGACGATCGCGGCCCCGCCCGCCCGTTCCGGAAGCCTTCGGGCCCGGGTGACCCGGCGTACGGGGGCCGGCCGGGCCCGGTGAACGGCCGCAACGGCCGCCACGGTCCCGTCGGGGACGATCCGGAGTACCCGACCGCGCAGCTGGAACCGGTCCGGGACGAAGCGCCTCCGATGTCGGAGTACCCCACCACGCAGCTCACGCCGGTCCGGGACGAGCCGGCGCCGGCCGCGTCGGAGCCGCCGGGCCGGCGCCAGCCGGGCCGCCGCCGGGCCGGTGGGTCCGGGGCCCCGCCGACGTCGTCGGGCAAGGCCGGCCGCAACCTGCCCGCGGCCATCGGGGTGGGCGTCGCCCTCGGCGCGCTCATCCTCGTGCCGCTGTTCCTCTACCCGCCGGCGTTCCTGCTGGTCGTCGCCGGCGCGGTGGCGATCGGCAGCTGGGAGATGGCCCGGGCGGCCGGCCGGGCCGACGCGAACCCCCCGCTGGTTCCGCTGATCGCCGGCGGCGTGCTCACCGTGGGGCTGGCCTGGTTCGCTGGCCCTGACGCGTTGACCCTCGGCCTGGCCGTCACCGTCCTGGGCTCGGTGGTGTGGCGCCTCGGGGACGGGCCGGCCGGGTTCCGGCGGGACGTCACCGCCGCCACGCTCATCGCGGTCTACGTGCCGTTCCTCGGTGGTTTCGCGGCGCTGCTGGCCGCGGCGCCCGACGACGGCTACCTGCGGGTGCTGGTGACCCTGGTCGCCGTGGTGCTCTCCGACACGGGTGGGTACGCGGCCGGCGCCAACTTCGGCAAGCACCCGATGGCCCCCACGATCAGCCCCAAGAAGTCCTGGGAGGGCCTGGCCGGGTCGGTCGGCGCGGCGGCGCTCGGCAGCGCCGTGCTGCTCTGGCTGCTCTTCGACGTCCGGCCCTGGTGGGGTGCCCTGTTCGGGGTGGCGGTCTCCGCCGCGGCCGTGCTCGGCGACCTGGCCGAGTCCATGGTCAAACGTGACCTCGGTGTGAAGGACATGAGCAACCTGTTGCCGGGGCACGGCGGCCTGATGGACCGGCTCGACTCGATCCTCTTCGCCGTCCCGACGGCGTACCTGCTGCTGGCGGTCCTCGTTCCGATGGCGGGTTGAGTCGTGAATCACCCTCCGCAGGTGCTTCCGTCCGTGCGGTCCGGCTCGATTCGGCACCTCCGGACGGGTGCGTCCCGCGCCGGGCGTGACAGACTGGACGCGCCATGACGAGCCTGCCCCTGACCCCGGTCAACCTCGACGCCCCCGCACGCCGGGCGGCGATGCCCCCGCAGCACCTCGCCGATCTCGACCTCGCCGGCCGCCAGGCGCTGGTGGCCGAGCTGGGGGAGCCCCGGTTCCGGGCGCGGCAGGTCTCCACCCACTACTTCGGGCGCCTGGTGCGCGACCCGCGGCAGATGACCGACCTGCCGGCCGCGACCCGCGACAAGCTGGCGGAGCGGTTGCTGCCCACGCTGCTGACGCCGGTGCGGGAGCTGGCGTGCGACGACGGCGCGACCCGCAAGGCGCTCTGGCGGCTGCACGACGGTTCGCTGGTCGAGAGCGTGCTCATGGGCTACCCGGACCGGGTCACGGTCTGCATCTCCAGCCAGGCCGGCTGCGGGATGGCGTGCCCGTTCTGCGCGACCGGCCAGGCCGGGCTGACCCGCAACCTCTCCACCGCCGAGATCGTCGACCAGGCGGTCTACCTGGCGGGCGTGGCCGCCTCCGGTGCGGTCGCCGGGTCCCCGCCGCGGCTGTCGCACGTGGTGTTCATGGGGATGGGCGAGCCGCTGGCCAACTACAACCGGGTCGTGGCCGCGATCCGGCGGCTGGTCGCCCCCGCCCCGGAGGGGCTGGGGCTCTCCCAGCGGCACATCACCGTTTCCACGGTCGGGCTGGTGCCGGCCATCCGCCGACTGGCCAGCGAAGACCTCTCAGTGACCCTTGCTTTGTCGCTGCACGCCCCCGATGATGAGCTGCGCGACGAACTCGTGCCCGTGAACCAGCGCTGGAAGGTGTCCGAGGTGCTGGAGGCGGCCTGGGAGTACGCGGCCCGCACGGGACGTCGCGTGTCGATCGAATACGCGATGATCAAGGACGTGAACGACCAGCCGTGGAGAGCCGATCTGCTCGGGCGGCTGCTGGCCGGCAAGTTGGCCCACGTGAACCTGATCCCGCTCAACCCCACTCCGGGCAGCCGCTGGGATGCGAGCCCGAAGCCGGTGGAGCGGGAGTTCGTCCGGCGGTTGCGCGACGCCGGAGTGTCCACGACGGTGCGGGACACCCGGGGTCGCGAGATCGACGGGGCGTGTGGTCAACTCGCCGCCGCGGAGGGCAGTGAGACCGTTGGGACCGGGGAGACACCGTGACCGGGCGTAGCGAACGAGACCAGGAGACATAGTGGCGAGTCAGGGTCAGCGTTTCCGGCGCAAGGCGCTGCGCCGGGGATACAAGGTCGACGAGGTGGACGCCTTCCTCGACCGCGTCGAGGCCACGCTGGCCGGGCAGCCGGTCGGCGCGCCCGTGTCCTCGCAGGAGGTCCACGACGTCGTCTTCCGGGTCCGGTTCAACGGCTACGACGAGTGGCAGGTCGACCTGCACCTCGACCGGGTCGAGCGGCAACTCGCCGAGCTCGAGGAGCGTGGCGGCCTGTCCGGCCGCGACCCCCGCATGGCCGACCGGCTCGGCCCGCCGGAGCGCATGGGCCCACCGATGCGCGACGAGCGCGGCATGTCCCCGGTCCCGCAGCCGATGCCGCCCCGGGTCATGCCCGCACAGCCCGGCCCGCCCGACCGCTACGGCCGGTACGACGAGCCCACCGGCGCCTTCGCCGGCGGCTACGACGCGCCCCGCGGCGGCTACGAGCCGCCTCGCGGTGGCCCGGGTGCCCCGATGGGCCACGGCGCGCCGCCCCGCGGCCTGCCCTCCGGGCCGGGTGGCTACGGCCCGGACTCCGGACCCGGCGGCTACGGCCCGGATCCCGGTCCGGGTGGCTACGGCGACGAGCAGCGCTTCGACGGCTTCGAGGCCGGCCGGCACGGGCGCACCGACATGACCGCCGAGATCCGCATGCCGGACCGCGGCCGTGGCATGGGTGGCCCGCCCGCGCAGCCGCAGCCGGGCTTCGGTGGCCCGATGGCAGGCCCGCCGGCGGTCCCCGGCCCGCCCGCGGTGGCCGGCCCGCCGATGGCCGGCCCGCCCGGCAGCGACCTGTACCGGGTCGACCAGATCCGCCGCAGCTTCCAGGTGCGCCGCTTCGGCAGCGGGTACGACCCGGACCAGGTGGACCGGTTCTTCGAGAGCCTGCTCGGCGGGATGCAGGGGCGGAACCCGATGCCGGTGAATCCCCGCGACCTGGACACCCTGCGCTTCGGTCTCGTGCAGGGCGGCTACTTCGAGGCGGAGGTCGACGCCGCCCTCAAGGACGTGCAGGACATCCTGCTCGGTCGCTGACCGCGTACGCCGAAGGGCCCGCTCCCGACCGGGAGCGGGCCCTTCGCGCGTGTCCCCCCGGCGCGGGCGCCGGGTCTACGACCGCAGCCCGTTGCGCCGCAGCACGGCATCGCCGATGACGATGGCCAGCAGCAGGACGGCGAGGCCGACGAGCCAGAGATCCTCGACCCTGCCCTCGTGGTTGCCGCAGAGCATCGCCAGCAGCGCCAGCGCGACGACCACCGCGCCGATCCGCCCGGACTTGCGGTGCCCCGGCTTGTGCTGGTCCGGAGCGGTAACCGGCTCGCTTCCTGCCACTGTCGGTCCTTCCCTCGCGATCGGATCTCCGGTTAGTCTGGCACGCCCCGTGCCGGGCCCGGCGCTGGGTCCGACCTGATGGGGGGGCGCATGACGCGCGAGGACGACCGGGAACTGTACGAGCGGGCCCGGCAGGCCTGGGAGGCACAGGACTGGCCGGTCGCCGCGGAGTTGTGGGAGCGCCTCGTGCGGCGGTACCCGGACATCCCGGCCGCCGAGGCGTGGTGGTACAACGCCGCGCTGGCCCACAAGTTCCTCCGGAACTGGGCGAAGGCGTACGAGCTGGGTCGTGAGGCGGCGGCCCGGGCCGAGCGCGGCACCGAGGACCCGGCGTACTGGAACCTCGGCATCGCGGCGACGATCATGGGTGACTGGGCCACCGCGCGGGACGCGTGGCGGGGGTACGGGCTCACGCTGCCCGACGGCACGGGCGAGATCGTCGAGGACTTCGGAGTCGCGCCGATCCGGCTCGACCCGGGCGGCCGGGCCGAGGTGGTCTGGGCCCGCCGGCTCTGCCCGACCCGGGCGAAGGTGCTCAGCGTGCCCACCCCGGAGTCGGGCCGCCGGTTCGGGGAGATCGTCGTGCACGACGGCGCGCCGAACGGCGAGCGCCAGGTCGACGGGCAGACCTTCCCCGTCTTCGACGAGCTGCTGCTGTGGCGCGAGTCGACGCTGCCCACGAGCAGCGTCCGCGTCGTGGCCGCCACGGTCGACGACGTGCACGCCCTGGTGGCGGCCTTCGCCGAGCGCGACTACGGGGCCGAGCCGGCCAGCGGGGTACGGGCGCTCTGCGCGTGCTGCAGCGAGGGCAGCGTGGCCGCCGATCCCAACCACGCGGTGCACGGGGAGCAGTGGGTGAGCGTCGCCGCGCCCCCGGACGAGATCCCCGGGCTGCTCGACGGCTGGCGTGCGGCCGCACCCGACCGGCGCTCCTGGGCGGCGCCGACCGGGGCCTGAGCTGCCCCGAGGCGCATCCTCGCCGTACTCCCGGCGTCGCCGGGCGGCGGTCGGAGCGGCTCCGGTAGCGTTTCCGCGTACACCTTGTTTGTCGTTCTGAGGGGGAACTGCGGTGCGAGTGACCGGTACCGGGCACGCGAGCATGCGGATCGACACCCCCGCGGGCAGCATCCTGTGCGACCCGTGGGTCAACCCGGCGTACTTCGCCTCGTGGTTCCCGTTCCCCGACAACTCCCAGCTCGACTGGGACACGCTGGGCGACGTCGACTACCTCTACGTCTCGCACCTGCACCGGGACCACTTCGACGCCGCCCACCTCAAGCGGTACGTGTCGAAGAAGGCCACCGTCCTGCTGCCCGCCTTCCCCACCTCGGAGATGGAGGACGAGCTGCGGGAGCTGGGCTTCACGCACTTCCTGAAGGCCCCGAACGAGGAGGTCGTCGAGCTGGACGGCGGCCTCAAGGTGATGATCCAGGCGCTGACCAGCCCGACCGACGGCCCGATCGGCGACTCGTCCCTGTGGGTGGAGTACGACGGCGTGCGGCTGCTCAACCAGAACGACGCCCGCCCGACCGACCTCAGCCTCTTCGCCGAGCTGGGCCACGTGCACGCGCACATGCTCCAGTTCTCCGGCGCGATCTGGTACCCGATGGTCTACGAGCTGCCGCAGGCGGCGAAGACCGCGTTCGGCAAGCAGAAGCGGGACCGGCAGTTCGACCGCACCTGGCGGTACATCGACGACCTGAAGGCCGACCACGTCTTCCCGATCGCCGGCCCGCCGTGCTTCCTGGACGACGCGCTGTGGCAGTTCAACGACATCCACGGCGACGAGGGCAACATCTTCCCCGACCAGTCGGTCTTCCTCTCCGAGTACGCGAAGGTCGGCGGGACCAACGCCGTCGTGCTGCTGCCTGGCAGCGTCGCCGAGGTCACCACCGAGACCTGCGAGACCAGCCACCCGGTGCCGGTCGAGGAGTTCTTCGCGAACAAGGTGGCCCACCTGGAGGAGATGCGGGAGCGCAAGCGCCCGATCATCGAGGCGGAGAAGGCGTCTTGGCGGCACCCGGAGATCGACGTCCTCAAGGAGATGCAGCGCCGCATCGAGCCGCTGCTGGACGAGTCGATCTACATCGCCAAGGGGGTCGGCGGCCCGGTCCGCTTCGACCTGGTCGGCTACGACGGCGAGAGCGTCGAGTCGATCGTGGTGGACTTCCCGGGCAAGCAGGTGCGGCCGTACGCGGACGAGAAGGTGCGCTACCGCTTCCGCACCGAGCGGGCGCTGATCGAGCACCTGCTGCACATCGGCGAGGTGGACTGGGTCAACTCCCTGTTCCTGTCGTGCCGGTTCTCGGCGGCGCGCATCGGCCAGTACAACGAGTTCGTCTACTCCTTCTTCAAGTGCCTGTCCGAGGAGCGGCTGCAGTACTCCGAGGGCTGGTACGACGAGCACGAGCGGGCCGTCGACGCGGAGGACATCACGATCGGCGACTGGGTGGTGCAGCGCCGCTGCCCGCACCTGAAGGCCGACCTGAGCCGCTTCGGCGTGGTCGAGGGCGACCAGCTCACCTGCCAGCTGCACGGGTGGCGCTTCGACCTGTCGAGCGGCCGTTGCCTGACCAGTGTGGGGCACAAGATCCGCGCGCACCGCGTCGACGAGCAGGCCCCCGCCCCGGCCGGCGAAAGCCTCACCTGACCCACATGGTCCGCCCCGGTGGGCGACCATGCACGTGTGGTGCCTTCGAAGCGGTCCGGGCCCGGAGGGAACCCGCGGCCTGGTGAGACGGCGCGGGACCGCTCCCGGGTGGAGTCGTTCAGCGACGGCGTCTTCGCGGTCGTCCTGACGGTGATGGCCGTGGAGCTGCTCCAGAACGGCCCGGCCCGGGCGGGTGGGAGGGAGCTTCCCGAGGCGCTCGTCCAGGCCTGGCCGTCCTACCTGGCGTACGTGATCACCTTCGTGATCTCCGGCCAGATCTGGCTGGCCCATCACAACCTGTGGCGATACGTGGTCCGGGTCGACCACACGCTCATGGTGTTCAACCTGCTCCTGCTGCTCTTCGTGGCCGCGATCCCGTTCACCGCCGACCTGCTGTCGGACAACCTGCGCAGCGACGCGACCGAGCAACGGCTGACCGCCGCCCTCTACGTCGGCACCCTGCTCGGTGAGGGGATCTTCTTCAACCTGAGCTGGTGGTGGGCCCGCCGTCGGCGGCTGCTCCACGCCGACCTGGATCCCCGGCTGGCCCGGACGCTCGCATGGCGGATGCGGCTGCGCCCACTGCTCTTCGTGGTCGCCTTCGCGGTCGTCTTCGTCGACCCGATCCTCAGCCTTTTCCTCTACCTCGTGATCGTCGGCTTCTTCCTCGTCAAGGGCCCGGGTGAGGACCCTCGGGCCGCCGCCCAGCCGGAGAAGGGGTCAGCGGCCTAGGTCGGCGAGGATCCGCCGGGCGGCGTTGTGGCCGGCGGCGCCGATGACGCTGCCGGCCGGGTGGCAGCCGGCGCTGCCCGCGTACACGCCGTCGACCCCGGTCGCGTACGGCATCCGGTCGGTGAACGAGGCGGTGTTGTCGACGTGGTGGATGTGCCCGCCGGTGATGCCGAAGTGCGCCTCGATACCGGGCGGGGGCAGGGGCACCGCGTCGGCGATCAGGTCACCGGCGCCCGGGGCGTACCGTTCGCAGATCGCGACGAGCTTCTCCACGTACCCGGGCAGCGCCTCGTCCCAGGTGGTGCCGGCCAGCTCGTACGGCACCGACTGCACGAACAGCGCCGACGAGTGGTGCCCGGCCGCGTTTGACAGCGACGGGTCCACGGTGGTGTGCAGGTACCACTCGATCGTCGGCTCCTCCGGGAGGCGCCCGGCCTGGACGTCGGCCCACATCGCCCGCAGCGCGGCCATCGGCGACTCGCCCCCTTCCCCGCACAGCGACGCCGAGCCGGGCAGCAGGTGGATCGTCGACCCGAAGGGGCTCGGCGCGTCGGCCGGCAGGCAGGAGAAGCGCGGCAGCCCGGTCAGCGCCAGGTTGAGCTTCAGCGTGGTGCCGGGGCGGCGGACCGCCGCCATCCGCTCGGTGAGGGGCGCCGGGAGCGCGCCGTCGGGCAGCAGGTCCATCAGCCGGTACGGGTCACAGGCCCCCAGCACCACCGACGCGGCCACCTCCCGTCCGTCGGCGAGCACCACACCGGACGCGGCACCCCCGTCGAGGGTGATGGCGGTGACCGGCGTACCGGCGAGGATCGTCGCGCCGGCCGCGCGGGCGGCGTCGGCGAAGGTCCGCGAGACGGTGCCCATGCCGCCCTCGGCGATCATCCACGTGCCGTCCGAGCCGGGCAGCCGGCACATGTTGTGCACCAGGAAGTTGTGCCCGGTGCCGGGGTCGTCGGGGCCGGCGTTGAGGCCGGACAGGCCGTCGGTCACCGCGTACATGCTGACCAGCAGCTCGGAGCGGAACTCGAAGCGGGCCAGGTGGTCGGCGACCGACCCGCGGACCAGGTCGACGAAGACCTGCCGCAGCGCCGGCCGCACGTACCGCTCGGCGGTCTCCTCCACCGGCAGCGGTTCGGCCAGCCAGGCCGGTGCCAGGTCCTCGCGGAGCGCGGCCAGCTCGGCCTGGAGCGCGTCGTCGGCGGCCACGTCGGCGGGGGAGAAGAGTTCCGCGAGCTGCTTGCGCGTCGCGGCGGTGTCGCTGCCGAAGAGCAGGTACGGCGAGCCGAGCCCGCCCGGCGTGGGCAGGAAGTAGTGCGGGTCGCGGCGCAGCACGGGGATGCGGACGTCGAGCGTGGCGAGCAGCTCCGGTGGCATCAGCCCGAGCAGGTACGACCCCGTGGAGTGCCGTAGCCCCGGAACCTTCGGGAACGGCGCCTCGGTGCGGGTCGCCCCACCGATGACGTCGGCCGCCTCCAGCACCAGCACGTCCAGCCCCGCACGTGCCAGCAGGATCGCCGACACCAGCCCGTTGTGCCCCGCCCCGACGACCACGACGTCGACCCGCTGCGGAACCTGCTCTCCACCCATACCCGGCACCTTAACCGGCGCTCAGCCTCTCCGACACCCCGTCGATCATGAAGCTGGCGGGTGCCAAAGAGATCGACACGCCCGCCAACGTCATGATCGACCGGGGTGGGCGGGGCAGTGTCGGCGGGCGCCGGATCGTCTCCCGCGGCGCCGCCCGTCGGTCATCCCGCGTTCACCGGACAGCGACTTCCATCGATGCACTGTCGGCTCTAACGTCAACGGGACATCGACCGTGAAGCCCGGGAGGTTGTCCGATGGACCGTCGTACCGTCCTGCGCGCCACCGTCGCCGGCGGCGCCGCCTTCGCCGGCAGTCTCTGGGCCGGCGCGGCGCTGGCCGCCCCCGCCCAGCCCGGCCCCGGCCCGTACGGGGACCTGCTCGCCGCCGACGCCAACGGCATCCAGCTTCCGGCCGGCTTCACCAGCCGGGTGATCGCCCGCGCCGGCCAGGTGGTGCCCGGCACCGGCTACCTGTGGCACTTCGCGCCCGACGGAGGTGCCTGCTTCCCGGCCGGCGACGGCTGGATCTACGTGTCCAACTCGGAGATCCCGCTGGTCGGGGGCGCGTCGGCGGTGCGGTTCCGGGCGGACGGCTCGATCGCCGCGGCGTACCGGATCCTCGGCGGCACCAACGTCAACTGCGCCGGCGGCGCCACGCCGTGGGGCACCTGGCTCTCCTGTGAGGAGGTGCCACTGGGGCGGGTCTTCGAGACCTGGCCGGACGGCAGCCGGTCGGCCGAGGAGCGTACCCGGATGGGACGGTTCACCCACGAGGCCGCCGCGTGCGACCCGGACCGGCGGGTGGTCTACCTGACCGAGGACGAGGGCGACGGCTGCTTCTACCGGTTCGTCCCGGACACCTGGGGCGACCTGCGCACCGGCCGGCTCCAGGTGCTGTGCGCGCCGGCGGACGTGACCTCCGGGCCGGTGACCTGGCGGGACATCCCGGACCGGGACGGCTTCCCGATCCCCACCCGCTGGCAGGTCGGCGCGGCCCGGCACTTCGACGGTGGCGAGGGGTGCTGGTACGACCGCGGCACCTGCTGGTTCACCACGAAGGGCGACAACCGGGTGTGGGCGTACGACGCGGTCAACCAGCGCATCGACCTGGCGTACGACGACTCGCTGGTCCCCGTCGGCACGGCGCCGCTGACCGGGGTGGACAACATCACCGGCACCCCGGGCGGGGACCTGTACGTGGCCGAGGACGGCGGCAACATGGAGATCTGCGTGATCACCCCGACCGGGGTGGTCGCTCCCTTCCTGCGCATCCTGAACCAGGGCGGCTCCGAGATCACCGGTCCGGCGTTCTTCCCGGACGGCACCCGCCTCTACTTCTCCTCCCAGCGCGGCACCAGCGGCGAGCGAACGGGCAGCGGCGGGTTGACGTACGAGGTCCGCGGCCCCTTCCGCCGCTGACGCTCGCTGATCCCTCGTCGATCATGATGTTGGCGGGTGGGGGGAGCGCTCCCCGACCCGCCAACTCCATGATCAACCTGGGGTGGTGGCGGTGGCGGTGGCGCGGCGGGTGCGCCAGCGGGAGAGGGCCAGGGTGGCGGAGTAGCCGGCCAGCACGATCACGTGGAACAGGTAGAGCCACAGCAGGACGGCCACGCCGGCGCCGACCGCGTCGAAGCCGCCGAACGGCACGCCCAGGTCGATCGGCAGCGACGCGAACAGCACGAAGCCGTGCAGGAAGCCGGACAGGTTCGCCGCCGTGAACGACCCGACCGCGAGGGTGGAGAGCCAGTCCGGCGACGCCGGCCCGACCACCCGGAACACCCACATCAGCACCGGGGTCAGCACCAGCCAGGTCGCCAGGAACGACAGCACCACCCCCAGCGCGCCCACCCAGCCGCCCTCGCGGACCAGCCCGGTGGTGGTCGGCAGCGCGAGCAGGATCGACAGCAGCAGAGCGGGGGCGGGCGCCAGCAGCGGGAGCAGCAGCAGCCGCCCCCGCCAGCCGACCAGCGACTCGTCGACGTGCGAATCGGCCACCGAGACGAACGCGCGGCGCAGGCCCTCGCCGTACAGCGACGCCGGCAGCAACGAGGCCAGTGCCAGCCACGGGGTCAACCCCACCCCGGCCTCGACCAGCGCGGCCACCGCCCGGGGGGCGCCGATCTCGTCCGGCAGGGTCCGCACCGCGTACGACGTGAGCCGACGGACCCGGCCGGCTCCGGCCACCAGCGCCGTGAGCCAGATGGCCAGCAGCGCCACCGGCACCACGGCGATCGCCCCGTAGAAGGTGATCGCGGCGGCGTGCAGCGACAGGTCCCGCCCACGTACCGGCCGGAAGGCGGCAGCGCCGATCCGCTTCGTCCGCTGCCATCCGCCGCCCATCGCGTACCTGTTCCCCGTCGTATCCGCTGTCAGTCCTAGACTCGGCCGCCATGACCGTTGTCACCACGGACCGCCTCGTGATCCGGGAGTGGACCGACTCGCCGTCCGACCTGGCCCGGATCTTCGACATCTACTCCCGGGACGAGGTGATGCGCTGGCTCGGCGGCGGGGCGGGGACCCTGACCGACCCGGAGCAGGCCGCCGAGCGGGTACAGGCCTGGCGGGAGCGGTCGGCGCCGTCCGGGGGCCGGTACGGCATCTGGGCGATCGAGGTGCGCGACAGCGGCCAGGCGGCGGGCAGCGTGCTGCTCAAGCCGCTGCCGGGCGCCGACGGCACCACGCCCACCGACGACATCGAGGTCGGCTGGCACCTGCACCCGGACTCGTGGGGGCACGGGTACGCGACCGAGGCCGCCCGGACGATGGTCGCCCGCGAGTTCGCTACCGGCACCCGCGAGATCTACGCGGTGGTGACGCCCGGCAACGACCGGTCGATGGCGGTGTGCCGCCGCCTCGGCATGACCCACGTCGGCCGGCGCACCGACTGGTATGGCGGCACGGAGGTGGAGACCTTCGTCCTGGAACATCCGCCGGCCTGAAAAGCACAGACCGGTCGCGTCGTCGCCGGTCGCACGGCCGACCGGGCCAGTCGAACATCCGACACCCTCGGCTCCGGCGGCCGGCGACCACCGCCCGCCCGGTGCCGCCTGACCTGCGGTTACGGCCGAAGCGCGTGACCGGTGCGTGCTCCGGCCCCGACGCGCTGCCGGTTTCGCACCGCGGCCGCCGCCTCGCACTGTGCCAAGGTTGAGCCCCCGAGAGATCTCCACTTCCTCACCGACCTCGCCCCCTGTCCTGGAGGAAACGTGACGAACGATGAGAGCGGATCGGCGCACGGACGCCGGGGATCATTTGTCCGCTGGATCTTCGTGGCCGCAGCGGTCGCCGGCATCCTCGGCGCGGTGTTCGAGGGGTTCGGCGTGATCGACGCGGTACGGTCCCGTACCCCGCCGGCGGACGAGGTGAGCGCCGGGACCAGTTCGGCTCCGGCACGGGCCAACGGCGACGAGCAGTTCGTGCAGGCCGGGCAGTGCGTACGCGACATCGGCACCGCGGGGAGCACGGTGCTGGTGATCGCCGCCTGCGGCCCCGACACGCGGCGGGTGGTGGCCCGCGTCGAGGGCGCCGTCGACGGGGAGAAGCAGGTCAGAGCGGTGTGCGAGCAGGCGGCACCCGGTTTCGCCGACTATCACTATTCCAACTGGGAGAAGAACTCCGACTACGTCGACGTGGTGTTCTGCCTCGGGCCCGCCTGACCGGGTGGTCCGGCTCGGGGCAGGAGACGGCTGCGGACGGCGGCCAGCAGGGCCGGGTCGAGGCCGGCGGCGGTCAGGTAGCCGGCACTGCCGCCGTAGTGGGCGTCGAGGTGGGTCAGGGTGTTGCGCATCGGCAGGGGACCGCAGCCCTCGGTGCGGGCGAAGTCGGCGGCGATCTCCGCCGGGCCGACGCCGGCCAGGCCGAGCAGCAGCGCGACCAGGACACCGGTGCGATCCCGGCCGGCATGGCAGTGCACGAGGACCGCCCCGGGCGGCGCGTCGGCCACCAAGCGGACGGCGACCGCCATCCGCTCGGCGTTGTGGTCGAGCATGGGGCCGTAGCTGTCCTCCGGCGGGTTGTAGCCGAGCGGGTCGGCGAGCAGCGGCGCGTTCCGGTACACCGGGTCGCTGGCGAACGGGCTCGGATCGCGCTCGCACTCCCGCGCCCAGCGCAGGTCGACGATCCGGCTGACCCCGGCGGCGCGGGCGGCCGGCACGTCGGCGGGTGTGAGCCGATCCGACCGCAGCAGCGCGCCGTGCCGGATGCGACGCCCGTCGGTGGTGGGTGTGCCGCCCAGGTCGCGGACGTTCCGACATCCCGGCCAGGTCAGCACCCCGGCTGCATCGTCGACGATCATCTCGTCATCCCACTGCCCGTGCCGACCGCGTGGCAAGGGCGAACACGGCCAGGCGCGCCTGTCCGCATTCACAAGATCCACTCGACTTCATGGATGTCGGGGTGTCCGTTCGACCGTGACACCGCAACTTCAAGGATCACGAGTTGATCTGACGGCGAGGCGGCGCCGGAGCCCACCGAGCCGTCGTTCGACGTGCTGCGGTGGCACGACGAGCCGTGGACGGCCCCGGCGTGCCGTTCTTCCTCCGGGTCGATCTCCGTAACCGGGTGCCGAC
Organism: Micromonospora thermarum; assembly: GCF_012034245.1. Lineage (GTDB taxonomy): Bacteria > Actinomycetota > Actinomycetes > Mycobacteriales > Micromonosporaceae > Micromonospora > Micromonospora thermarum. Next base: position 229,362 of record NZ_JAATEO010000005.1, on the reverse strand, counting down.
CATCGCGCTCTTCGAGCTGGCCGTGGGGGAGTACCGGCCGCTGAGCGCCGCCGCCGCGGGCAGCGCGTTCGTGATGACCCGACCGTTCGCGTTCTCCGTCGACCCGGCCGACCTGCTGGACGAGGATGCGCCGGAGGAGCCGGCGGACATCGACGGCTGAGGCTCCCGGTGGGCGTCGGGCGTCCCTGGGGAAGAATGGCGCCGTGACTTCTCCCCGGGACCTCGTCCTGCTCGGCTCCACCGGCTCGATCGGGACGCAGGCCATCGACATCGTGCGGCGCAACCCGGACCGGTTCCGGGTGGTCGCCCTCGGCGCCGGCGGTGGCAACGTCGAGCTGCTCGCCGCCCAGGCCCTCGAACTCGGCGTCGAGGCGGTCGGCGTGGCCAAGGCGTCCGCCGCGCAGGACCTCCAGCTCGCCTTCTACGCCGAGGCGAGCCGGCGCGGCTGGGCCAGTGGGGACTTCAAGCTGCCGAAGATCGTCGCCGGGCCGGACGCGATGACGGAACTGGCGCAGTGGCCCTGCGACGTCGTCCTCAACGGGGTGGTCGGCTCGCTCGGGCTCGCGCCGACCCTCGCCGCGCTGCGCGCCGGCCGTACGCTCGCCCTGGCCAACAAGGAGTCCCTCGTCGCCGGCGGCCCCCTGGTGCGGGCCGCGGTGACGCGGCCGGGGCAGATCGTCCCGGTGGACTCCGAGCACTCGGCGCTCGCCCAGTGCCTGCGCGGCGGCACCCGCGGCGAGGTGCGGCGGCTGGTCGTCACTGCCAGCGGCGGTCCGTTCCGGGGCCGGCGACGCGACGAGTTGACGCAGGTCACACCCGAGCAGGCGCTCGCGCACCCGACCTGGAACATGGGGCCGGTCGTCACGATCAACTCCGCCACCATGGTCAACAAGGCGCTGGAGGTCATCGAGGCGCACGAGCTGTTCGACGTGCCGTACGCCGACATCACCGTCATGGTCCACCCGCAGTCGGTGATCCACTCGATGGTGGAGTTCACCGACGGCTCGACGCTCGCCCAGGCCAGCCCGCCTGACATGCGGTTGCCGATCGCCCTCGGCCTCGGCTGGCCGGACCGGGTCGACGACGCCGCCGCGGCCGTCGACTGGACGAAGGCCCACACGTGGGAGTTCCAGCCGCTGGACGACGAGGCGTTCCCGGCGGTGGCGCTCGCCAAGGCCGCTGGCGAGGCGGGCCGCTGCCGGCCGGCGATCTACAACGCGGCCAACGAGGAGTGCGTGGCGGCGTTCGTCGCCGGGCGGCTGCCGTTCCTCGGCATCGTCGACACCCTGGAACGGGTGCTGCGGGACGCTCCCGACTTCGCCGAACCAGGTACCGTCGAGGACGTGCTGACGGCCGAGTCGTGGGCCCGTGGGCACGCGCAGGCGATCATCGACGGATCAGTGGAAGGAACTTGATGGCATACCTGCTCGGGGTGACGCTCTTCGCCCTCGCCATCCTGATCTCGGTGAGCCTGCACGAGGCGGGGCACATGCTCACCGCCAAGGCCTTCGGCATGAAGGTGACCCGCTACTTCGTCGGCTTCGGCCCGACCCTCTGGTCGTTCAAGCGGGGCGAGACGGAGTACGGGATCAAGGGCATCCCGCTCGGCGGCTTCTGCAAGATCGTCGGGATGACGCCGCAGGACGACGACGTGGACCCGGCCGACGAGCCGCGGGCCATGTGGCGGTACCCGGTCTGGAAGCGGACGATCGTGATGTCCGCGGGGTCGATCACCCACTTCGCCCTCGCGCTGGTCACCCTCTGGATCATCGCGGTCACCGCCGGCCTGCCCAACCCGAACTTCCCGACCACCGAGGCGCAGGTCCGGCAGGAGCCGGCCGTCATCCAGCTCACCGACTGCGTCGTACCGGAGAACGCCGCCCGCGCCTGCACCGCCGCCGACCCGGCCAGCCCGGCCGCCCAGGCCCAGCTGCGCGACGGCGACCGGATCACCGCGGTCAACGGCACGCCGGTCGCCACCTACGGCGACCTGCTCACCACACTGCGCGGGCTCAAGCCGGGGGAGACGGCGCAGATCGCGTACGTCCGTGACGGCCAGTCGGCCACCGCGACGGCGACGCTCGCGCAGACCCAGCGCCCGCCGCTGGACGACCCGAAGGGCACCGTCGGGCCGGTCGCCGCGCTCGGCGTCGGCCTCGTTCCCAGCACGCCCACCCGCATCGAGTACGGCCCGGTCGCCGCGTTCGGCGCGACCGCCGACTTCACCGGGGACATGGCGGTGAACACGTTCGAGGCGTTGCAGCGGATCCCGCAGAAGATCCCCGCGCTGTGGACCGCCATCACCGGCGGGGAGCGTGACGTCGACACCCCGATCAGCGTGGTCGGCGCCAGCCGGCTCGGCGGCGAGGCGGTGGAGAACAACGCCTGGCTGCTGTTCTTCATGCTGTTCGTCTCGCTGAACTTCTTCATCGGCGTGTTCAACCTGCTGCCGCTGCTCCCGCTGGACGGCGGTCACATCGCCATCGCCTGGTTCGAGCGGGCCCGCTCCTGGGTGTACGCGCGGCTGCGCCGCCCCGACCCGGGCCGGGTCGACTACCTCAAGCTCATGCCCTTCACGTACGCGGTGATCCTCATCGGTGGCGCGTTCACGCTGCTGACCATCACCGCGGACGTCGTCAACCCGATCACGATCTTCTCAAGGTGAGTGCCTGAAGTGACCGCTGTCAGCCTCGGTATCCCCGCCGTACCGCCCCCGCCGCTCGCGCCGCGCCGGGCGAGCCGCCAGATCATGGTCGGCTCGGTGCCGGTCGGCGGCGGTGCGCCGGTGTCCGTGCAGTCGATGACCACCACCCTCACCGCCGACATCAACGCGACGCTCCAGCAGATCGCCGAACTGACCGCGTCCGGCTGCCAGATCGTGCGGGTCGCCGTGCCGAGCCAGGACGACGTGGAGGCGCTGCCGGCGATCGCGCGCAAGTCGCAGATCCCGGTCATCGCCGACATCCACTTCCAGCCGAAGTACGTCTTCGCCGCGATCGACGCGGGCTGCGCGGCCGTCCGGGTGAACCCGGGCAACATCCGGCAGTTCGACGACAAGGTCAAGGAGATCGCCAAGGCCGCCGGCGACGCCGGCGTCCCGATCCGGATCGGCGTCAACGCCGGCTCGCTGGACAAGCGGCTGCTGGCCAAGTACGGCAAGGCCACCGCGGAGGCGCTGGTCGAGTCGGCGCTGTGGGAGTGCTCGCTGTTCGAGGAGCACGGCTTCCGGGACATCAAGATCTCCGTGAAGCACAACGACCCGGTGGTGATGATCCGGGCGTACCGGCAGCTGGCCGAGAAGTGCGACTACCCGCTGCACCTCGGTGTCACCGAGGCCGGGCCGGCGTTTCAGGGCACCATCAAGTCCGCGGTGGCCTTCGGGGCGCTGCTGGCCGAGGGCATCGGTGACACCATCCGGGTGTCGCTGTCCGCCCCGCCGGTCGAGGAGATCAAGGTCGGTGCCGCGATCCTGGAGTCGCTCGGGCTGCGCGAGCGCGGCCTGGAGATCGTCTCGTGCCCGTCCTGCGGGCGCGCCCAGGTCGACGTCTACAAGCTCGCCGAGGAGGTCACCGCCGGCCTGGAGGGGCTGCCGGTGCCGCTCCGGGTGGCCGTCATGGGCTGTGTGGTGAACGGCCCCGGTGAGGCCCGCGAGGCCGACCTGGGGGTCGCCTCCGGCAACGGCAAGGGTCAGATCTTCGTCAAGGGCCAGGTCATCAAGACCGTCCCCGAGGGGCAGATCGTGGAGACGCTCATCGAGGAGGCGCTCCGGCTGGCCGAGGAGATGGGCGCCGAGCTGCCCGAGGAGCTGCGCGGCCTGACCGGCGGCGCGACGGTCACGGTTCACTGACCGTCCCCACCGGCAGCCCGCCGTGCGGGCGTCCCGGTGGACGCACCTCTACGGAAAGAGTGGCCATTCCACGTGTCACGTGGAATGGCCACTCTTTCCCTGTTCGAGGGCTGCGGCGCGCGCCGCGAGGCGCGGGCCCGCGCCCGGTGCTGGTCACTCCGTCTCGGCGAGGATCGCGTAGAGCTTGCGGCGGGTCTCGTCGAGCACCTGGGCGGCCCGCTCCCGCTGGTCGTCGGTGCCGGTCATCATCACCTGCCGCAGGGCGTGCATGGCCTGCGTGCCGGCTTCCCGGACGTCGTGCCAGTTCGTCACCGTGGCCTCGGCGACCTCGGCCCAGGGCGGCGTCTGCGCGGCCTCGGTGGCCTCGGGACGGCCCTGCTCGGTGAGCGTGAACCGCTTCCGCCCGCCGCCCTCCTCGGTGGCGGCGATGACGCCCTCGTCCTCCAGGAGCTGGAGGGTCGGGTAGATCGATCCGGGGCTGGGCCGCCAGGCCCCGCCGGTGCGCGAGTCGATCTCCTGGATCATCTCGTAGCCGTGCATCGGCCGCTCGGTGAGCAGGGCCAGCACGGCGGCACGGACGTTGGGGCGCCGGCCGCGGCCCCGGCCACCGCGACCCCGCCCGCCGTGGCCGTGCGGGAAGGGCGGCCCGGGCGGGAACGGCGGGAAGCCGAACCCTCGCATCCGCGCCTCGTGCAGTGCGTGCATCCGTCGGTGGAATCCCATCGGACACTCCTTCTCGTCAGACTGTCGTTGATGCATCGACGATATATCGGCAATGCATCGGCGACAAGTCGTCTGAGGGATTCGCCGCCGTCCCGGGCTCGGCGGTTGCCGGTCCCGGCCCGCTGAGCCGGTCGCCCTACACGGCCCCCGCCGATCTGGCAGGCTGGTAGCCGTGCTGACGGCGCCGGTACGGCAACTGGGGGAATCGGAGCGCCGCGCGGTCGAACGCCTGCTCGACCTCGACCCGTACGCGGGCGCGCAGGTCGCCGAGCGGGTCGCCGCGCGGGGCCTCGCCTGGTGGCGCGCCGAGGGGCGGGTCCTCGGGTACGGCAGCCGCCGCCACCTGGAGTCGGTCTGCTGGCTCGGCGGCAACCTCACCCCGGTGCTCGCCACGGAGCCGGCCGTCGCCGCCTTCGCCGACCTGCTCGCCGGGGAGGAGCGACTGTGCTCCTCGATCGTCGGGCGGGCGGACGAGGTGCTCGGGCTGTGGGACCGCCTCTCCTCGACCTGGGGGCCGGCGCGGGACGTCCGCCCCAACCAGCCGCTGCTCGCCACCGACGCGGTGCCCGGCGTTCCGGTCGACCCGCACGTGCGCCGCGTACGCCGGGGCGAGGTGGACCGGCTCTTCCCGGCTGCGGTGGCGATGTACACCGAGGAGGTGGGTGTCTCGCCGCTGGCCGAGGACGGCGGACGCGGTTACCGCCGCCGGGTGGAGGACCTGGTCCGGGCCGGCCGGGCGTACGCCCGCTTCGTCGACGGCGCGGTCGTGTTCAAGGCCGAGCTGGCGGTGGTGACCCGGCGGACCGCGCAGGTCCAGGGCGTCTGGGTGGCCCCGGAGTGGCGGGGCCGGGGGATCGCCACGGCTGCCATGGCGGCCGTCGTCCGGGACGCGCTGCGGCGCGTCGCGCCGACCGTGAGCCTGTACGTCAACGACTTCAACCTGCCCGCCCGGCGGGTGTACGAGCGCTGCGGCTTCCGCCCGGTGGGCACCCTGGCCACCGTGCTGTTCTGACGCGTGACGCGTGACGCGTGACGCCTGACGCCTGTCCGCGTGCCGTCGGATGGCCCGGATCACGTCGGTCGAGGGGTTCCGAACCGGACGACCGGCACTATGCTGGGCATGTTTTTGTACTGACCGGTCAGTCCAAGGGGTGCCCGTGGGAGATGTCGTCGTCGAGGCGCGCGAACTGGGACTGCGTACGCGTCGCGGCTGGGTGTTCCGGGACGTCGACCTGACCGCCGCCCGCGGCGACCTGCACGCCGTCGTCGGGCCGCCGGGCAGCGGACGGACATCCCTGCTGCTCGCCCTCGCCGGGCGCTTCCCCACCACGCACGGGCGGTTGCTCCCGCACGGCACCTCCGCACTCGGCCACGTCCCCGGTGTGCACGAGCCCGATCCCGCGCTGACCGTCGCCGAGCACGTCCGGGAGCGGCTGCTGCTCCTCGGGCCGGTCCCGCACCGCCGTCGCCAACTGGTGCCGGTGGCGGCCCTGCGGGCCCGGTGCGCGTACCGGCGGGACGCCTTCGCCACCGCGATCGCCGGCGCGGGCCTGACCGACGACGTGCCCTTCGAGCCGGCCACCCGGGGCCGGGACCTGACACCGTTGCAGCGCCAGGTGCTCGGACTCGTCCTGGCCACGCTGAGCGGCCCGGCGCTGATCGTCGCCGACGACGTGGACGCCGGGTCGGACCCCGCCGAGCGCGCCTGGCTCTGGGCGGCGCTCAGCCACCTGGCCGACCGGGGGTACGCGGTGATCGCCACCGCCCGCACCGTCGAACCGGACAGCCCGGCGATCGTGCACCGCCTCGGCGACCCACCGCCGGTGCCCTCCCTGTCCACCGCCCTGACCCGCGACACTCGCCCTCCACTGCCACCCATGCCGCCGACCGCACCCGAGCCGCCCGCCGGGGCCGAGCCGCCAACCGGCGCCGAGCCCGCCGGCCAGCCGCCCGTCGAGGCCGAGCCGCCGACCAGAGCCCAGCCGCCCCCGCCCCGCGACACGACCCCCTCCGTGACCGACGTCGAGACCGTCGAGGTGACCCCGTGAGCGTGTTCCGACTGGCCCGTTTCGAGCTGCGCCGGATGACGCGGGGCCGGCTGCCCCGGGCGGCGCTGGCCGTGCTCACCGTCATCCCGCTGCTCTACGGCGCCCTCTACCTGTACGCCTTCTGGGACCCGTACGCGAAGCTCGACCGCATCCCGGTGGCGCTGGTCAACGCGGACCGCCCGGCCACCGCGAGCGACGGAAGCACCGTGCGCGCCGGGCAGGACCTCACCGACGAACTGCTCGACCGGCGCGTGTTCGGCTGGCACGTCACCGACGCCGAGGACGCCGCCGCCGGGCTGCGCAGCGGCCGGTACCACCTGGTGTTCGCCATCCCGGCGGACTTCTCCGCCACGCTCGCCGCCGGCCCGGACCCCGCGCGGCCGGCCCGCCAGGGGCGGCTGAAGCTGGTCAGCGACGACTCCACCAACTACCTCTCCGGGCTGCTCGCCCGGACCGCCTTCGGCGAGATCCGCGCGGCCGCCGCGGAGAGCACCGCCGAGGGCTACTTCGCCAAGATGCTGGTCGGCTTCACGGACCTCAAGTCGGAGACGGCCCGGGCGGCCGACGGCGCGGGGAAGGTCGCCGACGGACTGGGCACGGCCACGGGCGGCGCGGGAACCCTGGCCGACGGCCTCGACCGGAGCGTCGGCGGTGCCGGCCGGCTCGCCGACGGACTGGACGCGTCCACGGACGGTGCGGGCCAGCTCTCCGGCGGCCTCAACCAGGGCGTACGCGGCGCCGGCGACCTCGCCGACGGGCTCGGGCAGTTGCGGACGGGGGCGGTGCAGCTCGCCGACGGGACGGCCCGGGCCGCCTCCGCCACCCGCGTCGTCGCCGACCGGGTCGACGCCGCGGCCGACCGGGTCGAGCCGGTGCTGCGGGAGAACGCGGAGCTGATCGAGACCTCCGCGACCGCCGTGGCCGAGGGCGCCGAGGCGCTGGCCGCCGGGCTGGACGTGCTGCCCGCCCGGGCCGAGGAGGCGGTCGCCGCCGCCCGGGCGGTCCGCGACCGGCTCGACGCCCTCGTCGCCGCCCACCCCGAGCTGGCCGACGACCCGGCCGTGGTCGCCGCCCGCCGGGCCGCCGACCAGGCGGTCGCCGCGGCCGAGGCGGTGGTGGCCGGGCTGGAACGGACGGACCTCGCCGCCCTGCGGAAGCGGATGACCACGGTGGCGGCGACCGCGCGCGAGATCGCGGCGGCCGCCCCGCACCTCGCCGACGACGTCGCGGCCGCGCGCGCGAAGGTGGACGAACTGGCGAACGGCCTGACCACCCTCGCCGAGGGCAGCGCCCGGTTGCGGGACGGCCTGGGCGCGGCGGCCACCGGCGCCGACCAGCTGCACGGCGGGTTGTTCCGCCTCGCCAGCGGTGCCCGGGAACTCGACGGCGGCCTCCAGCGGCTCGGCGCCGGCAGCGAACGGCTCGCCGACGGGCTCATCCGGCTGGAGGGCGGCGCCGGGGAACTCGCCGACGGGCTGACGCGGCTCGGCACGGGCGCCGGTGACCTCGCCGACGGGCTCACCGCCGGGGCCGGGAAGATCCCCGGGTACGACGACGCGGACGCCCGCGCCGGCGTCCTCGGGGATCCGGTGGCGCTGGACCGCACCGCACACAACGCCGCGGGCTCGTACGGCGTGGGCTTCGCCCCGTACTTCCTCGGCCTGGCTCTCTGGGTCGGCGCGATGATCACGTACCTGTTGCTGCGCCCGCTCAACCGGCGGCACGTGATGTCCGGTGCGGCGGCCTGGCGGGTCGCGCTCGCGGGCTGGCTGCCCGCCGCGGCGATCGGCCTGGCCCAGGCCGGGGTGCTCTTCGCGGTGCTGACGCTGGCGCTCGGGCTGGCCCCGGCGCGGCCCGCCGCGACCCTCGGGGTGCTGGCGCTGGTCTCGCTCGTCTTCACCGCGATCGTGCAGTGGCTCGGCGCCCAGCTCGGCCCGGCCGGGCGGCTGGCCGCCCTCGCGTTGCTCATGCTGCAACTCACCTCGTCCGGCGGCACCTACCCGGTGGAGACCTCGCCCGGCTTCTTCCAGGCGATCCACCCGTGGCTGCCGATGAGTTACCTGGTCACGGCGCTGCGCCACACCATCAACGGCGGGGCGGTCGGGCCGGTGGTGACCGGAGTGCTCGTGCTGGTCGCGTTCGGGGCGGGCGCGCTCGTGCTCACCGGGCTCGCCGCGCGGCGGGCGCGCCGGCTGACCCCGGCCACCCTGCACCCGGAGCTGGCCATGTGAGGATGCACAGGTGGCGTGGGGTGCACGGGGAGAGCGAGCGACGGACGGACGGAGCCGGCGGCGGGAGGACACCCGTCAGCGACTCTTCGAGGCGGCCGTGGAACTCATCGCCGAGCAGGGCTACTCCGCCACCACCGTGGACGACATCGCCGCCCGCGCCGGCGTCGCCAAGGGCACCGTCTACTACAACTTCCAGTCCAAGACGGTCCTCTTCGAGGAGTTGCTGCGGCACGGCATCGGTCTGCTGACCGCGGAGTTCCGCGCCGCCGTGGCCGGGTTGCCGCCCCGAGAGGCGCTGGCGGCCCTGGTGCGCGCCGAGCTGGAGTACATCCGCCGCTACCGCGCCTTCGCCCAGCTGCTGCTGTCGGAGATGTGGCGGACCAACCGGGAGTGGCAGCAGACCCTCCGGCTGCTGCGCGGCGAGGCGATCGAGGTGATCGCCGAGACCGTACGGGCGGGCGTGGCGAGCGGGGACCTGCCGGCGGACCTGGACGTGCGTACCGCCTCGTCGGCGCTGTTCGGCGTCGGCCTGGTGGTCGCCGTGGACTGGCTCGTCTTCCAGCCGGAGCGCCCGCTGGAGGACGTCGAGGACGCCCTGCTCAGCATCGTGCGGCGGGTCGCCGAGGTGTGAGGAAGGGCCCCTTCCCAACGCCTCCGGTAGCGGAAGGGCCCTCTCTTGACGCGACACCGTGCGTCACCCTGCGGCGACGCATCGACGGGTAAATGCGTTGATCGGCCGGGTCGACTCGGGCGAGGCTGGTCCTACCGCCACCGTCTGCCGTTAGGGGTCTCGCCGTGCGTCTGCTCCGCGACATGTGGGCCACGTCGCCCCGCCGCATGGCGATCGTGACCGTCCTGGTCGTGCTCGGCGCCGGCGGCCAGGCGGCCGCCGCGGCCCTGGCCGGGCCGGTCCTGCTGCACCGGTCCACCGGGTACTTCACCCTCCTGGCCGCCGCGCTGGTCGCCGCCGTCGTCAGCGACCTCGTCGTCAGCCTGCTGATGGCGGGCGTGACCGCGGACTGGTCCGCCGCCGTCCGGCGCCGGCTGTGCCGGGTCGCGTTCGGGCAGGACCTGCCCACCCTGGAGACCACGCCGGTCGGCGAGCTGCTCGACCGCATCGACGGCGACGTCTACCAGGTCGCGGCCGCGGTGCGGGCCCAGGGCGTACGCATCGCGCAGATGCTGGCGGTCGGTGTGCTCTCCACCGCCGTCGCGATCGGCGTGTGGTGGCCGGCCGGCATCACCATGCTGCTGCTGGCCGGTGCGCTTGTCGTCGGCCTGCGCCGGCCCACCGCCCGGATCGTGCCGGCCCGGATGGCCGAGGAGGAGGCCTGGTCCGACCTGGCGGCGGTGATGGAGGAGGCGATCCACGGCCAGGACGACGTCCGCACCAGCCTCGCCCAGCCGTACGTGCTCCGGCTCTACGCCACGCGGGCGGCGGCTGTGCTCTCCCGCGGCCTGCGGGTCTGGCGGATGTCGGCGAAGGTGACGACCGTGGCGGCCGGGGTCACCCGGGCCGGGATCGCGGCGGTGGTGCTCGCCGGGGCGTGGGCCCTGGCCACCGGCCGGATGGACGGCGCCCGGCTCACCGCGGTGTGGCTGCTCGCCATCGCGTTCGGCGCCACCGTCGAGCACGTCAGCCGGATGGTGCCCGAGTTGCAGTACGCGCTCGGCGCCTGGGGCCGCGTGCAGCTGCTGGAGGACTCCCCGCAGGAACCCACCGGCGGCCTGGACCCGCTCGACGGTGACCTGGCGGTCCGCGGGCTCACCTTCCGCTACCCGGCGGCCGACGGCACCCGGGGGCCCGCCCTGCGCGACGTCCACCTGACCTTCACCCGCGGCCGCTCGTACGCGCTGGTCGGCCGGACCGGCTCCGGCAAGTCGACCCTGGCCAAGGTGCTCACGCGGGCCGTCGACGTGCCGCCCGGGACGGTCTTCCTCGGCGGCCGGGACCTGCGCGACCTCGACGTCGAGCAGCTCCGCCGGTGGGTCGCCGTGGTGCCGCAGCGCACCGAGATCCTGGCCGGGACGCTCGCCGAGAACGTCGCGCTCTTCGACCCGGCCCTGCTCGACGACGCCGCCCGCGCGCTGCACGAGCTGGGTCTCGCCACCTGGATCGCCGAGCTGCCCGAGGGGCTGCACACCCGGCTCGGCGAGGGCGGGCACGTGCTCTCCGCCGGGCAGGAGCAGCTGGTCGCGTTCGCCCGGATCCTGGTGCGGGATCCGCACGTGGTGATCCTCGACGAGGCCACCGCGCGGCTCGACCCGGTCACCGAGGCGCGCGTGCAGCGCGCCACCGAGCGGCTGCTGCGGGACCGGATCGGCATCGTCATCGCGCACCGGCTCTCCTCGGTGCGGCACTGCGACGAGGTGGTCGTGCTCGCCGACGGCGCGGTGGTCGAGGCGGGGCCGCTGCGGGAGTCGGAGCGCTTCGCCGAGCTGCTCGCCACCAGCCACACCGCCGCGTACGCCCGGGGCGGCACGCGCGGCCGGAGCGGCGGGCTCGACCTGCTGGAGGGCCCGGAGCCGGACGCGTCGTCCGGGGCCGGCGCGAGGGACCGCACCCCGCCCGCCGACACCGCACCACCGGCGCCGGAGGCCGCGCCCGAGGACCGCACGCCGCCGCCGGCCGCGACGTTCGCGGGGACGCTGCGGGAGATCACGCGGCTGGTCTTCAACGATCCGCGGTACGGGCTGGCGGCGCTGGCGCTGTTCGTGGTGCTGGTGCTGATCGGGCTGGACGGCCCGGTGCTGCCGTGGCTCTGGGCGGACGTGGTCGACGGCGTCGGCGACCCGTGGCTGCCGGCGCTCGGCATCGCCGCCGGGCTGCTGGTCACGCTGCCGATCCCCTGGTACACGAGCATCTGGTTCCCGGGGTGGTGGGTCCGGCAGATGCTGCGGATCAGCCTGCGCCTCGTGCAGGGGCAGACCGGCCCCCGGCGGGTCAGCACGCACACGCCCGCCGAGGTGGTGGCCCAGGGCGGCGACACCGAACGGGTCGTGCAGCTGGCCGACAACCTGCTGGACCAGGCCGCCGCACTCGTGCTGCTGGTGGCGATGACCGCGATCTCCGGCAGCGCCGTACCGGGGCTGTTCTTCGCCGGGACGATGCTGGTGTCCGGGCTGGCGGCGACGCTGTTCGGGCCGCGCCTGGAACGTAGCGCGCGGGAGACGGTGGCGGCGCGGGCGGCGTTCGCGACCGCGCTGGTCTCCTCGCTGTCCGCCGCCCGTACGGTGAAGCTGGCCGGCGCGACCCGGCCGGTGCTCACCCACCTCGCCGACCTGGACGTGACGCGCAGCGAGCGGCAGCGGCGGGAGATCTCCGTGCAGGTGTGGTCCCGGTCGACGCCGTCGCTGGTCAGCGGGCTGCTGCCGATCGGCGCCTGGGCGCTGTTCCTGACCGGCACGCTGTCGGCGGGGGCGACCCTGGTCGCCGTGGCCACGCTCGCCGCGGCGCGCTGGTTCGCGTGGACCACGGCGTCGCTGATCTCGCAGGTGCCGTCCGCGCGGGTGTGGACCCGCCGGACGATGGCGATGGCCGGGGTGACCGCGTACTCGGCGGCCGTGCCCGACGTGGACCTGGCCACCGGGGAGGCGCCGGCACCGGCCGTGCCGCCCCGGCATCCGCTGCGCCGGCTGGAGCTGTCCGGCTTCGGCGTCCGGCACACCGACGGCACGACGGCCGTGCGGGACGTCGACCTGACCGTGGAGCGCGGCCAGCTCGTGCTGGTGGTCGGGCCGGTCGGCTCGGGCAAGTCGTCACTGCTGCGGGCCCTGGCCGGCATCGCGCCGCACACGGGTCACCTGACGTGGAACGGTGAGCCGGTCACCGAACCGGAGCTGTTCCTGCGCCCGCACCAGGTGGGTTACGTCGGCCAGCTGCCCCGGGTGCTGTCCGGGACGGTGGCCGACAACATCACCCTCGGCCACCCGGTGGACGCCGCCGCAGCGGTGTCGACCGCCCAGCTCGACCACGACCTGGCGGCGTCCGGGGCCGGCCTCGGGCTGGTCATCGGGCACAAGGGCACCCGGCTCTCCGGCGGGCAGCTCCAGCGCCTCGCGCTGGCCCGGGCGCTCGCGCCGCGTACCGAACTGCTGGTGGCCGACGACGTGTCGTCCGCGTTGGACGTCACCACCGAGTTGGCGCTGTGGGAGGCGCTGCGCAGGCACGGTGTGACGGTGGTCGGCTCGACGTCGAAGCGGGCGGCGCTGGTCCGCGCCGACCACGTCGTGGTGTTGGAGAACGGCCGCGTCGCCGCCCAGGGCCCCTGGCGCGACCTCGAACCAACCTGGTCCCACCTGGCCGGCTGAGCCCCGCCCCGCCCCGCCCCGGCGGCCGCCGCCGACCCGCGTCGATCATGAAGTTAGCGGGGACAAAGCGGGCGGAATGAGCCGCTAACTCCATGATCAACCGGGGTCGGGGCTCCGGGGTCCGGGGTTCGGGGGCGGGTCAGGTGGCGCGGAGGTACTGGGAGGGCCAGGTGGGGGTGGCGCCGAGCTTGGCGGCGGCGCGGTGCGGCCAGTACGGGTCGCGGAGCAGTTCCCGGCCGAGCAGCACCAGGTCGGCCTCACCGGTCGCCACGATCTGCTCGGCCTGCTCCGGCTCGACGATGAGGCCCACGGCGCCGGTGGCGACGCCGGCCTCCCGGCGGATCCGGGCGGCCAGCGGCACCTGGTAGCCCGGGCCGACGGGGACCGTCGCGTCGGGGGACGCCCCGCCGGAGGAGCAGTCGACGAGGTCGACGCCGGCGGCGGCCAGCTCACCGGCGAGGACGACGCTGTCGTCGACCGACCAGCCGCCGTCCACCCAGTCCGTGGCCGAGATCCGGGCCAGCACCGGCACGTCCTCGCCGACAGCCGCGCGGACCGCCCGCGCCACCGTGAGGGCGAGACGCATCCGGCCGGCGCGGTCGCCGCCCCACTCGTCGGTACGCCGGTTCGTCAGCGGCGACAGGAACTCGTGCAGCAGGTAGCCGTGCGCGGCGTGGATCTCGACGGCCCGGAAGCCGGCGTCGACGGCGCGACCGGCCGCGGCCGCGAACGCGTCGACCACTCCGGCGATGCCGGGCCCGTCCAGCGCGGTCGGGCGCCGGTAGTCGGGGACGAAGGGTTCGGCGCCCGGGCCGACGGGCGTCCAGCCACCCTCGGCGTCCGGAACGCCACCCCGCCGCGGCGCCCACGGCCGGTACGTGGACGCCTTGAAGCCGGCGTGCGCGAGCTGCACCGCCGGCACCGCGCCCTGCGCGGCGACGAACGCGGTGACCGGGCGCCACGTGTCGACGTGCGCGCCGGACCAGAGCCCGGTGTCCTGGGGGCTGATCCGGCCCTCGGGCAGCACCGCGGTGGCCTCGGTCAGGACGAGACCGGCGCCGCCGGCGGCACGGGTGCCGAGATGTACGAGGTGCCAGTCGGTCGGCAGGCCGTCCGGACCGGCGGAGTACTGGCACATCGGCGCGAGGGCGACCCGGTTGGGCAGGGTCACCGCGCGCAGGGCGAGCGGGGTGAAGAGGGCGGTCATGTGGTCATCCTCTCGACAGCGCGACGGAGGACACCGGAGAGGTGTCCTCCGTCGCGGACGGGGTCGTCAGGCCGGGACCGGCGCCAGGTCCTCGTCCCGGGCCGGCAGCGGCTCGCGCCCGACGGCGTCCCGCCGGCCGGCCGAGTCGTACGCGGTCCGGTCGAGGGTGCCCTCCCGGGCGGCCACGATCGTCGGCACGAGCGCCTGGCCGGCCACGTTGGTGGCGGTCCGGATCATGTCGAGGATCGGGTCGATGGCCAGCAGCAGGCCCGCGCCGGCCAGCGGCAGGCCGAGCGTGCTCAGGGTCAGGGTCAGCATGACGATCGCACCGGTCAGGCCGGCGGTCGCCGCCGAGCCGACCACGGAGACGAAGGCGATCAGCAGGTAGTCCGTGACGCCCAGGTCCACCCCGAAGACCTGTGCCACGAAGATCGCGGCCAGGGCCGGGTAGATCGCGGCGCAGCCGTCCATTTTCGTGGTGGCCCCGAAGGGCACCGCGAAGGACGCGTACTCGCGGGGGACGCCGAGGCGCTCGACCGAGCGCTGGGTCACCGGCATGGTGCCCACCGAGGAGCGGGACACGAACGCCAGCTCGATCGCCGGCCAGGCGCCGGCGAAGAAGCGCAGGGGGTTGAGCCGGGCGGCGCCGACCAGCAGCAGCGGGTAG
Organism: Micromonospora thermarum; assembly: GCF_012034245.1. Lineage (GTDB taxonomy): Bacteria > Actinomycetota > Actinomycetes > Mycobacteriales > Micromonosporaceae > Micromonospora > Micromonospora thermarum. The sequence continues at coordinate 214,328 of NZ_JAATEO010000005.1, read as the reverse complement.
ACGACGAACAGCACGATCGCGCAGCCCACGTACACGGCGGTGGTGAAGCGCGCGAGCGGGGCCAGCAGGTCCCAGCCGTACGAGGCGACGGCGTTGCCGATCAGACCCAGGGTGCCGATCGGGGCGAGCCGGATCACCCACCACAACGCCTTCTGGACGATCTCCAGCAGCGCGCGGTTGAGCTCGACGAACGGCTCGGCGGCCTTGCCGACCAGCAGCGCGGCGGCGCCGACGACGAGGGCGAGGAAGACGATCTGGAGCACGTTGCCCTCGACGAACGCGCCGACCGGGTTGGTCGGCACGATGCCGGTGAGGAAGTCGGTCCACGAGCCGGTCTTCTTGGGCGCGGTGGCGGCGGCGGTGTCCAGGGTGACGCCGCGGCCCGGGTCGGTGAGCAGGCCGAGCCCGATGCCGACGCTCACCGCGATCAGCGCGGTCACGCCGAACCAGAGCAGCGTCTTCAGCGCCAGCCGGGCGGCGTTCGTCACGCCGCGCAGGCTGACCACGCTGACCACGATCGCGGTGAAGACGAGCGGCGGCACAGCCAGCTTGAGCAGCTGGACGAACAGGCCGCCGACGGTGTCGAGGGTGCTGGCGAGCCAGCTCAGGTCGTTGGCGCGGGCGAGGAAACCGAGCGCCACGCCGAGAACGAGGCCGAGCAGGATCTGCACGGAGAAGGGAATCTTGCGCACGAAGGGTCCAAGTCTGGAGGAGGGTCGGTCAGGGCGGCGTCAGGGGAGAAGCCGCGCCGGACAGACGCCGCTGGCCTGCAGTCGGAGGTCGACGTACAGGCGCACGGTGAGATTCCAGACGTTGGTCATCGCCCGCCGACGCTACTCCCGGCGAACCGACAGGTGGAAGGATCGACCGGCGTGACGCTCCTTACAAGCGTGGGTCCGGTCACCGTCGGGTCAGGCCGAGCGCGGCGGCGGTGGCCAGCCCCCAGGCGGCGGCCACCGCCAGCAGCACCCGCTCGAGGACGCCCACCAGGCCGCTCCGGCCGACCGTCAGCATCGCCAGGCCGATCGCACCGGCCAGCGGCAGCGCCAGGGCGACGCCGGTGCCGGCGATCCGGCGCAGCGGCGGGTGCGCGGCGGGGGAGAGCAGCACCGCCAGCATCGCGAACACGACCGCCGCCGTCGCGGCGATGCTGGCCCCGCCGTGCACCAGGTCGGCCACGGTGGCCCGCTCGAACGGCGGCAACGGGCAGCCGGCGCTGCACGTGACGGCACCGGAGAGCAGGGTGAAGAGGCCGCCGGCGGCGAGCAGCGCCGCCGCCGGCCGCAGCCCCGCCGGAGCGCCGTCGCGAGCAGCAGCAACGCCGCGGCGAGGGCGAAGACCCCGATCCGGTACGCCGGGGCGTACGCGCTGCCGGCCACGCCCGCCTCGCTGACGTACCCGGTCAGGCCGGGGCCGGGACCGGCGACCACGGCGACGGTCACCGCGACGACCCCGGCGACGATGCTGCCGGCCGCGGCCGCCGCGGCAGCCCGGCGAGCAGCCACGGCGGCGGTGCCGGCCGGGGACCGGCGTGCGGTCGCGGTGACCCGGCGCCGGTCAGCCACGTCCGTGGGGCGTTGTCCAGCCGGAGAGGTCCGGACCGAGCGGCACGATCCCGCTGGGGTTGATCATCTTGTGGGTGGCGTAGTAGTGCCGCTTGATGTGGTCGAAGTCCACCGTCTCGCCGAAGCCCGGCGTCTGGAACAGGTCGCGCGCGTACGCCCACAGCACCGGCATCTCGGTCAGCTTGTGCCGGTTGCACTTGAAGTGCCCGTGGTACGCCACGTCGAAGCGGACCAGCGTGGTGAACAGGCGGACGTCGGCCTCGGTGATCGAGTCACCCATCAGGTAGCGTCGGCCGGTCAGCCGCTCCGACAGCGCGTCCAGCCGGGCGAAGAGCGCCCGGAACGCCTCGTCGTACGCGGACTGCGAGGTGGCGAACCCGCACCGGTAGACCCCGTTGTTGACGTCCCGGTGGATCTCCGCCATCAGCGCGTCCATCTCCGGTCGCAGCTCCGCCGGGTACAGGTCCGGTGCCCCCGGCTTGTGGAACCGCCGCCACTCGGTCGAGAAGTCGAGCGTGAGCTGCGGGTAGTCGTTGGTGACCACCCGGCCGGTGAGCGTGTCGACCAGCGCCGGCACGGTGACCCGGCCGGTGTAGTCGGGGTCACTCGACAGGTACGCCTCGGAGAGGTAGCCGATCCCGAGCACCGGGTCGAACCCGTCCGGGTCGAGGGTGAACCGCCAACCCCGCTCGTCCCGGATCGGGTCCACCGTGCCGAGGGAGATCACGTCGTCCAGCCCGAGCAGGCTGCGGACGATGCGGGCCCGGTGCGCCCAGGGGCAGGCACGACACCAGATCAACCGGTAGCGGCCCGGCTCCAGCGGCCAGCGGTCCTGGTCGTCCGGCCCGCCTCCCGGGGCGGAGGTGGAATGCGGGGTGACCCGACCGGTGAACCGGTTGGGCTGGCGTACGAACTCGCCACCGCGACTGGTCTCTGCGCTGAACTGGGCCCGAGCCATGCCGTCAACCTATCCCGTCCGGGCGTGGATATCCTGGCCCCCGGAGCGCCACCCCGGCACGGTGCGGCGCTCCCGCCCCGCCTTCCCACCCCCGAAGGACTCGCGATGACCGTGGCATACCTGGTGGCCGGTGTCCGCACCCCGATCGGCCGGTACGGCGGCGCGCTCGCCGGCGTCCGTCCCGACGACCTGGCCGCGCACGTGATCCGCGAGCTGGTCGCCCGCCACCCTTCGGTGGACTGGGCCCGCACCGACGACGTGATCCTCGGCTGCGCCAACCAGGCCGGCGAGGACAACCGCAACGTGGCACGGATGGCGGCGCTGCTCGGTGGCCTGCCCGAGGAGGTGTCCGGCACCACGGTCAACCGGCTCTGCGGCTCGGGCCTCGACGCCCTCGCGTCCGCTGCCCGGTCGATCGTCGCCGGCGAGGCCGACCTCGTGGTGGCCGGTGGCGTGGAGAGCATGAGCCGGGCGCCGTTCGTGATGCCGAAGGCGGAGACCGCGTACGCCCGCACCGCCGAGGTGTACGACACCACCATCGGCTGGCGACTGGTCAACCCGCTGATGAGGAAGGGTTGGGGCATCGACTCGATGCCGGAGACGGCGGAGAACGTGGCCGCCGAGTACGGCGTCGACCGTGCCGCCCAGGACGGGTTCGCGTACCGCTCCCAGCAGCGGGCCGCGAAGGCGCAGGCCGACGGCCGGTTCGCCGAGGAGATCGTGCCGGTCACCGCCCCCGCCGGTCGGCGGGAGACGAAGCTGGTCGAGGTCGACGAGCACCCTCGGGAGACGTCGCTGGAGAAGCTCGCGGCGCTGCCCACACCGTTCCGCGAGGGCGGCACGGTGACCGCGGGCAACTCCTCCGGTGTCAACGACGGCGCGGTGGCGCTGCTGGTCGCGTCCGAGGCGGCGGTCGCCCGGTACGGGCTCACCCCGTTGGCCCGGGTGGCCGGGGCCGCCGCGGCCGGCGTACCTCCGCGGATCATGGGGGTCGGTCCGGTGCCGGCCACCCGCAAGCTGCTCGACCGGCGTGGTCTGGCGCTGGGCGACGTGGACGTGGTGGAGCTGAACGAGGCGTTCGCCGCGCAGGCGGTGGCCGTGCTGCGCGAGCTGGGCCTGCCCGAGGACGCCGAGCACGTCAACCCGAACGGCGGCGCGATCGCGCTCGGGCACCCGCTCGGCGCGAGTGGCGCCCGGCTGGCCCTGACCGCCGCGTTGGAGCTGCGTCGCCGCGGCAGCCGGCGCGCGCTCGCCACGATGTGCGTCGGTGTGGGCCAGGGCATCTCGCTGCTGCTGGAGGCCGCCGGCTGACCTGGCCGCCCCGCACACCCCGGCGGAGGCGTCACCGGCCACTGTGGCGGGTCACTTTCCGTCTGTGACGGCGGGGCGGCGCGATGACGTCGTCCGGCCGGCGGGTCGGCGAAGTGGGGAACTTGGATCTCCCGTACGCGATGGGGCGCGCCTAGAGTGGTGAGCACCACACGATCCGCGGGTCGGCCGGTGGGCCTCGGTGTGTCCGGACGCGCCCGACACCGGTTCCCTCCCGCACCGCGGCGACGACTTGGGGTGCAGCACAGTGCAGATGCCGGACGGACTTCCCGCCGAGATCGACCTCTCCCGGCCCAGCGCGGCCCGGGTGTACGACTACTTCCTGGGCGGTGCCCACAACTTCGAGATCGACCGGCAGCTCGCCGAGCAGATCGCGAGCATGACCCCGAACCTGGCGGGCACGATGCGTGCGGGTCGGGAGTTCCTCCGCCGCGCCGTGCGCGTGCTGCTGGACGCCGGCATCGACCAGTTCCTCGACATCGGCTCCGGCATCCCGACCGTCGGCAACGTCCACGAGGTGGCCCAGTCCGCGAACCCCAAGGCCCGGGTGGTCTACGTGGACATCGACCCGGTCGCCGTGGCGCACAGCCGGGAGCTGCTGGCCGGCAACGACCTGACCGGGGTCATCCACGCCGACCTGCGGGAGCCGGAGCGCATCCTCGCCGAGTCCCGCGAATCCGGCCTGCTCGACTTCAACCGGCCGCTCGGCATCCTGCTCGCCGGGGTGGTGCACTTCATCCCGGACGCCGACCGGCCGGGCGACATCCTGGCCACGCTCCGGGCCGCCGCCGCACCGGGCAGCCACCTCGTGATCTCCCACTCCACGTACGAGGACCAGCCGCAGGAGATGCTCGACGCCCAGCGGCTGTCGGCGCGGACGGACACCGAGATCACGCTGCGCTCCCGCGCCGAGATCACCAGCTTCTTCGGGGACTGGACGATTCTCGAGCCGGGCGTGGTGCACATGCCGCTGTGGCGGCCCGACTCGCCGTCCGACGTGGACGACAAGCCGGAGCAGTTCGGCGCGTTCGGCGGTGTGGCCCGGTACGACCGGCCCGCCGGCTGATCGAGGTGGCCGCCGTCCCGGAGCCGGGCGGGCACGACGTCAGCCGGGCCGGCGCGGAGGGGTACGCGGCCGAGTGGGCCCGTGCCGTGCGCCGGCTCGGCTTCGTGCCGCTGAGCGCCGGTGAGACCGAGCGGCTGCTGCACCAGCACACCGTCGGGCTGGCGCGGGCTCTGCTCGCCGAGCCGTTCTCGACCCGCCCGGCCGCCGAGATCGGTCGGGCGCTGGTCGAGGCGCACCTGACCGAACCGGGCGTGCTCGACTGGTCCGTGCAGGCCCTCGGCGACCGCTTCCTGGCCCAGGTGCTGCCCGATCGGGTACCCACGGACGGGACGGCCGACCGCGTCGCCGCGCTGCAGGGCGCGCTCGCGGCCGGGTTCGCCCGGGCGCTGCGGGACCGCACCTTCGCCCAGCAGGAGCGGATCGCCCGGTCCGCCTGGCAGGCCCGGGACGAGGTGGAGCAGGCGCTGCGGGACAGTGAGGCCCGCTTCCGGGCGGTGTTCACCGGTGCCGCCATGGGCATCGGCATCGCCGGCGTCGATGGTCAGATCCTCGACGTCAACCAGGCGTTCGCGGACATGCTCGGCTTCTCCATCAAGGAGCTGCGGCAGATCAACGTGGCGTCGCTGTTCCACCCGGACGACGCGGCCGGGATGTGGGAGCTGTACCAGGAGCTGATCGAGGGCAAGCACGACTCCGCCCGGGTCGAGAAGCGCTACTACCGCAAGGACGGCAGCGTCGTCTGGACCGACCTGGCCGTCTCGCTGATCCGGTACGACGACAGCCGCCCCCGGTTCACGGTCGCGATGGTCGAGGACATCACCGAGCGGTACGAGCTCCAGCAGCGCCTCCGCTTCCAGGCGCTGCACGACCCGCTCACCGGCCTGCCCAACCGGACCCTCTTCTTCGAGACCCTCGGCCTGGTCCTCGACACCGCCGACGCCGAGCGCCGCGTCGGCCTCTGCTTCCTCGACCTGGACGGCTTCAAGGCGGTCAACGACAGCCTCGGCCACGACCTCGGCGACCGGTTGCTGGTGGCGATCGCCCGCCGGCTGGCCGACTGCGTCGCCGGTCGCGGCCATCTGGTCGCCCGGATGGGCGGTGACGAGTTCGTCATCCTGGTCGACGACGCGGAGGAGATCGACGACGTGGTGGCGGTGGCCGAGGCCGCCCTGGCCGCCGTCGCCGCCCCGGTCCGCATCGGCGACCACCAGCTCGCGGTCTCCGCGAGCGTCGGCATCGTCGAGTGCCCGGTCGGCGCGACCAGCGCGTCGGAGCTGATGAAGGCCGCCGACACCACGCTGTACTGGGCCAAGGCCGAGGGGCGGGGCCGGTGGGCGGTGTGGGACCCGGAGCGCAGCGCACAGGACATCGCCCGCTCCGCGCTGGTCGCCGGGCTGCCGGCAGCCCTGGACCGGGGCGAGTTCGTGCTGCGCTACCAGCCGATCGTGTCGCTGCTGGAGGGCTCGACGGTGGCCGTCGAGGCGCTCGTCCGGTGGCAGCACCCGGAGCTGGGCCTGGTCGGCCCGGACCGGTTCATCGGCCTCGCCGAGGAGACCGGCCTGATCGTCCGGCTCGGCGAGTGGGTGCTGCGGCAGGCCTGCCGGGACGCGGACGCGTGGCGGCGCGAGTTCCCCGAGGCGCACCTCGTGGTGAGCGTCAACCTCGCCGCCCGGCAGGCGGAGGATCCGGCCATCGTGGACACCGTGGCCGACGCGCTGGCGCGCAGCGGGCTCCCCGCCGACCTGTTGCAGCTGGAGCTGACCGAGAGCGCCGTGATGGGCACCGCCGGAGAGCCGCTGCGGTCGCTGCACCGCCTGGCCGGGCTGGGCGTACGGCTCGCGATCGACGACTTCGGGACCGGGTACTCCAACCTGGCGTACCTGCGCCGGCTGCCGATCCACTGCCTGAAGCTGGCCGGCCCGTTCGTGGAGGGGATCCGCGGCGACGGCCCGGAGGCGGCGGCCGGCCACCGGGACGAGCGGATCGTGGACGCCCTGGTCCGGCTGGCGCACGCCCTCGAGCTGTGGGTGACCGCCGAGGCGGTGGAGACCGAGGTGCAGGCCGAGCGGCTGCGGGCGCTGCGCTGCGACACCGGGCAGGGTCGCTGGTTCGGTCCGCCGGTGCCGGCGACCGAGATCACCGCCCGGCTCCGCGGGGAGGGGGCGTGACGGGCGTACGCCCGGGCGGGCGCGGCGGCCGGGTGGCCGACGCCCCGCTGCGGAGCCGCGCGGAAAGCGGTGGCCGGGTGCCGGGCGCAGCGGCCGGTCCTGCGTGCGGGAGAGTGGCGGCGTGGGGCTGACGGACACGCAGGCGGTGGTCACCCTGGTCGCCGGGCTGGCGATCCTGGCCGGGCTGGCGGGTGTGGTGGTGCCCGGCCTCCCGGCGCTGCCGCTGTGCTGGGGCGGGGTGCTGGTCTGGGCCGTCTTCGGCGGTGCCGGGCCGGGGCGCTGGGTGGTGCTCGCCCTCGCCACGGTCGTGACCGCCGGCGGGGCGGTGGTCAAGTACGCCTGGCCGGGGCGCAACCTCAAGCAGAGCGGCGTGCCCACGTCCTCGCTGCTGGCCGGCGGCCTGTTGGGGCTGGTGGGCTTCTTCGCGATCCCGGTGGTGGGGCTGGTGCTCGGCTTCGTCGCCGGGGTGTGGGGCGCCGAGCGGCTGCGGCTGGGCAGCAACGCGCTCGCGTGGCCGTCCACCGTGCACGCCCTCAAGGCGGCCGGGCTCTCGATGCTGGTGGAGTTCCTCGCCGGGTTGACCGTGGCCGGCCTGTGGGTCGCCGGCCTGCTGTTCGCCTGAGCGGCGGCCCGCGGCCGGGGAGGGGCGGCGGCGCGGGGGACCCGTCGGGCACGGCGGAGCGCCGTGCGTGAGAGAGAGATGGTGGGTGCCCCGCGCCGCCGCGGACCGGGCGTTGCCGAGCGCCCGGCGGTGGCCCGTGGTGATCGGGCCTGGTCACGACGTCAAGCATGCGGTCGTCGCCGCCCGACCGGCAACGCATTTACGAGGGCCGGCACGTATCGGGCATCGGTTAATGGTCTGGTTCTGAAGGATTTTTGGTCGATCTCCATTGACCTGCGTCAGGGCGGGGGCTCATCATCCCGTCAGAAGTGGCGTACGTCACAGCCTTCATCCCCGCGGTCCAAGGAGGCATCGATGAGCTCAACGATCCAGGACGGCGTACCCCGACCATCCCCGGTCACCGACGAGGAACGCCTCGCACAGCTGGGCTACAAGCAGGAACTGCGCCGGAAGCTGTCCGGCTTCTCCAACTTCGCGGTCTCGTTCTCGATCATCTCCATCCTGGCCGGTGCGATCACCTCGTACGGCATCGCCATGACGGCCGGTGGCCCGCTGGCGATCACCCTGGGCTGGCTCGTCGTCGGCGTCATGGTGATCTTCGTGGCGCTGGCCATGGCCGAGATCTGTTCGGTCTATCCCACGGCGGGGGCGCTGTACTGGTGGGCCGCCGCACTGGCGAAGCGGAACAAGGCCGCGTGGGCCTGGTTCGTCGGGTGGTTCAACTTCCTCGGCGAGGTGGCGGTGACCGCCGCGATCGACTTCGGTGCGGCGATCACCACCTCGGCCTTCCTGAGCCTCACGTTCGACATGGAGGTGACGGCCGAACGCACCTTCCTGATCTTCCTGGTCATCATCGTCGCCCACGGCCTGCTCAACACCTTCGGCGTCAACCTCGTGCGGGTCCTCTCGGACATCAGCGCCTGGTGGCACCTCGTCGGCGTGGCGGTCATCGTCGCCGTGCTCGCCACCGTGCCGGACCAGCACAAGCCCATCTCCGAGGTCTTCCTCGAGGTGCGCAACGAGACCGGCTTCACCTTCGCCGGCGCGGCCGGGTACGCGGTGCTGATCGGTCTGCTGATGGCGCAGTACACGTACACCGGCTACGACGCCAGCGCCCACGTGGCGGAGGAGACGCACGACGCGGCGCGGTCCGCGCCCCGCGGCATCGTGATGTCGGTGGTGGTCTCGGTCATCGCCGGCTTCGTGCTCCTGTTCGCCATCACGTGGTCCATCCAGGACTACGAGGCCCAGCGGACGACCGATCTGGGCCTGCCGCCGGCGCAGATCTTCATCGACGCGGCCGGGGACGACCTCGGCACCTTCCTGCTCTTCATCTGCGTGGTCGCCCAGTTCTTCTGCGGCATGGCGTCGGTCACGGCGAACTCGCGGATGGCGTACGCGTTCAGCCGTGACGGCGCGCTGCCCGGCTCCCGGATCTGGAAGCGCGTCAACCGGCGTACGGGCACGCCGACGAACTCGATCTGGCTCTGTGTCGCCTGCTCGTCCCTGCTGGTCCTGCCGTCCCTGTGGAACACCACGGCGTATCTCGCGGCCACGTCCATCGCGGTGATCGGCCTGTACATCGCGTACGTGGCACCGGTCTTCCTGCGCCGGCGCACGCCGGACTTCGCGGTCGGCCCGTGGAACCTGGGCCGGTGGAGCGCGGCGGTCGGGTGGATCGCGATCGTCTGGGTCGCGATCATCTGCGTGCTGTTCGTGCTTCCGACCAGCACCCCCGTCACCGCCACCACGTTCAACTACACGATCGTCGCGGTCGGGGTCGTGCTCGGCGGTGCCTGGCTGTGGTGGGTGCTCAGTGCGCGACACTGGTTCACCGGCCCCCGCCACAACGTGGCGGACCCGGCGATCCCCAGGCCGGCGACGGGCGCGGAGCCCGTCACCGAGCCCACTGACTAGGGCGTACGTTGCCCGGGTGGCGGGTGCTCCGGGCGCCCGCCACCCTGGACACCCTGGAGGGACGGCCGATGAGGATCCATGCCGGTGCCGCCGAGCCGGGCGTCGCCGCGGCATGGACGCGGGAGACGGGCGCGGAGACCGAGCCGGCGCTACCGGTGTGGCGACCGGTACGCGGCGGCAACGCCTTCGAGATCACCGTCGCCCGGCTCGTCCAGGCGATCAAGCTGGGCATGGTGCGGGTCGGCGAGCGGCTGCCCGCCGAGCGCGAACTGGCGGAGCGGCTCCAGGTCAGCCGGGTGACCCTGCGGGACGCGATAGCGGCCCTGCGGGACGCCGGTTACCTGGAGTCCCGCCGGGGGCGGACCGGCGGGACCTTCGTCCGCTCGGCGCAGCCCGCACCGGATGCGGGCGGCGGGCGGCCGGACGCGGGCGAACTGGCCCGCGAGATGGGCGACCGGCTGCACGACGCGCTGGACTTCCGGCGGGTGCTGGAGTCGGGCGCGGCGGCCCTGGCCGCCAACCGCAGCCTGTCGGCCACCGAGCGGCAGCACCTCGTCGGTGCCCTGGCCGCCTCCCGGGACCGCGATCCGGCCACCCGTCGCGTCTCGGACTCCCGGCTGCACCTGGTGATCGCCGCGGCCAGCGGCTCGCCGTCACTGGCCGCGGCCGTCGCCGACGTGCAGTTGACCCTCGACCGGCTCCTCGCCGCGATCCCCGTGATCACCCGGAACCTCGACCACTCCGACGCCCAGCACGCCCGGATCGTCGACGCCATCCTGGCCGGTGACGCGAGCGGTGCCCGGGCGGTGATGGAGGAGCACTGCGACGGCACCGCGGAGCTGCTGCGCGGGCTGCTGACCTGAGGCGGCTGGCCATTGACGGATGCAAAGGTTCGGTAGTAGACCTTTCGTATGGAGGCTCGCAGATGAGGAACGCTCCGCTCACTCTCGAACAGCTGCGGGTCGCCGTCGCCGAGCGCGAGATCGACACCGTCGTGCTGGGCCTGGTCGACATGCAGGGGCGGTTGCAGGGCAAGCGGTTCCACGCGCCGTACTTCCTGGACCAGGTGGTCGCGCACGGCAGCGAGGGCTGCAACTACCTGCTCGCCGTCGACGTCGACATGAACACCGTCGACGGGTACGCGATGTCCAGCTGGGAACGGGGTTACGGCGACTTCGCGATGGTGCCCGACCTGGCGACCCTGCGCCGGGTGCCGTGGCAGCCCGGCACGGCGATGGCCCTGGCCGACCTGGAGTGGCTGGACGGCTCCGGCCCGGTCGTCGCCTCGCCCCGACAGATCCTCCGCCGGCAGCTCGACCGGCTGGCCGCGTACGGGCTGACCGCGTATGCGGGCACCGAGCTGGAGTTCGTGCTGTACCGGGACTCGTACGAGGAGGCCTGGCGGCGCGGGTACCAGGACCTCACGCCGGCCAACCAGTACAACGTGGACTACTCGCTGCTCGGCACCGCGCGGGTCGAGCCGCTGCTGCGGCGGATCCGCACGGAGATGGCCGGGGCGGGGCTGACGCCGGAGAGCGCCAAGGGCGAGTGCAACCTGGGCCAGCACGAGATCGCCTTCCGGTACGACGAGGCGGTCACCTGCGCCGACAACCACGTGATCTACAAGAACGGCGCCAAGGAGATCGCCGCCCAGGAGGGCATGTCGATCACCTTCATGGCCAAGCCGAACGCGCGGGAGGGCAACTCCTGCCACATCCACTTCTCGCTGCGGGACACCGAGGGGCGGTCGGCGATGCTCGGCGACGGGCCGGCGCACCTGTCGCCGACCGGGGAACGGGTGCTGGCCGGGCTGCTCGCCACGATGCGGGAGTTCAGCCTCCTGTTCGCCCCGAACGTCAACTCGTACAAGCGCTACCAGCCGGGGTCGTTCGCCCCGACCGCGCTGCGCTGGGGCACCGACAACCGCACCTGCGCCCTGCGGCTGGTCGGTCACGGCGAGGGGATGCGGGTGGAGAACCGGGTGCCCGGCGCCGACGTCAACCCGTACCTGGCGATCGCCGCGCTGGTCGCCGGCGCGGTGCACGGCCTGGACCAGAAGCTGGAGCTGGGTCCGGAGTGCACCGGCAACGCGTACGACGACATGCGGGCGGAGCGGGTGCCGGGCACGTTGCGCGAGGCCCACGACCTCTGGCGCGACTCAAGTCTGGCGAGGGACGCCTTCGGCGACGAGGTAGTGGCGCACTACGCCAACCAGGCACGGGTGGAGCTGGCGGCGTTCGACGCCGCCGTGACGGACTGGGAGCTGTTCCGTGGCTTCGAACGCCTGTAGCGCCCCCCGGTCCTCCGCGATCTTGCACTTTCGGCCCCTGATTCGTTCCGGTACGTGGCCTTTGTCGGGGCAGGAACTGCAAGATCGGCGAGGAGGGGAGGGGTGGGGCGCGTGACTGACGTGGTGAATCCCGCCACCGGGGAGGTTGTCGCCACCGTGCCGGCGACGTCGAGCGACGAGGCCGATGCGGCGATCGGGCGGGCCGCCGCCGCGTACGAGGTGTGGCGGGACGTCGGCCCCGGGGAGCGGGCGCGGGTGTTGCGGCGGTTCGCTGTCCTCGTCGACGAGCATGTCGAGGAGTTGGCGCGGCTGGAGGTGCGCAACGCCGGGCACACGATCGGCAACGCGCGCTGGGAGGCGGGCAACGTCCGGGACGTGCTCGACTACTACGCGGGCGCGCCGGAACGGTTGACCGGGCGGCAGATCCCCGTCCCCGGTGGCCTCGACGTGACCTTCCACGAGCCGCTGGGCGTGGTCGGGGTGATCGTCCCGTGGAACTTCCCGATGCCGATCGCCGCCTGGGGCTTCGCCCCCGCCCTCGCTGCCGGCAACACCGTCGTGCTCAAGCCTGCCGAGCTGACCCCGCTCACCGCGCTGCGCCTCGCCGAGCTGGGGCGGGAGGCGGGCCTGCCCGAGGGCGTGTTCACCGTGCTGCCCGGGGCGGGATCGGTGGTGGGGGAGCGGTTCGTCACCCACCCCGCCGTCCGCAAGATCTGCTTCACCGGCTCCACCGAGGTCGGCACCCGGATCATGGCCGGCTGCGCCGCCCAGGTGAAGCGGCTGACGCTGGAGCTGGGCGGGAAGTCCGCCAACCTGGTCTTCGCCGACGCCGACCTGGAGAAGGCGGCGGCGACCGCCCCGTACGCCGTCTTCGACAACGCCGGCCAGGACTGCTGCGCCCGGTCGCGGATCCTCGTCCAGCGCCCGGTGTACGACCGGTTCCTGGAACTGCTCGAACCGGCCGTGCGGGCGCTGCGGGTGGCGGACCCGGCCGCCGAGACCGCCGAGATGGGCCCGCTCATCTCCGCCGGGCAGCGCGACCGGGTGGCCGGGTACGTCGACGGCGCGAAGGTGGCCTTCACCGGCTCCCGCCCGGACGGCCCCGGCTTCTGGTACGCGCCCACGGTGCTGCTCGCCGACTCGCCGGCCGACCGGCACTGGCGGGAGGAGATCTTCGGCCCGGTCGTGTCGGTGCTGCCGTTCGACGACGAGGCCGAGGCGGTCCGGCTGGCCAACGACACCGAGTACGGCCTGTCGGGCTCGATCTGGACCCGCGACGTGGGCCGGGCGATCCGGGTGGCGCGGGCGGTGGAGTCGGGCAACCTCAGCGTCAACTCGCACTCGTCGGTGCGGTACTGGACCCCGTTCGGCGGGATGAAGCGCTCCGGCCTGGGCCGCGAGCTGGGTCCGGACGCGTTGCACGCCTTCACCGACGTCAAGAACGTGTTCATCGCGACGGGAGAGTGACGCCGTGCAGGGACGGTTGACGGACTGGGTGGCCGTGGTCACCGGAGCGGGCAGCGGGATCGGGCTGGCCACGGTGCGGCGGTTCGCCGCCGAGGGCGCCCGGGTCGTCTGCGTGGACATCGACCCGGAGGCGGGCAAGCGGGCCGCCGACGAGGTGGGCGGCGACTTCGTCGCGGCCGACGTGGCCGACGAGACCGCCGTCCGGGACCTCTTCGACGGCGTGGTCGCCCGGCACGGGCGGGTGGACATCGCGTTCAACAACGCCGGGATCTCGCCGCCGGACGACGACTCCATCCTGGAGACCGGCCTGGACGCCTGGGAGCGGGTGTTGCGGGTCAACACCACGAGCGTCTACCTGTGCTGCAAGTACGTGATCCCCCACATGCGGCGGCAGGGCAAGGGGTCGATCATCAACACCGCCTCGTTCGTCGCGCTGATGGGGGCGGCCACCTCGCAGATCGCGTACACGGCGAGCAAGGGCGGCGTGCTGGCGATGACCCGGGAGCTGGGCGTGCAGTTCGCCCGGGAGGGGATCCGGGTCAACGCGCTCTGTCCGGGGCCGATCGCCACCCCGCTGCTGCTGGAGCTCTTCGCCAAGGATCCGGAGCGGGCCGCGCGCCGGCTGGTGCACGTGCCGATGGGGCGGTTCGGGAAACCGGAGGAGATCGCCGCCGCGGTCGCCTTCCTGGCCAGCGACGACGCCTCGTTCATGACCGCCGCGCAGTTCGTCGTGGACGGCGGCATCACCGGCGCGTACGTGACCCCGCTGTGACCCGGCCCCTGATCGGCGTCACCGGTTACGTCGAGCCGGCGAGCTGGGCGACGTGGCGGGACGTGCCGGCGGTGCTGGTGCCGGAGGCGTACGTGGCGGCGGTGACCGCGGCCGGGGGCCGGGCGGTGGTGCTGCCGCCGGACGACCTGGACGCGGGCGTGCTGCGGGTGCTGGACGGGCTGCTCCTGGCCGGCGGGCCGGACGTCGACCCCGCCCGGTACGGCCAGGTTCCCGCACCGCGTACCGACCCCCGGCCGGCGCGGGACGCCGGGGAACTGACCCTGCTCACCGGGGCGCTCGCCGCCGACCTGCCGGTGCTCGGCGTCTGCCGGGGGATGCAACTGCTCGTGGTCGCCGCCGGCGGCACGCTCCACCAGCACCTTCCCGACGTCGTGGGTCACGACCGGCACCGCCCCGCACCCGGGGTGTACGGGGCGCACCCGGTGCGGTTCGCGCCGGGCAGCCTGGCGGCGACCGTGATGGCCGGGATCGACCGGGTGAACTCCTACCACCACCAGGCGGTGGCCGACCCGGGTGGCCTGACGGTGACCGGATGGTCCGACGACGGCGTCGTCGAGGCGGTGGAGGACCGCCACCGCCCCTTCCTGCTCGGGGTGCAGTGGCATCCGGAGGAGGAACCCGACCCCCGGCCGATCAGCGCGCTGGTGCGGGCGGCGGCGAGGTCCCGCGTGGAGGCCGGCCCCGGATAGGGCGTCCGGCGTCACCCCCGCGGCCCGGTCCGGCCGGGTGTCCGGGACCTGCCGCGAGGGGGTCGCGGCCCGGGCCGGGGACGGCGTCCGGTGCGGCGTGGGCCGCGTCAGCAGCGTACGACTCGCTCGGTGCGTTACGTTGCGGGTCCGTCTGGGTACCAAGGCGGGCACGCCCGATGGATCATCGGGCCGCGGCGGGCAACGGCCGGATCGGGAGGCTGCATGAGCTCGGCCCAGGAGGGCGGGAAGCGGGGACACTCCTCCGAGAGTCCCATGGACAGGACTCTGCCCCCGCTGCTCGAGGCGGCCTTCGCGGCGGGGGGCGAGATGGGTGAGCGGCTGCGCCACTTCGACTGGTCCACCACCCCGTTCGGCACACCCGACACCTGGCCGTCCGCGCTCAGCCATGCCGTCAGCACGATGCTCGCCTCCCGCTCGCAGCTGGTGATCTTCTGGGGCGAGGAGAGCCGGGCTTTCTACAACGACGCCTACCGGCCGACCATCGGCGCCAAGCACCCGAACGCGATCGGGCAGCCGGCCAGTGAGCACTGGGCGGAGACGTGGGACGTCCTGGGCCCCGTGCTGGCGGGCGTACGCGCGACCGGGGAGCCGTACTACGGCCAGGACCATCCGTTCGTCATCGACCGGCACGGCTTCCTGGAGACGGTGTACTTCGACGTCTCCTACGACCCGGTCCGCGACGCAGACGGGCACGTGGCCGGGGTCTTCTGCATCGTGTCCGAGACGACCGGCCGGGTGCTCGGCGAGCGGCGCCTGCGGGCCCTCGCGGAGCTCGGCGGTGAGCTGGCCGAGGTGACCAGCACGGCGGAGCTGGGCCGGAGCGCGGCCCGGGTGCTCGACCGGCACCGGGCGGACGTCCCGTTCGCCCTGATCCACCTTCGGGACGACGCCGGCCGCCTCGCCCTGGCCGGGGCCAGCGGTCTCGACCCGGCGTCGGTCACCCCACCGTCCCCGGTCCTGCTCACCGACCTCGCCGGCGCGAACCCCCGCAACGGCGTCCCGGTGGCGGAGCTGCTCGACGGGGTCACCGTCGCCGACCGGGCGCTGGTGCTGCCGATCACCGCCGCCAACGAGGTCTTCGGCACGCTGGTCGTCGGACTCTCACCCCGGCTCCAGTTCTCCGACGACTACCGCACCTTCTTCCACCTGGTGGCCGCGCAGATCTCGCGGGCGGTCGACAAGCAGCAGGCGTACGAGCAGGAACGCGCCCGCGCCGCCGAGCTCGCCGCGCTCGACCGCGCGAAGACCAACTTCTTCGCCAACATCAGCCACGAGTTCCGCACGCCGCTGACGCTGGTGCTCGGCCCGTTGGAGGACCTGCTCGCCGACCGGGCGCTGCCGGAGGCGTACACGGACCGGCTGACGATGATGCACCGCAACGCGCTGCGGCTGCTCAAGCTCGTCAACACGGTCCTCGACTTCTCCCGGCTGGAGTCCGGCCGGCTGGCCGCCCGCTACCAGCCGACCGACCTGGCCGGGTACACGTCCCGGCTGGCCAGCACCTTCCGCTCCGCCACCGAGCGGGCCGGCCTGCGGCTGGTGGTGGACTGCCCACCGCTGCCCGCGCCGGTCTACGTCGACCGGGACATGTGGGAGAAGATCGTCCTCAACCTCGTGTCCAACGCCGTCAAGTTCACCTTCGACGGCGAGATCCAGGTCCGGGTCCGGCCGGTCGACGGCGCGGCCCGGCTGGAGGTCGCCGACACCGGCGTGGGCGTCGTGCCGGAGGAGCTGCCGCACGTCTTCGAGCGGTTCCACCGGGTGCCCGGGGTCCGCTCCCGGACGCACGAGGGCACCGGGATCGGCCTGGCCCTGGTCCGGGAGCTCGTCGAGATGCACGGCGGGCGGGTCGAGGTGCGCAGCACGGTGGACGAGGGGAGCACGTTCACCGTGACGGTGCCGTTCGGCTCGTCGCACCTGCCCGCGGAGCGGATCGCCGAGGCCGAGGACGCCTTCCCGAGCGAGCTGGCGCAGGCCGAGCTGCACGTGGCCGAGAGCGCACTCTGGACCGGCGCTCCCGCCCAGGCGGACGGCGTCGCCGCTCCCGGTGCCGGCGGGGCGGCCGCCGCCGGCCGGATCCTGGTGGCCGACGACAACCCCGACCTGCGGGAGCACGTCACCCGGCTGCTCGCCCCGTCGTGGGAGGTGGTCACGGCCACCGACGGCGTGGAGGCGCTGCGACTGGCCGTCGAGAGCCCGTTCGACCTGGTGCTCACCGACGTGATGATGCCCCGGCTGGACGGCTTCGGGCTGGTCGCGGCGCTCCGCGCGGACCCGCGTACCCGGCACGTGCCGATCGTGCTGCTGTCCGCGCGGGCCGGCTCCGCCGAGGCGGTGGCCGGCCTGTCCGTCGGCGCCGACGACTATCTGACCAAGCCCTTCTCCGGGCAGGAGCTGGTCGCCCGCGTCCGGGCGAACGTCGAGCTGGGCCAGCTGCGCGGCCAGATCATCCGCCGGCTCCGGGCTCTCGCCGACGCCGCGGTGGCGGTCAACACCGCCCGCTCCACCGGAGACGTGCTCCAGGTCGCCGCCCGGCACGCGCTCAGTCTCGCCGAGGCCGCCCGGGTCGTGGTCAGCGCCACCGGCGCCCGGTACGAGGCCGACGCCGGCGGCGTGACGGCGCTCGATCCGTCGTTCGTCCTGCCGCTGACCGGAACCGCCGGTGAGCAGCTCGGCGAGCTGCGCGTCTGGCGATCGGACGGCGACGGCGCGGAGACCGACGAGGCGGCGCTCACCCAGCTCGCCCGCCTGGTCGGCGTCCGGCTGGAGAACGCCCAGCTCTACGAGGCCGAACACCGCATCGCCACCACTCTCCAGCACAGCCTGCTGCCCCGCTCGCTGCCGCAGCTGCCGGGCGCCGTCGTCGCCAGCCGCTACCTGCCCGGCACCACCGACGTCGAGGTCGGCGGCGACTGGTACGACGTGGTCGCGCTCGGCGACGACACGCTCGTGCTCGTCATCGGCGACGTCGTCGGCAAGGGGGTCCGGGCGGCCGCCGCGATGGGCCAGCTCCGCAACGCGCTGCGGGCGTACGTGCTGGAGGGGTTCGACCCGGGCGCCTCCCTGACCCGGCTGAACCGGCTGGTCGGCTCCACCGACGACCGCTCCTTCGCCACCGTGGTGTGCCTGTCGTTCAGCCCCCGCACCGGCCGGCTCCGGTACGCCAGCGCCGGTCACCCGTCCCCGCTTGTGATCCGAGGAGACGACGTGGCGTTCCTGCACGACCGCGCCCTGGGACCGCCGGTCGGGGCGATCCCGGACACCGCGTACCGGACCGTCGACGGTGAGCTGGCCCCGGGCAGCCGGCTGCTGCTGTTCACCGACGGCCTCATCGAGGACCGGCACCACGGCATCGACGCGGCGCTCGCGCTGCTCCGCCGGGACGCGGCGGCGCCCCGCGAGCACGTCGCCGACCTCGTCGACGCGGTCGTCGAGCGGGTCGCCGAGCGGCCCCGCCGCGACGACGTCGCGGTCCTCGCGCTGGAGGCCGCCGAACTCAACCGGTTCGCCCTGCGGCTCCCGGCCGACCCGACCCGGCTGAGCGTCCTGCGCAAGCGGTTGGAGGACTTCCTCGTCGCGCACGGCGTCGGTGACACCGACCTGTTCGACCTGACGGTGGCCGTCTCCGAGGCCGCCGCGAACGCCATCGAGCACCCCGTCGAGCCGGCCGAGCCGACGATCAGCGTCGAGGTCACCATCGAGGACCGTACGGTGGTCGCCACGATCCGCGACAGCGGTCGGTGGCGGGAGTCGAGCGGCTCGGGCTTCCGGGGCCGTGGGCTGTCGTTGATCCGGGCACTGGGGGAGCTGTCGGTCCGCCGTACCGGTGACGGGACGGAAGTGACGCTTCGCCGGCGGCTGCAGGACAGGCCCTAGCTAGGACGTGCGCCGGCGTCCCCGGCCGGGGCGCCGCGTCAGGGGGAGCGGTACCAGGCCTGCTCGCCCAGGCCGGAGATCTCCAGCACCCGGGCGACCTGCCGGGACGGCAGCACGGTGAGGGCGTCCGGGAACTTCTGGGCGAGCCGGACCACCGCGTGGATCGCCGCCGAGTCGAAGAAGGTGACGGCCCGCAGGTCGAGCGTCACCCGCCGGGCCGGCTCCCGGAGGGCCGTCTGGAGCATCGTGTCGGCCGTGGCCATGTCGACCTCGCCGGTCACGACCACATGGAGGTGATCACCGTCGAGCTCCGCGCTCGCGGAGAAGACGGGAGGTGCGCCCCCTTGATCCACGCAGACACCATGGCACAGCCGACCTGGCGGGGCAACAACCGGCCGCGACCGGCGGTGGCGGGGGTCGCCCGACGGCGCGGCGATAGGCTTGCGGCATGACCGTCCGTGCGCCGCTGACCCCAGGCACGCTCTCCCCGTGGCGGCAGGTGCCCGCCCACATTCCCCGACCCGAGTACGTGGGGAAGAAGCGTCCCCAGGAGTGGCGCGGGTCGCACGTGCAGACCCCGGAGACCATCGAGAAGATGCGGATCGCCGGGCGCCTCGCGGCGCAGGCCACCCAGCTCGCGGGCGAGCACTGCAAGCCGGGCGTGACCACCGACGAGATCGACAAGGTGGTGCACGAGTTCCTCTGCGACCACGGCGCCTACCCGTCGACCCTGGGCTACAAGGGCTTCCCCAAGTCCTGCTGCACCAGCCTCAACGAGGTGATCTGCCACGGCATCCCCGACTCCACCGTGCTCCAGGACGGCGACATCATCAACGTCGACGTGACGGCGTACCTCAACGGGGTGCACGGCGACACGGACGCCACCTTCTGCGTGGGCGAGGTGAGCGAGGAGGCCCGGCTGCTGGTCGAGCGCACCCACGAGGCGATGATGCGCGGCATCCGCGCGGTCGCCCCGGGCCGCCAGATCAACGTGATCGGCCGGGTCATCGAGTCGTACGCGAAGCGCTTCGGCTACGGCGTGGTCCGCGACTTCACCGGCCACGGCATCGGGGAATCCTTCCACAGCGGGCTCTACGTGCCGCACTACGACAGCCCCCGCCCCACTGACCTGATGGAGCCGGGCATGACGTTCACCATCGAGCCGATGATCACCCTCGGCACCTACCAGTACGACATGTGGGACGACGGCTGGACGGTCGTGACGAAGGACCGGAAGTGGACCGCCCAGTTCGAGCACACCATCGTGGTGACCGAGGACGGGCACGAGATCCTGACGTTGCCGTGACCGACACCCCGGCGGCGCTGCGCGAGGCGCACCACGCGGACGTGTCCGGCGGCTGGCTGCGGCCGGCGGTGTTCGGTGCGATGGACGGCCTGGTGACGAACATCGCCCTGATCGCGGGCGTGGGCGGCGGCGGGGTGTCGCCGCGGACCGTCGTGCTCACCGGCACCGCCGGCCTGGTGGCCGGTGCCATCTCGATGGGGCTGGGCGAGTACACGAGCGTCCGCTCCGCCAACGAGCAGGTGGCCGCCGAGGTGGCCAAGGAGCGCCGGGAGCTGGAACGGCACCCCGAGGCCGAGGCGCGGGAACTGGCCGACGCGTGGGTCGCGCGGGGCCTGCCCCGGGATCTCGCGATGCAGGTCGCCGAGGCGGTGCGCCGCAACCCGGAGGAGGCCCTGCGGGTGCACGTCCGGGAGGAGCTGGGCGTCGACCCGGACGACCAGCCCAGCCCGTGGGCGGCGGCGATCTCGTCGTTCCTGTTCTTCTCGGTCGGCGCGTTGGTGCCGCTGCTGCCGTACCTGCTCGGGCTCACCAGTCTCTGGCTGGCCCTGGGCGTCGGCGGGTTCGGGCTCTTCGTGGCCGGGGCGGTCGTCGCCCGGTTCACCAACCGGCCCTGGTGGTCCAGCGGCCTGCGCCAGCTCCTGCTCGGCGGGCTGGCCGCCGCCGCGACGTACGCCATCGGCACACTGATCGGCGTCCAGAGCGCGCTGTAGCACGGCGGGCGGCGTCAGCCGTCGAGGAGGTCGTCCACGGTGCCGTCCACGGGGCGACCGCGCGCGGCCAGCTCCTCGGCCTGCTTGGCGAGCACCGTGCCCACCTCGGTCATGTCGGCCCCGGCGAGCCCGGTCCGGCGCACCGCGTCGCCGGGGTCCCGGAAGTAGGTGCGGCTGAGCAGGCCGCTCACCGTCGCCGCCGCGAGCCGCGCCTCGCCGAGCATGAGCAGGGCCTGGTCGGTCTCGTACCACTCGGCCAGCCGGAGGGCCCGGGCGTGCGCCGCGCTGCCCCGGTACCAGGCCTGCCGGGCCGCGGCGCTGAACTCGGCCGGCCGGGCCCGGGCCAGGCGCCCGAGGTGCTCGTCGCGCAGCGTGCGCAACCAACCGGTCGGGTCGTGCAGGGCGCGCGTGGTCACGTACCGGTCGGCGGTGAGCGGCCAGAGCGGGGTGAGCGCCCGCGCCCGCTGGAGGTAGTCGTCGGCGGCGGCGACGGTCAGGTCGACGAGCACCCCGTCCACCCGCCGGGTCGCCGCGGGTCGGCCGCCGGGCCGGTACGTGACGACCAGCAGGCCGACCTCGCCGTCCCCGCCGCCGTCGTCGTCGCCGTGCGCCAACGGGCCGTGCACCGCCACCGCGAGGACGTCCGCCGGGAACCGCCGGCGCGCCGCGTCCGCGACCCGCTCGGCGACCGCCCACCGTGGATCGTCCCGGTACGCCTCGCCGTCCTCGGAGTGCACGCCGCTCACCTCACGTCCCGCCGGACCTCGGCCACCGCCGGACGGGCACCACCCTAGGCCGTGTCCCGACGTACCGTCGCGAGACGCGCCGGGGCCCCGGGGCCGGCGGGTGGTAGCCGGTGGGGCGGGACGCTGACCCTAGGCCGCGCCGGACGGTCCGCCGGGCCCGGTGGGCACGAGCCGGAAGATGCGGATCTCCCGGCCCCCGGCCCGCTCCACGTACGTGCGGTACGCCGGCCACTCGGTCACCAGGAGCTGCCAGAGCCGTTCCCGTTCGGCGCCCTCCGCGACCTCGGCGCGCACCGGAACCCGGCGGCCCTTGACGTCCACCTCGGCGGTCGGGTGGGCGAGCAGGTTCAGCGCCCAGCCGGGCTGGTGGGTCTGCCCCCAGTTGGACCCGATCACCACGTACGCGTCGCCGTCCGGCACGTACAGCAGCGGGTTGCTGCGGGGCTTGCCGGAGCGGCGACCGGTGGTCGTGATGACCAGCGAGGGGATGAGGCCCAGGGCGACCACCCGCCCCCGGGTGAGGCGGCCGACGACGCGGTCGGCGGGCACGAGCAGGCGGGCAGCGGCGCCGAACCAGCGGTGGTGACCGACCCGGCGGGTGAGGGTTCCCAGTACGGACACGGGGACAGTGTGCCGGTCCGGCCGCCGGGAGGACACCCCCCGGGGGCGGTGACGACGGACGGTCGCCGCCGAGCGGGGGCGGTCACCCTCAGTCGAGACGACGTTCGACCGGTAGCCGCGAGCGGGTGAACAGGCCCGCCCCGAGCATCGCCACCAGCGGCACCACCACCAGCACGGCCAGGGTGGTGCCGGGCACGACCAGGGGGTACGGCTCCTCGACCGGCCAGCTGTTCACGTACCGCCGGTTGGTCGCGACCAGGATCATGAGCGCCGAACCGAGGCCGGCGACGATGCCGAGAGCCGAGCCGAGGACGGCGATCACCCCGGCCTGGCACAGGGAGAGGATCCGGCGTACCGCCGGCGCGGCGCCCACGGCGGCCAGTGTGGACAGGTCGGCGCGTCCCTCGGCGGCGGCCAGGCCGGTCGCGACACCGGCGGCGCCGAGGGTGATCACACCGGAGGCCGCCGCGAGCAGCAGCAGGAGCGGCCGGGTGTCGCTCGCGGGCGGACCCTCCTCGTAGCCGATCGACACGGCCCCGTGCGGTCGCAGCGCGGCGACGAACCGGTCCCGACGGTCCCGGTCCGCCGCGTGGTCGGTGCTGAACGCCCAGCCGACCGGCTGGCTGGTCAAGCCCAGGCGGGTCGTCGCGCCGGGGGAGAGCAGCAGCCGGTCCACCGCCAGTCGGGGGGCGCGCAGCGCGTAGCCGGGCACGGTCGCGCGGACGGTGACGGCGCCCTCGGGGCCGTCGCGGACGACGACTTCCAGCCGCCCGTCGACCAGGTAACGCGGGTCGGTCACCACCGCGCCGCCGGCGCGCAGCACCGCGGCCGCCGCCGCGGCGTCGGCCGTCCCGGCACTGGTGAGCAGCGGCAGCGCGCGGCCGTCGTCGATCGTGACGGTGAAGTACGGGCCCCAGGGGTCCTCGGGCCCGCGCCGGCAGCGCTCGTCGGCCCGGGCCCGCCGGTGGTCCGCCTCGGTCAGCCGGCCCCCCGCCGCCCACGGGCAGGCCCGATCGGGTGGCAGCACCGGGGTGACGTGGCAGGGGTCGTCCGCCGCCGCGCACCCGACCTCCACCAGCGGTGCCAGCCCCTGGCCACGGAGGTGGGTCCGGGCCGCGGCGGCGACCGCGCTCTCGGGCAGACCGGCTTTCCCCTCCGGCACAGCGGCCGGGCCGGTGAGTCGGCTCGTGGCCTGCTCCGGCGAATCGGCTCTGGTGACCAGCACGGTCCCGGCCGGCAGGCCGGGGCGCCAGGACTGGTTGCTGCGGGCCTCGTCGCTGGCCAGGTAGACGCCGAGCGCGACGCTGCCGGCGACCGCCGCCATCACCGCCGAGATCGCCGGGGCGGCCGACGAGCGGTTGCGGCTGGCGTCCCGCACGGCGATCCGCGGTGCCAGCGGCAGGATCCGGCCGACCCGGGCGAGCAGCCCCACCAGCGCCGGCGTGGCGAGGACCAGCCCCAGCTCGCCGAGGACCAGGCCGGCGAGGATGACGGTCGGGTGTGTCCACACGACCGCTCCGGTGGCGGCGAGCGCCGCCCCGCCGGCCGTGAGCGCCACCCCCGCGACCAGCCAGCGGCGCCGGTACGCCGGTGGCGTACGCCGGCCCGCCAGCCCCGCCACCACATCCTGCCGGGCGGCGGTCCAGGCCGGCACGAGCGCGGCGAGCACCCCGGCCAGCACGGCGACCGCGGCGATGGCCAGCAGCAGCGCGGGTGGGGTCCGGTACCCGCCGAAGCGTTCCCCGAAGACGTACACCTCCACCAGCGGTCGGGCGGCGACGGCCGCGGTGACGCCGAGCGCCAGGCCGCCGCCGGCGCCGACGGCTCCGAGCACCACCCCGTCCGCGAGGACGACGCGGCGCAGGTCCGCGGCGTCACCGCCGGCCACCGCGACCAGCGCCAGGTCCCGCCGCCGCCGGCGGACGCCGACCGCGAAGGCGGGTCCGACCAGCAGCACCACCTCGAGCAGGGCGAGCCCGCTGACCAGTACGACGCCGCCCGCGTCCGCCACGTCCACCGAGGTGATCCAGGACGGCTCGCCCGGTGTGAAACCGTCCTCCGGGGGCGGTCCGGGAACGCGGGCCTGCACCACGTACCCCTGCTCGTTGAGCCGGCGGAACAGATCGTCACCGACGGCGCCCGGCAGGTCCACCAGCCAGGTCGCCCCCTCCTCGACCTGGGGACCGGGCGGCAGTACGACCAGGGGACTCAGCTGATCGGGGAACTCGACCACGCCGACCACCGTCCAGGTGCGACGGCCATCGGCGGCGGTGACCGTCCCGCCGAGGCGGGCGTCGAGCCGCCGGAGGGCGGCCGGGTTGACCGCGATCTCGCCGGGCGCGGTCGGCGCGCGGCCGGCGTGGACGCGCACCAGGCCGTGCCCGAGCGGATCGGTGAGGTCGACGACCCGGCCGGACACGTCGTCCTCGACGCGGTCCCCCACGCGGGCCTCGAAGAACGTCCACCGCAGGATGGGCAGGACGCGCGTACCGGGTGGGAGCAGGGCGGTGACCTGCTCCGCGGTGACCCGACCGGGTGGGACGAGGTCGTCGCCACGCTGTCCCCACCCGTCGCCCCACGGAGCCTGCGTGACCGGGTTACGGGCCACCGGTAGCAGCTCGGCGTCCGCGGCGCCGAGCTGGCGCGCGGCGCGTTCGGGCCGGGTCACATTGGACATGTCCCAGGTCGTCGCCGCGAAGGAGAGGACCAGCACGGGCAGCGCGATCATCGCGAGCACCAGCGCGGTCCGGCCCCGGGCGCGGCGCGCCTCCCGCCGGGCGATCCGTAGCGCGACCCACCACGAGCCGGCCGCCGCGGCGAGCCTCGTGCCGCGCCGGCCCGGGCTCACCGGCCGCTGCCGGTCAGCAGCTGCTCGACGTCGCCCAGCGGCGCCGTCGAGTCGACCAGCACGCCGTCGCGCAGGAACACCACCCGGTCCGCCCAGGCGGCGTGCCGCGCCTCGTGGGTGACCAGCACCCCCGCCGCTCCCGCGTCGACCCGGCGGCGCAGCAGGTGCAGCACCGCCTCGCCGGTCTGCGAGTCCAGCGCGCCGGTCGGCTCGTCGGCCAGGACGAGCCGTCGTTCGCCGACGAGCGCGCGGGCGATGGCCACCCGCTGCTGCTGCCCGCCGGAGAGCTGGTCCGGGAAGCGGTCGCCCAGCTCCGGCAGGCCCACCTCGGCGAGCGCGTCCAGCGCGAGCCGGCGGGCCCGTCGCACGCCGGCGCCGTCGAGTTCCAGGGGGAGCGCGACGTTCTCGACGGCGGTGAGGCTGCCGAGCAGGTTGAGGTCCTGGAAGATGTAGCCGATGCGGCGCCGCCGCAGCTGGGCCAGGCGCCGCCGATCAAGCCCGCCGAGCCGCT
Source organism: Micromonospora thermarum (assembly GCF_012034245.1). GTDB lineage: Bacteria > Actinomycetota > Actinomycetes > Mycobacteriales > Micromonosporaceae > Micromonospora > Micromonospora thermarum. The sequence continues at coordinate 188,825 of NZ_JAATEO010000005.1, read as the reverse complement.
GACCCTCGACGTGGACGTCCCCGGCGGTCGGGCCGTCCAGCCCACCGGCGAGGGCGAGCAGCGTGGACTTGCCCGACCCGGACGGACCCATCACCGCGACGAGTTCCCCGGCGTGGACGGTGAGGCTCACCCCCCGCAGAGCGTGGACGGCGGCCGGGCCGCTGCCGTGGGTGCGGTGCACGTCGCGGACGTCGAGCACGGGGACGCGCGCCTCGTCCCCCGCCGGGCTCACCGCCGGGCCCTCTCGTCGGTCCGCTCCACCGCCTCGGCGGCGGGGTCGTGCCCGGCCGCCGGTGCCGCCGGCCGGTGCCGCACCAGGCTGCTCTCGCAGTGGTCCAGCCAGCGGACCTCGGCCTCGGCCTGGAAGACCATCGCGTCCAGCACCAGACGCCAGGGCAGGTCCTCCGGCCGGTCGCTCGCGTACTTGAGCCGGGTCAGTTCCTGGAGGGTCCGTATGGTGGCGGCGCGCTGGGTCTGCACCACCGACCGCACGTCGACGCCGGGCGTGGTGAGCGCGAGGGCGAGCTTGATGGCGAGCTCGTCGCGGGGCCGGTCGGCACGGCTGATCGGGGTGGCGAACCAGAGCGCCAGGTCCGCCCGCCCGGCGTCGGTGATCTCGTACGGGCGCTGCCCGGCCTCGCTCTCCGGGAGCGACCGCACCAGCCCGTCCCGTTCCAGCCGGGAGAGCGTGGTGTAGACCTGCCCGATGTTCAGCGGCCAGGTCGACCCGGTCGACTCCTCGAACGCCGAGCGCAGCTGGTAGCCGTACATCTGGCCGCGTTCGAGCAGGGCGAGCAGCCCGTGACGGATGGACATGGTTCCGGAGTATGCATACCTGGTATGTCGCCGGCAACCGGAGCGCCGGCCGGGCCGCCGCGGTCGCTGCCGGATTCCGGGCGGTCCGTCAGGCGGGCCGGCCCGGAAACGGCACCGTCAGCGGCGTGATCCCGGCCGTCCGGCGCCACCGGGTGGCCCGGACGGCGCAGTCGACCAGCGCGGCGAGCGCGCGTTCCCGGTCGGTGCCCGTGGTGGCGGCCACCGCCGCCCGCCAGAACGCCCCCGTCCGTTCCTCCACCTCGACGGCGAGTCGCAGTGCATTCGCCGCGTCGGTCACCGGGAAGGGCAGGGCGTAACCAGCCCGGTCGGCGGGGACGGCGCCGCCGGCGGTGCTGAGGTGGAGCACGAGGTCGTCGCGGCGTCGGCGGTGCGCCGCCTCGGCGTCGCGGGCCGCCTTCCGGGCGGCGCCGGTGAGGCGTACCCCGATCGGGCCGTAGGCCCAGATGGCGGCGTACTCGGCGGTGAGCGCGGCGCCGAGCGCGGCGGCGGGGCCGGCGGTGGGGGTCGGTGTGGTCACCGGAGTGCCTCCAGATGCGCGGCGCGGGCGGCGGTGACGGACGCGAGCAGCGCGGCCCGGTCGGCCGGTGCCTCCGCGCAGGCGCGGGTCGCCGCCTCACGGGCCGTCTTCTCGCGCTCGCGCAGCGTGGCGAGTGCGGCGTCGGGGTCGCTGGTCGGCTCGGCGGGTGCCCCGGTGGCGGTGGCCGACGGCAGGGTCATCCGGGCGACCCGGGCAAGTTCCGCCGCGTGGGTGGCGTGCGCCTCGGCGATCGGCGTCAGCCGCTCGGCCAGCGTGGGGTGGGCGGCGGCCGCCTCCCGGTACGCCGCGGCGAGCGCGAGCGCCTCGTCGACCAGCGGCGCGAGCGGGTCGGGCCCCGGGGCCGGCTCACCGTCGCGGTCGAATGGATCACAGCCGGTGAGCGGTGCCAGGGCACTGCCGAGCGCCAGGAGGGCACCCGCCCGGATCACGTTTCGCCGGGAATGCCCGGTTGTCCCGTCGCGCTCTGTCGTTCTGCCCGTCGCCACCGGCCAAGTCAACACCATCCTCGCCGGCGGCGTGGTCATTGGCCTCGGTGCGCCGGCCGGGCCGGCGGGCGGACGGCGCGTTACGCTCTGCGCAACCACCGGTGCGTCCGCCCCGGTGGCGTACCGTCGTGGCGACCGGACCGGGCGCCGCGACCAGCAGAAGGGGCGCCAGATGACCCAGCGTGGCCGTGCCACCCGGCCGACGGGGCCGACGGGGCGACCGCGGCGCGCGGCCGGCCCGCGGGGCACCGACGGCGCCGCCCGCGGCGGCGACCTCGCCGCGCGGCGCGCCCGCCTGCGCGAGGTCATCGAGCCGGTCGTCACCGACACCGGGTACGACCTGGAGGACCTGTCGGTGTCCCGGGCCGGCCGGCGGCACGTGGTGCGGGTGATCGTGGACGCCGACGGCGGGATCAACCTGGACGCCGTCGCGGACGTCTCGCGGGCCGTCTCCGCCGCCCTCGACGCCGCCGAGGAGGCGGGCGGGGACATCGTGGCCGGGGAGTACCAGCTGGAGGTCAGCTCGCCCGGCGTGGACCGGCCGCTGACCCTTCCCCGGCACTGGCGGCGCAACACCGGCCGGCTCGTCAAGGTGACCGTGCGCGGCGGCGAGGGCGCCGGCGACCGCCAGGTCACCGGGCGGGTGGTCGAGGCCGACGACGAGCGGGTGGTCCTGGAGACCGACGCCGGCCGCGCGGAATGGACGTACGCCGACCTGGGCCCCGGGCGGGTGCAGGTCGAGTTCACGCGCCTCGACGAGGTGGACGAGGCCGACGAGTTCGGTGACACCGACGACTTCGACGACGACGATGTGGAGGACGAGGAGAGGTGAACATCGACCTCGCGGCGCTGCGCGCACTGGAGCGCGAGCGGGAGATCCCGTTCGACACGATCCTCGCGGCGATCGAGACCGCGCTGCTGACCGCGTACCGGCACACCGAGGGTGCGGAGCCGCACGCTCGGGTGGAGATCGACCGCAAGACCGGCGCGGCCCTGGTGTACGCGCAGGAGGTGGACTCCGAGGGCAGCGTGGTGCGGGAGTGGGACGACACCCCGCACGACTTCGGCCGGATCGCGGCCATGACGGCCAAGCAGGTGATCCTCCAGCGGCTGCGGGAGGCCACCGACGAGGCCCACTTCGGCGAGTACGTGGGCCGCGACGGCGACCTGGTCACCGGTGTGGTCCAGGCGCACGAGGCGCGCGCCGAGAAGGGCATCGTCACCGTCGACCTGGGCAAGCTGGAGGGCGTCCTGCCCCAGTCGGAGCAGGTGCCCGGCGAGCGGTACGTGCACGGCGAGCGGATCCGCTGCGTCGTGGTGCACGTGGCCAAGGGAATGCGCGGTCCCCAGATCACGTTGTCCCGATCGCACCCGGCGCTGGTGAAGAAGCTCTTCGCCCTGGAGGTGCCGGAGATCGCCGACGGGACGGTCGAGATCAGCGCCATCGCGCGTGAGGCAGGTCACCGTACGAAGATCGCCGTCCGCTCCACCGCGCCCGGCGTGAACGCCAAGGGGGCGTGCATCGGGCCGATGGGGCAGCGGGTGCGGGCCGTCATGAGCGAACTGCACGGTGAGAAGATCGACATCATCGACTGGTCGGACGACCCGGCGACCTTCGTCGGCAACGCGTTGTCGCCGGCCAAGGCGCTGCGGGTGGACGTGGTCGACCTGGCCACCCGTACGGCCCGGGTGACCGTGCCGGACTTCCAGTTGTCGCTCGCCATCGGCCGTGAGGGGCAGAATGCCCGACTTGCGGCCCGGTTGACCGGTTGGCGGATCGACATTCGATCCGACGCCGAGCAGACCGGCCCGGCCGGGCGCGGGGGAGTCGATCAGGTCCCGGAGCCGGGCGGCGCGATCTCCGGGAGCTAGGGGTAGACTTTCCCCGGTGGCACGACGCGCGCAGCCCGAGCGCACCTGTGTGGGTTGCCGGCGCCGTGCGCCGGCCAGTGATCTGCTGCGGATCGTCGCGATCGGTGACGAGGCTGGACACAGCCTCCGGCCCGATCCGGCCCGCAGGCTGCCGGGTCGGGGGGCACACGTGCACCCGGATCCGGCCTGCTTCGCGCAGGCGGTGCGGCGTCGCGCCTTCGGGCGGGCGCTGCGCGTCACCGGGGTCCTCGACCCCGGTGAGCTCGCGGCGCATCTCGATGCGCCAACCACGACGTCCGGTCAAACCCGACCGGGCGCGGGTCGCTAGCAAGGTAGGACGACCGACATGAGCACACGATGAAGTCCCTGAAATGACCAGGCTTCAAGTGCACGAGTGAGGTCGCTGCGGGTGCTGCCCGCACGACCTCGGAGTGAGGAGTGCAGTGGCAGGAAAGGCCCGCGTACACGAGCTTGCAAAAGAGCTCGGGGTCGAAAGCAAGACCGTTCTCGCCAAGCTCAAGGAGATGGGCGAGTTCGTCAAGTCCGCGTCCAGCACCGTCGAGGCGCCCGTCGCCCGACGGCTGCGTGGCGCATTCGTCAACAACGGCGGTGCCCCGGCGCCGGCCGCCCCGCAGGCGGCCGCTCCGTCGGCTCCGCCGTCGACCCCGACCCCGTCGCCGGCCCCGGGTGCGCCCCGCGTCTCGGCCAAGCCGATGCCGCCCCGGCGGCCGGGTGCGCCGACCCCTGGGCCGAAGCCCAAGGGACCGGTTCCGGGCCCGCCGCAGCCTGCGGCACCGGTCGCGAAGCCGGCGAGCGCCCACGACATCGAGGTGGCGGCCGCCGAGGCGCGTGCCGCCGCACTGAAGGCCGAGCAGGAGGCCGCGGTCAAGGCCGCGCAGGCTGCCCGGCAGCAGCAGCGGGAGAACGTCCGTCGGGAACCGCCGACGGAGGGTGGCCCGCGCCCCGGCCCGCGTCCGGGTCCGGGTGCCATGCCGCCCCGGCCGGGGGCCCCGGCCGCCGGTCGTCCCGGTGGGCCCACCCCGGGCCCGGGTGGTCGGCCTGGTGGCCGTCCGCCGGCGCGTGGCGCCGGTAACAACCCGTTCGGCATCCAGGGCGGGCAGCAGCAGCGGCCGCCGGCCGCCGGTGCGGGCGGTCCCCGCCCGAGCCCGGCGTCGATGCCGCCGCGGCCCAGCCCGGCTTCCATGCCGCCGCGGCCGAGCCCGGCTTCCATGCCGAGCCAGCGTCCGGGTCGCCCCGGCGGCCCCGGTGCCGGTCGTCCCGGCGGCGGCGCCGGTCGTCCCGGCGGCGGTGGCGGCTTCCGCGGCGGTCCCGGTGGTGGCGCCGGCGGTGGCGGTGGCTACCGCGGCGGTCCCGGTGGTGGCGCCGGCGGTGGCGGTGGCTACCGCGGCGGTCCCGGTGGTGGCGGCGGTGGTGCCGGCGGCGGTTTCCGTCCGGGCGCTCCGGCCGGTGGTGCCGGTCGTCCGGGTGGTGGCGGTCGTGGTCGCGGCGGTGGCGCCGCGGGTGCCTTCGGGCGCCCGGGTGGCAAGCCGACCCGCGGTCGCAAGTCCAAGAAGCAGCGCAGACAGGAGTTCGACAACCTGTCGGCCCCGACCATGTCCTCGGGTGCTCCCCGCGGTCAGGGTCAGGTCGTCCGGCTGTCCCGTGGCGCCTCGCTGTCGGACTTCGCCGACAAGATCAACGCCAACCCCGGTTCGCTGGTCCAGGAGATGTTCAACCTGGGCGAGATGGTGACGGCGACCCAGTCGTGCTCCGACGACACCCTGCTGCTGCTGGGTGAGCACCTCGGCTTCAACGTGCAGATCGTCAGCCCGGAGGACGAGGACCGTGAGCTGCTCGCGCAGTTCAACATCGACCTCGACGCCGAGGTGGCGGAGGACCGCCTGGTCAGCCGTCCGCCGGTGGTGACCGTCATGGGTCACGTCGACCACGGTAAGACCAAGCTGCTCGACGCGATCCGGAAGGCGAACGTCGTGGCCGGTGAGGCGGGTGGCATCACCCAGCACATCGGCGCGTACCAGGTCCACGTCCCGCACGAGGGCGAGGATCGGGCGATCACCTTCATCGACACCCCGGGTCACGAGGCGTTCACCGCCATGCGTGCCCGTGGTGCCCAGGTCACGGACATCGTGATCCTGGTGGTCGCGGCCGACGACGGCGTCATGCCGCAGACCATCGAGGCGTTGAACCACGCCAAGGCGGCCGACGTGCCGATCGTGGTCGCGGTCAACAAGGTCGACAAGCCGGAGGCCAACCCGGACAAGGTCCGCCAGCAGCTGACCGAGTACGGCCTGGTCGCCGAGGAGTACGGCGGCGACACCATGTTCGTCAACGTGGCCGCCAAGCCGGGCATCGGCATCGAGGACCTGCTCGAGGCCGTCCTGCTGACCGCCGACGCGTCGCTGGAGCTGACCGCTCCGATCGACGGGCCGGCGCAGGGTGTGGCGATCGAGGCGCACCTGGACAAGGGCCGCGGTGCGGTGGCGACGGTGCTGGTGCAGAAGGGCACCCTGCGGGCGGGCGACTCGATCGTCGCCGGCGGGGCGCACGGACGCGTTCGCGCGATGCTCGACGAGAACGGCAACCAGGTCGCCGAGGCCGGTCCGGCACGTCCGGTGCTGGTGCTCGGTCTGACCGCGGTGCCGGGGGCCGGCGACACGTTCCTGGCGGCCGAGGACGACCGCACGGTGCGGCAGATCGCCGAGCAGCGGCAGGCACGGCGGCGGGCGGCGGCATTCGCCAACTCCCGGGGCCGGGCCACCCTCGAGACGCTCATGGAGCAGCTCAAGGAGGGCGAGAAGACCTCGCTCAACCTGGTGCTCAAGGGCGACGTCTCCGGTTCGGTGGAGGCGCTCGAGGACGCGCTGTTCAACCTCGACATCCCCGAGGAGGTCCAGCTCAGGATCATCCACCGGGGTGTCGGCGCGATCACCGAGAGCGACGTCATGCTCGCGAGCGCCTCGTCCGAGGCGGTCACGATCATCGGCTTCAACGTGCGGGCCGCCAACAAGGTCCGCGAGATTGCCGACCGCGAGGGCGTGGAGATCCGGTACTACACCGTCATCTACCAGGCCATCGAGGAGATCGAGGCGGCGCTCAAGGGCCTGCTCAAGCCGGAGTACGAGGAGGTCGAGCTCGGCACCGCGGAGGTCCGCGAGGTCTTCCGCTCGTCCAAGATCGGCAACATCTCCGGGTGCATCGTCCGGTCGGGCCTCATCCGGCGCAACGCCAAGGCCCGTCTCCTGCGCGACGGCACGGTGGTGGCGGACAACCTCACCATCAGCTCGCTCAAGCGGTTCAAGGACGACGCGACCGAGGTGCGCGAGGGCTTCGAGTGCGGTCTGACCCTGGGTGGTTACAACAACGTCCAGGTCGGCGACGTGATCGAGACCTTCGAGATGCGGGAGAAGGCACGCGCCTGACCCGCTGAGACACTGATCAAGGGGTTTACGCCGAAAGGCGTAAACCCCTTGATCATGTGTGGGTGTGTCCGGGTATCGTCCGAGGCGATGTTCACCGGAACCGCGGTCTTCGACCTGCTGCTGCCGGGCGACTCCCGGTCGCTCAAGGCCAAGAGATCCTACGTACGGCCGATCGTGGCGGCGCTGCGCCGCTTCGAGGTGTCGGCTGCCGAGGTGGGTGCGCTCGACCTGCACGGTCGCGCGCAGATCGGCGTGGCCGTGGTGGCCGCCGAGCCGGCCCACGTGCGCGAGGTGCTGGATTCGTGCGAGCGCCTGGTGGCCACCCGGCCGGAGGTCGAGCTGCTGTCGGTGCGCCGGCGGCTGCACGGCGAGGACGACTAGGACACACGCCCTCGGGCCGGTCCGACACCGGGTGTCCGGTACCACCGCCGGCGGCGCACGGCGGCGGTGGTGGCGCGGGTAGTGTTCGAGGTGTTGGCCGGCCGGCCCGGGTGACGTTCCGCGTCCCCCGGCGGCGGCCGGGAGCGGGACGCCGTGGAGGTGGGGAGATGTCGGATCCGGCCAAGGTACGCCGGCACGCGGAGCGGGTGCGTGAACTGGTCGCGTCGGTGGTTCGCAGCCAGATCAAGGACCCCCGGCTCGGCATGATCACCATCACCGACGCCCGGATCACCGCCGACCTGCGGGACGCGACGGTCTTCTACACCGTGCTCGGTGACGCGGCGGCCCAGTCGGGCACGGCGGCGGCGCTGGAGAGCGCCAAGGGCATGCTCCGCAGCACGGTGGGCAAGGCCCTCGGGCTCCGCCACTCGCCGACGCTGACCTTCGTCCTCGACGACGTGCAGGACCAGGTCAAGCACATCGACGACCTGCTGGCCCAGGCCCGCCACGCGGATGCCGAGGTGCAGCGCCTCGCGGCCAAGGCCGAGTACGCGGGCGAGGCCCAGCCGTACCGGCTGGACGACGAGGCGGACGAGGAGACCGAGGACGCCGACGAGCCCCGGAGCGGGGACCGGCAGTGACCGATCCGTCCGGCGGCGCCCCGACCGACGTGGTGCCCGACGGCGCCGTCGAGACGTCCACCGAGGCCAGCCCGGCGGCGGCCGGCCCGGTCGAGGCCGAGTGGGCGGCCGCCGTCGCCGCCGTACGCTCCGTGCCGGCGGACGGGCGGGTGCTGCTGATCTGCCACGTCAACCCGGACGGCGACGCGCTCGGCAGCATGCTCGGGTTCGGCCTCGCCCTTCGGCGGCTCGGCGTGCGTCGGCTTCAGGCCACGTTCCCCGGCCCGCCGGAGGTGCCCGACACGCTCCGCGGGCTGCCGGGTGAGGAGCTGCTGGTGCCGGCGGCGGAGGCGTACCCGGATCCGGACCTGGTGGTCTGCTTCGACGCGGCGAGCGAGTCCCGGCTGGGTGAGCTCGTCGACCGGCTGGCGACCGCCGGCACCGCCCTCGTGCTCGACCACCACGCGTCGAACACCCGGTTCGGCGCGGTCAACCTGGTCGACCCGTGCGCGGCGGCCACCTCGGTGGTCGTCGACGAGCTGCTGACCCGTCTCGGGGTGCCGCTCGACGCGGGGATCGCGGAGTGCCTGTACGTGGCGCTGACCACCGACACCGGCTCGTTCCGGTTCGAGGCCACCACCCCGGCGGTGCACCACCTCGCGGCCCGGCTGCTCGCCACCGGCATCCGGCCGGGCGACATCTCCCGCCGGATCTTCGACACCCGGCCGTTCGGCGCGGTCCGGCTCTTCGGCGAGGTGCTGGGCCGGGCGCGGCTGGAGCCGGCCGCGGCCGGCGGGCGGGGTCTGGTCTGGACGTACGCGACGCTGGACGACCTGGCGCGGCACGGGCAGCGGCCGTACGTGCTGGAGGCGCTCATCGACTCCGTACGGTGCACCGCGGAGGCCGACGTGAGCTGTGTCGTGAAGCAGACGTCTCCCGACGAGTGGGCGGTCTCGCTGCGCAGCAAGGGTGCGGTGGATGTCAGCCGGGTGGCGGTGGCGCTGGGCGGTGGCGGGCACCGCTTCGCGGCCGGCTTCACCGGGCGGGGCGGCGCCGAGCAGGTGGTCGACGCCATCCGGGACCAGCTGGACGCGGCGCTGATCGACGTTCGCCGCTGAAAGGTGAGGGGTCGCCGGTACCGGCTGCCCGGTGCCGGTGCGGGCGACGGCCGGGGAAAGATCAGGGTCTGCTCCGGGGAGTGTCCATCTTTCCGCCGTCGGTGACGGTGGGCAGAATTGCGGGATGGAGCAGCCCCACGACCTCACCGTCGAGGCGCCCCGCGCCTGGGACCGTCCCGCCGTCGCCGTGCCGGTGCTCGTCTGCCTGTCGCTCGTCGGTGGCCGGTTCCCGTCCTTCTCGGTCGAGGCCAACCTCTGGACGCTCGGCACCGGCGGCGTGCTGATCTGGCTCGGACTGAACAACCGGGTGCCCCGCCGGCCCGCGCCGCACCGGCTGGAGTCGGGCGCCGTGTGGTGGACGCTGCCGGTCGTGGTGTTCGTGGTGTTCGAGGGCGCGACCTTCGTGGCCGCCGCCGGCGACGGCTTCCCCACCTTCTCCCGACTCGCCGATCCGTTGCTGGAGGACCGGCTGGTCCGCTCCGCGACCTGGCTGGCGTGGCTGTCCGCGTTCTGGGGGCTGGTGCGGCGATGATGCGGGCGCTGGCGATCGGCGGCTTCCTGGTCTCGTTGGCCCTCTTCGCCGTCGTCGAGTGGGCGGCCCGGCGCGAGGGATCCCGGATCCCCACCCTGGGCGAGGTCTGCGCGTACGTGATGCGCTACGAGGTGGGGTCGGTGCCGGTCGGCCGGATCGGTGTCTTCGGCTTCTGGTGGTGGCTCGGCTGGCACTTCCTGGCCCGCTGAGGGAGCGGTCCGTCCGGCGTCACGGCTGTCCAGATTCCGGGAACACCGCGCAGCATGTGGACCTGAACGATAGCTTGGGAAACGACCGGCGCCGTGCGACGGCGCTGGTCGTGGGCGGTGGGGCCGCACCCGGCGCCGCCTCCCTCCAGGGTCCGACCGACCCGGGCTCGCTGCCCCAGCAGCCGCTCCGGTGACCCCGGATGAGCTGAGGGCGCACAGACCGCCCGTGAGTTTCACCGTCGTGCCGGTGGCTCGCGCCCTGGAAGGGATCGCCACTCATGTCGAACAAGCCCAAGCCCGAGACCACGGACGAGGCCCGCGAGCAGATGCGCCGCGCCCTGCAGACCTCGATGGACACCCGCCAGTGACGCTGGCGCGGATCGGTTGATGCCCGGCGGCGTCCCGCTCCGCCTCGCCGGGCATCGACCATCCAGGACGGATGGACCGTCTGGTAAGTGACGTACGAGGTTGCAGCCCTTACCTCGCACGTGTCAGGATCGGCGGCGATGAGCCAGCCGGTCGCCACCGCCCCCGAGACCGCGTCGCCACGACGGATCGCGGCGCTCGCCCTGCCCGCACTCGTGGTGCTGGCCGCCGAGCCCCTCTACGTCCTGGTCGACACCGCGGTCGTGGGGCACCTGGGCCGCGTCCCGCTCGCCGCGCTGGCCGTCGGCGGCACCGTCCTCACCCTCATCGCCTGGCTCGGCACGGTCGTCGCGTACGGCACCACCGGCCGGTCCGCCCGCCGGTTCGGCGCCGGTGACCGGGCCGCCGCCGTGGCCGAGGGCACCCAGGCGTCCTGGCTCGCCCTCGGGGTGGGCGTGTCGGTCGCGGTCGGCATGCAGATCGGCGGCGGCGCGCTCGCCCGTACCCTCGCCGGGGCCGACGGCGACGTGGCCGACGCCGCCGCGCAGTGGCTGCGCGTCGCGGCGCTCGGCGCTCCGGGCCTGCTGCTCGCCGCCGCCGGTAACGGCTGGCTGCGCGGCATCCAGGACACCCGCCGCCCGCTGTGGTTCGTGCTCGGCCCGAACCTGCTCTCCGCGCTGCTCTGCCCGCTGCTGGTCTACCCGGCCGGGCTCGGCCTGGTCGGCTCGGCGGTGGCCAACGCGGTCGCCCAGACGATCTCGGGTGCGCTCTTCGTCGGGGCGCTGGTCGCCGAGCGGGTGTCCCTGCGCCCGCACCCCCGGATGATCGCCCAGCAGCTCGTGCTCAGCCGGGACCTGCTGATCCGCGGTCTCGCCTTCCAGGCGAGCTTCCTGTCCGCGACCGCGGTGGCCGCCCGCTTCGGCGCGGCCGCCGTCGGGGCCCACCAGATCGCCCTGCAACTGTGGTTCTTCACGGCGCTGGTGCTCGACGCGCTCGCCATCGCCGCCCAGGCGCTGGTCGGCGCGGCGCTGGGTGCCGGGGACGCCGCCGGGGCGCGCGGCCTGGCCCGCCGGATCGGCGTGCTCGGCGGGGTCTGCGGCGTGGCGTTCGCCGTGCTCATCGCCGCCGGCGCCGGCGTGGTCCCCGGGTGGTTCAGCTCCGATCCGGAGGTACGCGACCAGGCGATGGTGGCCTGGCCCTGGTTCGTGGCGATGCAGCCCCTCGCCGGTGTCGTCTTCGCCCTCGACGGTGTGCTGATCGGCGCCGGGGACGTCCGCTACCTGCGCAACCTGACCATCGTGGCGGCGCTCGGCGGCTTCCTGCCGGCGATCTGGCTGGCGTACGGGCTCGACCTGGGGCTCGGCGGGATCTGGGCCGGGCTCACGCTCTTCGTCGTGCTCCGGCTGGTCGCCCTGCTGCTCCGGCTGCGCTCCGGCGGCTGGGCGGTGGTCGGCGCGGTGCGCGCCTGACCGGCGACGGGCACGGCCGCCGGTCCGCGTGGCCGGCCGCCGAGCCGACGTCGGCATGCGTGGACGGCCGGCGACCCGGGTGGCCCGGCGTGCGGGCGGCGTCCGCCCGATCGTGCGTCAGGCCATCCCGAAGAGGGCGTTGGCGGCCAGCACCAGAGCCAGGGCCACCGCGAAACAGAGGAAGAAGGTGGCCACCTTCACCGCGTTCGGATAGCGCTGGTGGAGCCGCCGCCGGCCCTGCCAGGCCCACCAGCGCCGCCGGAGCCGGGCCGCGCCCGGCAGCGCGGTGACCGCGCCGGCCAACCGGTCGCCGACCGTGCGGCGCGGAGGCGGCGGGTTGAGCATCCATTCCGGCAAGGAGGACGGCTGCTGCGGAGTGCGGAGCATCCGCCGGTCGTCGGCGGCGGCCGGGCCGGTCCGGCTCTCGTTCGGAGTGGCCATCGAATCTCCCCGTGGTCCGGACGCCCGGACGGGCCGACGGGCGTCACTGCGGACATCGTGGCAGGAAGAGGCGAACGACACAGTCCCTTTTCGGGCCGGCGTCCCGTTGCCGGTCCGCACCGTCCCATCTGGCAGGCTTGGCGGTCGTGAGCGCAGACGGACTGATCGTGGTCGACAAGCCGGGCGGCATGACGTCGCACGACGTGGTGGCGCGCGTGCGGCGGCTGGCCCGGACGCGGCGCGTCGGGCACGGCGGCACGCTCGACCCGATGGCCACCGGTGTGCTGGTGATCGGCGTCGGCCGGGCCACCCGGCTGCTGACCTACGTGATCGGGGCCGGCAAGAGCTACACCGCCACGATCCGCCTCGGGCAGGCGACGGTCACCGACGACGCCGAGGGCGACGTGATCGCGACCACCCCGGCCGGGCAGGTGACCGACGACGCGATCCGGGCCGCCCTCGCGGCGCTCACCGGTGAGATCGACCAGGTGCCCAGCGCGGTCAGCGCCATCAAGATCGACGGGCAGCGGGCGTACAAGCGGGTGCGGGAGGGGGAGAGCGTCGAGCTCCCGGCCCGCCGGGTCACCATCTCCCGGCTGGACGTCCTCGCCGTGCGGCGGGACCAGCCCGACGTGGTGGACGTGGACGTGGACGTCACCTGCTCGTCCGGCACGTACGTCCGGGCGATCGCCCGGGACGCGGGGCTGGCCCTCGGGGTCGGCGGGCACCTGACCGCGTTGCGCCGGACCGCCGTCGGCGGTTTCACCCTGGCCGAGGCGGCCACCCTCGACGAGCTGGAGCAGCGCGCGCCCGACGTGGTCAACCTGCCGCTCGCCGCCGCGGCCGAGCGGTTCTTCCCGCGCCGGGACGCCACCGCCGACGAGCAGCGCGTGCTCTCCCACGGCGGCCCGCTGGACCCGGTCGGGATCGCCGGCCCGTACGCGGTCTTCGGCCCGGCCGGGGAGTTGATCGCTATCGTCAGCGAGCGGGACGGTCGGGCCCGCGCGGAGATCGTGCTGGCCCCGGCCTGAGAAACTGTCCGGGAGACCCCGCAGCCGCCGCGAGGTGTCCGGACAGTCTCGGTGGGCCGGCGGTCGGCCAGCGGCAGGGGAGGAGCAGCATGCAGCGGTGGCGGGGGTACGACGCGGCGCCCGGTGGCTGGGGGCGGTCGGTCGTCACGATCGGCGTCTTCGACGGCGTCCACAAGGGGCACCAGGCGACCATCGGTCACGCCGTGGCACGGGCCCGGGAGCTGGGCGTCAAGTCGGTGGTGGTCACCTTCGACCCGCATCCGGCGGAGGTGGTGCGTCCGGGCTCGCACCCGGCCGTGCTCACCGAGCCCGCCCGCAAGGCGGAGCTGATCGAGGCGCTCGGCGTGGACGTCCTCTGCGTGGTCCCGTTCACACCGGAGTTCTCCCGGCTGCCGGCCGAGGCGTTCGTGCACGACGTGCTGGTCGAGCACCTGCACGCCACCCGGGTCGTGGTGGGTGCCAACTTCCGGTTCGGGCACAAGGCGGCCGGTGACGTGGCGCTGCTGGAACGCCTCGGGCGCACCTTCGGCTTCGCCGTCGAGGGCGCGCCGTTGGTGTCGGAGGCGGGGACCGTCTTCTCCTCCACGTACATCCGTTCGTGCGTCGACGCCGGTGACGTGGTCGCCGCGGCCGCCGCGCTGGGCCGGCCGCACCGGCTCGAAGGGGTGGTGGTGCGCGGCGACCAGCGTGGCCGGGAGCTGGGCTTCCCCACGGCCAACCTGCTCTGCCACCGGTACGCGGCGGTCCCCGCCGACGGCGTCTACGCCGCCCGGCTGGTGCGACGGGGCCACCGGGAGCCGCTGATGGCCGCCGTGTCGGTCGGCACGAACCCGACCTTCTCCGGGCGGGAGCGGCGGGTCGAGGCGTACGTGCTCGACTTCGCCGGCGACCTGTACGGCGAGCGGCTGGCCCTGGACTTCGTGGCGCACCTGCGGGGGCAGGTCCGGTACGACTCGGTGGAGCCGCTGGTGGCCCAGATCACCGAGGACGTCGAGCGGACCCGGCGGGCGCTGGCCTGAGGCGGGCCGGGCGGCGGGGCGGCGGGGCCGTCCGCGGGCGGTCCGTTCCGGCGGACGACCGGGCGCCGCGGCAGCGGCCTGCGGCCCTTGACCGGCCCGCCCGACCGGTTGCTGGTAGGCTGACGGAGACGTCGGCTGACCGACGTGGGGCCTCGCGTGCCTGCACGACGCCGCGGGTGCGAGGACCGTCCGTTTCCGTTCGGCGAGACCCGACACGACGGACATCGCCGAACAACCCATCGAAACAGGGAGAACATGGCGCTCGACCAGGAAGCCAAGGCCCAGATCCGCGCGGAGTACGCGACCGTCGAGGGCGACACCGGTTCGCCCGAGGTGCAGGTCGCGGTCCTCACCAAGCGGATCGCGGACCTGACCGAGCACCTGAAGGTGCACAAGCACGACCACCACAGCCGCCGCGGGCTGCTGCTGCTGGTCGGCCGTCGCCGTCGGCTGCTCAACTACGTCCAGAAGAAGGACATCAACCGCTACCGGTCGCTCATCGAGCGGCTCGGTCTGCGCCGGTGACGTGACGGGGGAGTGGCCGACGAGGCCGCTCCCCCGCTTCGGTTCACCACCAGGAACACCGAACAACCAGGGCCGCGCGACCACCCGACACCCAGGGAGCCGGTCAGCGTACCGGTCTCCGGTAGTGGCCCCCGGGCAAACGGCACGACGCCGACCGCCCGGGCGCTTCGATCGAAGACCGGCCGTCTGAGCAGCTCTGCGTCGCGGGTCCGTTCACGCGAAGGAGCACAACCGCAGATGACCGAGAGCAGTAACCTCGGCACCGAGTCCCGCACCGCCGTGATCGACAACGGGTCCTTCGGCACCCGTCAGATCACCTTCTCCACCGGCCGGCTGGCCCGTCAGGCCGCCGGCTCCGTCATCGCCCAGCTCGGCGAGACGGTCGTCCTCTCCGCCACCACCGCCGGCAAGCAGCCGAAGGAACAGTTCGACTTCTTCCCGCTGACCGTCGACGTCGAGGAGCGGATGTACGCCGCCGGCCGGATCCCCGGCTCGTTCTTCCGTCGTGAGGGGCGTCCCAGCGAGGACGCGATCCTCACCTGCCGCCTGATCGACCGGCCGCTGCGCCCGTCGTTCGTCAAGGGCCTGCGCAACGAGGTCCAGGTCGTCGAGACCGTCCTCGCGCTCGACCCGCAGCACCCGTACGACGTCGTGGCGATCAACGCCGCCTCGATGTCGACCAAGCTCTCCGGCCTGCCGTTCTCCGGCCCGATCGGCGCCACCCGGATGGCGCACGTCGACGGCCAGTGGGTCACCTTCCCGACCCACGAGGAGCTGGCCCGGGCCACCTTCGACATGGTGGTCGCCGGCCGTGCCCTGCCGGACGGCGACGTCGCGATCATGATGGTCGAGGCCGAGGCCACCGAGCACACCGTGAAGCTGGTCGCCGACGGTGCCCCGGCCCCGACCGAGGAGGTCGTGGCGAGCGGTCTGGAGGCCGCCAAGCCGGCCATCCGCGAGCTGTGCCGGGCGCAGAGCGAGCTGGCCGACGTGGCCGCCAAGCCGGTCCTCGAGTACCCGGTGTTCCTGGACTACCAGGACGACGCGTACGAGGCGGTGGCGGAGTTCGCCCGGGCCGACGTCGCCGAGGCCCTCCAGATCGCTGGCAAGGCGGTCCGTGAGGAGGCCCTGGACGCGATCAAGGTGCGGATGCTGGAGGAGGTCGGCCCGCGCTTCGAGGGCCGGGAGAAGGAGCTGACCGCCGCCCTGCGGTCGCTGACCAAGTCCGAGGTCCGCAGCCGGGTGCTGCGCGAGCAGGTCCGCATCGACGGGCGCGGCCCGCGGGACATCCGCCCGCTGACCGCCGAGGTCGGCGTGCTGCCCCGGGTGCACGGCTCGGCGCTGTTCGAGCGCGGCGAGACCCAGATCCTGGGCGTCACCACGCTGAACATGCTGCGCATGGAGCAGGCGCTGGACACCCTCTCCCCGGAGAAGTCCAAGCGCTACATGCACAACTACAACTTCCCGCCGTACTCGACCGGTGAGACCGGCCGGGTCGGCTCGCCGAAGCGCCGCGAGATCGGCCACGGCGCGCTCGCCGAGCGGGCGCTGATCCCGGTGCTGCCGTCGCGCGAGGAGTTCCCGTACGCCATCCGGCAGGTCTCCGAGGCCCTCGGCTCCAACGGCTCCACCTCGATGGGCTCGGTCTGCGCGTCGACGCTCGGCCTGCTCAGCGCCGGTGTGCCGCTCAAGGCGCCGGTCGCCGGCATCGCCATGGGCCTCATCTCCGACGAGGTCGACGGCAAGACGCAGTACGTGACGCTGACCGACATCCTCGGCGCCGAGGACGCCTTCGGCGACATGGACTTCAAGGTCGCCGGCACCCGGGACTTCGTGACCGCGCTCCAGCTCGACACCAAGCTCGACGGCATCCCGTCGGACGTGCTGGCCGCCGCGCTCCAGCAGGCGCACGAGGCCCGGCAGACGATCCTCGACGTGATGCAGCGGGCGATCGAGGCCCCGGCCCCGATGTCGGACTACGCGCCGCGGGTCACCACCGTCAAGATCCCGGTCGAGAAGATCGGCATGGTGATCGGCCCCAAGGGCCAGACGATCAACGCCATCCAGGACGAGACCGGCGCCGAGATCTCCATCGAGGACGACGGCACGATCTACGTCGGCGCCACCAACGGCCCGTCGGCGCAGGCGGCGGTGGAGCGGATCAACGCCATCGCCAACCCGACGCTGCCCAAGGTCGGCGACCGGTTCCTCGGCACCGTGGTGAAGACCGCCGCGTTCGGCGCGTTCGTCTCGCTGCTCCCGGGCCGCGACGGCCTGCTGCACATCTCCAAGGTGGGCGACGGCAAGCGGGTCGAGAAGGTCGAGGACTTCCTCAACGTCGGCGACAAGGTCGAGGTGGAGATCGCCGACATCGACCAGCGCGGCAAGATCTACCTGGACAAGGTCCGCCCGGAGGGCGCCGAGGCCCCGGCCCCGGCCGAGGCGGGCGCCGAGCGGCCGGCCGGCCGTGACCGTGGCGACCGGGGTCCGCGCGACCGCGGTGACCGGGAGCGTGGCGGTGAGCGCGGCGGCCGTGGCCCGGAGCGCGGTGACCGTGGCGAGGGCGGCGAGGGCGGCGGCGAGTCGCGTCCGCGCCGTCGCACCCGGCACACCTGACCGGTAACCACCGCACCACCCACCCCTCGTCGAACCGGGAGCACCACGTGAGTCGGGCCGCCAGCGCGCCGTTTACGCCGGATCGACGGGGGGTGGCGGCGTTCCGGGGCACGACCGGGGGCCGTGCCGGCGGCGCCCGCGCGGTGACCCGGACGCTCACCGACGACCCGCTGGGCGGGACCGTCCGCCGGACGGTCCTGCCCAGCGGCCTGCGCGTGCTCACCGAGGCGATCCCGACGATGCGCAGCGTCTCCTTCGGCATCTGGGTGTCCGTCGGGTCGCGGGACGAGACCGGCCCGCAGGCCGGTGCCGCCCACTTCCTGGAGCACCTGCTGTTCAAGGGCACCCACAAGCGGAGCGCGCTGGAGATCTCCTCGGCGATCGAGGCGGTCGGCGGCGAGACCAACGCCTTCACCACGAAGGAGTACACCTGCTACTACGCGCGGGTGCTCGACGAGGACCTGCCGCTCGCCATCGACGTGATGTGCGACCTCGTCGCCGACTCGGTGCTCACCCCGGCCGACGTGGAGACCGAGCGGGGCGTGATCCTCGAAGAGATCGCCATGCACGACGACGAGCCCGGCGACGAGGTCCACGACCTCTTCACCCGGGCCGTCTACGGCGACCACCCGCTGGGCCGGCTGATCTCCGGCACCGAGGAGACGGTCACGCCGATGACCCGGCGGCAGATCCAGAACTTCTACCGGCGGCACTACACCGCCCCGCGCATCGTCATCGCCGCGGCCGGCAACCTCGACCACGCCGCGGTGGTCAAGCTGGTCCGCCAGGCGCTGCGCGGCACCCCGCTGGACACCGACCCGGCGGTGCCGGCGCCGTTCCGGGCCGCCACCCCGGCGGTACGCATGAAGCCCGCCACGACGCTCGTCGAGCCGAAGGAGACCGAGCAGGCGCACGTCGTGCTCGGCTGTCCCGGCATCGACCGGCTGGACGACCGCCGCTTCGCCCTCGGCGTCCTCAACAACGTCCTCGGCGGCGGCATGTCCAGCCGGCTGTTCCAGGAGATCCGCGAGCAGCGCGGCCTCGCGTACTCGGTCTACTCGTACGCCAGCCAGTACGCCGACAGCGGCCTGTTCGCCGTCTACGCCGGCTGCGCTCCGGGCAAGGTGGACGAGGTGCTGGACCTGACCCGCACCGAGCTGGCGCGGGTGGCCGCCGACGGGCTGACCGAGGCGGAGGTGGCCCGGGGCAAGGGGATGAGCAAGGGCTCGTTCGTGCTGGGTCTGGAGGACACCGGCTCCCGGATGAGCCGCCTGGCCAAGGGCGAACTGCTCTACGGCGACCTGATGCCCGTCGACGAGCTGCTCGCCCGGGTCGACGCGGTCACGGTCGACGACGTCAACGGCCTCGCCGCCGAGCTGCTCGGGCGGCCGATGTCACTGGCCGTGGTCGGCCCGTTCGGCGAGTCCGACTTCGCCGCCTGAGCGACCACCCCACCCCGGCGGTGCCGGCGTCCCGATTGGGATAGGTTGTGCCCCGTGACTGACGAGCAGGACAAGAGCGCGGACGAGCCGATCCGGGTCGGCGTGCTGGGTGCCCGGGGCCGGATGGGCGTCGAGGTGTGCCGGGCCGTGGACGCGGCGCCCGACATGGAGCTGGTCGCCATGATCGACCAGGGCGACTGGCTGTTCAACGCCTCCGACGCCGGGGCCGAGGTGGTCGTCGACTTCACCACCCCCGATGTCGTCATGGACAACCTGCACTGGTGCATCGACCAGGGCATCAACGCCGTGGTCGGCACGACGGGCTTCACCGAGGCGCGGCTGGAGCGGGTACGCGGCTGGCTGGCCCGCAAGCCCGGCGTGGGCGTGGTGGTCGCCCCCAACTTCGGCATCGGCGCGGTGCTGATGATGCAGTTCGCCGCCCGGGCCGCCCGGCACTTCGAGTCTGTGGAGATCATCGAGCAGCACCACCCGCGCAAGCTCGACGCCCCGAGCGGCACCGCCACGCACACCGCCCGACTGATCGCGCAGTCCCGCGCCGAGGCCGGTATGGGCCCCGCGCCGGACGCCACCAAGGACGAGGTGGCCGGCGCGCGGGGCGCCGACATCGACGGGGTGCGCGTGCACGCGGTCCGCGCCACCGGCCTGGTCGCCCACCAGGAGGTGCTCTTCGGCACCACGGGCGAGACGCTGACGATCCGGCACGACTCGTACGACCGGGCTTCCTTCATGCCCGGCGTGCTGCTGGCCGTGCGCGAGGTGCGGAAGCGGCCCGGCCTCACCGTGGGCCTCGACGCCCTGCTCGACTGAAACGGGTCGTCAGACCACCCGGGCCGCTCTAGGCTGCCCGGGTGATCGACTCCCACCTCCACGACCGGCTCGGCCGCCGGGTCACCCTGCGCCCGGTGGACGACGACAACTGGCGTGCGGTGGCGGACGTCGCCCCACGCGACGACCAGCGCGCCTGGGTGCCCGCCCTCGCCGCCCGCTACCTGCTGCTGACCGACCGCACCGACGTGTGGACCTCGCTCGCGGTGTACGCGGACGAGACCGTCGTCGGCCACGTGATGTGGGGTGTGGACGACGACGGCTCCCGGTGGATCGGCGGCATGCTGGTCGACGCGGCCGAGCAGGACCACGGCGTCGGCCGGGCCGCCGTGGCGACCCTCGCGCAGTGGCTGGCCGGGGAGGGCGGCGGGAACCCGGTGCGGCTGTCGTACCACCCGGACAACGCCGTCGCCGCCCGCCTCTACACCAGCCTCGGCTTCGCCCCGACCGGCGCGACGGAGGACGACGAGATCGTCGTCGAACTGGTCACCCTCGCCTGAGCCGCGCGTCGTCGGGCTCAGCTGACGTCCGAGGTGGCGTCCGCGACCGCCGAGCGGGGAACGGGGATCGGCGCGGAGACGGCCGGGCCGGTCAGCTGGAAGCCCGCCGGCAGGCCGGTGACCGAGGCCGCGCCCGCCCGGTCGATCGCGACGGTGACCGGACGGCCGGCGACGCGCAGGCCGGCGGCGGAGACCGCGCCCAGGTCGGCGCCGGCCAGCGGGGCGAGGTGCACCGTCCCGGCCGGCACGTCCGGATAGACGCCCGTGGCCGCCTGGAGCAGCAGCACGGCGGCCGCCGCCGACCACGCCTGCGGGTGGCAGGCCGCCGGGTAGGGCACCGGACGCCCGAGGAGGCTGCGGTCGTCGCCGCCGTACAGCTCGGGGAGCCGGTAGTCGAACGCCTCGGCCGCCGCGAGCAGGCCGTCGGCGAGGCCGAGAGCGGCCTGCCGGAAGCCGGCCCGGGCCAGCCCGGCGAGGACGATCGCCGTGTCGTGGGTCCAGATCGAGCCGCAGTGGTACGACAGCGGGCTGAACCCGGTGTCGTCGGTGGACATGGTGCGCAGCCCGAATCCGCCGGTCATCGCGTCGGTGGTGAGGAGGCGGGCCACCTGAGCCTCCTCGGTGGCGGCGAGCAGGCCGGTGCCGAGCAGGTGGCCGATGTTGCTGGTCAGCGAGTCGACCGGGCGCTTGTCCCGGTCCAGCGCGAGGGCGGGCTGCGGCCCGTACGGGCCGTCCACCCAGAACGTGGCGCGGAACCGCTCGGCGAGCCGGTCGGCGTACGCGCGCCAGCGGTCGGCGCCGGGACGGCCGAAGGCGTCCAGCAGGGCGGCTCCATTGATTGCCGCCTCGTACGCGTACCCCTGCACCTCGGCGAGCACGATCGGCGCGGTCGCGAGGCGGCCGTCGCGGAAGCGGACCGCGTCCCCGGAGTCCTTCCAGCCCTGGTTCGACAGGCCGTGCCCGGTGGTGTCGACGTACTCGATCAGGCCGTCGCCGTCGGCGTCCGCGTGGTCGGCGAGCCAGCCCAGCGCCGCCTCCAGGTGGGGCAGCAGGGGCGCGACCTGGTCGGCGGGCAGTCCCCAGCGCCACGCGTCGTGCAGCAGGCAGACCCAGAGCATGGTCGCGTCGACCGTGCCGTAGTACGCCGGCGGTAGCCGCAGGCCCTCGCCGGCCAGCGCGAACTCGTGCCGCCGTAGCTCGTGCAGGATCTTGCCGGGCGCCTCGCCGGTGGCGGGGTCGAGGCGGGTGCCCTGCCGGCGGGCCAGCACCCGCAGCGTCCCGGCGGCGAGGTCGGTGCCGAGCGGCAGCATCATCCGCGCGGCCCAGAGGCTGTCGCGGCCGAAGAGGGTGAGGAACCAGGGCACGCCCGCGCCGACGAAGACGTCCTGTGGGGCGTCCGGGTCGGCCAGGCGCAGCCCGCGCAGGTCGGCGAGGGACCGGTCGAGCAGCCGGGTCAGCCGGCGGTCGTCGGCGCGGACCCGTGGGTCGGCCCAGGACCGCTCGGCCGCCGGGTTCGCCACGACCGCGCGCGGGTCCGAGACGGTGAGCCGCCAGCGCAGGGTGGCGGTGCCGCGGGGCGGCAGCTCCACCGGCCAGCGCAGGGCCGGCGCCTCGGCCCGGTCGGCGCGCACCTCGGCGCCCTCGGCGCTGAGGTGGACCGTGACGCCGTCGCCGGACCAGGTGAGACCGCCGGCGGCACCGACCTCCGCCGCGACCGGTGCGGTCGCGCCACCGGACTTGACCACTTCGATCGGCGCCAGGTCGCACGCCAGGTCGACGTCGACCGTGGCGCGGACCGGCTCCGACGCGGTGGAGACGAGCCGTACCTCCTCGGTCAGGCCGCCGGGGTGCAGGTGGCGGGTGCGCTCCACACGTACGGTCGGGTCGGGACCCGGGTCGCCCAGCCAGCGGGCGAGGCCGACGAACCGTGCCCCGTGCGGGCCCGCCGCCCCGCGCGTCAGCGCCTCCGGCTCACGACCGTCGACGCGCAGCTCGGCGCGGCTGAGCACCCGGGCGTCGGCGTGGAACACGCCCTGGACGCCGGTCGGGCGGATCTGCCCGGCCGCGTCCCCCAGCGCGCTGGTCGGGGCGAGCACGACCCCCACCAGATCGTGCAGCAGGGGTTGCAGGTGGCGTTCGGTCACGATGCGGCTCCAGATCCTTCTCGGCGGGGCGCGGATGTCTTGACAGACCGTCCCCAGGCGGTGCAGAGTGCGAAACATTCCAGCAACTTGAACGATCCAATCCTGCCCTATCCAAATTGGATCGTTCAAGACCGCGAGAGGGACCAAGTGGCCGAAAAGGTGACCATCGCGACGGTGGCGCGGCACGCCCGGGTCAGCCGGCAGACGGTGTCCAACGTGCTCAACGCGCCGCACATCGTGCGCGAGGAGACCCGGCTCCGGGTGCAGGAGGCCATCGACGCGCTCGGTTACCGGGCCAACCAGGCCGCCCGCCAGATGCGGACCGGCCGGTCCCGGCTGATCGCGGCCCGCATCGAGCCCACCCGGGACGGGATCAACGGCTCGGTGCTCGACCGGTTCCTGCACGGCCTCACCGAGGCCGCCGAGGCGGCCGGATACCGGGTCATGCTCTACACCGCCACCGACACCGACCGCGAGATCGCGACGTACGACGACCTGCTCGGGGCGTACGACCTCGACGCCTTCGTGCTCACCGGCACCGACCACGGCGACCCGCGGACGGCGTGGCTCGCGCGGCGCGGGGTGCCGTTCGTGACCTTCGGCCGGCCGTGGGACGCGCCCGACGCGCACCCCTGGGTCGACGTCGACGGTGCGTCCGGCACGGCCGAGGCCACCGCCCACCTGCTCGCCGCCGGCCACCGGCGGATCGGCTTCATCGGCTGGCCGGCCGGCTCCGGCGTCGGCGACGACCGGCGCGCGGGCTGGCGGCGCACCCTCGCCGCCGCCGGCGTGGACGTGGCCGGGTTGGACCGGGAGGCGGTGGACGGCATCGCCGAGGGCGAACGCCACGCGCGTGGACTCCTCGCCGAGGCGGCGCCGACCGCGCTGCTGTGCGCCAGCGACTCGCTCGCCCTGGGTGCCCTCCAGGCCGTCCGCGCCGACGCCCCGTACGTGGCGGTGATCGGCTTCGACGACACTCCGGTCGCCGCCGCGGTCGGCCTCACCAGCGTCAGCCAACCCCTCGGCGAGGCGGCCGCCCGCTGTGTCGACCTGCTCACCGCCGTCCTCGACGGTCCTCACCGCACCACCGACCAGGTGCTGCTCCGGCCCTCGCTGGTGCGGCGCCACACCGCATGATCCCCCGTCCCCCACAGGAGAATCCGATGGCACCTCGCTCCCTCACCCGGGCGGCGCTGGCCGGCCTCACCGCCGCCGCCCTCCTCGGTTCCGCCGCGTGCGGCAGCGGTTTCGACGACAGCTCCGGCGACGCCACGCAGTCCAGCGGCCCGGCCAGCCTCCAGATCCTGATCGGCTCCTCCGGCGACGCCGAGACCAAGGCCGTGCAGGATGCCGCCGCCAAGTGGGCGTCGTCCTCGGGCAACCAGGCGACGGTCACCCCCGCCCAGGACCTCACCCAGCAGCTCGGGCAGGCCCTCGCCGGCGGCACCCCGCCGGACGTGTTCTACGTCGACGCGGCGCGGTTCGCCGACTACGCCAGCGTCGGAGCCCTCGAACCGTACGGTGACAAGATCAGCAACACCGGGGACTTCTACGAGAGCCTGCGCACCACGTTCACCTACGACAGCAAGCTCTACTGTGCCCCGAAGGACTTCTCCACCCTGGCCCTCCAGATCAACACCGACCTGTGGACGAAGGCCGGCCTGACCGACGCCGACGTCCCGACGACCTGGGACCAGCTCACCGCCACCTCCCGCACGATCAAGGCCAAGGGGATGGTGCCGCTCGCGCTCGGTGACACCCGCGACCGCATCGGCGCGTTCCTGGTGCAGAACGGCGGCTGGCTGCTCAGCGAGGACGGCAAGCAGCCCGCGGCCGACACCGCGGAGAACGTCGCCGCCCTGACGTACGTCAAGTCGCTGGTCACCGAGGGCCTGGCCCGCTTCCCGAAGCAGCTCGACGCGGGCTGGTCCGGTGAGGCGTTCGGCAAGGGCGCGGCCGTGATGACCATCGAGGGCAACTGGATCAAGGGTGCCCTCAAGAACGACTTCCCGAACGTGAAGTACAAGGTCGTCGAGCTGCCCGCCGGCCCGAAGGGCAAGGGCACCCTCTCCTTCACCCAGTGCTGGGGGATCGCGGCGAAGTCGAAGTACAAGGACCAGGCGATCAAGTTCGTCGAGGCCATGACCTCGGGCGAGCAGCAGATGGCCTTCGCGACGGCGTTCGGCGTGATGCCGTCCCGCCAGTCGGTCCGTGACCAGTACACCAGTGCCTTCCCGGCGGACAAGCCCTTCATCGACGGCGCCGCGTACGCCCAGGGCCCGGTGAACGCGCCGAAGATGGACAGCGTCCTGCAGGACCTGGAGGCGAGCCTGCAGGGCCTGGCGGGCGGCGACCCGAAGACCATCCTGGCCAACTTCGACAAGAACGCCAAGGCGGCCCTGGGCGGCTGAGGTGCGAGGAAGGGCCCCTCGGGCGACAGGGGCCCTTCCTTCCACCTCCGACCGGAGGAAGGAGGGGACATGGCGATCGACGCCGTGGCCGCCCCGGCCACCGCGACCGCCCGACCGCCGCGTCGCGGTGGCCGGGGAGTGCGGGGAAACGAGAACGCCGCCGGCTGGCTCTTCGTCGCGCCGGTCATCGTCATCCTCGGGCTGTTCATGCTGCTGCCGATCCTGATGGCGTTCTGGGTGAGCCTCACCGACTGGAACGGGCAGGGCAGCCCGTTCACCTCGGAGGTGCCGGTCGTCGGTGCCGAGAACTACACCCGGCTCTTCACCGAGGACGGGCTGGACCGCCGCGACTTCATGACCAGCATCCGCAACAACATCTACTACGTGGCGCTCGTGGTGCCGGCGCAGACCGTTCTGGCGCTCGGCCTCGCGCTGGTCGTCAACAACCGGCTGCTCAAGGGGAAGAGCTTCTTCCGTAGCGCCTTCTACTTCCCGTCGGTCACCAGCTCGGTCGCGATCAGCGTCGTCTTCCTCTTCCTCTTCGCCAACTCCGGAGCCGTCAACGGCCTGCTCCGGCTCTTCGGGATCGACGGGCCGCAGTGGTTCGCCGACCCCCGGGGGGTCCTGCACCTGGTGTTGGGTGCGGTCGGCGTGGACAGTCCGCCCGCCGCCCTGGCCGAGGGCGGTCCGTTCGGGCTGAGCTGGTGGGACTGGCTCTCCGGCCCGAGCGTGGCAATGATGTCCATCATCGCGCTGGTCGTGTGGACCACCTCCGGCACCTTCATGCTGATGTTCCTGGCCGCGCTGCAGCAGGTCCCGGTCGTCCTGGACGAAGCGAGCACGATCGACGGCGCCTCGCGCTGGCAGCGGTTCCGGCACGTCACCCTGCCGCTGATCAAGCCGACCACGTTCCTGGTGCTCACCCTCGGCCTGATCGGGTCCTGGCAGGTCTTCGACCAGGTGTACGTCATGAGCCAGGGCGACCCGGCCAAGACCACCCTCACGCCGGCCTACCTGTCGTACCGCACCGCCTTCCGGGACTTCGACTACGGCTCCGGCGCGGCGATCTCGTTCGTGCTGTTCCTGATCATCATCGTGCTCACCCTGGTCCAGCGCCGGATCATGGCCGACCGGGACGCCGACGGGCGCCGGTCGTGGCGTCGGGCCGTACGCCGGGGAGGCCGGCCGTGACCACCCTGACCGACCGATCCGCAGCGGCGGCGCCCGCGCCCGTCGGCGGCCGTCGCGCCCGCGACGGCCGCGCGCTGGCCAGCCGCGTCCTCGGGTACGCCGTCCTGATCTTCTTCGGGCTGGTCTTCATCTACCCGTTCGTGATCCAGATCGGCAACTCGCTCAAGACCGAGCCGGACGCGGCGGCCAACCCGCTCTCGCCGATCCCCGACCCGCTGGTGCTGGCCGGTTTCGAACGGATCTTCGCCGGTACCAACTTCCCGCTCTGGCTGGGCAACTCGTTGCTGGTGACCGTGCTGGTCACGCTCGGGCGGGTGTTCTTCGACTCCCTCGCCGGGTACGCCCTGGCCCGGCTCCGCTTCCACGGGCGGCGGTGGCTCTTCGCCGCGGTCGTCGCGGTGATGGCGGTGCCGCCCGTCGTGCTGCTGATCCCCAAGTTCCTGGTGCTCAACCAGTTGGGCATCTACAACAGCTACACCGGGCTGGTCGTGCCGCTGCTCGCCGACGCGGCCGGCATCTTCATCATGAAACAGTTCTTCGAGTCCGTCCCGGTCAGCGTGGAGGAGGCCGCCCGGATCGACGGAGCCGGTGTCTTCCGTACCTTCTGGTCGGTGGTGCTGCCGATGGCGAAGCCCGCGCTCATCACGCTGACGATCCTGTCCTTCCAGGGCTCGTGGAACGAGTTCCCGCACAGCCTGGTGTCGGTGCAGGACCCGGACCTGTTCACCCTGCCGCGCGGCCTGGCCGACCTGGTCAGCGGCTCGCTCGGCAAGGGCACGCAGTATCCGCTCAAGCTCGGCGCCGCGCTGCTCGCCACCATCCCGGTGGCGGTCATCTTCGTGATCTTCCAGCGCTACTTCGTCCGGGACGCCTCCGAGGGCGCGGAGAAGGGCTGACGCGTGGGGGTTCCCCGGGTCGCGGGAACCTCGGAACCACCCACGCGTCTCGGACCGGCGGTCAGGGCAGCCGGTCGGGCAGCCCGAACAGCGGGAAGAGCCGGGGCTCCAGGAAGTGGGTGATCGTGGTGATCCCGGCCCCGTCGGTCGACACGAGCTGGACCGAGAACGGCCGGTGCCCGCCGGCCGGGTCGGGCCGGTACTGCCCGAAGCCGGACCCGCCGTTGGCCGTGACCGGCAGCAGCCGCGACCCCCGGCACTCGGCGCCCGGGCCGAGCATCCACCGCCCGATGTCCCGCGGCCCCCGCAGCCACAGCGCGTACGGCGGCATGCTGTGGACCGCGTCCTCCCGCAGGAGGGTGACCAGCGCGTCGACGTCGTACCGCTCGAACAGCTCGACGTAGCGGTCGAGCAGCTCGCGGTGGGCCGCGTCCAGCTCGGTGGCGGGTGCCGTGTCGGCGCGGTCGGCCATCGTGGCCCGGGCCCGCTGCAGGGCGCTGTTGACCGAGGGGACCGTGGCGTCGAGCAGGCCGGCCACCTCGTCGGCCCGCCAGCGGAGCACGTCGCGCAGGATCAGCACGGCGCGTTGCCGGGGCGGCAGGTGCTGCAGCGCGGCGACGAACGCCAGCCGCACCGACTCCCGTGCGACGGCCACCTCCGCCGGATCGCCCGCCGCCGGCAGCACCGCCGCGTCGGGCGCCGGCTCCACCCACCGCGCCTCCGGCGCCCCGAGGGAGGCGAGCACCGGCCGGCCGGGCTCGCCGAAATCCACCGGGAGGGCCCGGCGGTCGCGCCCGCGCAGCAGGTCGAGGCAGACGTTGGTGGCGATGCGGTAGAGCCAGGTGCGCACCGAGGACCGGCCGGCGAAGTGGTCCCGCGCCCGCCACGCCCGCAGCAGCGTCTCCTGCACCGCGTCCTCGGCGTCGAAGATCGAGCCGAGCATGCGGTAGCAGTAGCCGGTCAGCTCGGCGCGGTGCGCCGGGGAGACCGCCGGGCCGGGCTCGCCGAGCGGGTGGTCGTGGCCCCCGGCGGCCGGGACCTGCGCGTGCGTCACCGTCATGGCGTCACCGTAGGCGGGGCGTCCGACAGTCCGCGACGACCCGCCGGCTAGCCGTCCGCGCCGTCCGGCGGAGGCGGCACGGCGACGTGCAGGCGCACCTGCGGGACGAGCATGTCGTCCACGTCCAGGGCGCGGCCCGCCCCGTCCGGCTCCCAACCGGTGCCGGTGAGGAACTTCCGGGTGGCCGCGTCGCCGTCGAACGCCCAGGCCACCGCCCGGCCGAACCCGTCCTCGCGCCAGTGGTCCACGCTCGCCGCGAGCAGTCGGCTGCCGTGTCCCCGCCGGCCCCACCGCGGCTCCACCAGCAGGTCGGTCACCGCGACGACGTCCGGCCCGAGCGCCTCGGCCGGCTCGCCGGGGGCCAGGGCCTCGGCGTCGGCCGGACCGGAGGCGGCGAAGCCCACCAGATACGATTGCTCGGCCTGTTCGACGGCGACCAGCACCCGGTGCGAGCCGGAGGGTGGCTCCTGCACCGCCGCGCTCCACCGCCGGGCCAGCCACGCCTCGTCCAGGTTGTCGAGCACGTGCCGGGGCAGGATGCGCCGGTACGCGACCCGCCAGGTCGCGAGCTGGATGCGTGCGATCTCGCCGGCGTCTTCCGGACGCGCCGGGCGGACGTATCCGAGGGCCATGGCACGGAAGCCTACGCAGGACGAGGGAGGCGACGGTGGCGCAGGGTGCCGGGCGGACGATCGGGCAGGTCGTCGGCGTGGCCGGCCTCGCCGTCGCGGTGGCCCTCTTCCTCTCGGTGGCCGCCGTGCGGCACGGCTTCTTCGATCTCCAGGTCTACTACGGCGCGCTGCGCCACTGGGTGCACGACGGCGGGGAGATCTACGACTACCTGCGCCCGTTCACCCAGTACGGCTTCACGTACCCGCCCTTCGCCGCGCTGGTGATGCTGCCGATGGCGTACCTGCCCTGGACGGCGGCGATCGTGGTGAGCGTGACCGCCAGCGTGGTGGTCACCGCCGTCCTGTTCCACTGGTTGATCGACCCGATCTCCCGCCGCGCCGGCTGGACCCGCTGGTTCGCCCTCGCGGTGGCGCTCTGCCTGGCCGCCGCGTACGAGCCGATGCGCGAGACGGTCAACTTCGGCCAGGTCAACATGCTGCTGCTGTTCCTGGTGGCGGTCGACCTGCTCCGGTTGCTGCCGGGCGGGAGCCGCTGGGCGGGGGTGGGCATCGGCCTCGCGACCGCGATCAAGCTGACTCCCGGCATCTTCATCGTGTACCTGCTGGTGACCGGCCGCTGGCGGGCGGCGGTGACCGCGATGGGCGCCGCGGCCGCCGCCACCGTGTTCGCCGGCGCGCTCTTCCCGGACGCGTCCCGCGAGTTCTGGACCGAGGCGCTCTGGAACACCAACCGGGTGGGCGAGCTGGCGTTCGTGTCCAACCAGTCGCTGCGGGGGGTGGTGGCCCGGCTGAACCCGGAGGAGCCGAGCACCCTGGCCTGGCTGGCGCTGGTGGTGGTGACGCTGGCGCTGTGGGTGTGGCGGTCGCGGGCGGCCGCCGCCGCCGGTGACGAGGCGACCGGGCTGGCGCTGACCGGTGCGGTGATGTGCCTGGTCAGCCCGGTCACCTGGGTGCACCACCTGGTCTGGCTGCTGCCCGCGCTGATCCTCCTGGTCGACAACGGGATGGCCGCCCCCGCGCGCAGCCGCCGGCGCCGCACGCTGCTGGTCGCCGCGGCCGTCGCGTACGCCTTCCTGATCAGCCGCATCGTCTGGGCGTGGGAGCGGGACTTCACCGGAATCGATGGCTTCCTCGGTAGCAACACCTACGTCTGGATCAGCCTGGCGCTGCTCGCCTTCCTGCCGGTCCGGCCGCCGTCGGTGCGGGCACCGGCCGAGGCGGTCGTCACGGCCGGCGCGGCGCGGCCGGGCGGGCTCGACGGGCGGGCGGGCGCCGGGCCGGGCGGGCTCGACGGGCGGGCGCACACCGGTGTCGTACCGCTGAACTAGGGTCCCGGCGATGGCCGTACCGGAATCGCTCTCGCTCGCCCAGGCCCGGCGGATCGCGCTCGCCGCCCAGGGCTTCACCGACCCGGCGCCCACCGGCGTGCCGACGCGTCGGCACCTGCGCCGCGTGCTCGACCGGGTCGGGCTGATCCAGATGGATTCGGTCAACGTGCTCCAGCGGGCGCACTACCTGCCGCTCTACAGCCGGCTGGGGCCGTACCCGACCGCGTTGCTCGACACGGCCGCCTACCGCCGTCCCCGCGACCTCTTCGAGTACTGGGGGCACGAGGCGTCGCTGGTGCCGGTCGGGCTGCACGCGGCGCTGCGCTGGCGGATGGCCCGCGCGCGGGCCGAGGCGTGGGGTGGCATGCGCCGCATCGCCGAGGAGCAGCCCGGCCTGGTGGCGTGGGTCCGCGACGAGGTGGCCGCCCGGGGCCCGCTCACAGCCGCCGAGATCGAGCACGACGCCCCGCGGGAGACCGGCAACTGGGGGTGGAACTGGTCGGCGGTGAAGCGGGCGCTGGAGTTCCTGTTCTGGGCCGGTGAGGTGACCGCGGCCGACCGCACCACCTCGTTCGCCCGCCGCTACGACCTCCCGGAGCGCGTCCTGCCGGCGGCCGTGCTGGCCGCGCCGACCCCGACCGACGCCGAGGCGTACCGGATGCTGGTCGCCGTGGCGGCCCGGTCGCTCGGGGTGGCCGCCGAGCCGGAGGTGCGGGACTACTTCCGCCTGCCGCTGGCCGGGGCCCGGGCGGCGATCGCCGAGCTGGCGGAGGCGGGGGAGCTGCTGCCGGTGACGGTGCAGGGCTGGCGGCAGCCGGCCTGGCTGCACGCGCAGGCGCGGCTGCCCCGCTGGGTCCGCGGCAACACGCTGGTCAGCCCGTTCGACCCGCTGGTGTGGGAGCGCGGCCGCACCGAGCGGCTGTTCGACTTCAGCTACCGCATCGAGATCTACGTGCCGGCGCCGCAGCGGGTGCACGGCTACTACGTGCTGCCGTTCCTCCAGGGGGAGCGGTTCACCGCCCGGGTCGACCTGAAGGCCGACCGCAAGGCGGGCGTGCTCCTGGTGCCCGCGGCCTGGCTCGAGCCCGGCGCCGACCCGGGCGAGACGGCGCTCGCGCTCGCCGCCGAGCTGCACCGGCTCGCCGGCTGGCTGGGCCTGGACGCCGTGGCGCCCCCGGCGGCGGGTGACCTGGCGGCCCCGCTGGCCGCCGCGCTGAAGAGCGTGGCCGGTGTACCGTGATCGGCGTGACGAGCGTTGAGGGGCCCCGGGGCGACGCCGCGCCGCACCCGGTCCCGCCGCACCCGGTCCCGCCGCACCCGGTGGCGACGTCTCCGGCCGCGCCGGGCGCCCAGGTCGATCCCCACGGTGCGTGGCCCGCCGGGCCGGTCCCGCCGTACCCGGCTCCCGAGCCCGACCGGCTGACCCGCTTCGTGGTCCGGCTCTACGAGCGCTCGCCGCGCTGGGCGGTTCCGCTGGCCGCCCTGGGCTGCGTCGCCGCCGGCATCGGCTACACGCTGATCAGCGACCCGACCCGGTCCGCGCCCGACGCGGCGCCGACCTGCCTGCTCAAGCTCACCACCGGCCTGGACTGCCCGGGCTGCGGCGGCACCCGCGCCCTCTGGTTCGTGCTGCACGGCGACCTGCCGGCCGCCGCCCGCCACCACTTTCTCTTCGTGTTCGCCCTGCCCTTCCTGGCGTACCTCTTCGTGGCGTGGGCGGGGAAGCAGGCGTTCGGCTGGCGGCTCCCCGAGCTGCGGCTCGACACCCGGGTGATCGGTGTCTTCCTGGCCGCGTGGTTCGCCTTCTCAGTGCTGCGCAACCTGCCCTGGGCTCCCTTCACCTCGCTCTACGTCTGACGTCGCCCGCGTCGACCCGACGAACGCGGCGGGTGACCGACATTGCAGCGGGCGAGCCTGACTTGGGCGCGACCGGGGCTCGCCACTACAGTCCCAGGAATGCCGGACATGGTGCAGCCCCAGGTCAAGCTCATCGCGTGGACCCACTTCGCGGCCCCGGACGACGTGCCGTGGTCGACCGACGCCGACGGCGGCCAGGCGCTCGCGGAGTTCGCCGGCCGGGCCTGCTACCAGAGCTGGAAGAAGCCGAATCCGGCCACCGCGACCAACGCGGGCTACCTGGCGCACATCCTCGAGGTGGGTCACCTGAGCGTGCTGGAGCACGGCTCGGTGAGCTTCTACTTCACCGGTGTGTCCCGGTCGTTCACGCACGAGCTGATCCGGCACCGGCACTTCTCGTACTCGCAGCTGTCCCAGCGGTACGTGCCGGAGCGGGACGCGGCGATGGTCGAGCCGACGGTGATCGCCGAGGACCCGGAGCTGCACAAGAAGTTCGTCGAGGCGGCCGAGGCGAGCGTCCGGGCGTACACCGAGCTGCTGGAGGGGCTGGAGCAACGCTTCACCGACGAGCCCAACCCCACGCTGCGGCGCAAGCGTGCCCGGCAGGCGGCGCGGGCGGTGCTGCCCAACGCCACCGAGACCCGGATCGTGGTCACCGGCAACTACCGGGCGTGGCGGCACTTCATCGCGATGCGTGCGACCGAGCACGCCGACGTGGAGATCCGTGAGCTGGCCGTGGAGTGCCTGCGGCAGCTCCAGGGGGTCGCCCCGAACGTGTTCAACGACTTCGTGATCTCGACCCTGCCCGACGGCACCGAGGTGGCGGCCAGCCCCCACGCCGAGGTGTCCTGAGCCCTTCCCCGGCAGGGGCTCGGCGGTCGTCCGCTAGGTTGGACGCATGACGCACGACCACCCTGACACCCCCGCCCCGGCCGCGTCCCGGCCGTTCGGGCGTGTGCTCACGGCCATGGTGACGCCGCTGCACGCCGACGGGTCGCTCGACCTGGACGGCGCGGCCCGGCTGGCGAACCACCTGGTCGACGAGCAGGGCAACGACGCGCTGGTGGTCAACGGCACCACCGGCGAGTCGCCGACCACCACGGACGCGGAGAAGGAGCGCCTGATCCGGGCCGTCGTGGAGGCCGTCGGCGACCGCGCGAAGGTGGTGGCCGGGGTCGGCACCAACGACACCCGGCACACCATCGAGTTGGCCGCCGCCGCCGAGAAGGCCGGCGCCCACGGCCTGCTGGTGGTGACCCCGTACTACAACAAGCCGCCGCAGGCGGGCCTGTTGCGGCACTTCACCGCCGTGGCGGACGCGAGCGGGCTGCCCGTCATGCTGTACGACATCCCGCACCGCGCCGGTGTGCCGATCGAGACCGAGACGCTGGTGCGCCTCGCCGAGCACGGCCGGATCGTCGCGGTGAAGGACGCGAAGGGCGACCTGACCGCGACGAGCTGGGTCACCAGCCGGACGGGCCTCGCCTTCTACAGCGGCGAGGACTCCCTCACGCTGCCCGCGCTGGCCGTGGGCTCGGTCGGCGTGGTCGGCACCTCGACGCACTTCACCGGGGTGCAGACCCAGCAGATGATCCAGGCGTACGACGCGGGCGACACCGCCACGGCGCTCGCCCTGCACCGACGGCTGCTGCCGCTGTACACGGGCATCTTCCGCACCCAGGGCACGATCCTGGTCAAGGCCGGGCTCGCCGCCAAGGGTCTGCCGGCCGGCCCGGTGCGCCCGCCGCTGGTCGACGCGACGGCCGAGCAGCTCGCCCAGCTCCGCGCCGACTGCGCGGCGGCCGGGCTGGACCTTCCCGAATGATCGAACGAGTCGACGGACGCCGGGTGACGGTGTCCCAGAATGAGGTGAACGCGTGACCGAGGCGCACATCGAGGCTGAACTTCCGCCGCCGCTGCCGCAGGGCGGACTGCGGATCATCCCGCTCGGCGGGCTCGGCGCCATCGGTCGGAACATGACCGTCTTCGAGTACGACGGCAAGCTCCTGATCGTCGACTGCGGAGTGCTCTTCCCCGACGTGGAGCAGCCCGGCGTCGACCTGATCCTGCCGGACTTCGGCCCGATCCTCGACCGGCTCGACGACGTGCAGGCGATCGTGCTCACCCACGGCCACGAGGACCACATCGGCGCGGTGCCGTACCTGCTCGCGCACAAGCCGGACATCCCGCTGGTCGGTTCCCAGTTCACCCTCGCCCTGGTCGAGGCGAAGCTCGCCGAGCGGCGGATCCAGCCGTACACGCTGACCGTGCGGGAGGGCGGCCGGGAGCGGCTCGGCCCGTTCGAGTGCGAGTTCTTCGCGGTCAACCACTCGATCCCGGACGCGCTCGCCGTCGCCATCCGCACGCCGGCCGGACTCGTGCTGCACACCGGCGACTTCAAGATGGACCAGCTCCCGCTGGACGGGCGGATCACCGACCTCGCCGGCTTCGCGCGGCTCGGCGCCGAGGGCGTCGACCTGCTCCTGTCGGACTCGACCAACGCCGAGATCCCCGGCTTCGTCACGCCGGAGCGCGAGATCGGGCCGGTGCTGGACTCGATCTTCCAGAAGGCCCGGGGCCGGATCATCGTCGCGTCGTTCGCCTCGCACGTGCACCGGGTGCAGCAGGTCTTCGACTCCGCGGTGGAGCACGGCCGCAAAGTCGCCCTGATCGGCCGCTCGATGGTCCGCAACATGGGCATCGCGCGCGACCTCGGGCTGCTCAACATCCCGCCGGGGCTGGTCGTGGGCATCGAGGAGGCCACCACGATGCCGCCCGACCAGATCGTGCTCATGTCCACCGGCAGCCAGGGCGAGCCGATGAGTGCCCTGGGCCGGATGGCCAGCGGCGACCACCGGCACATCACCATCGCCCCGGGCGACACCGTGGTGCTCGCCTCCTCGCTGGTGCCCGGCAACGAGACCAGCGTCTACCGCGTGATCAACCGCCTGGCCCGGGCCGGCGCGGTCGTCGTGCACAAGGACGTGGCGAAGGTGCACGTCTCCGGTCACGCCCCGGCCGGTGAGCTGCTCTACCTGCTCAACGTGGTCCGGCCGAGCAACCTGATGCCGGTGCACGGCGAATGGCGGCACCTGCGCGCCCACGCCCGGCTGGGCATCGAGTCCGGCGTCGAGCCGGACCGGGTGGTGCTCTGCGAGGACGGCGACGTGGTCGACCTGGTCGAGGGCCGCGCGAGCCTGGTCGGGCACGTCAAGAGCCGGTACGTCTACGTCGACGGGCTGGCCGTCGGCGACGTGAGCGAGTCGCTGCTCACCGAGCGCCGGATCCTGGGCGACGGCGGCTTCATCGCCGCGACGGTCGTGGTCGACTCGGTGACCGGGAAGGTCGTCGGCGGCCCGACTGTGTCCGCCAAGGGCTTCTCCGAGGATCCGGAGGCGTTCAACCCGGTGGTGCCACTGATCACCGAGGCCCTCAACCGGGCGGCGGCGGACGGCATCACCGACCCGCACCAGCTCCAGCAGATCGTCCGCCGGACCGTGGGGCGGTGGGTCAACGACGCGTACCGGCGCCGGCCCATGATCGTCCCGACCGTCGTCGAGGTCTGATCACCACACGCACCGATCCGCGTACGCTCCGACGCCCGCCGGTCACTCCCGGCGGGCGTCGCCGTATTCGCAGCATCGTTTTCCGTCGATCCTTCAACCGTCGCGGCGCCGCTCCCGTACTCCGTCGTGGCGGCGTGACCGCGCCGGCCGGGAGGAGCGTGACGGATGGACCGCAGACGATTGACAGCCATCGGCGTGATGGTGGCGACGGTGGGCGCGGCGGCGGCGGTGACGCTGCCGTCCTTCGCGGGGGAGGAGGCCGCTCCCCGCGGCGGTACGGCCGCCCCGGCGGCCGGTGACGTCGCGCCGGAGGTGGTCGACGCGATGCGGCGGGACCTGTCGCTCAGCCCGGACCAGGTCACGGAACGGCTCGCCACCGAACGCTGGGCGACCGGGGTGGTCAACGAACTGCGGAGCGAGCTCGGCGCCGACTACGGCGGCAGCTGGCTCGGCGCGGACGGCCGGACCCTCAACGTCGCGGTCGCCGACCGGGCGGAGGCCGAGCGGGTCCGCGCCGCCGGGGCGGTGCCGAAGGTGGTCGCCCGGGGCGTCGGGCAGCTCGACACGTTCAAGACCCGGCTGGACCGCGCCGGCGGTTCGGCGTCCGACGCGGTGTCCGGCTGGTACGTCGACATCGCCGACAACTCGCTGGTCGTGCTCGCCCGCCCCGGTGCGGAGGAGGCCGCCTGGCGGCTGGTCGACCGCACCCGCGTACCCCGGCAGGCGGTCCGGGTGGACGCCTCCAGCGAGGAGCCCCGGCTGCTCTTCGACGTCCGCGGCGGCGACCCGTTCACGATCGACGGTGCGGGCCGGTGCTCGGTGGGCTTCTCCGTGGTCGGCGGCTTCGTGACCGCCGGGCACTGCGGCCGGGTGGGCTCCCGGACCGACGGGGCGAACGGCGTCGGCCAGGGTGTCTTCCGGGCCTCGTCGTTCCCCGGTGACGACTGGGCGGTCGTCGAGGTCAACAACGCGTGGACGCCGCAGCCGGTGGTCAACGACTTCAACGGCGGGACGGTGCCGGTGGCCGGTGCGCAGGAGGTGCCGGTCGGTGCGTCGATCTGCCGTTCCGGCTCCACCACCGGTGCCCGCTGCGGCGTCGTCCAGGCCCGCAACGCCACCGTCCGGTACCCGGAGGGCACGGTGACCGGGCTGGTCCGGACGAACGTGTGCGCCGAGCCGGGCGACTCGGGCGGCTCCTGGATCTCCGGCGACCAGGCGCAGGGCGTCACCTCCGGCGGCTCCGGCGACTGCACCCGGGGCGGCACCACGTTCTTCCAGCCGCTGCGGGAGATCCTCGACGTCAACGGGCTGACCCTGGTGACCACGGGCAACACGCGTTAGCGGTCGCCGACCCCGCCGGGTCCGGGACCACCGGCCCGGCGGGGTTGTCTGCTGTTGCCGGTCGAGTAGGCGCTGGTATGCGTTGGTGACTCTGAGGGAGTGGCTTGCGGCGTGGGTAGTGCGTCGTGGCGGGTGTTGGTCGAGAGCCTGGCGGCGCCACCGTGCTGCTGCCGGGCGCGGCTGGTCGGGGTGGATGTCGTACCGCGTGGTTAATGTGCCGGATGTGGGGCACCGGGATCGGTTGAGCGTCGTGCAGGCGTACCAGTTCGCTCTTGACCTGTCCCCGGGGCAGGAGCGGGCGGTGCTGGGTCTGCGGGTGCTGCGCGAGCGGCGTTCAACCGGGGGCTGGCGCGGGTGAAGGCGGTGATGGATCAGAGGGCTGCCGAACGCAGCTACGGTATCCCCCAGGAGCACCTCACCCCCACGATTGGCTGGTCTCTGCCGGCCCTGCGCCGGTGGTGGAACGCGGTGAAGGGCGAGGTGGCGCCGTGGTGGCGGGATTACTCGAAGGAGGCGTACAACACCGGCCTGGACGCCCTCGCCCGCGCGTTGAAGAACTGGGCCGAGTCCCGCTCCGGTAGGCGGGCCGGCGGCCGCGCGGTCGGCTTTCCCCGGTTCAAGTCGCGCCGCCGGTCAATCCCATCGGTGCGGTTCACCACCGGGACCATCCGAGTGGAGCCGGATCGCCGGCATGTGGTGCTGCCGCGGCTGGGCCGGTTGAGGCTGCACGAGTCGGCCCGCAAACTCGCCCGCCGGCTTCAGGCCGGTACCGCCCGGATCCTGTCCGCCACCGTGCGCCGTCACGGTCACCGCTGGTACGTGTCGTTCACTTGCCATGTGGAGCGGGCGCACCGCACTCCCGCCCGTCCGGATGCGACGGTCGGCGTCGATCTTGGGGTGAAGCATGAACGCACGTTCACCTGCACCACCTGCAGCCTGGTCCTGGACCGGGACGTCAACGCCGCACGCAATTTGGCCGCCCTCGCGGCCACCGTCGCCGGGAGTGGCCCGGAGACGCTAAACGGACGCGGAGCCGACCATAAGACCCCGCCCACGGGGCCGGTGGCAGTGAAACGTCCACCCGGCACCGCCACCGCGGACAAGACCGGGACTGTCCCACCGCAAGGTGGGACATCCGACCATGAGCTAATTCCCGCATCATGAGAGGAAACGGTCAGGGCAGCGCGGCCACCGCGTCGGCGTACGCCGAGCCGGTGCGTACCGCCGACTCCAGCAGCACGTCCAGCTGGACCGGGGCCACCCCGTGCGACAGGTCCGTGCTGACGTCCCCGGCCAGCACCAGCTCGGCCCCGGAGTCGTGCACGTACGCGGTCGGCAGCAGCCGGTCCTGGTTCCAGGAGTTGCAGAACGCGTACGCCTCGGCCCGCCGCGACGCCGGGAGCCGGCGGCTGGCCACGGTGCGGACGTGCAGGATCTCGCCGCGCTCGCCGGCCCGCCGCACCTGGATGAGCGCCTCGCCCCAGCGCCCGACGACGGTGTCGGCGGCGTCCACCACGTACCGGTCGCCGCGCCGCTCCAGGGCGGCGGTGACGAGCGCCAGGCTCAGGGGGACCGGCCTGTCGTCCGGCAGGTCGTCGGCCAGCCCGTCGTCCGGCGGACCGTCGTCCTCGGGCCAGTCGGGGGGCCACGGGACGGGAGCGACAAGCATCTGCTCGGCCCGCGTCCGCTCGGCCAACCAGGACGCGATCCGCCCGGACTGGTGACCGGTGCCGTTGCGGGCGTCGAAGCTGCCGGCCAGGCCGGTGGCCAGGTCGAGCAGAGCGGTGCCGAGCGCCTCGACGTCCAGGTCGGCGGCGGGTCGCGACCCGGACGCCGGCCGGTGCACGGTCCGCGCGTCCAGCCCCGCGTCCGTCGCGACGGCGCACACCAGCGCGCCGGCCGCCGCGAACTCCATCGCGGACAACTCGTCGTCGGCGTGGTCGAGGCTCGGCAACCGCTCGGCGAGGATGTCCAGCCCGCGGCCGGGATGCCCGGCGAGGGCGCAGAAGCGCAGGTGGGCCGCGAGGTACGGGAAGGCGGCCCGCTCGTGCCGGTGCCGCCGGTACGCCCGGACGTGCGCCGCCACGGCCCGCTCCGGCTCGCCGGCCCGCAGCCACGGCAGCATGCCGGCGGTGAGCACCCGCTCGGGCGCCTCGGTGCAGTCCGGCCCTCCGGCGTCGGCGAGCTCGTCCAGCGCCGCCCGCCAGTCGCCCCATCCGGCGAGCAGCTCCGCCCGTCGTACGCGGGCGCACTCCGGGCAGCCGTCGGCCGGGTCGGGCGCGGCGGCCGCCCAGCGGTCGTACCAGGACCGGGCGGCCGGCTCGTCACCGAGGTGGTCGGCGATCCGGCAGCGGAGTTCGGCGACCACCGGGGCGTCGCCGGCGGCGAGGTCGTCGAGCAGGGCACGGGCCTGGTCCAGCCCGACGCGCGAGCTGCCCAGCAGGGCCTCCACGGCGTACCGCTGGTACCGCGACAGCACCTCCCGGCCACCGGGTGGCAGCAGGTCGGGCCGGCGGTCGGCGGCGGCGAGGCAGCGGCGGACCGGCTCGACCAGGCGCCACCGCTGGCCGTGCAGCAGGTACGACTCGATCAGTGCGAGCCGGGCGTCCAGCGCGGAGCGGTCGTCACCGGCCGCGTCGGCGCGCGCCGCGATCCGTTCCAGCTCCGCGCTGCGCGTCTCGCCGTCGGGGGAGTCCCGGATGTCGGCCAGCTCCTCGGCGAGGGCGCGGCGGTCCCGTTCCGGCCGGCGGCGTCCGGGCAGCCACCCCGGCCAGCCGAACTCCTCCAGCCCCCGGCCGCCGGGCTGCCCGGTCACGGCAGCACCCCGCCGGGCAGGCGGGCCACCTCGGCGGCGAGCTCGCAGCCGGTGGAGATGCCGCAGTGGAGCAGCCGGTCGAGCTGGTGCGGGGTCACCCCGTGCTCCAGGTCGGTGATGACCTCGCCGCAGACGCGGGCCCGCCCGTCGTCCTCGACGTGCACGAACGCCTTCGGCCAGAGCCGGTCGTGGTTCCACGCGTTGCAGAAGGCGTGCAGCGCCGGCACGTACTCGATGGCGAACGTCGGCGCCAACACCGTGCGCACCTGGAGCAGCTCCCCGGCGGCGCCCGGGCGGAGGAACCAGATTAGGCTGTCGGCCCACCGGCCGACCAGGTCGCCGGCCGGGTCGGTCTCGATCGCGTACCCCCGGCCGGCGAGCACGGTGGCGATCAGCTCGCCGGTCAGCGGGCGCAGCGCGCCCGGGTACCCGGCCTGGGGGCGGTCCGCACCGTCCGCGATCGGCGACGCCATGGGGCATCCCTTCTGAGGCGGATATCACGACCGGCGGCGGATTCGCACGACGACGCGCGGACACGACCCGGAAAAGCGGCGATCTGCCGGGTACCGCCGTTAAGTTGATGCTATGGCGGGCCGTACCTCTCAGGCGAGCCGGCGGCGCGGCGCGTCGCCGCGTGGCACCACGAACAACCGTGCCCGTCAGCCAGCGAAGAAGGCCCGTACGCCGGCCCGGCGGCGCACCACGGCCACCCGTCCGGGCCCCGCCGCCTACCTCGGCCGTGCCCTCGGTGCACTGTGGATGGGCTTGGCGCACGGTGTGGGCTGGGGGTTCCGCGCAGTCGGCCGGCAGGCCGCCTCGGCCCGTGATCTCGACCCGGAGCACCGCCGCGACGGGGCCGGGCTGCTGGTGCTCGGCCTCGCCCTGCTCAGCGCGGTCGGCATCTGGTTCTCCGGTGCGGGGCCGGTGGGCCAGCGGCTGGCCGACAGTGTCCGGCTCTTCCTCGGCGCCATCGCCATCGTGGTGCCGGTGCTGCTGATGATCGGTGCCTGGCGGCTGATGCGGCAGCCGGCCGATCCCGAGCACCGCGGCCGCGGCCTGGTCGGCTGGGGCTCCATGCTGGTCGCCACCGCCGCGATGCTCCACATCGGGCAGGACCCGGTGGATCCGGTCCAGCGGGACTTCGCCGGCGGCCTGGTCGGCGCGGGCGTCGGTAGCCTGCTGGAGCGCGCCGTGACCGCCTGGGTGGCGGTTCCGCTGCTCGTCCTGCTGCTGGTCTTCGGTCTGCTGGTGGTCACCGCCACGCCGATCAACAAGATCCCCGAGCGGCTGGGCCTCCTGGCCGGCGCGGTGGTCGGCACCCCGCCGGCCGAGGACGCCGAGGAGGCGGCCGACAAGCCGGCCCGCCGGCGCCCGGCGAAGCGGATGCCGCCCCCGCTGGACCCGGACGACTTCGACGACGACCTGGAGGGTGCCGACCTCCAGGAGACGCTCGTGCTGCCCCGCAAGCCGCCGGCAAAGGTGCCGGCCAGCCGCAAGCCGGCCGAGCCGCCCGAGCACTCGCCGCTGCCCACGCGGGCCGAGCAGCTCGCCCTGACCGGGCTGGCCGGCGACTACACGTTGCCCCCGGCGAACCTGTTGGGCAGCGGCGCCGCCCCGAAGACCCGGAGCAAGGCCAACGACGAGGTGATCGCCGCCCTGACCGGCGTCTTCGACCAGTTCGACGTGGACGCCGCGGTCACCGGCTTCACCCGGGGCCCGACGGTTACCCGGTACGAGGTCGAGCTGGGCCCGGGCGTCAAGGTCGAGCGGATCACCCAGCTCTCCCGCAACATCGCGTACGCGGTGAAGTCACCGGACGTCCGGATCCTCAGCCCGATCCCCGGCAAGAGCGCGGTCGGCGTGGAGATCCCGAACACCGACCCGGAGAACGTGGCGCTCGGCGACGTGCTGCGCTCCCGGACGGCCACCAGCGACCACCACCCGATGGTGGTGGCGCTCGGCAAGGACATCGAGGGTGGCTACGTGGTGGCCAACCTCGCGAAGATGCCGCACATTCTCGTGGCAGGCGCGACGGGAGCCGGTAAGGCTCTAGCCCTGGATACGCCGATCGCCACGTCAGCCGGGTGGTCCACGATGGGTGACCTCGCTGTGGGCGACCAGGTGTTCGACGAGGAGGGGAGGCCGTGCAACGTGGTCGCGGCGACCCCTGTCATGCATGGTCGCCCGTGCTACGAGGTCGAGTTCTCCGACGGCACGGTCATCGTGGCCGACGCTAGCCACGAGTGGCGGACGACGACCCGGGCCGGGCGCACGCAGCGCAGGCACCGATGGACGGATGGTTCCTACTGGGCGGAGGCTGACCGTGAGCTGGTCTCACGTCGGACTCGAGAGGTGCTGAGCGAGCCTGATCGACCGGTATCCACTAGCGAGGTGGTGACGGATCTCGGCGAGCAGTTCCGGAACGTCGTCTCCCGGGTGCTCCAGGAGGTGCCGAAGGAGCAGACGCTCGCCCGAACGCCCTACCACCGTGGCGGTCGCCGGATCACCCGATGGGTGCCGACCTACTCCCGCCACCGCGTCTATAAGGCGCTGTGCCAGCGGGTCCTTGCCGCTGGCCGATCCGTCGGTAGGAAGCGCCATGATGAAGGGACGGTGACGACCCGGGAGATCGCGGAGAGCCTGCGCGTCGGCCCAAACGGCGAGTGGGCGAACCACGCGGTCGACGTGGCTGGGCCGTTGGTCTGCCCCGAGCGGGAGCTGCCGATCGCGCCGTACACCCTGGGCTGCTGGTTGGGGGACGGGACAACAGGCACGGCCGGCTTCACCTGTGCTGACGACGAGATCCTGGATCAGATCCGGCTGGATGGTTACGAGGTCATCAGACAACCCAGCGGTCGGATCCAATACACGATCTCCAATCGGCAGGAACGCGAGCTCCGTGTCCTGGAAGCGTTGCGCCTGGTTGCACGCGGCGTCAGCGGGCCAGCCGCAGCCCGACGGGTCGGGGTCTCCGCCACTGCCGTCTACCTCGCAGGCAAGGCGGGGCTGCCAGCGGGCGACCCGCAGCCACACTCGGTAGAGGTCCAGGATCGTGGGCCGTACCGCACGATGCGGGCGCTCTTCCGGGAGATCGGTGAAAAGCACATCCCGCCGGCCTATCTGCGCGCGTCCGAGAACCAGCGGAGGGCGTTGCTCGCTGGTTTGTTGGACACCGACGGTACGGTGTCGAAGCGCGGCGGCGTCGAGCTTGCACTTACTTGCGAACGGCTCGCCCACGACGCCCTCGACCTCGTCCTCGGCCTGGGTTACCAGGCGACCATGACCACGAGGCAGGTCAAGGGCAGGCACAGTGCGACCTCGACCTGTTACCGCATCCGCTTCACCCCGAAGGACAAGGTCTTCCGGCTCACCAGGAAGCTGGTCCGTCAGGTGACGGAGAGCCGTCCGAGCACCTCACGGCGCTACATCGTGGATGTGCGACCGGTGCCGTCGGTCCCGGTGCGGTGCATCCAGGTGGACAGCCCAAGTCGTCTATTTCTGGCCGGTCGCACCCTCGTTCCCACCCATAACTCCAGCCTGCTGAACTCGCTGCTGGTCTCGATCCTCACCCGGGCCACCCCCGACGAGGTACGCCTGCTGCTGGTCGATCCGAAGCGGGTCGAGCTGACCAGCTACGAGGGGATCCCGCACCTGGTCACGCCGATCGTGACCAACGCCAAGAAGGCGGCGGACTCGCTGGAGTGGGTCGTCCGCGAGATGGACATGCGCTACGACGACCTCGCCGCCAACGGGGTCCGGCACATCGACGACTTCAACCGCAAGGTCCGCAACGGCGAGATCAAGGCACCGCCGGGCAGCGAGCGGGAGCTGCGGCCGTACCCGTACCTGCTGGTGATCGTCGACGAGCTGGCCGACCTGATGATGGTCGCCCCCCGCGACGTCGAGGACTCCATCGTCCGGATCACCCAGCTCGCCCGGGCCGCCGGCATCCACCTGGTGCTCGCCACCCAGCGCCCGTCGGTCGACGTCGTCACCGGCCTGATCAAGGCCAACGTCCCGTCCCGGCTGGCCTTCGCGACGTCCTCGCTGGCCGACTCCCGGGTCATCCTGGACCAGCCCGGCGCGGAGAAGCTGCTCGGCCGCGGTGACGGCCTCTTCCTGCCGATGGGCGCGTCGAAGCCGATCCGCATCCAGGGCGCCTGGGTGACCGAGCGCGAGATCTCCGACGTGGTGAAGTTCTGCAAGGACCAGCGCGAGCCGGAGTTCCGGCCGGACGTGCTGACGGTGGCGCAGGAGAGCAAGAAGAAGATCGACGAGGACATCGGCGAGGACCTGGACCTGCTGGTGCAGGCGGTCGAGCTGGTGGTGACCTCGCAGTTCGGCTCGACGTCGATGCTCCAGCGCAAGCTGCGCGTGGGTTTCG
The DNA here is from genome assembly GCF_012034245.1 of Micromonospora thermarum. Lineage (GTDB taxonomy): Bacteria > Actinomycetota > Actinomycetes > Mycobacteriales > Micromonosporaceae > Micromonospora > Micromonospora thermarum. The sequence goes on along the minus strand of NZ_JAATEO010000005.1, from coordinate 144,913 downwards.
CCAAGGCCGGCCGGCTGATGGACCTGATGGAGACGCGCGGTGTGGTCGGCCCCTCCGAGGGCTCCAAGGCCCGCGACGTGCTCGTCAAGCCGGACGAGCTGGAGGAGGTCCTGGCCGGTCTGCGCGGCGGCGACGAGTGACGACGGCCCCGGGTCGCGGTGCGCCGGGCCGGACCCGTCGGGCCGGCACGCGCGGGCGGCGGGCTCGCTCCGGCCGGCCGCCGGGCCCGAGCCGCACGGACCGCGACACGACGACGCCACGGGCCTGCCGGGTACGGCGGGCCCGTGGCGTCGGGGGAGCGGAGTGGGTCAGGAACTGTAGAGCGCCGCGCCGATCAGCATGCCGATGATCATGCCGGCCAGGCTGGCCCCGGCCGCGTACCAGCCCAGTGGCTTGTCGCCGAGGACGGCGCCCACGACGCCCAGGGCGATGCCCGCCAGGCCGAACAGCGGCGGGAGGAACAGGATCGCGATGACCGCGAAGACGAAGCCCAGGATCGTGCAGACGCGGGCGGCGCTGCTGCGGGGGCGCGCGGTGCTGTGGATGTCGGCCATGATGTCCTCCGTGGTGGGTGAGATGTCGGTGCTGGCCGATCTCTACCCACTGTGGTCAGCGGCTACGCCTGGCGGCGTCAGTGGTAGATCTTCAGTCCGACCACGCCGGCGACCACCAGGAGCAGGCAGATGATCCGGGGCAGGCTGGCCGACTCGTTCAGCGCGACCATGCCGACGACGGCGGTGCCGACCGCGCCGATGCCGACCCAGACCGCGTACCCGGTGCCGACAGGGATGTCGCGCAGCGCGTACGCGAGGCCGGCCATGCTGAGCACGAGGGTGACGGCGAAGACCGCCGACGGGACGGGCCGGCTGAAGCCGGCGCTGCGGTCGAGGGCGATCGCCCACGCCGTCTCCAGGAGTCCGGAGATCACCAGAACGATCCAGGCCATCGGGTCACCTCTGTGGGGGTGCCGCCCGGACCGCGGGGGCCGGGACGAGTCGATTCTGCGGGTCACGCGGGGCGTCTTGGCCTGACCGGGTACGCCCACCACTCGTCCGGGGCGGCCGGAGCCGCCGGCGACGACGGTAGCACCGGCGCCGATCCGGGAGCGGTGATCCCGACCACCGCGAGTGGACCTCAACCTGACTTCAACTTGCAGTATGGCCGGTATGCCGCTGCTCTTCGCCGACCCCGAGGTCGCCGCCGCGCTGGACGCCCCGACGACCGTCGCGGCGATGCGGGACGCGCTCCGGGCCGCCCACGAAGGGCGGCTGGTCGCCCCGCCCCGGGCCGCCGCCGCGCTCGGCGGAGGGCGGATGGTGCTCACCGCCGGGCACCTCGTCGGCGAGTGGTACGGCTACCGCTCGTACGACACCTTCGGGCATCCGGAGAGCGAGCAGGTCGTGGTGCTGCACGACGGGCGGACCGGCGCCGTCCGGGCGGTCGCGGTCGGGGAGGAGCTGGGATCCCGGCGTACCGGGGGGTTGGGCGGGGTCGCCGTCGACGCGCTGGCCCGCCCCGACGCGGTGACCCTCGGCGTGATCGGCTCCGGCCGGCAGGCGTGGACCCAGGTGTGGGCCGCCGCCGCGGTCCGGCCGCTGCGTGAGGTGACCGTGCACAGCCGCTCCGCCGCCCGGCGCGCGGCGTTCGCCGCCCGCGTCCGCGCCGAGCTGGGCATTCCCGCCCGCGCGGTCGGATCGGCCGAGGCGGCCGTGGCCGGGCGCGACGTCGTGGTGCTCGCCACGACGAGCACCTCGCCGGTGCTGGACGCCGCCGACCTCGCCCCGGGCACGCACGTCAACGCCGTGGGCTTCAAGCAGGTCGACCGGCAGGAGTTCGGCGCCGACCTGCTCGACCGGGCGGACCTGCTGGTCACCGACTCGCCCGCGCAGGCGGCGGCGTACGCCCCGCCGATGCTCGCCGCGCTGCACCCGTACGCCGGTCGGTTGCGCGACCTGGGCGCGGTGCTGGCGGGCGCGGTCCCCGGCCGGACCGGCGCGGACCAGATCTCCCTCTTCTGCTCGACCGGCCTGGCCGGCACCGAGGTCTTCCTGCTCGACCGCCTGGTCCGCGCCGCCGTCCCGGCCTGACGCCGACCTGCCCGGCCGCTCGCGGGCCCGGTACCCTCGGATGGTGTCTGCCACCTCCCCTTCTTTCGCCGACGGCCGTCGGGTCGCCCTGCTGACCCTGGGCTGCGCCCGTAACGAGGTCGACTCGGAGGAGCTGGCCGCCCGCCTGCACGCCGACGGGTGGCAGGTCACGACGGACGGCGAGGGCGCCGACGTGGTCGTCGTGAACACCTGCGGGTTCGTCGAGAAGGCCAAGCAGGACTCGATCCAGACCCTGCTCGCCGCCGCGGACACCGGCGCGAAGGTGGTGGCGGCCGGGTGCATGGCCGAGCGGTACGGGCGTGAGCTGGCCGACAGCCTGCCCGAGGCGCAGGCGGTGCTGAGCTTCGACGACTACCCCGACATCTCCGCCCGGCTGGGCTCGGTGCTCGCCGGCGAGGCGGTCGACGCGCACACCCCGCGCGACCGCCGGGAGCTGCTGCCGCTCACCCCGGTCAAGCGCCGGGAGGCGGCCGTGTCGCTGCCCGGCCACGGCACCCGCGCCGCCGTCGAGACCGACGAGCACACGCCCGCGCACCTGCGGCCCGTGCTGCGCCGCCGGCTGGACACCGGCCCGGTCGCCTCCCTCAAGCTGGCCAGCGGCTGCGACCGGCGCTGCGCCTTCTGCGCCATCCCCGCGTTCCGCGGCGCCTTCGTCTCCCGCACACCCGACGAGCTGCTCGCCGAGGCCGAGTGGCTGGCCAAGACCGGGGTGCGCGAGCTGGTCCTGGTCAGCGAGAACTCCACCTCGTACGGCAAGGACCTCGGCGACCCGCGGGCGCTGGAGAAGCTGCTGCCGCAGCTCGCCGCGATCGACGGCATCGTCCGGGTGCGGGCGAGCTACCTGCAGCCCGCCGAGACCCGGCCCGGCCTGGTCGAGGTGATCGCCACGACGCCGGGCGTCGCCGCGTACTTCGACCTGTCCTTCCAGCACTCCAGCGAGCCGGTCCTGCGTCGGATGCGCCGTTTCGGCTCCACCGACCGCTTCCTGGAACTGCTGGGCAGCGCCCGGGCCCTGGCCCCGGAGGCCGGCGCCCGCAGCAACTTCATCGTCGGCTTCCCGGGGGAGACCCGGGCCGACGTCGCCGAGCTGGTGCGCTTCCTGACCGAGGCGCGCCTGGACGCGATCGGCGTGTTCGACTACAGCGACGAGGACGGCACCGAGGCCGCCGGCCTGCCGGGCAAGGTGTCGGCAGCCACCGTCAAGCGGCGGTACGACAAGCTCAGCGCCCTGGCCGACGAGCTGTGCGCCCAGCGGGCCGAGGAGCGGCTCGGCTCGACGGTGGAGGTCCTGGTCGACTCGGTCGACGAGGGCGTGGTCGAGGGGCGCGCCGCGCACCAGGCGCCCGAGGTCGACGGCTCGACCACCCTGGTCGCGCCGCCCGGCGGCGGGGTGGACCTGGCCGCGCTGCGCCCCGGCGACCTGGTCCGCGCCACGGTCACCGCGACCGAGGGTGTCGACCTGGTCGCCGTACCGGATGAGATGATCTCGGCGGCGCCCGGCGCGGAGCGGTGACGGCGGGCCCGGACGGAGCGAGGGAGCCACGTGGTGAGGTGCCAGGTCGGCCACGGCGGCCGGAGCGGGGTGCCGCGGTGACCGGGGCGGCGGAGCCGGCTTCGGCTCCGGTGGTCGCCCGGGTGTCCGTGCTCAACGCGGCCAACGCGCTGACGTTGCTGCGGCTGGTGCTGGTGCCGGTGTTCGCGGCGTCCGTGGTCGTCTCCGCGATGAGCCACGCGGGCTGGCGGATCGCCGCCTGCCTGATCTTCGCGGTGGCCTCGGTCACCGACCTGGTGGACGGGTGGATCGCCCGCCGGTTCGGCATGGTCACGTCGGTCGGCAAGGTGGCCGACCCGATCGCGGACAAGGCGCTCACCGGAGCCGCCCTGCTGCTGCTCTCCTGGTACGACCTGCTGCCCTGGTGGGTGACGGTCGTGATCCTCGCCCGGGAGTTGGGCATCACGGCCCTGCGGTTCTGGGTGATCCGCCACGGCGTGATCGCCGCCAGCCGGGGCGGCAAGATCAAGACTGCCCTCCAGATCCTGGCGATCGCCTGGTACCTGTGGCCGATGCCCGCCGCCCTGGCCGCGGTCGGCCCCTGGATCATGGGCGCCGCCGTGGTGGTGACGGTCGTCACCGGCTTCGACTACGTCGCCCAGGCCCTGCGCCTGCGCCGGCGCACCGGCTGAGCGGTCACCGCGCGGCCGGCGTTCCGGCAGGATGAGTACCGCGACCGGGCCGGGGGAAGGAAAGTCGGCATGGAGATCGAGACGGACGCCGACGGCGATCGGCCGGTCGGCAGCCCCGCGGCCGGCGTGGTGCACAGCCTCGTCGAGCGGCAGCAGACCCTCGCCACCGTCGAGTCGCTGACCGGCGGCCTGCTCGCCGCGGCGATCGTGGAGATCGCCGGTGTCAGCAGTGTCTACCGCGGCGGTCTCGTGGTCTACGCCACCGAGCTGAAGTCGGGGCTGGCCGGCGTACCGGAGGATCTGGTGGCCGAGCGCGGGCCGGTCGACCCGGACGTCGCAGTGGCGCTCGCGGAGGGCGGGCGGCGGCGGTGCGGCGCCGACTGGGCCCTCGCCACGACCGGGGTGGCCGGGCCGGAGCCGCAGGACGGCAAGCCGGTCGGGCTGGTGTACGTGGCCGTGGCCGGCCCGTCCGGCAGCGCGGTGCGCGAGCTGGACCTGGACGGTGGCCGCGACCACGTACGGTCGGCCGCCGTCGTGGAGGCGCTGCGCCTGCTGGCCGAGAGGCTCCACGACGCCGACCCGGGACGCCCGGCGGACTCCGGTCCCGCCGAGCGCGACCCGGCCGGCGCCGCCCGTCGGTGAGGGATCGTCCGATTCCGACGGGCGGGGCGGGATGTCGGCCGGGCCCGCAACGGGTACGGTTGCGGGAAGGCTCCGGTGGTCGGGGCCCGGGGGTCCGGGCCGTCGGGGCGGGAGTGGTGTTCCCCAGGGGAGGTGCGATGGTCCTGCTACGCCGGGTGATCGGTGACGCGCTGCGGGCACGCCGGCAGGGGCAGCACCGCACCCTGCGCGAGGTCTCCTCCGCCGCCAACGTCAGCCTCGGCTACCTCTCCGAGATCGAGCGCGGCCAGAAGGAGCCGTCGAGCGAGCTGCTGGCGGCCATCTGCGACGCGCTGGGCGCGCGCCTGTCCGAGCTGCTGCGTGAGGTCAGCGACACGGTCGCCCTCGCCGAGCAGATGCCGGGCGTGCTGGTGCCGGTCCAGGACGAGCCGGTCGAGCAGTCCACTCCGGTGTCGCCGCCGGCCGTGCGCAAGGCCGCCGGGCGCGGTGTCCGTCAGGTCTCCTCCGACGGCACGGTCTCCGTCCAGGTCCGGCAGGACTCCCCGCTCAAGGCCACCCTGCGCAGCACCCGCGTACGCCCCGCCGACCGCGACCGCGACGTGGTCTGCGCCGCCTGATCCACCGGCCACCCGGCTCGTCCGGGCCCCGGGTCCACTTGCGGGCGACCCTGGCTCGACCCTGGTTTCCCGACTCTCGTCATGGTCGGTCACCCCTACGCCGCGTAGGGTTGATCGCGACGGTGGCGACCCCGCTCGTCACGTACGGATGCCGCACTGGCGTCCGCCTGGGACGATGGAGCCACTGCCGTACCGCGGTCGGACGACCACGGGCGGCGCGACGCTACTGAGGGGGTACCGCGGAGATGGCGAACCCGTTCGTCAAGGGTTGGAAGTATCTGATGGCGCTCTTCGGCGCCAAGATCGACGAGCACGCCGATCCGAAGGTGCAGATCCAGCAGGCGATCGAGGAGGCCCAGCGCCAGCACCAGGCGCTCGTCCAGCAGGCCGCCGCGGTGATCGGCAACCAGCGGCAGCTGGAGATGAAGCTGTCCCGTCAGATGTCCGAGGTCGAGCGGCTGCAGGCGAACGCGCGCCAGGCCCTGGTGCTGGCCGACCAGTCCCGCGCGAAGGGCGACGAGGCCGAGGCGTCGCGCTACGAGCAGTCCGCGCAGACGCTCGCCACCCAGCTGGTCTCGGCCGAGCAGGCCACCGAGGACCTGAAGACCCTGCACGACCAGGCGCTCGGCGCGGCGGCGCAGGCCCGCAAGGCCGTCGAGAACAACTCGATGATCCTCCAGCAGAAGCTCGCCGAGCGGGCGAAGCTCCTCAGCCAGCTGGAGCAGGCGAAGATGCAGGAGAGCGTCGCCGCCTCGCTGGAGTCGATGTCCGCGATCACCGCCCCCGGCACCACCCCCACCCTGGACGAGGTCCGCGACCGGATCGAGCGGCGGTACGCCACCGCGATGGGCCGCGCCGAGCTGGCCGGCAACTCGGTCGAGGGACGCATGCTGGAGATCCAGAAGGCGACGCTCGACTCGGCCGGTTCCGCCCGGCTGGAGCAGATCCGCGCCAGTATGGCGGGAGAGAAGCTCGGCGGTGCGACTGAACGGCCGGCCGTCGCGCGGCCCGAGCAGGCCGCCCCGGCGGCGCCGGCCGCCGATCCGGCCGCAGCCGCCCGGCTCGACGAGATCCGGGCCAGCATGAGCCGGGAGCGCGGCAGCGGCGACACGACAGCCGCCGGCTGAGCGGCCCGGGTCGAGGAGGCGACGTGGCAGACGAGCGTACGCGGTACTTCCGGCGGCTCGGCCGGTTGCGGCGGTCCGCCCGCCGGTGGAGCGTGCTGGCCGGGGGCCTCGGCGGGGCCGCCGCCGTGCTCACGCCGTACGCCGGCCTGGGCCTGCCGGACGCGGCCTGGGCCGCCGGCGCGGGCGGCGCGGTGGCGCTCGCCGCGTGGCGGTGGATCGACCTGCGCGCGCTGGCTGCCCGGCCGGCCCCGCCCCCGCTCGATCCCGCCGAGGCGGCGGCCCGGTCCCGGGCCCGGCTGGTCGCCGCCGTGGAGCGGCTCCCCGTCGGGCCGGGCGTGCTCGCCGAGGTCCGCCGGATGCGGTCGAGGGTGGCGCTGCGGGGCACCAGCGCCGCCGAGCCGTTCGCCCGCCTGGACCGGGCCGCTCTCACCTTCGCCGGCATGACGACGCGGCTGACCGGGCTGGCGCAGCCGGCCGTGGCCGAGGCTGCCGCGGCCGACCGGTCGCTGCGGGACCTCGCCGCCCGGGTAGCCAGCGTCGAACGCGCGCTGCGGCTCGCGCCGCCCGACGCCCGGCCCCCGCTCGCCGAGGCGCACGCGGCGCTCGGCGCGCAGTTGGCGAGCGGCGTCGCGGCGTACGAGCGACTGGTCGTGGCCGCCGCCAGCTACGTGGCGGAGAACGCGCGACCGGGCACCGAACACCCGGCGGCGGCCCGGTTGACCGAGGCGACCGACCTGCTGCACGGGGTCGCCTCGGCCCTCGCCGAGCTTCGCGGCGTCGGCACCCCGCTGCGCACCTTCTGATCAGCCGGGTGTCGTCACCGCCACGGCCGCGCTGAACGGGGACGTGCCCACGACGTTGAACGAGCGGATGCGGTAGTGGTAGGTGACCCCACGGGCCAGGCCCGTGTTGGTGAAGCCCCGCCCGCTCACGGTGAAGGTGGCCACCTCCCGGGTGAACGCGGCGTCCAGGGCCCGCTGCACGGTGAACCCGGCGCCCGGCCCGGCCGGGGTGCTGGCCGCCCAGCCCAGGATCACGGTCGCCGTGTCCGGGGCCGGCGCGGTGGCGGTGACGCTCACCGAGGTGGGCGCACCCGGTCGCGGTGGGGTGGTCACCTGCGCGACCGTGGACCACGGTGAGGCCGCGCCGAGGTACGTGGTGCGCACCCGGTAGTAGTACGTGGTGTCCGGTGCCACGGCGGTGTCGAGGTGGGTGTCGCCGATACCGATCGCGGTGGTGCCCGGCCCGCTGGTGAACGTCGGGTTGGTGGCCCGCTGCACGTCGATGCCGGTGGCGAAGGAGCGGTTGCGCCAGCGCAGCGCCACCCGCAGCGGTGCCGCCGGCGGCACCGCCGCGGCGAGCCCGGCCGGCGCGGCGAGCTGCACCGACGCGGGCACGCTGTTCGACCAGGCCGAGCAGCTCACCGAGTTCTCCGCCCGGATCCGGTAGTGGTACGTCACGCCGGGGGTGATCGAGGCGTCGGTGTACCGGGTGGCGGTGGCGGCGACGGTGATCCCGGTGAGCCCCTCGGTGAAGGTCGGGTCGGTGGCCCGCTGGAGCAGGTGGCTGGTGGCTGCCGGCCGGCTGCCGTTGCCGGTCCAGGCGAGCGTGATCGCCGGCAACGCGGTGGCCGATCCCGGTGCCGGCGTCGCGGTCAGGCCGGTGGGCGCCTTCGGGGCGACCCGCAGCACGAGGGGGCGGCTCATGCCCTGGTCCCGGTGGCCGGCGAGCTGGCTGTGCCAGCGGTACTCCCAGCCCAGGTTCACCAGTTGGTTGACCACCAGCGCCGGCCGGCCGTCCACCGGGCTCACCGGTGTCGAGCCGGTACGCGCGCCCGCCGGCCGGGCGGGGTCCAGCAGCCGCACGCTGTCGCCGATCTTGAACGGTAGCGGTGGCGCGACGGGGCGCAGCGCGACGATGACGTCCTCCCGGGGGTTCACCCGGACCACCTGCTTCCACCCCAGCTCGTTCTCGTCCGGCGGCCGTAGCGTGCCGTCCCACCCCGCCCGGTTGACCAGTTGCAGGTCGACCCCGTCCAGCCGGACCGGCTGGGTCTGCCGGCTGGCCCCGCGGATCCGCCAGAGCTGAGTGCCGTCGGCGGGTGCGCCCACCGGCGCCGCCGGGTCGCTGGCCTGCACCACCTCGGTGGCCGGATCGGTCGGGCCGAGCGGCAGCACGGCCGGCGCGAGCGGGCCGCCGTGCGGGTGCCCGACGCCGAGCCGACCGGCGAGCCGGCCGTGACCGGGCTCGAAGACCTGCTGGACCGCCTTCACGGCGAGCGCCAGCAGCACCGGGGAGCCGCCACCGATCGGGGTGAAGCTCACCGTGGTGGCGTGGACGGGCACGACGGTCTCCCGGGCGGTGCGCGTGCCGAGCGCCGCGTCGTACGCGGGCTGCGGCACGATCGGCGGGCGCTGGCTGGACGCGTACGCGCGGGGCAGCCGCTCGCGCAGCCGGGCCAGGTCGTACCGGGGCGCCGGGGTGCCGCTCACCCGGAACTGGAGCAGCGTCCGCGTGTTCGGCCCGTACCCGGGGCGGCTCGGCGGCGTCCCACCCTCGGCCTGGAGGTCCGGCGCGTCGGTGTGGTGGTCGTACCGGGGATCGAAGCCGGGCAACGGGGCCGGGGCGTCGTTGTAGAGGATCAGCGTGCCGCCCGGGGCGACCGCGGAGAAGTCGACCAGCACGTCGGCCTGCTCCCCGGGGGCGAGCAGCAGGGCGTGCCTGTCGACGTTGAGCACGGTGGGGTCGCGCCGGTCGTACCGGTAGGTCACCGGCTGGCTCGGGATCACCACCGGGGCCGGCAGCAGGCCACCCTCGTTGCCGATCTGCACCAGCTCCGGCCCGGCGGCGCGCGGGTCCGGCACCCCGCCCTCACGCCCGTCCGTCGGCCAGCCGGCCGGCCGGCCCGGCACCCTGACCGCCTCGACCATCGGGACCTCGCCGGCTCCCGGGTCGGCGAGCGCGCCGTCCGGATCCCACATCGGACCGGCGGACCGGGCACGGTAGAGCTGGAGGTTCAGGCTGCGGTCCGGGCAGGCGTTGACGATGCGGAAGCGGTAGGCGCGTGGCTGGACGTCGAGCCACGGGTACGCCACGCCGTTGACCAGCACCGTGTCGCCGTACGCGGCCGGCACCGCCGACGGGTGCGGCACACCGGGCGTCATCGGCGGCTCGTCCGGCGCGGTGACCGGGTCGTGGTGGGGGTTCGGCACCGGGCCGGGAGCCGGTCCGGCGCCGTTCGGCCCCGACTCACCGTCCGGGCCGGTCTCCTCGGCGGTACGCGACCACGGCCCGTAGTCCCAGCGTCCGGTCGGGTTGCCGCCCCCGCCGCGGTACGGGTTCTGCCGGGGCTGGTAGACGTGCGGGTGCCAGAGGCTGCCCCGGGCGCCCCACCGGTCCCGGTCCCAGGTCGGGTCCTCGCCGGCGAGCTGGGTGTCGTCCGGCACGAAGGTCTTGTCCTCGAACACCAGCGGGATCTGGTCGGCGGGGAGCACCCCGTCGGCGACCAGCCGCTCCTCGGCCGGGTCGGTGAGCAGGTAGAGCGCGAGCTGCCCGGAGTAGACGGTCAGCCGGGCCAGGCCGACGGTGTTGTCCTGGAACGTGAGCAGCCGTCCACTCTGGTCGTTGGGGTAGTAGAGCGTGGTGGCCCCGGCGCCCGGGTGCGGCATGTCCGGCACGTGGGTCAGCCCGACCCCGGTCGGGTACGGGGTGATCTCCCCCGCCGGAGCGATCCACTGCCACGGGTTGCCCGCGCTGATCCAGCCGGTCTGCGCCCCCGCCAGGTGCAGCACGGCCCGGTTCTGCGGGTACGGCGCCGGCCCGTCGAGCGGCCCGGTGCCCGCCCCCTCGATCGTCGGGTCCACGGGGAGGAACAGTTCGCCGGCCCGCCCGGTGGGCAGCTGGTTGATGAACTTCACCCGCACCGGCCGGCCCCGCCGCGCGACGATCACCGGGCCGAGGTGGACGGGGCGCTCCGGCGGCGCGAGCGTGTTGTGCCCGGTCGGGTCGGTGCCGAGGTTGAGCTGCCGGTAGCCACGCAGTCGGGTCGCCGGGAGGTCGCGGTGCAGGCGTTGCGCGTACTCGCGGAGCCCGATCTCGTAGTAGTCGCACCCCGGATAGGTGATGGTGTCCGGGACCGCCAGCGGCAGGGCGTCGGCGGGCCCGGTGCCGGTGGTGCCGGCGGTGCCGAGCGTGGGCAGCGGGTCGACGAACTTGCGGATCCCGGTGCCGGGCACGACCTGCCCGTCGGCGTCGACGACCGGCAGCGGGCTGTGGGCGTGGTTGGGCACCGGCCCGAAGCAGCGGGGGAGCGCGGCCGGGTCGAGGCTGGCGGGTGCCGGCGCGGCGTCGTCCGCACTCCGGGCCGCCGGGACCGTCGGGCCGGCGTCGGCGCTGCCGGGCTCACCGGTGCCGTCGGGGCGGTCGCCGGCCGGTCGGTCCGCCCACGGGATCCGGAGTCTGCGGAACAGGTCCATGGCTCTCCCGGCGTCGGGCGCGGGGCCGTCACCTCGGCGTGGCGGCGCGGGCGCGCTGATCTGACGGTGTGTGAGCACTCAACCGCAGCATGCGACCCGGACGGGTGGTTAGGAAGTACCCAATCGTCCCTATCTGGGTCGGCGCACCAATTCCTGCCGCGGTCCCCGGAGTGTCCCGCCCGACACGCCGTCTCATGTGGTGGGCCCGGCCGCCGCCGGTGGCCGCGCGGCCCGGTCCTGACCCGGCAGGTCCCGCGGTCCCGTGGAGCGCATGGTGCGCGCGACGCGCTGTCGAGCTGCCCCCACAGATGGGGCAGAGGCGGAAGCGTCTGTGGTGGCACGACCGGCCGAGAGCCGAAGCGTTGCCGGTGCCACCGCCCGGGGGCAGGGAGGAGCGCTCGGCGGTCGCACGGACGGGGCAGCTCGACAGGCACCGGTGCCGCCATGGGACGGGAAGGAGCGCCGGCGGCCCCGGCATGTTCGCCATGACGGTAACCGCACAGACGGGGCAGCTCGCAGCGTCGGTGCCGCCACCCGGAGGCGGGGAGGAGCGCCCGGCGGTCGCACAGATGGGGCAGCTCGACAGTGTCCGAGTCAGCTCTCGGGGTGGGCGAGGCGCGTGCCCGCGTCGGTCACCACCGCGTCGATGGAATCGGCGGCGGCGCGCAGGTCGGCGGCCGTGAAGGGGAGAGGTTCGGGCAACACGAGAGCCAGCCGCTGTTCTGCGCGGGCCGGGTGGCCGGAACCGAGCGGGGCCGTGTGTCCGGGAGCGGGCCGCGGCTGGTGCCCCGTGATCGGGCCGGGGCCGGGGTGCCCGGGACAGGGCCGGGAGCGGTCAGCCGGGCCGCTCGGGTTGGCAGACCGGGCACCAGTAGGTGACCCGCTCGCCCAACTCCTCCTTGCGGATGGCCGTGCCGCAGCGGCGGCAGGGCTGTGCCCGCCGGCCGTACACGTAGCTGGTCTGCCCCCGGTGCAGTGACCCGGTGGTGCTCTGCGTCCAGCGTCCCCGGTTGGCGGCGAGCAGCTTCTGTGCCAAATTGACCGTGCCGGCGAGGTCGGCGACGGCACGGACCGGCGTCCACGGCGACATCCCGCGCAGGAACAGCACCTCGCACTTGTAGAGGTTGCCGATCCCGGCGAGGTTGCGCTGGTCGAGCAGGGCCTCGCCGATGGTGGTGTCCGGGTGCGCGGCGAGCCGCCGGACCGCCTCCGCCGGGTCCCAGTCCGGACCGAGCAGGTCGGGGCCGAGGTGGCCGACGAGTTGGTCCTCCGCGGCGGTCGGGACCAGCGCCAGGTCGTGCAGGTGGTAGCCGACGGCCACCGCGTGCGGGCTGCGCAGCACCACCCGGATCAGGTGCGCCGGGCGCGCGGCCCAGCGTTCGCCCGGCGCGTACGCCCGCCAGGCGCCGTCCATCCGCAGGTGCGAGTGCAGCGTCCACCGGGTGCCGGAATCGGGCCCGGATGGCGGTCTGTCGGCGGCGGACGGGGGCCCGGGGGTCGTCGCGCCCGGCGGGGATTCGAGGCGCAGCAGCAGGTGCTTGCCGCGGCTGGCCGACTCGCGCACCGTCCAGCCGGTGAGGTCGGTGGCGGCGAGCTGGGGCACGCGGAAGTCGCTCCCGGTCAGTCGGGCACCGGCGAGCGCCCGCTGGAGGACGCGGGCGGTGTTCCAGACGGTGTCGCCTTCGGGCACCTCTCCATCCTCCCTCCCACGAGTCATATTCGCATGTGTCGCTATTTGTAGCCAGCTTCCCCTCGATCTCCCGACAAGGGCACTATCAGGGAGTTCTGAGGAGAATGCCCATGAGTCATCATCGACGTCCCGTTCGGTCCGCCGTCCTCTCTGTCATCCTCACCCTCGCCCTCCTGCCGTTCGCGACCCCCACCTCGGCCGCCACGCGCGACGGCAACCGGTGGAGCCTCGACCTCTCCCTCGTCGACGGTGACGACGTCAACGTCCGGTACACCCGTACCGGCCTCCGCCTCGCCGACCTGCGGCCGGCACCGGCCGGTCCGAGCCCGCGCGGCGCCGTCGCCGAGGGGCTCCACCTCTCCGCCCCGCGTACCCTCGTCCGGCCCGCCACCCGCGTCCGGGCCGAGGTCACCGCCCGCGTGCCGCGCGGTGCGACGGTCGAGACGCAGGTACGCGGCTGGCGCGCCAGCGGCTGGACCGAGTGGCGGGAGGCGACCCGCGGCGCCCTGTTCGACACGCCGGTCACCCGGGTGCAGGCCCGGGTCGTGCTCACCGGCGACGCATCGGCCGAGGTGCGGTCGGTCCGACTCACCGCCGACCGGGTCCGGGTCAGCGCCGTCGCCGCCGCCACCCCCGGTCTCACCTACCGGGTGTACGCCACGCGGATCGGCCTGGTCGGCCAGACCACCGCCAACGGCCACACCATCACGGCCCGGGACCACTTCGTCGCCCTGCCCTCCCGGCGCGGCCTGTCCCCGCTGAACGCCGGCGACTACACCGTCCGGGTCTGCACCACCACGGGCAGCCGATGCGAGTACGCCCCGGTCTGGGACGTCGGCCCGTGGAACACCCGCGACGACTACTGGAACCTGAGCTCGGTCCGGGAGAACTGGAAGGACCTGCCGCAGGGCCGCCCACAGGCGCAGGCCGCCTACCAGTACGGCTACAACGGCGGCCGTGACCAGTTCGGCCGTACCGTGCTGAACCCGGCGGGGATCGACCTCGCCGACGGGACCTTCTGGGACGGGTTGCAGCTCAGCACCAACGCCTGGGTCGACGTCGCGTACCTGTGGACCGGCACCGGTCCGCGCGGCGTGGTCGGCGACGGCCCGCTCAACATCCGGGCCGGGGCGAGCACCGCGTACGCGTCGCGCGGCCTGGCCGCCCGGTACGCCCACGTGCCGATCCAGTGCTCGGTGCTCGGCCAGACCGTCGCCGGCCCGTACGGCACCACCAACCGCTGGAACCGCCTGGCGACCGGGCAGTTCGTCAGCCACGCGTACATCCAGGCGGTGTACGGGGGCTCGGTGCCGCGCTGCTGACCGCGTACCGTGGCCGGGCCGGGCGGCGTCCCGGCCCGGCGGCGTGCGTCGTCAGGCGGCGGTCACGCGCAGCCGGTCGCCCGGTCCGACCGCCAGCAGGTCGGCGGCCCGGCCGCCGTTCATCGACACCGCGACCAGCCCGGCCGAGTCGACATGCACCACCAGGTCGCCGGGCGGCGCGTCACCGAAGGTCCGGCCGTGCACCGCGGGCTGATGCCCGACCTGGACGGCGGCGGGCAGCGGCTCCAACAGCGCGGCCGGCGCGGCGAGCTGCACGTTGCCGAAGTGGTCGACGGTCAGCACCTCGGCGGTGAAGCCGTCCGCCTCCGGGCGCACCAGGGGAGCCGGCAGCGTCACCAGGGTGTCCGGCTCGACCGCCGGGCCGGCGTCCGCGAGCGGCGCGCCCAGTGCCAGCCGGGCCGCCACCGGCGCGAACACGTCCCGGCCGTGGAACGTGGCCGACACCCGTGGTGCGAGCCACTCCGGGTTCGTCAGCTCCACGGCGGCCCGTACGCCGCCGAGCGCCGCCGCGGCGTCCAGCAGCAGCCCGTTGTCCGGCCCGACCAGCAGGCCGTCGCCGGCGGCCAGGGCGATCCCGCGCCGCGCGGTGCCGACGCCCGGGTCGACGACCGCGACGTGGACGCCCGCCGGCAGGTGTGGCACGGTCTGCGCGAGCACCGCCGCGCCCCGCCGCACGTCGCCCGGAGGCACCAGGTGGGTCACGTCGATGACCCGGGCCGGGGGCGCCAGCCGGGCGATCACCCCGTGGCAGGCCGCCACGAAGCCGTCGGCGAGGCCGTAGTCGGTGGTGAAGGAGATCCAGGGCGTCGGCGCCATGGGACGAAAGGCTAGTCCCGCTCGGTGAGCCGCAGCTCGAGAACCAGCTCGTCGTGCAGCGGGATGCCGTCGATCGCGCCCATGTCCCGCCTCTCGGCTCGACGCCGTGCCGCGGCGGATCGTACCCGCAGGTCGGGAGGCGTGCGGCGGGTCGGTGCCGGCGGATGTCGGACAGTCCACTGGCCGACCGGCCCATGCCACCGGCGACCGGGGTTGGCAGACTGCCAGGGTGACCAACCGGACCCTGCCCGCCGTCGCGGTGCTCGCCATCGCCACCGCTCTGACCGCCGCCTGCGGCGACGACAACGACAAGGCCTCCGGAGGAGCCTGGGGCGACGGCTCGCGGCCGCCGGCCGCCGCCTCCGCGCCACCCGGTGATGCGTCGGCGCCGGGCGACGCGGCGGGGCCGGCCGCGACCGGCACCACCGAGCGCCGGCCGACGAGCGTGCCGAAGGCGGTGCTGCCGTCCCGCCTGAGCACCGCACCGGGGGCGCGGGAGGTCGTCGCCGCGTTCAAGGCGGCCGGGCTGAAGGTCTCCGACCCGAAGGACCGGTCGGTCGACTGTGGACCGGACGGTCTCGGTCTGGGCTGCTCGGAGCTGATCGCCACCGACGGTGTGACGGTGTACGTGTTCCCCGACGAGGTCAGCGCCAGGGAGATCGCGGAGACCTGGGACGGCCAGTCGTTCCAGCGGGGTGCCGTGGTGCTCAACTATCTGGACGCGAAGACGCCGGCCGCCGACCGTCCGAAGTACGAGAAGGTGCTCACCGACCTGCGCTGACCGTGCGGCGCCCGTCGCCCTGAACCGTCAGCCGCTGGGGTTACCCGCAAGCCGTCAGCCGCGCAGCCGCAGCCCGCGGGGCGTGGCCCGGAAACCGGCGGCGGTCAGCGCGTCGCGCAGGGGCGACGAGTGCACCGCCTCGCCGTCGGCCCGCTCCACCGAGATCACCCCGAGCGCTCCGGAGTGGACCACGTCGGCGAGCGCCTTGCCGGCCGCGGCCAGCGTGTCGGCGTCGTCGGTGAAGGAGAGCAGGGTCCGGCCACCCCGCTCGACGTAGAGCACGAGGTCGCCGGCGACCAGCACCACCAGGGCACCGGCCTTGCGGCCGGCCCGGTGCCCGGTCGCCGGTGCCGCGCCGTCGCCCGAGTCGACCACCCGCTCCGGCCAGGGCAGTGCCGCGCCGTACGGGTTGGCCGGGTCGGTCGCGGCGAGGACCAGGGCCGGCCCGCCACGGCCCCGGCCCCCGTCGGCCGGGTCGGCGAGGGCGCGGAGCCGGTCGACCGCGCCGGGCACCGCGAACTGTGCGGCGCCGAGCCCCTCGACGAAGTAGCCGCGACGGGCGGCCCCCCGCTCCTCCAGCGCGGACAGCACCGGGTAGACGGCGGCGAAGCCGCCGCTCACCTGCTCGGCGACGACCGCGCCCCGGGTCACCACCCCGTGCCGTTCGAGCAGCACGTCGGCGAGGGCGGCGGCCCGGCGGGTGGGATCGGTGTCCCGTTCCGGGAGGCGCGACCACCGGCCGGCGACCGTGGGAGGCCCGCTGCGCGTCGGCAGCGCGACCCGGCCCGGGCGCCGGTACCGGGTGCGCGGCGCGGCCGGGCGGGACCGGTGGGCACCACCGCCACCGAGCACCGCCCGCAGCGGGGCGAGGGTGTCGTTGGTGAGGTGGCCGGCCCAGACCAGATCCCAGATGGCGGCGGTCAGGGCGGCGTCGTCCGTGGAACCGACGCGGTCGGACAGGGACCGGAAGAACAGCGCCTGCCCGTCGCCGAGGGCGTCGAGCACCGCGTCGTGCAGCGGGGTGCGGGTGAGCGACTCGTCGGGCGGGGGGAGCAGCAGCGGGGCGGTGTCCGCGTACGCGAGGGTGACCCAGCCGTCGCCGCCGGAGATCGCCCCGGAACCGGCCCACACCACCTCCCCGCTGGCGCACAGCTCGTCGAGCTGGGCGGGGGAGTAGTCGGCGACCCGCGCCGGCAGCACCAGCCGTTCCAGTGCGGACGCGGGCACCGCCGCGCCCTGCAACTGCTCGACGGCCGCGGCGACCGCCTCCACCCCGCGCGCCGAGGAGCCGACCTGCTGCCACCGCGGCAGGAACGTGGCCAGCGCCCGGGGCGGCACCGGCTCGATCTCCCGGCGCAGCGCCGCGAGGGACCGGCGGCGCAGCATCCGCAGCACCTCGGCGTCGCACCACTGGGTGCCGACCGTGTCGGGCGCGAACTCCCCGGACACCACCCGGCCGGCGGCTGCGAGCCGGCGCAGCGCCTGCTCGACCACGAACACGCCGAGCCCGAACCGGGCCGCGCAGGTGGCGGCGGCGAACGGGCCGTGGGTGCGCGCGTACCGGGCGACGAGATCGCCGAGCGGGTCGGCCACCGGCGCCAGGTACGCCTCGGCCACGCCGACCGGCAGCGCCACGCCGAGCGCGTCGCGCAGGCGGGCCGCGTCCTCCACACCGACCCAGCGCTCCTCGCCAGCGATGCGGACCCGCAGCACGCGCCGCGCGGCCTCCAGCCCGGTCAGCCACTCCGTCGGCACCCCGCGCGTCGCCAGCTCCTCGGCGGTGAGGTCACCGACGACCCGCAGCAGCTCGACCACGTCCTCCGCGTCGCGCGGGCGGCGCTGGTCGGTGAGCCAGCGCAGCTGGAGTTCGGTCTCGGTGAGCACCGCCGGGTCGAGCAGCTCCCGCAGGTCGACCCGGCCGAGCAGTTCCCCGAGCAGCGCCGAGTCCAGCGCGAGAGCGGCGGCGCGCCGCTCGGCGAGGGGGGCGTCGCCCTCGTAGAGGAAGGCCCCGACGTAGCCGAAGAGCAGGGACCGCGCAAACGGCGACGGCTGCGGGGTCTCCACCTCGACGAGGCGCACCTTCCGCGCTGCCAGCTCGCGCATCAGCGTGGCGAGCGACGGCTGGTCGAAGACGTCCTGGAGGCATTCCCGGGCGGCCTCCAGGGTGACCGGGAAGTCCGCGTACTCGCGGGCGACGTCGAGCAGTTGCGCCGCGCGCTGCCGCTGCTGCCACAGCGGCTGGCGGCGGCGCGGATCCCGGCGGGGCAGCAGCAACGACCGGGCGGCGCACTCCCGGAACCGGGCCGCGAACAGCGTCGACGTGCCGACCGACTCCTCGACCAGCTGGGCGATCTCGTCGGGCTCGAAGACGACCACGTCGGCACCGGGCGGCTCCTCCGCGGTGTCCGGCAGCCGGACGACGATGCCGTCGTCGGAGGGCATCACCTGGGCGTCCACCCCGTACCGCTCGGTGAGCCGGCGGCCGATCGCGAGCGCCCACGGCCCGTTGACCCGGGCGCCGAGCACGCTGTGCACGGCGAGCCGCCAGTCGCCCAGCTCGTCGCGGAACCGCTCCACCACGACCGTCCGGTCGTCCGGCAGCGCCCGGGTGGCCGCCTGCTGCTCGCGCAGGTACGCCATCAGGTTGCCGGCGGCCCAGTCGTCCAGCCCACCGGCGCGGAGCGCGGCGACCGCCTCGTCGTCACCCTGCCGCAGCAGGGTGCGGACCCGGGAGCCGATGGCCCGGCCCAGCTCCACCGGGCGGCCCGCCTGGTCGCCCTTCCAGAAGGGCATCTTGGCCGCCTGCCCGGGCGCCGGGGAGACGAGCACCCGGTCGGGGGTGATGTCCTCGATGCGCCAGGACGACGAGCCGAGCAGGAACACGTCGCCGACGCGGGACTCGTAGACCATCTCCTCGTCCAGCTCGCCGACCCGCGCGGCCCGCTCCGCCCCGGCCAGGAAGACCCCGAACAGGCCCCGGTCGGGGATCGTGCCGCCGCTGGTCACGGCCAGCCGTTGGGCGCCGGGTCGGCCGGTCAGCACGTCGGTCGCCCGGTCCCACACCAGGCGGGGACGCAGCTCGGCGAACGCGGTGGACGGGTACCGCCCGGAGAGCATGTCCAGCACGGCGTGCAGGGCCGAGTCGGGCAGCTCGGCGAAGGGCGCGGCCCGGCGCACCACCACGGCGAGGTCCCCGACCCGCCACGGATCGAGGGCCACCATCGCGACGATCTGCTGGGCCAGCACGTCCAGCGGGTTGCGCGGGTAGTGCAGCTCCTCGATCGCACCCTCGGTCATCCGCTCGGCCACCACCGCGCAGGAGAGCAGGTCTCCCCGGTGCTTGGGGAACACCACGCCCCGGGACACCGCGCCGACCTGGTGCCCGGCGCGGCCGACCCGTTGCAGGCCGGCGGCCACGCTCGGCGGGGCCTCGATCTGCACCACGAGGTCGACCGCGCCCATGTCGATGCCCAGCTCCAGGCTGGAGGTGGCCACGACCGCGGGGAGCTGCCCGGACTTGAGCGCCTCCTCGATGTGTTTGCGTTCCTCCCGGGAGACGCTGCCGTGGTGCGCCCGCGCGATGACCGGGGGTGCGCCGGCCACCGCGCCGGCCTGCGCCATCAGCTCGGCCGGTGGCCGGTTGAACCGCGCCGGTCCCACCGGCCCGCCCCGGGCGCCGCCACCCGCCCGGGCGTCGGGGCTCGTCCCGGCACCGCCCGCCGGACCGGTGCCGGCGATCTCGTCGGCCGCGAGCTCGTTGAGCCGGGCGCAGAGCCGCTCGGCCGAGCGGCGTGAATTGGTGAAGACGATGGTCGAGCGGTGCGCCCTGATCAGGCTGAACACCCGCTCCTCCACCGCCGGCCAGATCGACGCCCGGCGCGAGCCGAAGCCGCCGAGGTCGTCCTCGGGCGGCTCCTGCTCGTCGAGGCGCGTCATGTCCTCCACCGGGACCTGCACGCCGACCTCGATCGTCTTGGCCGTGGGCGGGGCGACGACGTCGACCGGCCGGGCGCCGCCGAGGAAGCGGGCGCAGGTGTCGACCGGGCGGACCGTCGCGGACAGGCCGATCCGCTGGGCCGGGGCGGGCAGCAGCTCGTCGAGGCGCTCCAGCGACAGCGCGAGATGGGCTCCCCGCTTGGTGCCCGCGACCGCGTGCACCTCGTCGACGATCACCGTCTCGACGCCGCGCAACGAGTCCCGGGCGGCGGACGTGAGCAGCAGGAACAGCGACTCCGGGGTGGTGATGAGGATGTCCGGCGGCGTGCGGGCGAAGGCACGCCGCTCGTCGGCGGGGGTGTCCCCGGTGCGCATCCCGACGGTGATGTCGGGCGGGGTGAGGCCGAGCCGGGTGGCGGCCTGGCGGATGCCGGCGAGCGGGGTGCGCAGGTTGCGCTCGACGTCGACCGCGAGTGCCTTGAGCGGGCTGACGTAGAGCACCCGGCAGCGCTGCCGGGGGTCGGTCGGGGCGGGCTCGCGCGCCAGCCGGTCGAGCGACCAGAGAAACGCGGCGAGTGTCTTGCCGGAGCCGGTGGGCGCCACCACCAGGGCGTTGCGCCCGGCGCCGATGGACCGCCAGGCGCCGGTCTGCGCCCCGGTCGGCGCGGCGAACGCGGCGGTGAACCATTCCCGGGTGGCGGTGCCGAACGCGGCGAGCGCGTCGCCCGTCGTCGGCCCGCCCGCGTTTCCCGTCACCTCCGCCACGCCTTCCATCCTGCCTCGGCGGTGTGACAGTCACGTCGACGCGCCGTGCCTTCTGTCCGGCTCATCGGCAAAAGCGACGGATATGACAATGAATACGTTAAGTCTTACTTAACTGCTTGCTTGTGACCCACAACATAAAGTAACTTCACTCGCGACGCGGGCGCGGGTGGAGGGGATCGGATGGCTGTCGAGGAGCGGAATGTCGAGCCCGGCACCGACGTGCTCATCCGCAAGGTCGACAGTCATCTCGCCGCCGTCCGCGCCGGCCTGACCGGGCCCGAGCTGGAGCTCGCCGAGCGGCTCGCCCACGCGCTGCGCGAGCTGGTCGTGTCCACCGCGCGGGCCAGCGCCGCCGACCGGGGCCGGGTCCGCGCCGCCGTGCACTTCTTCGTCCTGCGCCGGGAGAGCAAGGGGCGGCTGCTGTCGGTGCGCTCGCTCGCCGCCGCCCAGCGGGTGGTCAACCGGGTCGTGGTCCAGCTCGGCCGCCCCGACCTGCTCGTCGAGACCCGCCGCGACCGCCCGGCCCGCGAGCCCGCACCGGTCGCCGCCGACCGCGCCACCGACCTCGCCGACGCCGAGGTCGCCGCCCGCTGACGAGCCCGGGCGTCCGCCCGGTCACCCGGCGATCCGGCGAATTCCCGCAAAACAACCCCGCCCCCCGGCGATCTGGCGTCTGATCGCACCTGGGGCACGGTTCGTGGCGTCGATCCGGCGGAGGCCGGCCGGCACCCACCACGCCCCAGGGTCTGACGCCGCCACCCGGGCGGCCCGCGCGGTGCGGCCCGCCCGGCGCGCCGCCGCCACCTCGACGGGGAGTGCGGGTGCTCGTACTGCTGATCCTCCACCTCGTGGCGGCGCTCGCCGCGCCGCCGCTCGTCCGGTGGTGGGGGCCCCGCGCGTGCTACCTGCTCGCCCTCGCTCCGGCCGCCGCCTTCGGCTGGGCACTCGCCCGGACGCCGGCCGTCGCCGACGGCGGCGCGGTCGTCGAGACGTACCCGTGGATCCGCCAACTCGGGCTCGAGGTGGCGCTGCGGGCGACCACCCTGTCCTGGCTGATGACGCTGCTCGTCGGCGGCGTCGGGGCGCTCGTGCTGGTCTACAGCGGCCGGTACTTCGCACCCGGCTCGCTCGGCCTGGCCCGCTTCGCGGCCGTCCTGGTGGCCTTCGCCGGCGCGATGCTCGGCCTGGTCCTCGCCGACGACCTGCTGCTGCTCTACGTCTGCTGGGAGCTGACGACGATCTTCTCGTACCTGCTGATCGGGCACAGCACCGAGCGCCGGTCCAGCCGGTGGGCGGCGGCCCAGGCGCTGACCGTCACCACGCTCGGCGGCCTGGCCATGCTGGTCGGGTTCGTCATGCTCGGCACGCGCGCCGGCACCTACCGCTGGTCGGAGCTGGCCACCGCGTCGTTGCCGGGCGGGGCGTACCTGGTGACGGCGGTGTCGCTGATCCTGGTCGGGGCGCTGGCCAAGTCGGCGGTGTTTCCGTTCACGTCGTGGCTGCCGGTGGCGATGGCGGCGCCGACCCCGGTCAGCGCGTACCTGCACGCCGCCGCGATGGTGAAGGCCGGCGTCTACCTGATCGGGCTGCTCGCGCCGGCGCTGGCCACCGTCGGGCCGTGGCGCCCGGTGGTCACGGTCGCCGGCCTGGCCACCATGGTCGCCGGCGGCTGGGCGGCGCTGCGGCAGACCGACCTGAAGCTGCTGCTGGCGTACGGGACGGTGAGCCAGCTCGGCCTGCTCGTCGTGGTGGTCGGCGCGGGCACGCCGGACGCCGCGCTGGCCGGCGTGGCGATGCTGCTCGCGCACGCCCTGTTCAAGGCCGCGCTCTTCCTCGTGGTGGGCATCCTCGACCACGGCGCCGGCACCCGGGACCTGCGTGAGCTGTCCGGACTGGGGCGCCGGGAGCCGCTGCTGGCCGCCGTCGCGGTGCTCGCCGCGGCGTCGATGGCCGGGCTGCCGCCGCTGGTCGGGTTCGTGGCCAAGGAGGCGGTCCTCGCCGCGTTCCTCGACCGCCCGGTGGTGCTCGCCGCGCTGGTCGCCGGCACCGCGCTGACCGTCGCGTACAGCGCCCGGTTCATGTGGGGTGCCTTCGGCGATCGGCCCGGGGTCGCGCCGACCGACATCGGCCGGATCAGCGTGCCGCTGCTCGGCCCGCCCGCCCTGCTCGCCGGGGCGGGACTGGTCGCCGGTCCCGCCGCCGGGGTGCTCGACCACGTGCTGCGTCCGTACGCCGAGCTGTTCGGCCCGGCGGCCAAGGACCTGGCGCTGTGGCACGGCCTCAGCCCCGCGCTCGGCCTCTCCGCGGTCGCCGTGGCCGGCGGTGCGGCGCTGTTCGCGGTGCGCGGCCCCCTCGCACCGGTGCTGGCGCGGCTGCACGTGCCGGTCGGCGGCAACCAGGGGTACGAGTGGATCACCCGCCGGTTCGACCGGCTCGCGATCGAAGTCACGGCTGTCACCCAGCGGGGCTCGCTGCCGCAGTACCTCGGCACGATCCTGATCGCGCTCGCCGTGGTGCCGGGCGCGGCGCTGCTCACGGCCCGCCCGTGGCGGGAACGGATCAGCCCGTGGGACAACCCGCTGCAGGTGGTCGTGGTGACGGTGGTCGCCGTCGCGGCGGTGCTGGCGGTCGGCGCCCGGCGGCGGCTCACCGCGATGCTGCTGGTGGGGGTGACCGGCTACGGCAGCGCGCTGCTCTTCGTGCTGTACGGGGCACCGGACCTGGCGCTGACCCAGTTCCTCGTCGAGACCGCCACCATCGCGGTCTTCGTGCTGGTGCTGCGCCGGCTGCCGCAACGGTTCTCGGCCCGGCCGCTGCGCCGCAGCCGGTGGGTACGCCGCGCGATCGGCCTGGCCGTCGGCGTGGTCGCGGCCGGACTCGCCCTGGTCGCCGGCGGCGCCCGGACCGCGCCCACCATCTCCGACGCGTTCCCCGACCTGGCGGTGACCGAGGGCTACGGGCGCAACGTGGCCAACGTGACCCTGGTGGACATCCGCGCCTGGGACACCATGGGCGAACTCGCCGTCCTGGTGGTGGCCGCGACCGGGGTGGCCAGCCTGGTCTTCCAGCGGTCCCGCACCGGCCCCCGGCCCCGGCGCCCCGAGCCGACGGGCCGCGTCAACCGCCCGGGACGGCCGGTGTGGCTGCGCGGCGGACCCACGCTGAGCGAGCGGCGCCGCGCGATCGTGCTGGAGGTGGTCACCCGGCTGATCTTCCACACCGTGGCGCTCTTCTCGCTGTTCCTGCTCTTCTCCGGGCACAACGCGCCCGGCGGCGGCTTCGCCGGCGGTCTGGTGGCGGGCCTGGCCCTCGTGGTGCGCTATCTCGCCGGCGGCCGGTACGAGCTGGCCGAGGCCGCGCCGGTCGGTGCCGGCACCGTGCTCGGCGCCGGGCTCGCCGTCTCGGTCGGCACCGGCGTGGTCGCCCTGCTCACCGGCGCGCCGGTGCTGAGCAGCACGAAGATCAACCTGTCGTTGCCGTTGGTCGGCGATTTCTACGTGGTCACCTCGATCTTCTTCGACGTCGGCGTCTACCTCGTGGTGGTGGGGCTGGCGCTGGACATCCTGCGGAGTCTCGGTGCGGAGGTGGACCGGCACATCGAGGCGGCCGGCCGCGGTGACGGCGGTCTGGTCGTGGACCGCACCGGGGAGGGGAGGTGACATCCGCCGACGTGGGGCCTCCGCTGGCGCTCGTCCTCGCCGTCGGCGTGCTGGTCGCCTGCGGGGTGACGCTGCTGCTGGAACGCAGCCTGACCCGGATCCTGCTCGGGGTCATCCTGCTCGGCAACGGCGTCAACCTGCTCATCCTGCTCGGCGGCCGGCCCGGGGCCGCGCCCGTGGTCGGCACCGCGCCGACCGCCGCGATGAGTGACGCGTTGCCGCAGGCCATGGTGCTCACCGCCATCGTCATCACGTTCGGCCTGACCGCGTTCCTGCTGGCCGTCAGCTACCGCAGCTGGTACCTGACCGGAGACGACGAGGTGCCCGACGACATCGAGGACCGGCAGATCGTGCGGCAGGCCGAGCGCAACGAGGTGGCCACCGCCGACCTCGGCGGCGAGGGCCCGGACGGGGACCCGGAACAGGTCGACCCGGGGCCCGCGCGCCGCCGCCGGGCCGGGGACGCGGACGGTCCGCGATGACGGGGCACGCCGGGAGGCAGCGGTGAGCCGCCTGGTGGCGCTGCCGGTGGTGGTGCCGCTGCTCGGCGCCGCGCTGACCCTGCTGGTGGCCAGTTGGCCCCGGGTGCAGCGGGCGGTCAGCGTCACCTGCCTCGCCGCCACGTTGGTGGTGGCGCTGGTGCTGCTCGCGCACGCGTACCGGGAGGGCCCGGTGGTGGTGCAGATCGGCGGGTGGCGTGCCCCGGTGGGGATCGTGCTGATCGCCGACCAGTTGGCCGCGCTGATGCTGGTGGTCTCCGCGGCGGTGACGCTGTGCGTGCTGCTCTACTCGATCGGGCAGGGCCAGGGGGAGGCCGGCGAGGAGGCTCCGGTCGCCATCTTCCACCCGACCTACCTGGTGCTGACGGCGGGCGTGACCAACGCGTTCCTCGCCGGTGACCTGTTCAACCTCTTCGTCGGCTTCGAGATCCTGCTCGCGGCGAGCTTCGTCCTGATCACGCTCGGCGGCACGGAGACGCGGATCCGCACCGGCTCCACGTACGTGGTGGTCAGCATCCTGTCGTCGATGACCTTCCTGATCGCCCTCGGCCTCGTGTACGCGGCCACCGGGACGCTCAACATGGCCCAGCTCGCGTTCCGCCTGGACGCGCTGCCCGACGGCGTACGGCTGAGCCTCCAGTTGCTGTTGCTGCTCGCGTTCGGCGTCAAGGCGGCGGTCTTCCCGCTGTCGGCCTGGCTGCCGGACAGCTACCCGACCGCCCCGGCCCCGGTCACCGCCGTCTTCGCCGGCCTGCTCACCAAGGTCGGCGTGTACGCGATCATCCGGACCGAGACGCTGCTCTTCCCCGGCGGTCGGGTTGCCGCCCTGCTGATGCTGGTGGCCGGGGCGACGATGCTGGTCGGCATCCTCGGTGCGGTCGCCCAGTCCGACATGAAGCGGCTGTTCTCGTTCACCCTGGTCAGCCACATCGGCTTCATGATCTTCGGGGTGGCGCTGAGCACCGTCGCCGGGCTCTCCGGCGCGATCTTCTACGTGGTGCACCACATCACCATCCAGACCACCCTGTTCCTCGTCGCCGGGCTGGTCGAGGTGCGGGCCGGCAGCACCGACCTGCGCCGGATCGGTGGGCTGTCCCGGGTGGCGCCGTTGCTCGCGGTGCTCTTCTTCGTCTCCGCGATGAACCTGGCCGGCATCCCGCCGTTCTCCGGGTTCCTGGGCAAGCTCGGCCTCTTCCAGGCGGGGGTGGCGACCGGCGGCTCCCTGCCCGGCGCGCTGGTCGCCGCCGGGGCGGTGACCAGCCTGCTGACCCTCTACGTGGCGTCGCGGGTGTGGAACATCGCCTTCTGGCGGGCGCCGCGGCTGGCCACCACCGAGCCGGCGGTGCGCCTGCCGACGCTGATGACCGGTGCGACCGTCGCCCTGGTCGCGCTCGGCCTGACCCTGACCGTGGTCGCCGGCCCGCTCTTCGACGTGACCGCGGACGCCGCCACCGACCTGCTCGCGCGCACCCCGTACGTGCGGGCCGTCTTCCCCGAGGGGGTGCCGTGACCGCCGGATCGCGGACGTCCGAACCGTCGCACGGCCGGGTGAAGCGGTGGCGGGACCGGTTGGTCGCGTACGGGTGGCTGGTGCTGGTCTGGAACCTGCTGTGGGGCGACTTCTCCTGGGCCAACCTGCTCGGTGGGCTGGTGGTGGCCGGCGTGGTGTTGGTGTTCTTCCCGCTGCCGCCGGTCACGTTCGGCGGGCGCGTCCGCGCCGGCCCGCTGCTGGTGCTCGTGCTCAGCACGCTGGGCGAGCTGGTCGCCGCCAGTCTTCGGGTGGCCGCGCTGGCGGTGCTGCCCGGCCACCGGCCGCACAGCGCGATCGTCGCGGTGCGGATGCGCGTGCCCAGTGACCTGAACCTGGCCCTCACCGCGGAGGTGGTGTCGCTGGTGCCCGGCACCCTGGTCCTCGACGTGGACCGGGACGCCGGCACGCTCCACGTGCACCTTCTGGACACCCACGGTTCGCGGCAACTCGCGGAGAACAAGGAGCGGGTGCGCGTCGTCGAGCGGCGGATCGTGCGGGCGGTCGGCTCGGCCGCCGAGGTGCGCCGGCTGGGCCGTCCCGCCGAGAGGGGTACCTGATGATCGTCGTCCTCGCCGTCGTCCTGACCGTCCTGTTCTCGGTCACCGCGCTGCTGGCGCTGATCCGGCTCTACCGGGGACCGTCCCTGCTGGATCGGGTGGTCGCCGCCGACATGCTGCTCGCGACCATGGTCGGGGCGGTCGGCGCCGAGGCCGCGGTGAACCGGCACGCCACGACGCTGCCGGTGCTGGTGGTGCTGTCGCTGCTGGGCTTCGTCGGCTCGGTGTCGCTGGTCCGCTTCGCCGTCCGGGAGGAGCGCTGATGGTGGGGACCGTCGCTGACTTGCTCGCCGCCGTCCTGCTGGTGGCCGGCGCACTGCTCAGCCTGGCCGCCGGGATCGGGGTGCTGCGGTTCCCCGACGTGCTGGACCGGATGCACGCCGCCACCAAGCCGCAGACGCTCGGGGTGCTGCTTCTCCTCGCCGGATTGGCCTTGCGCCTGCGCTCCCCGTCCGACCTGGGGATGATCGCGCTGGTGGCGCTCTTCCAGCTCGCCACCGCACCGGTGGCGGCGCAGATGATCGGCCGTGCGGCCTACCGCACCGGCCGCCTGGACCGGGCCCTCCTCGAGACCGACGAGGTGGACGGACCGGCTCCGCACTGAACCGCGATCCAGCGCGTCGCAATTGCGGCTGGGTGGCGATTCCGACGGCTTGCGTCTTGCCGGCCGGGAAGTCCCACTGCACTCTGCGCAGTGATGGTCATCGATAGATGGCCGGACGGTGCGGTCGCGCCCACCGGCGTGACCGGGACCCCGACCCGGAGGAAGACCCATGAGACCCCGTACCTCCCGCTCCGGCTGGCTGGCCGTCCTGGCCGTCGCGGCGGTGACGGCCGTGGCCGCGCCGTCGGCCACCGCCGCGTCCGTGGACCCGGACGCCGCGCCGGTGCAGGCCGCCGTCGCCGCCCCGGACATCCCGCTGGCCAACGTGAAGGCCCACCTGACGCAGTTCCAGTCCATCGCCACCGCCAACGGCGGGAACCGGGCGCACGGCCGGCCCGGTTACCTCGCCTCCGTGAACTACGTGAAGGCGCAGCTCGACGCCGTGGGCTACACGACGGCCGTGCAGTCGTTCACCTACAACGGCGCCACCGGTTACAACCTGATCGCCGACTGGCCGGCCGGGGATCCGAACGCGGTGGTGATGACCGGGGCCCACCTGGACAGCGTCACCGCCGGACCGGGCATCAACGACAACGGCTCCGGATCCGCCGCCATCCTCGAGGTGGCGCTCGCCGTGCCCCGCAGCGGCTTCACCCCGGACAAGCGCCTGCGCTTCGCGTGGTGGGGCGCGGAGGAGCTGGGTCTGCGCGGCTCGCGGCACTACGTGAACACCCTGCCGACCGCGGAGCGCGCGAAGATCAAGCAGTACCTGAACTTCGACATGGTGGGCTCGCCGAACGCCGGCTACTTCGTCTACGACGGGGACAACTCCGACGGTGTGGGTGCCGGCCCCGGCCCCGCCGGCTCGGCGCAGATCGAGCAGACCATCCAGGCGTACTTCACGTCGATCGGCGTGCCGACCCGCGGCACCGACTTCGACGGCCGCAGCGACTACGGACCGTTCATCTCCGTCGGCATCCCCGCCGGCGGCACCTTCACCGGCGCGGAGGGCATCAAGTCGAGCGCCCAGGCGTCGCTCTGGGGTGGCACCGCGGGACAGGCGTTCGACCCCTGCTACCACCGCTCCTGCGACACGAGCACCAACATCAACGACACCGCGTTGAACCGCAACGCCGACGCGATCGCGTACGCGGTGTGGGCGCTGGCCCAGGCGGCGACCCCGCCGGGCAGCACGGTCTGGAGCGACACCTTCGAGACGGCCACCGGCTGGACCGGGAACCCCGCCGGCACCGACACCGCCACGGCTGGCGCGTGGGAGCGCGGCGACCCCGCCGCCACCACCAGCTCCGGGGTGACCACCCAGCTCGGCACCACGGTCAGCGGCAGCTTCGACCTGGTCACCGGCGCGCTCGCCGGCAGCAGCGCCGGGACGTACGACCTCGACGGCGGGGTCAGCACCATCCAGTCGCCGGCCGTCACGCTGCCGTCGACGGGCACCCTGACTCTCTCGTTCTCCTGGTACCTCGCCCACCTGACCAACGCCAGCAGCGCCGACTACCTCCGCGTCCGCGTGGTCGGGACCGGCACCGTCACGGCGCTGAACGCCACCGGGGCGGCGAGCAATCGGACGGCCGCCTGGCAGACCGGCAGTGCGGACATCTCGGCTCTACGGGGACAGACGGTACGGGTCGTCATCGACGCGGCGGACGCCAGCGGTGCCAGCCTCGTCGAGGCGGCCGTCGACGACGTGACGATCACCCAGAGCTGACCGTGTCACGGGAAGGGTCCCCGCGCCGGTGGAGACCCTTCCCCACACTGTCAGCGAACGTACAGCGGATTGCCGATAAAATGGATGGCATGATCGACTCTTCTGCCCAGGAGGGCAGCAGTAGCCAGCCGGGTCGCGCCCGGCACCCCCTGACCCCGACCCGTACGGGAGCCCTGAGCCACCCGTGCTGATCGTCGTCGGTCTTCTCCTCATCATCGTTCTCACCGCAGCCACCGGCTACTTCGTGGCTCAGGAGTTCGGTTACGTCGCCGTGGACCGCGGCAGGCTCAAGCAGCGTGCCGACGGTGGCGACAAGGCCGCCGCCCGGGCCCTCGAGGTGACCGGCCGGCTCTCCTTCATGCTCTCCGGCGCCCAGCTCGGGATCACCGTCACGGCGCTGCTGGTCGGTTACGTCGCCGAGCCGTACCTCGGTGCGGGCCTGGCCGACCTGCTCGGCGTGGCCGGGGTCTCGGCCGCCGTGAGCCTGCCCCTGTCCGTGGTGCTGGCCCTGCTCATCGCCACCATCGTGCAGATGGTGCTGGGTGAGCTGGCCCCGAAGAACCTCGCCATCGCCCGCGCCGAGCCGCTCGCCCGCGCTCTCTCCCGCTCCACCCTCATGTACCTGAAGGTGGCCGGGCCGCTGATCAAGCTCTTCGACCGCTCCGCCGTCCGGCTGCTCCGCCGGATCGGCATCGAGCCCATCGAGGAGCTGCCCAGCGGCGCCACCCCGGAGGACCTCGAACAGATCATCGCGGAGTCGCGCGAGGAGGGGCGCCTGACCGCCGAGATGTCCACCCTGCTCGACCGTGGGCTGGACTTCCGGCAGCTCACCGCCGGGGAGGCGATGGTGCCCCGGGTCGACGTGCACACCGTCCGCGCGCACGAGCCGGTCAGCCGGGTCGTGGAACTGCTGGAGACCGGCCGCTCCCGGTTCCCCGTCCGGGGCGCGGAGGGCGTGGACGACGTCGTCGGCGTCATCGGCATCGCCGACGTGCTCGGCGTACCGCTGGAGCGCCGCGCCACCACCCCGGTGAGCGCGGTGGCCGTACCCCCGCTGCTGGTGCCGGAGACCCTGCCGCTGCCCACGGTGCTGGACCGGCTCCGGTCCGGGCACCGGCAGCTCGCCTGCGTGGTCGACGAGTACGGCGGCTTCGCGGGCGTGATCACGCTGGAGGACATCGCCGAGGAACTGGTCGGCCCGATCCGCGACGAGGACGACCCGCCGGAGCGGACGCCGACCCGGCAGGACGACGGCTCGTGGGTGGTCCCCGCCCGCTGGCGCATCGACGAGGTCGCCGACAGCACCGGCATCTCGCTTCCCGAGGCCCCGGAGTACGACACCCTCTCCGGCCTGGTCATGCGGGAGCTGGGCCGGGTGCCCGAGGTCGGCGACCGGCTGGAGGTCACCCTGCCCGTGGACGGCGACGAGGCCGCCGTCGGCACGCGGGCGCTGGTCGAGGTGCTCGCGGTCGACCGGCACGTGGCCGACTCGGTCCGGCTCCGCCTCATGGAGCCGGGCGGCCGCCAGGAGGTGACCGCGTGAGCCCCGGCGTCGCACTCTTCACCTCGGTGGTCCTGCTCGCGCTGAACGGGTTCTTCGTGGCCGCCGAGTTCGCCCTCGTGGCGAGCAAGCGGTACCGCCTGGAGCAGGCCGCCGCCGGCGGCAGCCGTGCCGCGAAAGCAGCCCTGGATGGCGTACGGGAGCTGTCGCTCATGCTCGCCGGCGCGCAGCTGGGCATCACCCTGTGCACGCTGGGCCTCGGTGCGCTCGCCGAACCGGCGATCGAACACCTGCTCAGCCCACTGCTCCACGCCGTCGGCCTGCCCGACGCGGCCAGCCACGCCATCGCGCTGATCTTCGCCCTCAGCGTGGTGACGTTCCTGCACCTGGTGGTCGGCGAGATGGCGCCGAAGTCGTGGGCCATCACCGACGCCGAGCGGTCGGCGACGCTCCTGGCGCTGCCGTTCCGGGCCTTCGCCTGGATCGCCCGGCCGGTGCTGTCGGTCCTCAACAGCCTGGCCAACGGCATCCTCCGGCTGGTCAAGGTCAACCCGCAGGACCAGCTCGCCCAGGTGCACGGCCCGGACGAGCTGCGCATCCTGCTCGAGCAGTCCCGCGAGCACGGCCTCCTCGGCGCCGAGCAGCACGAGCTGCTGACCAGCATGCTGGAGCTGCAGGGCACCACGGTGGCCCAGATCATGGAGCCGTTCGACCGGATGGTCACCGTACGCCGCGGCGACGACGCCGGTCGGGTCGAGCAGGTCAGCCGGGACAGCGGCCGGTCGCGTCTCGCCGTGCTGGACGAGGTGGGGGACGTCTGCGGCCTGGTGCACGTCCGCGAGGCGGTGCGCGCCACCGCGACCCGTCCGGAGGCGACGGCCGGCGAGCTGATGACGGCCGCCTTCACCCTGCCGGCGTCGGCCACCGTGACGGAGGCGGTGGCGGCGATGCGGGCGCGGCAGTCGCAGCTGGCGTTGGTCCGCAACGGCGGCGGGCCGGCCCGCCCGATCGGCTTCGTCGCGCTGGAGGACCTGCTCGAGGAGGTCATCGGCGAGTTCGACGACGAGACCGACCCGGTGCCGCGCGGACGACGGTTGCGGTGAGACGCAGGGCCTGTTTCACCGTGCCGGCCGACACTTGTGAAACAGGCGCCAAGGGGTAAGCGGGGTCGGCCGGCGTCCGCGCCGCCGGCCCCGCGGCCGCTCCTACCGGCTGCGGGTGCCGGGCGTCCGCCCGGCGCGTCGACGCCGGAACGGGGGAGTGGCGTGCGGCTGACGGGGGTGTCGCCGGAGTCGGGCTGGACGGGTCTGACCGTCCGGACCGCGCTGGCCAACCCGAGCACCCGCCCGGGGCTGCACCTGCCGGGGCGGGTGCTCGTCAGCGCGGGCTCCACCGACGTGCCGGTGCTGCACGTCCGGCTCGGCCTGGTCGCCACCGCCGAGCCGGAGGACCCGGACGCGCCCCGCCGCCTCGTGCAGTTCCACCAGGCGCAGGTGGCCGGCGCCTTCGCGCTGCGTGCCGGGCGGGCCCGGAGCATCCCGTTCGAGTTCCCGATGCCGTGGGAAACCCCGGTGACGATCTTCGGCGGAGTGCCGATCCTCAGCATGCGGATGGGTCTGCGGACCGAGGTGGCGATCGAGCCGCAACTCGACCAGGGCGCGATGGTGCCGGTCTTCGTGCACCCGCTGCCCGCCCAGGCGCACATCCTGACCGCCCTCGACACGCTCGGGTTCCGGATGCGTCAGGCCGGGCTGGTCGACAGCCGGCTCCCCGGCGTCGAGCAGGCCCTTCCGCTGCACCAGCGGCTGGGCTACTGGGTCGCGCCGCTGTACGCCGGGCCGATCACCGAACTGGAGGTGATCTTCGTTACGAACCCGGCCGGCCTGGAGGTGCTCCTCTGGTGCGACCGGCGGCTCGCCCTGGCCGGGATCACCCACCAGAGCATCAGCCGCTTCCGGATCTGGCACGCCGGCACCGAGCGGCGCGACTGGGTCTCGACGGTGGACGGGTGGCTGCGGATGGCGATCAACCGGCACGCCGCCGCGGCGTCGCACGCCGACTGGTCGGCGAACATCACCGAATCGGCCCACGTCAGCCGCCCGCCCGACGAACCGGTCCATCCCGGGTTCGGCCTGGGCGGCACGGCCGGCGGCGCCGGCATCGGCGGCGGGGGCGGGGGCGGCGACGGCACGTGACGCGGCACGGCGCGGCGGTGCCGGCGTCGGCCATGGCGACGGCACGCGACGCGGCACGGCCGGCGATGCCGGTCGCGGTGGCGGCGGCACGTGGCCGCCCGGGTGGGGTCAGCCGCTGGCGGTGGCGAGCTTGACGCTGAAGCCCAGGAAGAGGGCACCGACCCCGCTCGTCGCACCCGCGGCGAGGCGGCGCCGGCGACGGAACTGGGCGGCCAGGAACGTGCCCGCGAAGATCAGCGCGGTCAGGTAGAGCGCGCTGGTGACCTGCGCGATCAGCCCGAGCAGCAGGAACGACAGCGCCGGCCACGCGTACGCCGGGTCGACGAACTGGATGAAGAACGAGACGAAGAACAGGATCGCCTTCGGGTTGAGCAGGCTGATCACCACCGCCTT
Organism: Micromonospora thermarum; assembly: GCF_012034245.1. Lineage (GTDB taxonomy): Bacteria > Actinomycetota > Actinomycetes > Mycobacteriales > Micromonosporaceae > Micromonospora > Micromonospora thermarum. The sequence continues at coordinate 111,781 of NZ_JAATEO010000005.1, read as the reverse complement.
GCGGAACGGGCTGCGCATCTCCGCCGGGTCCGCCGCGTCGATGAGCCGCGGGGTGTCCGGGTCGTTGCGCGTACGCCAGCGCCGCCAGGCCCCGCGCAGCATGCTCAACCCGACGTAGCCCAGGTAGGCGGCGCCCGCGTACTTGATCACCAGGAAGAGCGGCGGGTACGCCTTCAGCAGCGACGCCACCCCGGCGGCGGAGAGGAACATCAGCACCCCGTCACCGACGAAGACCCCGGTCGCCGCCCGGTATCCCGTTCCCACGCCTCGCCGCGCCGCGGTGGAGAGCACGAAGAGCGAGTTGGGCCCGGGCAGCAGGACGATCGCCACGGTGCCCAGCACGTACGTCCAGATGTCGGTGATCCCCAGCACGCCCGACATCATGACGCCGCCGGGACCGCCGGGCGAAGCCTTTCCCGCAGCCTGACCTGTGCGGTTGGCCACTGATCGACGGTCATCGCGTACTGCACCGTGTCCCGCCAGGAGCCGTCGGCGCGCTGCTTGTGCATCCGCAGCACACCCTCCCGTGTCGCGCCCAGACGCTCGATGGCGCGCTGCGAGCGCTCGTTGCGGATGTCGGTGTGCCACACCACGCGGACCGCGCCCAACTCCTCGAAGGCGCGGGTGAGCAGCAGCAGTTTCGCCTCGGTGTTGACGCCGGTGCGCCACCAGGGGCGCCCGAGCCACGTGTGTCCGATGGCGAGGGACCGTCGCTCCGGGTCCACCTCGTAGTAGGACGTGCTGCCGACCACCGCCCCCGTGACCGCGCAGCGTTGCACCCAGGGCACCCGTTTGCCCTGGTGCCCCGCGGCCAGGTAGGCCCGGACGACGGCCGCCATCTCGCCGGCGTCGACCGGCTGGCGGCCGCCGAGATGCCGCCAGACCTCCGGGTCGGCGGTGGCGGCGAGCAGCTCCTCGGCGTGGGCGAGGTCGAGGGGCTCCAGCACCACGTGCTCGCCACGCAGGACGACCGGCTCCAGCCAGGGCGAGCGGGCCGCCCGCAGGTACGCCGGCACCGGCGCGGTCACCCCGGCGTCCGGCTCGGGAACGCCGGCGGTCAGCCGCAGCGGCACCACCCCGGCCCAGTGCGGCAGGTCGAGGTCGCCCGGCTCGTCGCGGACCCCGCCGGTGCGGGACCGGACCGACACCTCGCGCAGCGGCAACGCCAGGACGGCGGTCTCGGCCAGCTCGCGCCGGGTCGGCGGGCGGCTGTCGGTGCTGCGGCCCCGGCCCACCTTCTCGACCAGCGCGGCCAGCACCCGGGCCTTCTCGCCGGCGTCGGTGACCAGGTGAGCGGTGCCGTGCGCGACCACCGACCGGTAGTTGGCGCTGTGGTGGAACTGGGAGCGGCCGTAGACCAGCCCGTCGAGCAGCGTCACCGCCACGCACACCGGGAGACCCTCGCCCCGGGCCGCGAGCAGCGGCCGGCTGCCGGTCGAGCCGTGCAGGTAGAGCGTGTCTCCGACGCGGACGTGGAGGGTCGGCAGCACGCGCGGCTCCCCGTCGACGGTGAACCCGAGCGCGCAGTCGTACGCCTCGTCGAGCACGGCGTGCGCGGCCTCCGGGTCGTAGCTCATCCGCTCCCGCGAGCGGGTGGCGGTGGTGCGGGGGGTGGCAGCGTACATGTGACATCCAGCCTTTGTGCTAGTACAATCTCTGGACTGTGTCAGCACGTTATCAGATCGCCGGGGCCACGTCGGCCGCGATTTCGGCCAGCGTCGAATCCGGCATCCGCTCCGGCGCCCTCGCCGCCGGTGACCCGCTGCCCGCGGTCCGGGCGCTCGCCGCCGAACTGGCGGTCAGCCCGGCCACCGTCGCGCGGGCCTACCAGGAGCTCCGCCACCGGGGCCTGATCGTCACCGCCGGCCGGCACGGCACCCGCGTCCGGCCCCGCCCGCCGGTGGCCGGTGGCCGCTCGGCCCTGCTGCCGCCACCCCCGGCCGGTGTCCGCGACCTCGGGCTCGGTCAGCCCGATCCCCGGCTGCTGCCGCCGCTCGGCCCGCACCTGGCCGCGCTCGCCACCCACCTGGGCCCACCCTCCGGGTACGCGAGCAGCGCCGTGCTGCCCGCGCTCGCCGACGCGGCCCGGGAGCGGCTCGCCGCCGACGGTGTGCCGGCCGCCGAGATCACCGTCACCGGCGGTGCGCTGGACGGCATCGAGCGCCTGCTCGGCGCCCATCTGCGCCCGGGCGACGCGGTCGCGGTGGAGGACCCGGGCTGGGCCAACCTGCTCGACCTGGTCGCCGCGCTCGGGCTGCGGCCGATCGGTGTGCCGGTCGACGACGACGGGCCCACCGAGGCGGGCGTCGCCGCCGCCCTGACCCTCGGCGCCCGGGCGCTGGTCGTCACCAGCCGCGCGCAGAACCCGACGGGCGCCGCCGTCTCCGCCGAGCGGGCCGGGCGGCTGCGGGCGCTGCTCGCCGGTCGGTCCGACCTGCTGCTGATCGAGGACGACCACGCCGCCGAGCTGGCCCGCGTCCCGCTGCACCCGCTCGCCGGGGCGACCCCGAGCTGGGCCTTCGTCCGCTCGGTCAGCAAGCCGTACGGGCCGGACCTGCGGCTGGCGGTGCTGGCCGGCGACGAGGCGACCGTGGCCCGGGTCGCCGGGCGGCTGCGCGCCGGCGCCGGCTGGGTGTCCACCGTGCTGCAACGACTGGTCGTCGACCTGTGGTCCGAGCCGTCGGTGGCCGTGCTGGTCAACCGGGCGGGGAGAAGCTACGAGCGGCGCCGCGCCGGGTTGCTCGCCGAGTTGGCGGCTCGGGGAGTGACCGCCCGAGGGCGCACCGGCATCAACGTCTGGGTTCCGGTTCCCGACGAGACCAGCGTGGTGACCGCCCTGCGCGACGCGGGCTGGGCGGTGGCGCCCGGCGTGCTCTACCGGATCGGCGCCGAGCCCGCTGTCCGCCTCACCGTCAGCACGCTCGACGAGGCCGACCTGCCGCCGCTCGCCGATGTGGTGGCCCATGCCCTCCGACCTGCCGCGGCACCGGGCTTCACCGTCTGATCCGCGGGCTCGGACCACGCGCTTCCGGCCAGGCATGAGGGGTGTTCGGGCGGGTAAGCGCGGCGCCGGAGGTGAGTGACCATGGCAGCCGGCGGGTCGAAGCGGGGCGTCTGGATCGGTGTCATCGTGGCGGTGATCGTGCTCGTGATCGTGGTGATCGCGTTGGCGTCCGGCGGTGGGGACGGCGGCGGCGGATACTGACGGGCAACTCGCCGTTCCCGGCATCGTCTCCCGGACGGGTATATAACAGTCCGCATGGCCGAGCAGACCGAGACCGCGCCAGGTGCCCAGCTGTTCATCCCGCCCAAGGCCGACACGCTCGACGCCCTGCGCGCCGCCGCCGCCGACTGCCGGGGCTGCGAGCTCTACCAGGACGCCTCGCAGACCGTCTTCGGCCGCGGCGACGAAAGCGCCCGGGTCGTCCTCGTCGGCGAGCAGCCGGGTGACATGGAGGACCAGAAGGGGCTGCCGTTCGTCGGCCCGGCCGGGCGGCTGCTGCGACAGGCGGTCGACGACGCCGGGCTGGACCCGGGGCACATCTACCTGACGAACGCCGTCAAGCACTTCCGGTTCGAGCTACGGGGCAAGCGGCGCATCCACCAGACCCCGGACCGCGTACACATCGTCGCCTGCCGGCCCTGGCTGGTCGCCGAGTTCGCCAAGCTGAACCCGGAGGTCGTGGTGGTTCTCGGGGCCACCGCCGCCAAGGCGCTGCTCGGCCCGGCGTTCCGGGTGACGAAGCAGCGCGGGGAGCTGCTGCCCTGGCCGGACGCCGCGCAGTACCCCGAGCACTTCAAACGGGTGCCGGTGGACAGTGCCGGCAGGGTGGCCGACGCTCCGCAGGCCCGCCTGCTGGCCACCATCCACCCGTCCGCGGTGCTCCGGGCGGACAACCGGGACGTCGCCTACGAGGGCCTGGTCGCCGACCTCACCGTGGCCGCCCGCGCCCTCGCCGTCTGACCCGCCCCCGCCGGGGAGCGGCGGCTGACCACCTCTGGGCAGGGCGGGTGAGCGGTGCCACACTTGCCGCCATGGAGCAGCATCTGTACGAGCGGGATCACGACGAGTTCCGCGACCTGTGCCGGGAGTTCCTGGCCCGCGAGGCCGTGCCGCACCACGAGCGCTGGGAGGCGGCGGGGATCGTCGACCGGGACGTGTGGCGCAAGGCCGGGGCGGCAGGGCTGCTCGGCATGGACGTCGACCCCGAGTACGGCGGCGGCGGCCAGCAGGACTTCCGGTTCAACGCGGTGCTGGTCGAGGAGATCGTCGCCGCGGGCTGTTCCGGGCTCGGGTTCGGCCTGCACAACGACGTCGTGGCGCCGTACCTCACCGAGCTGACCACCGACGACCAGCGCAAGCGGTGGCTGCCGGGCTTCTGCTCCGGCGACCTCGTCACCGCGATCGCGATGAGCGAGCCCGGCGCCGGCTCCGACCTGGCCGGCGTCCGCACCAGCGCGGTCCGCGACGGCGACAGCTGGGTCCTCAACGGGCAGAAGACGTTCATCACCAACGGGGAGATGGCCGACCTGGTGGTGGTCGTCGCCCGCACCGCCGACCAGGGCGCGCACGGGGTGAGCCTGATCGCCGTGGAGACCGGCACGCCCGGCTTCAGCCGGGGCCGGCGGCTGGCCAAGGTCGGCCTCAAGGCCAACGATACGGCGGAGTTGTTCTTCGACGACTGCCGCGTGCCGGCGGAGAACCTGATCGGCACCGAGAACCACGGCTTCTACCACCTGATGGCGAACCTGCCCCGGGAGCGCCTCAGCATCGCGGTCGGCGCCGTGGCCGCCGCGGAGAAGCTGCTCGCCGTCACCCTGGACTACGCCCGCAGCCGCGAGGCGTTCGGCCGGCCGATCGGGAAGTTCCAGCACAACCGCTTCCTGCTGGCCGAGCTCGACACCGAGGTGACGATCGCGCGGACGTTCGTCAATCACTGCGTCGCCGAGTTCAACGCCGGGCGCCTCTCGGTGACCGACGCGGCCAAGGCCAAGTGGTGGACCACCGAGCTGCAGAACAAGGTCGCCGACCGTTGCGTGCAACTGCACGGCGGCTACGGCTTCATGCTGGAGTACCCGGTGGCGAAGGCGTGGCTCGACGGCCGGGTGCAGACCATCTACGGCGGCACCACCGAGATCATGAAGGAGATCATCGGACGCGGCCTCGGCCTCTAGGGCGGTGTCGAAGTCCCTGGCTGGCACGCCGGGACCTCGGCGCACGTACCGGCGAAACCGGCTGCCGTCGGCCCGGGTGGATGCGCAAGGATAGGGACCTCGTCCACCCCTTACGTCTCCGGGAGTCGCCGATGGCCACCGACCTGACCGCGCCGGCGCCTGCCCGGCCCGACGTCGCGCCGATCCAGCGGCGGACGCTGCGCCTGCTCTTCGGCACCCAGGTCATCGGCGGCATCGGCGTGACCATCGGCATCGCGGTCGGGGCGTTGCTCGCCGCCCGGGTCGCCGGCACCGCGGTCGCCGGCCTGGCGCAGAGCGCCGCCGTGGTCGGCGGTGCGCTGCTGGCCGTCCCGGTCACCCGGATCATGAACGGGCACGGCCGCCGGCCGGGACTGGTCGTCGCCTACCTGGTCGGCGCGGTCGGCGCGGTGCTCGTCGTGGTCGCCACGGTCACCCGGTCCGTGCCGCTGCTCTTCCTCGGCATGCTGCTCTTCGGCGGGGGCACGGCCGCGAACCTCCAGGCCCGCTACACCGCCGTGGACCTGGCCGACCCGGCCCGCCGGGGTCGCCAGCTCTCGATCATCGTCTGGGCCACCACGATCGGCGCCGTGGCCGCACCGAACTTCGCCGCGCTCGCCGACGAGGTCACCAGCGGGTGGGGGCTGCCGCCGCTGGCCGGCCCGTTCGCGTTCAGCGCCGCCGCGTTCGTGCTCGCCGCCGGCGTACTCCTCGCGCTGCTGCGGCCCGACCCGCTGCTCACCGCCCGCCGGCTGGCGGCGGCCGACGCGCCGGCCGCTCCGCCGCCCGACACCGTCGAGGTCGAGGCCCCCGCCGCCTTGCCGCCCGCGGCGGCCGACGCGCCGGTCGCTCCGCCGGCCGCGGCCACCGTCGCGACCCCGGCCGCCCGGCGCGGCGCCGGGATGCGCGCGGCCTGGCAGGTGGTACGCGGCCTCCCGGCGGCCCGGCTCGGCATCGCGGCCGTGGCGGTCGGTCACGTGGTGATGGTGGCGGTGATGTCGATGACCCCGGTGCGGCTCGGCGAGTCGCACGGGGACGCCGACGTCCTGCGGGTGGTCGGCATCGTGCTGAGCCTGCACATCGCCGGCATGTACGCGCTGTCCCCGCTGGTCGGCTGGCTCACGGACCGGCTCGGGCGACGTGCGGTCATCCTCGGTGGCGTCGGGCTGCTGCTCGCCGCGTGCGCGGTCGCCGGCACCGCCGGGCATCACACGCCCCGGCTCTCGGTCGGTCTCGTCCTGCTGGGGCTGGGCTGGTCCGGCACCATGGTGGCCGGTTCCACGCTGCTGTCGGAGTCGGTGCCGGCGGCGGTCCGGCCGAGCGTGCAGGGATTCTCCGACCTGATCATGGGCCTGTCCGGCGCCGGGGCCGCCGCGGTCAGCGGGTTTGTCATGCGGGCGGCGGGTTATCCGGTGCTCACCCTGCTGGCGGCGATCACGGTGGTGCCTCTGGTGGCGCTAGCGTTGCGTCCGGTGTCCGTGGGGGCACCCGACAAGGAGGACTGACACGTGCGGCTGACCGACTTCTGGGCGCGACTGGAGGAGGCGTTCGGGCCGGCGTACGCGACCAGCATCGCCAGCGACCAGGTGTTGTCCCAGCTCGGTGGGCGGACGATCGAGCAGGCCCTCGCCGCGGGGGAGGAGACGCACGTCGTGTGGCGGGCCGTCGTCGCCGCGTACCCCGACCGGGTGCCTGCCCGACTACGCTGAGCAGCCTTTTCTCCGCTTCCGCGTGTCGCTTGCCGAGTCGTACACCTGTTCGGCTATTGTCCACAGCGGGGTGCTCGTCCACAGCTCGCGGCCTCGTCGCTGGTTTTCTGTCGGACCCAGCGCCTAGCGTGTCCGCGTGACGCGAAGCTCAGCAAAGACGCCGGCGAAGGCAGGGGTGGCAACGATGGCGGCAGCGCCAGACCGGGAGAAGGCACTCGACCTTGCTCTCGCTCAGATCGACAAGCAGTTCGGCAAGGGCTCGGTGATGCGGCTGGGCGAGCGTCCGGTCATCCAGACCGCGGTGGTCCCGACCGGCTCCATCGCACTCGACGTGGCGCTCGGCGTGGGCGGTCTGCCCCGCGGCCGGGTCGTCGAGATCTACGGCCCGGAGTCCAGCGGTAAGACCACGGTGGCACTGCACGCGGTGGCGAACGCCCAGCGGGCCGGTGGCATCGCCGCCTTCGTCGACGCCGAGCACGCGCTCGACCCGGAGTACGCGAAGGCCCTCGGCGTCGACACCGACGCCCTGCTGGTCTCCCAGCCGGACACCGGCGAGCAGGCGCTGGAGATCGCGGACATGCTGGTCCGCTCCGGCGCGCTCGACATCATCGTCATCGACTCGGTCGCCGCGCTGGTGCCGCGCGCCGAGATCGAGGGCGAGATGGGCGACAGCCACGTGGGTCTCCAGGCCCGGCTGATGAGCCAGGCGCTGCGCAAGATGACCGGTGTGCTCAACAACACCGGCACGACGGCGATCTTCATCAACCAGCTCCGCGAGAAGATCGGCGTGATGTTCGGCTGCATGTCCTACTCGACCCGGGTCACCCTCGCCGACGGCACGCAGGAGAAGATCGGCAAGATCGTCAACCAGCGGCTGGACGTCGAGGTCCTGTCCTACAACCCGGAGACCGACCGGGTGGAGCCCAAGCGGATCACCAACTGGTTCAACAACGGGCCGGCGGAGCAGTTCCTCCAGTTCACCGTCGCCAAGTCGGGCGGCAACGGTCGCGCCCAGTTCGCCGCCACGCCCAATCACCTGGTGCGCACGCCGGGCGGCTGGCGCGAGGCGGGAGAGCTGATCGCCGGTGACCGGGTCATGCTGGCCGAGTCCCGACGGCTCAGCGAGCAGCAGTGGCAGGTGATCCTCGGCTCACTGATGGGCGACGGTGCGCTTTCACCGAACCGCCAAGACCGCTCGGGGGGGCGTTTCCGCCTCGGCCACGGAGCCCAGCAGGTCGACTACCTCGATTGGAAGGTGTCCCTGCTCGGCAACATCAGCCATTCCCGACGCGCGGACGCCCGTGGTGCGGCGTTCGTCGACTTCACGCCGCTGCCCGAGCTGGACGAGCTGCGCCGTGCGGTCTACCTGGGCGACGGCAAGAAGCACCTCAGCTGGGATTACCTCAAGGCGCTGACCCCGCTCGCCCTCGCCATCTGGTACATGGACGACGGGTGCTTCACGCTGCGTTCCAAGGGCGTTCAGGAGCGTACGGCCGGCGGATCGGGGCGGATCGAGATCTGTGTCGAGGCGATGGCGGAGGGCAGCCGGGACCGTCTGGTGGAGCATCTGCGTGACGCCTACGGCATGGATGTGAAGCTGGTCGCCCGGGGCGCTCGTCGGACCGCGTCGATCGTGTTCACCACAGAGTCGTCGGCGCGGTTCCAGGAGCTGATTGCGCCGTACGTACCAGCGGCGGTGGAGTCCAAGCTGCTGCCGCGGTTCCGTGGGCAGTGCGCCGTCGAGCCGCAGTTCGTCCCGGAGGAACTCACCCCGGTGCCGGCGCGGGTCATCGACGTGCGCGTCAAGCCCAAGACTCGCTCCATGAACCGGTTCGACATCGAGGTGGAGGGCAACCACAACTACTTCGTGGACGGCGTCATGGTGCACAACAGCCCCGAGACCACCACCGGTGGTCGGGCGCTCAAGTTCTACGCCTCGGTCCGGCTCGACGTGCGTCGCATCGAGAGCCTCAAGGACGGCACCGACGTGGTCGGCAACCGCACCCGGGTCAAGGTCGTGAAGAACAAGGTCGCCGCGCCGTTCAAGCAGGCCGAGTTCGACATCATGTACGGCAAGGGCATCTCCCGCGAGGGCTCGCTGATCGATGTCGGTGTCGAGCAGGCGATCATCCGCAAGTCCGGCGCGTGGTACACGTACGACGGTGACCAACTCGGCCAGGGCAAGGAGAAGGCCCGCGAGTTCCTCCGGGAGAACCCGGACGTGGCCGCCGAGATCGAGAAGAAGATCCTGGAGAAGCTCGGCGTCGGCATCGGCGCGGGCGACGCCGCCGGTGGCCCGGAGCTGCCGCCGGTCGACTTCTGATCCTGACCCGTGGCATCACGACGCGCCCGTACGGGGCGAGGCTGGGACGCCAGTCCGCCCCGCACGGGTGACGCTCCCGCACCCCGCCGCGGTCGCCGGTCCCGGGACACCGGGACTGACGCCGAGGCCACCCCGCCTCATGACGAGGCAGAGGTGGCCCGGGAGATCTGCCTGCGTCAGCTCTCCGTACGCCCGCGCACCCGCGCCGAGCTGGCCGGCGCGCTGGCGAAGCGAGGCATCTCCGAGGAGGTGGCCGCCGCGGTCCTCGACCGGTACGACGAGGTCGGCATCATCGACGACGCCGCCTTCGCCCGTGCCTGGGTCTCCAGCCGGCACGCCGGCCGGGGCCTCGCCCGCCGGGCGCTCGCGACCGAGCTGCGTCAGCGCGGTGTCGACGGGGACGTCGCCAAGGCGGCGCTCGGCGAGTTGGACGACGACACCGAGGCCGAGACCGCCCGAGCCCTGGCGGAGCGGAAGCTCCGCACCACACGGGGCGAGCCGGACGCGGTGTTCCGCCGGCTGGTCGGCATGCTGGCCCGCAAGGGCTACCCGCCGGGGGTGGCGATCCGGGCGGTGAAGGACGCCCTCGCGGCGCAGAGCGCCGAGGCGGCCGAGTTCGCCGACCAGATCGACGAGGACGCCCTCGCCGACGCCGAGGGCGACCTCGACCGAGAGAGCCGCCCGCTCGACTGACCGGCGTACGCCAGCCGCCCCGACCGCACCGCAGCCGGCCGCACCGGTCGCACCCGCAGCCGGCCGCACCGGTCGCACCCGCAGCCGGCCGCACCGGTCGCACCGGCTGTCACCGCCCCGCGCGGACCGGGGCCGCCGGACCGGCTGTCACCGCCGCGCCAGCCGAACCAGCCAGCGGCGTGTCCCCGTTTGTCCTCCGCTGTCCTGCCTCTCATCAGCGGAGAGTCGCCTCGCAGATTCTCTCCGTTCGGGGGGTTTGATCATGAGTTCTTGACCAGACCGCCCCCGGAGACCTAGCCTCGCCATACAGGCTCACATTGCCCGACCAGCGCAGGCTAAGCGCACAACATAGATCGCGTAACAGAACAGCATCACTTTGGCCGATCCATCGGCCCTGGTTCAGGTCCGGACTGGCCGGTCCGGAGCCGACGTGACAACTGCACTTGACGCCGACGATGCCACCCGGGCACCGCCGGCGGGGAGCGCTACCCACGGCCAGCCGCTCCGGTCGGGCGTCCAGAGCCGCAGGAGCGTGCCCACCGGCACGTGCCTGCGGCGCGACGTTCAGGGGAGGCGCGCCATGGCGAGGCGGCAGGTGTCACCAGGGAGGCCGACATGAGCGGGCGGGTCGGCAGGCCCGGCGCACGGCCTCCCTCAGCCGCCGCCGTGCCCCACGCGGGACCTTCCGGAGCGCGGGAGATCTTGGAGGAGAACGGCCCCTGGAGGGGCCGACGGCTTCCATGTTCTCCCCGGACGCCTGTCGCGGCGCGGGCCGCGGGGGGTGTGGCATGAGCCCTTTCGATGTCGTCCTTCTCGTGGCCGTCCTGCTGCTGACACTGGTCGTGCTCGGGGCGGTGCTGTTCGGTGTCCGCGTGGTGCGGCGCCTCGGGACGGCGCCGGCCCCGGAGGATCCGGCCTTCATCGCGGAGAAGGATCGCCAGGAGCAGTCCCTCGCCGCGCTCCGCTCGGCGGCGGACGAGGCGAACAGCACGATCGACGTGGCGAAATCGGCCGCCGCGGCGGCACGGGCCGAGGCGGCGGCCGCCAAGGCGGAGGCGAAGGCCGCCCGGGCGGAGGCGCGTCGGGTGCTCGACGACGCTCGCGCCGAGGCGGACACCATCCTGGAGCGGGCCCACAAGCAGGCCGAGGCCGACGCCGAGCAGTTGCGGGCCACCGCGCGGCGCAGCGGTGAGCGGGAGGTCGCGGTCCTCGCCGCGACGACCCGGGAACAGGCCGCCGAGGTGGAGCGCCGGGCCGCCCGGATGGACGAGCGGGAGCGGCTGCACACCGAGGAGGTGGAGCGGCTCGCCGAGCGGGAGCGGCAGCTCAGCGCCGCCAGCGCGGCTCTCGCGGCCCGCGAGTCCGCCCTCACCCAGCGGGAGGCGGAGCTCGCGCTGGCGGAGGAGCACCGCCGCCGGGAGCTGGAGCGGGTCGCGGGGTTGACCGCGGACGCGGCCCGCGCGGAGCTGATCGAGGCGATCGAGGTACAGGCCAAGCGGGAGGCCGCGCTGCTGGTCCGGGACATCGAGTCGGACGCGCGCAGCACCGCCGAGGACCGCGCCCGCCACATCGTCGTCGACGCCATCCAGCGGGTCGCCAGCGAGCAGACCGCGGAGAGCGTGGTCAGCGTGCTGCACCTGCCCGGCGACGAGATGAAGGGCCGGATCATCGGCCGCGAGGGGCGCAACATCCGGGCCTTCGAGTCGGTGACCGGCGTCAACCTGATCATCGACGACACCCCGGAGGCGGTGCTGCTCTCCTGCTTCGACCCGGTACGCCGCGAGGTCGGCCGGCTCACGCTCGAGAAGCTGGTCCTGGACGGCCGGATCCATCCGCACCGGATCGAGGAGGTCTACGACCTGGCCCGGCACGAGGTGGAGCAGCTCTGCCAGCGGGCGGCCGAGGACGCCCTGGTCGAGGCCGGCATCACGGAGATCCACCCGGAGCTGGTCACCCTGCTCGGCCGGCTGCGCTACCGCACGTCGTACGGGCAGAACGTCCTCAAGCACCTCGTCGAGACGGCCCACATCGCCGGCATCATGGCGGCGGAACTGCGGCTGGACGTGCCGACGATCAAGCGCTGCGCGTTCCTGCACGACATCGGCAAGGCGCTCACCCACGAGGTGGAGGGCAGCCACGCCATCATCGGCGCCGACCTCGCCCGCAAGTACGGGGAGAGCGAGGACGTCGTCCACGCCATCGAGGCGCACCACAACGAGGTGCCGCCGCAGACCATCGAGGCGGTGCTCACGCAGGCGTCCGACGCGTGCTCCGGCGGCCGGCCGGGCGCGCGGCGGGAGAGCCTCGAGGCGTACGTCAAGCGGCTGGAGCGGATCGAGGAGATCGCGGCCGGCAAGCTCGGCGTGGAGAAGGTCTTCGCCATGCAGGCCGGGCGGGAGATCCGCGTGATGGTGAAGCCGGAGGACGTCGACGACATCGGCGCCGCCGTGCTGGCCCGGGACGTGGCCAAGCAGATCGAGGAGGAGCTGACCTACCCCGGGCAGATCCGGGTCACCGTGGTCCGCGAGTCCCGCGTCACCGAGATCGCCCGCTGACCACGGCAATTCCGCTGGCACCAGGCCTCGGTGTGGTTCGTCCGCGGGCCAAGCGCGTGGCGAGTTTCGGCGTCCAGCAGGGGCAGGAAGAATCCTGACGCGAGACGTGTGATCGGGAGGGGGAGAAGGGCGCCGCCCTTCTCCCCCTCCCGATCTTGTGTACTCAGCCCTGTGGCTCGGACACCGTCGCGCCGCCCTCCGGGGTGGAGTCGGCGGCAGCGGCCGGCCGCGTCTGCCTGGGTACCCGGAGACCACGGGTGCGCGAACGCCGGTCGAGCCAGCCGGCGAGGGCGGTGAGCAGCGAGTTGATCACGATGTAGATGGCCGCCGCCACCATCGCTGCCGCCACGATGTTGCCCTTGTTGGCCGCGAGGTCGTTGACGCCGCGCTGGAGCAGCTCGGGGTAGGCCACGATGTAGCCGAGGGCGGTGTCCTTGAGCAGCACCACGAGCTGGCTGACGATGATCGGGAGCATGGCGCGGGCGGCCTGCGGGATCAGGATGAGCTGCATGACCTGGCTCTTGCGCATGCCGATCGCGTACGCGGCCTCGGACTGGCCGCCGGGCACGGATCGAATGCCGGCGCGGAACGCCTCGGCGAGCACCGACCCGTTGTAGAGGGTCAGACCGACGACCACCGCCCAGAAGGCGCTCACCGGGCCCTGGATCAGGAACGGCACGCCGTAGAAGACGAAGAAGATCATCAGCAGCAGCGGGACGGCGCGGAAGAACTCCACGACCGCGCCCGCCGGGACCTTGATCCACCAGTGGTCGGAGAGCCGCCCGACGGCGAACACGATGCCGAAGACGAGCGAGAGCACCATGCCGACCGCGGCTGCCTTCAGCGTGGCCCACAGGCCAGGCAGGATGAACTGGGTCCAGGTCGCCGGCTCGGTGAACGGCTTCCAGAGCACGGCCTCCCACTGGCCGGCCGCGTCGAACTTCGAGTAGACCCACCAGAGCAGCGCGACCACGCCGACGCCGAAGACGACGCTGAGGACGTTGTTGCGGATGCGGGCACGGGGCCCCGGGTGGTCGTAGAGGACGGAGCTGGTGCTCATCAGCGCTTCACCGCCAGACGGTTGGCCAGCCAGCCGAAGAAGTAGCCGGTGGGGATGAGGAGCGCGGCGAAGGTGCCGGCGAAGACCAGGAAGATCGGGATGACCGCGTCGCCGTTCGCGTTCAGCAGGTCCTTCATGACGTTCGAGGACTCCATCAGGCCGATGGTGCCGACGATCGTCGCGTTCTTGCACAGCGCGATGAGGATGCTGCCGAACGGCGCGACAACCGAGCGGGTGGCCTGCGGGAGCACCACGATCCGCAGTGTCTGGGCGAAGGTGAGCCCGAGCGCGCGGGCCGCCTCGGCCTGGCCCGTGGGCACGGTGTTGACGCCGGAGCGCACGGCCTCGCAGACGAACGCGGCGGTGTAGACGGACAGGCCGATCACACCGAGCCAGTAGTTGTTCAGGTTGAGGTCTTCGGCGAGGCTCAGGCCCAGGGTGGAGAAGAGGCCGAAGTAGCAGAAGAACACGACCAGCGTGAGCGGGGTGTTGCGGAAGATGTTGACCCAGGCCGCCCCGAAGCCCCGCAGCACCGGCACGGGAGACACCCGCATCGCGGCCAGCAGCACGCCGATCACCAGGGCGAAGACCGCCGACGCGCCGGTCAGCTTCAGAATCCAGAGAAAGCCCGACAGGTACGCGTCGAAGTTCGTCGGATCAGCGAATACGTGCATGCTTCGGCTCCCGTGGCGTCGAGGCGGGGGTGACAGGCCGGGGCCGGCATCCCCGTGGGATGCCGGCCCCGGAACCGGTCAGACGCTGCCGCAGTTGGTCAGCTTGGTGGTGTCCAGCTCGGGCGCGGCCTTGCCGCTCTTGCCCAGGGTCTTGTCCCACGCGGCCTTGTAGCTGCCGTCGGACGCGGCGGCCTTGAGGATCTCGTTGATCTTCTCGCAGCCGGTCTTGTCCTCCTTCTTGAGGCCGATGCCGTACGGCTCCTCGGAGAAGGTCTTGCCGACCACCTTGAACTTGCCGGCGTACTGGTCCTGAGCGGCGTAGCCGGCGAGGATGATGTCGTCGGTGGTCACCGCGTCGACCTGGCCGTTCTCCAGCAGCGGCAGGCACTTCGAGTACGCGTCGAACTGCTGGAGCTGCGCCTTCGGGTACTCGGTCTGCATCCGCTTGGCCGGCGTCGAGCCGCTCACCGAGCAGACCTTCTTGCCCTCGAGCTGCTCCGGGCCGGTGATGGTCGAGTCGGCCTTGACCAGCAGGTCCTGCCCCGCGATGAAGTAGGGGCCGGCGAAGTTGATCTTCTGCTTGCGCTCGTCGTTGATGGTGTAGGTCGCCACCACCAGGTCGACGGTGCCCTGCTGGATGAAGGGCTCACGGTTGGCCGACACTGTGGTCTTCCACTCGATGTTGCCCTCTTCGACGCCGAGGCCCTTGGCGATGATCTTCGCGATCTCGACGTCGAAGCCCTCGTACTGGCTGCCGGTCTGCAGGCCCAGGCCCGGCTGGTCGGCCTTGACGCCGATCACGAGCTTCTTCTGGCCCTCGGCCTTGCCCACGATGCCACTGGCGCCCGAACCGCCGGAGCCCGTCCCGCTGTCACCGCCGCAGGCGGTCATCGCGAACGAGAGGGCGGCGACCGCGGCGACGGCCGCCACGCGCTTGATACGCATACTCTTCTCCTTCTTGAACGGAGCCCACCGGGGGACGGCGTTGCTCCACATACGGACGCCTAGTGCGTGAGGATCTTGGAGAGGAAGTCCTTGGCCCGCTCGCTGCGCGGGTTGGCGAAGAACTCGGTGGGCGGAGCGTCCTCGACCAGCTTGCCGTCGGCCATGAAGATGACCCGGTTGGCGGCGTGCCGGGCGAAGCCCATCTCGTGGGTGACGACGACCATCGTCATGCCGTCGCGGGCCAGGGACGTCATCACGTCCAGCACCTCGCCGACCATCTCCGGGTCGAGCGCGCTGGTCGGCTCGTCGAAGAGCATCGCCTTGGGCTGCATCGCCAGCGCGCGGGCGATCGCCGCCCGCTGCTGCTGGCCGCCGGAGAGCTGGGCCGGGAACTTGTCGGCCTGGTTCGCGATGCCGACCCGGTCCAGGAGGGCCAGGCCGCGCTCACGGGCGACCGACGGCTTCTCCTTGCGGACCTTCAGCGGCCCCAGGGTGACGTTCTCCAGGATCGTCTTGTGAGCGAAGAGGTTGAACGACTGGAAGACCATCCCGACCTCGCTGCGCAGCTTGGCCAGGGCCTTGCCCTCGGCCGGCAGCGGCTGCCCGTCGAAGGTGATGGTCCCGGAGTTGATCGGCTCCAGCCGGTTGATCGTGCGGCAGAGCGTGGACTTGCCCGAGCCGGACGGGCCGATCACCACGACCACCTCACCACGCCCGACCGACAGTGAGACGTCGTCCAGCACGTGCAGCGGCCCGAACCACTTGTTGACCGAGTCCAGCACGATGAGCGGTTCGCCCGTCGTCACGTCGTCCACCGTCCCTGTCGTCGCGCGGCCGAGGTCGGATGACCCCCGGTTGGGCCACTGTAGGCGGGGTGATGTGGCGGAATGCAACTCAGTTGGTCACGGAGCGGTAACACCGTTGGCGAGACGTGCCGGGAGTCCGATTCTGACCGCTCGACTGGCGGTCGCCGGTCGCGACGGAGATCATGTGGGGATGACCGAACCGGTCCGGCTGACCCGGTACGCCCGGGGCGGCGGCTGCGCCTGCAAGATCCCGCCGGGCGAGCTGGAGGCCATGGTGGCGGGCCTCGGCCCGGCCCCGGGCGCGGCCGATCTGCTGGTCGGTCTCGACCACGGCGACGACGCGGCGGTGGTCCGGCTCGACGAGCGTACGGGCCTCGTCAGCACCGCCGACTTCTTCACCCCGGTCGTCGACGACGCGTACGACTGGGGGCGCATCGCCGCCACCAACGCGCTCTCCGACGTGTACGCGATGGGCGGAACGCCGCTCGTCGCGCTCAACCTGCTCTGCTGGCCGCGGGACGTGCTCCCGCTGGAGCTGGCCCGGGAGGTGCTGCGCGGCGGGCGGGACGTCGCGCAGGACGCGGGCTGCCACCTCGCGGGTGGTCACAGCGTCGACGACGAGGGCCCGAAGTACGGCCTCGCGGTGACCGGGACGGTCCGGCCGGAGGAGCTGATCACGCTGGACGCCGGGCGGGCCGGGCTGCCGCTGTCATTGACCAAGCCGCTCGGCGTCGGCGTGCTCAACACCCGGCACAAGGCCACCGGGGAGCGCTTCCCGGAGGCGGTCGTGACGATGACCACGCTGAACCGGCAGGCCGCGCGGGCGGCGGTGGCGGCCGGCGTCCGATGCGGCACCGATGTCACCGGCTTCGGTCTGCTCGGCCACGCGTCGAAGCTCGCCCGGGCCAGCGGGCTGACGGTGGCGATCGACACCGCCCGGGTGCCGTACCTGGCCGGTGCCCGGGAGGCGGTGCGGGACGGCCACGTCAGCGGCGGGAGCCGCCGCAACCTGGACTGGGTCACCCCGTGGACCGACTTCGGCCCGGCCGGAGAGGCGGACCGCCTGCTGCTGGCCGACGCGCAGACCTCGGGCGGCCTGCTCGTGGCGGGCGAACTGCCCGGCGCCCCGGTGATCGGCGAGCTGCTTCCCCGGGGCGAGCACCTCATCGTCCTGCGCTGACCGTGTCGAGTGCTCAGCGCGGCACCATACCCGATAAACTGTCACCTTCCCGCTACTCGGAGCAATGGGGCCCGAGGAAATTTTGCCCGGAATGGTCACAGACCGGTAACTTGCCCCCGGCTGAGGTCAAATGCACCCCACCATCGTCAGTAAGGCCCGATCCGGAGGCCGGTGGGACGAGCACAGCGAGGAGGCGGCATGACCGAGCTGTGGAACTGGAGAATCGACCAGGTGCGGCCGGCGGAGGTCTGGCCGGCGCTGGCCGAGGCGCTCGGCCGGGTGGTGATGCCCCTGGCGGTGGCCGACCCGGTGCGGCTGCCCCGGTACGCGGTGGTCTGCGACATCTGGCAGGCGCCGGGCGAGTTCGCCACGATCGTCGACTGCTACGGGGTGCCCGACAGCCTGGCCGAGCTGCCCAGCATCGCGGCCCTGGCCCGCCTGCTGGACCGCAACTGCGTGCTGCGCGACGACACGCTCGACGAGACCCGGCACCTGCTCGTCGCCCCCGACGGCACGATCCGCCCGGTGCACTTCGACGTCCGCGAGACCGACGACGGCGAGGTCCTCAGCAACCAGCGGCTCTGCACCGAGGCCAACCCGGGCTGCTGCGGCTGGTCCCGCTGCCACCGCTCGCGCTGGGCCCCCGACTCGGTGCTCCCCGCGCTCGCCGCCGCCTGACCGACGGCGAGGCCGGCCCGGAGCGCTCAGCTCCGCGCGCCGGCCGCGCGCTGGCCGCGTACCTCCAACTGGCCCAGCAGGGTCGCGGTGGCCGTCGCGACCGCGGCGACCGCGGCGTCGAACGCCGCGGCGTTGTGGGCGGCCGGCGCGCGGAACCCGGAGATCTTCCGGACGTACTGCAACGCCGCGGCCTGGATGTCCGCGTCGGTCACCTCCGGGGTGTACGGCTCACGCAGGGTCTTGATGCTCCGGCACACGGCTCCTCCTCGATTCCGGTCCATCCGGGCTGTCCGGATACGCTGTCCACGTCATGACTACCGCAGCGGCGAGCAGCCCGCGCACCTACCAGGTGCGCACGTACGGCTGCCAGATGAACGTGCACGACTCCGAGCGCATCTCCGGCCTGCTGGAGCAGGCCGGCTACGTGCGCGCGGCCGACGCCGACGACACCCCCGACGTGGTGGTGTTCAACACCTGCGCCGTGCGGGAGAACGCCGACAACCGGCTGTACGGCAACCTGGGTCATCTGCGCCCCGTCAAGGACAAGCACCCGGGGATGCAGATCGCGGTCGGCGGCTGCCTCGCCCAGAAGGACCGCGGCGAGATCGTCCGCAAGGCGCCCTGGGTCGACGTGGTCTTCGGCACGCACAACATCGGGTCGCTGCCGGTGCTGCTGGAGCGGGCCCGGCACAACGCCGCCGCCGAGGTGGAGATCCTCGAATCGCTCGATGTCTTCCCGAGCACCCTGCCCACCCGCCGCGAGTCGACGTACGCCGGCTGGGTGTCGATCTCGGTCGGCTGCAACAACACCTGCACGTTCTGCATCGTGCCCTCGCTGCGCGGCAAGGAGAAGGACCGCCGCCCCGGCGACATCCTCTCCGAGGTCCGCGCCCTGGTCGACGAGGGCGTGCTGGAGGTGACCCTGCTCGGGCAGAACGTCAACTCGTACGGCGTCGAGTTCGGCGACCGGTACGCGTTCGGCAAGCTGCTGCGCGCCTGCGGCGACATCGACGGGCTGGAGCGGGTCCGGTTCACCAGCCCGCACCCGAAGGACTTCACCGACGACGTGATCGCCGCGATGGCCGAGACCCCGAACGTGTGCCACTCGCTGCACATGCCGCTGCAGTCCGGCTCCGACGACGTGCTGCGGGCGATGCGCCGGTCGTACCGGTCGGAGCGGTACCTGGGCATCATCGAGAAGGTCCGGGCGGCCATGCCGGATGCGGCGATCACCACCGACATCATCGTCGGCTTCCCCGGCGAGACCGACGCCGACTTCGAGAAGACCCTCGACGTGGTCCGGGCGGCCCGGTTCTCCTCGGCGTTCACCTTCCAGTACTCCAAGCGCCCCGGCACCCCGGCCGCGACCATGGAGGGGCAACTGCCCAAGCAGGTCGTGCAGGAGCGGTACGAGCGGCTCATCGCCTCGGTGGAGGAGATCACCTGGGCGGAGAACCGGAAGCTCGTGGGGGAGACCGTCGAGGTGCTGGTCGCGGTCGGCGAGGGTCGCAAGGACGAGCGCACCGGCCGGATGTCCGGGCGCGCCCGGGACGGCCGCCTGGTCCACTTCGACGCGGGTTCGCTCGCCGGACAGATCCGCCCGGGCGACATCGTGCACACCGTCGTCACGTACGCCGCCCCGCACCACCTCAACGCCGACGGCGAGCCGCTCGCGCACCGGCGTACCCGGGCCGGGGACGCGGCCGAGGCGGGGCGTGCGCCGCGTACCCCGGGTGTGCTGCTCGGCCTGCCCACGATCGGCGCGCCGGCCGCGGCGCCCGCGCCGACGACGGGCTGCGCCGCCCACTGACGAGGGTCGGGGCCCGACGGCCACCGGCCGGACGGACGGAAAGCCCCCGGCTCCGTGCGGAGTCGGGGGCTTTCCGGGCGTGTCTACTCAGCCGGCCTGCTCGGCGAGCTGCAGGAACTGACGCTTCGAGGCGAGCGCCTGCTCGGCCTCCTTGATCCGGCGGGCGTCACCGGCGGCCTGGGCCCGGGCCAGCCGCTCCTCGGCCTCCGCGACCTGCGCCCGCATCTGGGCCAGCAGCGGGTTGTCCTGCGGGCTGGTGCGCCGCCAGGCCGAGTCCATCACCTCGCGGACCTTGTCGTCGACGGCGCGCAGCCGCCGCTCCAGGCCCGCCGCCGCCTCCCGGGGCACCCGCCCGGCCTCGTGCCACTGCGCCTGGATCTCCCGCAGCTTGGCCTGGGCGCCCTTCGGGTCGCCGTCGACGTCCAGCGCCTCGGCCTCGGCCAGCAGCGCCTGCTTGCGCTCCAGGTTGGCGCGCTGCTCGTTGTCCCGCGCCGAGAAGACCTCGCTGCGCCGGGAGAAGAAGGCGTCCTGCGCGGCCCGGAACCTCTCCCAGAGCCGCTGCTCGGCCTCCTTCGAGGCGCGCGGTGCCGCCCGCCACTGGTTCATCAGGTCCTTGAGCTGGCCCGCGGTGGCCGCCCAGTCGGTGGACTCCTGGAGCTTCTCGGCCTCGGCGACCAACTCCTCCTTCACCGTCTGCGCCTGCTTGCGCTGGGCGTCGAGCGAGGCGAAGTGGGCGCCACGCCGGCGGGTGAAGCCGTCCCGGGCCGCCGCGAACCGCTTCCACAGCTCACCGTCGGTCTTCTTGTCGACCCCGCGGATGGTCTTCCACTCGTCGAGGATCTCCTTGAGCCGGTCCCCGGCCGTCTTCCAGCCGGTCGACTCGGCGGCCAGCTTCTCGGCCTCCTCGACCAGGGCGGTCTTGCGGGCGAGCGCCTCCGTGCGGGCCGCGTCCCGGGCCGCCCGGGCCTCACCGGCCTTCTCCTCGGCGACGGTGGCGAGCCGGTCCAGCCGGGCAGCCAGCCCGTCGATGTCGCCGACGACGTGTGCCTCGGCCAGCGAGGCGCGCAGCCGGCGGATCGTGC
Organism: Micromonospora thermarum; assembly: GCF_012034245.1. Taxonomy (GTDB): domain Bacteria; phylum Actinomycetota; class Actinomycetes; order Mycobacteriales; family Micromonosporaceae; genus Micromonospora; species Micromonospora thermarum. Next base: position 91,073 of record NZ_JAATEO010000005.1, on the reverse strand, counting down.
TGAGCGAGTGACTCGCGTCCGCCGCGCCCGAGTTGAGCCGAGCCTCGGTCAGATCCACCTCGGTCACCAGGTCGGCGAAGCGACGGGCGAAGTGGGCCAGCCCTTCCTCCGGTGCTCCCGCCTGCCAGGATCCGACCACCCGCTCGCCCTCGGCGGTCTTGACGTACACGGTGCCGTCCGCGTCCACCCGTCCGAAGGCAGTCCAGTCGCTCATGTGCCCATCCTCGTTCTCCCGGCGTCGCGGGTCAGTCCCGCGAGCACCGCCACTGCGCAGCCAAGTTTCTCCTCGGCATTGTCACAGGTGCGCCCCCGTTCCCGTCGAGCGCCTATCGCCGACCGTGACCATACGGTGTCCTACCGCCTGTGCGCCCCCGTCGGAGGGCGAGTGTCGGAATCATCCGTACGGCCCACGCCGTACGGACGGCGGCGACAACCGACGGGGGGACGACCGGAGGAGGCGACGGTCCCCGGTGCGCGGACCGGGGACCGTCGCCCGGCGCGGCGGCCGTCCGGACCGATCGGCGGGCACGCGGTCCCGCCCGCCGCGGTCCCGCTACGGTGGCCTGGTGCCCCTGGTCGCCGCCGCCGTCTGCCCGCACCCGCCCCTGCTCGTCCCCGAGGTGGCCGGTGCCGCCGCGCCCGAGCTGGACGACCTCCGTACGGCCTGCGACGCCGCCGTCGCCCGGCTCCTCGCCGCCGGGCCCGACGAGATCGTCCTCGTGGGCGGCGGCCCCGCGACCACGACGTTCGGCGCCTCCGACCGGGGGTCGCTGCGGGGCTACGGCGTCGACGTGAGCGTCCCGCTGGGGCCGGCGAACGGCGCCGGCGGTGAGCGTCTCCCGCTGAGCCTCACCCTGGGGGCGTGGCTGGTCGGCCGTTCCGGCACCGCTCTGCCCCGGTCCGCCGAGGCGGTGGCGGTCGACGAGCCCGCGTCCCGGTGCGTGGCCCTCGGGTCGGAGCTGCTCCGCCGCGGCGACCACCGGACCGCGCTGTTGGTCATGGGGGACGGGTCGGCCTGCCGGGGCCAGAAGTCACCCGGCTACGACGACCCGCGCGCCGAGCCGTACGACGAGGGGGTCGCCCGGGCCCTGGCCACCGCGGACGTCGACGCCCTCGGCGACCTCGACCCGGGGCTGTCGGCCGAGCTGCGGGTCGCCGGCCGCGCGCCCTGGCAGGTGCTGGCCGGCGCGGTCCGCGCGGCCGGCGGCGACTGGCGGGGCGAGCTGACCTACGACGCCGCGCCCTACGGCGTGGCCTACCTCGTCGCCTCCTGGGAGCCGGCGTGACCGGCCCGGCGGACCGCGGCCCGGCCGGCGCGGGTGGGCCGGCCGGCGGTCGGCCGGACCCTGCCGCCGAGGTGGTCGCGGCCAGGCCGGTCGGGGCCGGCGGCAGCCGCCCGCCGGTCGGCACGGTGATCGCGGTGGTCGGGCCCACCGCGGCCGGCAAGTCGGCGTTGAGCGTCGCCCTCGCCCACGCGCTCGACGGCGAGGTCGTCAACGCCGACTCGATGCAGCTCTACCGGGGCATGGACATCGGCACCGCCAAGCTCACCGTCGCCGAACGCGAGGGGGTGCCGCACCACCTGCTGGACATCTGGGACGTCACCGAGCCGGCGAGCGTCGCGGAGTACCAGCGGCTGGCCCGGGCCGCCGTCGACGACATCCTCGCCCGGGGCCGGGTGCCGCTGCTGGTCGGCGGCTCCGGCCTGTACGTGCGGGCGGTGCTGGAGCAGTTCGAGTTCCCCGGCACCGACCCGGCGGTCCGGGAGCGGCTGGAGGCGGAGCTGGCGCAGGTCGGGCCGGCCCCCCTGTACGCGCGGCTGCGCGCGGCCGACCCGGAGGCGGCGGCGAGCATCCTGCCCGGCAACGGCCGGCGGATCGTCCGCGCGCTGGAGGTGATCGAGCTGACCGGCGCGCCGTTCACCGCGTCGCTGCCCGAGCCCACGCCGTACTACCCGTCGGTGCAGGTCGGCGTCGACCTGGACACCGCGCTGCTCGACGAGCGGATCGCGCTGCGGGTCGACCGGATGTGGGCCGACGGACTCATCGCGGAGACTCGCGAGCTGGTCGGCCGCGGCCTGCCCGAGGGGCGTACGGCCAGCCGGGCGCTCGGGTACCAGCAGGTCCTGCGGTTCCTCGCCGGCGAGCTGACCGAGACCGAGGCGTACGAGGAGACCATCCGGGCCACCCGGCGGTTCGTCCGCCGGCAGCGGTCCTGGTTCCGGCGTGACCCGCGGATCCGGTGGCTCGACTCGGCCGCCCCCGGGCTGGTGGCGGATGCCCTGCGGGTGGTCGCCGGCGCTGCGCGATGATGGGGACGTGGAGTTCACCAAGGGGCACGGCACCGGCAACGACTTCGTGATCCTGCCCGACCCGGACGGCGCGCTGGATCTCACGCCCGGTCTGGTGGCCGCTCTCTGCGACCGGCGGCGCGGCATCGGCGGGGACGGCGTGCTGCGCGTGGTCCGGGCGGCGAAGCACCCCGAGGGCGCCGCGCTGGCCGACGAGGCCGAGTGGTTCATGGACTACTGGAACTCCGACGGCTCGTTCGCCGAGATGTGCGGCAACGGTGCCCGGGTGTTCGTCCGCTACCTGCTGGAGACCGGGCTGGCCACGCCCGCCGACGCGGCGCTGCCGGTGGCCACCCGGGCCGGCGTCGTGCGGGCCCGGGTCGAGGGGGACGGTATCGCCGTCGAGATGCGCCGTCCCCGGGTGTACGACACGGCGACCGCCGCCCTCGGCGGGCTGACCCTGCCCGGCGCGGCCGTCGACGTCGGCAACCCGCACCTGGTCTGCGCGCTGCCGGCCGGCCTGGACCTGACCGCACTCGACCTCACCCAGGCGCCGCAGGTCGACCCGACCGTCTTCCCCGCCGGGGTGAACGTCGAGTTCACCGCACCCGGCGATCCGGTCGACGGCACGGACGGCCACGTCCTCATGCGGGTGTACGAACGCGGCAGCGCCGAGACCCTCTCCTGCGGCACCGGCGCCTGCGCCGTCGCCGCCGTGGCCCTCCGCGACACCGGCCGGAACACCGGCGTCGTGGCGGTAGACGTCCCCGGCGGCCGCCTCGCGGTGACGATCACCGACAACACCTGCTGGCTAGCGGGCCCCGCCGTCCTCGTCGCCTCGGGCGACCTGACCCCATCCGCCCTGACGTAACCCACCCCACCCCCGCCCCACCCCGCCCCGCCCCACCCCGCCCCCGCCTCCCGCGATCTTGCACTTTGTGCCCCGACATGAGGGACAAAAGCCGCAGATCGAGGGCCGAAAGTGCAAGATCGCGGGGGTGAGGGCGGGGGGCGGGGGGCGGGGGCGGGGACGGTTACGGGGTGGCGCTGGCGTTTGCGGCGATTTCCGGGAGGTCGGCCGGGCCCGGGTCCGCTGCCGGGGGTGGGGTTGCCGCGGGGTTCTGGGCGGCGGCGCGGACGGCCGCCGCGACCGCGGGGGCGACACGGCTGTCGAAGACGCTGGGGACGATGACCGTGGGGTTGATCTTGTCTTCGCCGACGACGTCCGCGATCGCCCGGGCGGCGGCGATCGCCATCTCCTCGGTGAACTCCTCCGCGTGCGCGTCGAGCATGCCGCGGAAGACGCCGGGGAAGGCGAGCACGTTGTTGATCTGGTTCGGCTGGTCCGAGCGGCCCGTGGCGACCACGGCGGCGTGCTTGCGGGCCTCCCGCGGGTCCACCTCCGGGTCCGGGTTGGCGAGCGCGAACACGATCGCGTCCTTGGCCATGCCGGCGATGTCGTCGCCGGTCAGCAGGTTCGGCGCGCTCACACCGATGAACACGTCCGCGCCGCGGATCGCCCCCGGCAGGTCACCGGAGTAGTTCTCCTTGTTGGTGTGCTCGGCCAGCCACCGCCAGGCCGGGTTGAGGTCGGGCATCCCGCGGTGCAGGGCACCCTGCCGGTCGTACGCGATGATGTCGCCCACGCCCTGGCGCAGCAGCAGCTTCATGATCGCGGTGCCGGCCGCGCCGGCGCCGGAGACCACGACCCGGACGTCCGTGAGCTGCTTGCCCACGACGCGCAGCGCGTTGGTCAACGCCGCCAGGACGCAGATCGCGGTGCCGTGCTGGTCGTCGTGGAAGACCGGGATGTCCAGCGCCTCACGCAGCCGCGCCTCGATCTCGAAACAGCGCGGCGCGGCGATGTCCTCCAGGTTGATGCCGCCGTACGCGGGCGCGATGGCCTTGACGATCGACACGATCTCGTCGGTGTCCTGCGTGTCGAGCACCACCGGCCAGGCGTCCACCCCGCCGAAGCGCTTGAACAGCGCCGCCTTGCCCTCCATCACGGGCAGCGACGCGGCGGGCCCCAGGTTGCCCAGGCCGAGCACGGCGGAGCCGTCGCTGACCACGGCGACCGTGTTGCGCTTGATGGTCAGCCGCCGCGCGTCCGCCGGGTTCTCCGCGATGGCCTGGCAGACCCGGGCCACGCCGGGGGTGTACGCGCGGGACAGCTCGTCACGGGTACGCAGCGCGACCTTCGAGCTGACCTCGATCTTGCCGCCGAGGTGCAGCAGGAACGTCCGGTCCGAGACCTTCCGCACGTCGACGTCGTCCATCGCGGTGAGCGCGTCGACCACCTGGTCGGCGTGGCTGGCGTCGGCGGTGTCGCAGGTCAGGTCGACGATCACGTGGGTGGGGTCGGAGTCGACCACGTCGAGCGCGGTGACGATCGCCCCGGCCTCCCCGACGGACGTGGTCAGTCGTCCGATGGACGAGGCGTCCGCCGGCACCGCGATCCGGATCGTGATCGAGAATCCGGCACTCGGCAGTCGGGTGATGGCCACGCAGATCCCTCCGTCGACGCTGTACGGCTCGCCCGCATTTCTACTCTCCGGCGCAGGTCGGCCGGAACGCGGCCCCGCTACCGGCGGGTACGGCCACGGGCATATAGCGGGTGCGTCCGGCGTTGGCACATGTCAGGATTGCTTCCTACGTGACCAAACGGACAGGAGTTGTGAGTTTGCGAGACCAGGAGACCTTCGAACCGTTCGAGGACGACGAGCTCGACGCCACCACCGGCGAGTACGAGCTGTCGGAGCGGCAGGCGCTGCGGCGGGTCCCCGGCCTCTCCACCGAACTCACCGACATCACCGAGGTCGAGTACCGCCAGCTGCGGCTGGAGCGGGTCGTCCTGGTGGGGGTCTGGACGGAGGGCACGCAGGACGACGCGGAGAACTCCCTGACCGAGCTGGCGGCGCTGGCCGAGACGGCGGGCTCGCAGGTGCTCGAGGGGCTGATCCAGCGGCGCAACCGCCCCGACCCGGCCACCTACATCGGCCGGGGCAAGGTCGACGACCTGGGCGCGGTCGTGCTGTCGACCGGCGCCGACACGGTGATCTGCGACGGTGAGCTCTCGCCGTCCCAGCTGCGCAACCTGGAGCAGCGCACCAAGGTCAAGGTGGTCGACCGCACCGCGCTGATCCTGGACATCTTCGCCCAGCACGCGAAGAGCAAGGAAGGTAAGGCGCAGGTCGAGCTGGCCCAGCTGGAGTACCTGCTCCCGCGGCTGCGCGGTTGGGGTGAGACGCTGTCCCGGCAGAGCGGTGGTAGCGCTCGCGCCGGCGGTGCCGGCGGTGTGGGTCTGCGCGGTCCCGGTGAGACGAAGCTGGAGACCGATCGGCGCCGGATTCGTACCCGGATCTCCCGGTTGCGCCGCGAGATCAAGGGCATGAAGACGGTTCGGCAGACCAAGCGCGCCCGTCGTGCGCGTAACGCCGTACCGGCCGTGGCCATCGCCGGCTACACCAACGCCGGCAAGTCCAGCCTGCTCAACCGGCTGACCGGTGCTGGCGTGCTGGTGGAGAACGCGCTCTTCGCCACGCTGGACCCGACCACCCGCAAGGCGACCGCGTCCGACGGCCGCCTCTACACCCTCTCCGACACGGTCGGTTTCGTCCGGCACCTGCCGCACCAGATCGTCGAGGCGTTCCGCTCGACGCTTGAGGAGGTCGCCGAGTCCGACCTGGTCGTGCACGTGGTCGACGGCACCCACCCGGACCCGGAGGAGCAGGTCCGCGCGGTCCGCGAGGTGCTCGCCGAGGTGGGCGCCGACCGGCTGCCCGAGCTGCTCGTGGTCAACAAGACGGACGCGGCCGACGAGGAGACCCTGCTGCGGCTCAAGCGGCTCTGGCCGGAGGCGATCTTCGTCTCCGCCCACACCGGGCGCGGTGTCGAGGACCTGCGTACCGCGATCGAGGGCCGGCTGCCCCGCCCGGCGGTCGAGGTCCGCGCGGTCCTGCCGTACGACCGGGGGGACCTGGTGGCCCGGGTGCACCGGCAGGGTGAGGTGCTGAGCACGTCGCACCTGCCCGAGGGCACCCTGCTGCACGTCCGGGTCGGCGAGGCGCTCGCCGCCGAGTTGGCTCCCTTCGAGGCGGCGGAGCCCGTGGGCCCGCGCTCCTAGCCCGTCCAGGCGCACGGAGTCGTGGCGCCCGCGTGCGACACTATGAGGATGCGCCGCGTTCTCACCTCGGTCACGGGTGCCCTCAGCCTGCTGGGGGCGACCGTGGCAGCCACCGGTGCCGTCCTGGTCGCCGCCCCGTCACCGGCCGAGGCGGCGGGCCAGAAGCGCTGCACCGTCACCGACGAACGGCTCATCGAGCTGTCCGGGCTGGTCGCCACCAAGACCGGCTACATCGTGATCAACGATGGCACCGACGTGGAGAGCCGCAAGCGGATCTTCTTTCTGGACGCCAAGTGCAAGATCGCCAAGGACCCGGTCCGGTACTCGGGCGGTGGCCCGGCGGACACCGAGGACCTGGCGCTCTCCCCGGACGGCCGGACGCTCTGGGTCGCCGACACCGGCGACAATGTGACGAGCCGGCAGCGCCGCGAGCGCGTGGCGGTGTGGACCCTGCCCGTCGGCGGCGGGAAGCCGGCGACGCTGCACCGCCTCTCCTACCCGGACGGCAAGCCGCGTGACGCGGAGGCGTTGGTCGTCGGTGACGACGGCAACCCGCTGATCATCACCAAGGTCACCTCGGGCAAGGCCGAGATCTTCACGCCGGACGGGGAGCTGCGCAGCGGCGACACCGAGCCGGTGCCGATGAAGAAGGTCGGCGAGGTCGAGCTGCCGAAGACGGAGACCGACAACCGGCTGGGAGTGCTCGGCCGGACGGCGATCACCGGTGCGGCCCGGTCCCCGGACGGCTCCCGGGTGGTGCTGCGCACGTACGCGGACGCCTTCGAGTACGACGTCTCCGGCGGTGACGTGGTCAAGGCGCTCACCACCACCGAGCCCCGGGTGACGCCGCTCGCCGACCCGTTCGGTGAGGCCATCTCGTACAGCCCCGACGGCAAGTCCTTCCTCACCGTCTCCGAGGGCGCGCAGCTGGAGGAGGGCGAGACGGTCGACATCCTCGCGTACAAGCCGTCGACCCAGGGCGCGAAGCCGGTCGCGGCCGCGGCCGGGCCGAAGAAGGCGGCCGAGGCGTCGTGGTTCGACAGCCTGTCGTTGCAGGACATCATGTACCTGGTCGGCGCGGTGGGCCTGATCGGCGTGGTGATGGTCGGCGCCGGCGTGTTCGGCATCCTGCGTGCCCGCCGCAACCCCGTAAAGGGCCCGGACGACGACGAGCGCATCGACGACGGCGGCCCGGCCGACGGTTTCCAGACACCCGACGACCGCCCGCGGGGCGGCGTGTACGGCGGCGCCGGAGGAGGCGTGTACGGCGCGCCGGGCGCCGCGGGTCACGGCCGGGAACCGGGTCGGCCGGGCGCTGCCCCGGCCGGCAGCGGGGTGTACGGCGGGGGGCGTCCCGCCGCTGGTGCCGGCGGTGCCGTCTACGGCGGTCGCCCGTCCGGTGGGGGCGTCTACGGTGGCGGTGGCAACCCGCCCGGGCCCGGTGGGGGTCGTCCCGCCGCCAACGGTGGCCGTCCGGCCGGCGGTGGTCGTGGCGGGTTCTACGGTGGCGGCCCGGGTGGCCGGCCCGGCGGTGGCGTCTACGGCGCCGGCCCGGCCGAGCCTCCGCGGCGCGGCGGCGGGCCCGACCCGCGCGCCGGACGGCGTCGCGAGGACGGCCCCGACGAGGGCTGGGGCGGCCCGTACGGGCAGCTGCCCGGAGGCGGGCGCGGCTACCACGGCGACCGCTACTGAGCCGGACCGGCCCGGTCGGGCCGGCGGGCGTACCGACCCGACGGGGCTTGCTCGGCCGACGGGTGTGCCGCGACGTCCGGGCCCTCGGCGTTCGCCGCCGGTCACCCGGACGTCAGATGCGGCGCAGGACGGCGACGACCCGGCCCATGATGGTGGCGTCGTCACCCGGGATGGGGTCGAAGGCCGGGTTCTGCGGCATCAGCCAGACGTGCCCGTCGCGGCGCCGGTAGGTCTTGACGGTCGCCTCGCCGTCGAGCATGGCGGCGACGATGTCACCGGAGTCGGCCGTGGGCTGCTGCCGGACCACCACCCAGTCGCCGTCGCAGATCGCGGCGTCGAGCATCGAGTCGCCCTTGACCTGGAGCATGAAGACCTCGCCCTCACCCACCAGCTCGCGGGGGAGCGGGAAGATGTCCTCGACGGCCTGCTCGGCGAGGATCGGGCCACCGGCGGCGATCCGGCCCAGCATCGGCACGTACGCCGGGGTCGGGCGTTGCGAGCGGGTCAGCTCGTCGTCGATGGCGTCGCTGGGGGCCCGGACGTCGACCGCGCGGGGCCGGTTGGGGTCGCGACGCAGGAAGCCCTTCTTCTCCAGCTCCTTGAGCTGGTAGGCCACGCTGGACGGCGACACCAGGCCGACCGCCTCGCCGATCTCCCGCACGCTCGGCGGGTAGCCGTGCCGCTCGACCCAGGTGCGGATGAACTCCAGGATCCGCCGCTGGCGGGCGGTCAGGTCGACCGTCGCCGGGTCGGGGAAGGCGCTCACCACCGGGGTGACCGGGCGCACGGCGGGCGCGCCGGTGCGGCTGCGCGCGGCGCCCCGGCGACGCGTGGCCGCCGCACCCGCGTCGGTGATCTGCTGCGGGCTCTTCGGCCGGCTGGCCCGGTCCTCGGTCACGTCCGTCCTCCCTGGTCGGCGCTGTGGTGCCTCGTCGGCTCGTGGTGCGTGCGGTGGTGCGGTGACGATGGGCGGAGAACCGCCGTGCGTCTGTCGTTCATGACCGTATAGGTGAGATCAGTCATTTTCAAACATCTGTACGACGTTGCTCGGCGTGTCGGGGTGAAAATCCGCGCGGGTCGTACTCGTGTTCTGATAAATGGTACGTCGCGTCGAACGGCTGTTCTAATTCGGCGGATCGTCGGCGCCGGTCCGCCGGGTGGCCGATAACCGGAGCGTCGTCCGGACGGTTGGGTTTCCGGGCGACGGGGAAGAGGGGATCGGTCCCGGACGCGGGTGACGCGCCGGACACGCCGGCCAACTTGACCTCAGATCGTCGGCGGCATACGGTCAACCCCTAGATGTAGTAGTCACATGGGCGTAAGTTGCCTACAGGTTGGGTTCGACTACCGAACGCACTTCCGCAGCGCCAGCACGGCGAGACCGTCGGAGGACGGCTCCGCCGTGGTGACGCGTGCCCGGAGGGCGGCCGGTGCGGCCCGTGGTCGACGAAGGAGGTCGGGCGATGCGGTGTCCGTACTGCCGGCACCCCGACTCCCGGGTCGTCGACTCGCGGGAGGCCGACGACGGCCAGTTGATCCGCCGGCGGCGGTCCTGCCCGGAGTGCGGCAAGCGGTTCACCACGGTGGAGGAGGCGGTCCTCGCGGTCGTCAAGCGCAGCGGGGTGACCGAGCCGTTCAGCCGCACGAAGATCATCGGCGGGGTGCGCAAGGCGTGCCAGGGCCGGCCGGTCGACGACGACTCGCTCGCGCTGCTGGCGCAGCGGGTCGAGGAGACCGTCCGGGCCAAGGGGGCCGCCGAGATCCCCAGCCACGAGGTGGGGCTGGCCATCCTGGGCCCGCTGCGGGACCTGGACGAGATCGCCTACCTCCGCTTCGCCAGCGTCTACCGGTCCTTCGACTCACTCGCCGACTTCGAGCGCGAGATCGAGACGTTGCGGGCCGCGGCCCGCGCCCGGGAGAGCGGCGGGGCCGACGCGGTCGAGGCCGCCGGCCGCACCAGCTGATTCTTCACAGTTTTTCGAAAGATTGGGACGCGCGGTGGGTGACCGCGCAGACGAGGGGGGCGACGGCGTGACAACGAGCCGTTCACGGAGCAAGGCGGGCACGGGACTGAAGGTCGAGCGGGTCTGGACGACGGAGGGGGTCCACCCGTACGACGAGGTCACCTGGGAACGCCGGGACGTCGTGATGACGAACTGGCGGGACGGCTCGATCAACTTCGAGCAGCGCGGCGTGGAGTTCCCGGAGGCGTGGAGCGTCAACGCGGCAAACATCGTGACCACCAAGTACTTCCGGGGCGCGGTGGGCACCCCGGAGCGGGAGTGGTCGCTCAAGCAGCTGATCGACCGGGTGGTCACCACCTACCGCACCGCCGGTGAGGAGTACGGCTACTTCGCCACCCCGGCCGACGCCGAGGTCTTCGCCCACGAGCTGACCTGGATGCTGCTGCACCAGGTGTTCAGCTTCAACTCGCCGGTGTGGTTCAACGTGGGCACGCCCTCGCCGCAGCAGGTCAGCGCGTGCTTCATCCTCGCCGTCGACGACTCGATGGACTCCATCCTGGACTGGTACAAGGAGGAGGGGCTGATCTTCAAGGGCGGCTCCGGTTCCGGCGTCAACCTGTCCCGGATCCGCTCGTCCAAGGAACTGCTCTCCTCCGGCGGCACCGCCTCCGGGCCGGTCAGCTTCATGCGCGGCGCCGACGCCAGCGCGGGGACCATAAAGTCCGGCGGCGCCACCCGGCGCGCGGCCAAGATGGTCATCCTCGACGTGGACCACCCGGACATCGAGGAGTTCGTGGTCACCAAGGCGCGCGAGGAGGACAAGATCCGCGCGCTGCGGGACGCCGGCTTCGACATGGACCTGGGCGGCGCCGACATCGTCAGCGTGCAGTACCAGAACGCCAACAACTCGGTCCGGGTCTCCGACGAGTTCATGGCGGCGGTCGAGAACGGCGGCACCTTCGACCTGCGCGGCCGTCTCGACGGCGCGGTGATCGACACCATCGACGCCAAGAAGCTGTTCCGCGCGATCTCCCAGGCCGCGTGGGAGTGCGCCGACCCCGGCCTCCAGTACGACGACACCATCAACGACTGGCACACCTGCCCGGAGACCGGGCGGATCACCGCGTCGAACCCGTGCTCGGAGTACCTGCACCTGGACAACTCCTCGTGCAACCTGGCCTCGCTCAACCTGATGAAGTTCCTCCGCTCCGACGGCGGCTTCGAGGTCGAGAAGTTCGTCAAGTCGGTCGAGCTGGTCATCACCGCGATGGACATCTCGATCTGCTTCGCCGACTTCCCGACCGAGAAGATCGGCGAGACCACCCGCGCCTACCGGCAGCTCGGCATCGGGTACGCGAACCTCGGCGCGCTGCTGATGGCGTCCGGCCTGCCCTACGACTCGGAGCAGGGCCGCTCGGTCGCCGCGGCGATCACCTCGCTGATGACCGGCACCGCGTACCGCCGCTCCGCCGAGCTGGCCGGCATCGTCGGCGCCTACGACGGCTACGCCCGCAACGCCGAGCCGCACAAGCGGGTCATGCGCAAGCACGCCGCCGCCAACGACGAGATCAAGCCGTCCGGCACCGTGGCCACCGCCATCCAGCGGGAGGCCACCAAGCAGTGGACCCTCGGCAACAAGATCGGCGACAAGAACGGCTGGCGGAACTCGCAGGCCAGCGTGCTGGCGCCCACCGGCACCATCGGCCTGATGATGGACTGCGACACCACCGGCGTCGAGCCGGACCTGGCGCTGGTCAAGTTCAAGAAGCTGGTCGGCGGCGGCTCGATGCAGATCGTCAACCAGACCGTCCCGCGCGCCCTGCGCAGCCTCGGCTACCCCGAGGAGCAGGTCGAGGCGATCGTCGAGCACATCGCCGACCACGGCCACGTGGTGGACGCCCCCGGCCTCAAGCCGGAGCACTACCCGGTCTTCGACTGCGCGATGGGCGAGCGCTCCATCGCGCCGATGGGCCACGTGCGGATGATGGCGGCCGTCCAGCCGTTCATCTCCGGCGCCATCTCCAAGACGGTCAACATGCCGGAGCAGGCCACCGTCGAGGACGTCGAGAAGATCTACTTCGAGGGCTGGAAGCTCGGCCTCAAGGCCCTGGCCATCTACCGGGACAACTGCAAGGTCGGCCAGCCGCTGTCGGCGGCGAAGAAGAAGGCGGCCGAGCCGGAGACCCCCGCGGCCGTGGCGCCGGTCGTCGAGAAGGTCGTCGAGTACCGGCCGGTGCGCAAGCGGCTGCCGAAGAAGCGTCCCTCCGAGACGATCTCCTTCTCGGTCGGCGGCGCCGAGGGCTACCTCACCGCGTCGTCGTACCCGGACGACGGCCTCGGCGAGGTCTTCCTCAAGATGTCGAAGCAGGGCTCGACCCTGGCCGGCGTGATGGACGCCTTCTCGGTGGCCATCTCCATCGGTCTCCAGTACGGCGTCCCGCTGGAGACGTACGTCAGCAAGTTCACCAACATGCGCTTCGAGCCGGCCGGCATGACCGACGACCCGGACGTGCGCATGGCGGCCTCGGTGATGGACTACATCTTCCGTCGCCTGGCGCTGGACTTCCTGCCGTACGAGCGCCGCGCGGAGCTGGGCATCTTCACCGCCAAGGAGCGGGCCGCCCAGCTCGCGGCCGAGGCGGAGGCGGAGGCGAGCGGTGCGGACCTCACCGCGATGGCCGCCTCCGCCCCGGTCGAGGTCAAGCCGGAGGAGCCGAAGACCGGGCCGGTCGCCCAGCCGGCGCAGGAGGTCGCGGACGTCGCCGCCGCCAAGCCGGCGCCGTCGGTGGGTTCCAGCACCGAACTGCTGGAGGCCGTCATCGGCAAGGCCGCCGACGCGCCGCTCTGCTTCACCTGCGGTACGAAGATGCGCCCGGCCGGTAGCTGCTACGTCTGCGAGGGTTGCGGCAGCACCAGCGGCTGCAGCTGACAAAGCAACGAGCCCCGGGCGCGCCAACGCCCGGGGCTCGTGAGCCGGGAGAAGTCCCGACCAATCTGTTGCAGGAACGGATCGTCGCTTCTTCCGGCTCGGTCACGCAAGTTGATTGAGCGTGGAGAGGAGGTGTTTTCCGTCATGGCGAAGAAGGGATCTGGCACGTATCGGAGTGCCATCACCGGTCGTTACGTGACTTCCAAGTATGGCAAGTCGCATCCGAAGACGACGGTCAAGGAGACCAAGAGCAAGTGATCTAGGAGGCCGTCAGCGCCTTGCGTCCGGCTGCCCTCAAGTCACCTGCGAGGGGATCTCCGCGTAGCAGTTGAGGCTCTGCCCCGCAAGTGCGGGCAGAGCCTCAACTCATTTCGTTGACGGTAGTTGTCAGCGGTCGTCGTCGCCGTCGGTAGGGCGCGGTGGGCGGTTGTGTCGCGCCCACTCATCGACCTCGTCTGCGTCCCAGATCGTCGTCCCGATCAGGCGGGCGACGGGCTCGGGGAAGCCGGGACGGCGGGTGATCTGTAGCACCCGTTGCCGCGACACGCCGAACAGGGCGGCCAACTCGCCAGGCCCGTACAAGCGCGGTCGCTTCACAGCCTGAAGGTATGCACGACCTGTGCTTTGCTATTGTCACTTACAGATCGACAACTCCCCAGGGCGACTGTGGCACTCAGGGGAAACGGTGTGGGTGACTGGAGGTCGGATGCCGAGGCGCGTGTCGTACGACGGTTACCTGCTTGCCGTGGCGCTGACCCTGGCCCGCCGGCATCGCCCAGTCTGGTCCTGGCGAGTGTGGCGGCGGGTCTGCCACTGCGGCTCGGAACTGCCCTGTCGGGCTCAGCACCGGATCCCGATGCGGCGGAGCAACTGGCCGGGGGAGGAGGCGCTGTGATCGAGCACCAGGTCAGGCAAGTCTTGGCGATCCACGTGCCCGGCGCCGACGGCCTGTGTCTCGGCTGCCAAGGGTGGTGGGCGCGGCTGTCGCCGTACCCCTGCTATCAGGCGGAATGGGCGTGCCGCTGGCATGCCCGCGCGACCACCCTGCGATTCCTGGGCGGCGGCTCGTGACCACCCACGGGCCGGTCCTTCCGCTGTGGACCTGCGGTGGCTGCAACGGGCCGTGGCCCTGCGCGACCCGGCGCAAGGAGTTGCGGGCGGAGTTCGACGGTGCGCCGGTCTCCCTGGCCCTCTACATGGGGTCCTACCTGGTGTCGGCGGCCGAGGACCTGACCTGGGTGCCGGCGGGACTGCTGCATCGGCGCTTCCTGGGTTGGATTCGGTGAGCGTGATCCGGCCCGGCGATGAGCGGTTCCACTACAGCGACGGTTCGCACAAGTGGATCCCGCCCGACCCCGACTACGACCAGGAGGTCTGGGACGAGATGGTCCGGCAGCACAAGCAGCAGCACCTCGATGAGATCTCCCGACGGCGGAAGCCGCGCCCGCCGAGTGGCGGCAGTGGTTGAAAGGGCGGGTCAGGCCGGGCGGGGAGCCCGGAAGCCCGTTGAGGCTTCGCTTTCCTCCATCGCGCTGAGGACCGTGTCGGCGTGCGCGTGAGCCCACTCGCCCAAGGCGTAGATGGGCACGAGCAGGTCCCGGCCGGCCGCGGTCAACTCGTACTCCACCCGGGGCGGTGCCTCGGCGTACCGGTGGTGTCGTACCAGGCCGTAGCTCTCCATCCGCCGCAGCGTCTCGGTGAGGACCTTGTGGCTGATTCCACCGATGCGCTTACACAGGTCCCGTGGTCGAACGGGGCCGTCGCGCAGCGTGTAGACGATGACCGGCAGCCACGCGGTGGCGAACAGGTCGACCGCCAATCGCGCCGGGCAGTCGGCGGTGAACTCGCCGTAGGGCGGGAACGGCTCGAAAGGTTCGGTACCCCGTGCGAGCGTCATGCCCGCAGTCTGCCGTCTCCGTTACGCACCCGGACGTGCGTATCGCCGTGTCTAGCGTGCTTCGGCATGACCACGACAGCAGGGAGATGACGTGCGGATCGGAGTGATCGGTGCCGGCCAGATGGCGACGGCGCTGGGTTCGGGCTGGGTGAAGGCCGGCCACGAGGTGCTCATCGGGGGGCGTTCGACGCGGCGGGCGGCGGACGCGGCAGAGCGCATCGGGCCGGGTACCCGTCACGGGGACCTCCGCCAGGCGGCACAGTTCGGCGAGGTCACGTTGGTGGCGGTGAGTGGCACCGCCGTGGTGGACGCGGTGCGGCAGGCCGGCGGCGAGGACGGCGCGCTCGCCGGCCGGCCGTTGATCGACTGCAGCAACGCTGTCGCCCCGACGGCGTTCACGGGCCCGGCACCCGGAGCGTTCGTGCTGGCCGAGGACGCGGTCGCCGAGCGGATCGCCGGCGTCGCCGCCGGGGCTCACGTCGTCAAGGCGTTCAACGTGTGTGCCGCGGAGGTCTGGGCGGGCGCCGACCGGAGGTACGAGGGACGCCCGCTCGGGGTGCCGCTGTGCGGTGACGATCCCGACGCGCTTCGGACGGTCGCCACCCTCGTCGCCGATCTCGGCGGCGAGCCGGTACTCGCGGGTGGCCTCGACCGTGCCCGCTACCTGGAGGGTCTCGCCGTGTTCGCGATGGGCCTGTGGTTCGCCGGGTACGACGCCCGCGCCGTGCTGCCGTCGACAGTCAGCGGTTCGAGCGCGGGTTGACGCCGGCGGGTCCGCTCGCTGTGGCGCGGGCGTGGGCCGAGGGTCGCCGCGGCGTGGCGGCGCCTGCGGGCGCCTAGGACGGGCTGCCGTGCCGGGCGTGGGCACGGCAGCCCTCCCCGCGAAGTCAGCCGGCGCGCTTCTGCTGGCAGGGCACGCAGAAGCGGGCGTGCGGCAGCACCTCCAGGCGCTCGCGCGGGATCGGCGCGGCACACCGCTCGCAGGTGCCGTACCGGCCCTCGGCGATGCGGCGTAGCGCGTCACTGATCTGGTTGAGGTTCTGCCGGGTGGCGGCGATGAGCGCGTCCTGCGTGTGCGCCTCGCCCGGGTCGCCGGTGTCCGCGGTGAGCTGGGTCAGCCTGACGGTCTGCACCTCGAAGTCGTGGGTCAGCGCCGTACGCAGCTCGTCGAGCCAGTTCCGCTCATCGGGTTGGACCTGGGTGGTCATGACTCCTCCAAAAAAGAAAAGGGCCGAAGCGGTATCGCTTCGCCCTGGGTGGCCGGTCTGCTGAGGTGCTACCGGTCCACGGAGGGCCACGCCCGGTGGGCGTCGGCAGCGTGGTGGCCGCCGAGCCGGCAGGGGACGGCGCGGCGGTACACACCACCCGGATCGCGGTCTGCGCCGTCTGTCGGCCGGTCACGGCCGAGGCCGGCGTCGGCAGGCAGGCAGCGGTGGACGGCGCCGTCACCACGACGGCGTCGCCTGCCTGCCAGCTGGACGGACGCATCCGGACACCATAGGCCGGGCCGACGGGGAAACCAATGGCCTTCGCCGGTCAGCTCGGCGACCGCTCGTGGCAGAGGAGGACGACACCGTTGCGGAAGGTGCGCGTGCCGGCCAGGCGCAGCTGACGCCGTACGCCGGCGGCGGGGAACAGCAGCCGGCCGGAGCCGAGGACCACCGGGTGGACGTAGAGCCGGTACTCGTCGATCAGGTCGTGCCGGGCGAAGGTGGCGGCGATCTCCGCCCCGCCGAGAGCCATGTCGCCACCGGGCTCCGCCGTGAGCCGGCGGACCTCGTCGGGGTCGACCTCCCGCACGATCTCCGTGCCCCAGTCGGCCTTCTCCAGCGTCCGCGAGTAGACGATTTTCGGCATGACCCCCAGCATCCAGCACCGGTACGACAGGACCGGTCAGCACCGCCGGGGCGGGCGGACGAAATCCCGGACGGTACGGTCTGCGGGCCGTCATCGGCGACGGCTGACGGGAGGTCCGGCGTGTCCATCGCCCTGTTCACCCTCGGCGGCACCATCGCGATGGGCGGTGTGGGCCGGGACGGACCGGGGGTGGTCACCCGGCTGACCGGTGCGGACCTCACCGCGGCCGTACCCGGGCTGGCCGACCTCGGCCTGCCCATGGACGTCCGGGACGCCCTCGCGGTGCCCAGCGCGCACCTCACGTACCGGCACCTCCTGGACGTGGTCGACGCGGCGTCGCGGGCGGTGGCCGCGGGCGCGACCGGCGTGGTCGTCACCCAGGGCACGGACACGCTGGAGGAGTCGGCGTTCCTGGCGGACCTGGTCTGGCCGCACGCCGCTCCACTGGTCTTCACGGGTGCGATGCGCAACCCCACCCTGGCGGGGGCGGACGGGCCGGCGAACCTGCTCGCCGCCGCGCGGGTGGCGGCCGCGCCCGCCGCCCGCGACCTCGGCGTGCTGGTCACCCTCAACGACGAGGTCCACGCCGCCCGCTGGGTACGCAAGACGCACAGCACCAGCACGGCCACCTTCGCCTCCCCGAACGCCGGTCCCGTCGGGCACGTGATCGAGGGGGAGGTGCGGGTGCTGGCCCGGCCCGAGCGGCGGGAACCGCTGCCCCCGGTCGACCCCGCCCGACTGGACGTCACCCGGGTCGCGCTGCACACCGTCACCCTCGACGACGACGGCGGGCTGCTCGACGGTCTCGCCGACACCCACCACGGGCTGGTGGTCGCCGGCTTCGGCGTCGGACACGTGCCGGGTGTGCTGGCTCCGGTGCTCGGCGCCCTGGCCGAGCGGATCCCGGTGGTGCTCACCTCGCGCTCCGGCGCCGGGTCGGTGCTGCGGCACACGTACGGCGCGGTCGGCTCGGAGACCGACCTGCAACGGCGCGGGCTGTGGAACGGCGGGCTGCTCGACCCGTACAAGGCGAAGGTGCTGCTCCGGCTGCTGCTCGCGGGTGGCGCCGACCGGGCTGCGATCGCCGCCGCCCTCGCCCGCCACGGCTGAGCGGCGTCTCTACACTGCCCCGGTGACCGGAGAGCGACGACCACTGGCGAACCGGCCACTAACCAACCCGCACCCGTCCCGGCTCGCACCCGACCACCCCGACCGGGCACGCATCCTCGCCGCGCACTCAGCGGCGCTGAGAAACGGCGAGTCGGGCTACGTCGACCCGACCACCGGCCTGTTCGTCCTGACGGCCGGCTTCCTGGCGCGCCGCGGCACCTGCTGCGGCCGTGGCTGCCGCCACTGCCCGTACATCGACGACTGACCGCCCACCCACGCGCGCCGATCTTGCACTTTCCGCCCCCGTTATGCCCGCTTACTCCGGGTATGTCGGGTCAGGAACTGCAAGATCGCGGAGGTGAGGGGCGCGAGGGCGGGGCGGGGTCAGCTTGCCGCTACGAAGACGCGGGACGCGACCTCGCGCGGGAGGCGGACCCGGTCGCCGGAGCGGTCGATCGACACCCCGTCCCGCTCCTGGGCCACGGTCACCGTCGCGCCCGGGTCGACGCCGGCGGCGTGGAGCTGCCGCAGCACGTCCGCGTTGGTCTGCACGCTCTCGCAGATCCGCCGGACCACGACCGTGCCGGACAGGCCGGGGAACGCCAGGTTGCGCTCACCCTCCAGCGGCTCGGACTCGGCCGGCTCCGGCGAGCCCAGCTCCTCCAGGCCCGGGATCGGGTTGCCGTACGGGGAGCGGGTCGGGCGGTTGAGCAGGTCGTACACCCGCTTCTCCACCGCGTCGCTCATCACGTGCTCCCACCGGCAGGCCTCCTCGTGGGCCTCCTCGTAGGGCATCCCGATCACGTTGACCAGCAGCAGCTCGGCCAGCCGGTGCTTGCGCATCACGGAGACCGCCGCGCTGCGGCCCGCCGAGGTGAGCGCCAGGTGCCGGTCGCCCTCGACGGTGAGCAGGCCGTCGCGCTCCATCCGGGCGACGGTCTGGCTGACGGTGGGGCCGCTCTGCCGCAGCCGCTCGGCGATGCGGGCGCGCAGCGGCGGCACCCCCTCCTCCTCGAGCTCGAGGATGGTGCGCAGGTACATCTCGGTCGTGTCGACCAAATCATGCTTCACGTCAGGCCCTCCGGTGATCGATGCTACCTTGCGTAACCCCGAACGGCCGACGCCGAACCGCCTGCTGGGTACCGGGATGGATGGTGTTGACTGGACGCCATGTCCGGTACCGAGGATCTGCTGGTCGATGCCGACCGGCTCGCCGCCGAGCTCGACAGCGCCGACCCGCCCACCCTGCTCGACGTCCGCTGGCGGCTGACCGGCCCGCCCGGCCGCGACGACTACACGGCCGGCCACCTGCCCGGCGCGGTCTTCGTCGACCTGGACACCGACCTGTGCGGCCCGCCGGGGGCCGCCGGGCGCCATCCGCTGCCCGACCCCGCCGCGCTCCAGGCCGCGCTGCGGGCCGCCGGCGTCCGCTCCGGGCACCCCGTCGTCGTGTACGACGGCGGCGACGGCATGTCCGCCGCCCGTGCCTGGTGGACGCTGCGCTGGGCAGGGCACACCGCCGTACGCCTGCTGCACGGCGGCTGGCCCGCCTGGGTGGCGGCGGGTCTGCCCACCTCCACGGAGGCGCCCACCCCACCGGCCGGCGACGTCGAGGTGCGCCCCGGCGCCCTGCCGGTGCTCGACGCGGCCGACGCCGCCCGGCTCGCCGCGGCCGACGACGGCGTCCTGGTCGACGTGCGGGCGGCGGCGCGCTACCGGGGCGAGACCGAGCCGATCGACCCGGTCGCCGGGCACGTGCCGGGCGCAGTGAACCTGCCCGCGCCGGACTATGTCGCCGAGGGACGGTTCCCGGCGGCCGACGTGCTCCGGCAGCGGTTCGCCGCCGCCGGTGTCCTCGACGGCCGGCCGGTCGGCGCGTACTGCGGGTCGGGCGTCACCGCCGCGCAGGCGGTGCTCGCCCTGCATATGGCCGGTCGGCCGGACGCCGCGCTGTACGTCGGGTCCTGGAGCAACTGGGTCGCCGACCCGTCCCGCCCGGTGGCGACAGGGGAGCAGCCGGCGGGGTCCGCCCCGTCGGCGTGACCTCGGCCGCATCGACATCAGCCACGCGCGCAGCGCGTGCCCCGGCCGTCGCCGGTCCTCGTGCGACGATGAGCGCATGTCGGACGACACAGTGGTGGTGTGGGACGAGGCGCTGCTCGCCTACGACATGGGTGACCACCCCCTCGACCCGGTCCGCGTGGAGCTGACCGTCGCGCTGGCCCGGGAGCTGGGCGTCCTGGAGCGGCCGGGGGTCCGGCTGGTCAAGCCGGAGCCGGCCGACGACGACCTGTTGACCCGGGTGCACGATCCCCGCTACCTGGAGGCCGTCCGCGCCGCCCCGCGCGATCCGCTCTTCGCCGGGTTCGGGCTGGGCACCTCCGACAACCCGGTCTTCGAGGGCATGCACGAGGCCAGCGCGCTGATCGCGGGCGCGTCGGCGACCGCGGCCGAGGCGGTCTGGCGGGGCGACGCGCGCCGGGCGGTCAACGTGGCCGGCGGGCTGCACCACGCCATGCCGGCGCGGGCCGCCGGCTTCTGCGTCTACAACGACCCGGCGGTGGCGATCGCCCGCCTGCTCGACCTGGGCGCGCGCCGGGTCGCGTACGTCGACGTGGACGTCCACCACGGCGACGGGGTGCAGAAGACCTTCTGGGACGACCCGCGGGTGCTCACGGTGAGCCTGCACGAGACCCCGCTCGCGCTGTTCCCGGGCACCGGGTTCCCCGACGAGACCGGCGGCCCGGAGGCGCAGGGCACCGCGGTCAACGTGCCGCTGCCGCCGGGTGTCGACGACGCCGGCTGGCAGCGGGCGTTCCACGCGATCGTGCCGTCGGTGCTGCGCGCGTTCCAGCCGGAGATCCTGGTCACCCAGTGCGGCGCGGACGCGCACCGGCTTGACCCGCTCGCCGACCTGCACCTGTCCGTCGACGGGCAGCGCGCCACGTACATCGCCCTGCGGGCGCTGGCCGACGAGCTGTGCGAGGGCCGGTGGGTCGCCACCGGCGGCGGCGGGTACGCACTGGTCGAGGCCGTGCCCCGGGCGTGGACACACCTGCTCGCGGTGGCCACCGGCGACCCGCTCGACCCGGCCACGCTGACGCCGCCCGCGTGGCGGGAGCTTGCCGCCGCCCGCTGTCCCGGTCGGGAGATCCCGCTGCGCATGACCGACGACGCAGACCCGTCGTACGAGCCGTGGCAGCCCTCGGGCGAGCCGAACTCGGTGGACCGCGCCATCGCCGCCACCCGCCGGACGGTGTTTCCGCTGCTGGGGCTCGACCCGCACGACCCCCGCGACTAGGGCCGGTGAAAGGGCCGCCTGCCATGACCACAGTGGACCAACCGGTGGACGTGCTGCTCAGCGACGGCACGACCGTCCAACTGCGGCCGATCCAGCCGTCGGACGCGCCGGGCATCGTCGCGATGCACTCGCGCTTCTCCGAGCGCACCCGCTACCTGCGCTACTTCTCGCCGTACCCCCGGATCCCGGAGCGCGACCTCCAGCGCTTCGTCAACGTCGACCACCGGGACCGGGAGGCGTTCGTCGTCCTCGCCGGCGACCAGATCGTCGCGGTCGGCCGGTACGAGCGGCTCGGGCCGGAGTCGCCGGAGGCCGAGGTGGCGTTCGTGGTGGAGGACGCCTACCAGGGCCGGGGCATCGGATCGGTGCTGCTGGAGCACCTGGCCGACGCGGCCCGCCGGTCCGGCATCATGAGCTTCGTCGCCGAGGTGTTGCCCGCCAACGGCGCGATGCTGCGGGTCTTCTCCGACTTCGGGTACCAGGTGCAGCGCCAGTTCGCCGACGGCGTGGTCCACCTGACCTTCCCGATCGCCCCGACCGAGGCCACGCTGGAGGTGCAGCGGGGCCGGGAGCACCGCACCGAGGCGCGGTCCGTGGCCCGGCTGCTCGCTCCGGGCGGCGTCGCCGTCTACGGCGCCAGTGCCACCGGGCAGGGCGTCGGGGCGGCGGTCCTCGGGCACCTGCGCGACTACGGCTTCACCGGCACGGTCGTGCCGGTGCATCCGACCGCGACGACGGTGGCCGGGCTGCCCGCGTACCCCTCGGCGGCGGCTTCCGGGCTGCCGGTCGACCTGGCCGTGGTGGCGGTGCCGCCGGAGGCGGCGGAGGCGGTCGTCGCCGACGCGGCCGCCGCCGGAGCGCACGGCCTGGTCGTCATCAGCGCGGGCTTCGCCGAGGCCGGCCGCGAGGGCGCGGCGGCGCAACGCCGGCTGGTCCGCGCGGCCCACGCCGCGGGCATGCGGGTCGTCGGCCCGAACTGCCTGGGGGTGGCGAACACCGCCCCCGGCGTACGCCTCAACGCCACGCTCGCCCCGCGGCTGCCGGTGCCCGGCCGGGTCGGGATCTTCAGCCAGTCCGGCGCGTTCGGGGTGGCCCTGCTGGCCGAGGCGGACCGGCGGGGGCTGGGCCTGTCCAGCTTCGTGTCGGCGGGCAACCGGGCCGACGTCTCCGGCAACGACCTGCTCCAGTACTGGCAGGACGACCCCGGCACCGACGTGGTCATGTTGTATCTGGAGACCTTCGGCAACCCGCGCAAGTTCGCCCGGCTGGCCCGGCGGATCGGCCGGGAGAAGCCGATCGTCGCGTTGGCGTCGCCGGCCCGCCCGCCCGGCGTCGGCGAGCGCGCCGGGCCGGACGAGGTGGCGGTCAGCGCGCTGTTCACCCAGTCCGGCGTGATCCGGGTGGACACCGTCAGCGAGCTGCTCGACGTCGGTGTGCTGCTGGCCAACCAGCCGCTGCCCGCCGGCGACCGGGTGGGTGTGGTGGGCAACTCCTCGGCGCTGACCGGGCTCGCCGCCACCGCCTGCGCGGCACAGGGGCTCACCCTCGCCGACGGGTACCCGCGCGACGTCGGCCCGCGCGCCGGGGCGGCCGAGTTCGCCGACGCCCTCGCCGCCGCGGCGGCCGACGAGGCGGTGGACGCGCTGGTGGCGGTGTTCGCGCCGCCGCTGCCCGGCCAACTGCCGGACACCGAGGCGAACTTCATCGCCGCCCTGCCCGCGGCGCCCGCCGCCGGCAAGCCCACCGTGGCGACGTTCCTGGTCGGGCGCGCGCCGGCCGGGGTGCCCGCGTACCCGAGCGTGGAGGAGGCGGTCCGCGCGCTGGGCCGGGTCACCGCGTACGCCGACTGGCTGCGCCGTCCACCGGGGACGCTGCCGGAGCTGCCCGACGTCGACCGGGACCGGGCGCAGGCGGCGCTGCGGCCCGAGTCCCTCGATCCGGGCGGGCTCCTCGCCGCGTACGGCATCGAGGTGGTCGAGTCGGTGCCGGCCGCATCGGAGGACGAGGCCGCCGAGGCCGCGGCCGACCTGGGGTTCCCGGTGGCGTTGAAGGCCTCCGCTCCCGGGCTGCGGCACCGGCTGGACCTCGGCGCGGTCCGCCTCGACCTGGCCGACGAGGCGGCCGTGCGGCGCGCGTACGCCGAGATGTCGGCGGAGTTCGGCGCGGACGTCCTGGTCCAGCCGATGGTCCCGCCCGGCGTGGCCTGCGTGGTCGAGCTGGTGGAGGATCCGGCGTTCGGGCCGGTGGTCGGCTTCGGCCTGGGCGGCGTCGCCACCGAGCTGCTCGGCGACCGGGCGTGGCGGGCGGTGCCGCTGACCGACCTCGACGCGGCCGAGCTGGTCGACGAGCCGCGCGCGGCCCCGCTGCTGCGCGGCCACCGGGGCGCGGCGCCGGTGGACCGGGCCGCGCTGGCGGATCTGCTGCTGCGGGTCGGGCAGCTCGCCGACGAGCAGCCCCGGGTCCGGGCGTTGACGCTGAACCCGGTGCTGGCCCGCCCGGACGGCCTGTCGGTGCTGCACGCGACCGTCCGGATCGGCTCGGCGGCCGCCCGCCCCGACACCGGCCCCCGCCGCCTGTGAGCGGACGGGGCCTTGTCAACGCCTGGGCATCACACCTCAGGCGCGGCTGCTGATCTGCTGGACGCCCCAGGAGTTGCCGTCCGGGTCGCTGAAGAAGACGAAGCCGACGTTGTCCAGCGGGTCCGGCACCGGACTCGGGTTCTTCCCCAGCACCTGGATCTCGCTGACCTCGACGCCGCGCTCCACGAGCTGCGCGCGCGCCTTGTGCAGGTCCGGCACCACGAGCTGGAGCCCCTTGAGCGAACCGGGCGGCATCTCCGGTACGGCGCCCTTGCCGATCACGATGGAGCATCCCGAGCCGGGCGGGGTCAACTGCACGATGCGGGTGTCGTCGTCGATCACCGTGTCGTGGTCGACGTTGAAGCCGAGCTGGTCGGCGTAGAACGCCTTGGCCCGGTCGATGTCGGAGACCGGGACGATCACCACTTCCAGGGTCCAGTTCATGCTCTCTCCTGATGTCGTCGTTGCGAGCAGCTCGGCGAGCCGCGTGAAGCTCTCGGAGACGCCGCGGGCCATCGGGTACCGCAGCACCCGGTCGCGACCCTCCGGGGTCGCGTAGCGGAGGGTGGTGGTGACGGTCGTACGTCCGGCCAGCTCGGTGAACTCGTGCCGCACCAGCGTCTCGCCGGGGTAGGACTGGTCGTCGAAGAGTTCGGTGCCGACCAGCAGGCGCGGCGGGTCGATGTCGCGGTACACCCCACCCTGGCCCATCCGCTCGCCGTCCGGCCCCTGCGACACGAACCGCCAGCGGCCACCGACCCGCAGGTCCACCTCGCACTCGACCAGCCGCCAGCCCTGAGCGCCGTACCAGCGGCGGAGCAGCTCGGGGCGGGTGAACGCGGCGAAGACCAGGTGCGCCGGCGCCTCGAACAGCCGGCTGAGCACGATCTCCCGGTCGCCGGGAGCGGACACCACCAGCGGGTCGTCGGCCGTACTCATCGGGAACCGCCCGCGTCCCCGGCGGCACGCAGCTCGTCGAGCAGGGCGTCGAGGCGCTGGTAGCTCTCGGCCCAGTAGTCCCGGTAGTCGGCGAGCCAGGCGGTGGCGTCCCGCAGCGGCCGGGCCTCCAGCCGGCACGGCCGCCGCTGCCCGTCCCGCCCGCGGCTGACGAGCCCGGCCCGTTCGAGGACGCGGAGGTGTTTGGAGACCGCCGGCTGGCTCATCGCGAAGGGCGCGGCGAGTTCGGTGACGGTGGCCTCGCCGGCGGCCAGCCGGGCGAGGATGGCACGTCTCGTCGGGTCCGCCA
Source organism: Micromonospora thermarum (assembly GCF_012034245.1). GTDB lineage: Bacteria > Actinomycetota > Actinomycetes > Mycobacteriales > Micromonosporaceae > Micromonospora > Micromonospora thermarum. Next base: position 66,082 of record NZ_JAATEO010000005.1, on the reverse strand, counting down.
GCGCGGCGAACGTCGCGTCCAGGTCCGTCCCCGGCATTTATAACCTCCTGGTTCTATAACCAGTTGGTTTATATCTGGTCCGGAGGGACGGGTCAAGCACCGGGCACGACGACGGCCCCGGCGAACCGCCGGGGCCGTCGTCGGGACGCCCGCGTCAGCAGGCGTACGCCTCCAGCCGCTGCGCCCGTTCCGGGGCCCGCAGCTTGAGCAGCGTCCCCTTCTCGATCTGGCGGATCCGCTCGCGGGACAGGCCGAACTCCTTCCCGACCTCGTCCAGGGTGCGCTGCCGGCCGTCGTCCAGCCCGAACCGGAGCCGGATCACCGCCTGCTCGCGCTGGGACAGGGTGGCGAGCACGATGCTCACCTCCTGGCGCAGCTCGCCGTGGGCGGCCGCGTCGTCCGGGCCGGCCGCCGGGTCCACCGCCGCGACGAAGTCACCGAGGGCGCTCTCGCCGTCCTCGCCGACCGCCTGGTCGAGGCTCACCGGCTCGCGGTCGTACGAGATCAGCTCGATCACCTGGAACTCCGGGACGTCCAGCGCCCGGGCCACCTCGGCCACGGTGGGCTCCCGACCCAGCGAGACCGACAGCTCGCGGCGGGCCCGCACCATCCGGTTGACCTGCTCGACCATGTGCACCGGGATGCGGATGGTGCGGGCCTGGTCGGCCATGGCGCGGGTGATGGCCTGGCGGATCCACCAGGTGGCGTAGGTGGAGAACTTGTAGCCCTTGGTGTAGTCGAACTTCTCGACCGCGCGGATCAGGCCGAGGTTGCCCTCCTGGATCAGGTCGAGGAAGGCCATGCCGCGGCCCGTGTACCGCTTGGCGATGCTCACGACGAGGCGGAGGTTCGCCTCCAGCAGGTGGTCCTTGGCGGCCCGCCCCTCGGCGGCGACGAGTTCCAGGTCGGCCTTCAGCTCGGCCGAGACGGGCGTGCACGTCGCGAGCTTCTCCTCGGCGAAGAGCCCGGCCTCGATGCGGCGGGCCAGCTCGACCTCCTGGGCGGCGGTCAGCAGCTTGGTCTTGCCGATGCCGTTGAGGTACGCCCGGACCAGGTCCGTGGAGACGCCGCGCTCGTCGGTGGCGTCCAGGTCGGTCAGGGTCTCGGTGCCGTGGTCGGTCTCGATCGTGCCGGCCGGGCGCATCCGGTGCTCCATCATCTGCAGGGCCATCTTTCGTCTCTCCCCGTGTCCACGTCTGTGCCGCTGATCCGGCCCGGTGGTGCCGGTTGACAACAGCTTGGCGGCCGGGGCGTAAAACGGGAGTGAGGCGATCGGGGACCCGACAGGAATCCCATCGGGCGTGTCGTCGACGGGTGGCCCTTGCCGGTCCCGGTTACCGTGCCAGCGACCGGCCGGCGCGGCCGGCTGCCGGCACCGGGCCAGTGGGGCGACCGCCGGCGAACCTCGGCACAGGTGATGGAGGGCGTCGTGGTCTTCAAGCGGCTCATGCAGGCGATGGGTGTCGGCGGCCCGTCGGTGGAAACCGTCCTGGCGAACCCGAACTGCCGCCCCGGCGGCCAACTGGAGGGGACCGTCCACGTCGCGGGCGGCGACCACCCGGTCGACGTCACGTACGTGGCGCTCGGCCTGGTCACCCGTGTCGAGGTGGAGAGCGGGGACAACAACTACGAGACCACGCAGGAGTTCCACCGCCAGCACGTCACCGGCGCGTTCCGGCTGGAGGCCGGGCAGCGGCACGACATCCCGTTCCGCTTCGACGTGCCCTGGGAGACGCCGCTCACCGAGATGTACGGCCAGCACCTGCACGGCATGACGATGGGTCTGCGTACGGAGCTGGAGGTGGCGCGCGCGGTCGACAAGGGCGACCTGGACGCGGTGGCCGTGCACCCGCTCCCGTCCCAGGAGCGGATCCTGGACGCCTTCCTCCGGCTGGGCTTCCGGTTCGCCCGCGCCGACGTCGAGCGCGGTCACATCTACGGCGTACGGCAGACGCTGCCCTTCTATCAGGAGATCGAGTTCTACCCGGCGCCCCAGTACGCGAACGCGATCAAGCAGTTGGAGGTCACCTTCGTGACCGACCCGCAGCAGATCCAGGTCGTCCTGGAGCTCGACAAGCGGGGTGGCCTGTTCACCGAGGGCCGGGACACGTTCGGCCGCTTCACCGTCGACCACGCGACGGCCGACCGCACCGACTGGACCGCCCAGCTCGACGCCTGGCTCCGCCAGTCCCTCCAGCGCCGCGGCCTGTTCTTCTGAGGCCACTCCTCGTCGATCATGAAGTTAGCGGGTTCCGAACGGGCGACATCCCCCGCTAACTTCATGATCGAAGGATGCGGGCGGGGTTCTCAGAGATCCAGGAGGATCGTGCGGGGGCCGACGTTGACGCTCTCGACCAGCATGTGCGCGCGGAACCGTCCGGTCTCCACCTTGGCGCCGCGCGCCCGCAGCGCCTCCACGACCTCCGTGACCAGGGGTTCCGCGGCCTCCGCCGGGGCGGCCGCCGTCCAACTCGGTCGCCGGCCCTTGCGGGCGTCGCCGTAGAGGGTGAACTGGCTGACCACCAGGATCGGCGCGCCGGTGTCGGCGGCGGACCGCTCGTCGTCCAGGATGCGCAGCTCGTGCACCTTGCGGGCCATGGTCTGGGCGACCTGCGGGGTGTCGCTGTGGGTGACGCCGAGCAGCACCAGCAGGCCGTCGTCGATCGCGCCGACCACCGCGCCGTCGACCGTCACGCTGGCCCGGCCGACCGTCTGCACCACCGCCCGCATCAGCCTTCCCTCCCGGCCGGCCCGCCCGCGACCCGGCCGCTCCCGGTCGGCCCTGCCGCCGGCATCAGGCGTCCACCGGCTCGATGAAGCCGCGCTCGACCAGGTGGGCCACGATCGGGCCGGCCGCCTCGGCCAGCTCCTCGGGTGCCACGTCGTGCGCGGCGGCGAGCAGGGCCAGCTGGTCGCGCAGCGGCAGCCGCCCGTCCGCCCCGCCGACCAGGGCGAGGACGAGGGGGTCGATCTCCTCGGTCCAGCGCAGGCCGTGCGGCATGGCGAGCACCTGCCGGTCGACGGCCCAGCCCTCGTCGCCCATGGTCGCCTCCTGCCGCAGCTGGAGGCCGTCGGCGGCCCGGTAGCGCGAAGCGAGCAGGCCGTCGGTCCCGCGTACGCGGAGCCAGTCCTGGCGGTCGAACCACGTCGCGACGCGGTCGCCGAGCGGCGCCTCCACCCGCTGGCGCAGCTCCTCGACACGGACGACCGGGTCGTCGTGGCCGGCGCGGCGCAGCGACACGATGCCGAAGCCGATGGCCTCGATCTTGTGCGCGTCGAACCAGTCCAGCCATTCGGCCATCCGCCGCGGGTCGGCCGCCTCGCCGACGTCGGTGAGCCAGAGGTTGACGTACGCCATCGGGTCGGCGACCTCGCGCTGGATCACCCAGGCGTCCAGCCCGGTGTCGGCGAACCAGCCGGTGACCCGCTCGGCCCAGTCCTCGCCGGCCACGTGCACCCAGTTGGCCAGGTACTGCATGGTGCCGCCCTCGGTGAGCAGGCCCGGCGCGGCGGCGGCCAGTTCCGCGCCGATCGCGTCGCCGACCCGGCCGGAGTCGCGGTAGACGTGCGTGGTGGTGCCGGGCCCGACGACGAACGGCGGGTTGCTCACCACCAGGTCGAAGCGGCGGCCGGCGACCGGGGCGACCATGTCGCCGCGCAGCAGCTCCCAGTCCTGGCCGTTGAGGGCGGCGGTGGTGGCGGCGAAGCGCAGTGCCCGTTCGGAGACGTCGGTGGCGGTGACCCTCCTCGCGTGGGTCGACAGGTGCAGGGCCTGGACGCCGGAGCCGGTCCCCAGGTCCAGTGCGGTCTCCACCGGCCGCCGGACGGTCGCGCCGATCAGCGTCTGGGTCGCCCCGCCGATGCCGAGCACGTGCTCGGCGTGCAGGGGACGGCCGGGGCGGGCGCTCGCCGGCACGTCGGCGAGTACCCACCAGTCGTCCCCGTACGGCTCCAGGTCCAGGCCCATCCGCAGCCCGTCACCGTGCCGTTCGACCAGACCCCCGGCGAGCGCCTCCTCGATCGGCAGTGGCGCGAGTGCGGCGGCGACAGCGTTCTCCGGCTCGGTCTGCTCGCAGATGAAGACCCGGATCAGCGTGGCGAGCGGGTCGCCGTCCTCGGTGGCGCGCAGCGCGGCGCGGAAGTCGTTGCGGGCCACCCCGCCGGTGGCCTGCGCGCCGAGCCGGGCGGCGATGCCGTTCGAGGTGAAGTCGGCCCGGGTGAGCGCCGTCCGCAGCGCCGCCACCCCGCTGGGGGAGAGCAGCATGTCGTGTTCGTCCACGTCGTCATCCTGCCTCCCGTGTCGGGCCCGTGGCACGCCACCCGCCGGACCCGCCTTCAGTTGATGAACACCTAAGTGACGCGCATCTATGTGACGGCTAGCATGACCAGCACTGACCGTCGATGGCGCGCCGCCCGGGCCACGAGCCCGGCGTGCCGAGTAGGGAGGCAGACGATGCCAGCAGGGTCCGTTCCACGCCGCCTCACCCGGGCGTTCGCCGTCGCCGCCACCGCCGTGGCCGTCGCGGCGGCCGTCACCACCCCGGCGCAGGCGGCGCCGACCGGCGAGATCCGGGGCGCGGGCGCCCCGACCGCGATCAGCGGGAGCTACCTTGTCGTCCTGAAGGGGGACACGGTCGGCGCCGCCGGTTCCTCCACCGCCCGCACGGCCGTGCCGGACCGGGCCGCGAAGCTGGTGAAGCGCTACGGCGGAACCGTCGGCGACGTGTACAGCGCGGCGCTGACCGGCTTCAGCGCGACGATGAACCCCGGCCAGGCCCGCCGGCTGGCCGCCGACCCGGCCGTCGCGTACGTCGAGCAGGACAAGGTGCTGACCGCCACCGCGACGCAGACCAACCCGCCGTGGGGCCTGGACCGCATCGACCAGCGCAACCTGCCGCTGAGCCGCAGCTTCACCTACCCGAACACCGCCTCCAACGTCCGGGCGTACATCATCGACACCGGCATCCGGACCACGCACACGCAGTTCGGCGGTCGGGCCACCTGGGGCACCAACACGGTCGACAGCAACAACACCGACTGCAACGGGCACGGCACCCACGTCGCCGGTACGGTCGGCGGCTCCACGTACGGCGTCGCCAAGCAGGTCCGGCTCGTCGCGGTGAAGGTGCTGAACTGCTCCGGCAGCGGCACCACCACCGGCGTGGTCAACGGGGTCAACTGGGTGACCGCCAACGCCGTGAAGCCGGCCGTGGCCAACATGAGCCTCGGTGGCGGGGCCAGCAGCGCCCTCGACAACGCGGTGGCCAACTCGGTCGCCTCCGGCATCACGTACGCGGTGGCCGCCGGCAACTCCAGCGCGAACGCCTGCAACTACTCGCCGGCCCGGACCGCGTCGGCGCTCACCGTCGGGTCCACCACCAGCACCGACGCTCGTTCGTCGTTCTCCAACTACGGATCCTGCCTGGACATCTTCGCGCCCGGGTCGAGCATCCTGTCCGCGTACCGGACCAGCGACACCGCGACCGCGACGCTGAGCGGCACCTCGATGGCCGCGCCGCACGTGGCCGGCGCCGCGGCCCTCGTGCTCTCGGCCAACCCGTCGTGGAGCCCGTCGCAGGTCGGCAGCTACCTGACCGCCAACGCCACCACCGGCAAGGTGACCAGCCCCGGCTCAGGCTCACCGAACCGCCTGCTCTTCGTCGTCAACTGAACCCGGCCGAGGACGCGCCGGCCGAGCGAACCCCGGCCCGCCCGGCCGCCGCGTCCCAGCCACCCGCCGATCTTGCACTTTCGGCCCCCGATTCGCCGGCATCAGCCCCTTTTGTCCGGGCACTAAGTGCAAGATCGCGGGGGTGGGGGTGGGGGTGGGGGTGGGGGCGGGGGCGGGGGGAGGGGTTTGGGGTCGGGAAGGCTCGGGCGGTGCCGTCCACGGTCACCCCCACCTCGGTGCCGACGGGGACTGACGGGCCGCCGTCGAGGATCCGGGCGGTGACCCGGGTGCCGTCGGCGAGCCGCAGGCCGACCAGCGCGTCGTGCCCGTGGAAGTCGTGCCGCAGCACCGTGGCGGTCACCGGGCCGGAGCCGGTGGTGAAGCGGACCTGCTCGGGGCGTACCAGGACGGTCGCCGGGCCGGCCGGCGCGGCACCGGCGACGGGCACCAAACCCAGGGAGGTACGGGCGCTGCCGTCCTCGACGACCGCCGGCAACAGGACGGCGTCACCGACGAAGCCGGCCACCCACTCGTCGGCGGGCTCCCGGTACACCGTCGTCGGCGTCCCGGCCTGCACCACCCGGCCGGCGCGCAGCACCACCACGCGGTCGGCCACCGACAGGGCCTCGCCCTGGTCGTGGGTGACCAGCACCCCGGTCGCGCCGTCGGCGCGCAGTGCCTCCCGCACGTCGTGGCGCAGCCCGGCCCGCAGCCCGGCGTCGAGGGCGCTGAACGGCTCGTCCAGCAGCACCACCGACGGGCGGGGCGCGAGCGCCCGGGCCACCGCGACCCGCTGCTGCTGCCCGCCGGAGAGCTGGTGCGGCATCCGGTCGCCGTAGCCGGCGAGGCCCACCAGGGTCAGCACCTCCTCGACCCGGTCGCCCCGGCGGGCCGCGCGGTCCAGCCCGTACGCCACGTTGTCGGCGACGCTGAGGTGCGGGAAGAGCGCACCCTCCTGCGGCACGACGGCGATGCGACGGCGGTGCGTGGGGACGTGCCGGCCGGCCCCGGCCACCGGGGCCCCGTCGATGCGGATCTCGCCGCCGTCGAGGCGCTCGAAGCCGGCGAGACAGCGCAGCAGCGTCGTCTTGCCGCAGCCGGACGGCCCCAGCACGGCGGTGAGCAGCCCGGACGGCACGGTGAGGTCCACTCCGGCCAGCGCGGTGACCGCGCCGTACCGCTTGACCACGCCGGTCAACACGACCTCGCTCATCCCCGGTCCTCCTTGTCCAGCAGGCCGCTGCGGGCGACCAGCAGCCAGGTGGGTAGTGCCGAGATCGCCACCAGCAGGGCCGCGTACGGGGCCGCGGCGGCGTACGCCCCGACCGACGTGGCGGTCCACAGCTCGGTGGCGAGCGTGTCCGTCCCGGTCGGTCGCAGCAGCAGGGTGGCGGGAAGCTCCTTCATGCCGGTCAGGAAGACCAGCGCCGCGCCCGCCCCGATGCCGGGCAGGGTCAGCGGCAGGGTGACCGTCCGCAGCACGGTCAGCGGGCCCCGGCCCAGCGAGCGGGCGACCTCCTCCAGCCCGGGCGGGGACTGGGCGGCGGCCCCGGCGACCGCGCCGACCGCGAGGGGCAGGAAGAGCGTCGCGTACGCCAGCGCCAGCAGCCAGCGGGTCTGGTAGAGCGGGTACGCGACGGTGATGCCGAAGAAGATCAGCGACAGCCCGATCACCACGCCGGGCAGGGCGTGGGCGAGGTACGCGAGCCGGTCGAGGACCGTGGTCAGCACGCCGGGTGCCCGGGCGACGAGCAGCCCCAGCGGCAGGGCCAGCAGCATGGTCAGCGCCGCGCCCGCGAGGGAGGCGGTCAGCGAGTTGCCGGCGGCGGCCGCGACCTCGGTGAGGGCACCCGGGCGGGACACCCCGGTGACCAGGCGCTGCGCCAGGCTGACCGCGGGTACGCCGAGCGCGAGTGCGGCCACGCCGAGCAGCGCCCCCAGGGCGGGCCAGCGGGCCGCGCCGAGCCGCAGTCGGGCCGGCGGGCGGCGGGCGCCGCAGAGGCGCGCGTACCGGGCGCCGCGGCGGCGGGTCGCGGTCTCGGCGGCGAGCAGGAGCACGGTCAGGGCCACCAGCACGCTGGAGAGCACCAGGGCGCCGGTGCGGTCGAAGCCCAGGTCGAACGCGATGAAGATGGCCCGGGTGAAGGTGTCCGCGCGCAGGATCGACACGGCCCCGAAGTCGGAGAGCACGTAGAGGGCGACCAGCAGCGCGCCGGCGGCGGTGGCCGGGCGGATCTGCCGCAGGGTCACGGCGGTGAACGTCCGCCAGCCCGACCGGCCCAGCGACCGGGACACCTCCTCCTGCGCCGGGTCCGCGCCGCGCAGCGCGGCCGCGACCGGGAGGAAGACGTACGGGTACGAGCAGAGCGTCAGCACCAGCGCCGCCGGCCAGAAGCCCTCCAGCCCGTCGACCGTGGAGACCCAGGCGAACGCCGCGATGTAGGTCGGGACGGCCAGCGGCAGCGCGGCCAGCACGGCGAAGGTCCGCCGGCCGGGCAGGTCGGTGCGGGTGACCAGGAAGGCGGCGCCGACGCCGAGTACCACGCAGGCGACGGTGACCACGGCCGCCAGGCCGAGGCTGCGCAGGGCGAGCAGCGCGACCCGCTCGGTCCACAGCTCGTCGGCGAGCCGGTCGAGCCCCGCCTCGGCGGTGCGGACCGCGAGGTAGACCAAAGGGAGCAGGGCCACCGCCACCGCCGCGGTCGAGGCCGCGAGCAGCGCCGGGCGCGGGGCCAGCCGCCGCACCGTCCCGCGTACGCGGGACAGGGCCGGCCCGTCGAGGGCCGGCCCTGCGGTGGTCGTCGGACTGGTCAGGGCACCAGCCCCGATTCGGTGATCATGGCGACGGTCGCCTCGAGCGTGTCGAGGTCGTTCAGGTCGATGGCCGGGACCTTCAGCTCCGCCAGCGCCGGCACGTACGCCGGGCCGGGGATGCCGGTCACCACCGGGTACTCGAAGGTCTCCTCGGCGAAGTACTTCTGGGCCTCCGCGCCGAGCAGGTAGTCGACGAACGCCTTCGCGTCGGCGTCCTCGGCGGAGCGCTTCAGCACCCCGACGCCGGCCACGTTCACCAGCGCGCCGGTGTCGCCGCCCGGGAAGAAGTGCAGCTTGGCCTTGAGCGCCTCCGGCGTGGTGCCCTTCTCCTTGGCCACCTCGCCCAGGTAGTAGTGGTTGACCAGGCCGACCGCGATCTTGCCGTCGTTGACCTCCTCGACGATCTTGATGTTGCCGTCGCGGATCTGCGGCTCGTTGGCCTTGAGGCCGGCGAGGAAGTCCTTCGCCTTCTGGTCGCCGTGCTGGACCCGGATCGCGGTGACGAACGCCTGGAAGGAGGCGTTGGTCGGGGCGATCGCGACCTTGCCCTTCCACTTCGGGTCGGTCAGCTCGAACACCGACGTCGGGAGCTGGTCGGCGGTGACCTGGTCGGCGTTGTAGACCAGCACGCGGGAGCGGGCGCTCACGCCGACCCACTGGCCGCTGCGCGCCCGGTAGGTCTCGGCGACCTTGCCGGTGGCCGCCTCCGGAAGCGTGGCGAACATGCCCTTCTTCGCCACCGTGCCGAGCGCGCCGGCGTCCTGCGCGAAGAACACGTCGGCCGGGGACTTGTCGCCCTCCTCGACCAGTTGCGCCGCGAGCTGGGCGGTCGTGGCGTACCGGGTCTGCACCTGGATGCCGGTCTGCTGGCTGAACTTCTCCAGCAGCGGCTTGACGAGCTGCTCGTTCCGGCCGCTGTAGACGGTGATGACCTTGTCGTTCGGCTTGCCCGGGTCGGCGGCGTCGTCCTCGCCGGACCCGCAGGCGACCAGGCCGACGGCGAGCAGCCCGGCCGCGACGAGCGTCGCGGTGGACCGGCGGAACGTTACGGACACGATGCGGACTCCTCCAAGGGCGAATCAACCGACGACGACAGGGGCCGCCGGGATGAAGTTAGCACAGGCTAACCTCACCGTGAATCGGAGTGCCGGTCGGATCGCGGACCGCGTAGGGGCCGGTGGGTCGGGGTGTCCGGCGGCCGTCGCGGCGGGCAGGATGGGGGCATGACGCTCGCGCTGCCGATCGACCCGGAGGCCAACGCGCTGCTGCGGCGCAGCCCGCTGGCGCTGCTCGTCGGCATGGTCCTTGATCAACAGGTCTCGATGGAGAAGGCGTTCTCCTCGCCGTACGTGCTCGCCCAGCGCCTCGGGCACGAGCCGGACGCCGCCGAGCTGGCCGGGTACGACCCGGAGGCACTGGTCGCGCTCTTCGCGACCCCGCCGGCGCTGCACCGCTTCCCCAAGGCGATGGCGGCGCGGGTGCAGGAGGTGTGCCGCGTCCTGGTCGACCGGTACGACGGCGACGCCGCCGGACTGTGGACCGGCGTCGCCGACGGTCGCGAACTGCTGCGCCGGGTCGCCGACCTGCCGGGGTTCGGCAAGCAGAAGGCGCAGATCTTCGTCGCCCTGCTCGGCAAGCGGTTCGGGGTCACGCCGGAGGGGTGGCGCGAGGCCGCCGGCGGCTACGGGGAGACCGACGCGTACCGGTCCGTCGCCGACGTGACCGACGCGGAGTCGCTGCGCCGGGTCCGGGAGTACAAGCAGCAGATGAAGGCGGCCGCGAAGGCGAAGGCCGCCGGGGCCTGACGCAACGGGCTTCCGGCCCGGCTCGTTGAAGCCACGATGGCCAGAGCGGGCAGGGAACCGGGCGCGGCGTTGCTCCGCCCCACCGTCAGCTCGCCGCGGGCCACCTTCCTGGAGCTCTTCTTCGACCTGGTCTTCGTCTTCGCGCTGACCCGGGTGTCCCAGCGGCTGATCGAGGACGTGTCGGGAACCAGGGTGCACAGCGATCTCGTGCGGACCCTGGTGCTCTTCCTGGCGCTCTGGTTGGTCTGGGCCATCACCGCCTGGGTGACCAGCCGGTACGAGCCGGAGCAGACGATCATCCAGGCGGTCGTGGTCGGCACCATGTTCGGCAGCCTAGTCATGGCCGTGGCGCTGCCCCGTGCCTTCGAGGAGCGGGCGGTGCCGTTCGTGGCCGCGTACCTCGCGATCATGATCGGTCGGCCGCTGGTCATCGCCGCCGCGCTGCGCGGGCACTCGCGTCGGAACGTGCCCCTGCGGCTCGCGGCCTGGGCGGCGGTGGGCGCGGTGCCGTGGCTGGCCGGCGCGCTCGGTCCGGACGAGTGGCGCCTGCCGCTGTGGGGGCTGGCCCTGGTCGTTGACTACCTCGGCCTGACGCTGGGGTGGCCGGTGCCACGGCTCGGCCCCGCCCGCCCGTCCGGGTGGCGGATCGAGGGTGAGCACCTCGCGGAGCGCTACCAGCAGATCTTCCTCATCGCGCTGGGCGAGACGGTCCTGGTGATCGGCATCACGTACAGCGGTCGCCAGTTCTCGGCGGAGACGGCCGGCGCCTTCGTGCTCGCCTTCGTCACCACGGCCCTGCTCTGGCGGATCTACTTCCACCGGGCGGGCCACCTGCTCGCCGAGGCGCTGCGCGTGGCCCGCGAGCCCGGCCCGCTGGGCGCCTCCGCCACCCTGACCCACCTGCTCATCGTCGCGGCGGTGCTGGCCACCGGCGTCGGCTACGAGGTGGTGATCGTCCACCCGTTCACGCCGCCGCTGCCGGTGTGGCTGCTCTTCGTCGTCGGCGGGCCGGTGCTCTTCCTGCTCGCCCGGGCCCGCTTCGAGTACGAGATCTTCGGCCGGGTCTCCCGGCCGCGGATCGTCGCGGTGGTGGTCCTGGCGCTGGCCGCCCCGGCGCTCACCCTGGGGCCGGCGATGCTGGCGCAGGTCATGGTCGCCGTGGTGCTCGCCGGGGTGGCGGTCGCCGACGGGCTGCGCAGCCGGGGTCGACCCCTGGAGCCGTCGGCCTCTCCGCTGGGGCGGCGGATGTCCGGCGGCGGCAACCTTCCAGCCTGACGGCCGGGCCGCCGGCTCGGCGCCTTGGGCGGGGCCGAGCGGCGGGGGCCGGCCGGCGCCGAGGGCGGGGGTGCGCCTCGGTCCGCGCCGGTCAGGCGGCGGTGGGACGGGAGAGGGCGGCGAGCGCGCGCCGCACGTCGGCGAGCGAGACCGTCGCCGAGTCGTCCAGGTCGGCCAGGCCGGCCTCGATCCACTGCCGCATGAGCGTGGTCACCCCGATGCCCCGCGCGTCGGCGGCGGCGCGCACCCGCTCGTACGTCTCCAGCGGCAGCCGGACCGACCGGCTCACCATCGGGCCGTCGGTGTCCGGGGTGGGCAGCTCCGCGGGCTGGCTCTCGTCGATCAGGTCGGCGAGAGCGTCGCCGCCGTGGAACCGCTTGATCGCCTCGTCACGGTTCATGCTGACCGCCTCCTCATCGGCGCTCTCTCCGCACGGCCTCGTCGTAACGCTTGGCCTCCACGTCGGTCAGCTCGCGGGCGGAGAGGATGTCCCAGTCGTTGTCGGTGCCGTCGGCCTCGGCGAGCAGCACGGCCAGCCGGCGCCCCCGACGGGCGGAGGCGTAGACGACCATCACGTCGTCGCCCAGGTGGCGGATGACCCGCCGGCTGCTGTGCAGCGCCTCCCAGACTTCCCCCGGCGCGACGTCGTAGACCCTCAGGTTGGCCAGCGCCTCGTCGGTGAAGCTGAACCTGCTGCCCACGGCGCGAGCGTACCACGGACGTAACACGGCCCGGTATGCGTCGATTCTCGCTGATCACGCAGGTGAGGTGACAGGATGGGGCGTAATCCCCTCGAGGAGGTCCGCGGTGAAGCGTCAGGCGTACGAGCCGATCCTGATCACCGACGCCTCGCGCAGTCAGGATGACCAGCTCAACAGTCGGCAGAAGCGGTACGTGCTGATGATGGGCATCCGGGTCGCGTGCGTGATCGCCGGTGCGATCCTGGTCGGCGCACAGGCCCCGCTGCTCTGGCTGTGGCTCCCGCTGGTCGCCCTGGGCATGATCCTCATTCCCTGGCTCGCCGTGCTGCTCGCCAACGACCGGCCGCCCAAGGAGCAGCACCGCCTGGCCGGCCGGTTCCAGCCGCGGCGGCAGGACGAGACGCCGCCGATGAGCCTGACCGCCGAGGAGCGGCCCCACAAGATCATCGACGCCGAGCCCTGACCGGTCGCTCGACCCGGTCTCCGCGCTGTCGAGCCGCCCGCTGGGCGGTCGTCGTGGCGACGGCCGGACGTGCCCCCATCGGTGCGGGCAGCTCGACAGCACGTCGACCGCCGGGTCGGCGGCCCCGTCAGGCCGGTGGTCGGGCACCCACCTGGCCGACCGCCGACGCGCCCAGGTCCCCGGCCCGGTGCAGCGCCGCCTCCGGCGGCGCACCGGCCAGCCAGGCCGACAGCAGGCCGGCGGCGAAGGCGTCACCCGCTCCCGTCGGGTCGACCACCGCCATCCGGCGGGCCGGCGCCACCGCGATCGTGGCGTCCCGGTCCACCCACACCGCACCCGCCGCGCCGCGCTTCACCACCACCCGTCGCGCCGACGCGGAGAGCACCCGCCCCTGCGCCGCCGGGTCCAGGCCACCGGCCAGCACCGTCGCCTCCTCCGCGTTGACCAGCAGCAGGTCGACGCCGCGTACCCAGGTCAGGAAGGCCGCCGCGCCCACCCGCCGCAGCGGGGCCGCGGAGGCCGCGTCGACGCTGACCGTGAGGCCCCGCTCGCGGGCCGCGGCGAACGCGCGGAGCCCGGCCGGGCGCGACCCCGCGTCGAGAAGGGTGTAGCCGGACAGGTGCAGGTGGGCGGCGTCCGGCGCCGCGTCCAGCGCCGCCTCCACGTCGTCCGGGGTCAGCCGCAGGTTCGCCCCCCGCTCGGTGACCATCGTGCGGTCCTCCGCCGTGGCGAGCACGATGACCGTCCCGGTGGGGGCGTCCGGCACGCGGGTGACGGCGCAGTCGACGCCGCCGCGCTCCAGCTCGGCCACCCGGTCCCGGCCCGGCCCGTCGTCGCCGACCGCGCCCACCAGCGTCACGGGTACGCCCAGAGCCCCCAGCCAGGCGGCCGTGTTCGCCGCCTGACCACCGCCGGTGAACCGGATCGCCGCCGAGGTGTCCGACCCGGTGACCGGTGGCCCGGACAGCACCGCCACCACGTCGGTGATCAGGTCGCCGACGACGATGATCCGGGGTGCCGTCATGCCTGGCGGGACGCCGCGACGGCGATCCGGGCGGCGAGGTCGGCGTTGCGCAGGATGATCCGGACGTTGACCGCGAGGCTGGCGCCCTCGGTGGCCGAGTGGAAGTGCGCCAGCAGGAAGGGCGTCACGGCCTTGCCGGTCACGCCCTCGCGCTCCAGCAGCGCCAACCCGTCGGCGAGGGTCCGGTCGTGCAGCGCCGGGTCCAACTGCTCCTCGGCGGGCAGCGGGTTGGCCACGATCAACCCGCCGGCGTGCAGGCCGTGCTGTTCGCGCGCGGCGAGCACGTCCGCCACCTGCTCCGGGGAGTCCACCGACCAGTCGAGGTCGAACCCGCCGTCGGTCAGGTAGAAGCCGGGGAAGCGGCGGGTGCGGTAGCCGACCACACCCACGCCCAGGGTCTCCAGGCGCTCCAGGGTGGCGCCCACGTCGAGGATCGACTTCACTCCCGCGCACACGACGGCGATCGGCGTCCGGGCGAGGGTGGTCAGGTCGGCGGACTCGTCGAAGGTGTGGGCGGCCTCCCGGTGCACCCCGCCGAGGCCACCGGTGGCGAAGACCCGGATACCGGCCGCCGCGGCCACCGCGCTGGTGGCGGCCACGGTCGTGGCGCCGTCCGCGCCGGTCGCGGCCGCCACGGCGAGATCGCGTACGGAGAGCTTCGCCACGCCGTCGACGGTGGCGAGCCGGGTCAGCTCCGCGTCGTCGAGGCCGACCACGAGCTGGCCGCCGACCATGCCGATGGTGGCCGGCACCGCTCCGGCGTCCCGGACGGCCTGTTCGATCTCGCGGGCCACCCGCAGGTTGTCGGGTCGGGGCAGGCCGTGCGAGACGATCGTGCTCTCCAGGGCCACCACCGGGCGGCCGGCGCGCAGGGCGTCGGCGACCTCGGCACCGCGTCGGATGTGAAAGTCGGTCACGACGTTCCACGGTACGACCTGGGCCGGTACGGCATGAAGTGGACCGGGCCCCGGGTGACCTGCCAGACTTGGCGGTTGGAGGTGTGGAAGTGAGCACACAGGTTCTCGAGCGTCCCGAGTTGAAGGACGCCGACACCGGTCCCGAGATGTTCCACTACGTGCGCAAGGAGAAGATCGCCGAGAGTGCCGTGATGGGCACCTTCGTCGTGGCGCTCTGCGGCGAGACGTTCCCGGTCACGAAGGCGGCCAAGCCCGGCTCGCCGGTGTGCCCGAAGTGCAAGGAGATCTACGACTCGTTCGCTCAGTGAACCGGGGCGGGCGGCGGTGCCGCCCGCGTAACCTGCGCCCGTGACCACCTCCACGGCCCTCCTGCTGGCCGACCTCACCGGGGTCGCGGTGTTCGCGGCCTCCGGTGCCTCGGCGGCGGTCGCCAAGCGGCTGGATCTCTTCGGTGTCGTCTTCGTCGGCTTCGTGGCCGCCCTCGGCGGCGGGATCTTCCGGGACCTGGTGATCGACGAGGTCCCGCCCCTGGCCTTCGCCGACTGGCGGTACGCGGCCACCGCCGCCGTCACCGCCGCCGCCGTCTTCTGGTTGCACCCCCAGCTCGCCAAGCTGCGCACCACCGTCCTGGTGCTGGACGCGGCCGGCCTCGCCCTGTTCACCGTCACGGGCACCCTGAAGGCGCTCGACGCGCACGTGCCCGCGGTGGGCGCCTGCGTCATCGGCATGCTCACCGCGATCGGCGGCGGCCTCGGCCGGGACCTGCTCACCGCCGAGATCCCCGTGGTGCTGCGCCGCGAGATCTACGCGGTCGCCGCGCTCATCGGCGCCGTCCTCGTCGTGGTGCTGCACTGGCTCGGCCGCGCCGACACGCTCGGGCTCACCGGGGCCGCGGTCCTCGTCTTCCTGATCCGCCTGGTCTCCCTGCGCCGTCGCTGGTCCGCCCCGATCGCCACCCTCCGCCCACCCCGCACCGGAACCCCGGGCTGACCCGCCGGCCCACCTCCCGGGCGTGAGCTGCCTGGGGGCGGTGTGACTCTTGTTGTGTCGAGTGGGGCGTGCGGGCTCCCGCCGTTATGCTGAGTCGGCCTTCGCGGCACCAACTGCGCGGAGGCGTTTTCATGGGCGGCGGCACCCGTGGCCCTCGGCCGGTGCCCACCCTCAGGCGGTCGGAGAGGAGCTTCTGTGGCAGCCCGGACGCCGGCGCTCGAGACGTTCCCGGCCCTGCGCGCCTGGCAGCGCAAGGCCCTGGTGGAGTACCTGCGTCGCCGTGACCCCGACTTCACGGCCGTCGCCACCCCGGGCGCCGGGAAGACCACGTTCGCCCTTCGGATCGCCGCCGAGCTGCTCGCGGACGGCACCGTCGACGCGGTCACCGTGGTCGCCCCCACCGAGCACCTCAAGACCCAGTGGGCGCAGGCGGCGGCCCGGGTCGGCATCCAGCTCGACGCCGCCTTCCGCAACGCCGACCTGCACTCGTCCGCCGACTTCCACGGTGCCGTGGTCACGTACGCCCAGGTCGGCATGGCACCGCAGGTGCACCGGCGGCGCACGATGACGCGCCGCACCCTGGTCATCCTCGACGAGATCCACCACGCCGGGGACTCGCGGACCTGGGGTGACGGCGTGAAGGCCGCCTTCGAGGGCGCCGAGCGGCGGTTGATGCTGACCGGCACCCCGTTCCGCTCCGACGACAACCCGATCCCGTTCGTCACCTACGAGCGGGGCGGGGACGGTCTGCTGCGCTCCCGCGCCGACGCGGTGTACGGCTACGCCGACGCGCTGCGCGACGGCGTCGTCCGGCCGGTGCTCTTCCTCGCGTACTCCGGCGAGACCCGCTGGCGCACGAACGCGGGCGAGGAACTGGCCGCCCGGCTCGGTGAGCCGATGACGCAGGACCTGATCGCGCAGGCCTGGCGCACCGCGCTCGACCCCGCCGGGGACTGGATGCCGCAGGTGCTCCGGGCCGCCGACGCCCGGCTGACCGTGCTGCGCAACGCCGGCATGCCGGACGCGGGCGGCCTGGTCATCGCCAGCGACCAGCAGGCTGCCCGGTCGTACGCGAAGCTCCTCGAGCAGGTGACCGGTGAGAAGGCCGCCGTGGTGCTCTCCGACGACGTGGGCGCTTCGGCCCGTATCGCGACGTTCGCGGCGTCCGACCAGCGGTGGCTGGTGGCGGTCCGGATGGTCTCCGAGGGCGTCGACATCCCCCGCCTCGCGGTCGGTGTGTACGCGACCAGCGCCAGCACCGCGCTCTACTTCGCCCAGGCCATCGGCCGGTTCGTCCGGGCCCGCCGGCCGGGGGAGACCGCGTCGGTGTTCCTGCCCAGCGTGCCGCACCTGCTGGGGCTCGCCAGCGAGATGGAGGCCGAACGGGACCACGTGCTCGGCAAGCCGAAGGACCGGGAGGGCTTCGACGACGACCTGCTGGAGCGTGCCCAGCGCGACGACCAGGCCAGCGGCGAGCTGGAGAAGAGGTTCGCGGCGCTCTCCGCGACCGCCGAGCTGGACCAGGTGATCTTCGACGGCGCGTCGTTCGGCACCGCGGCCCAGGCCGGCACGCCGGAGGAGGAGGAGTACCTGGGCCTGCCCGGCCTGCTCACCGCCGACCAGGTGGCCATGCTGCTGTCCAAGCGGCAGGCCGAGCAACTCGCCGCCCGGCGGCGCCGGGCGGCCGAGCGGCCCGCTGAGTCGCCCGCTGCGGCCTCCGCCGCCCCGCCCGCACCGATGAGCGCGGCACAGCGGCGGGTCGCCCTACGCCGCCAGCTGAACGCCCTCGTGGCGGCCCGGCACCACCGCACCGGGCAGCCGCACGGCAAGATCCATGCCGAGCTGCGCCGCCTCTGCGGCGGCCCGCCCAGCGCCCAGGCGACGATCGAGCAGCTCGAGGAACGCATCGCGACCGTCCAGACCCTGTGATCCGGTTGGCCCCGGCGCGTCCCGCGCCCGGGGGTGCGCCGCGGATCCCGATCGTCTGGTTTGCGCCCCCAGCGATCAAGATCACGTGGCCTCCGGTTCGCCGGAGGCCACCACCTCCCGGTTCGAGCGCGATCGCGCCGCGCGGGGCGCGGGGTCGGGACACGAAAAGGCCGGCCGGGCCCCTCCAGGGGCCCGGCCGGCCTTATGTCGGATTGCGGACTCAGTTCGCCATCAGATCGGCGCCACGCCAGCTGAACTCCGGGTCCGCCGCGAACCGCACGGTGATCTTCACGAGATCCTCCGCGTACTTGTTCGCGTGGTGCCCACAGAACACCAGCTCGCCACCACCGGCGAGGGTGATGCGGAGCTTGCCGGCAGCATTGCAGCGGTCGCACCGTTCATCGGCGGCCGGGGGGCTCACCGTCTCGGGCGGCGGCGTGAGGGTCGGGGTCATCGCCTTCCTCCTCTGGTCGTCACCGATGAACACTCTCTTCGGTCGTTCCTCACCTATCGTGCAACACCCTTGTCGGGCCTCGCCTTCCCTGTGTGCCCGCGGGGGACCGAGGTCACACATGGCTCCGACAGCGTGCCATGCACCAAGGGTGCCACGCCAACGATCACATTCGTGCAACCGAACGATCACCATGTGGCGTTGCACGCCAAGTGTTCAAAACGACACGTTCAGTTGACGACGCCGGTCAGTCCAGGTAATCCCGGAGGACCTGCGAACGCGACGGGTGGCGCAGCTTCGACATCGTCTTGGACTCGATCTGCCGGATGCGCTCCCGGGTCACCCCGTAGACCTGGCCGATCTCGTCCAGCGTCCGCGGCTGGCCGTCGGTCAGGCCGAAGCGCAGGCGCACCACGCCCGCCTCACGCTCGGACAACGTCTGCAGCACCTGCTGGAGCTGGTCCTGCAGGAGCGAGAACGAGACGGCGTCGACCGCGACCACGGCCTCCGAGTCCTCGATGAAGTCGCCGAGCTGACTGTCGCCCTCGTCACCGATCGTCTGGTCCAGCGAGATGGGCTCCCGGGCGTACTGCTGGATCTCCAGCACCTTCTCCGGTGTGATGTCCATCTCCTTCGCCAGCTCCTCCGGAGTGGGCTCGCGGCCCAGGTCCTGGAGAAGCTCGCGCTGTATCCGGCCGAGCTTGTTGATCACCTCGACCATGTGCACCGGGATGCGGATGGTGCGGGCCTGGTCGGCCATGGCGCGGGTGATGGCCTGGCGGATCCACCAGGTGGCGTAGGTGGAGAACTTGTAGCCCTTGGTGTAGTCGAACTTCTCGACCGCGCGGATCAGGCCGAGGTTGCCCTCCTGGATCAGGTCGAGGAAGGCCATGCCGCGGCCCGTGTACCGCTTGGCGAGCGACACCACCAGGCGCAGGTTGGCCTCGAGGAGGTGGTTCTTCGCGCGCTCACCGTCCCGCGAGATCCACAGCAGGTCGCGCTGCATCTCGCGGTTGAGCTTCTCCTCGCCCTCGTCGGCGGCGCGCAGCCGCTCGGCCGCGTAGAGGCCGGCCTCGATCCGCTTGGCGAGCTCGACCTCCTGCTCCGCGTTGAGCAGCGGGACCTTGCCGATCTGCTTCAGGTACGCCCGGACGGAGTCGGCGGACGCGGTCAGCTCGGCGTCGCGGCGCGCCTGCTTGAGCGCCTCGGACTCCTCGTCGTCCCACTCGAAGTCGTTGTCGTTGGCCGAGTTGGCGGCGTCGGTCTCGGCGGCCTGGGTCAGCTCGGCCGGCTCGTCGACGACCACGTCCTCGATCTCGGCGGCCAGCTCCTCCGGATCGATCTCGCCCTCGGCGTCGGGCTCGCCCTTGGCCTTGCCGGCGGCCTTGGTGGCCTTCGCCGGGTCGGCCGCGGCCACCGTCGCCTTGGTGGCCCGGGTGGTCTTCTTGGCCGGCGCCGCCGCCTTGGCGGCCACCTCGGCGGTGGTGCCGGCGGCCTTGCGGGCGGTGGCCTTCCGCGGCGCCGGGGCCGGGGCCTCGTCGGCGGCGGGCGCCTGCTTCGGGGCCGGAGCGGCGGCCTTCTTCGTGGTCTTGGCGGTCGTCGCGCGGGACGCCGGGGTGGCCGAGCGCGCGGCCGCCACCCGGCGGCGGGGCGCGGTGGTGGCCGAGCCGTCGACCACGACGGTCACTCCCGCCTCGGAGAGCGCCCGCAGGATCTTCTTGGCCTGGGCCGGAGTCACCTCGGCGGACTCGACGGTGCGCGCGAGCTGGGCCGACGTGAGCTGACCGCCGGCGCTCTGCGCGTGTGCGATCAGGGTGTCGGTGAGCGAGCGAACGTCGGCGCCGGTCTGGCGGGGTTCTGTCACGAATGACCTTCCGGAGGCGAAGAGCGAGCACGGCCGGGTCGTCCGGCGCGAGGCGGAGCGCTTGTGCCGGGCGATGTCGTTGAGGGACCCCCGTGTCCCGGGCCGGCCGGTCGCTGGCGGTCCGTGGCGCGTGGGCAGGGTGAATTGTAACGCCGTCCACGGCGATCATCCGGCGGCGCACGGTGTACCGGCGGCGGGACCGCCGATTCGGCGCAGATGTGGACTTTGTAAGGATGATACCCGCGCCTGGTCGGGACCACCCCGATCGTGCGGGAAGGGGACGAAGGATGGTCCGCTCGGCGCCCGAGCCGCGGGAACTGCTGGACATCGCGATCGAGGTGGCGCGCGACGCCGCCACGACGGCGTACCGGATGCGGGCCGAGGGCGTCTCGGTCGCCGCGACCAAGAGCACCGTCACCGACGTGGTGACCGCCGCCGACCGGGCGGTGGAGCGGCAGGTGCTCGACGCGCTGCGCCGGCTGCGGCCCGGCGACGCGGTCCTGGGCGAGGAGTACGGCGAGGCGGGGACCGGCCCCGCCGGGCCCGACGGCGTGCGGTGGATCGTCGACCCGATCGACGGCACCGTCAACTACCTGTACGGACTCCGGCACAGCGCCGTGTCGCTCGCCGCCGAGGTCGACGGGGTGGTGGTCGCCGGCGTGGTGCGCAACATCAGCACGGGCGAGGAGTGGACGGCGACGGCCGGCGGCGGCGCCTGGCGCGACGGCCGCCGGCTGCGCTGCTCCACCGAGACGGACCTCGGCCAGACCCTGGTCGCCACCGGCTTCGGCTACGACCCGAAGCGCCGCGCCCACCAGGCCCGGGTGGTGGCGGAGCTGATCCCGCACGTCCGCGACATCCGCCGCCTCGGTGCGGCCGCCATCGACCTGTGCTTCGCCGCCGAGGGGCGGGTCGACGCGTACTACGAGAAGGGGCTCGCCGCCTGGGATCTGGCGGCCGGAGGGCTGGTGGCCACGGAGGCGGGGCTGCGGGTCGCCGGGCTGGGCGGCGCGGCGGCCGGACCGGACATGGTCGTCGCCGCGCCACCGGCGCTCTTCGGGCCTCTGCACGACCGGCTGGCCGACCTCGACGCCTCCGGCGGGCCCTGACGGCCGGCCCGGCGACGGCCCGCCGGTGCCGCCCGCTGCCGGAGTGCCGGCCGCGGAGCCGCCGGACCAGGGCGGTCGGCGGCGACGCGGCCGGGGCTCAGTCCTGCTGCGTCGGGCAGGAGCCCGGTGGCGCCACCGGCGAGCCGAGGTCGCCGAGGGACTGGTTGACCTCGGTCGTGGTGGCGAGCTGCTGGAAGGCGCTGCCGAGCACCACGTCCACGGTGTCGTCGGTGCGCTTGGGGTCGTACTCGGCCTCGGCGTTGTCCAGGAAGTACGCCCGCAGCAGGTGCGCCGAGCCGACGCCCTTCGGGCCGTACCGCAGGACCGCGATGTCCTCGATCTGCTTCTTCTCGTCGCCGGTCTTCTTGATCTGGAACTTCCGGTTGCGGAAGTCGTTGGCGACCTTGTTCGCGAGGCCGATCTGGTCCGTGCCGTTCAGCACGTTGATCTTCACGTCCTTGGGCTCGCGCAGCGTCACGTCCGCCATCGGCCAGCCCTCCGGGCAGCCGCCGCCGATCCCCGCCTCGCTCTGTGTGTCCCGCACCAGTGCGACGACCACGAAGACCAGCGCCAGCACCCCCAGCAGACCGACGACAACGAGTGCTCGCACTCGCGCAAAGCTCATCAGGGCGCTCCCGGGCAGTGTGGGTGGCGGCGGCCGCCGGCGGGTCGGGCCGCCGGGCCGGCCGTCGAGTACGCCGCTGAGGTTAACGGTTGTCCGGCCGTCGCGTGGAAACAGGCGGACATGCCGGCGCGCCGACCGGGAACCGGGTACTACTACCCCTATCTTCGTGTCGCCTGAGTCACATTGGGAACAACTTGCCGTGCGGGGGCGTACATCTCTGCCACGAGGGCGGTATACATGCCACGCCCAAAGGGGGGGTAAGGTACCGCGCTCGCCGGGGGAGTTCCTCTGGCGGCACCGGCCCGGCACGTCCGGGTCGGGTGACCGACACAAGTGGTGGCCGGCCAGCGGAACCGAAACAACGTCGTCCGGCGTTACAACCGGAAGCGACAACATCGACATGGGAGAGTGAAACCGATGGCCACCGACTACGACGCCCCGCGTCGCGACGAGGTCGACCTCGGCGAGGACAGCCTGGAAGAGCTGAAGGCCCGGCGCGTCGACTCACAGTCGGGCGCCGTGGACGTCGACGAGGCCGAGGTGGCGGAGAGCTTCGAGCTGCCCGGCGCCGACCTGGCCGACGAGGAGCTCACGGTCAAGGTACTGCCGATGCAGCAGGACGAGTTCCGCTGTGCGCGTTGCTTCCTCGTGCACCACCGCAGCCAGCTGGCGGTCGAGCGCAACGGCGAGCTGATCTGCCGCGAGTGCGTCTGACCGCCCTCGCGACATCACCGGCGGCGGCTCCCGATTCCGGGGCCGCCGCTCGTTCCGGTCGCCGTGCGGCGGCCCGGTGGAGCTGATTGACTCGTGAGGGACGGCCGCCAGGTCGGCGGTGTGTCCATCCGGGAGGTTCGCTGCCATGACCGAGCGGAACGAGCGGGACGTCGCGTCCGGCGCGGATCCGGCGCGCGCCGCCGGCCGGCCGGCGGGTGACGGCGACGAGCTCGGCGCCACCGTCGCCGCGCTGACGGCCGACGACATCGCTCCGGCGCGTCGCCGCCAGCTGCTCGGCCGGCTGGTCGGGCAGGCCCGCCCGCGCAACCTCGGTGACCTGTTCAAACCGAAGGCCGCCGTGCGCTGGATGGTCGACACGGTCGCCGAGATCGCTCCGCGCGTGCCGGTCCGGGACCGGGCCACCCTGCGCCGGCACTTCCCGGACCTGGACGACGAGGCGCTGGCCGAACGCCTGATCCGCAACGCGGCCCGGGCCACCGCGGGCGTCGGCGCCGCCGGCGGCGGCGTCGCGACCGTCGAGTGGGCCGCCCCGCCGACCCTGCTCTCGGCTCCGGCCCTGCTGGCCGCCGAGACGGTCGCGGTGGTGGCGATCGAGCTCAAGCTGACCGGCGAGCTGCACGAGGTGTACCGCGTGCCGCTGCCGTCGGGCGGGACGCAGCGGGCGGTGGCGCTCGTGCAGGCGTGGGCCACGAAGCGGGGGATCAACCCGATGATGCCCGGTGTCGGGGTGAGCGCGGTGCTGAGCACCGCGGCCCGCCGGGAGCTGCGCGACACGCTGCTCAAGCGTCTCGGCCGCAACCTCACCACGCTCGGCCCGTTCCTCACCGGCGCCGCCGTGGCGAGCTACCTCAACCGGCGGGCGACCAGGACGATGGCCGACGAACTCCGCGCCGACCTCCGGCGCCGTGCCAGCAGCCTGTCCGGCCCGCCACCGGCGCTGCCGAAGACTCCCTGAGCCGGCTCAGCGCCCGGTGGGGCTGGTGCGCTCGGCGTCCCGGGCCGCGAGGAGCACCTCGGCCAGCTCGACCGGCCGGCGCGTGCTCACCACCCAGAACGGGGTGGGGTCGGCCGGGTCGTCCAGGACCACCTGCACCGCACCGGCGATCCACGGCCGCTGCACCACGAACGCCAGCGGGTCCGCGCCGACACCGAGCACCTCGCGCCGGCCGGCGGCGTCCAGCGGCACCACGTCGGCGACGAAGCGCGCCGGCAGGCGGGCGTCGTCGACCCGCAGCTCGCCCTCGCGGACGGCCACCCGGATCCGGCCCAGCCAGGCCATGCCGGCCACGGCGGCGGGCAGCAGCACGACGAACGGCAGCCAGGCCCGGACGCCGGGGGCACCCATCCAGATCTCGGCGGCGAACAGGCCGGCCACGGCCAGCCCGCCCACCCAGAGCCACCAGGGCAGGCTCAGCCGTTCGGCGTACGACGGGGACGGGGACACGCTCACGTCGTGAAGGGTACGGCGCACGACGGGCCGGCGACCGGGCAGGATGGCAGGGTCATCCCAGGAACCGGACGGAAGAGGGGAACCGTGACCGAGGTCGTACCCGTGCCCGTACGTCAGCTCGACCCCGGGCTGCCGCTCCCGGCGTACGCCCATCCCGGCGACGCCGGGGCGGACCTGGTGGCCGCCACGGACGTCGAGCTGCCACCGGGCGGGCGCGCCCTGGTGCCGACCGGCGTGGCCATCGCGCTGCCGGAGGGGTACGTGGGCCTGGTCCACCCCCGTTCGGGGCTGGCGGCCAGGCTCGGCGTGACCGTGCTCAACGCGCCCGGTACGGTCGACGCCGGCTACCGGGGTGAGATCCTGGTCAACCTGATCAACCATGATCGGGACACGCCGGCCCGGATCCTCCGCGGCGACCGCATCGCGCAGCTCGTCGTGCAGCGGGTGGCGCGGGCGGAGTTCCAGCCGGTGGCGGAGCTTCCCGTGTCCCGGCGGGGGAGCGGCGGGCACGGCTCCACCGGCGGTCACGCCGGCCTGGTGCCGGCGCCCGCGGCACCGGGTACGGACGACCGGCGACCGGCGGCCGAGGCGCCGTGACGCGGTACGACCGACGGCCGGTCCGCCAACGGGCGGGCGGACGGACGGAAGAGGTGGCAGGGTGAGTGCGAACAGCGGAGGGTGTGCGCAGTGATCTTCTCCCGAAAGCGGGCCGGTGCCGGGCGGCACACGCGTGACGAGCGGACCGAGGTCCGCGAGGCCAACGTGCTTGAGGCGCCGGTGATCCCGGAACCGCCGGCGCGCGGCCCGTACGACGTCAGCGAGGCCCCGGCCGGGGTGCAGCGGCTCGACCTGGGCAGCCTGCAGATCCCCGCCGTGCCCGACGTCGAGGTGCGGGTGCAGGCCGACCAGCAGGGTGTGATCCAGCAGGTCGTGCTCGTCCACGGGCAGAACGCGCTCCAGCTCGGCGTCTTCGCCGCCCCGCGCAGCGAGGGCATCTGGGACGAGGTGCGCGAGGAGATCCGCCAGTCCCTCTTCAACGACGGCGCCGCCGCCCAGGAGGTCCAGGGCGAGTACGGCACCGAGCTGCGGGCCCGGGTTCGCACCCCGGACGGCCTCACCGACCTGCGCTTCGTCGGCGTCGACGGGCCGCGCTGGATGGTTCGCGGCGTCTACCAGGGCGAGGCGGCCACCAACCCGGCCGCGGCCGGTCCGCTGGCCACCTGCCTGGAGGGCCTGGTGGTCGACCGGGGCCAGGAGGCGAAGCCGGTCCGCGAGCCGCTGCCCCTGCGGCTGCCCCGCGAGGTCGCCGAGCAGGCCGACTCGGCCGGCGCCGCCACGGCCGCCGCGGGCGAGGCGCCCCGGGAGGCATAGGGCCTCCCGAGGTCACCACGCGGGCGCGCCGGAGGCCCGGACCGACGTCCACCGCCCGCGCCGGGGCCGGCCACGTCGGCGTACGCTGGCGGAGCGGTCCCGGCGTCGGGGCCGGGTCCACTACCGGCCCTCGGGCCGGGCCAGCGTGGGAAGGGTGACGCGGAGGTCATGTCGACCGACGAGCGGCGGGGTTCGCTGCGGCGCATGCTGCGACGGCTCACCGCGAGCGAGGCGGAGATCGAGGCGCAGGAACTGCGCCAGGAGAGCGCCGAGCACGGCGGTGTGCCGGCCCGGCAGTGCAGCCGGGGCCAGGTGGTCTCGGTGTCCGGCCGGCTCCGCACGGTGGTCTACACCCCCCGGACGAACCTGCCGACGCTGGAGGCGGACCTCTACGACGGCAGCGACGTGGTGACCCTGGTGTGGCTGGGCCGGCGGCACATCTCCGGCATCGAGCCCGGGCGGCACCTGACCGCGCGCGGCCGGGTGGCCGTGCGGGACGACCGCAAGGTCATCTACAACCCGTACTACGAGCTGGAGCCGCCAAAGTGACGACGGGACAGCAGCCGGTGGCGCAGCCGGGCACGGGGCCGGACGAAGAGGAGCCGCTGCCGACCATCGCCGAGCAGATGGCCGACCAGTTGGGCGGCTGGCGGGGCCTGCTGGAGTCCAGCATTCCCGTGGTGGTCTTCGTGGTGGCCAACATCGTCGGCGACCTGCGTCCCGCGGTGATCGCCTCGGTGGCGGTGGCGGTGGCCATCGCCGCCCTGCGGCTGGCACAGCGGCGGCCGATCCGGCACGCGGTCAACGGGCTGTTCGGCATCGCCATCGGCGCCGCGATCGCCTGGCGGACGGGCGACGAGCGGGACTTCTACCTTCCCGGCATCCTCTACGGCATCGGCTACGGCGTGGCGCTGCTGGTCTCGGCGGCGATCCGGCAGCCCCTGGTGGGCTGGATCTGGTCGGTGCTGGTGGCCAAGGGCCGCTCCGACTGGCGGCAGGACCCGCGCCTGGTGCGCACGTTCACCGGGCTGACCGTGCTGTGGGGCGTGGTCTGGCTGGCCAAGGTCGGCGTGCAGGCCGCCCTCTACCTTGCCCAGCAGGACACCGCGCTCGGCGTGGCACGGCTGGTGCTGGGTTACCCGCCGTACGTGCTGCTGCTGCTGATCACCGTCTGGACGGTCCGACGGGTGACCCGCGAGTCGTCCCCGGCACCGACGGCCTGACGGCCGGCCCGGCCGTGCCCTGACGGGCCGGCCGGGCGGGCCCGGCGGTCAGCGGGACTCGCGGGTCCGCTCGACGCTGTCCGGACCCAGCACCACCGCGCGGACGGCGTCCTCCACCTCGGCCGTGCACACGAAGATCAGCTCGTCGCCCGCCTCGATCGGATCGTCCGGGCTGGGCACCAGCACGCGCTTGCCCCGCAGGATCGCCACCAGCGCGGAGTCGCGCGGCAGCGGCACGTCCCGCAGCGGCTGGCCGACGTACGGGGCGGTCGGCGGCAACGTGATCTCCACGAGGTTCGCCTCGCCCTGCCGGAAGGTCATCAGCCGGACCAGGTCGCCCACCGTGACCGCCTCCTCGACCAGGGCGGCCATGACGCGCGGCTTGCTGACCGCGACGTCCACGCCCCACTGCTCGGTGAAGAGCCACTCGTTCTCGGCCCGGTTGACCCGGGCGACCACCCGGGGGACCGCGAACTCGGTCTTGGCCAGCAGCGAGACCACCAGGTTGACCTTGTCGTCGCCGGTGGCCGCGACGACCACGTCGCAGCCGGCGACGTTGGCCTCCTCCAGGCTGGCGAGCTCGCACGCGTCGGCCAGCACCCACTCGGCGTCCGGAACCCGGTCGGGCCGGAGCATCTTGGGCTGGCGCTCGATCAGCATGACCTGGTGGCCGTTGTCGATCAGCTCCTGGGCGATGGAGCGGCCCACGTTGCCAGCGCCCGCGATGGCGACCCGCATGGTCACTGCCCCCCTTCCGGCGGACGCGCCGCCACCGACGTGACGGTGTTCACGATGTCGTCGGTGACCAGCATGAAGACCTGGTCACCCTCCTGCACGACGGTGGACGGCGTGGGCAGCGTGCCGATGCCGAACCGGATGAGGTACGCCACCCGGGCGCCCGTCGCCTCCTCCAGCCCGCGCACGGGCCGGCCGATCCAGTCCTTGTGGAGCGGCACCTCGACGATCGACACGGTGCTCGTCGCGTCGCGGAAGAGCTCCACGTTGCCCTCGGGCACCAGGTGCCGCAGCATCCGGTCGGCCGTCCAGCGCACCGTGGCCACGGTCGGGATGCCGAGACGTTCGTAGACCTGCGCCCGGCGCTGGTCGTAGATGCGGGCGGCCACCCGGGTGACTCCGAAGGTCTCCCGGGCCAGCCGGGCCGAGATGATGTTGGAGTTGTCGCCGCTCGAGACGGCCGCGAACGCGTCCGCCCGTTCGATGCCGGCCTGCCGCAGCACGTCGCCGTCGAAGCCGGCGCCGGTCACCGTGATCCCGGCGAAGTCGGGGCCGAGCCGACGGAAGGCGTCGGCGTCCTGGTCGATGACCGCCACCGAGTGCCCGCGGGCCTCCAGGCTGTGCGCGAGGGTCGAGCCGACCCGCCCACAGCCCATGATCACCACATGCACCGCGTTCCTCCTCAGAGTCCGCACCCGCTCCGACCGGTGAGCGGTCGTCTGCGAGCCTGCCACGTTCCCGGCGCGGGCGCGGACCGACGGTACTCCGTCGGTTGACCTGTCCGTGGTCGGCCACCCCCACGTGGCGATCCGCGTGGTCGTACTCTTGGCGGTTGTGGCCAGACCCACCTCGTTGCTGAAGCGGCTGCTCGTCGGTCGACCGTTCCGGTCCGACCGGCTCCAGCACACCCTCCTGCCAAAGCGCATCGCCCTGCCCGTCTTCGCCTCCGACCCGCTCTCCAGCGTGGCGTACGCGCCGGCGGAGATCCTGCTGACGCTCTCCATCGCCGGGGCCGCCTTCTACAGCTACGCGCCGTGGATCGCCATCTGCGTGGTGCTGGTCCTCGTCACCGTGGTCGCCAGCTACCGGCAGAACGTGCACGCCTACCCCTCCGGCGGAGGCGACTACGAGGTCGCCACGGTCAACCTGGGCCGCCGCTTCGGGCTTGTGGTCGCCAGTGCGCTGCTCGTCGACTACGTGCTGACCGTGGCGGTGTCGGTGTCCGCCGGCATGGAGAACCTCGGCTCCGCCATCCCGTTCGTGGGCGAGCACAAGTTGGCCTTCGCGATCGGCACCGTGTTGCTGCTCACCGCGATGAACCTCCGCGGGGTGCGGGAGTCCGGAGTGCTGTTCGCCATCCCGACGTACGCGTTCATCGTCGGCATCTTCGCGTTGGTCGGATGGGGGCTCTTCCGCATCGTGGTGCTCGGCGAGGAGCTCCGGGCGGAAAGCGCGGACTACACGATCCGGGCCGAGGAGTCGCTGGCCGGATTCGCGATGGTCTTCCTGCTGGTCCGGGCCTTCTCATCGGGTTCGGCCGCGTTGACCGGCGTCGAGGCGATCTCCAACGGGGTGCCGGCCTTCAAGGCGCCGAAGAGCCGGAACGCCGCGACCACGCTCCTCCTGCTGGGCGTGATCTCGGCGGCCATGATGCTGAGCATCATCGCGCTGGCCCGGATGACCGGCCTGCAGTACGTGGAGAGTCCCGCCGAGCAGATCGTGGGGGTGGCTCCGGGCTACATCCAGCCGACCGTGACCGCCCAGCTCGCGGCAACGATCTTCGACCACTTTCCGGTCGGCTTCTACTTCGTGCTCACGGTCACCGCGCTGATTCTGGTGCTGGCCGCGAACACCGCCTACAACGGCTTCCCGGTGCTCGGTTCGATCCTTGCCCAGGACCGCTATCTGCCCCGCCAGCTGCACACGCGCGGCGACCGGCTGGCGTTCTCCAACGGCATCATCTTCCTCGCCGGCATGGCGATGGTCTTGATCGTGGCGTTCGAGGCCGAGGTCACCCGGCTGATCCAGCTCTACATCGTCGGGGTGTTCGTGTCGTTCACCCTGTCCCAGACCGGCATGCTGCGGCACTGGAACCGGTTGCTCCGTACCGAGCGCGACCGGGTGCAGCGTTCCCGGATGCGGCGTGCCCGGCTCATCAACGGGTTCGGGGCGCTGATGACGGGCTTCGTCCTGATCCTGGTGCTGGCTACCAAGTTCACCCATGGCGCCTGGATCTCCATCGCCGCGATGGCGGTGATCTACGGAGTGATGATCTCCATCCGGCGGCACTACGACCGCGTCGCGGTCGAGCTGGTCCCGGACGAGGGGCGGCCGGTGCTGCCCGCCCGCAACCACGCCGTCGTGCTGGTCAGCAAGGTGCACCAGCCCACGCTGCGGGCGATCGCGTACGCGCAGGCCACCCGGCCGGACAGCCTGACCGCCGTCACGGTCAACGTCGACGACAAGGACACCCGGCAGTTGCAGGCCGAGTGGGAACGGCGGAACGTGCCGGTGCCGCTGACCGTGATCGACTCGCCGTACCGGGAGATCACCCGGCCGATCCTCAACTACGTGGCCGACGTCCGCCGGGAGTCGCCCCGCGACGTCGTCACCGTCTTCATCCCGGAGTACGTCGTCGGTCGCTGGTGGGAGAACCTGCTGCACAACCAGAGCGCACTGCGGCTCAAGGGGCGGCTGCTCTTCGAGCCGGGGGTGATGGTGACCAGCGTGCCGTGGCAGCTCGCCTCGACCGCGAACAAGAACCTGGACCGGCTCGACGCCACGCTCAGCCGTACCCCGGCCCGCGGGCCCCGGGTGGCGCCCCGCGGCACCCTGCCGCCGACCGTTCCGCCGGTGGTCTCCGCCCCACCCGGGGAGAGCTCCGGCCGCTCGGGCGGTGGCGACGAACCGGCGGGCGGGGGCAGCCGGTGACCGGCGACGGCCGCGGGCTGGAGGAGGCCGAGCGGGTCGAGCTGACCGTCGGGGCGGTCGCGCCCGGCGGGCACTGCGTCGCCCGCGTCGACGGCCAGGTGGTGTTCGTCCGGCACGCGTTGCCCGGGGAACGCGTGGTGGCCGAGGTCACCGAGGTGCACCGCGGGTTCGTCCGGGCCGACGCGGTGACGGTGCTGACGGCGGCCCCGGAGCGGGTCGAGCCGCCCTGCCGGTACGCGAAGCCCGGCCGCTGCGGCGGCTGCGACCTCCAGCACATGGCGCCGCAGGCCCAGCTCGACTGGAAGGCGGCGGTGGTCCGCGAGCAGCTCAACCGACTCGGCGGGCTGACCGACGCGGAGCTGGACACGCTGGGCATCCGGATCGCGCCGCTGCCGGGCGGTCCGCTGGGCTGGCGCTCCCGGGTCCGGTACGCGGTCGACGCCGCCGGCCGCGCCGGTCTGCTCAAGCACCGCTCGCACGAGGTGGTGCCGATCGACCGGTGCCTGATCGCCCACCCGGCGATCCAGACGCTGCCGGTGCTCACGTCCACCGGCACCCGGTGGCCGGACGCGGACGCCGTCGAGACGGTCGCCTCGACCGGCGGGGACGTGTCGGTGACCGCCCTCGCCGACGGGGTGCCCCGGCCGGTGAGCGGGCCGGAGCGGGTCCGCGAGCACGCCGTCGGCCGCCGGTGGACGCTGCCCGCGTCGTCGTTCTGGCAGGTCCACCCGGCGGCGGCCGACACCCTGGTGGAGGCGGTGCTGGCGCAGCTGGCGCCGCTGCCGGGCGAGACGGCCTGGGACCTGTACGGCGGCGCCGGCCTGTTCGCCGCGGCGCTCGCGGGTCGGGTCGGCGAGAGCGGGCGGGTCACCCTGGTCGAGGCCGCCGGGGCGGGGATCGCCGCCGCCCGGGAGAACCTGCGCGACCTGCCCCAGGTCGGGATCGTGCCGGGCCGGGTGGAGGCCGTGCTGGCCCGCCGGCGGGTCACCGGTCCGGTGGACCTGGTGGTGCTCGACCCGCCCCGGTCCGGGGCGGGGGCCCGGGTGGTGCGGGCGGTGACCGACGCCGGTTCGCGAGCCGTGGCGTACGTGGCCTGCGACCCGGCCGCCTTCGCCCGGGACGTGCGCACCTTCGCCGGGCTGGGCTGGCGGCTGGCCGACCTGCGCGGCTTCGACCTGTTCCCGATGACGCAGCACGTGGAGCTGGTGGGGCTGCTGCTGCCGTCCGGCCGAGTCGGTCCGGTCGCGGAGCCGGGCCCCCGCTAGCCTGGCCCGGTGAAGATCGTCGGGTTGATGTCGGGGACGTCGTACGACGGGGTGGACGTGGTCGCCGCCGAGTTCATCCTCGACGGGGACACGCTCTGGTTGACGCCGCTCGGGCACCGGGGCATCGACTACGACGACGGGCTGCGGGCCGAGATCGGGGCGCTGCTGCCGCCCGCGGCCACCACCATCGAGGCGGTCTGCCGGCTGGACAACCGGCTCGGTGAGGTCTTCGCCGAGGCGGCGGCGGTCGGTGTCGAGCTGGCCGGCGGTGCCGTGGACGCGGTCGTGTCGCCCGGGCAGACGGTCTTCCACTGGGTCGAGCGCGGCGTGGTCCGGGGCACCCTCCAGCTGGGCGCGCCGGCGCGCGTGGCCGCCCGGGTGGGCGTACCCGTGCTCAGCGACCTGCGCTCGGCGGACGTCGCGGCCGGCGGTCAGGGCGCGCCGCTGGTGCCGGCCTTCGACGCCCTGCTGCTCGGGCCGGTGCCGACGGCACCGCCCGACCGCGCCCGGACGTCGACCCCGGACCCGGAGGAGACCGGCGGTGCCCCGCGCGCGGCCCTCAACCTGGGCGGCATCGCGAACCTCACGGTGGTCGCTCCGGGCGCGCCCGTCCTCGGGTACGACGTGGGGCCCGCCAACGCGCTGCTCGACGCGGCCGCCCGCCGCTTCCTCGGCCGGCCGTGCGACCTCGACGGCGCCGTGGCGGCGGCCGGACGCGTGCACACCGGCCTGCTGGACCTGCTGCTCGCCGAGCCCTACTACGCGGCGTCCCCGCCGAAGTCGACCGGCAAGGAGCTGTTCCACGCCGGCTACCTGGACGACCGGATCGCCGCCCTCGGCGAACCGGTGCCGGTCGACGACCTGCTCGCGACGCTCACCGAGCTGACCGCGCGGGTGGTCGCCGACGAGTGCGACCGGCACGGTGTCGTCGAGGTGGTCGCGGCCGGCGGGGGAGTGCGCAATCCCACACTGACCGCCCGGATCGCCGCGCTCGGGGCGGGCCGGTGGCGGCTGCGGACCACCGACGAACTGGGCATCCCGGCGCAGGCGAAGGAGGCGTACGCCTTCGCCATCCTGGGCTGGCTCTCCTGGCACGGGCTGCCCGGCGCCCTGCCGTCGGTGACCGGCGCCGCCCGGGCCGCCGTGCTGGGCTCCTGGGCGCCCGCCGGCCCGGCGTACGGCGCCGGCCCGGCCCGGCCGCCGCGCCGGCTGCGGGTCCGCGCCTGACCGGGCGCTCAGGGCGGCGACCCCGGGCGTGGCCGTGCCCGGCGCCGACCTGGGAGGATCCGGGCCGGGCTGCGGAGTGTCGCGCGGCCGATAGACTCTCCGGTCATGAGTGTTGAACAGGACACGGCCCACCACGCCGGGCTGCTGGCCGCCGTGAGCGGTCCGCAGGACGTCAAGCGGAGGTCCACCGAGCAGTTGGGCATCCTCGCCGCCGAGATCCGTGACTTCCTGGTCGCCAAGGTTTCCCGCACGGGCGGGCACATCGGCCCGAACCTGGGCGTGGTGGAGATCACCCTCGCCCTGCACCGGGTCTTCGACTCCCCCCGGGACCGGCTCCTGTTCGACACCGGGCACCAGGCGTACGTGCACAAGATCCTCACCGGCCGGCAGGCCGGCTTCGACAAGCTGCGCCAGCGCGGCGGGCTCTCCGGCTACCCGAGCCAGGCCGAGAGCGAGCACGACCTGATCGAGAACTCGCACGCCTCCACCGCCCTGTCGTACGCGGACGGCCTCGCCAAGGCGTACGCCCTGCGCGGCGAGTCGCGCGCGGTGGTCGCCGTGGTCGGCGACGGCGCCCTGACCGGGGGCATGTGCTGGGAGGCGCTGAACAACATCGCCACCGCCGGCAACCCCCTCGTGATCGTGGTCAACGACAACGGCCGGTCGTACTCGCCGACCATCGGCGGCCTCGCCGACCACCTCTCGTCACTGCGGCTCAACCCCGGTTACGAGAAGGTGCTCGACACCGTCAAGGAGGCCCTCGGCTCGACCCCGCTGGTCGGCAAGCCGATGTACGAGGTGCTGCACGCCGTCAAGAAGGGCATCAAGGACGCGGTCGCCCCGCAGGCGATGTTCGAGGACCTCGGCATCAAGTACGTGGGCCCGGTCGACGGGCACGACGTCGCCGCCGTCGAGGGCGCGCTGCGCGCCGCGAAGAACTTCGGTGGCCCGGTGATCGTGCACGCCGTCACCCGCAAGGGGTACGGCTACCGCCCGGCCGAGGAGGACGAGGCCGACTGCCTGCACGGCCCGGGTGGTGCCTTCGATGTCGAGACGGGTCAGCTGGTCGCCGCGCCGTCGGTGAAGTGGACCCACGTGTTCGCCGACGAGCTGGTGGCGATCGCCGACGAGCGGCCCGACGTGGTCGGCATCACCGCCGCCATGGCCGAGCCGACCGGCATCGCCAAGCTC
This sequence comes from Micromonospora thermarum, assembly GCF_012034245.1. Lineage (GTDB taxonomy): Bacteria > Actinomycetota > Actinomycetes > Mycobacteriales > Micromonosporaceae > Micromonospora > Micromonospora thermarum. The sequence goes on along the minus strand of NZ_JAATEO010000005.1, from coordinate 32,316 downwards.
GCCCGCAAGCACCCCGACCGGGTGTACGACGTGGGCATCGCCGAGCAGCACGCCGCCACCTCGGCCGCCGGCCTCGCGATGGGCGGCCTGCACCCGGTGGTCGCGGTCTACGCGACCTTCCTCAACCGGGCGTTCGACCAGGTCCTGCTGGACGTGGCGATGCACAAGCTGCCGGTGACGTTCGTGCTCGACCGCGCCGGGATCACCGGCCCGGACGGGCCGAGCCACTACGGCATCTGGGACATGTCCGTCTTCGGCGTGGTGCCGGGCCTGCGCATCGCCGCCCCCCGGGACGCCGCCACCCTCCGCGAGGAGCTGCGCGAGGCGGTCGCCGTCGACGACGGGCCGACCATCGTCCGCTTCCCGACCGGCGCCGTCGTCGCCGACCTGCCGGCGCTGCGCCGGGTCGGTCCGGTCGACGTGCTCGCCGAGTCGGCGCGCACCGACGTGCTGCTCGTCGCGGTCGGCTCCTTCGGCCAGCTCGGCATGGAGGTCGCCACCCGGGTCGCCGAGCAGGGCTACGGCGTCACCGTGGTCGACCCGCGCTGGGTCCGGCCGGTCCCGGCCGAACTGGTCGAGCTGGCCGCCGCGCACCGGCTCGTGGTCACCGTCGAGGACGGCGTCCGGGTCGGCGGCGTCGGTGACGCGCTCGCCCAGGCCATGCGGGACGCCGACGTCCAGGTGCCGCTGAAGGACCTGGGCGTGCCGGCCGGCTGGCACCCGCACGGCACCCGCGCGCAGATCCTCGCCGACCTCGGCCTGACCGCCCAGAACGTGGCCCGCGACGTCACCGGCTGGATCTCCCGCCTCGACGTCGAGACCGTCGAGCCGGTCATCGCCACGGACGACGCCGCAGCCCAGAACTGATCCTCGCTCTCCCGACGGCGGGCGCCCACCCGCCCACCCGCCCGCGCCGATCTTGCAGTTTCGGCCCTTGGAATGAGTGGGTTCGCCCGGTATGCCAGGGCAGAAAGTGCAAGATCGCGGGGGAGGGGGCGGGAGGGGCTACCTCGGGGCTGTCAGGGAGCGGTAGTGGGTCTTGTCGGCGGTGGCCAGGCTTACCGTCAGGCGGTCCTCGCCGAGGGGGAGGACGGCCAGGCCGGGGCGGTCGACCAGGCGCGGTGTGCCCGGCGGGATCGACAGCGAGGTCGCCCCGTTCGGTCGCCAGGTCAGCACGGCCAGCGGCTGACCGGGCAGCGGCAGCACGTACGCCTGCAACGGCGCGGCCCGGTCGGCGGGTGACGCCACCGGCGTACCCCCGGCCGGCCGGTACACCACGGCTGTCATCGTGCCGTCGGCCGTCTCCCAGGTCAGCTGCTGCACCTCGCCCGGCTGGCCGCCGCCCACCGCGACCTCGCCCACCGTGCGGACGGCCAGCTTCGTCATCGGCCAGGACGCCGGCACCGAGCCCTGGGACTCCCGGTCACCGACCCGCCGCCGGACGCTGCCGAACGGCCCGTCCTCGCCGGCCAGCGCGCAGGTGTCCAGCCCGGTGAGGGCGCGCCGGCCGGAGCCCGTCTCGTCGCGTACCAGCGGGTACCGCGGCGCCTCCGTGCCGGTGCCGAGGTCGAGGAGCCGGTCGGTTGCCCGGCCCCGGGGCAGGGACTCGGTGGCGCGCAGGGTGGCGGTCACCGGTACCGCGGCGCACGCCGGCACGGTGACCGGGGCGCTCAGGCCGTCGGCGACCGCGAGGGCGCGGCCGTCCGGGCCGAGCAGCCGCTGGACCCGGGCGGACACCAGGTAGCGCCGCCCCTCGACGGTGCGTACCGGCAGCACGTCGGAGTAGACCAGGTAGCCGGGATCGGTGTACTCGGTGGCGTGGGTGACGGCGTACCGCCCGTCCCGCGTCGTGACCTGGAGCAGCCAGGAGGCGCTCTCGCCGGGCACGCTCCCGGCGACCAGGGCCAGCGGCGCCCCGTCGACCTCACCGGCCCAGAGGATGCCCGAGGAGGGCAGGTGCACCCGGTCGTCGATGGGTGACCGCCAGTCGCGGACCGCGGCGGTCACGGCCGCCGTCACCTCCGCGTCCCCGGCGAGGCCGCCCCGCGCCGGCCAGACGGTGAGCGAGCCGTCCCGGCTGTCGTACCCCGCCCGCAGGTCTCCCGGCTGCCGGCCGGCGACCGGACCGCAGGCGGTCACGGCCGTCACCAGGGCCAGCAGGGCGGCGGCCATCCGGCCGGGCCGGCGAGCTGGAGCCACCTGTACGCCCCCCTCGGTCGCCTCGGCGTCGTCTGCGAAGCGCCATAGTACGAGATGCCGCGCCGGGCCCGTTCACCGCCCACATGGGACCCTCCGGTGACTTTGGTGTGATTTACCCGCTCGGGTAGACTCCGCCGACTGTGACGCCTGCCGACACCCGCGCCGAATCCGACCGGGAATCCGCCGCCCCGGCCGGCGCCGATCCGCTCGCCCTCGACGTGGACGGCGCGGCCGGCGCCGGCGGCGCCACGGTGAACGGACGTACCGCAGCGGTGACCGCACCGGCGCCGCCGCCCGCCTCCGGTGTCCCCCTGCTCCGCCGGCTGCCGCCGTGGACTCCCCGGCGGCAGCACCTCACGGTGGTCGGTGGGTTCCTGCTCGCCGCGCTGTGGGTGACCAGCCGGATCTGGGCCGACCCGTCCGGCCGGGTGGCCGCGCTCTACAGCAGCGACCCCGCCCAGGTGCAGTTCTTCCTGGCCCACTCGGTGCGCGTGGTGCTGCACGGCGAGTTCCCGTTCTTCACCGAGCAGTTCAACTACCCGGACGGCGTCAACCTGATGGCCAACACGGCCATCCTCGCCCTGGGCATCCCGATGGTGCCGGTGACCCTCCTCTTCGGCCCGGCGGTGACGTTCGTGCTGCTGGTGACGCTCGCTCTCGCCGGCACCGCCACCGCCTGGTACGTCGTCCTCTCCCGGCACGTCGTCCACAGTCGCCTGGCGGCGGCCGTCGGCGGCTGGTTCTGCGGCTTCTCGCCGGCGATGCTGTCGCACGCCAACTGGCACCCCAACATCATCAGCCAGTTCCTGCTGCCGTTCATCGTGTGGCGGGTGCTGGTCATCACCCGCTCGCGCCGCCCGTACCGCGACGGCGCGCTGCTGGCCCTGCTGGTGACCGTCCAGGCGTTCATCAACGAGGAGATCCTGCTCTTCACCGCCCTGGCCTGCGGGGTGTTCCTGACCGCGGTGGTGGCCCAGCGTCCGGCGCTGTGGTCGGCGGCCTGGCGTCCCCTGGCGAAGGCGCTCGTGACCTGCACCGTCGTGGCCGGGTCGCTGCTGGCGTACCCGCTGTACGTCCAGTTCGCCGGGCCGATGGCGTACCACGGTCTCAGTGACGCCGTACGTGACTACGGCAACGACATCGCCGCCTTCGTCGCCCCGGGGTCGCCCACCCTCGGTGGCCATCAGCGGGCCAACGTCAACCTCGCTCCGAACTACTCGGAGGAGAACGCCTTCTTCGGGTGGAGCCTGGCCCTCATCGCCGTCGGCATCGTGCTGTGGCTGCGGCACGAGGTGGTGGTCCGGGCGCTCGCGGTGACCGGGGTGTTCTTCGCGGTGCTGTCCCTCGGCGAGCGGGTCTCGTGGTGGGACCGGGAGATCGTCGTCGGGCCCTGGGAGTGGCTGGTCCGGCTGCCGCTGCTGGACGCGGTCGTGCCGACCCGGTTCGGTCTCATCACGTCCGTGGTGGTCGGGCTGCTGCTCGCGTTCGCCGTCGAGCGCTCCCGCACGCTGCCGGTGGAACGGCGTACCCTGCGGACGCTCACCGCCGCCGGGCTGGTCCTCGCGCTGCTGCCGATCGCGCCCATGCCGCTGCAGGTGACGTCGCGACCGGCCGTGCCCGACTTCATCACCGCCGACCGGTGGCGCGGCTACGTCGGTCCGAACCAGACGCTGGTGCCGATCCCGGTGCCGAACATGGGCAACACCCACGGCATGCGCTGGGCCGCCTCGACCAACCTCGACTTCAAGATCCCCGGTGGCTACTTCCTGGCCCCGCGCAACGGCAACACCGGCGACCCGGGCCGCTTCGGTGGCCGGCCCAGCGGCATCGGGCCGCTGCTGGAGGAGGTCGCCACCACCGGGCGTACGCCGAAGCTGGACGACCGGCAGCGCCGGCGCTCGCTGGACGACCTCCGGTACTGGCGGGCCGCGATCCTGGTGCTCCCGGTGGACCAGCACCACGCCGAGCCGCTGCGCCAGACCGTCGAGCAACTGGTCGGCCCGGGCCGCCGGGAGCTGGACGTCTGGATCTGGGACGTCCGTGCGCTGACCGACCCGGCGGCCTGATGTCGGTCCGGACGACGGCCGGCACCCGAGCGGACGGACGTTTCCGGCTGTCGGCGTGGGTCCCCGCCGGCACTCGACCGGTCGGGCGCTCCCGGCTGCCCGTGTGGACCCCGGACGTCCTGGTGGTCGCCGGCTACGTCGCCCTCGCGGCGCTGCTCACCACGCGGCAGTGGGGCCGGCCGGACCGGCTGTTCCACCAGGCCGGCGACCAGATCCTGTTCGAGTGGATGCTGGCCCGCGCGGCGCGGGCCGTGGTCGACGGGGAGAACCCGCTGTACGCCACGGCGCTCAACGCCCCGGACGGCGTCAACCTGATGGCCAACACCTCGGTGCTGGGGCTGGGGGTGCCACTGACCCCGGTCACCCTGCTCCTCGGGTCGCAGGTGGCGTTCCTGGTGGCGGTGACGGTCTGCCTCGCCGGCACCGCGACCGCCTGGTACGTGCTGCTGCGCCGCCGGTTCGTCGACTCCCGGGTGGCCGCGGCACTGGGCGGCCTGGTCTGCGGTTTCGCCCCCGGCATGGTCGCCCAGGCGGGCGCGCACCTGCACATGGCGGCCCAGTTCCTGGTGCCCGCGATCGTGGCGGCGGTGTTCCCCGCCGATCGCCGCCGCGTCGTCCGGCCCGGGGTGTGGCTCGGCCTCCTCGTGGCGTACCAGGCGTTCCTCGGCGAGGAGGTGCTGCTCTTCCTCGCGCTCGCCGCCGGGGTGTTCGTGCTGGCGTACGCCGCCGCGGATCCGGGGGCGGCGCGCGCCGCGGTGCCCGCCCTGCTCGGCCGGCTCGGCGTGGGCGTGGCGGTGGCGTCGCCGCTGCTGGCGTACCCGCTGTGGTTCCAGTTCGCCGGCCCGGGCCACTACCAGGGGATGCCCTTCCACGCCGACACGTTCCAGCTCGACCTGGCCTCCTACACCGCCTCGGCGCGGCAGACGGTCCTCGGCGACGGGTACGTGCCCGGGCTGCTCGCCCCCAACCCGACCGAGGAGAACTCCTTCTTCGGGCCGGGCCTGCTCGTCCTCGCCGTGGTCGCCGTGGTCTGGCTCCGGCGCCGGCCGCTGGTCCGGGCCCTCGCCGCCTGCGGCGTGCTGTTCGCGCTGCTGTCGCTCGGTGCCGAGGTACGCCTCGACGGCGAGTCGACCGGGCTGCCCGGGCCGTACCGGCTGCTCCTCGGCGTACCCCTGCTCGACCTCGCGGTGCCCGCCCGCCTGGCCCTGGTCTGCGTGCCGGTCCTCGGCATCCTGCTCGCCCTCGCGACGGATCGGGTCCGCGCGGCCACCGCCGCACCCGGACGGCCGGACGGCGCCGCGGAGCCGGCCGGCGGCGGCCCCGGCGATGCCGGTCCCGGAGCGGCCGGCGCTGGTCCGGAGCCGGCCGGCGGTGGCGGGTCCGGCTCCGGGTCGGAGCCGGGCGCCCGGCCGGCCGTGCCGGTACGGCTGCTCTGGGTCGGCGCGGTCGCGGCCGCGCTGCTTCCGCTGGTCCCCACGCCGATCCGGACCCTGCCGGTCTGGCCGGTGCCGGCCTTCGTCGCCGACGGCGGCTGGCGGGCGTACGTGCCGCCCGGTCGGACCGTCGTGCCCGTGCCGCCGGTGACCGGCGCCGGGGCGAGCCAGGGGATGCTCTGGTCGGCGCGCACCGGCCTGGCTTTCGACGCCCCGGGCGGGTTCTTCATCGGCCCGACCGCGGCGGACGACCCGACCGCCCGCTGGGGCGCCCCGGACCGCCCCACGTCGGTGCTGCTGCGCCGGGTCGCCGAGACGGGCGAGGTGCCGACCGTGACCGACGTCGAGCGCCGGCAGGCGGTCGAGGACCTGCGGCACTGGCGTGCCGCCGTCGTCGTCCAGGGTGGACTGCACCTGGGCTACCCGGTCAAGCAGACGCTCGACGCGCTGCTCGGTCCGGGCCGGGAGGTCGACGGCGCGTGGGTGTGGGACGTCCGCCCGCTGGTCGACTGACGTCGCCGCTCACGCCACGAGGGGGCGGACGTCCCAGAGCCAGACGTCGTCGACCCGCTGGGGCGGGCCGAGCAGGGCGGTCATCAGGTCGCGCAGCACCGCCTCCCGGGGGTGGGCGCCGAGGACCACCACCGAGGCCCGCCAGAACCGCAGGTCCTCGACCGCCTGCCGGCGGTGCTCGTCGGTGATGTTCGGCGTGGCGTTCCGGTCCATCGTCGTGTAGACGAGCGTGCTGGTCGGGCGGTTCGGCGCGCCGAAGACGCCCTCGCCCTTCTCGTTGGGGCCGATGAAGTAGCCGCCGGGGATGGGGAACGCCTGCTGGGTCAGCGCGCTCCACCGCAGCGTGGGCAGGCCGTGCACGTTGCTCGGGATCGGCACCGGCACCAGCGTCCGGCCCTCCGGCACGTACGGGCGCCAGCCGCCCGCGCTGATGAAGTGCGGCGGCGGCTCCACCGGCTGGGCGGGCAGCGGACGCGGGAGCAGCGGCAGGACGGCGAGTGCGATGGCCGCGTACCCGACCGGGCGCAGCCAGCGCCGCCGGGCCGACGGGGTGCCCTCGCCGGTGCGGGGGGCGGGCACCGGCGGGTTGCCCGCGCCGGACACCGCCTCCCAGGCCACGGCGAGCAGGACGCCGACGGCGGCCACCACCACCAGGCTCAGCCGGGTCGGCATCATCATCTCGACCAGCGGCACGTCGTCCGGGATGTACGCCCACGGGCCGTCGGTCTCGGTCTCGACACCGTCGAAGCGGATCTTCGGGCCGAGCGACGCCACCGTGAAGAGCACCGCCAGCACGGCCAGGATGCGGACGACCAGGGACCGGGCGACCAGCAGCACCAGGGCCACCGCCGCCAGCACGACCAGCGGCCAGCCGAACCAGGTGTTCTGCTCGGTCAGCCCGATCGTCTGCTCCACGGCCTCGTCGCCGGCGATCGTGTCCCGGGGGAAGGTGACGAACGCCTTCAGGTCCTCGCCCCAGTTGTGGAAGACCCCGCCCTGCAGGCCGCGGTAGGACTGCGGGCCGTTGAACTGGAACCAGATCGGGTACGCGGTGAGCAGCAGCGCCAGCCCACCGCCGGTGCCGAGCGCGGCGGCGAAGGTGCCGGCCTGCCGCCACGCGGCCCGGGGCCGCATCACCGCGTACGCGACGACGACGACCAGGCAGGCCAGCGCGGTCAGCAGCAGCATCTCCTCGTTGATGAAGATCTGGTACGCGACCAGCAGGCCGAGCACGACACCGTTGCGCCGCCAGCGGCCCGGCTCGCCCAACCGCATCACCCGCAGCACGATCAGCGGGAGCAGGAAGTTGGAGACGAAGTTGGGTTGGCCGTTGGCGTGGTGCACGATGCCGGGCGCGAAGCCGAGGAACGCGCCACCGACGAACGCCGCCGCCCGCGACCGCACCAGGTGGCGGGACAGCACCCAGTACGACGTGGCGGCGGTGGCCGAGAGCGCGGCGCCGAGGTAGAGCGCGTACATCACCTGGGGGCCGACCAGCATGGTCAGCGGCGCCAGCGGCAGGGTCACCCCGAGCAGCGACGTGTTCGCCATCATGTTGACCCCGTCCGGGGCGTTCTGGCGGCTGGTGAAGAGGGGGTTCTCCAGGTGCCGCACCGAGTACGCCCCGTGCGAGAACAGCCACTCGAACCAGCTGTGGTCGGTCGGCAGGTGCGAGGAGACCCGGTTCTGCACGTCCACCCAGTAGTTGAGGCAGACCAGCACGCCGAGCGCGACGTAGACGCCGACGGCCAGCACGTCGGCGCGGGCGGGCCGCCACCTGGCCCGTCGCGGCGACTGCGCCGCGGCGGGTTCGGTAACGGTCTTCAATGAGGGATCAACCACCGGCACGGCCACGACGCGCCATCGTACAGGTGGGATCCACCGGAATTGCCGAGCCCGTGCGCCCCTGGCCGGTTTGCCGGGGCGGTGATTCGCGCCGCCCCGTCGCCTCGCGTCGCGCGTGTCGGCGTGCCGGGACCGGACGGACTGGACGGACCTGCTGCGCATACGCTTCCATCGCCGCAGGCCCGTCCGGGATCCGGCGGGAACGGCCGCCGGGAGGGGTGTCGGATGACCCTGATCGACCTGGGTGACCTGCGCGACGCCGAGCAACCCGAGCCCCCCGCCCGCCGGTCCCGGCCCGCCGCCAACCGACTGCCGGGCTTCCTCGCCGTGCTGCTGCTCGCCCTGCTCACGCTGGCCGCCGCCACTCCGCCGCCCGGCCGGGTCGCCGTCGTCGTGCCGGCCCGGCTCGGCGTCGACCGGCTCGTCGCCGGGAACCTGCTGCTCGTCCTGGATCCGCCCACCCGGGAGCGGACGCCGCGGTCGGTGGCGGCGTACCGGCTGCCCGGCGGTGAACCGGCGTGGCGGGCGCCGGTGCCGGTGGACGGCCGGTTCTGGGGACTGTCCGTTCGTGGGGACCTGCTGCTGGTCAGCGGGTACGAGGAGCCGCCCGAGGGCCGCGGCACGGTCACCGTCGCGCTGGATACGGCGACCGGCGCGTACCGCTGGCAGCAGCCCGGCGCGGCGCTGGAGGTGGCCGGCGGCGGCCTGCTGCTGGAGGACTTCGGCCGTGCGGGCCGGGGCGTCCTGCGCGCCGTCGACCCCTGTTGCGGCACGCCGCGGTGGACGGTCGACGTGCCGGCGGGAGAGGTCGGGTACCGGTTCACCCCCGCCGGCATGGACCGGGTGGTCCTCAGCGACCCGCGAGGGCCGGTCGAGGTGCGGGACGCCGCCACCGGCGCGGTCCTCGCCGCGGCCGACCTGTGGTCCACCGCCGAGCGGCCGTACCGTTCCACCCAGGTGGTGGGGGACCTGCTCTTGACGATCGCGGGTACGCCTTCCGTGATGACGGCGTACGGGGTCGACCGGTTGGACCGTCGGTGGCGGGCGACGGTGCCGGACGCGGCGTACGTGCTGGACTGCGGCGGCGTGATCTGCGGTCAGACACGCCCCGGGACGCTGTGGGCGCTGGACCCGGCGACCGGCCGTCAGTTGTGGGCCCGACCGGGCTGGGAGATGGCGTGGGCGGCGCCCGGGTCGGTGGTCGTCGTTCCGGTCCCCGGAACGGGCACCGGACCGGCGGACCTGGCGGTGCTCGACCCGGTCACCGGTCAGGTCCGGAGCGAGTTGGGCAGGTGGGAACTCGTCCAGCGGGAGCCCGGTGAGGCCCGGCGGCTCGCCGTCCGCCCGCACCCGGCCGGCGGGCTGCTCGTCGCCGAGGTCGACGCGGCGGCGGCCACCGTCCGGATGCTCGACGTGCTGCCCGAGGCGTCCGGTGACTGCCAGGCGGTGGTCGGAGGCGTGCTGTGCCGGCGGCCCGACGCCTCCTTCGGCGTGTGGCGGCTGCGCCGCTGACTCACCAGTTGGCCTGGGCCGGCGGCACCGGCAGCGGCACCTCGGGCGGGCGGACGACGTACGCGACCCCGCCGCTGCCCGCCTGCCAGGCCCGGGCGAACGCGTGGCGGCCGACGGTGCGGTGCACGCCCTCGTCGTCCGGGGCGTACGGGTCGTTGAGCACCGGGTCGCCGTCGGCGGTGAACCCGACCAGCACCACGAGGTGCCCGGCGGTGTCGTAGTCCAGCCCGGGCACCTCGCTGGCGCGGAACGAGGCCGAGACGATCAGCGGGACACCGGCGGCGACGAACTCCTCCGCCTCGGTCAGTGACCGGAGTCGAGTGACGAACGCGTCCATCCCGTGCACCCCGGCGTACGCGGTGTTGAACGGCCAGTTCCCGGCGCCCGCGTACGCGTGGTCGAAGCAGTGCCGGGCGGCGTGCACCACCACCGGCCGGGGGCCGGGCGGCGTCACCCAGGCGTACCGCTCGGGTGTTGGTTCCGCGCCCCAGTACGCGAGCACCATCGACGTGCAGGTCGGGCTGCACCAGGAGTCGCCGCCGCCGGCCCACTGGGGGTGGGCGCCGGCGTGGATGCGCTGGGAGTAGCGGGGAACGTCCAGCACGGTGCCCCAGGCCGGGCCGGGGACGTCCGCCCCGGCCGGTGCCGGGTGGCTGTCCTCGAGCCGGGGCACCGGGCCGGTCGCGACCGCGCCGACGGTCCGCAGGACCGGGCCGGACGCCGCGTCCTCGGGCCGGAGCAGGGTCACCCGGACCTGCCAACCGGTCACCGTGGTGGACAGCACCAGGGTGTCGGTGTCCACGGTGGCCGCACCGTCCCGCTGTCCGGGTACCGAGGTGCGGCGGACGGCGCTGTCGTCGGCGGCCCACTCGGCCAGCACGTACCACCGGGTGGCCGGGGCGCCGTCGTGCCAGCCGCGCAGCTCGACCCGGAGCCAGCCGTCGCCGGGGGTGTCCGCCGTCCACGACGGCACCACCTCGCGGACCCCGAACCCGGCCGGCACCGGCGGTGAGGTCCAGCTCCCGACCGCGTACCGCCGGACCCGGCCGTCCGGGTGGCGGTGCGTCACGCGGTCCGCTCCGCCGTCGAGCACCAGGCCGCGGTCCGTGCCGCGCAGCCCGGTGGCGGTGCCGAGGCCCTGGTCCGCCGGGAAGTGGAAGCCGCGGTAGGCGACGTCCCGCCCCACCCTGTCGCTCATGGCACCCCTTGGTAACTCGGTGCCGGCAGCATCGCGTACGCCGAAGGTTTTCTGCAACCGTGCCCGGCGCGGGCCGGGCTTGGCGGCCGGCACTAGGTTGTCGGGTGGTCGGGCGCGAGGAGGCCGGGATGCGGGTACTGGTGGTCGAGGACGAGCGCAACCTCGCCGACGCGATCGCGCGGGGGTTGCGCAAGCGCGGCATGGCGGTGGACGTCGCGTACGACGGCGACAGCGGCCACGAGATGGCCTTCGTCACCCGGTACGACGTGGTGGTGCTCGACCGGGACCTGCCCGGCGTGCACGGTGACCAGATCTGCGCCGAGCTGGCCGCCTCGGGTGCGCTGACCCGGGTGCTGATGCTGACGGCGAGCGGGACGGTCGCGGACCGCGTCGAGGGGCTGCGGCTGGGCGCCGACGACTACCTGCCCAAGCCGTTCGCGTTCGACGAGCTGGTCGCCCGGGTGCAGGCGCTCGGCCGGCGCGCCACCCCCGCCGCCCCGCCGGTGCTGGCGGTGGCCGACCTGGTGCTCGACCCGGCCCGCCGCGTGGCCACCCGGGGCGGCGTGCCGGTCGACCTCACCAACAAGGAGTTCGGCGTCCTCTGCGAGCTGCTCAAGGCGCGCGGCGCGGTCGTCTCCAGCGAGGAGCTGCTGGAACGCGTCTGGGACGCGAACACCGACCCGTTCACCACAATCGTCCGGGTCACCGTGATGACGCTGCGGAAGAAACTCGGCGATCCGCCGCTGATCGAGACCGTCGTCGGCGCGGGCTACCGCGTCGCCGAGGCGGCGTCATGACGCGCAGCCGGCGGCTGCGGCCCACCCTGCGACTGCGGCCCACCCTGCGACTGCGGCTCACGCTGCTCAACGGCGTCCTGCTGGTGGGCGCCGGCGCCATCCTGGTGCTGCTGGCGTGGTTGCTGGTCCGCGACGCGCTGCGCCCCACCGACGAGCTGCTCCCCGGCACCACGGTGGTGCTGGCCGACGGCCGCTCCCTGGACGCCGCGCAGTGGCAGCGGCAACTGGTCGACGCGGCGAGCCGGGAGCTGCTGGCGAAGGGACTCGCCGCGCTGCTGGCGATCGGCGTCGTCGGGGTGGCCGGCGCGTACGCGGTCGCCGGCCGGGCGCTGCGCCCGCTGCACCAGGTGACCGCCACCGCCAGGCGGCTCGGCGAGACCACCCTCGACCAGCGCATCGGATACTCGGGGGCGGACGACGAGGTGGCGGAGCTGGCGCAGACCTTCGACGCGATGCTGGACCGCATCACCGCCGCCTTCGAGGCGCAGAGGCGGTTCGTCGCCAACGCCTCGCACGAGCTGCGGACCCCGCTCGCCGTGATGCGTACCGAGATCGACGTCACGCTCAGCGACGACGAGGCGGACGCGGCCGAGTACCGCCGGATGGCCACCGTGGTCCGGGACGCCTCCGAACGCGCCAACGGGCTGGTCGACGCGCTGCTGGTGCTGGCCCGCAGCGAGGCGCAGGCCGGCCGCCGCCTCGCCCGGCGCACGGAGTGCGACCTGGCGGCCGGCACCGCCAACGCCCTGTCGGCCGTACGCCGGGAGGTGGAGCGCATCGGCCTGCGGGTGCAGACGTCACTGGAGTCGGCGCCGGTGGTCGGTGACCCCGGGCTTCTCGACCGGCTCGCCGGCAACCTCATCGAGAACGCGGTCCGCTACAACCACCTGCACGGCCGGCTCTGGGTACGGACCGGGTCGGACGGCCGGCGGTCCTGGCTGGTGGTGGGCAACACGGGCTTCGAGGTGGACCAGGCCGACGTGCCGGGGCTGTTCGAGCCGTTCCGGCGGGGCGGCCGGGAGCGGACCGGCGCCCGCGGCTCCGGTCTCGGTCTCTCCATCGTGCGGGCCGTCTGCGACGCGCACGGCGGCACGGTCAACGCCATCGCCCAGCCCGGCGGCGGCCTGGAGGTGACGGTGACGCTGCCGGCGGCGGACGTCGGGCCGGACCCCGACGCGACGCTGTGACGCCGACCTGAGGGTCGTGTCCCCACGGGGTTGCGATCGTCCGGGCGGCGATGTGAAGATCATGCGGTCAGCACGGTGACGGAAGGGGGTGCGTCGATGTTCACCAGAACCTGTTCCGCGCCCCGCCGCCCGCATCGCTGACATTCTCGCGCGGGGCGCCTCCAACCCATCGAGGAGACACCCGTGACCGCACGGATCCACAACATCGGCATCGACTGCCGCGACACGTACGCCCTGGCCGGCTTCTGGGCCCAGGTCTTCGAGTGCCCCCGGCAGCCGGACGACCTCCCCGGCGACCCGGAGGCGATGCTGCTGCCCGAGGGCGGGCCGGAGGTGCTGTTCCTGGCCGTACCCGAGGGCAAGACGGTGAAGAACCGCCTGCATCTCGACCTGGAGCCGACCGACCGGACCCGCGACGAGGAGGTTGCCCGCCTGCTCGGTATCGGCGCGACACACGTCGCCGATCACACTCGCCCGGACGGCTCCGGCTGGGTCGTGCTCGCCGACCCGGAGGGCAACGAGTTCTGCGTCCTACGCAGTGCCGCTGAGCGCGCCGCCCAGGGCTGACGCCCGGACCCGCCGGGCGGTACCGGAGCGCTGACGTGCCGGGCCCCGTCCACCCTCGGGTGGACGGGGCCCGGTCGGTCCGTCGACGGTCAGGACTTCTGCTCGATCTGGCCGCGCATCGTGGCCAGTTCCTTCTGCACGTCCGCGCCGGTCTTGAAGTAGACCATGATCATGCCGAGGCTGCCCTTGTCACTCCAGACGCAGACGCCGATCGGGACGTCGGCGGCCTTGGCGTCGCCGCACTTGGCCTCCCCGCCGAGCGGTCCCGGGTCCACCGAGGACATCTCGCCGACGGCGACATCGCTCTGCCGGGCTCCGGCGACCGTCTCGTCGAGGGTCTTCGTCGGGTCGGTGTTGAGACCGGAGGCGGCGGCCACCATCACCAGGTCCTGCTTGGCCGGGTCGCCGTAGAAGGCACCGACGGTGCTGGTGGCGTCCGGAAGGGACTTGTTCAGCTCGGCCTCGAGTTGCTGGCTGATGTTCTGCAGGTTGGGGTCGGTGACCTTCGGCCGGCCGGCGAGCGTCTCCGGCTCGACGACCCGGATCTTCGTGGCGTCGACGGTCTCCTTGACCTCGTCCTTGACGGCGAAGAAGGCGACCGCGGCCCCGCCCAGGCAGAGCACCAGCACGGCCGCGAGCACGATCAGCAGGATCTTGCCGGTCGACCGCTTCTTCGGAGGCGGCGGCACCGCGCCGTACGGCTGGCCGGGCGCGCCCGGGGCGGGCGGCGGGAAGCCGCCGGCCGGCTGCGGCGGCGGGTATCCACCGGGCTGCTGGGGTGCCGGGTACGGGCTGCCCGGCTGGGATGCCGGGTAGCCGCCGGGCTGCTGCGGGGGCGGGTAGGCGCCCGGCTGCGAGCCGTACGGGGCGCCGCTGCCCGGCTGGGAAGGATACGGATTGACTGGCGGCTGGGACATGGGTCAGCTCCAGGTCTTCGACAACGCGACGTGTGAGCTTAGCCAGCGCGGGCTCCACGTCCGCACCCGCCGCCCGCCGGGGTGATCCATTTCGCCGGCGGCGGGCCGGCGTCCTCGTCGAGGTGCCGACCCGCCGCAGCCGACTGGTCAGGAGCGCTTCTCGACCTGCCCCCGGATCGAGGTGAACTCGGACTTCGCCTTGCTGGCGGACGAGAAGAACATCACGATCATTCCCACGCTGCCCTGGTCGGCCCAGACGCAGACACCGAGCGAGATGTCCGAGGCGCTGCCGTCGCCGCACTTCGCCACCCCGCCGAGCGGGCCGGGGGACACGGTGGACATCCGCCGGACGTTCAGCTCCGCCGAGAGCGCCTTGACGGCGTCGTCCAGCTCCCGCTTCGGGTCGAGGACGAAACCCGAGGCGCCGGCGATCATCACCATGTTCTGCTTCTCTGGGCTGCCGTAGAACGCGCCGACCGCGCCGCTCTCGCTGCGGACCGTCGACTTCATGTCCCGGACCATCTCGTCGGCCAGGGCCCGCAACTCCGGGTCGGTGCTCTTCGCCCGGCCGCCGAGGGTCTTCGGCGCGACGAGCCGGATGCGCGGTTGGGAGCTGGCCTCGGCCGACGGAGTCCCCTCCTCGGTGGCGGCGCGGGGCGTGGCGTCCCCGCTGGGTGCCGAGGACGGCACCGGCGCCGGGTCGTCACTGCCGGACAGGGCGACGTAGGCGAGGCCGCCACCGCCCAGGCACAGCACCAGCAGGCCCACCAGACCGAGCGACAGCACCAGCGGCAGCTTCGACCGCCGGGACGGCGCGCCGCCGGGCGCGTCGACGCCGGGCTGCGGAAACGCGCCCGGTTGGAGGTACGGACTGCTCCCCGCCGGCTGGCCGTACCCCGGCGGGCCGGAGGTCGGCTGGCCGTAGGAGGGACCGCCGGACGAGGGTCGGCCGTAGCCCGGTCCGCCCGACGTTGGCTGGCCGTACCCCGGTCCACTGGTCGGGTGGTCGGCCGGGGGGATCAGGGCGAACACCTGCGTGGGCTGGTCCCCGGGTGCGGACGGCCGCGATCCCGGCTGCGGGCCCGGCCAACCGCCTCCGGCGGGGGCCGGCGGGTTCCCGCCACCCGCGGGCCGCCACGTTTCCGCCGGTGGCTGCCAGCCCCTGCCCGGGGGCGTCGGGCCCGACCCCGACGCGACGGTGGGCGGCGGTGTGGCCTCCGGCCAGGAGCGCGTGGGCGGGGTCTGCGGAGAGTTCGGCCAGCCGGCCGCCGGCGGAGCGGCGGGTCGGGTCGGGTCGGCCCAGCCCGTCGGCGACGGTGGCGGCGGCCAGGCACCCGCCGGCCCGGCCCCCTGCGCCGGGGTCGCGCCGGAAGCCGGCGGCCAACCGCCCGGCTGGGGCTCGTGGGTGCCGGGGTGCCGCCCCCACTGCGCCGGGGGCGGAGGGACAGGGGGCGGGGAACCGGGGTGCGAGCCGCGCTCCGGTTGCCCGGACCAGGGGTCGACCGGCGGTGAGGACATGACATCAGCTCCAGGCGCGAAGATGCGAACGGGTGATCGTAGCGGGCCGGCGGGCCGTTCCGCTGCCCCGGGACCACGCCGTGGAACGACGATCGCGGTGGCCGCCGGCGTGGCGACCACCGCGATCGCGGGGGAGCGGAGTGCCCTACTTGGACAGGCTCGCCGCGCCGCGCGGCAGGAACCGCTTGCCGGCGACCCGCTCGGAGGTGCCGGTCCGGTCCAGGTACGGTGTGACGCCGCCCAGGTGGAACGGCCAGCCGGCCCCGAGGATCATGCACAGGTCGATGTCCTGCGCCTCGGCGACCACGCCCTCGTCGAGCATGAGCCGGATCTCCTGGGCCAGCGCGTCGAGCGCGTTCTGCCGGACCTGCTCGGCGGTCAGCGGCTGGTCGCCGACGACAAGCAGCTTCGCCACCTCGGCGTTGACCTCGTCGTCCACGACGATCGGCTGGCCGGAGTCGGCGATCCGCTTGAGGTTCTCGCTGACGCCGAACCGGTCCGGGAACGCCGCGTGCAGGGTGCCGCCGACGTGGTACGCCACGGCCGGCCCGACGAGCTGGAGCAGCGCCAGCGGGCGCATCGGCAGGCCCAGCGGGTCCAGCGCGCTGTTCGCCACGTCCAGCGGGGTGCCCTGGTCGACGGCGGCGAAGACGGTGCCGAGGAACCGGGTGAGCAGTCGGTTGACCACGAACGCCGGGGCGTCCTTGACCAGCACCGACGACTTCTTCAGCTGCTTGCCGACCGCGAACGCGGTCGCCAGGGTGACGTCGTCCGTCTTCTCGCCCCGGACGATCTCCAGCAGCGGCATCATCGCGACCGGGTTGAAGAAGTGGAAGCCGACCACCCGCTCCGGGTGCTCCAGGTCCTCCGCCATCGCCGTCACCGACAGCGAGCTGGTGTTGGTGGCCAGCACCGCCTCCGGCTTGACGATCTTCTCCAGCTCGGCCCAGACCTGCTTCTTGACGTTCAGGTCCTCGAAGACCGCCTCGATCACGAAGTCGGCGTCGGCGAAGACGGACTTGTCGACCGAGCCGCTCACCAGGCCGTACAGCTTGGCGGCGGTGCCCTTGTCCATCCGGCCCTTGCTGACCGACTTCTCGATCTGCTGGTGCACGTACGCCACGCCCTTGTCGACCCGGGCCTGGTCCAGGTCGGTCATGACGACCGGCACCTGGAGGCGGCGGGCGAAGAGCAGGGCGAGCTGGCTGGCCATCAGGCCGGCGCCGACGATGCCCACCTTGGTGACCGGACGGGCGAGGCCCTTGTCCGGCGCGCCGGCCGGCCGCTTGGCCCGCCGCTGCACCAGGTCGAATGCGTACAGGCCGCTGCGCAGCTCCTCCGAGAAGACCAGGTCCGCGAGGGCCTCGTCCTCGGCGGCGGTGCCGGCCGCGAAGTCCGCGTCCTTCGCCGTCTCCAGCAGGTCCAGCGCCTTGTACGCGGCCGGGACCGCGCCGTGCAGCCGCTGGTCCAGCGTCTGCCGGGCGAAGTAGAGCACGCCGCCCCACATGTCGCGGTCGACCTCGGGCCGGGTGACGGTGACGTCGCCGCGGACCACGCCGGCGGCCCACTCCAGGGACCGCTCCAGGAAGTCCGCCGGCTCCAGCAGCACGTCGGCGATGCCCATCTCGGCAGCCTGCTTCGGCTTGAGCATCTTGTTCTGCATCAGCGGGTTCTGGATGATCACCTGGGTCGCCGCCGGGATGCCGATGAGGTTCGGCAGCAGCTGCGTACCGCCCCAGCCGGGGATGAGGCCGAGCGAGACCTCGGGCAGCGCGAGGGCCGCCGCGCCGGCCGACAGCGTCCGGTAGTGGCAGTGCAGGGCCAGCTCCAGACCGCCGCCCATCGCCGCGCCGTTGACGAACGCGAAGGTCGGGATCTCGCTGTCCTTGAGCCGGGCGAAGACCCGGTGGCCGAGCCGGCCGATCTCCAGGGCCTGCTCGCGGTTCGCGAGCAGCGGCAGGCCGGTGATGTCCGCGCCCACGCAGAAGATGTACGGCTTGCCGGTGACCGCGATGAACGCCGGGTTCGCCGCGAGCGCGGCGGTGATCGCCTCGTCCAGGCTGGTCAGGCCACCCGGGCCGAAGGTGTTCGGCTTGGTGTGGTCGAAGCCGTTGTCCAAGGTGATCAGGGCGGCCGGACGGTCCAGCCCCGGTACGTTCACCTGGCGCAGCAGCGCCTTCGTGACGACCTCGTTCGGTGCCGCGAGCGCGCTCACTTGTTGCCCTCCCAGTGCGGGTTCTCCCAGATCACGGTGCCGCCCATGCCGATGCCGATGCACATGGCGGTGAGGCCGTAGCGGACCTCGGGGTGCTCGGCGAACTGCCGGGCGAGCTGGGTCATCAGCCGCACGCCGGAGGAGGCGAGCGGGTGACCGATGGCGATCGCGCCGCCCCACGGGTTGACCCGCGGGTCGTCGTCGGCGATCCCGAAGTGGTCGAGGAAGGCGAGCACCTGGACGGCGAACGCCTCGTTCAGCTCGAACAGGCCGATGTCGTCGATGGTCAGGCCGGCGATGCGCAGCGCCTTCTCGGTCGACGGGATCGGGCCGACGCCCATGACCTCGGGCTCGACGCCGACGAAGCCGTACGACACCAGCCGCATGGCGACCGGCAGGCCCAGCTCGCGCGCGGTCTCCTCGGCGGCGAGCAGGCTCGCGGTGGCGCCGTCGTTCAGGCCGGCCGCGTTGCCCGCGGTGACCCTGCCGTGCGGGCGGAACGGGGTCTTGAGGGTGGCGAGCTTCTCCATCGAGGTGTCCCGGGGAGCCTCGTCCACCGTGGCCAGACCCCAGCCGTTCTCCTCGTCGCGGATCGCCACGGGCACCAGGTCGTCCTGGAGCTTACCGTTGGCGTACGCCTTGGCGGTCTTCTGCTGCGAGGCGAGCGCGAACGCGTCGGTGCGCTCCTTGGTGATGTGCGGGACCCGGTCGTGCAGGTTCTCCGCCGTGGCGCCCATGACGAGCGCGGACGGGTCGACCAGCTTCTCGGCGATGATCCGCGGGTTCGGGTCGACGCCCTCACCCATCGGGTGGCGGCCCATGTGCTCGACACCGCCGGCGATGGCGATGTCGTACGCGCCCATGGCGATGCCGCTGGCGACCGTGGTGACCGCGGTCATCGCGCCGGCGCACATGCGGTCGATGGCGAAGCCGGGGACGGTCTTGGGGAGGCCGGCCAGCAGGGCGGCGGTCCGGCCGATGGTCAGGCCCTGGTCGCCGATCTGCGTGGTGGCGGCGATGGCGACCTCCTCGACCCGCTCCGGCGGCAGCTGCGGGTTGCGGCGCAGCAGCTCGCGGATGCAGCGGATCACCAGGTCGTCGGCGCGGGTGTTGGCGTACATGCCACCCGCCTTGCCGAACGGGGTACGGACGCCGTCGACGAAGACGACATCCCGAACTTCACGGGGCACTTGGAGCCTCCTAGCCAGACTGGCGTTTCCCTCGGATGCTACTCGCCAGTAACCAACGGGGACACCACCCCCCCGTGTGGCCCACCCCACACCTCGGCCGACCCCACCCGACCGGAGTCCCCGACGAGGTTGACCAAGAGGTTTGCGTCAGCGCGCCGGCGTGTCGCGGACGCAAACCTCTTGATCAACCGGGTCAGGGGGCGGGCGGTGGGTCGGTCAGGGCTTCCGTCAGCGCCGGGAGGAGGAGGTGGATCTGCCACTCGCGGGCGCCGAGGCCGCGGAGGGTCTCCGCCACCGTCCCGTCGGTCACGTCCTCGGGTGGGACCCAGGCCAGACGGCGCACCGAGTCGGGAGCGATCAGGTTCTCCGGCGGGAGCGTGTGCGCGGCGGCGACCTGGACGACCACCTCCCGGCAGCGGGCCAGCCGGGCGGCGGCCACCGGGTCCCGCTCGGCCCACCGGTGCGGTGGCGGCGGGCCCTCGACCGCCGGCGCGACCGGCAGCGCGTCGTCGGGCAGCTTCCGGGCGTCGTCGAGCGCGGCCAGCCACGTGCGGGCCAGCCGGCGCACCGACCGGCCGCCGAACCCGGGGAGCGTGAGCAGGGTCTTCTCGTCCTTCGGGTCCAGCTCCGCGGCGGCGACGATCGCCGAGTCCGGCAGCACCCGCCCCGGGGCGGCGTCGCGGCGGGCGGCGATCTGGTCCCGCGCGTACCACAGGGACCGGACCCGGGCCTGCGCCCGGGCGCCGCGTACCCGGTGGATGCCGGAGGTGCGGCGCCACGGCTCCGCGCGGACCCGGGGCGGGCGGGTGCCGTTGCGGATCGCCGCGGCGAACTCCTCGGCCGCCCACTCGGACTTGCCCTGCCGGGACAGCTCGGCGTCGAGCGCGTCCCGCAGCTCGACCAGCAGCTCCACGTCCAGCGCGGCGTACGTCAGCCAGGACTCCGGCAGCGGCCGGCTCGACCAGTCCGCCGCCGAGTGGTGCTTCTCCAGGCTGAAGCCGAGCAGCTGCTCGGTGAGCGCGGCGAGGCCGACCCGCTCGAAGCCGGCCAGCCGGGCGGCGAGTTCGGTGTCGAAGAGCCGCCGGGGACGCAGCCCCAGCTCCGCCAGGCAGGGCAGATCCTGGCTGGCCGCGTGCAGCACCCACTCGGCCTCGCCGATGACCTCGTCCAGCGCGGTCAGGTCGGACAGTGGCAGCGGGTCGATCAGCGCCGTGCCGGCGCCCGCGCGGCGGAGCTGCACGAGGTAGGCCCGCTGGCTGTAGCGGTACCCGGAGGCGCGTTCGGCGTCCAGGGCCACCGGGCCGGTCCCCACGGCGAAGCGGGCCAGAACCTCGTCGAGTTCCTCCGGCGTGGTCACCGGCTGGGGCGTGCCCTCGCGCGGGGCGGTCAGCGGCACCGGCCCGCCGGCAGGGACGTCCTCGGGGCAGGCGGCGGCGTCGGTCGGCGGCACGGGCCCGCCGACGGTCGGGTGGGCCCCCGCGCCGTCCGGCTCCGGCAGGGCCGACGGCGGGTGGTGCGGCGTGTCTCCCGTACGACTTTCGGCGGCCCGACGGCGCAGGGGTGGTTCGTCGGTCACCTGACAACCCTATTGCCCAGCGGCCGCCTACCGCGCGCACCCGCCCCCGCAGCGTGTCCCCGTCCCGCCCGCACCCCGCCGATCATGCACTTTCGGCCCCCGCTTCGCCCCTTCTGCGGCGATTGGTCGGGGCAGAAAGTGCAAGATCGCGGGGGCGGGGGGCGGGGGGCGGGACGGGGGTCAGGACGGGGGGGTGTGGTGGGGGGTGGGGAGGGCGGTGACGCCGGGTGGGGGGAGGCCGGCCGTCGAGGCGAGGAGGGTGCACCAGGCGTACAGGTGGGGGGCCAGGTTGTTGTCGAGGGGGGTCCAGGAGGCGCGGATCTCGATGTCGCCCGCCGCGGGCGGCCCGGCCAGATCGCCGAACCGGGTCGACAGGGTCTGGGTCACCGTCCCGCCGATCGCGCGGTGCCGGGCGCCCTGCACGTCGAGGGCGTCGGTCAGCCACGTCCAGCCGACGCCGGGCAGCAGCGGGTCGGCGGCCAGGTCGACCTCCATCTCCGCGGTCACGTACGTGACCAGGCGCAGCGTGCCCTGCCACGCCTCGTGCCCCGCCGGGTCGTGGAGCAGGATCAGCCGGCCGGTGGCCACCTCGTCACCGTCACGCAGCACGGTGGCGGAGAGCGCGAACGCGTACGGCGCGAGCCGCTGCGGTGCCCCCACCTCCTCGAGCAGGATCTCCGCCCGGGGCGCCGCGGACCGGAGCCCGGCGACCGCGCGGGCGAAGGTCTCGGGAAGCGCGATCGGGGGGGCCATGCTCGAAAGCGTATGCCGCCACCGGCCCGCCCATCCGGCGGCGCGCCGGGGCCGAGCCGCGCCCCGGCAGTGTCGACGCCGGGCCGCCGCCCACCGCGGGGCCTGGTGTTGACAGCGGCCCCTTCCGCTACCGCAACCGTTGACAAGGGCCCTTCCTCGCACCGGGCGGACGCGGCTCACAATTGGTGGCGGTGGCGGCGGGGCGCAGCGGGCGCCGTGGCACGATTGCCGCGATGAGCACCGACACCGCGGGCACCGCCGCCCGAGACGAGGACCCCCGCTCCGGCGGGCCGGCCGACTCCGCCTTCGTCCGGGCGTGCCGGCGCCTACCCGGCCCGCACACCCCGGTCTGGTTCATGCGGCAGGCGGGCCGGTCGCTGCCGGAGTACCGCGAGATCCGGGCCAACGTGGCGATGCTGGAGTCCTGCCGGCGTCCCGACCTGGTCACCGAGATCACCCTCCAGCCGGTCCGCCGGCACGGCGTCGACGCGGCGATCCTGTTCAGCGACATCGTGGTGCCGGTCGCCGCCGCCGGCGTGGACCTGGACATCGTCGCCGGAACCGGGCCGGTGGTGGCCGAGCCGGTCAGCTCCGCCGACGACGTGGCGCGGATCCGCCCGATCACCCGCGACGACGTCTCCTACGTGGACGAGGCGGTGCGGATGCTGGTGAAGGAGCTGGGCGGCACGCCGCTGATCGGCTTCGCCGGCGCGCCGTTCACCCTCGCCAGCTACCTGGTCGAGGGCGGGCCCTCGCGTACCCACGCGAAGACCAAGGCCCTCATGTACGGCGACCCGGACCTGTGGCACGCCCTGGCCGGCCGGCTCGCCGAGATCACGCTGGCGTTCCTGCGGGTCCAGGTCGAGGCCGGCGTCTCCGCGGTGCAGCTCTTCGACTCCTGGGCGGGAGCGCTGTCCGAGGCCGACTACCGGCGCTTCGTGCTGCCGCACTCGCAGGCGGTCCTCGCCGGCCTGGCCGACGCGGGCGTGCCCCGCATCCACTTCGGGGTGGGCACCGGCGAGCTGCTGACCGCCATGGGCGAGGCCGGCGCCGACGTGGTCGGCGTCGACTGGCGTACGCCCCTGGACGAGGCGACCCGCCGGATCGGCCCCGAGCGGGCCGTGCAGGGCAACCTCGACCCGTGCGTGCTGCTCGCCCCCTGGCCGGTCGTGGAGGCGGAGGTCCGGCGCGTGCTGGAGCAGGGCCGGGCCGCCCCCGGTCACGTGTTCAACCTCGGCCACGGGGTGCTGCCGGAGACCGACCCCGACGTGCTGACCCGGGTGGTCGCCCTGGTCCACGAGCTGTCCGCCCGCCCGGCCGACCAGGACTGACCGGCATGGCGGCGCCGTGGCGGGTCGCGGTGGTCGGCGGCGGGATAGCCGGCCTGGCCGCCGCCGTCCGGTTGCGCGACCGCGCCCCCGCCGGCACCGAGATCACGGTGTACGAGCAGAGCGGCGCGCTCGGCGGGAAGCTGCGCACCGGCGAGCTGGCCGGCCAGGCGGTGGAGTTCGGGGCGGAGTCGTTCCTCATGCGGGACCCGGCCGGCGGGGAGTCCGCCGCCGTGGCCCTGGTCCGCCGGCTCGGGCTGGCCGACCGCGTCGTCCACCCGACCGTCGGGCAGGCCGCGCTCGCCGTCGACGGCGGGCTGCGCCCGATCCCGGGCGGCACGCTGGTCGGCGTACCCGGGGACCTGGCGGCGGTGGCGACGGTCGCGCGGCCGGCAACGGACGCCGACCGGGACGCCGGCCGCCCGCTCCTCGGGCCGGACGACGACGTCGCGGTGGGGGCGCTGGTCCGCGCCCGGCTCGGCGACGAGGTGGTCGACCGGCTGGTCGACCCGATGCTCGGCGGCGTCTACGCGGGCCGGGCCGACAACCTGTCGCTGAACACCACCATGCCCGCGCTCGCCCGGGCGGCCCGGGTGGAGCACACCCTGGTCGGCGCGGTACGCGCCGCGCAGGCCGCCGCCCCCCGCGCGCCGGGCGCGCCGGTCTTCGGAACCCTGGCCGGCGGACTGGGCACCCTGGTCGAGGCCGCCGCGACGGCCAGCGGGGCGACGATCCGCCGGGACGCGGCGGTCCGTGAGTTGATCCCGACCGGCGCCGGCTGGCGGCTGACCGTCGGCCCGACCCGCGATGTTGAACACGTGGACGTCGACGCGGTGGTGCTGGCCGTGCCGGCCCGCCCGGCCGCACGGCTGCTCGCCGGTGTCGCACCGGAGGTTGCGGCGGCGGTCGGCGGGCTGGACTACGCCAGCGTCGCGCTGGTCACCCTCGCGCTGCCGGAACCGGCGCTGCCGGCGCTGTCCGGTTTCCTGGTGCCGGCGACCGAGGGGTTGCTGATCAAGGCCTCGACGTTCTTCACCACGAAGTGGGGGCACCTGCGCCGGCCGGACGGGCTCGCCCTGGTTCGCGCGTCGGTCGGCCGGTACGGGGACGAGGCGCAGCTCCAGCGCCCCGACGAGGATCTGGCGGCCACCGTGCACCGGGAACTGTCGGCGGTGCTCGGCACCCCGCTGCCCGCGCCGGTCGCCGCGCACGTGCAGCGGTGGGGCGGGTCGCTGCCGCAGTACGCGCCGGGCCACCTCGACCGGGTGGCGTCCGCGCGGGCCGCGCTGCGCGCGGGCCACCCGACCCTGGCCCTGGCCGGCGCCGCGTACGACGGTGTCGGCATCCCGGTCTGCGTCCGCTCCGGCGCGACGGCGGCCGACGAGATCATCACAGCACTGGGAGGTTCCGGGACATGACCGAGCAGACGAACGCGGCCCGGCTGAAGGAGCTGAACGCCACGATCCGCTACACCATGTGGTCGGTGTACCGGGCCACCAGCCCTCTGCCGTCGCTGCGCGAGAACGTCACCGGCGAGGTCGAGGCGCTCTTCGAGGAACTGGCCGGCAAGGACGTGACGATCCGGGGCACGTACGACGTCTCCGGCCTGCGCGCCGACGCCGACCTGATGATCTGGTGGCACTCGTCGTCGAGCGACGCGCTCCAGGACGCGTACCAGCGGTTCCGCCGGACCACGCTGGGCCGCGCGATGACCCCGGTGTGGTCGCAGATGGCGCTGCACCGGCCGGCCGAGTTCAACAAGAGCCACATCCCGGCGTTCCTGGCCGACGAGGAGGCCCGCGGGTACGTGTGCGTGTACCCGTTCGTCCGCTCGTACGAGTGGTACCTGCTGCCGGACGCCGAGCGGCGCGAACTGCTGGCCGAGCACGGCAGGATGGCACGCGGCTACCCGGACGTGCGGGCCAACACGGTGGCGTCGTTCGCGCTCGGCGACTACGAGTGGATGCTCGCCTTCGAGGCCGACGAGCTGCACCGCATCGTGGATTTGATGCGCGACCTGCGCGGCTCCCGCGCCCGCCTGCACGTCCGCGAGGAGATCCCCTTCTACACCGGTCGCCGCCGCGCCATCGCCGACATCGTGACCTGCCTGCCGTAACGGCGGCCGGTCGGGGCCACGCCCGGAGGGAGATGGGCGCGGCCCCGGCCGGGACTCAGGTGGCCGTGCAGGCCACGACGGGTACCGGGTTGCTGCCGCTCCACGAGCCGATGAAGCCGAACGTGGTGCTCGCACCGGCACCGAGGTTTCCGTTGTGGTCGACGTTGCGGGCGACGACCGTGTTACCGGTCCTGGTCACCGTGGCGTTCCAGGCCTGGCTGACCTGCTGGCCGTTGGCGAAGGTCCAGCTCACGCTCCAGCCCCGGACGGCCGAGCCGCCGGCGGTCACCGTCACGTCGCCCTGGAAGCCCCCGGACCACTGGCTGGTCACCCGGTACGTCGCGGTGCACGCGCCAGCCGGCGGCGGCGTGGTCGGCGGCGGCGTGGTCGGCGGGGGCGTCGTCGGGGGCGGGCTGGTCGGGCCGCCGCCGAAGTCGACGTCGCTGCACAGGTAGTACGACTGGTCGAGGTGGCTCGCCTGCCAGATCGTGTAGACGATGTGCCGGCCGGTCCGCCCCGGCGCGTTCGCCGGGACCTGGATCGACACGCCGCCGCCGCTCTCCGGCGTCCACTGCGCGGCCGGGGTGTTGCCGATCTGGCCGACCAGCTCCAGGTTGCCCCAGCCCAGCGGTTGGGTGAGCGCGTTGAAGCCCTGCCTCGTCACGTACACCCGGATGTAGTCGGCGCCGTGGCTCGCCTGGTCGTACAGGCGGACGCGGAAGTTGCTGGAGACCGGCGACGTCTTCCACGCGCCGACCGCGTCGAGTGCGTTGTACCGGCCGCCCTCGGTCCGGCCGCCGCTGCACAGCTGGCCGTCCGGGATGGCGCCCTGGTGGTTGCCGGCGACGCCTTCCCGGAACAGGCCGTTCCAGTTCCACATGGCGTTCGGGTTGGCCTGCCAGGCCTGCCAGCACATCGGGTCCTCGGTGGCCATCCGGGGATTCTGGAAGTCGCTGCCCCAGCGTTGCCAGCAGCCGTAGTTGCGCGACGCCGGGTCCACCACGGAACCGTGGGCCGAGACGGGGTTGGCCAGCGCGGTGGTCAGGAGGAGGGTGGCGGTCGCCGCGACGGCGAGCAGCCACAGGATGCGGGATGATCGGAGAAGAGAGGACATGGGGCCCCCGGGGGAGTGGTCGGATCGACGACGACGCCCGGACGGCTCGGGAGTTGCCCCTCCCGCACCCGCGTCACCCGCGCGGTTGGCTCCGCCGGCAGACTTCCATATCAATCGGATTACGTCAATACGTCCCGGCGCATGGGCGTGTGCGGGATGCCGTCCTCGACGTACTCAGGGCCGCTGACTGTGAAGCCGTGCCGCGCGTAGAAGGCGACCAGGTGCGACTGCGCCTCCAGCGCGCAGGGGCGGTCGCCGACCTCGGTCAAGGCCGCCGTCATCAGCCGGCCCGCGTACCCGCCGCCGCGCGCCCGCTCGGCCACCACGACCCGGCCGATCCGCGCCACGCCGTCCGGATCGGCCAGGATCCGCAGGTACGCCAGCGGCACCCCGTCCTCCTCCAGCCAGACGTGCCGGGTGCCCGGCTCGACGTCGCGGCCGTCAAGCTCCGGGTACGGGCACGCCTGCTCCACCACGAACACGTCGATCCGCAGCCGGAGCAGGTCGTGGAAGGTGCGGGCGGACAGGTCGGCGAAGGAGGCGGAGCGGAGTTCGGTGTGTGGCACCCCGCGATGGTAGGCGGCGGGGCCCCACGGACTCCCGGTCGGCCGGGTGTGTGCGCCGCTGGCCGGCACTCAGGCGGCGTCGACCGGTTCGGCCGCGGCGGGAGCCGGGCGCTCGGCGGCGCGCCGGCGGCGTACCGCGGTGGCACCGGCGGCCACCGCGAGCAGCGCGACGGCCGCGGCCCCGACCACCCACGGGCCGAGCCCGCCCAGCCAGCCGCTGAGCGCGGTCTGCACCCGGCCGGCCGCGTCGATCACGGGGTCCTCGGCGCCCCGCCCGGTGAAGAGCCGGATCTCGTACCAGCCGTACCAGGCCACGTAGCCGCCGGTGAGCACCAGCAGCAGGCCGGCGAGGCGGCCGAGCAGCGGCGCGGCCCGCCGGGCGCGGCGCACCAGGGACTCGCGGGCCAGCGCGACCGCGAGCGCGGCGGCACCGACCACCAGGCCCATGCCGATCGCGTACGCGACGAAGAGCCCGACCCCGGCGAGCGGGCTGCCGGCGCGGAACCCGGCGACCACGACGGCCAGGAACGGCCCGACGGTGCAGCCGAGCGAGGCGACCGCGTACGCCGCCCCGAAGAGGACCATCGAGCCGAAGCTCCGCCGGACCTTGGGGCCGCCGGCCAGCCGTGGCGCGATCGCGGGGAGCGCCCGGCCCGCGAGCAGCCAGCCGCCCGCGGCGACCAGGGCCAGCCCGATCGCGACCGACGCCCAGGGCAGGCGGCTCGCGACGGCGTCGGCGGCGGGGCCGGCGAGCAGCCCGAACGCGCCGAAGACCGCGACGAAGCCGACGGTCATCGCGCCGGTCAGGGCCAGCGCCCGGCCCACCGGCGCGAGCGGCCCGCGGGCGTCCGCCGGGCCGTCGCCCAGCACCAGCATCGACAGGTACGCGGGCAGCATCGCGAAGCCGCACGGGTTGACGGCGGCGAGCAGGCCGGCGCCGAGCGCGAGACCGTAGGGGGCGTCCATCAGGCTCGCTAACTCAGCTCGGCGACGCGGCGGCGCAGGTCCGCCTGGGACAGCGGCCCGTTGTGCACGACCTTCCCGGCCGAGTCCAGCAGCACGTAGTGCTCCTGACTGGTGACGCCGAAGCGCCGCCACACCGCCCCGTCGTCGTCGGCGAGGTGCGGGAAGCCCTCGATCCCGGTGTCCCGGGCGAAGCGGCGCATGGCCTCCTCGCCGCTGCCCAGCCCGGCCACCCCGATCAGGTTGACCCGGGTGGCGTTGTCCCGCTGCACGCCGGCGACCGAGTCGGCGACACCTCGACAGCGGGTGCACCAGGCGGCCCAGAACCACAGCACGGCCGGTTTGCCGGCGAGGGTCGCGCCGGCGAAGGAGCGGCCGTCGATGGTCCGGGCGGTGAAGCCGAGGGTCTGCGGCACGGTGGCCGGGCTCCCGGTGGCGCCCGCCGGTGCGGTGCCCGAACTGTTGGGCGTGCTGCCGGCGGTGGCCGGGGCGCCGCCGGGTGCGGTGGTCGGGGCGCTGCCGGCCGCGCCGGTCTTCCCGTCGGTGCCGGTGCAGGCGGCGAGCGCCAGTGCGGCAGCCAGTGCGACCGCGACGGACCGGGTGCTGGTGTCGGGCATGTCGGGATGCTAGCCGCAGCCCGTCCCACGGCACCCTTACCACTCGCTTACGGCGGTGGCGGGGTGACGGACGGTGGTTCCGCCGGTCAGCGGCTGATACGCACCCGCTGGTCCGCCGGCCGGCCGGATGCGCATCGTCCGATCCGCAGGCGTGGCGTGGGTCGCGGCGGGGACGAGAGCCGATCAGGCCGGGCGGGCACCCACCGCGTCGCGGATCTGTGCGCCCTGCTCGCCCTCCTCGGCACGGGCGCAGTGGGCGCAGCAGAAGAAGCGCCCGGACACCTCCACCCCGTGTCCCACGATCTTGATCTGGCAGTGCTCGCAGATCGGCGCCATCTTGTGGATGGCGCACTCGAAGCAGTCGAACGTGTGCGTGGCCCCGCTGCTCGTACGCACCTCGAACGCCATCCAGTAGTCGTTCCCGCAGACCTCACAGGTCGCCATGACAAAACCCCCGATTGTGGACACGTAACGCAAGCGTCGAACATGTGACACGCTCCGGCAACCGGAACCGGCGAACCTGGTCCGGTTCCACGGCGAGTCGTCCCCGGCGTGTCGGCCGTTGGTACCGATGGAACACCCGACCCCCGGAGGAAAGACCGTGATCAAGCGCAACAGGCTCTTCGGCAACCAGACCCGCGTCACCTTCTGCCTGCCCCGTGACACCCCGCCCGGGGCGGTCAGCGTGGTGGGCTGCTTCAACGGGTGGGAGCCGGGCCGGCACGAGCTGGTCGCCCGCCGGGACGGCACGCGCACGATCACGGTCCGGCTCGGGCCGGGCGAGTACCGCTTCCGGTACCTCGCCACCGGTGGCGTCTGGCTCGACGACGACTCCGCCGACCGGATCGACGAGCACGGCAGCCTGCTGCTGCTCTGACCCCCTCCGGCGCGGCGTCCCCAGGTTCACCTCCATCGATGTTTTTATCGACAGGAGTCTTTACTGTTAACAAGGTTTAACTTACCTTGGGTGGCATCTCAGCAGCTTCGTCCGCAAAGGAGATGCCGCCATGCGTCGAAGAGTCACCCTCCCGTTGGTCGCGACGGGAGCCGTCCTGTCCTCACTGGCCGTAGCGGTGCCGGCCCAGGCGCACGGATACGTGTCCGGCCCGCCGAGCCGGCAGGCACTCTGTGCGCAGAACCGGGTGCCCGACTGTGGCCAGATCAAGTGGGAGCCGCAGAGCGTCGAAGGTCCCAAGGGGCTGCGCAGCTGCCACGCCGGGATCGCCCACTTCGCCGTCCTCAACGACGACAGTCGCGGCTGGCCGGCCACGAGCGTCGGCAGCACGGTCACGTTCACCTGGACCAACACCGCCCGGCACGCCACCAGCAACTGGGAGTACTTCATCGGGAACACCCGCGTCGCGGTGTTCAGCGGAGGTGGCCAGCAGCCCCCGGCCACCGTGTCGCACACGGTCAACCTCGGCGCGTACTCCGGCCGGCAGAAGGTCCTCGCGGTGTGGAACATCGCCGACACCGCCAACGCCTTCTACTCCTGCGTGGACCTCCAGATCGGTGGCGGGGGCGGACCCACGCCGACCACGCCACCGCCGACCACCCCGCCGCCGAGCCCGACCCCCGCGCCGACCACCCCCGCCCCGGGCGGCACGTGGACGGCGGGTCGCGCCTACCAGGTCGGTGACCAGGTCACGTACGGCGGAGCCACGTACCGGTGCCGCCAGGCGCACACCGCGCTGCCCGGCTGGGAACCGCCCCACACCCCGGCGCTGTGGACCCAGGTCTGACCGTACGGGTGCGGCCCGTACCCAGAGCGCGCCGCACCCGCCGACCACACCTCGTCGCCCTGCTCGCCGTGCTGCTGGCCGGTGGCTGCACCGGCGGCTCCGGCACCGCCGCGCCCGCCACGCCTCCCGGGAGCACGCCCGCGAGCACGCCGGCGAGCCTCGCCGGGGTCGACGCCCCCTTCCTCACCGCGATGGTGGCGCACACCGAGCGGACGCTGGAGATCGTCCGCCTGGTCGAGGGCCGGCTGACCGACGCCCAGCTCCGGACCCTGCTCGACGCGATCGAGGCGACCGAGTCCGACGAGCTGCGGACGATGCGTACCTGGCTCCGGGACGCTGGCCGGCCCACGAGCGGAGGCGGGCACGACCACGCCGGGCACGCCGGCGCCGACGACCTCGCCCGCCTGCGCGCCGCGTCCCCGGCCGAGGTGGACCGTGAACTCCGCGCGGTGCTCAGCGCCCATCAGCGCGCCGCGGCGGACCTCGCCCACGCGCATCTCACGGCCGGCGGCAGCGTGCCGGTCCGCGAGCTGGCCGAGCGGGTCGCCCGGTCGCGTACGGCGCAGATCGCGCTGCTGGCGGGGCCGGCGGGCGGCTGACGGCGGGTGCCCGGAGGCGGCCGTTCAGCTCTCGCGCGGTTCGAGGCGGATGGAGACCGAGTTCACGCAGTGCCGGGTGTCCTTCGGGGTGAACCCCTCACCGTGGAACACGTGCCCGAGGTGGCTGTCGCACCGGGCGCAGCGGATCTCCGTGCGGACCATGCCCAGGCTGCGGTCCTCGATCTCCTTGACCCGGCCCGGGATGGCGTCGTCGAAGCTCGGCCAGCCGCAGTGCGAGTCGAACTTGGTGTCGCTGGAGAAGAGTTCCAGCCCGCAGGCCCGGCAGTGGTAGACGCCGGGCGTCTTGGTGTCCACGTACTCGCCGGTCCACGGGGCTTCGGTGCCGTGCTGTCGCAGCACCCGGAACTCCTCGGGGCTGAGCCGGACCCGCCACTCGTCCTCGGTGCGGGGCAGTTCGGTGTCGTCGAGACTCACCCGCCAACGGTACGTCGGATGTCGGAGTCATCGCATATGGTCGCGCAATGGGTGGCACGAAGGCCGCAGTCGAGGAGATCGAGGTCGCCGGGCATCGCGTCCGGCTGAGCAGTCCGGATCGGGTGATGTTCCCGCAGCGCGGGTTCACCAAGGCCGACGTCTTCCACTACTACCTGGCGGTCGGCGACGGCATCATGCGCGCCCTTCGCGAGCGGCCCACGACCCTGCAACGCTTCCCCGAGGGCATCGAGGGGGAGATGTTCTTCCAGAAGCGGGTGCCGACCCGGGGCGTACCCCCGTGGGTCCAGACCGCGGAGATCAGCTTCCCTAGCGGCCGGACGGCGGCGGAGCTGTGCCCGGCCGACCTGGCCCACGTGGCGTGGGCGGCGCAGATGGGCACGGTGGTCTTCCATCCGTGGCCGGTCCGCGCCGCCGACCCGGACCGCCCCGACGAGCTGCGCGTCGACCTCGACCCGCAGCCCGGCACGGATTTCGCCGACGCCGCCACCGCCGCGGGCGAGCTGCGGGGCATCCTCGACGAGTTGGGCGTCGCCGGCTGGCCGAAGACCTCCGGCGGCCGTGGCGTTCACGTCTACCTGCGCATCCAGCCCCGCTGGACGTTCGTCGAGGTGCGCCGGGCGACGATCGCGCTGGCCCGGGAGCTGGAGCGGCGCCGGCCGGAGCTGGTCACCACCGCCTGGTGGAAGGAGGAGCGGGGCACCCGCGTCTTCGTCGACTACAACCAGATGGCACGGGACCGGACGATCGCGTGCGCGTACTCGCTGCGGGCCAACGCGCGAGCCACCGTCTCCACCCCGCTGACGTGGGACGAGCTGCCCGACGTCGACCCGGACGACTTCGACCTGCGCACCGTCCCGGCTCGGCTGGCCGAGCGGGGTGACCCGCACGCCGGCATCGACGACTCCGCGTGGGACATCACGCCCCTGCTGGAGTGGGCGGAACGGGACGCCGCCGCCGGGCAGGGCGACATGCCCTATCCACCGGACCACCCGAAGATGCCCGGTGAGCCGAAGCGGGTCCAGCCCTCCAAGGACCGCGACCGCCCCCGGGGAGCCGCTACCTGAGCAGACTTCCCGGCTGGCACAACGCCGACTCGCAGGCAGGTTCCCGGAGCGGCTTCGGCTCAGATCGTGATGTCCGTGGCTCAAGGGTTCTGCTTGATCCCATACCGCGTGCGACGTTGCTCGCGGAAGACGGCCAAGACATCAGCAGCCTCGTCCAGCCTCGGGCATCCTGTGTCGGTGCAGGCTGGACAGCTGGCCTTCTCGTGTAGGGCAATGCAGTAACCGGCCTGCTCTACGTAGTAGGGAATTTTCGTCAGGACCTCAG
>NZ_JAATEO010000049.1 GCF_012034245.1 Micromonospora thermarum | reverse complement strand
GCCACCCGCCGCAGGGGGTCGGGCATGGTGACGCGAGCACCGTCCGGCGCTCACAGAACTTGGGGGAGATCCCAGCGACCACGTCCGGGGGTGCCTCGTGGTGTCGGGTCCAGATGTAACGACCGGCCGGCCGCCGTCATTCCGGGGCCGCGCACCCGCCGCCGAGGGCGGCCCTGCTCGATCGTCCAGGTGATGTAACGCCCGCACCCCCGCCAGGATTCCGACCCGGGCCCCCGCCCGAACCGGACATCGGGGTTGAGGTGGAACGCCGATCCGGACATACGGGGTCAGGTCACGCGCCACGCACGGACGGAGATCCTGGAAGATGGGGCCCCTCCAGGGGCCGCGGCTTCCCGGACCGGGCGCCGAACCGTCGTTGGCGGACGAGACAGGCACCCAACGGATTTCGTGGCCGAGAGCCGCCCCGGCAAGGGAACGTGCACCCCCAGGCGTAGACGGCACGGGAATCCGTTGACGCGCTGTCAGGTCGTCGGGGATCGTGCGCTACACAGTGACAGTTGTCCCTCGCTCGGCCCGAATGAGAGCGTGCGGTAACCGCGAACGCCGCTGAGAGGTGCCACGATGACCGCCGACGACCTGCTGGCCCGGCACCGGGCCGTGCTCCCGTCCTGGATGCCGCTCTACTACGCCGAGCCGATCGAACTGGTCTCCGGCGAAGGCCGCCGGGTCACCGACGCCCAGGGGCGCACCTATCTGGACTTCTTCGGCGGGGTGCTGACCAACATGATCGGCTACGACATCCCGGAGATCCGGGAGGCGGTGGAACGTCAGCTCCGCACCGGCATCGTGCACACCTCCACCCTCTACCTGATCCGGCAGCAGGTGGAGCTGGCCGAGAAGGTGGCCCGGCTCTCCGGCATCCCGGACGCGCGGGTCTTCTTCACCAACTCGGGCACCGAGGCCAACGAGGCGGCGCTGCTGATGGCCACCAACCACCGCCGCTCGCACCAGATCCTGGCCGTCCGCAACAGCTACCACGGCCGGTCGTACGCGGCGATGGGCGTCACCGGCAACCGCGGCTGGTCGGCCAGCCCGTTGAACCCGTTGCAGGTGGCGTGGCTGCACTCCGGCGAGCGGCTGCGCGGCCTGCTCGCCCGGCTGCCCGAGGCGGACCGGATCGACGCGGCGGTGGAGGACCTGCGCGAGGTGCTGGCCACGCAGACCGCCGGTGACGTGGCGTGCCTGATCGCCGAGCCGATCCAGGGCGTCGGCGGCTTCGTGCACGGCCCGGACGGGCTGTTCGCCGCCTGGAAGAAGGTGCTCGACGAGCACGGCATCCTGCTCGTCTCCGACGAGGTGCAGACCGGTTGGGGGCGCACCGGCGAGCACTTCTGGGGATACCAGGCCCACGGTGTCACGCCGGACCTGCTCACCTTCGCCAAGGGCGTCGGCAACGGATTCGCCCTCGCCGGTGTCGTCGGCCGGGCCGAGGTGGTCGAGTCGGTGCCGGCCATCAGCTTCTCCACGTTCGGCGGCAACCCGGTCTCGACGGCGGCGGGCAACGCCGTCCTGGACTATCTGCTCGACCATGACCTCCAGGCCAACGCGGCCCGCGTCGGCGCGATCCTCGCCGACGGCCTGCGCGCCGCGGTGGGCGACCTACCCGAGGTCGCCGAGGTACGCGGCAAGGGCCTGATGCTCGGCGTCGAGTTCGTCCGGCCGGGTACGGGCGAGCCGGATCCGGCTCTGACCACGCGCGTCTTCGAGGCGTGCCGGGCCGGCGGCCTGCTCGCCGGCAAGGGCGGCCTGTACGGCAACGTGCTGCGGATGGGTCCGCCGCTCACCCTGACCGAGGACGAGGCCCGCGAGGGGCTCGCCATCCTGGTCGACGCCATCCGCTCCGGCGTCGCCGAGGCGGTGGCCCGGTGAGCGCGAGGAGTGAGCCGGTGAACCTGATCGGGCACTTCGTCGACGGCAAGCGCGTCGTGGGCGCGTCCGCGCGACGCGGCGACGTCTTCGACCCGGCCACCGGTCGGCGTACCGGGGAGGTGGAGTTGGCCTCCGCCGCGGACGTCGCGGCGGCGGTCGAGGCCGCCGAGCGCGCCGCGCGGTCCTGGCGGGACGCCTCCCTGGCGAAGCGGACGTCCGTGCTGTTCGCCTTCCGGGAGCTGGTCCACGCCCGGCGGGACCGGCTGGCCGAGGTCATCACCGCCGAGCACGGCAAGGTGCTCGCCGACGCCGCCGGCGAGGTGCAGCGCGGGCTGGAGGTCATCGAGTACGCCTGCGGCGTCCCGTCGGCGCTGCGGGGCGGGTTCAGCGAGAACGTTTCCACCGAGGTCGACTCGTACTCGATCCGGCAGCCGCTCGGCGTGGTCGCGGTGATCAGCCCGTTCAACTTCCCGGTGATGGTGCCGCTGTGGTTCGTCCCGGTGGCGGTCGCCGCCGGCAACGCGGTGGTGCTGAAGCCCAGCGAGAAGGACCCGAGCGCGGCGCTGCTGCTGGCCGAGTGGTTCGCCGAGGCCGGCCTGCCCGACGGGGTGTTCAACGTCGTCAACGGCGACAAGGAGGCCGTCGACGCCCTGCTGGACCACCCGGCGGTGAGGGCGGTGTCGTTCGTCGGCTCCACCCCGATCGCCCGGTACGTCTACCAGCGCGGCTCGATGGCCGGCAAGCGGGTGCAGGCGCTCGGCGGGGCGAAGAACCACATGGTGGTGCTGCCCGACGCCGACCTGGACCTGGCCGCCGACGCCGCCGTCAACGCCGGCTTCGGGTCGGCGGGGGAGCGGTGCATGGCGATCTCCGCCCTGGTCGCGGTCGAGCCGGTCGCCGACGCCCTGGTCGCCAAGATCGCCGAGCGGATGGCCGGACTGCGCACCGGTGACGGCCGGCGCGGCTGCGACATGGGCCCGCTCGTCACCGCAGCGCACGCCGAGCGGGTCCGGTCGTACGTCGAGGCGGGCGTGGCGGCCGGCGCGGTGCCGGTGGTCGACGGCCGGGACGTCGAGCCGGACGGCGACGCGAGCGGTTTCTGGCTCGGGCCGACTCTGTTCGACCGCGTCACCCCGGACATGTCGATCTACACCGACGAGATCTTCGGGCCGGTGCTGTCCGTGGTCCGCGTCGGCTCGTACGACGAGGCGGTCGACCTCGTGAACGCCAACCCGTACGGCAACGGCACGGCGATCTTCACCAACGACGGCGGCGCGGCCCGGCGCTACCAGCACGAGGTGGAGGTGGGCATGGTCGGGGTCAACGTGCCGATCCCGGTGCCGATGGCGTACTACTCCTTCGGCGGCTGGAAGTCCTCCCTCTTCGGGGACCTGCACGCCCACGGTGAGGACGGGGTGCGGTTCTTCACCCGGGGCAAGGTGGTCACCAGCCGCTGGCTGGACCCCCGCCACGGCGGGGTCAACCTCGGCTTCCCCACCCAGACCTGAGCAGCCGTAGGACGCCCGCCCCGGCCAGGTACGCCACCAGCGCCAAGGCGGGCAGCCCGAACGGCTCCGGGGCGGAGCGCGGGGTGACCGCGTTGTCGACCAGCGCGTACACCACGGCGGCGAAACCGGCGGCGGCGAGCGTGGCGCGGCCGGCGGCCCGCCACCGGCGGCCCGGTCCGCCTCCGGCCGACGGCCCGGGGCCACGGGCCGCCGGCGGCCGGCCGGTGCGGGCCTCCACCGGGCCGAAGACGGCGACCAGGACGGCGAGCACCACCGCCAGCATCAGCACCCACGGCAGTCGCCAGGCCGCCCAGGCGGCGGAGCCGGGCGCCGGGGTCGGCAGCAGTCCGACCGCGTCCAGCGCGCCGACCAGCAGGATCGTCGCGGTCAGGTGCCACAGGAAGACGGTCAGCACCACGGCGTTGACGGCGATCACCGCCATCCAGGGCCGGTCGCGACCCAGCCAGCGCTCCGCGCGGTGACGCAGCAGCAGGATCAACCCGATCTGCGCGGTGGTCAGCGCGAGCAGCGCCAGGCTGGGGGGTGCCGCGTTGTCCAACCGCTCGCCGGGCACGTTGATCATGCTGACCGGGTACGGGCCGGGCCAGGTGAGCAGCACCGCCGCCGTGAGCCCGCCGAGCAGCGCCGTCCACCCGGCCCGCCGGGACAGCGGCAGCCGGCGCGACCGCAGCCCTCGCCGCTCGCCCCGGTTCTGCGGCTCGGGGCTCACCGAGGTGTCGGGTGGCCGGGCGGGCCCGTCGGACGGGCCGTGGCAGGCGTCGTACCAGGCGAAGCCGAGCTGGTGCACGGCCAGCCAGCCGAACAGGTAGTTCGGCAGGGCCGCCTCGGCCGGGCCGAGCCCTCGGCCGAGGTCGCCCAGGGCCACCAGGGCGGCCAGCGCGAGCGGCACGAGGAGCCCGTAGCGCCGGTGCAGCGGATGCATCACCGGGGTGAGCGGCACCACGGCCAGGTACGCGGCGAGGAACCACAGCGGGATGGTGGCGAACCAGACGACCGCCCGGACCAGCGCCGGCTCGGCACCGAGTAGTCGGGCGACCAGGGCCGCGGCGGCGAGCACGACCACCAGCACGGTCGTCGGCCGCAGCAGGCGGGCGCTGCGGCCGAGCAGCCACCCGGTGGCGTCACCGCCCCGACGGCGGTGGGAGGTCAGGGAGGCGGCGTTCGCGTACCCGCCGACGAGGAAGAACACCGGCATGACCTGGACCACCCAGGTGAGCGGGTACGCCCACGGCAGCTCGGGCAGCGCGGAGCGGCCGGTGGGCTGCCCGGCCTCGTCGTAGCCGATGCTGGCGACCGCCCAGTGACCGAGAACGACCATGACGATCGCCAAGGCCCGGAGCAGGTCGACGTAGCGGTTCCGGCCCGCCGGCGTGGCCTCGGCGAGCCGGCGCAGTCGGCCCATGGCCGCAAGCGTAGGCGACCCGGGGTGGTAACGGTTCGGTCTTCGGGTCTTGAAGTCCGGCCGCTCCTGTCGTAGAAATTCTTCAGCAATATTCGTCTAACTGAAGACAAATTCCCCCTGCCTCGCGCGGCGACCCACCACCCCCCTTGCCCGGTGGCCGCCGGAGACCCGATCCGAGGAGCGATGATGAACAGGCGTGACATCCTGCGGCGGACCGCCACCGCCGGCCTCCTGGCCACTCCGGCCGCCGGCCTGCTCGCCGGCTGCGCCACCGGTGGTGGCGGTGACGAGGGCGACGGCGGCACCTACCAGGGCACCAAGACCGAGCAGAACCCGCTCGGGGTCAAGGAGGACGCCCCGCTGGAGGTGGTGATCTTCAACGGCGGCTTCGGCGAGGAGTACGCGAAGGCCCACGAGGCCATGTACACCGAGAAGTACCCGAAGTCGACGATCAAGCACTCCGCCACCCAGGAGATCAACAAGACGCTCCAGCCGCGCTTCGTCGACGGCACCCCGCCGGACGTGGTGAACAACTCCGGCGCCGGCCAGATCGACTTCAACGGGCTGGTCTCCCAGAACGCCATCGCCGACCTCGGCGAGCTGCTCAACGCGCCGAGCCTCGACGTCCCCGGCAAGACCGTCAAGGACACGCTGCTGCCCGGCGCGGTCGAGGTCGGCTCGTACGACGGCAGGTTCCTGGTGTTGAACTACACCTACACCGCGTACGGCATCTGGCACTCCACCAAGCTCTTCGCCGACCGGGGCTGGCAGTACGCGAAGACCTGGGACGAGCACATCGCGCTGTGCAAGCAGATCAAGGCGGCCGGGATCGCGCCGTGGACGTACGCCGGCAAGCACCCCCGCTACATGAGCTGGCCGCTGATCGCCACCGCCATCAAGTTCGGCGGGCCGTCCGTCGCCTCCGCCATCGACAACCTCGAGCCGAACGCGTGGAAGTCCGACGCGATGAAGGCCGCCGCGGACGCGTGGCACCAGATCGTCAAGGACAAGTACATCCTGGACGGCTCGCCGGGCCTCGACCACGTCCAGTCGCAGACCGCGTGGTGCCAGGGCAAGGCCGCCTTCATCTCCTGCGGCTCCTGGCTGGAGAGCGAGCAGAAGAAGGTGACGCCCGAGGGCTTCAACATGACCATCCAGCCGACGCCGAGCCTGGGCAGCGGCGACAAGCTGCCGTTCGAGGCGATCCGCGGCACCGCCGGTGAGCCCTTCATGGTGCCGGCGAAGGCGAAGAACGTCGCCGGCGGCCTGGAGTACTTCCGGATCATGCTGTCGAAGAAGGGCGCCCAGGACTTCACCCGGAAGGTCTCCAGCCTGACCGTGGTGGCCGGCTCCACCGAGGGCGTCGAGCTGCCGTTCGGCCTCGGCACCGTGGTCAAGGCGCTGGACGCCTCCGGCAGCACCGGCTTCAACTGGGTCTACAACAACTACTACCGGAAGCTGGAGCGGGAACTCGTCGACGCCGCGTGCGGCGAGTTCTTCAGCGGCCGGATCGGCCCGGCCGAGTTCCTCGACCAGTGCCAGAAGGGCGCCGACTCGATCGCCCAGGACAGCTCGATCAAGAAGTACAAGCGGGCCGCCTGACATCCGGCCGGTGGGGACGGCATCATCCGTCCCCACCGGCGCACCGCCTTCGGGAGTAGGACCTTCTCGTGAGACACGGCAAGTACCCGCTGATCGTCACGTTCCTGGTGCCGCCGCTGCTGCTCTACGGCATCTTCGTGATCTCGCCGTACCTGCAGGCCTTCCAGATCTCGACCACCGACTGGCTCGGCTACTCGGCCGAGGCCGATCCCGTCGGGCTGGCCAACTTCGAGCGGCTGCTGGACGACGGTCGGGTGTGGAACGCGTTGAAGAACAACGCGTGGCTGCTGGCCGTGGTGCCGGTGCTGACCATCGGGTTGGGTCTCTTCTTCGCCACCATGCTCGCCATGGGCGGTCGCAAGGGCCGGGCCGGGGTGACCGGCGTCCGTGGCACCTCGGTCTACCGGATGGTCTACTTCTTCCCGCAGGTGCTCTCGGTGGTCATCATCGCCCTGCTCTGGCGGGAGGTCTACCACCCCAACAGCGGGCTGCTCAACGGCGCGCTGGGCGCCGTCGGCCTGCCCACCCCGACCTGGCTCGGCGACCCGCGTACGGCCTTCTGGTGCGTGCTGGCGGTGATGGTCTGGAGCAACGTGGGCTTCTACGTGGTGCTCTTCGGCGCGGCCATGTCGGCCATCCCGCGGGACATCTACGAGGCGGTGATGCTCGACGGGGCGTCCCGCTGGACCACCCTGCGGAAGATCACCATCCCGCTGCTGTGGGACACGGTGCAGGTGGCCTGGATCTACCTGGCGATCGCGGCGTTGGACGGGTTCATCCTGATCCAGCAGATGACCAACGGCGGCCCCAACTTCTCCTCCGACGTCATCGGCCTTCGGATGTACGAGACGGCGTTCGGCAGCGAGAACAGGTTCGGCTACGCCTCGGCCATCGGCGTGGTGCTGTTCTTCCTCACCCTGTCGGTGGCGGTGCTGGCACTGCGGGCCGCTCGACGTGATCGGATCGAGTACTCGTGACCATTCTCGACAAGCCCGCGTCCGACGGCACCGCCGCCGGGGACCGGTCGGCGCCGGAGGTCCGGAAGCTGCGCCGGGAGACCGGCGGCGCCAACGTCTTCTCGCACGGGTTCCTGGTGTTCTGGGGCGCGTTGACCGTGCTGCCGCTGCTCTGGATGTTCCTCAGCTCGTTCAAGAGCGACGCGGAGATCCTGGCCGACCCGTGGGGGCTGCCGGGCGCGTTGCGGTTCGAGAACTGGGCGCGTGCCTGGACCGAGGCGCACATCGGCCAGTACTTCCTGAACAGCGCCATCGTGGTGGCCGGCTCGCTCACCCTGACCATGCTGCTGGGCGCCACGGCGGCCTACGTGTTCGCCCGGTACGAGTTCCCCGGCCGGCAGGTCTTCTACTACCTGTTCGTCGGCGGGATGATGTTCCCCGTATTCCTGGCCCTCGTGCCGCTCTTCTTCGTGGTGCGCAACGCCGGTCTCTTCGGCACCTGGACCGGTCTGATGCTGGTGTACGCAGCCTACTCGCTGCCGTTCACGGTGTTCTTCCTGACCGCCTTCTTCCGGACCCTGCCGACCGCGGTCGCCGAGGCGGCGCTGATGGACGGGTGCGGTCACTTCCGGCTCTTCTTCCGGGTGATGCTGCCGATGGCGCGACCGGGATTGATCAGTATTGCGATCTTCAACTTCCTCAGCCACTGGAACCAGTTCATCCTGCCGCAGGTGCTGATGCAGGGCGACGACTCCAAGTGGGTGCTGGCCCAGGGGCTCGCCGCGCTCGCGGTCAGCCAGGGCTACCAGGGCGACTACAGCGGCCTCTTCGCCGGTCTGACCATCGCGACGCTGCCGGTGCTGGTGGTGTACATCGCCTTCCAGCGCCAGATCCAGACCGGCCTGACCGCCGGCCAGCTCAAGTAGCGAGGGCTGGCCGCCGCGTCAGATGCGTGATCCTGCTCGATCCGTGATGTAGTGGCCTCCCGCGCGGCAGGAGGCCACTACATCCACGTTCGAGCGTGACCTCGGCGCTCAGCGGGTGGGGACCAGGCGGGCGTGCAGCGCCTCCGGGTCGGTGACCTCGGGCAGGTCCCGGGCGGCGAGCCAGGCCGCTGCGGCCGCCCCGTCCCCGGCGAGGCGGACCGGCGCCTCCGGCCAGTGTCGCCGCACCTCCGCCCGGACGGCCGCCGCGAGCGGCGTGTCACCGGTCAGCAGGCCGCCGCCGAGCACGATCGGCGTGGTGGCGCCGGCCGGGCGGATCCGGGCGGCGCTCGCCGCCAGATGGCCCGCGGCCTCGTCGACGAGCCCGCGCGCGACCGGCTCGCCGTCGACGGCCGCCGTCACCACCAGGGGCGCCAGCCGCGCCAGTTCCACCGGCGGGCGTCGGGTGACCGCCTGGATCAGGGTGTCGACCGTGTCCCGGGACCGGGGCGCGACCTCGGCCGAGCCGAGCAGGTCGCGCAGAACGGCGGTGCCGAGCGGGCCGGGCGTCTCGCCCCGGTCCAGGTCGGCGAGCACCCGGCGGACCGCCTCCCGCCCCAGCCAGAAGCCCGAGCCGGCGTCGCCGAGCAGCCAGCCGTGCCCGTCGGCCACCCGGTCCAGCCGCAGGTCGCGGACCTGTGCCGCGATCGCCCCGGTGCCGGCGATCAGGATCGTCCCGTCCGGTGCGGCGGTGCCCGACGCGTACGCGACCAGCGCGTCGCCGTGCACCGCGTACGGGCAGCGCAGCCCGGCGTCGTGCCAGGCCCGGTCGAAGGCGGCCCGGCCGTCCGGGTCGGCGAGCAGTCGGCCCGCCCCGGCCAGCCCGATGACGCCGGCGCGCACCCGTGCCGGGTCGACTCCGCTGAGCGCGGCGAGCAGGGCGCTGCGCAGTTCGCGGGCGGCCGCCTCGGCGCCGTGGCTGGTCGGGTTGCCGCCGCCGGCCCGGCCGGTGCCGAGCCGTTCCCCGTCCAGGGTCACGGCGGTCGCCCGGGTGGACGTACCCCCGACGTCGAGACCGACCACGACGGTGCCGGACACCCGCCCACCTCCTTGATCGAATGTCGCGTTCATGCTGGTCGGCCGGGAGGCGCCGGGCAAGGCGAGGGCGCCCCTCCCGGGCTGTGCGCCAGGTAACAGTTTGAAAACTTCGCCCACGGTCTTGACACGAAGGGCCCTTCAGTAAGAACTTTTACCACTAACAGTTAACAGTCTTTTCGAAAGGGCGTCCGATGGTTGATCACGAGGTGGACACCGCCGCGGGGACCGCGGTGGTCGACGCCGACGGGTTCGACCGGCGGGGCGCCGGGGTCGCCGCCGACGGCGTGCTGGCCCGCGTCCGGGCCGGCGCCGGCGAGTTGACCGGAGCGCTGCGGCGGGTCGCCGAGCACGTGCTCAGCGACCCGGAGGCCGCCGCCCGCGCGACGATCGTGGAACTGGCCGAGCGCAGCGGCACCTCCCCGGCCACCATCACCCGCTTCTGCCGGGCGATGGGCTTCGAGGGGTACGCGGACCTGCGGCTCGGTATCGCCGCCGAGACCGGCCGGGCCCGGTCGGCCGGGTGGACCGTCGACATCGGGCGCGAGATCCAGCCCAGCGACCCCCTCCGCCGGGTGCTCGACCAGATCATCGCCGCCGACACCCGGGCCATGCACGACACCGCCGCGCTGCTCGACCTCGCCGAGGTGGAGCGGGCCGCGGTGGCCATCGCGGGCGCGAGCCGGGTGAACATCTTCGGCGCCAGCGGCAGCGCCCTGGTCGGCGAGGAGATGCAGTTCATGCTGCACCGCATCGGGGTCGCCGCCTGGGCCTGGAACGACGTCCACGAGGGTCTTGCCTCGGCGGCCCTGCTGCGCTCCGGCGACGTCGCGCTCGGCGTCTCGCACAGCGGTCAGACCCGGGAGACCATCGAGATGCTCGCGGAGGCC
The DNA here is from genome assembly GCF_012034245.1 of Micromonospora thermarum. Taxonomy (GTDB): domain Bacteria; phylum Actinomycetota; class Actinomycetes; order Mycobacteriales; family Micromonosporaceae; genus Micromonospora; species Micromonospora thermarum. Next base: position 16,036 of record NZ_JAATEO010000049.1, on the reverse strand, counting down.
GGCAGCCGGGGCGCGACGACCGTCGCCGTGACCGGCTTCCCGCGCTCGCCCCTGGCCGAGCTGGCCGACATCGTGCTGCTCACGGCCAGCCAGGCCACCACCTTCCGCCCCGACGCGCTGTCCGCCCGGCACCCCCAGCTCGTCGTGCTCGACCTGCTCTACATCGCCGTCGCGCAGCGCACCCACGACCGCGCCCACGCGGCCTTCCGGCGTACCGCCCAGGCCGTCGACGGGCACAAGGCCGCCAAGAGGCTGTCGGGAAGCCCCGGGGCGAGCGAGGCGGAGTCCAGCGGGCGATCCGGCAAGGCGGAGGGCGGGCCGGATACCGGTGCTGTATCCGGCCCGCCCTCCAACGCCGCCCGTCGGCGGCTGGGCCCGCCGCAGCCGCAGCGGGGCGTCCCGACAGCCTCTGAGGGGACCGCCTCATGATCAGCGCCCAGCGGTACGCCGACGCGGTCCGGCCGGTGCTCGACCGGCTGGTCGACTCCAGCACCGACGCGCTCGCCTCCGCCGCCGACCTGATCGCCGACAGCCTCCGCGCCGGCGGCGTCCTCCAGGCCTTCGGGGCGGGGCACTCGGAGGCGTTCGCCGCGGAACTGGTCGCCCGGGCCGGCGGGCTGGTCCCCACCAACCGGCTCTCCATCCACGACCTGGTGCTGCACGGGGACGCGCCGCGCGACGTGCTCGCCGATCCGAAGCTGGAGCGCGACCCCTCCATCGCCCACCAGATCTACGCCCTCGCGGCCCCGCAGCCGCAGGACGTGTTCGTGGTGGCGTCCCAGTCCGGCATCAACGGCTCGGTGGTCGAGCTGGCGACGCTGGTCACCGGGCGCGGTCACCCGTTGATCGCGGTCACCTCGGTCGAGCACACGGCGCGGGTCGCCCCTCGGCACCCGTCCGGGCACCGGCTCGCCGACATCGCCGACGTCGTGCTGGACAACGGCGCGCCGTACGGCGACGCACTGCTGCCGCTCGAGGGCGGCGGCGCGGTCTGTGCGGTCTCCTCGGTCACCGCGGCGCTGCTGGCGCAGCTGCTGACCGCCGAGGTCGTACGACGGTTCCACCAGGCCGGCGAGGTACCCCCTATCTACCTCTCCGCCAACGTCCCCGGCGGGGACGAGCACAACCACGCCCTCGAGTCGCGGTACGCCGGGCGCCTCCGGCGGACCGCCTGACCGAATCCCAAGGAGAGTCGCATCATGTCCGTTTCCCCCGATCTCAACCGTCGGACCCTGCTGCGTCGCGCCGCGGCCGCGGGTCTGCTGGTCACCCCGGCCGCCGGTCTGCTCAGCGCCTGCGCCGGCAGCGAGCCGGCCAAGAACGACGACACCGGCGGCGCGAAGAGCAAGGACAACCCGTTCGGCGTCAAGGACGGCAGCGCCGTCAAGGTCGTCGTCTTCAACGGCGGCCTCGGCGACCAGTGGGCCAAGGAAGACATGGCCATCTTCAAGGCCAAGCACCCGAACATCACGGTCAACATGAGCTCCACCCAGAAGATCAAGACCGAAGAGCAGCCGAAGATGGCGACGCAGCCGAGCGACCTGGTCATGAACTCGGGTGCGGACAGCATGGACCGCAGCACGCTGATCAACGAGGGTGCCATCGAGCCGCTCGACGACCTGCTCACCGCGCCCGCGTGGGACGGCGAGGGCACGGTGGCCGACACGCTGCTGCCGGGCACCGTCTCCGACGGCACCCAGAACGGCAAGTTCTACGTCGTGAACGTGGCGTACACGGTGTGGGGCAACTGGTACAACGCGGCCCTCTTCAAGCGGGAGGGCTGGCAGGCCCCGACGACCTGGGACGAGTTCTTCGCGCTCGCGCCGAAGATCAAGGCGAAGGGCATGGCGCCGTACGTGCACGACGCGGTGCACGGGTACTACCCCCGCTGGGCGCTCATGGCGGGCATCTGGAAGTCCGCCGGCAAGCAGGCGGTCGTCGACATCGACAACCTCAAGGACAACGCCTGGAAGGCCGACGGTGTCCTCAAGGCGCTCGAGCCGTGGGAGAAGCTCGTCAAGGACAAGCTGCTCCTGCCGGGCAAGCTCGACCACACCCAGTCGCAGCAGGCCTGGCTCGACGGCAAGGCGGCGTTCATCCAGGTCGGCACCTGGCTGAAGAACGAGATGTCGGCCACCATCCCGCCGGGCTTCGAGCTGACGCTGTCGGACTACTGGAGCAACCCCGGCGACAAGGCGGCGAAGGACGTGTACGCCGGCTCCGGTGAGGGCTTCGTGGTCCCCAGCAAGGCCCCCAACAAGGAGGCCGCGAAGGAGTTCCTGCGCGCGATCCTGTCCAAGGCCGGCTCGGCCAAGTTCGCCGAGCTGACCAAGTCGCTGGCCTCCACCAAGGGCTCCGGCGACAACGTCCAGGACTCGGCTCTGGCGTCCGCGAACGCGCTCATGAAGAACGCGGGCCCGGACCTGATCTCGGTCAAGATCTGGGACTTCTACGCCGACCTGGACAAGGAGAGCCAGAACCTCTCCGAGGAGCTGATGGCCGGTCGCCTGACCGCCCAGCAGTTCGTCGACAAGATGCAGGCGGCCGCCGACAAGGTCGCCAAGGACTCGTCGATCAAGAAGCAGACCCGTACCGCCTGATCCCAACGGAAAGAGTGAGTCCAATGCGGCACGGTGTCGCGCGTTTCGTCACGGGCTTCCTGGCCCTGCCCGTCGCGCTCTACCTCTTCTATGTGGTCTGGCCCTTCGCGCAGGCCGCCGGGTACTCGCTGACCGACTGGGGTGGCTACTCCGATCGGCAGCAGTTCGTCGGGCTGGACAACTACGTCCGGCTGCTCTCCGACGAGCTGATCAGGAAGGCGTTCTGGCACAACGTGTTCTTCCTGGTCACCGTGCCGCTGTTCACGATCGCGCTGGCCCTGCTCCTCGCGTTCCTGCTCAACGTGGGCGGACGCGAGGACAGGGCCGGCATCCGAGGGGTCTTCGGCTCCGGCCTCTACAAGGTCATCTTCTTCTTCCCGCAGGTGCTGTCCCTGGTCGTCATCGCGGTGATGTGGCAGCAGATCTACCGGGCGGACGGCCAGGGCCTGATCAACGGCCTGCTCATCAAGATCGGGCTGGTCGACGCCGACAACCCGATCGCCTTCACCAACGACCCGGAGCCCTTCCTCGGTGTCCCGGCGGTGCTGTGGTGGCTGCTGCTGATCGCGGTGTGGAGCGGCGCCGGGTTCTACATGGTGCTGTTCTCCGCGGCGATGCAGTCCATCCCGAAGGACGTCTACGAGGCGGCGATCCTCGACGGCGCCGGCCGGTTCCACACGTTCTTCCGGATCACCCTGCCGCTGCTGCGGGACACCGTCTCGGTCGCCTGGGTCTACCTGGGCTTCATCGCCCTGGACATGTTCGCCCTGGTCTACGTCATGACGCCCAGTCAGGGCGGGCCGAACCACGCCAGCGAGATCTTCGCGTCGGTGATCAACTTCAACGCGTTCCAGAAGGGCCAGTTCGGCTACGCCTGCGCGATCGCCGTTTCGCTGGCGATCTTCACGATCCTGCTGGCCGCTCTCCAACTCCGGATCACCCGCCGTGAGCGGATCGAGTACTGAGGAGGCCTGGACGATGAGTACGGTGACCCACACCTCCGGCCGGGCCCGGCCCACCCCGCCCCCGCCGGCCGGCACCACGCCCGGCCCGGTGGCCGAGTCCGCCGCCAACGGCGTCGGCGCACGGATCTTCAACGGCTTCTCGCACCTGTTCCTCGTGGTGTGGGCGATCATGGTCGTCTACCCGCTCCTGTGGGTGGTCATGTCCGCCCTGAAGACCGACGCCGAGGTGATCCGCAAACCGCTGTCGTTGTTCCCGGCGTCACTGCAGTGGGACAACTTCGCCCGCGCCTGGACGGCGGGCATCGACAGCTTCTTCCTGAACACGTTGCTGGTGCTCGTCGGCAGTGTCTTCCTCACCATGCTGCTCGGCTCGATGGCCGCGTACGCCCTGGCACGCTACGAGTTCCCCGGCAACCGGCTGATCTACTGGATGTTCCTGTCCGGGCTGACGCTGCCGATCTACCTCGCCGCCGTCCCGCTGTTCAAGGGGGTCTACAACACCGGCGTCGTGCTCCCGCTGCTCGGGCCGAACAAGCACGTCATGCTGATCCTGGTGTACGTGGCCTGGTCGCTGTCGTTCACGGTCTTCTTCATGCACTCGTTCTTCCGGACCCTGCCGAACGCGATCGCCGAGGCCGGCCTGGTCGACGGCGCCTCGCACACCCGGCTGTTCTTCAGCGTCATGCTGCCGATGGCCAAGCCCGGCCTGATCAGCATCGGCATCTTCAACGTCCTCGGCCAGTGGAACCAGTGGTACCTGCCGACGCTGCTCATGCAGTCGGTGGCCGGTGAGCCGAAGAACCAGGTCATCGCCCAGGGCCTGATCGAGCTGTCGGTCAACCAGGGCTACAAGTCCGACTGGTCGGGCCTCTTCGCCGGCGTCACGATGGCGATGCTGCCGGTGCTGATCGTGTACATCGTCTTCCAGCGTCAGGTGCAGTCCGGCCTCACCGCCGGCGTCGGCAAGTAACCGGACGTCGACTCGCGCGTTTGCGAAAGGTGGCCGTTCCACGGGGACGGCCACCTTCGCCGTCTCAGCGGTCGCGTCCGGCCGCCGCGGCCCGGAGCGTTCTTCTGTTGGATCGGTGGTCTCGGGTGCCGTGACAGGCATCGTCCCGACACATCGCAGTATGCCGTGCGGTTCGACGGTGTCCGGTCGTTTGTGGAGTACGACGAGGCGCTGCCCGCAGTCGGCGCCGTCGACCGTTACAGGGTGACGCGGCACTTGGAATGGACTCAGGTGTCCTCGTGCAACCTTCACCTTGAGTCGACGCACTCATTTGGCACAAGCGGATGTGCCGCTGGATCGGTGCCGTGCTCAAGGATCGGCACGGCTGTGCCGAGAGGTTCCGCGAACGTCGTCGATCCAACGTCCGGCCTTACGGGTGGTTGAGGAGGCTGACCTGGCGGATCCCTACGCCAGGTCCGACACGCGGCCTCTGGTCTGCCGAGGCCGTCATGCGTACCGTCATGGGTACATGATGTACCCGAACGGTAGGTGATCTCCGTGGTCCAGCCCGAGCAACCCACACCAGGTCAGCGTGTCGAGCGGCTTCGTCGAGTTGCCGGTCTCTCCCGGGAACGCCTCGCCGGGCTCGCCGGCCTCAGCCCGACCACCGTGAAGTTCATCGAGAACGGGCGGCGTGCCCTTACCCTGCGGGCCGCTCAACAACTCGCGCCCCACCTCGGCGTACGCGACCTGGCCGACCTGTTCGGGCCGACCGTGACGCTGTCGCTCGATGGCCGACCGAGTCATCCCGCCGTCGATGAGGTACGTCGAGCGCTGACCGCCTGGCATGTCACTCTCGCGGGTGAGCCGGAGTCGACGGAGTACCTTCGTGGCGCTGTCGACTCTGCCTGGCAAACCTGGCACACGTCCCGTCATCAGCGAACCGAAGCGGGCGCGGTCCTGCCGGGTCTGATCGACAGCACTCAGCGAGCCGCTCGTCTGCACACCGGCGAGGCACGACGGGTCAGCCTCGCGCTGCTCGCCCAGGCGTACCACCTCGCCCAGGCTTATCTGGCCTGGCATGGTGATCGGGAACTGTGCTGGCTGACGGTGGACCGGGGAATGGCGGCCGCCCTGGATGCGGATGATCCATTGGCCATCGCGCAATCCATTTGGTACGCCGCTCACCTGCTGCGGGCCGTCGGCCGGGGTGACGAGGCGCTGGAACGCCTGCGGGAGGTTCGCGGCCTGATTGAGCCACGGGTGGCTGACGGTGGCACCGAGTACGCGGAGATGTTGGCCGACCTTCATCTCTGCGCGGCGTTGACCCGCGCCCGTACCGGCGATCAGGGGGCCTGGTCGGAGTGGGACGCCGCCCGCCAGGTTGTGCAGCGAGCGTTGCCCGAGGGGTTCGTGGGTCTGCGCACCAGAGTCTCCCGGCCGTTGGTGGACGTGTACGCCGTCATGTGCGCCGTTGACCTGGGGGACCCGGACGAGGCTCAGCGGCGGGCCCATGCGCTGGACCCGATGTCGATTCCGTCCACCGAGCGGCGGAGCCGGCACTACGTCGAGCTGGCCCGGTCGGCTGACCTGGAGAGCGCTCCGGAGGCCACGTTGCACCTGCTGGGCCGCGCCGAGACGACCTCACCTGAAACCGTCCGTTACTCGCCTGCAGCGCAGGACATGTTGGTCCGGTTGACCAAGGAGGCTCCGGCCTCTGTCCGGGCAGAGGCGGTCGCGCTGGCCCGCCGGGCAGGCGTCGTCGAATAGGTACGCCATGTCACCGGGTACGCCGTGTACCCCTAAGTGTTCAAACGGTTACCTAACGTCACCCCCGGCAAGGGTGGCGGAGAGTCGGCGGGCGTCCGGCTGAATCCTGCCGCCTCTGACGGCGCGTTCCCTGCGGAGCGCGCCCTTCGGGAGGTCGACATGGGTACGGCAGACCATGATCCGCGATCAAATCGCGGCGAGAAGGTCGAAGCAGCCGAGCGCGAGGCCGCGAAGCGACGACTGTTGGCGCAGGCCGAGGCGGACCGGGTGCCGTTGGAGGACACGACGCGGGCGTTGCCCGACCGGCGTTGGCGCCGCGAGCTGCGATGAGGGGCGGTGGGCGGGCGGCAGTGAATCTGTACCCGTGCTGGCCGGTCCGGTGGCAGAGCGGTCTGCCTGCGCGAACGTTGACTGCACGGCTCGGTGGGTGGAGACAGTGACCACCCACGGGCCGGTGCTGCCGATCTGGACCTGTGGCGGGTGTGGAGCCCCCTGGCCCTGCGCGACCCGGCGGCGTGAGCTGCGGGCGGAGTACGCGGACGCCCCGGTCTCCCTGGCCCTGTACCTGGGGGCGCAGCTGGTCCGGGCGTCCGAGGACCTGTCCTGGGCTCCGGCCGGCACGCTGCATCGCCGCTTCCTCGGCTGGCTGCGGTGAGCATCCTGCGGCGTGGGGACGAGAAGTTCCACTACAGCGACGGGTCGCATCGGTGGATCCCGCCCGACCCCGACTACGACCAGGACGTCTGGGACGAGCAGGTCCGCCAGCACAAGGAGTGCCACCTCGCCAACGAGCAGCCCAGGGCGCGCCTCCAGCGACTCGTCTGAGGTCCGTGGGGGAGTGTCACACCGGCGAGGCAGAATCGCGTTCGTGCTGGTGGCGATGGTGGCGGACGAGGTCGGCGGGGGAGTCCTGCAATCCCTCGACGCCGCCGGGCGGCCGGCCGCGCCGCCCGAGCCGGTCGCCGATCTGGCCGCCGCCGTCGCTGCCCGGGAGCGGGCCGACCGCCCGCGCTGGGTGTGGGCGTCCGGCGCGACGACCTATCCGGCGCTGCTGCGCGCCGGGGTGCGCGTCGACCGCTGCCACGACGTCGAGCTGACCGAGGCGCTGCTGCTCGGGCACGCCGGCCGCTGGGGTGAGCCCCGCTCGCTGGCCGCCGCCTGGGCGCGGCTCACCGGTGCGCCGGTGCCGTCGGACCCGCCGCCACGCGCGGCCGAGCCGCCCGGTCACGGCCAGGATGCGCTCTTCGAGTCGCTGCCGGGTCCGCCGGGCCCCGGCATCGAGGCCCTGACCCGGGTGTACGCCGACCAGCTCGCCCGGATCGCGGCGACCGGGCATCCCGGCCGGTTCCGGCTCCTGGTCGCCGCCGAGTCGGCCGGCGCCCTGATCGCCGTCGAGATGGGTGCCGCCGGGCTGCCGTGGCGCGTCGACGTGCACGATGCCGTCCTCGCCGAGTTGCTCGGCGAGCCGTCCCCGGTGGGCGGGCCGCCCCGGCGGCTCGCCGAGCTGACGGCCCGCATCGCCGACGCGTTCGGCGTACGCCACCTGCACGCCGACTCCCCGGCGGAGCTGGTGAAGGCGTTCGCCCGGGCGGGGGTGGAGGTGCCCAACCCGCGGGCCTGGGTGCTGCGCGGGGTCGACCACCCGGCGGTGCCGCTGGTCCTGGAGTACAAGGAGCTCTACCGGATCTGGACGGCGCACGGCTGGGCGTGGCGCGACGCGTGGGTGCGCGACGGCCGGTTCCGGCCGGAGTACGTACCCGGCGGCGTGGTCTCCGGCCGGTGGGCCACCCGGGGCGGCGGCGCGTTGCAGATCCCCAAGGTGATCCGTCGCGCGGTGGTGGCCGACCCGGGCTGGACGTTCGTCGTGGCCGACGCCGGCCAGTTGGAGCCACGGGTCCTCGCCGCGGTCTCCGGCGACGCCCGGCTCGCCGCCGCCGGTGGATCGGGCGACCTCTACGCCGCGCTCGCCCGGGACGCGTTCGGCGGTGACCGGGCCCGCGCCAAGGTGGCCCTGCTCGGTGCGATGTACGGGCAGACCGGCGGGTCGGCGGTGCCGGCCCTGGAGGTGCTGCGGCGCAACTACCCGACCGCCTTCGGGCACGTCGAGGCGGCCGCCCGCACCGGCGAGACCGGCGGCCTGGTGCGCTCCTGGCTGGGCCGCACCTGCCCACCCGGCTCGGCGGGCCTCGACGGGGAGGAGGCGGCGCCGGACGGCGGCGACCGCTCGGCGCGGGCCCGCTCGCGCGGGCGGTTCACCCGCAACTTCGTCATCCAGGCCACCGCCGCGGAGTGGGCGTCGACGCTGCTCGCCACCCTCCGCGGCGAGCTGGCCGGCGCCGCTGGCGAGCTGGTGTTCTTCCAGCACGACGAGGTGGTCGTGCACTGCCCGAAGGAGCGAGCCGACGTGGTCGCGGCGGCGGTCACCCGGTCCGGTGAGCGGGCCACCGCCCTGCTCTTCGGCGAGACGCCGGTCCGCTTCCCGCTCGACGTGTCGATCGTGGACTGCTACGCCGACGCGGCTTAGCCCACAATTTTCCCTTTTGCCCCGCTACCCCCACCCCGGAATGCTCGTTTCTCCTCATGTCCGTACGACGGAGCGGGCCGGGCCGACGCGGCGCGGCCCGCTCCACGGTGGAGGGGGCGCAGCGCTGAACCGGATCGCAGGAATGATCATCGCCGCGGGCGGGGGACGCCGGATCGGCGGCCCGGAGGCCCTGCTGCACCAGGGGGAGAAGCCCCTGGTGAGCCGGATGATCGACACGATGACGGAGGCGGGCTGCGAGCGGATCGTGGTCGTGCTGGGTGCCGCGGCCGACCAGGTGCGCGAGACGGCGGATCTCACCGGTGCCACCGTGGTGGTCAACCGGGCCTGGGGGACGGGCGTCGGCTCGTCGATCCGCGCCGGGCTGGCGGCGATCGACGACGACGGGATCGAGGCCGTGGTCGTGGTGCCGGTCGACATGCCCGGCCTGACGGCCGCGGCGGTCCGCCGGGTGACCGCGCTGCCGTACCCGGACGTGCTGGTCTGCGCCACCTACGGCGGGCTGCGCGGCTACCCGATGCTGTTCGGCCGCCGGCACTGGTCCGGCATCGCCACCCTGGCCAGCGCCGACGTCGGCGCCCGCCCGTACCTGCTGGCGCACAAGGACCAGATCGTCGACATCGCCTGCGACGCGGTGGCCGACGGCAGCCGGGTCGACAGCCCCGAGCTGATGGCCCTCTACGGCCTCAGCGTGCCCGAGCAGCGGGTCGGGGTCTGAGTCAGCCGGGCAGGTCGAACAGCCCGGCCGCGTTGCCCCAGCACACCGCGCGCAGCCACTCGTCGCCCAGATCGAGCCGGGCCAGGCCGGCGAGCTGCTCCGCGTACGGGTAGGGCAGGTTCGGGAAGTCGCTGCCGAGCAGCACCTTGCCGGCGAGCCCCAGCTCGCGCAGCCGGGGAAGCTCGTCGGCGGGGAACGGCACGAACCGGTCGAAGAACGGGGTGAACGCCATCGTGGTGTCGAGCCGTACGCGCTCGTACCGCTCGGCGAGGTCGAGGAACGCCGAGTAGTCGGGCGCGCCGAGGTGCGCCACCACCGCGGTGAGCCGGGGATGCCGGGCGAGCACGGCCGCGAACGGATCCGGCCCGGTGTGCGTGGTCCCCACCGGTGCGTGCCCGGCATGCACCACCACCGGTACGCCCGCGTCGGCGAGCAGGCCCCACACGGGGTCGAGCAGCGGGTCGGTCGGGGTGAACCCACCCACCTGCACGTGCACCTTGAACACCCGCGCCCCGGCGGCGAGCGCGTCGGCGACGTACCGGGGGGCGTCCGGCTCCGGGAAGAACGTCGCCGACGGCAGGCAGCCCGGCGTCGCGCGGGCGAAGTCGAGCGTCCACTCGTTCAGGTCGGTGGCCATGCCCGGCTTGTGGGCGTACGCGAGGGCGCTGAACGTCCGGACGCCCAGGCCCCGCAGGTACGCGACCCGCTCGGCGTCGCTCCACCGGTACCGGATGGGCCACTCGGTGCCGACCAGCGGGCCGGCCGCGTCGAAGTACGCCCACACCCGGCGCAGCAGCCGCGGCGGGAGGAAGTGCACGTGCACGTCGGCCAGGCCGGGCAGCCCGAGGCCCTGCCAGAACGCGGGCACGGCGGCGTCGTCGGCCTCCGGCGCCACCGTCAGACCTCGATGTCGAAGCGTTGCAGCACCGAGGGGGCGACCAGCCCGACGGCGGCGAGCACCGCGATCACGGTGAGCGCGGCGCGGACGACGACCACCTCGGTCTTGCTGCCGGCCCGGAGAGCGATCGAATCCGGCAGGCTGACCATCGTCCACATCCGACGCTTGATCGGGATGGGCCACAGGATCGGCACCCCGGCACGGGTGATCATGTCACCGAGGATGTGCACGAAGCTCCCGACGCCGACGGCCAGCCCGATCATGGGGTAGCCGCGGTCGCCGGGCAGGGTGGCGAAGGTGAACCACGCCGCCGCGAGCGACAGCAGGGTGACGACGACCCAGCCGGCCCGCTCGGCCCACTCGTCGAAGAGGCCGCGCAGGGCGAGACCGAACATGAAGAACAGGATGCCGATCACGGCCCATTTGCCGTACGCGGCGCACAGCGCGGTGGTGCCCCAGCCGACCAGCACGGTGAACGGGATGGTGTGGGTCAGCGTCCGGTGGCCGTTGCTGCGGCGGGGATCCTTGCTGAGCTTGGTCGCGTAGTAGACCCCCAGCGACACCTTCTCCATCACCTCGGCGATGAACAGCGAGAAGACGCCGAAGGTGCGGGCGACGGTGGCGCCGCCCTGGTTGCGGGTGACCTTCCCGGACAGGTCGAGGTCGGGGAAGAGCGCGCCGCCCGCGCAGACCGCGGTGCCGACGGCGATTGCCAGCGGCGACTGCTCGTAGCCGGCGAAGTGGTCCAGCGCCCAGGACCCGGCCAGCCACACCGCCGCGCCGGACAGCGCGTGCGACGGTCCCATCATGTCCGCTCACCTTCCCGGGGATCTTGAGCGCCGAAACTACGTCACTGTAGTTCAGCGCCGCACCCTCCGGGGTGGCGGCCGGCCGCTCACATCCGTCGGTCAGGGCAGCGGCGTGAAGCTCTGCCGGATCATCAGGAGGTACGCGTTGTTGACCGCCCAGTCGAACTCCGTGGTCAACCAGGACACCGTGTACGCCCGCCCGGTCGGCACGTTCAGCAGCAGCCGTGCCGTGTGCACGCGTACGCCGGCGGCGTTGGCCCAGGCGCACTCCCACACGGCGGCACCGTCGAACATGTCCAGCGGGGCGATCTGGAACCGGCGGTAGTCCGTGAGGAGGCCGTCGCCGGTGAGCCGCTGCTCCTCCGCCCGCCACCAGCCCACCGGGTCGGGCCGTCGCGGACCGGCCTCGACGCTGAGCATCCGGACGCCGCCCGGCTCCCGGAAGCAGGTCACCGTCCCTTCCGTCCAGCGCAGCCAGGCCACCGGCGCGGCGATCCGCCAGCCCTCCGGGTCGACGTGCCACGTCCAGCCGCGTACCAGGCGCAGCGCGCCGGTTGGCGGCGGCATCGACGGCACCGGGGCGGCGCCGGGGGGTGGCGTGGCGCAGGCGAACGCGGCCGGCCGCTCCGGTGCGACGCCTCCACCGGAACCGGCCCCCGGGTCCGGCCGGCCGCCGTCCCCGGTCACCAGGGCCGGCCCGATGCCCAGCGTGGCGAGCATCAGGAACACCGCGCCCACGACGATCCACGACCGTCGCCGTCGGGCGACCCTCGTGAGCCGCCCCGGTGACCGGGCCGGGGCGCCGTCAACGCGGATCGGCGTCCTGCCGGTGCGGGCGTGCGTCGAGGCTGCCGGCCCGGCGGGTCCGGCCGTCGGCTCTGCCGTCCGGCCGACTGCGGCACCGGCGGGTCCGTCGGCCGGCGCTGCTCCCTGGCCGACGGCAGGCCCGTCGGCCGGCGTTGCCCCCCGGCCGGCTACGGCCCTGGCAGGCCGGTCGGTCGGCGTTGCCCCTTGGCCGGCGCCCACCGGCCGATCCGGGGTCGACGTCGGGCCGGCCGCCGCCCGGCCCGGCCGACCGGCACCCGGCGGCGGCGTCGGGCCGGCCGGCCGGTCATGGTCGGCCGCCGCGGCGTGCAGCAGCGGCTCCGCCTCGGCCGCCGTCAACCGCCGCCACGGGTCGCGTCGCAGCAGGCCGGTCAGGAGCGGGCGCAGCGGGCCGGCCCGCCGCATCGGGTCGGGCGGCTCGGTGGCCAGCGCGCTCAGCGTCGCCATCGCGGTGGCCCGGGCGTACGGGGACTGGCCCTCCACGGCGGCGTAGAGCGTCGCGCCCAGCGACCACAGGTCCGTACGCGGATCGGAGATCCCGGCGCGGGCCCGCTCGGGCGCCACGAACTGCGGTGAACCGAACACCATGCCGGGCCCGGTCATCGCGCCGTCGCCACCGTCGAACGTGGCCAACCCGAAGTCGGTCAGCACCACCCGGCCGTCGTCGGCCACGAGGACGTTGTGCGGCTTGACGTCCCGGTGCAGGACACCGGCCGTGTGCGCCGCCCGCAGCGCGGCCAGCACCGCCAGCCCGATCCGGGCGGTCCGGCGCGGGCTCAGCGGCCCGTCGGTGGTGATGATCTGCTGCAGGGAGCGGGACGGTACGTACTCCATCACGATCCACGGGCTGTCGCCGTCATGGACCACGTCGTAGACGCGGACGACGTTGGGGTGGGCGAGGCGGGCGGCGGTGCGCGCCTCCCGCAGCGAGCGCAGCCGCACCTCGTACCGCTCGGCCTCGGCGAGCCAGTTCGGCGGAACGACCTCCTTGACCGCGACGTCGCGGTGCAGCATCTCGTCCCGGGCCAGCCAGACCCGGCCCATTCCGCCGGTACCGACCAGGTCGAGCAGCCGGTACCGGCCCGCGATCAGCCCCTGCCGCACTCTCGCGTTCCCCTCGGTCACCCCGTGTCACACGATAGTCAGCGGCGTGGAAATTCTCATCCGGGCGGATCGGTGGCCGGTCCGCTCAGCGGGCGCGCAGGCTCGCCCGCAGGGTGGTGAACTGCGCCGCCGCGGCCGCCCAGTCGGCGTCGTGGGTGATCCAGCCGATCGTCCAGCCGGCGGCCGGTGCCGCCAGCACCACCTGGACGGCCCGCAGCCGGCTGCCGTGCGGGGTGTCCCACGCGCACTCCCACTCCGCCGCCGCACCGGCCGCGCCGAGACGGAACTCGGCGTACCCGGGCAGGGTGCCGGCCGCGAGCGCGCGCACCCGGGCGGCGCGCAGCCGGTCCAGTGCTCCGGCGGAACCGTCGCCGGTGGTCGCGACGCTCAACGCGCGTCCGGTGGCCGGGTCCTGGAAGCAGGCCACGCTGCCGTCCCCGGAGTAGCGCCAGCCGGCCGGCACGGCGATGCGGAAGCCGCGCGTGTCGGCGTGCCAGGCCCAGCCGCGCGGCGGCCGGAACGTCTCCCCGGCGGGCGGGGCGGTGGCGACCACGGGCTCGCCGACCACCTCGGGCCGTACGCAGGAGAACGGCGGCGGCGGGAAGCCGCGCCCTCCGGGCGGTGGTGGCTTCGGGTGGTCCGGCCTGCCGTCGTACCCGCCGCCGGCGGCGGTGGCCCAGGGGTCACCCGGTGCCGGCCCGGGTCGGTGCTTCCGGTCGTCGGGGCCCGGCCCGTCGGCCGGCCGGGACCGGTCCGGACGCTCCGGCGGCTCGTCGGCCACCGCCAGGGCCGTCCCGACCCCGGCGGCGGCGGCGACCAGCAGCGCCGCCGTCGCCAGCGCCCACCGCCGGACGGCGGTCCGGTGCGCGGTGTGACGATCCGGGCCGGTGCGGCCGTCGCCGGTCGGAGCGACCGGCGCCACGGCGTCGACCGCCCGCGGGTCCGGCGACTCCGCCGCGGCCGTCAGCAGGCGCCGCGTCTCGTCGTGGTCGGTGCGATCGCCGGGGTCCCGGCACAGCAGCCCGGCGAGCACCGGGGCCAGCGGCCCGGCGTTCGGGGCCGGGTCCGGCGGTGCGACGGCCAGCGCGCTGAGCGTGGCCATGGCGGTGCTGCGGGCGTACGGGGACCGCCCCTCCACCGCCGCGTACAGCGTCGCGCCGAGCGACCACAGGTCCGCCGCCGCGCTCGACACCCCCTCGGCGGCGCGCTCCGGCGCCACGTACTGCGGTGAGCCGAGGACCATCCCGGGCCGGGTCATCGCCCCGTCGCCGCCGTCGAAGACGGCCAGCCCGAAGTCGGTGAGCAGGGCCCGCCCGTCGCGGGCGATCAGCACGTTGGCCGGCTTGACGTCCCGGTGCAGCACCCCCGAGGTGTGCGCGGCGTTCAGGGCGGCGAGCAGGTCCAGCCCGATCGCGGCGGTGCGTCCGGGCGGCAGCGGGCCGTCGTCGTCCAGCACGTCCTGGAGGGTCCGGGACGGCACGTACGCCATCACGATCCACGGGCTGTCGCCCACCGGCACCACGTCGTACACCTTGACGACGTGGGGGTGGTCGATGCGCGCGGCCGTGCGCGCCTCCCGCAGTGTGCGGAGCCGCAGCTCGTCGCGTTCCTCGCCGGTCAGCCAGCCCGGCGGGACGATCTGCTTGACCGCGACCTCGCGGTGCAGCACCTCGTCGTGGGCCCGCCAGACCCGGCCCATGCCGCCGCGCCCGACCATCTCCAGTAGCCGGTACCGGCCGGCGATCAGCACTCGCTCCACAGTGCTCCCATCCACCGCCCGGCGTACACCCTAGGCCAGGGGATGGGCGGGACCATCCGCTGAAGCGGGCGCGCCGCCGGCCCGTCCGCCGGGGCGCGGTGGCTCGGCGGCGGTCGGGAGGCCCCGGTCCGGCTCTCCCGGCCGCCGGTCAGCCGGCAGCGCCGCCCATCGCGAGGAGGTTCCCGTCGGGGATCTCGATGGTGCGCCGGCGCTCGCCGAGCCGGGTCGCGGTCCGCCGCCCGGCCGGGGCGTGCTCGCGGCGGGCCGCGGCGTACGTCCCGGCGGTGCGCGCCGCGATCGTCGCCCACCCGTACCGCTCGCCGACCATGGCGCGGGCGCGGCGGGCCACCCGCCGCGCGAACACCTCGTCGGCGAGGAGATGGTCGACCGCCCCGGCGAGGGCGTCCGGGTCGCTGTGCGGGAACGTCACCCCGGTGACCCCCGGCTCGACGATCTCGGCGAGCCCGCCGGTCGCGGCCACCGCCAATGGCGCGCCCGCCGCGGCCGCCTCCAGCGCCACCATGCCGAACGGCTCGTAGAGACTCGGCACGACGGTCGCGTCGGTGGCGCCCAGCACGGCCGGCAGTTGCGTCGAGTCGAGGAACCCGGCGAAGCGGACCGTGTCGTGCAGGTGCAGCCCCTGGGCCTGCTCCACCAGCTCCTCCCGGTACGGCCCGTCGCCGGCGATGAGCACCCGCAGCCCGGGATGCCGCCGGCGCAGGTACGGCACGGCGTGCACCAGGTGCTGTACGCCCTTCTCGTACACCAGCCGGCCGGCGTACCCGATCAGCGGGCCGTCCCCGGCGAAGCGGGCCCGGGCGGAGGCCACCGCCCGCGGACGGGCGTGCCAGGCCCGGTCGTCGACCCCGTTGGGCACCACGTCGACGTCACCGGCCGGCACCTCGAACAACGTGGTCACCTGGTCCCGCATGTAACCCGAGCAGGTGATCACCCGAGTGGCGGCGTTGCTCAGCCAGTGCTCGACGCCGTGGATGGTGCGGTTCATCTCCCCGGGGAGCCAGCCCTGGTGCCGGCCCGCCTCGGTGGCGTGGATGGTGGTGACGAGGGGCAGGCCGAGGTGTTCGGCGAGGGTGATG
>NZ_JAATEO010000048.1 GCF_012034245.1 Micromonospora thermarum | reverse complement strand
TCACCGTCTCTGCCGTGTCAAACCGTGTGTACCGGTCTGTCATGCTTCGTACGGCTTGGCCCGCTGGTCGCATGCAGCGGCGAGCCACTGCACTTGATCATCGGATTCGGCAGGCCGGCCGCCGCGGTGTCCCGCTGGCTCGCCCGGTGCCCTGCCGGTCGTCAACCATACCCGGTCGGTTCCGCCGCACCAAATCCGCCTCCCGGCAGATCCGGCGGGCCCCGCCCGACCGGCGTCCCAGGGAGTTCGACCCCTCGGCGCCGGTGCCATTCCCGGTCCGGAGCTCCAGGCCTTTCGCCCTGTTTGCCCCGTTCCGCGCTGGCAGAGAGAAAGTTACGCGTCTGCGGGTTTGAACGTCAAATCCGTGGGGAGCGGCCCGCGTCACACCTCCCCGGAGGGCATCCACCGCCCCGCGAAGGGCGGCTGTGCCGCGCACCCAGCCCGAGGTCAGGAGGTCGAGGTCGGCCGGCGGCCGGCGCGCAGGGCGCGAACTCCGAGGACGCCGACCGTGGTGCCGATGGCGAGGGACGCCGCGATCAGCAGGGCGTGGATCCAGAGGAACCCGGTCGCCGGGAAGTCCCCGACCACCCCGGTCGACCAGGAGCGCGGGTCCTTCCAGATGGCGACGGCGAACCGCGGCCAGATCACCCAGGTCCAGACGCCGACCCCGATGAGGAAGTACGCCCAGCCGCGCGACAGCACCATGGCGACCGAGTATGCCACCGGGTCGGCGCCGGGAGGGCCGACCGGATCAACCGCTCCGCAGTTGCCGGAAGGTGACCGAGTACCGCAGCTCGGGCACCGGCGGGATGCTGTGCTGCCAGGCGGTCCGGACCGCGCCGGCGAGCACGTACGCGGAGCGGGGCGCCAGCTCCACCTCGTACACCCGGCGCTCCGGGCCGCGGCCCCGCTGGAACCGCAACAGGCACGCGGAGCCCAGCGACAGGCCGACGACGGTCGGGCCGAAGGCCGGGGCGTCGCGGTGCCAGCCGATGACCGAACCGGGTGGGTAGCGCGTTACCAGCGCCTGGGCGAGTGTGTCGGCCGGCACTCCGGCCAGGGCGGCGCACCGCTCCCGCACCCCGTGCAGTTCGACCGGCAGCGCCTCGGTCTCGGTGAGCTGGAAGGAACCGCAGTCGTAGCGGAAGCCGAACTGCCGCACCGTCCGCCGCGCGATCTGCCCGTACATGCGGACCTCGCCGAAGTCGTACGCGGACAGCGCGGCCAGGAGGGAGATCTCCTCGTCGACGTCGAGGAGTTCCGGCTGGTACGCGAACCCCTCCGGACGCTCGTGGACGCCACGCATCCGTCCCATCCGACCGACGGTAGTCCCGACGCGGGCCCGCCACCGGTGGATCCGGCGCGGCCCGCACCCTTGTGACAGGCGCGGGCCCCGGCCAGGTGGATCAGAAGCAGGTGCCGATGCCGCCGATCGCCGGGTTCGCCCGGTCGTGGTAGTGGACGGCACCGGACGGGTCGGCCATGAAGCCGCCCCAGATCGTGCAGCCGCCGCGCACGTACGCCCTCGTCGGGCCCGCCGCGTAGAGCTTGTTGGTGTCGTCGACCTGCGTCGGCAGGTACTGGGCGGCGAGGTAGACCTGGGTACGGGTGAGCGTGCCGACGTACGCGGACTTGACGGTGACCGTGCAGCCGTACCCGGTGAAGGTGTTGTACATCAGGTAGACCGTGCCGAGCCGCTCACGGGTCTGCGCGTGGTGGATGGGGTCCTGGTCCCGCAGGAGGTAGCCCGGCCCGCAGAGCGACTGGGGAGTGACCGGGTTGACGGCGGCCTGCGCGGCGGCTCCCACCCCACCGACCAGCCCCACCGCGAGCGCGAGCACGATTGCGGTTCGACGAACGGTACGGAACATGTCTGTCGCCTTTCTCCTGTCCGGCGGATGCGCGACCAGAATGGCGGCGCCGAGTGTCCCGTCGAATGTGCGGCAGAGCCACTCCCGGTGACCGCCCGGTGTGCCGGCCGCCAATTCATGGCCGGTCGACCTGCGACAACCTTCACGTATTCATTGACAATCGTTGAATATGGCGAATTTCGCACGCGCATGTGCCGGCGGAACACAAATTGCCGGCGAGTTTCGGTTGTGCACCGCTGTTTCCCCGGAGACGGGCTGGGCACAGATCCTCCGACGACAGGTGGACCGGCACCGGAGGTGGCCCGTGGAACGATCGACCTTCAACCCCTGGACGTGGCGCGACCCCTCGGCTCTCGCTGGCGGCTACCAGCCGACCACGCCGGCTGCCGAGCCCACCGACGGGAGCGGCGGCGACGGCCCGGATGCGCCGGGCCCGGGTACGCCGGTCGACCTGACCGGTTACCGGGTGGAGGCCACCGACGGGCGGATCGGGTCGATCGACCGGGCCAGCGACGACGCCGGGGCCCAATGGCTGGTGGTCGACACCGGTCCCTGGATCTTCGGACGCAAGGTGCTGCTCCCGGTGGGCACGATCGCCCGCGTGGACCATCTCGACCGGGCGGTGCACGTGGACCGCACCCGGGAGCAGGTCAAGCAGTCACCCGCCTTCGACCCCGACGCGTACGAACAGCCGGACTACCGCGAGCAGGTCGGCCGCTACTACGAGGAGAGCTACCGGCGGGACTGACACCGTGCGACACGGCCAGGCATGGCCGGGCCGTCGTGGGGCACAAGAGGGCATGAGCGGGGTACGTCAAGACGCGCTGATGCCGGTCGTCGACGATCTGGACCAGCTCGTCGACCTGCTGCGCCGGACCGGTCCGGAGGAGGAGCTGTACATCCGCTGGTCCCGTGGTCCGGACGCGGACCTGTCCGGCGGGTACGGCGCGGAGCAGTCGAGCAAGGACGCGCTGACCGGCATCGACCTGCCCGGCCTCTCCGCGAACCCGCTCGCGGTCGAGCCGTGGTGGGGTAGCCGACCGCTGCGCCTGTGGGTGGCCCGCCGGCTCTACGACTACTGCCACCTGCGTGAGCTGCGCGGTCCCGGCGTACGCCCGTGGGTGCTGGTGGGTGAGCAGCTCGGCCGGGGACCGGACAACGAACCGCTCGTGCGCTGCCACCGCCCGGTGGCGTGGGTCGCGGAGCGGGCGCTGCGCGAGGCCGACCGCGCGGTGGAGGCGCAGTCGTCGGCCGAGTGGGGGCCGCTGCACCGGGCGGACTGACCGTCACCCGGGCGCTGCCGAGGACGCGGCGACCAGGCGCGGGCGATCAGGCGCGGGCCGCGAGGGCCGCCGAGAGCTTGCCGAGGAACGCGCGGATGCTCTCCTCGCTGTGGGGCGCCTCGACCTGGTCGTTGAGCGGCCCCTGGTACCGCAGCGCCTGCGTGAGCGCGTCCAGGGTCTCGGCCGGGCCACCGGGGTAGAGCCCACCGGCCACCCCGTCGGCGACCCGGGTGACCACCGCGTCGTCGAGGGCCCGGTCGAACTGGATCCCGTAGAGGATCCCGTTGACGTGGCCCTTCCAGTTGTCCGTGCCCATGTTCCGCTGTCTCCCCTAGAAGATCCGGCTGCCGTCCCAGCTGTGGATCGGGACGTCGCCGAGGCCGTTGCGCTTGAACTCGGCGTCGAGGTTGGCCATGTGGCTCACGTCGGGCTGGTAGTGGCCGCTTCGCGCGGTCGCGAGCTGGACCCTACCGTCCTTGACGACCAGCTCACCGGCCGCCGCCACAGGCTGTCCGTTGCCGAGCGTGGAGTGGTGGAAGTCGCCGACCTTCTGGTACGTGGACGCGTAGATGTTGCCGTTGCGGTCCATCACGAAGATCGCCTGGCCGTTGCCGCTGAAGACGGTGCTCGAGCTGGACGTGTCGTACGGCGTGCCGTCCTTGGCGCTGCGCAGGATCCCGTCGCCGTCGAAGAAGACCCGGTGCTCCTCGAGCTGTTCCGGGGTGAGCCGGCGCACCGGTGTCGGGAAGAAGCCGCCGGGCAGATGCTCGTTCTTGTACTTGTCGAGCATCGGCTTGGTGTTGTGGTAGCGGGGCGTCATGTGCGGGCCGGGGATGCCGGGCTTCGGGCGGCCGCCGGGACCCCGGCCCTTGCGGGTGAACCGGCGCAGCAGCGTCTTCGCCCGCTTCAGCAGCTGCGGGATGATCTCCTTGACCACCCGTTCCACAACCTCCTTGACGATCCGCTGGATCGCCATCCGGGCGACGCCGATCGAGACGGGGATCTGGGCGAGCGAGGCGCCGAGGCTGGGCGCCGCCGCCGCCAGCGCGATCGCCACCTGCACCACGAGGATCGTCAGCTGGATGATCACGAGGATCTTCTGCGCGAGCGTGATGATCGCCATCACGAGCAGGGCCATGCCGATCAGCTCGGCGGCCTGGGCGCCGTCCTCCATGCGGCCGGGCGGGCCTTCCTCGCCACGCCACGCCTGCTCGAACGCCCGGATGTCGTCGCCACTGTTGGCGCCGAAGACCTGCGCCGCGCCCTTCTCCGCGTCCCCGACGGCCGTACGCAGCCGCCCGGCGAACGCGAACCACATCTGCGACGCCTCGAACAGCAGTTCCTCGTCGGCGGTCGGCCAGCTGAAGCCGACCCAGCCCAGGGCCTCCGCCAGCTCAGGAGGCAGCTGCATACCCACCGGGCAGCTCCATCCGGTTGAAGAGTTCCGCGTTCGTGGTCTCGATCGCCTCGTAGGCGTCCGCCCCGTGATTCAGGTTCTCCGCGACCTCCAGCAGCTGGTCGGCCATCGACCGGTAGACGTCGAGCGCGTGCGTCAGCACCTCGACGTAGACGGCGCCGAAGAGCGAACCCGCCTCGTCGGAGCCCCACGGGCTGCCCGAGCCGGTCACGGTGCCTTCGAGGCTGGTGACCTCCGCGCCGAGCTGCTGGCCCGTGGCGTCCAGCGATCCGGCTGCGGCGCGCAGCGCCGCGACGTCGACCTGGATCCCGTCGGACATGGGCTCACCGCCGGTCGATGCGCCGGGTGGCGGCGTCGAGGTCGCTGATCATCCGGTCGAACCCGCGGAACGCCTCCTCGGAGACACGCTCGAGCTGCCGGGCGAGGGCCGCCGTGTCCGGCGCCGCCGCACCGAGCGTCTCGGCCCGGCGGGTCCGCTCGTCGTCCTGCGCCGCCCGCACGGCCTCCACCACGTACTCGGCGATGGCGGTCGTGCCGGCACGCAGCAGGCTCGGATCGATCACCAGCGACTCCAGCCGGCCGAACGCCGACACCTCGGCCTCGACCAGGCCGTCCCCACCAGCACCGCGGCCCACCAGCCCCGCGGCGTCAGGTGCGCTCTCGGGCCCGCCTGGCTGCGCCGGTGGCCTGGCCCAACAGCCGCATCGCCTCCTCCAGCGACCGGCCCAGCCCGGACGGATCGACGCCCCCCATACCCATCACCTCACGGTCCGTTTCCGTCTCCCCCAGGACGCGCGAGACTACCAACGGGCACCGGGCCACCGCAGCCCCGCTGTCGCCTGTGGAGCGTCCGTCGTCACCCGTCGTGCACTGGAGGAGACCCGTCCGTGTCGCACATCGAGAAGATCACCGCCGAACTCCGTACCCTGTCGGGCGGCGTGGAACGGGCGCAGGCACTGACCGCGACGGCCGACCAGCAGGCCCAGGAGGTCGCGCGCCGCGCCGCCGGTGCCGGCTTCGCGGCGGTCGCGGCGGGCATGACACGGGTACGCGGTGCGATCGCGACCGTGCAGGGACGGCTGAGCGGCCTCGCCACGTCGATCGGTGAGGCGACGACGGCGACGGCGGCCGTTCCCCGCGAGGCCACGCCGGAGGAGACGGTCGCCGGGCTGGGTCCGGTACGGGACGGCATCGTCGGCACCCGGGCGGCGTCGAGCGCGACCATCAGTCAGGTCGGTGACGCGCAGCGGCTGGTGACGCTGGTCCTGCAGGGCGGGCAGCCGGGGCCGCTGCTCCAGGGGCTGGAGGGCGTCAAGCAGGTCCTCGTGCAGGTGGTGCAGCGCACCACGGCGGCCGAGCGGTCCGTCGAGGCGGCGGTCGCCGAGGCGCGACGGACCGGCGCGCCGGGCGCGTGAGCGTACGCCCGCTGGCGGTCTTGTGAGGCGGTGCCGCGCGGGTGGTCCGGTCTGCGCCTGCGGTGCGGGTGTTTCCGGGGCGCCGTGCCGCGCCTGCCGGGCCGCGGCTCAGCCCCGGCCGAGAGCCCGGGCGAACTGGCGGATGTCCTCGACCAGCAGGCCGGGCTGCTCCAGCCCGGGGAAGTGGCCGCCCCGCCCGTACTCGGTCCACCGCACGATGTTCGGGAACGCCTGGTCGGCCCAGGCCCGGACGGGCTGCGACGGGTCGTGCGGGAAGACCGCCACCCCGAGCTGCACCGGCACCGGGGGCTGCCGTCGCGGCGCGTCGCTGACCGGGAGCATGTCGGCGGTCTCGTAGTACAGCTGGGCCGAGGAGCCCGCACTGCGGGTGAACCAGTAGAGCGAGACGTTGGTGAGCAGCCGGTCCCGGTCGACGGCGTCCTCGGGGCTCTTGCCGGAGTCGGTCCACTCCTTGAACTTCTCGACGATCCAGGCGAGCTGCCCGACAGGCGAATCGGTGAGGGCGTACGACACGGTGACGGGCCGGGTCGCCTGGAGCTTCATGTAGCCGGACTCCTCGGCGAGGAAACGCCCCAGGCGGGCCAGCCGCCGGCCGGTGTCCTCGTCGAGCGCGCCCAACTCGCGGGGGTCGCCGGGAGGGGGCGTGATGAGGAAGTTGACGTGCGCGCCGATCGCGTGCCCGGCGTCCATCGCGGCGAGCGCGACCGTCACCCAGGACCCGAAATCGGTGCCCTGCGGCAGGTACCGGTCGTATCCGAGCCGGCTCATCAGCTGCGCCCACGCACGGGCGATGCGGGGCACGCCCCACCCGGTCTCGGTGAGCGGGCCGGAGAAGCCGTAGCCGGGCAACGACGGGATCACCACGTGGAACGCGTCCGCGGGGTCGCCGCCGTGGGCACGCGGATCGGTCAGCGCCCCGATGAGGTCGACATACTCCAGGAAGCTGCCTGGCCAGCCGTGCGTCAGGATGAGCGGCGTCGCGTCCGGCTCGGGAGACCGGACGTGCAGGAAGTGCACGGTGGCACCGTCGATCTCGGTGACGAACTGTGGGTACCGGTTCAGCTCCGCCTCGGCCGCCCGCCAGTCGTACCCGGACCGCCAGTACTCGGCCAACTCCCGCAGGTACCCCTGGGGCACGCCGCGTTCCCAACCGTCGGCGCCCGGCTCCGGCGGCCACCGGGTGTCGGCGAGGCGCCGGCGCAGGTCGTCGATCTCTGCCTGCGGAATCTCGATACGGAACGGCTTCATCCCAGCGCCTCCCCGGTCACGGCACGCACGAGAGCCACATCGTCGGCCGTCGCACGCGGACGGCGCACCTTCGAACGTGCGCACCTCGGGACCGCGCGTCGCCGTACCCCCTGATGCGCCGGACCGACCTGCGAGGGTGACCGCTAACCGGGTGACGTGCCGCGGCGCCGGCGCAGGACCACGGCCACGAGCCCGACGGCGAGGACGGTCAGCACCGCGCCGCCCGCGAGCCACCAGCGCCCCGACGACCGCTCGGGCGCGGGTGCGGCCGTGCCATCGGTCGGGGCCGCCGCGGGGGTGGAGGGTGTCTTCCCGCCGTTGTTCGAGCACCTCTGACCGGTCGGCTACCGCCACGCGCCCCCACAACATCGGTCCGGGACGTTCGCAACGTTGTGGCCCGGCCCTGCGTGTAGTCGCCGATGAGGGACTTCGACGACTTCTACGCGGCGCACTACGCCGACCTGACCGTGCAGGTCTACGCCTACTTCGGCGACCGGCACGAGGCGCAGGACGTCGTCCAGGCCGTCTGACTCTCCACGTGGTGGGATCCCCGGGCAACACGCCGGCTGGCGGCGCCAGCCTGACTCCCGGGATGGCGCGCGAACGCGGCATGAGCGCGCACCGGACTACGCGGGTTCAGTGGACCGGCAGCGTCAGTGCTCCCCAACTGGTAGGTCCTTGGCAAGGCAGGTGGTTCCGTCCGAGCCGGCGAGTGGTGTCGACCGGTAGCCCTCGCTGTGATAGAGGTCGATGTTTCGCAGGCTCTTGGCACCGGTGTAGAGCAGGATGCGGCGGCACTCGGGTTGGGCGGCTTCGGCGGTGCGCAGCAGCCACCGGCCCAGCCCCTGGCCTCGCAGGTCGGGCACGACGGCGAGCCGACCCACATGCCAGTCGGCGTCGACGCGACGGGCCCGCACCATGCCCAGCAGTCGGCCGTCCAGCCAGATGCCCGTGGTGTGCCAGGTCGCCAGCCAGTCACGTACCTCCTCCAGCGACTCGTGCAGGGCCGGTACGGCCATGGTGTCGTTGACGACGGCCTCGTCCACCCAGCAACACCGCTGCAGCACAGTGACCTCGGGCGCGTCGTCGGGGGTCAGCCGTCTCGCGTAGGACCCCGGCAACGGTCCGGACAGGGCCCCGGCTCGTGCGCGTTCGCGCATCGGCCGTAGGGCGTGGGCGAGCCGGACCAGTTCGTCCAGCAGGCCGACACCCGCCGTGTCGCGGGCCGCGTCGGGCCGCAGCCGACCATTCTCGGTTGCGTCACCGATGCGGATCGCGACCGTGGCGCCCAACGGAACCAGGCGCAGCGTGGTCACCACCTGCTTCGCGTGCTGAACCGACCGGGTGCCCGCCGACGTGTTGCCGTAGCTGACGAAACCGATCGGCTTCCATGCCCATTCGCGGCTGAGGTAGTCCAGCGCGTTCTTCAGGGTCGCCGGCATCCCGTAGTTGTACTCCGGCGTGACCACGATGAACCCGTCCGCCGCGTCGACAATCGCGCTCCACCGACGTGTGTGCTCATGCCGGTAGACACCCGACGACGGGTGTTCCTCTTCGTCGAGGAACGGCAGGTTCAGGTCGCCGAGGGCCACCGGCACGAGCTCGACGCCGAGTTCGGCGGCACGAGGGGTGATCGCCTCGATCAGCCACTGCCCCACCGCGGGGCCGAGGGCGCCGGGGCGGGTGCTGCACATGAGCGTCAGGACGCGGATCGGTTTCATTGACATGGAAACGAAGCGTAGGTGCTAGGTTGATTACATGTCAACGAGACGGCCGGCCAGCAACGTGCGTTGGTTGAACCCCGACGAGGAGAGGGCGTGGCGGGCCTTTCTACGTGTGATGGTCGCCGTTCGGACCGGCACGGCGCGCGACCTGGCCGCGATCGGTCTCTCCGAACCCGACTACGAAGTACTCAGCACGCTGTCGGAGCGGCCCGACCACACCAGCACCCTGGGGGAACAGGCCGACAAGATGGGCTGGTCACGCAGTCGGCTGTCCCGGCACGCCACCAGGATGGAAGCGCGCGGTCTGCTGCGGCGGGCACCCGACCCGACCGACGGCAGAGGCTGCCTCCTCGTACTCACCGCGCACGGCCTGGACACACTCGGCAACGCCGCACCGGCCCACGTCGAGTCAGTACGACACCACTTCATCGACCGGCTCGCCCCGGAAGACCTCGCCGCCATCGAACAGATCGCCCGGAAGCTGGAAGAACCCCTGACCGGCGACGATCGGCCACCCAAACAAAGCCCGTCGGCATAATCGTCGATGGGTAGGGGAGAGCGTCGATACCCCGCCTTACTGGACGGGCGGCGCCGGCCGGGACCTGGCCGGGCCGGGCGGAGTCCCGCCTGCGGGCCTACAGTGTGAACGTGTGGGAATCCATTGCCAGGTCGGTGGTGGGCATGATGACCGCGGCGACGGCGGTTGTCCTGGCGCCGGCCCCATCCCCTGCGGTGGAGGTCGCACCCGTGCTGACCTCGACACCGTTCGGCGCGCTGCCGGGGCAGCAGGTGACCCACACCATCACGGTGTCCGGTCAGGGCACCGTCACTGCCGCGCGGGTCACGTTCACCACCACGGCCGACCTGGACGGTGTCACCGCCCGCGCCGAACCGGGGCGCTGCACCGTGTCCGCCCGTAGCGTCGTCTGCGACCTGGGTTCTCTGCTCCTGACCGCCGCCTCCCCCTCCCCGCGGGTCACGATCACCGGCAGCGTGCGCCCGGGTGCGCCGGCCGGCACGCTGATCCGCAACCGGGTCACTGTCACCTCGGCGCAATCGGGTGCGACCGGAGTCACCAGCAACGCGTATCTGCTGCCAGGGTCGACCGCGACGCCCTCCGATCAGCCGCAGCAGGAGGCACATCCTGCGGCGACGAGGCCCTCGTCGCCCAGCCGGTGGATGGCAGTGCCTGTTGTCGCGGCGGTGATCATGGCTGGCGCGGTCACGGTAGGTTTACTGCTGACGCGTCGACGACTGCGCCGTCGTCACGCCCAACCACCGCCCCACCCGTCGGCTGTTACGGCCGGGCGCCGCGATCCGATATAGAGAGCGAGGCCAGCAGCGGAGAAGGCGGCAGGAGTTCGCGATGACCCGACGAGGGAGCAGGAAGGCGGCACTCGCAACCGTTGCCGCCGCGGCGGCGCTGACAATGACGTCCCTGTACCTGGACGCCAGCGCGGACAGCGCCGCAGCGCAGACCTCGGCACAGGGGCCGCTGCCCCTGCCGACCCTTCCCAGTCCTTCACTATCAGTGTCGCTGCCCCCGGTGAAGCCGCCTCCGGTAATTCCGTCCGCGATCAAGCCGCCGACCGTGAAGTCCCCAACCGCGCCGTCGAATGCTGTCCCGTCCGCACGGCCGACACCGCCCGCGGCTACCCCGACCAACAGCGGGCCACCGCAGGTGAGCGTCCCGGCGGTCCCCAGCAGCGGCGGACCAATCGTGAGCCCGGGATCAGCCGCCGCCATCATCGATGCCGACCCCACCGCCGACCTGTATCCCCAGCCGCCGGTGGACCCTGCCGTCACGCCACAAGCGCGCCAGGTCGCCGCGCTCACCGATATCCAGCACCGGATCCAGTACCTGAACAACATCCTCACGCGCACCCGCGCCGACCTGACCAGGGTGCAGCGTGACCCGGATCCGGTCCTGCAACTACTGACAGCACTGACCACCGGCGTGGCCCCGGCTTCCGATCCGGACTCAGCCGCGACCCTCGCCACAGTCGACTCCGTGGATGCGGTCGACACCGCCACTGGCCGTGCGGCCGCCCTGTCCGGCGCGATCACCTCAGGGCAGACGGAACTCGCCCGCCGCCAGCGGGAGGAGACGAGACTCCGGCAGGAGATCGAGCGTCGCGCACGCCTGGCGACCGCCATCCCGCAACCGGCCGGCAACCCTGCCTCGTACCGCGGCGGCCGGCTGAGCTCTCCACTGTCGGGCCGGCTCACCAGCAGGTTCGGCACCCGGTTCGACCCGTACTACCACGTGTGGCAGCTGCACGCGGGTATCGATCTCGCCGCGGCAACCGGCACCCCGATCCTCGCGGCCGCAGGCGGACGCGTCACCCGAGCCGGTTGGTACGGCGGTTACGGCAACTACACCTGCATCGACCACGGCAGGGCGGACGGGCAGCGACTCTCCACCTGCTACGGCCACCAGTCCAAACTCCTTGTGTCGCCGGGGCAGCAGGTCAGGGCCGGCCAGGTGATCGGGCGGGTCGGGTCCACCGGCGCCTCCACCGGCCCCCACCTGCACTTCGAGGTGCGGCTCGGCGGACGCCCCGTCGACCCGTTGCCCTGGATCTGACCGACCAGCCCGCCCGCCCGGCTTCGCATCTTGGTCTTGTGCCATGCAGAGCTCGCGCTCGGCTCCGACGGACCTCGGCGATCGCCACCGAAGTCCGTCGGAGCCAGTACGCGCCCGAACCTCACCTGGTGTCCGTGGCGGTGACTGTGAAGGGTACGGCGGCGCCGAGCCACAGTTGGGCCAGGATGTAGCGGGTTCCGGACGGGATCGTGCCGGACTCGTCGGCGGCCGCGGACGCCGCGGACCCGAGCAGGGTGCACGACTCGTCGTAGAAGTACAGGTCGAAGTCGTACGGGGCGACGGTGTCGCCGCGTACCTGCACCTCGTGGGCTCCGTCGCCGAAGCTGTCGGGCAGCCTCGTGACCCAGCCGTCCGCGCC
The DNA here is from genome assembly GCF_012034245.1 of Micromonospora thermarum. Lineage (GTDB taxonomy): Bacteria > Actinomycetota > Actinomycetes > Mycobacteriales > Micromonosporaceae > Micromonospora > Micromonospora thermarum. The sequence continues at coordinate 15,033 of NZ_JAATEO010000048.1, read as the reverse complement.
CTGTGCCGGCGCCACCGGAACGGTGCACGTGGACTTGAACGCTGTCGCGGTGACGCCGGTGGCGTCGTCGGCCGTGCCGGTGGACGGGTTGCCGGCCAGGATGATCCCTGTCTCGGTGACCGGCGCGTCCGGCGGTGACGGCGGCAGCGGCTCGACGCCGGTGGCGCTCTGGGAGAAGACCTGCAGCTCGGCGACCTGTACGTCGGTCTTCGTCTCGCCGAGCGCGCTGTCGGTCCAGAACCGCACATACTGGGCCTGCACCGGCTTCGCCAGGGTGAACTGCTTGTAGTGCAGGTCGGGGGCGGTGGGGCGCGGCGTCTGGTAGCCGAACGCGTCCGGCTGGGTCAGGACGGTCTGCCAGTTCGTCCCGTCGGTCGAGGTCTGCAGGGTGAACCCGCGCAGCCCCTCGAACCGGGAAGTCGTGAATGCGCTGACCTGGACCGAGGAGATCTGCGCCGGTGCGGCCAGTTTGATGACGGCGTTGCCGGTGTCCGTGGCGGCCTTCCAGCTGCTCGCCTCGGTGTCGTCGATCAGCCGTTCGGCGCCGCTCGCGGTGGCCGAGGCGACGGTGGCGCCATTGGCGGCCGACGCCAGGTTCGGGGCGAGCGCGAACCGCAGGGCCGAAGTCTTACCGGCGGTGACCTTCACTCCCGGGAAGGTGCGGGAGCCGAAGCCTTCGGCCGTGATCGTGACCGGGTAGGTGCCGGCGGTCACCGGGGCGGAGAACCCGCCGTCGGTGGACGACGTGCGTAGCGGCGTCACCCTCGCTTCGAACACGCCGAGGATGATGCGGGCGCCCGGGATCGGCTTGCCGGTGGCGGCGTTGACGACGGTGCCGGTCAGGGTGCCGTTGCGGGCCGGGTTCACGTGCGCGAAGGACGGTGCCGGGTCGGTGTCCTCACCGCCGTCGGTGGAGGCGTGCACGCCGAGGCCCCGCTTGGCGAAGGCGCCGTAGACGACGTTCACCAGCGCGGCGTAGTCCGACCTGGTGTGGTAGCGGTTGTCCAGCGCAGTGCGGATCGCGTCGCGCATGTCGACGAAGGACGGGTCGGCCGGGGACAGCGGCATCGCGTCGGTGACCAGCCGTGCCGCGATGTCACCGCCGGCCGTCTCGCCGTAGCGGGCGACGAGCGCCTTGCGCATGTCCCACAGGATCGCCGTCCAGATCTCCCCGTCGGAGTGCACCTCGGCGCCGCCGAGGTCGTAGCCGATGTCACCGAACCCGGTGGGGTTCTTGTCGTAACTCCAGTTCCGGATGCCGCGGTCGGCGTTGCCGGTGACGTGCTGGCCCACCACAGCCGTGGTGGCGAGCTTGTTGCCGTGGAGGTAGTTCAGGGCGTACCAGTCGCCCCAGCCCTCGCCCATGGACCCGGACTGGTGGGTGTTGAGGGCGTTGTCCTCACCGCTGACGTAGCGGTTGGACAGCCCGTGCGCGTACTCGTGCTCGATGACGGATGCGTCGAAGTTCCCGTCCGCGTACGGCCCTTCGAATGTGTCGTTGATCGGCTCCCACAGGAACATGCCGCTCCACGGCGGGATGCCGTCGGGCAGGGTGAGCATGTAGGCGTTGTCCCGGCCGGTGTAGGAGGGCGCGCCGCCGCTGACCGCCCCGGCGTGCACCAGCCCGAGGATAGGGTCGCCGCCCTGGCCGCCGTGGGCGCCGTTGTTGGCCTGGAAGTTGCCCCCGGACTCCGTGAAGCCCAGCGCACGGAACTCGTCGTGGATGCGGTTGTGGTGCCAGAACAGGTTGGTCGCCGCCGCGTCAAGGTCCTGGACGTAGCTCGGCGGGACGGTCTGCCCCTGCGTGCGCGTCCAGTTGGCACCGTAGGTGTAGGTGAACTGCCCGGTCGGGCTCACCGGCCGCGGGCCCTGGTCGGCGGGCACGAGGAAGTTCGAGTAGTTGGCGTACGTGTCGGCGTTGTTACCGATCGTTGTTACCCCTTGAACGCCGGCCAACCCCGTCGGGTCGACGTACCCGGAGGGCGACTGGGCAGTCGGTCCGAACGATTTGACGACCGGCGCGCCGCCGGCCGGCGCTCCGGGATGATTCTCGTAGACCGTGCCTTCGGCGTCGTGCGCCACCAGGGACGCCCGGTACAGCGTCTCCCCGGTCGCCGCGTCGACCACGACGTCCCACGCCTGGTCCAGCGCCTTGACGAACAGCACCCGGTACGCCGGGCGAGCCCCGTCGCGGGTCGGGAACGCGCCCTTCCGCACGTACGACTCAGCGGCGAAGGGGCCCTTGGCGAAGACCTGGAACCCCGCCCGCTCCCCGACCGGCTGCGCCGAGTACGCGACGCCCGGGGCGAGATTGCCGACCACGCCGTGCAGCGCCTGCGCCGGGGACAGCCTGTGCGCAGCGGTGAGCCCACCGCTGCGCGTTGAGTTGCCCGCGTAGGACAGGACTGTGCCGTCCCTGGTTACCGTCACGCCCAGCCGCCCGCCCCGCAGTGACGGTAGTCCGGCATATGTCTGCGCGAAATTCACTACGTGGGTGCCGGTGCCGACGAGTTCGTGGTTCCGCACGACGGTGAGCGCCGCCACGTCCGCCGACGTGAGACCGAAGGCGTCACGGTTGGCGTCGACAAAGGACCGGGCCACGGCGGCGGCGTCGCCTGAGCGGGGACCGGTGAGCCATCCCCCGGCCTTGCGGATCGTGCGAGGCGTGCCGAACCGCCGATCCCAGTCGACCCGCGTGCCGGCGCCCGCCGCCCCGATCAACTCCCGCGCCGCCTTGAGCTGCGCGTCGGTCGGTCGCACCGAGTCGGCCGTACGGCGGACATCGAGCCGGTCGACACCCGGCGACCCGACATCGACGACAGCCGAAGCAGCTGATGGACTGAGCGTCACGAGGAGGGCGAACGCCGCCCCGGCGGCGAGCGATGGACGGAAACGCATGGGAACTCCTCTGCGACAGGGAATCGCTGCGTCGTGCTGGAGCTCACAGCTCCTCGTAATGGACATCGATCCCGACGCCTGAGGCGCAACAGCAACCGGCCCGCCAGCCGCACAGGTGCAGCGCGTTCATCTGGTGCTACAACAGACGGAGCGGGAGGCGGTCGGCGACGCTGGCAGGATCACGGGCTGCTGTCGACGACGAAGATTGGCACTCCCGTCGAGCCGCGCAATATCAACCGGCATTTCGAGTAGTTGTGCGAGCGGACGGGAGTTCGCCGGATCGTGTCCATCACCTGCGCCACTCGTGCGCGGCGCGGCGATCGGTCGGCTGATGTGGCCGCTGGCCGAGGGTGTCCACGTCACCGGCGAACAGGTCCGACAACAGCCCCTCCGGATCGACCGCCGTACGCAGGGCCGTCCGGAACAGCCCGACCTTGCTGCCGAAGTAGTGGTGCACCAGAGCGGGGTCCACGGCTGCCCCCGACGCGACCTGCCGGATCGAGACACCGTCATACCCCCGGGCCGCGAAGGCGTTCCGGGCCGCGGCGAGGATGGCCGCCCGGGTCTCCGCCGTGCCTGGTCGCCGGCCCGTGCGTGGCAGCTGGCTCTCCTTCGATCCGCAGGGTCTATCCCTCTCGGGAGTCCGCAGCGAAAAGCTAGCTTTCGCTGGGTCGCGGCGCTCAGCCCGCGTTACGTGCTCACGAGCGTTTGGGCTGCAGGGAATAACGGGCAGGACAAGTAGATCGACTTTGCCAACGCCGACAGAGGGCACTGGGAGTAGGGAGAATGAGGCATGGCCTCGGACCAGGAAGCACTCCAGCGCCTGCGAGACGCGCTCGTGCGAATCCATGAACGGGCCGTAGTGCATGACGACGACGGCCTTCATATGGCAGCCCACGAGATCAGCCAAGCGGTCTGTGCACTGGGACATCCGTGCCCCGAGGGGCCGGAATTTCGCGCCTGCCCCATATGCAAGTCCCTACCAGGGCAGCGCTGCATCAACGTGCCCGGCCACATCCTTGCGGACCATTACCACCCACAGCGCTGCCGGTAGGCATGACCTGCAAGGTCCGCCGGGTGCTGGGATTGGCCGCAAATGAGCCGGTCCGCGGTGTCTGCCAGCCGGTAGCACGGCCTTCGACGCGGACGTGCAGTCATTGTTGCGACGTCCCGCCTCGACGACGTGCTGCCGGCAGATGCGGCTACGCGAGCGACAGGAACAGCTTCTCCATCTGTTCGAGGTTGGCCTTCTGGTCCTCTCCCGGGGCGCCACTGACGCACTGCTGCAGCCCGCTTGCGATGATCTTGAATCCGGCTCGGTCCAGTGCCCGCGATACCGCCGCGAGCTGAGTCACCACGTCGGCGCAGTCTCGACCGTCCTCGAGCATGCCAATGACACCACGGATCTGGCCTTCGGCGCGGCGAAGCCTCTTGATCACGTCCCGGACCGCGCTCTCATCAACCTGCATCTTCAGCTCCTCTACCGTTCAGACCAACAGTACACCGGGGGGTATGTAGGGCCGGATGCTACGATGGCTGGCGCGTATACCCCCGTGGGTATTAACGCTGTTGTGGCCGGTATCCGGCATCTGACGGAGCTGGGAACTGTGATGGTCGGCGCCCGGGAAGTCGCGAGGGCGCATGGCCGCTGAGCAGGAGCCTGGGCCGCACGGCAGTCCGATGGGCGATCAGTGTCTGACACGGAGGAACCGACATGGCTATCGCGTTCGCCGACCGGCGTGGGTTGACTTGAGAGGCATCCGCCTGTTTCGTCCGCGACGGGACCGTCCCCCCTCTCGAGGAGGTGGGTCAGACGCCGGACTATCGTTTTAGCTTGGCAAACGAGCGTACGTTCCTCGCCTGGGTCCGTACGTCGCTCGCGCTGTTGGCTGGCGGTGTGGCGGTCGTTCAGATCGTGCCGGACTTCGCGTTCGCGGGTGCCCGGCACCTGCTCGGGATCATCCTCATCCTGTTGGCGATCGTCATAGCCGGCACGAGTTACGCCCGGTGGGAACGCCGCGAGCGGGCGATCCGCCTCGGCGAGTCGCTGCCACCGTCGCTGCTTCCGCGGGTGGTCGGTGTCGGGCTGGCCGTGGTGATGGTGTTGTCGCTGGGCTTCGTGCTCCTGGAAGTGGTGCGGGGGCAGGGATGAGGCGTCGCCAGCCCACGCACCCGCCCAAGGTCATCGACGCGGGCCTACAGAGCGAACGCACATACCTCGCCTGGCAGCGCACCGCACTGGCCTTTGCCGGGGTCGGCGCGCTGCTCATCTACGGGTTGTGTCGCATGGGCGCGCCCTCGCCGTTCCCGGCCGGTTCGGACTGCTCGTCGGGATCTTCCTGTTCACCCGGACGCAACGGCGTTACCGCCTGACGGTGGCGGCGGCACGTTCCGGGCGCGCGCTGGACCGTCGGATGATGGCCGGCGTAGCGGCGGCGGCAACGCTGCTGGCAATGGCCGGCCTCGGCGCCCTGCTCCCAACGGCTTGACCTCAATCGGCCGATCTCGTCAGGGCAGCTCCCAGCGGGGAACCATCGGCAACAGCCATCTGGTAGGCGGTGTGGGGAGCCCAGTTCGCCACGACGCTGAAGCGGTCACCGCGCACGAGCGTCTCGCGCCACTCGGCCGGGTCACCGTTGACCCGACTGATCCGGTCGATGGCCAGCAGCGCCGCCCCCCGGCCGAGGCCGAGGAGGCGGCGGTGATCTGCGGTCGGCGCGACGGCATGGATGCGCTCCTGCCCCTCCGTGAACCGCACGCCGCTGCGGGATAGCTCGGCGTAGACCCCGGTCGCGGTCAGGTCCGCCTCCAGTAGGGGCCGGGCGAGCGAGGCAACCAGCCAGGTGCGGTCCAGGGCGAGCGGCTGCTCGTCGGCGAACCGCAGCCGCTCGATATACACGAACTCGGTGTCGGCATCGATGCCCAGCCGGTCCGCCACCGCCGGATCCCGGCGCGTTCCGCGAGCGAGGACCTCGCTGCGCTGGCGCATACCGCGCGCCTGCACCTCGCTGAACAGCGAGTACAGCGCACCGAGCGGCTGCTCGATGCGGGCTGTCCGCACGTCAGTCCGGCGCCCCCGTCGCGAGTCGAGAATCCCAGCCTGGCGCAGCCGGCGCAGCGCCTCGCGCACGGTCTGCCGGCTCACGTCGTACTCGCTGGCCAGTTGGTGCTCGCCGGGGAAGGTCCCGCTGAACGCCTTGGCCTCCAAGCGCCGCATCAGGTCTTCCTGGAGCTGCGCCCAGAGCGGGAGCGGGAGGCTGCGGTCGAGGGGACGCGCCGACGTGTGGTCTGCCACAGGAGCTAGCCATTTTCGCGTGAGTTGTTTGGTTGACCAGACAAGCGTACCGGCCTCCCCGATGGTGGCCGCGGACGTCGGGGTTTGCAGTTGTCCGTTCATTCGTACATACTCGAGGCAGTTACCCCCGGGGGTATACGCCCGGGGACCTTGAGGAGGGACCACCCATGGATCTCGTGTCATTCCGCACCCCGGGCCTGGGTGACCAGACGTACCTGCTGACCCACGAGGGAAAGGGCGTCCTGGTCGACCCGCAGCGCGATATCGACCGGTTCCTGCACGCGGTCGCCGAACGCGACGTCGAGCTGCGGTTCGTGCTGGAAACCCACCTGCACAACGACTACGTCTCCGGAGGTGAGCAGGCGGCGCTGCGTACCGGCGCCGAGCTGGTGCTGCCCGCCGCAGCGGCTGCCGCCTACCCGCACACTGCAGCGTTCCACCTTGAGGACATCAAGGCCGAGGGCCTGACGATCCGCCCGATCCACACCCCGGGCCACACCCCCGAGCACACCAGCTACCTGGTGCTCATCGACGGGGAGTCGGTTGCCGTGTTCTCCGGCGGCAGTCTGCTGGTCGCCTCGGCCGGCCGGCCGGACCTGCTGGGCCCGGCCCGCGCCCGGACCCTCGCCAAGCTGCAGCACGGCTCGCTGCACCGCCTCGCCGGCCTGCCCCGCGACATCGCCCTGCTTCCGACGCACGGTGAAGGCTCCTTCTGCACCGCCACCGGGGCCGGCCGCTACACCTCCACCATCGGCGAGGAGCTGGATGGCAACCCGCTGCTGGCGGTGAGCGACGTGGAGCAGTTCGCCGACCAGCTGCTCGCCGCGCCGATGCCGATCCCGGCGTTCTACCAGTACATGGGGCCGGCGAACACGCTGGGCGTCCCACCGATGCCGGCACTGACCGTGCCCGAGCTGGACCTGGCCGATCTGGCCGATCAGCCGGAGGGGACGCAGGTGCTCGACGTTCGCCCCCGCACGGTGCAGGCCGCCGGCTTCCTGCCTGGCTCGGTCGGGATCGAGATCGCCAACGACTTCGGCAGCTGGGCCGGCTGGCTTCTGCCGTACCAGGCACCGATCGTCCTCGTGGCCGAGCCCGGCCAGGACGTCACGGAGCCGGTCACGCAGCTCACCCAGATCGGCATCGACACCGTGCGGGGAGTGGTTCGCGACCTCGGCGAGGCCGCGACCGAGCAATTTGAACTGGTCGACGTACCCACGTTTGTCGATCGGCTCGCCGACCCGACCGCCCAGGTGCTCGACGTGCGGATGCCCAGCGAACGTGCGGCCGTGCGGCTGGACGGAGCGGTGGAGCGCTTCCTGCCTGACCTGATCACAGAGGGCGTACCCGCCGAGATCGACCCCGACCGCCCGGTGCTCGTCGCGTGCGGCAGCGGCCGACGCGCCGCCATCGCCGCCACGCTCCTGGCCCGCGACGGCTACCAGCCCGTCGTGCTGACCGGCGCCGGCGTCGCCGACGTGGTCGCCGCCCGCACCCACTGACCGTCTCCGCTACTCGCCGGCGGGGTGGATCCCTCCGCCCCACCGGGCCACCACCCAACAACTGATCATGGAGTGCTACATGAACGCCAAGAACGCAACGTCCGCCATCGACGTCGCCACCGCCCGCGCGCTGCTGGCCAACAACCCCGACACGTTGATCGTCGACGTGCGCACGCCCGGGGAGTTCGAGACCGCCCACGTCGCCGGCTCGATCAACCTGCCGCTGGACCAGGTCGACGCGCACCTGGGACGGATCGTCAACGACGCCGGCGGCCGGCTGCTGCTGATGTGCCAGTCCGGCAACCGCGCGACTCAGGCCTGCACCAAGCTGGTCAACGCCGGGCTGTCCGGAGCCACCGTGATCACCGGCGGGATGAACGCCTGGATCAGCGCAGGCGGTCCGGTCGAGCGCGGCCGTGAACGGTGGAGCCTGGAGCGCCAGGTCCGCCTGATCGCCGGCGGCATCGTCCTGCTGTCGGTCGTGGCCAGCATCTGGCTGCCGCCAGCACGGTTCGTCGCCGGCTTCATCGGGGCCGGTCTGACCTTCGCGGCGCTGACCAACACCTGCGCGATGGGCGCAATGCTGTCCCGACTGCCCTACAACCGCGGGGCAGGCTGCGACGTCAACGCCTCCCTCGCCCGGCTGCGTAATGAAGGGAGGCGCGCATGAGCGCGACCAGTTACATCCAGCAGGACCGCTCCGGCCTGGCCCGGGTGCTGCCACTCTTCGGCTGGCTGCGCCGCTACGACCGGGTCACCCTGCGCCACGACCTGATCGCCGGCCTGACCGTAGCGGTCATGCTGGTACCGCAGAGCATGGCCTACGCCGCGCTGGCCGGCATGCCCCCGGTCACCGGCCTGTACGCCTCGATCGTGCCGCTGCTGGTCTACGCACTACTGGGCACCTCCGGGTCCCTCGCCGTCGGGCCGGTGGCCATCACCGCGCTCATGACCAGCGCGGCACTGGCCCCCCTCGCCGACGGCGACCCGGCCCGGTACGCGGCGCTGGCCGGCCTGCTCGCCCTGTTGGTCGGTGCGATCCAGGCACTGATGGGCGTGCTGCGCCTCGGCGTGTTGGTTAACTTCATGTCCCACTCGGTGCTGTCCGGGTTCACCTCCGCCGCCGCGGTCGTCATCGCCGCCAGCCAGATCAAGGACCTGTTCGGACTCAAGGCCGGCCGGGCGGAGACTTTCCCGGAGATCGTCGAATCGGTCTGGCACTCGGCGACCACCGCGCACGGGCTGACGATCCTCGTCTCGCTGGCCAGCGTCGCCGGACTCGTGCTGCTACGCCGGTACGTGCCGAAACTGCCCGGCGCGCTGCTCGTCGTCGCTGGACTCACCGTGGTCAGCGCCGCGCTGTCCTTCGGCGAGCGCGGCGTGAAGATCCTCACCGACGTCCCCGGCGGCATCCCGGCGCCCGCGCTGCCCACGCTGTCCGCGCACGACATCCAGGCGCTGCTGCCCGCGGCCGTGGCCATCGCACTGGTCGCCTACATGGAGGGCATCGCCGTGGCCAAGGCCCTCGCGGCGAAGTCCCGCCAGCACGTCAGCCCCAACCAGGAACTGGTGGCGGTCGGGGCGGCCAACGTCTCGGCCGGGCTGTTCCAGGCGTTCCCGGTGGCCGGCGGCTTCTCCCGCAGCGCGGTCAACTTCTCCGCCGGCGCCCGCACGCCGGTGGCGACGGTGGTCACGGCGGCGATGGTGGCGCTCACCGCGCTCGTGCTGACGCCCGCCTTCTACCACCTGCCCAAGGCCGTACTCGCCGCGATCGTCGTGGTCGCCGTACTCGGCCTGGTCGACCGCAAGGGGGCGGTCACCGCGTGGCGGGCCCGCCGGTCCGACGGTCTGACTCTGGCCCTGACGTTCCTGGTCACCCTGATGTTCGGGGTCGAGCCCGGTCTCGCCGCCGGCGTGGCATTCAGCCTCGGGGTCTTCCTGTGGCGCTCCGCGCGGCCGCACACCGCCGAACTCGGTCGGGTGCCGGGCACGGACACGTACCGCAATGTCGCCCGGTACACCGGCCTGAGCACCGATCCCCGGGTCGCGATCGTCCGCGTGGACGGCCCGCTCTACTTCGCCAACGCCCAACTTCTCGAGGATCGGCTGCTCACACTGGCCGAACAGCGAGAGGGCACGGAGGCCATCGTGCTCGACGCCAGCGCGATCAGCGACACCGACGCGGACGGCGCCCACGCCCTGGTAGAACTGCGCGAACGCGTTGCCGCGCGCGGCGTGGTCCTCCATCTGGCGACCGTTCGGGGGCCGGTGCGCGACCTGCTCGACCGGGCCGGCGTGTGGCGACCCATCCGCGACGCGGGTCACGTGCACCGTGACATCACCGCCGCCCTAGCGGCGACCGGAAACGAGGTATCCAGCCCGCCGCGTCAGACGATGTCCGGGCCCGACCGACCGCCCGTTCCTCAGGAGGTGCTGTAACCGTGCCTGACCGATTCGCCACCATGTTCACCTGCATCGACGGGCGCATCCAGCGCCCCCTGGACGAGTGGGCGCGAAACCACCTCGATGTCGAATACCTCGACACGATCACCGAGCCCGGACCAGAGGCGGTGTTGGCCACGACCGGCGAGCGATGCCTGGACGTTCTCCTGGAGAAGGTGCAGATCTCCCAGCGCGCCCACGGCAGCGCCACCCTGGTCATCGCCGGGCACGCCGACTGCGCCGGCAACCCCGTGTCCACCGACGAACACCGCAACCAGCTACGTCAGAGCCTGGCCCGACTCGCTGGACGGCTACCCGACACCAGGATCATCGCCGTCCACGCCGATCGGTGCGGCGAGCAGTGCTGGGACCCCGAAATCGTCGCCGAGGTGTCACCACCGTCCACCGACGCGCGGCCAGCGGCGTAGGGCCCGTACGTCCCCTGCACCCAACAGTCCGAATCCACTCGGCACGGTCCGCGGCGCCACGACCGCTTCCTGCTCCCCCTGGTCCCGCTTGTCGTCCGGGCCTGTCCTCACCGCTGGGACAGCGGCTGCGGCTGCCAATGAGCGCCTCGAGTCGCACAGGGCCGAAGGGCCCTACCAGGGGCGACGTTGGTTACGGTGGCAGAACGTATACCCTAGGGGGTATAAGTGAAGAGGTGGTTCCATTGGCCACCATCGCTGTAGAAGGAGTTGGCAGATGTTGTTCACCCAGTACTACCTGGACTGCCTGCCCCAGGCGTCGTACCTGATCGCCGACGACACCACGAAGCGCCCGGTGCTGGTCGACCCCCGCCGGGACATCGACGAGTACCTCGCCGACGCCCAGGCCCGCGGGCTGACCATCGAGGGCGTCCCTCCCGGGCCGGGCGGGTGCTGGCGAAGCTGGCACGGGACCCGAACCGGTTCCTGGCCACCATCCAGATCGGCATCACCCTGGCCGGGTTCCTCGCCTCGGCGGCCGCCGCGGTCTCCCTCGCCGCGCCGCTGGTCGGCCCGCTCGGGTTCCTGGGGTCGGCGGCGGAGCCGGTGTCGATCGTCATCGTTACGATCCTGTTGACCTTCGTCACCCTGGTGCTCGGTGAGCTGGCGCCCAAGCGGATCGCGATGCAACGCGCGGAGGGTTGGGCGCTGCTGGTCGCCCGGCCCCTCGACGCGCTGTCGGCAGCGTCCAGGCCGGTGGTGTGGCTGCTGAGCACGGCCAGCGACGCCGTGGTGCGGCTGACCGGTGGTGACCCCCGCGCCCGGCGGGGGGAGGTCACGACCGAGGAGTTGCGGGACATGGTCGCCGCGCAGCGCAGCCTCACCCCCGAACACCGGATGATCATTTCGGGGGCGTTCGAGGTCGCCGAGCGGATCCTGCGGGAAATCCTCGTCCCGCGCCGGGACGTGGTCACCCTGTCCGCGTCCCTGTCCGCTCCTGAGGCACTGCGGGAGCTGGGCAAGTCGGGGCAGACCCGCGCCCCGGTGGTGGGCCGCGGCGGCCTGGACGACACGGTCGGCGTGGTGCACATGCGGGACCTGCTCGACCAGGACGGCCCGGTCACCGGGCACGCCAGCCCGCCGTTGTATCTGCCGGAGACGTTGAAGGTGACCGAGGCGATCCGGGAGATGCGCCAGCAGCGGCAGCAGTTCGCCCTCGTCGTGGACGAACGCGGCTCGATCGACGGGATCGTGACGATGGAGGACCTGGTCGAGGAGATCGTCGGGGAGATCTACGACGAGACCGACCGGGACGTGCAGGCCGTCGTAAGGCAGCCGGACGGGTCGCTGCTGCTGCCGGGCGGCTTCCCGCTGCACGACCTGCCGGACGTCGGCGTCGACCTCGACGAGGACACCCTCGAGGCCGGCGACTACACCACGGTGGCCGGATTGATCCTCGCGCACCTCGGCCACATCCCGAAGACCCCCGGCGAGGTGATCGAGCTGCCGGGCCTGACGGCCGAGGTGACGGAGGTGACGGGGCGGGCCATCACCCGCGTCCGCCTGCGCACCACGCCCGCCCGTGGCGATCGACACGAGGGCGACGAGGCCGACACCAGCCGCTGACCGACCAGCCCGGCGAACGGGCCATAGCCGCGTTCGTGCGGTCGCCGCAGCCCGGCGAACGTCATGCCGCACCGCTGCGACCGGACAGTAACCGAACGAAAACGCTCAGCTACTTCTCAGGTTGCGTTGGTAGGTTCCCGGCCTGATGGCATCCAGTATGGACGTCGTCGTTTTCGTTGCGGCGCAAGGGTTTCTGGGTGGAAGTTCCACGGGAGCCGGGTGTCGCGCGTTGGCTGTCGTCGAGGGAGACGCTCGTGGTGTTCAAGAAGATGCTGGGCGCGTTCGGGGTGGGCGGCCCCAGCGTCGATGCGGTCCTGTCCAATCCGAGTACCCGCCCGGGGCTGATGCTGGGCGGGCAGGTGAACCTGACCGGCGGCAGCCACGATGTGGAGATCGACCACATCACCGTCGGCCTGGTCACCCGGGTGGAGATGGAGGGCGCGGAGGAGGAGTACGACGCCCTCGTCGAGTTCCACCGCGTCGGCGTCACCGGTGGCCTGCAGCTACGCGAGGGGCAGCACCTGTCGCTGCCGTTCCAGGTCCCGGTGCCGTGGGAGACCCCGGTGACCGACCTGTACGGGCAGCACCTGCACGGCATGACCATGGGCCTGCGCACCGAGGTGGCCATCCGCGGCGCCGTCGACAAGGGCGACCTCGACCCGGTGTACGTGCATCCGCTGCCGGTCCAGGAGCGCATCCTGGAGGCGTTCGGCCGGCTCGGCTTCCGGTTCAAGGGCGCCGACCTCGAACGCGGCCACATCGCCGGGCTGCAGCAAACGCTGCCGTTCTACCAGGAGATCGAGTACTACGCGGCGCCGCAGTACGCCCACGGCGCGGCCGAGGTCGAGCTGACCTTCGTCGCCAACGAGCACGGCGTGGACGTCGTTCTCGAATTCGACAAGCGCGGTGGCCTGTTCACCGGCGGGCACGACTCGTTCGGCCGCTACCACGCCGCGCATGCCGACGCCGACCGCGTCGACTGGGCCGCGCAGGTCGACACCTGGGTCCGCCAGGCCCTCGACGGCTACCAGAGCCTGCACGCCGGCCACGGCTACGCCCCACCCGCCCAGGGCTACGGCGCCCCCGGCTACGGGCACGCCGCATACGGCCACCCAGGCGGTCACTACAAGGAGGAACACCACCACGAACGGCACGGCGGCCCCGGCATGGGCGCCGTCGCCGCCGGCGTGGTGGGCGGCGCCGCGCTCGGCTTCGCCGGTGGCATGGTCGCCGATGAGGTGTTCGACTCCTTCGGCGACGACGAGGGCGGCGACGAGGAAGCCTGAGCGCTGGTTCCACAGTGGACCGGTACGACGACGTTCGTGATCTAATTCGGTAGGTTTGTCCGCATCCGGTCGGAGTACCCCGACCGGGGTTTCGAAGGAGTGTGCGCATGCCCGTCACCGCCGACCTCAGCGAGCTGGTCGACAAGGCCTATCAGGACAAGACCCTCACCGAGATCGTCGACGCCCCGGTGTCCGCCCTCGCCGGGGTCAGCGACGGCGACGCCAAGCTGCTCAAGGATGCCTTCAACATCACCACCGTCGGCGACCTTGGCCGCAACCCCTACTTCCGCACCGCCAGCGCCCTGGTCGCCCTCACCGGCGCGAAGTAGCAGCACCGCCGATGCCCGGCGGCACGAGAACCTCCTCGACCGCCGGGCATCCGCCTGCCTGAGCCGTCGCGCCCGGGAGGTGGCTGGCGTGGCGGTGGTTTTGGTGCTTGCGCGGCAGGGCAATGATCGGAGCCGACGACAACCCCCTTCTGGAGGGACACCTCTCGTGGAAGTCACCGGCTTCTTCACCGCGATCATCATCGGTCTGATCATCGGCGCGCTCGGCCGCCTCGTGGTGCCGGGCAAGCAGAACATCCCGATCTGGCTCACCCTGCTCATTGGCGTGGTCGCCGCGATCCTCGGCACCCTGGTCGCCGGCGCGCTCGGCGTCGATGACACCCGCGGCGTCGACTGGATCGAGCTGGCCATCCAGGTCGCCTTCGCCGCCATCGGCGTGACGATCGCCGCCGGCGCCTACGGCCGCCGCCGCATCCCCTGACCGTCACACCGCTGCCTCCGCCGGCCCAGCCCCTTCCGGGGCGGGCCGGCGGCCTGCTGCCGGCACCGCCGCAGCCCCCACCTGCGCCGGCGCGGCCCGCCGCGCCCCTTTGGCACACTGACCACCCACACTCCGGCGAGCGGGAACTACTGATGGCGGCAAAGGGCAGCACCAAGGCGGTGGTGACGGCGCTGGCGGCGAACCTCGGCATCGCGGTGAGCAAGTTCGTCGCCGCCGCGATCACCGGGTCCGCGTCGATGCTCGCCGAGGGCGTGCACTCCGTCGCCGACTCCACCAACCAGGCACTGCTCCTGGTCGGCGGCAAGCGCGCCCGCCGCGCCCCGTCCGCCCTGCACCCGTTCGGGTACGCCCGGGAGCGCTACATCTAGCGTTCCTCGTCGCGATCATCCTCTTCACCCTCGGCGGCCTGTACGCCCTCTACGGGGGCTACCACAAGATCAGCGACCCGCACGAGCTCACCTCACCCCTGATCGCCGTCGCCGTCCTGCTGATCGCGATCGCCTTGGAGGGCTACGCGCTGCGCACCGCGATCGTCGAGGCCAACAAGGTTCGCGGCAACCGCGGCTGGGTCTCCTACCGGCGACGAGCGGCTTGAAGCCGAGAGCCGCGGCGACCAGGCCAGCGCCAACGTGAAGCAGGCCGGCAAGAAGATCAAGGATGCCTTCAAGAGCTGACCCCGGTCCGTGCAACGAACGGCAGGGTGAGACGACATGCGACGGCCACGGCGGTGCTTTCCGTCGTGGCCGTCGTCCGGCGGAGCGCGGCTGGCA
>NZ_JAATEO010000047.1 GCF_012034245.1 Micromonospora thermarum | reverse complement strand
CTCAGAGCTTGTACTCCTTCAGGAGGCCGCGGGAGATGATGGTCTTCTGGATCTCCGAGGTGCCCTCGCCGATGAGCAGGAACGGCGCCTCCCGCATCAGGCGCTCGATCTCGTACTCCTTCGAGTAGCCGTAGCCGCCGTGGATCCGGAACGCCTCCTGCACCACCTCGGCGCAGTACTCGGAGGCGAGCAGCTTGGCCATGCCGGCCTCGACGTCGTTGCGCTGGCCGGCGTCCTTGAGCCGGGCGGCGTTGACCATGAGGGCGTGCGCCGCCTCGATCTTCGTGCCCATCTCGGCGAGCTTGAACGCGACGGCCTGGTGCTTCGCGAGGGGCTGGCCGAAGGTGCGGCGCTGCTGGGCGTACGCGACGGCCAGTTCGAAGGCCCGGATGGAGATGCCGCAGGCGCGGGCGGCCACGTTGACCCGGCCGACCTCGATCCCGTCCATCATCTGGTAGAAGCCGCGGCCGACCTTGTCCTCCCCGCCGAGCACGGCGGACGCGGGGACGGTCACGCCGTCGAGCACCATCTCGGTGGTCTCGACGCCCTTGTAGCCCATCTTGTCGATCTTGCCGGGGATGGTGAGGCCGGGGGCGGTCTCGCCGAAGCCGGGCTCCTTCTCCAGCAGGAAGGTGCTCATGTTGCCGTAGACCGAGTCGGCCCCGGTGTCGGTCTTGACCAGCGTGGCCACCACCGAGGAGTACGCCCCGTTGGTCAGCCACATCTTCTGGCCGTTGAGGACGAAGTTGTCGCCCTGGCGGACGGCCTTGGACTTGATCGCCGAGACGTCGGAGCCGCACTCCGGCTCGGACATCGAGAAGGCACCCCGCACCTCGCCGGTCGCCATCTTCGGCAGCAGCCGGGCCTTCTGCTCCGCCGAGCCGTGCTGCGAGATCAGGTACGCCACGATGAAGTGGGTGTTGACGATGCCGGAGATCGACATCCAGCCCCGCGACAGCTCCTCCACCACCAGGGCGTAGGTCAGCAGGGACTCGCCCAGGCCGCCGTACTCCTCGGCGATGGTCAGGCCGAACAGGCCCATCTCCCGCATCCCGTCGAGGATGTCGGTCGGGTACTCGTCGGCGTGCTCCAGCCGCTGGGCGTGCGGGATGATCTCCTTGTCCGCGAACTCCCGGACGGTTTCCAGGATCGACCGCTGCACGTCGGTCAGGCCGGGTGTCTGGGCGAGTCGGGCCATCTCAGCCTCCGGGGGATCGGCGCATTACTCATGGGTAACTGAACGCTGGGTCAGTATCGGCCGCGCGGGCGGCGCCGCCAAGGTGACCAGTCCACACAACCGCTGTGAAAAGGTTCACCGCTCGGGGTAGCGTCCGGCAATAGGGACGTTCCGGCAGGAGGAGGAGGAGACCGTGAGCCAGCCGCCGCCACCGGATCCCGACCGGCCGCCGTCGCCCTGGGAGCAGCCCGCGCCGGGGGCGGAGCCGCCGCCCCAGCGGTACGACCCCCACCAGCCCCCACCACCGCCGCCCGGGCACGACCCCTACCAGCCGCCGCCGTCCTACGGACCGCCGGCCGGCCCGCCGTACGGGCAGCAGTGGGGCGCGCCGCCCGGCGGGTACGGGCCGCCCCCCGGCGGGGGCCGGGGGATGAACGTCCTGGCGATCCTCTCGCTGGTGTTCGCCTTCGTCTTCGCGCCCGCCGGAATCGTGCTCGGGCACCTGGCGAAGCGGCAGATCAGCACCAGCGGCGAGGAGGGCGACCAGCTCGCCACCTGGGGGCTGATCCTCAGCTACATCTTCACCGCGCTCGGCGTGCTCGTCTGCTGCGGCTGGATCGCCCTGTTCGCGATCGCCGGCAACGACGGGATGATGTACTGACGCCGACGACGGGACGACGTGCCGGCGCCGGAGCCGCCGGCGGCGACTCCGGCACGGTCAGCGGAACTGCGCCTCGCGGACGCTGTTGCCGCCGTCCACCACCAGCATCTGGCCGGTGATGTACGAGGCGGCCGGTGAGCAGAGGAAGGCGATCGCCGCCGCCACCTCGTCCGGTGTGCCGGGACGGCCGACCGGGGTTCCCAGGCCCTGCTTGATCTCCGCCATCGTCGACGCGGCGGTGTGGATGGTGCCCGGGGCGACCGCGTTGACGGTCACCCCGTCGGCGATCATCTCCATCGCCAGCGCCCGGGTGAGACCGACGACACCGGCCTTCGCCGCCGCGTACGCGGCCTCCGTCGGCAACGCGTTGACCGGCCCGGCCGTCGCCGCCAGGTTGACGATCCGGCCCCAGCCCCGCTCCGCCATCCCGCCGATGAACGCCCGGCTGCACAGGAAGGCCGTGGTCAGATTGCGGTCGATCTCGCCCCGCCACTCGTCGTAGCTGAGCTGGGCGACCGGCCGCAGCACCTCCGGGCTCGCCCGGCTGGCCAGGCCGGCGTTGTTGACCAGCACCTCCACGTCACCGAGCTGTTCGGCGACGGCGTCGGCCAGCGCCCCGACCTCCGACTCGTCGGTGAGGTCCGCGACGAAGCCGGTGATGCCCAACTCGCCGGCCCGCTCGTGGATGCGCCGCGTGGTGGAGACGATGGCGACCCGGGCACCGAGGTCGGCGAGGCGGCGGGCGGTCGCGTACCCGATGCCGTCCGGACTGCCCGCCCCGGTGACCAGCGCGACCTTCCCGTCGAGCCGCATGGTGACCGGCTCCGGCAGGGGAGCCGGCTCGTCGTGGTCGGCCGGGCCGGTCGCCAGCCGGCTGCGGCGGGCCACACCGGGACGGCTCGCGTCCCGCCTCGGTCGGCTGCCGGCTCTCGCGTCAATCGCCATGCCAGGATCCTGCCCGGTCGCCGGGATCCGGGCAACGCGGCACCCGGTGGCGGCGTCCCCGGATTTGCCTCCGGCTGACTACTCTGACGGCTCACCCGTACCTCGATGGAGAGCAGACGATGAGCTATCCCCCGCCGTCCGGCGGCTGGCAGGACCCGGCGTGGTCCGGTCAGCAGTCGACGCCTCCGGCCGACCCCACCCTCCCGGTGAGCGGTCAGCCCATTCCCACGCAGCCGACCGGCGGCGACCCGTACGCGCCGACGAACCCGTACGCGGGCACGCCCGGCGACCCGTACGCGGGCCTCAAGCAGGCCTCGGGCCAGCCCGCGCCGGACCCGTACGCCGCGGCCGGCTACCCGCCGCCGGCGTACCCCGGCTACGGCTACGCGCCACAGCGGACGAACAGCATGGCGATCGTGGCCCTGGTGCTGTCGCTCGTGGGCATCGCGTCCTGCATCACCGCGCCGATCGGCGCCATTCTCGGCCACGTGGCGCGCAAGCAGATCCGGCAGACCGGCGAGGGCGGCGAGGGCATGGCGAAGGCCGCCATCATCGTCGGCTGGATCCTGACCGGTCTCCTGGTGCTGCTGATCGCCTTCTACGTGGTGGTGATCATCTTCGCCATCGCGTCCGAGTCCGGCAGCAGCAGTAGCAGCTTCTGAACCGGCGGAAAGCAATGTGCCGCCCCGGTGGGCACCGGGGCGGCACGCGGGCGGAAGCGACTACTCCGACGGCGGGGTGAAGGTCGAGGTGCGGGTCATCCCGGCCGCGCGGCCCTTCGCCGCGATCACCAGCGCCATCTTGCGGGACGCCTCGTCGATCATCTCGTCGCCGAGCATGACGGCGCCGAGCTTGCCGCCCGCCTCCGAGGTGTAGTGCTCGTACGCGTCGAGGATGAGCTCCGCGTGGTCGTAGTCGGCCTGGGCCGGCGAGTAGACCTCGTTGGCGGCGTCGATCTGGCCCGGGTGCAGCACCCACTTGCCGTCGAAGCCCAGCGCGGCCGAGCGCTTGGCCACCTCGCGGAAGGCGTCGACGTCCCGGATCTGCAGGAACGGGCCGTCGATGGCCTGCTTGTCGTGCATCCGGGCGGCCATCAGGATGCGCATCAGGATGTAGTGGTAGGGGTCGCCCGGGTAGTCCGGGATCAGCGCGCCCACCACCAGCGACTTCATGTTGATCGAGGCCATGAAGTCGGCGGGGCCGAAGATGATCGTCTCCACCCGGGGCGACGCGGCGGCGATCGCGTCGACGTTCACCAGACCGGCGGCGTTCTCGATCTGCGCCTCGATGCCGATCCGGCCGACCTCGAGGCCGAGCGTCTTCTCCAGCTGGGTGAGGGTCATGTCCAGCCACTGCACCTGGGCGGCGTTCTGCACCTTGGGCAGCATGATGCAGTCCAGGTTGGCGCCGGCGCCCTCGACGACCTCGATGACGTCGCGGTACGTCCACGGGGTGGTCAGGTCGTTCACCCGGACCACACGGGTCTTGCCGGCCCAGTCGCCCTCGTTGAGCGCGGCGACGATGTTCTTGCGGGCGTCCGGCTTCGCGAGCGGGGCGACCGCGTCCTCCAGGTCGAGGAAGACCTGGTCGGCGGGGAGGCCCTGGGCCTTGCCCAGCATCTTGACGCTGGAACCCGGTACCGCGAGGCAGGACCGGCGGGGGCGACCGACTGCGGCCATGGATGCGCTCCTTCCAGCGTCCGGCGGGCACGCCGACGCCACCTGAACGTGAGATTCCGAGAACTTAACGATCCCAAAGGGCGTTGTGACGCCACGGTAACCTCGTGCCGTGACCGGGGTGAATGGACCTGTGGAAGATCTCACTGGGCGTCGGCTGGTGGTGGTGACCGGGGCCAGCTCCGGCATCGGCCTCGCAGCCGCCGTCGACCTGGCCGCCCGGGGCGACCAGGTGGTACTCGTCGGGCGCGACCCGGCCCGCCTCCAGGCCGCGGCCGCGCAGGTGCGGGACGCCGCCGGGGAGCGGCCTGAGCTGTTCCGGGCCGACTTCGCGGTCCTCGACGACGTGCGGGGGCTGGCCGAGCGGTTGCGCGCCGCGTACGACCGCATCGACGTCCTGGCGAACAACGCCGGGGCTATCGTGCTCCAGCCGATCACCACCGTCGACGGGTTCGAGCTGTCGATCCAGGCGAACCACCTCGCACCGTTCCTGCTGAGCAACCTCCTGCGCGACCGGATCGGCCGGATCGTCGTGACCGCCTCGGGCGCGCACCGCAGCGGCTCGCTCGATCCGGACGACCTCAACCGGCCGCTGCGCCGCTACCGCCCGATGAACGCGTACGGCACCAGCAAGCAGGCCAACATCCTCTTCACCGCCGAGGCGGCGCGCCGCTGGCCGGACATCCCGGCGTACTGCTTCCACCCGGGCGTGGTGCGGACGCGGTTCGGCAACGACAGCCGCCTGGTCGCGCTCGGCATGCGCCTGCTGCCGATCCGCAGCCCGGAGAAGGGCGCGGAGACCCTGGTCTGGCTCGCCAACCAGGACCCGGACCGGCTGCGCAGCGGTGCGTACTACATGGACCGCCGGCTGCGCCGGCCGCTGCCCAAGGCGGCCGACCCGCGGCTGGCCGCCCGGCTGTGGACGGCCAGCGCGAAGGCGGTCGGCGTCGGCGAATAGCGGGGTGCCGCGCCGGGACGTCGGGACACCGCCCAGCGGGTTGGTTGCCGCTCCGGTGCCGGCGCTGCGATGCTCCGCCGCATGACTTCCACGGCAAACGACACGCTCCAGGTGCTCGGTGCGGACAAGGAGCTGGAGGAGCGGCTCAGCGCGGAACTGACCGCGTTCAACAACCGGGCGACCGGCGCGGCGGACGAGGCCGACCTCTCGGTCCGGGTCACCGACGCCGACGGCGGGCTGGTCGCCGGGTTGACCGGCTGGAGCTGGGGCGACTGCGCGGGGATCAACATGGTCTGGGTCCGCGCGGACCGCCGGAGCGAGGGCTGGGGCGGCCGGCTGCTGCGCGCCGCCGAGGAGGAGGCCCGCCGGCGCGGCTGCACCCAGATGTCGGTGTCGTCGTTCTCATTCCAGGCGCCGGAGTTCTACCGCCGGCACGGCTACCTCGACACCGGCCGCCGCGAGGGCATCCCCGGCGGGCACGTCGACCACCACTTCTGGAAGTCGCTGGTCACCGACCCGGCCGCCGCGGTGCGCCTGGTCGCGCTGGTGGAGCTGGCCCCCGGCGCGGTCGAGGCCGGCCGGGCGTACGAGGACCGCGTGCTCGGCCTGCTCGGGCGGCACGGCGGCCGGGTGGAGCGCCGGCTGCGCACCGGTGACGGGCGTACCGAGGTGCACGTCATCCGGTTCGACACGCGGGCGGGCTACGAGTCCGCCCTGGCCGACCCGGAGCGGCTCGCGCTGCGCGCCGACCTCGGCGACGCCGCCCCGACGACCCGGGTTCTCGAGGTCGAGGAGGTCTGACTACTCGGCGAGGTGGATCGGGACGCTGGTGACGACCACCCCGGGCAGCGGACGCAGGGCGGCGCGCAACCGCTGCTCGGTGCGGCTGTGCAGCGGGCGGTGCCACCGGCGGCCGACCACCACCTCCGGCACGATCACGGTCAGCACGAGGTCGGCGCGGGAGGCGTGCAGGGCCTCCAGGTAGTGCGCCAGCGGCCCGATGATCGCCCGGTACGGCGACACGATCGTCTCCAGCCGCAGGTGGTCGCCCCACTCCCGCCACTGGTCCCGGAACCGGTCCGCCTCCGGTTCCTCGGGTGCGATGTGCACGGCGAGGGTCGGCTGGCCGAGCGAGGCCGCGTACGCCAGGGCCCGCAGCGACGCCCGGTTGAGCCGGGCGACCGGCACCACGATCAGGTGGCGTACCTGCTGGGGAAGTTCCTCCTCCTCCGGCGGCCCGCCTGGGGGCGCGGCGCCCGGCGGAGCGGGGGCCGGCACCATCGGCGGCGCGGGCGCGCCGGGCGGTGGCGGGTGCAGCGCGAGGGACCGGTGCAGGATCCGGTAGTGCCGGTGGATGGCCCGGAACAGCAGCACGAGCAGGGGCACGGCGACCACCACGACCCAGGCCCCCTCGGTGAACTTGCCGACCGCGGCGGTCAGCAGCACCAGGCCGGACATGGTGGCACCGGCGGCGTTCACGGCCAGCCGGCGGCGCTCCCGGCGGCGGCGCCAGTGGACCACCATGCCGGCCTGGGACAGGGTGAAGGCGAGGAACACGCCGACGGCGTAGAGCGGGATCAACGACTCGGTGTTCCCGCGGAACGCCACCAGGATCAGCGCGGCGGACGCGGCGAGGGCGACCAGGCCGTTGCTGAACGCCAGCCGGTCACCCATGTGCAGGAAACGCCGGGGCGCGTGCCCGTTGCGGGCCATGAAGAAGAGCAGCCGGGGAAAGTCGTTGAAGGCCGTGTTCGCGGCCAGCAGCAGGATCAGGGCGGTGGCGGCCTGGAGGAGCCCGTACCAGGGACCGCTGGGGAAGGTCTCCCGGGCCAGGTTTGACAGGAGCGACTCCTCGGGGGTGGGCACCACACCGGTCAGGTGGACCAGCCCGACGATCCCGACGAACAGCGTCACCAGCATCGCCACCATCCAGGTCAGGGTGGTGCGCGCGTTGCGCCACTCCGGCGGACGGAACGCCGGGACCGCGTTGGACACCGCCTCGATGCCGGTCATCGACACCGCCCCGGAGGCGAACGCCCGCAGCACCAGCAGGAGCCCGAGCCCCTCGACGGCGGGCACCGGCGGCGGTGGCTCCGGCACGAAACCGCGACCCGCGGCCCGCGCGTAGCCGACGGCGAGCAGCGCCAGCAGGGCCACCACGAAGGCATACGTGGGCAGCACGAAGAGGTTGCCGGCGGTCCGTACGCCGCGCAGGTTCCCGGCGAGCAGGAGGCCGACGACCGCCACCCCGAGCGGCACGGTCCACGCGTTCAGCTCCGGTACGGCCGAGGTGACCGCCTTGACGCCGGCCGACACGGACACCGCGACGGTGAGGACGTAGTCCAGCATCAGCCCGGCGGCAGCGGTCAGCCCCGGGCCGGCGCCCAGATTGTCGCCGGCCACGATGTAGGAGCCGGCGCCGTGCGGGTACGCGCGGATCGTCTGCCGGTAGGACACGCCGACCGCGACCATCAGCAGCACCAGGCCGGCGGCCAGCGGCAGGGACAGCCCGAGGGCACCGCTGCCGGCCAGCAGCAGCACGGCCAGCATCGCCTCCGGCCCGTACGCGACGGAGCTGAGCAGGTCGGACGAGAGCACCGGCAGGGCGACGAGCTTGCGCATCCGCTCGTAGAGCACGGCGGCGCTGCTCAGCGGCGGCCCGAACAGCACCCGCCGGATCCGGGTGAGCACCCGCCCGCCCCGGGTACCGGGAACATTCGCCGGTTCGGTGGCGACCAGTTCCCCCGGCTCGACCCGGAACATGCTGATCGGCGCGAGGCGCCCGTACCGGGTCGGCACCGGCCGGCGGCCGGCGGGATGGAGCGTCGGGTCCACCGGCAGCGCGTCGGCCTCCGGCCGCCGGCCCCGGCGCGCGGCCCGCCACGCCGCCCCGATCCGGCGCAGCGCCCGCATCTCGTCCGCGTCGAGCGGCGGGAACTCGGCCGACGGCGTGACGACGGTTCCCCGCTCGCCCTCCGCATCGCGCCCCGCCATCCGGCACCCCCTCCCCCCGCACTGTCACGGACCAGCCGAGCCGGGGCAGGCGAAACGGCGGGAAAGGTGCCGCCGGGTGGTGCGTCAGTCCGGTACGGGGGCGGCGTCCGCCGGGACGGTGGGCGGTGGCGGGGTGACCCGGGTGCGGCGGGTTCGGGCCCCGCCGAGGATCACCACCGCCACCCCGGCCAGGAGCAGGGCCAGGCCGGGCAGTGCGAGGGTACGCGGCAGCTGGCCCAGCCAGACCCAGCCGATCAGCGCGGCCCCGGGCGCCTCCAGCAGGATCAGCACGCTGACCGTGGTCGCGGAGACCCGGCGCAGGGCGTAGTTGAACATCGAGTGCCCGAGCAGCTGGGCACCGGCCACCAGGGCCAGCACGACGAGCCAGGTACTGGCGTCGAAGCCGGTCACCGGCACGCCGCCGACCAGGCACACCACGAACAGCAGCGCCGCGCACACCCCGTAACAGATGGTCGTGTACGTCGTGGTGCTCACCGCCGTACGGGCCCGCTCGCCGAGCGCGGTGTAGACCGCCGCGAACATGCCGCCGACCACGGCGAGCAGGTCACCGGCGAAGGCGGGGCCGGACACGGCGAAGTCCGCCCCCGTGGCCAGCGCGGCGCCGGCGACCGACACGCCGATGCCGATCCACACCGTGACCGGCAGCCGGCGTCCCTGGGCCCGGGCGATCAGTCCCTGCCAGACGGGCTGGGTCGCGACCAGCGCGGTGGCCGCCGCGACCGTGGTGAGCTGCGCACTCGGCATCCAGGTGGCGAAGTGAGCGGCGAGCGCGACACCGGAGAGCACGCAGTACCAGCCCTCCCGCAGGCCGGCACGCGCAATCAACGCCCGGAACTCCGCCCGCCGCCGCACCACAGCGACCGGGCCGAGTACGGCGGCCGAGAGCAGGTTGCGCCAGAAGGCGATCGCGAGGGCCGGCGCGGCCGCGAAGGCGACCAGGGGCGCGGACGACGACACGGCCACCACGGCGAGCGCCAGCGCGCCGAGCGTCAGCGGGTCCGGTGCCGGGCGGTGCGGTGTGGAGGACACGGGGAGAAATGGTCACACAACTTCGGTAACAACCGACGGTCAGCGCTCGGTTACGATCCAGGCCGATCCGTTGGCGAACCCCCTCGACCGCCCGGAGGCCCTCCCCCATGCCCATGTTCCAGGCGGTGCTGTTCGACTTCTTCGGCACGCTGACCCGTTCGGTGCAGCGCAGCGCGGCGCACCGGGCGACCGCCGACCTGCTCGGCTGCCCGCCCGACGTCCTCACCGACGTCCTCGACCGCACCTACTACGAGCGCGCCACCGGCCGCCTGGGCACCGCCGAGGCGACCCTGCGCTGGGTCTGCGAGCAGGCCGGCGTACGGCCCTCCGACGGGGCGGTACGGTCCGCGGTGGCTGCCCGGCACCGCGCCGTCCGTGCCGACACCCGGCTCCGCGAGGAGGCGGTGCCGACCCTGGCCGCGCTGCACCGGCGCGGTGTGCGTACCGGGCTGGTCAGCGACTGCACCCACGAACTGCCGGCCTTCCTGCCGCACCTGCCGATCGACCCGCTGCTCGACGTCCGTGTCTTCTCCGTGCAGGTCGGCCGCTGCAAGCCGGACCCGGAGCTGTACCGGGCCGCGTGCCGCCGACTCGGCCTGGCACCGGCCGAGTGCCTGTACGTCGGCGACGGCGGCAGCCAGGAGCTGACCGGGGCGGAGCGGGCCGGGCTGACCGCGGTCCGCCTCGCCGCCCCCGACCTCGCCGGCCACATGGTGTTCAACCGCGACGACGCCTGGACCGGCCCCGAGTTGGTCTCCCTCACCGAGGTGGTCGACCTGGTGGACGCGGCGGCACCGGTCGGCGCGGCGGGCCGCGGGTGAAACGAAGGGCCCTTGGTGGTGGGGGCCTCCCGGCAACGGCGCGAGCGCTCAGCGGCGGCGGACGCGGTGCAGGCGGAACGGCTTACGGGTGGCCCGGACCACCGGCGTCTCGCGCGGCGCCTCGGCCAGCGAGCCGGCGGGCAGCGCGGCGCCGGCCAGCGGCTCGCCGGCGGGCGTCAACCGGTTGAGGGCGCAGCCGTCGGCCGCCCAGCGCGCCACGAGGTCGGCGGTCGGACCGGAAGCGTTCAGCCGCTTGGCCGCGACCAGCGGCGCGATGGTCTCCCACTCGTCGCTGCCCGGGGCCAGCCGGGACACCTCGGCCGGCCAGGTGACGATCCGACCGCCGTGGTCGCCCCGCAGGGTGACCTGCGCGTGGGTTGCGTCGGCGAGCCCCGGCGCGGACTGCTCGCCCGGCCCGCTCACCACGAAGAGCGCCCCCTCCTGGGGGAAGCACCAGAGGGCGAGCGCCGCGCCGCCGGGCACGGCGACCCAGGCCACGGCGGCCTTCTTCACCGCCTCGTCGACGAGGGGCGTGGTGGTGGTCCGCTCGGCGTCCGTCACAACCGCATCCTCCCGTACCCGTAGCCTGCTCGCGCGGTCAGTGGGCCCACCTCAGCCGACGAAGGGTGGGACCAGGATCTCGCCGCGGGCCACCGGCATCACCTGGCCGGAGACGGTGGCGCCGACCGCCGTGCCGCCGGCCGCGGTCACCGTGCACCCCAGCGACGACGGGCGGTTGATCTCGACCCCCTGGCGTACGGCGTAGCTCGACCGGCCCTCCCCGGGCAGCAGGCCGCTCGCCACCAGCCACACCCCCAGCCCGAGTGCGGCGGAGCCGGTCGCCGGATCCTCCGGCACACCCAGCCCGGGAACGAACACCCGGGCGTGTGCGGTTTGCGAGTCGGCGTCCCAGGAGAAGACGCTGACGTGCTCCACCCCGTACCGCTGTGCCGCCGCCGCGTTGACGCGCGCGCGGGCCACCGCGTCCGGACGCACCGGGAGGTACGGGAACTCGAGGCCGCAGCCGGCCACCCGGGGCGCCGGGCCGACGTGGTCGTCGGCGGTGAGCCCGGCCATCTCCAGCAGCGGGTCCGGGTCCAGCTCGGGACCGAGGGTGGGCATGCCACCGGTCAGCGTCGCGCCCGTCGCGGTCACCTCGATCGGCAGCACGCCGGCACCGCACTCCTGCATGACCGGGCCGGTGCCGAACAGCCCGCGCCGGCTCGCGGTGACCGCCGCGCCGACGCTCGGATGCCCGGCGAACGGCAGTTCGTCGACGGGCGTGAAGATCCGCGCCCGGTAGGTGGCGCCGGCCTGGCTGGGCGGGAGCACGAACACGGTCTCGGAGAGGTTGAACTCGAGCGCGAGCGCCTGCATCTGCTCGGTGGCCAGCCCGTCGGCACCGAACACCACCGCCAGCGGGTTGCCGGCGAAGGGGCGGTCGGTGAACACGTCCACGATCTCGTAGGCCAGGGTCGACATGGTGATAAACACTAGGCGCTCCGGACCGGTATCGACGGCTCAGCCCGGGCGCGCCGGACCGGGACGGCGGCCGGCGACGTTGGCGACCGGCCCGGACACCACACCGGCATCCGGGCCGGTGTCCGCCTCGCCGGATCACCGCCCGGGCCTCGCCGCTGCTCGGGCCGGGACGTCGACACAGGCCCTAGGCTGGTGCGCGTGAGCACGCCGACCCGGGTCTACATCGCCCGCCTCGCGGGCGTCGCCGTCTTCGACCCCAACGGCGACCAGGTCGGCCGCGTCCGCGACGCGGTGGCCCGGCTGCGGCCCACGAAGCGTCCGCCGGAGGTCGTCGGTCTGGTCGCCGAGATGCCGATGCGCCGGCGGATCTTCCTGTCCATCAACCGGATCACCTCGATCGACGCCGACGCCGTGGTGCTGGGTACCGGCACCCTCAACCTGCGTCGCTTCGAGAAGCGCCCCAACGAGCTGCTCGTGCTCCAGGAACTGCTCGACCGGCGGGTGCAGATCGACCCGGGCGGCCAGGCGGGCACGGTGGTGGACGTGGCGATGGAGTCCACCCGCGACGAGTGGTCGCTGGCCCGGGTCGCCGTACGCGAGCAGACCGGCCGGCTCTCCCGGCGGGGTTACCTGCACCAGGTCGAGTGGGACCGGGTCCGCGGGCTGAGCGGGATCGCCGACGCCCGGGGCACCGCCAACCTGCTCGCCGTGCTGGAGGACATGCGCCCGGCCGACCTGGCCAACGCCCTCCAGGACCTGCCCGACACGCGGCGCAACGAGGTCGCGGCGGCGCTGGACGACGCGCGGCTCGCCGACGTGCTGAGCGAGCTGCCGGAGCACGACCAGGTGGAGATCCTGGCCGCGCTGGACCGGGAGCGCGCCGCGGACGTGCTGGAGCAGATGGACCCGGACGACGCCGCCGACCTGCTGGGCGAGCTGCCGCCGCCGGAGCAGGACGTGCTGCTCGACCTGATGGAGCCGGACGAGGCCGACCCGGTGCGGCAGCTGCTCAAGTACACGCCGGGCACGGCGGGCAGCGTGATGACCTCGGAGCCGGTGATCCTGCCGCCGGACGCCACGGTCGCCGAGGCGCTGGCCCGGGTCCGGGAGCCCCAGCTCTCCCCCGCGGTGGCCGCCCAGGTCTTCGTGACCCGGGCGCCGATGACCACGCCGACCGGCCGTTACCTGGGCATGGTCCACTTCCAGCGGCTGCTGCGTGAGCCCCCCGCCGACATGCTGGGTGGCGTGGTGGTCAACGACATCGACCCGCTGCGCCCGACCACCCCGCTGCCCGAGATCACCCGCCGGATGGCCACGTACGACCTGGTGGCCATGCCGGTGATCGACCGGAACAACCGGCTGGTGGGCGCGGTCACGGTCGACGACGTGCTCGATCACCTGCTGCCCTCCGACTGGCGGGAGCGGGACGCGGCGTCGGGTCCGGCCGTCGCCGACGAGGGGCTGGACGGCGCCGATGGCTGAGCAACGACGGCCGCAGCGCCTGGACCAGCCCCGCGAGCCCCGGCGCCTGACGCTGCCGCGCTTCGACCCGGAGGCCTTCGGCCGCTGGTCGGAGGGGATCGCCCGGGGCATGGGTACGGCGAACTTCATCGTCTACATGACGCTGGTCATCATGGCGTGGTTCGCCTGGAACACCCTCGCGCCGGCGCACCTGCGGTTCGACCCGTACACCTTCACGTTCCTGACCCTGATGCTGTCGTTGCAGGCCAGCTACGCGGCGCCGCTGATCCTGCTGGCGCAGAACCGGCAGGCGGACCGGGACCGGCTGGCGTTGGAGGAGGACCGGCGCCGGGCGACGGCGCAGAAGGCGGACACCGAGTACCTGGCCCGGGAGATCGCCGCGCTGCGCAACGCGATGGGCGAGGTGGCGACGCGCGACTTCCTCCGCTCGGAGCTGGCCCGACTCGCCGAGGAGCTGGACGACGCCGCGGAGCGCCGGCGGCGGCTGGAGCGCCGCGGGCGGGAGCGGCCGAGCGGCCGGGACGGGCTGGACGAGCCCCGGGACGACCGGGACACCGACTACGCCCGCGACGGCCACCCGGAGCCCGGAGCGCACTGAACGCCGCTTGCCTCAAGGGGCCAGGCGAGCGGCGTTCGCCTCGGATCGTCGCATTTCCGCCGGATCCCGTCCAGACACCGCCTGCCATCGAATCGCTCACACCGGCCCCCGCCAGCGGCGGTGACGGATCCCCGCCGACGTAGCATTGCGGGCATGTCAGCACCCGTCAGCACCGTCTCCGACGCGATCCAGGCCGCCCTGGCCACCGTCAACGACCCGGAGATCCGCCGGCCCATCACGGAGCTCGGCATGGTCCGCTCCGCCACGGTCGGCGACGACGGTGTCGTCCGGGTCGAGCTGCTGCTCACCGTGGCCGGTTGCCCGCTGAAGGACAAGCTGCGGAATGACATCACCGCCGCCGTCGGCGCGGTGCCCGGCGTGACCGGCGTGGAGATCGAGTTCGGCGTGATGAGCCCGGAGCAGCGCCAGGAACTCCAGGCGAAGCTGCGCGGCGGTGCCGCCACCGAGGAGCCGGTGATCCCGTTCGCCCAGCCCGGCTCCCGCACCCGGGTGTACGCGGTCGCCAGCGGCAAGGGCGGCGTCGGCAAGTCCAGCGTCACGGTCAACCTGGCGGCGGCGCTGGCCGCCCGCGGGCTCTCCGTCGGTGTGGTCGACGCCGACATCTACGGCCACTCGGTGCCCCGGATGCTCGGTGCCGACGGCCGGCCCACCCGCGTCGAGGACATGATCATGCCGCCGCAGTCGCACGGCGTGAAGGTCATCTCGATCGGCATGTTCACCGCCGGCAACGCCGCCGTCGTCTGGCGCGGCCCGATGCTGCACCGGGCGTTGCAGCAGTTCCTCGCCGACGTGTACTGGGGCGACCTGGACGTGCTCCTGCTCGACCTGCCGCCGGGCACCGGCGACGTGGCGATCTCCCTGGCCCAGCTGCTGCCCAACTCCGAGATCCTGGTGGTCACCACGCCGCAGGCCGCCGCCGCCGAGGTGGCGGAGCGGGCCGGCGCGATCGCGCTGCAGACCCACCAGCGCGTGGTCGGTGTGATCGAGAACATGTCGTGGCTGGAGCTGCCGGACGGCTCGCGGATGGAGGTCTTCGGCGCCGGTGGCGGCCAGACCGTCGCCGAGTCGCTGACCCGGACGATCGGCGCGCAGGTGCCGCTGCTGGGTCAGATCCCGCTCGACACGCGGGTCCGTGAGGCCGGCGACGAGGGCAACCCGATCGTGCTGGCCGAGCCGGAGTCGCCGGCCGCGAAGGCCCTGGGCCAGGTCGCCGACCGGCTCGCCGTCCGGCGGGAGTCGCTGCTCGGCAAGCCGCTGGGTCTCAAGCCCGCCGGCCGCTGACGCCCGCCGGGCCCACGCCCGGCCCGGCCGAGCTCTCTTGTCTTGGGGTGGGGGCCGCCGGTCAGGTGGCGTCGTCGTAGCTGACGCGGGGGGCCGGGGCGGCGGGGGCACCGCCGGTGGCGGTGGTCGGCCGGCGCCCGTTCGACCGTACGTCCGCGGCGGCGGCGGCGTCCTTCAGCTCGTCGTGCACGCCGGTGACGTCGGCACGCAGGTTGTCGTAGACGCCCTGCAACGGCTTCCGGATGGCCGCCTCGTCCTCCTCGCTGAGCAGGTGCTTGCGGATGAACGCCTTGGGGTGCAGATCCTCCAGCTGGATGTCGGTGCCCAGCTCCCGGCTCAGGTCGCTGGTGGCGTTGGTCGCCATCCGGCGTAGGTTGCGCACCATCCGGAGGCCGTCGTTGATGACGGCAGGCAGCCGGTCACCGAAGATCAGCAGCGCCAGGAGCAGCAGCGCACCGATCTCCCACCAGTTCAGGTTGTCGAACACTGCGCGGGCCTCCTCTCGGCGTCACCGCAAGCCTACGCACGTCGTACGCCACCCGGGGAGGGGGTGAGGGCGTCACTTCGCGTCTGCGGCGAGCGTCACCGAGGTGTTCTGCTGGGACGAGCCCCGACGGTACTCGACGGTCACCACGGAACCGGGCGCGAACTTGCGGACCAGGGCGATCAGGTCGGTGGGCTCGGTCATCGGGCGCCCGTTCAGCTTGAGGATCACGTCGCCGGCCTTCAGCCCGGCACCCGCGGCCGGGCCGGACGGCTCCACCGAGTTCAGCCGTACGCCGGCGCCGGCTCCCAGCCCGGGGCCACCGACCTGGGCGCCGATCACCGTGCGCCGGGCCTTGCCGGTGCCGATGATGTCCTGGGTGATCCGTTTGGCCTGGTTGATCGGGATGGCGAAGGCGAGCCCGATGTTGCCGGCCTCCTGCCCGTCCGCCACGAGTGACTTGATCGTGGAGTTGACCCCGATCACCCGGCCGGCACCGTCGACCAGTGGGCCGCCGGAGTTGCCGTGGTTGACCGCCGCGTCGGTCTGGATGGCCGCGTAGTAGCGGGTCGGGCCGCCCGGCTCACCCGCCTGCATGGTGCGGTCGAGCGCGCTGATGATGCCGGCGGTGACGGTGTTGGCCAGCGAGAGCGGCGAGCCGATGGCGAGCACCGGGTCGCCCACGGCCAGCGCGTCGGAGTCGCCGAACTCCACCGGGCGCAGGCCGCTCTTGGCGACCTTGATGACCGCGATGTCGGATTCCGGGTCCTGCCCGACGACGGTGGCGGGGGCCGTGCTGCCGTCGTTGAAGACCACCGAGGCCCGGCCGGTCGCACCCGCCACCACGTGGTCGTTGGTGATCACATGGCCGTCGGCGGTGGCGACGAACCCGGAGCCCTCGCTCGTCCCGCCGAGGCTGGCCACACGCACCGTCACCACGCTCGGCAGCACCCGTTCCGCCACCCCGGCCAGGGACTCCGGCTTCCGCTGCGCCAACTCCGGCGGCTGCACCGGGCCGGCACCGAGCACCGGGCCGGCGCCACCGCCGCCGCGGATCGCGAACGCGTACCCGAGGGCACCACCCAGCGCGCCCGCGAGCAGGGCGGTGATCAGCGGGATGAGCAGCAGGTGCCGCAGCGCGGGCCGGCCGGGGGCGTCCGGGTCGGTCACCGGCTCCGGCTGCCCGGCGGAGGCCGGTGCCGCGGGCACCACCACGGCCGCGGGCGCGGCCGGGTCGCGCCACGGGTCGGCGAGCGCGTCGGACCACCAGGGGGAGGCCGTGCCACCGGCAGCCTCCGGCGGCGACACCGCCGGAGGGTGCGCGGGCGGCGGCGGGCCCGCCGGTCCGGGGCTCGTCCCGGGCTGGCGCCAGTCCCAGCCGTCGGTCACGTCGTTGCCTCCCACTCGTCCCCGGGCCCGTCCACGCGGCCCTCGGGCCACCCCGTCCGATCGGACGGACACCGCTTCCAGGATTACACGGATGCCGTGGGTGGAGTCAGCGGTTGCCACGCGTGATCGTCGATGCCGGGACGCGCGGCTGCGCCCGTCACGTGTCACATCTAGGCTCACAGTGCCCACTCGCCCCGTACCACATGTGCCGTCCGGAGGTGTCCCATCGCCACGGTCGCCGGTTCCGGCCCCTCGACGACCCAGGCCCTGCAGTTCGCCGAGTCGTACGTGACCGAGGATCTCGTGCTCCGCACGGCCCGCAGTCTCGCCCGTGAGGTCGGCCTCGACGCGGTCACGCCCGGCGCCGGCGCGGCGCTGCGGTTGCTGGCCGCCGCGGGGAACGCGCGCGCGGTCGTGGAGATCGGCACCGGAACCGGGGTCAGCGGCCTCTGGCTGCTGCGCGGGATGCGTCCCGACGGCGTGCTCACCACCATCGACGTCGAGGTGGAGCATCAGCGGATCGCCCGGCGGATCTTCGTCGAGGCGGGCTTCCCCGCCGGCCGGACGCGGATCATCACCGGCCGGGCGCTGGACGTGCTCCCCCGCCTCGCTGACGGGGCGTACGACCTGGTCTTCGTGGACGCCGAGTCGACCGGCTTCGCCGCCTGCGTGGACGCCGCCCAGCGGCTGTTGCGTCCGGGCGGTGTGCTCGCGCTCAACGGCACGCTGGCCGGCGGCCGGATCGGCGACCCGGCGGCCCGGGACGTCGAGACGGTGACCATCCGGGAGACGGTCAAGGCGATCCGCGAGTCGGAGCACTGGATCCCCGCCCTGCTGCCGGTCGGCCACGGCCTGCTCGCCGCCGTGCGCTGCTGAACGCGCCGCCGCCGGTCCGGCAACCGGCGCGGACGGCTCGCGCACGCGCCGTCGGTCGGCTCAGCCGAGTGTGGCGAGCCAGCGCAGCAGCGAGCGTACGCCCCAACCGGTCGCGCCCCGCGTCAGCTCGGCGTCGTCGCCGTCGGACCAGGACGGCGCCGACATGTCGACGTGCACCCACCGGTCGCGCAGCTCGCCGGTGAACTCGCGCAGGTACAGGGCCGCCACCACCGACCCGGCGCCCTGGGTCGGCGCACTGTACAGGTCGGCGAGGTCGCTGCCCAGGTACTCGACGTAGTCGGCGGGCAGCGGCATCCGCCACGCCGCCTCGCCGGCCGCCTCGACCGCCGCCAGCACGTCCCCGGCGAGCCGGTCGTTCTCGCTGTAGAGGGCGCCGGTCCGCTTGCCCAGCGCCACCGCGTTCGCCCCGGTCAGCGTGGCCAGGTCGATCAGCACGTCGGGACGCAGCTCGCGGACCGCGTACGCGAGCGCGTCGGCGAGGACCAGCCGCCCCTCGGCGTCGGAGTTGGTGGTCTCGCTGGTCAGGCCGCCGTAGTGGTGGACGATGTCGCCCGGCCGGAACGCGGCGCCGCTGACCATGTTCTCGGCGAGCGGGGCGAGCGTGGTGACCCGCACCGGAAGCCGCAGCGCGGCCGCGCCCAGCGTCGCCGCGACCACCGCCGCCGCACCGGCCATGTCCTTGCGCATGAGCTTCATGGCCGGCACCGGCTTGATCGAGATGCCGCCGGTGTCGAAGGTGATGCCCTTGCCGACCAGCACCACGTGGGTCCGCGCGTCGGCCGGGCGCCAGTCCAGCTCGACCAGCCGGGGGCCCTTGGCCGAGCCGGAGCCCACGGCGAGGATCCCGCCGAAGCCCTCGGCGGCCAGGTCCTGCGGTGCCCGGACCCGCAGGCGCAGGTCGGGCAGCTCGGCGGCGGCGTCGGCCACCTGGTCGGCGAACCACTCCGGGTTCTTCACCGACGACGGCATGTTGACCAGGTCGCGGGCGAGCCGGGTCATCGCGGCGGTCGTACGGGCCACCTCGACCACGTCGGCGTACGCGGCCGGGTCGGTCACGAGCAGGTCGACCGCGGCCAGCGCCGGGGCCTTCTCGTCGGCCCCGAGCCGGAACCGGTACGACGCCAGCAGCAGCCCCTCGACGAGCCCGCGGATCGCCCCTGCGGAGACGTCGGCCGGCAGCGCGAGTGTGACCTGGCTCTCATCCCTGGCCGTGCGGGCGAGGGCGGCGCCGGCCTTACGCCAGGCGGCCTCGTCGCCCGCCCCGACGCCGAGCAGCAGCAGCCGGCCCGGGACGGCCCCGGGCCGGACCTGGGTCCAGACCTCGCCGGGGGTGCCGGCCAGCCGGGCCGCCGGCGCCAGGGCGACCGCCTCGTCGGCCACGCCGTCGGGCAGGGCCGCGGCTACGGGCAGCGGCTCCGCCGGCGACTCCGCCCCGGTGGCCGGTCGGACGGGCAGGGCCAGGACGTCGAGTCGATCAGGGTCGGCGAGCAGACGGATGGCGAGCACGCGGCGCCGTACCTCCCGAAGAGCGTGCGGAGCGGCACTCCGCGGAGATGAAGACCCTGAGCCACCGGCGGGGCCGGTGGCTCAGGGGTGGACGGATCGCCCGCGCGGGCACGCGGACCGATCCACGGTCAGCCGGCGGCTGCCTTCAGCGCGTCACCGAGCGCGTTGGCCTCGTCGGGAGTCATCTCGACGACGAGCCGGCCACCGCCCTCCAGCGGGACCCGCATGACGATGCCCCGGCCCTCCTTGGTGACTTCCAGCGGACCGTCGCCCGTCCGCGGCTTCATCGCCGCCATGTTGTCTCCCCTCAGACCTGAACCAGGGTCGGTGGGTTGCCCCACAGCCACTTCGCCATGACCTCCCGCAACCTGTGCGGGGGTGTCGACCAACGATTTTCCCTGATGAACACCGCCGGACCCAAACCGAGGCAGCATTGATGTAACAGCATCTAGCTTATCTTGAGAAGGCCTGTCACAATGTGCGGTCATGCAGGCACGGTCGGCACTCTTCGACCTGTACGGTGACTACCTCCGGCCCCGGGGCGGCCGGGCGCCGGTCGCCGCCCTGGTCAAGCTGCTGGCGCCGCTCGGCATCGCGCCGCCCGCGGTGCGGACGGCGGTCTCGCGGATGGTGCGCCAGGGCTGGCTCGAACCGCTCCGGATGGCGTCCGGGCCGGGCTACGCGATCACACCAAAAGCCGCCCGTCGGCTCGACGAGGCGGCGGCGCGAATCTACCGCACCGGCCGGATCACCTGGGACGGGCGGTTCGACCTGCTCGTCCTGGAGGCGCCGGCCTCCCGGCGGGAACGGCAGCGCCTCGCCGCCAACCTGAGCTTCCTCGGCTACGGCACCCTCGACGAGTGCACCTGGGTGGCGACCCGCCCCGGCGAGGACGTGGACCTGCTGCTGGAGGAGGCGGGGGTGCGCTACGAGCGGTTCACCGCCGCCCACTCCGCCGGCACACCGGGGGCGATGGGCGTCGTCCGCCGGGCATGGGACCTGGCCGAGATCGGCCGGGCGTACGAGCAGTTCGTGGCCGAGCAGCGCCCTCTCCTGTCCGGCGTGACCGTCCGCAGCCCGGACGAGGAGGCGTACGCGGCCCGGTTCCGGCTCGTGCACGCGTGGCGTACCTTCCTGTTCCGGGACCCGCAGCTGCCGCCGGCACTGCTCCCCGAACGCTGGCCCGGCACCGCCGCGGCCAGCTTCTTCGACCGGCACGCGGCCCGGCTGCGGCCGGCCGCCGACCGGTACGTCGAGCACTGCCTCGACTCCGGCAACCGCATCGCGCGACAGAAGGGTCGTTGACACCGTGACCGAGCCGCTGCTCGTCGACCGCACCGACGCCGTCGTCACCCTGACGCTGAACCGGCCGACGGCCATGAACGCCCTCGACGTGGCGCTCAAGGAGGCTCTGCGGGACACCCTCGCCGAGCTGGAGACCGACCGGTCCTGCCGGGCGGTGGTGCTGGCCGGGGCGGGCGGCTCGTTCTCCGCCGGGCAGGACCTGCGCGAGCACGTGAAGACCCTGGAGTCGACCGAGGGCAACCCGCTCGACACCGTCCGGGCGCACTACAACCCGATCGCCGCCCGGCTGGCGAACCTGCCCAAGCCGGTCGTCGCCGCCGTGCGCGGCATGGCCGCCGGCGCGGGCGCCTCGCTGGCCTTCCTCGCCGACATCCGCATCGGCGGGCCCTCGACCAGCTTCCTGATGGCGTTCGCCAAGGTCGGACTCGCCGCCGACACCGGCGCGTCGTGGACGCTGCCCCGGCTGGTCGGCCACGCCAAGGCCGTCGAGCTGCTGATGCTCGCCGAGCCGGTACGCGCCGAGGCGGCCTGCCAGCTGGGCCTGCTCAACCGGATGGTCGCCGACGACGAGGAGGTGCTGCCGGCCGCCCAGGAGCTGGCCGCCCGGCTCGCCGCCGGCCCGACCGTCGCGTACGGGGCCATCAAGCGGCAGCTCTCCATCGCCGACGCGGGCACCCTCGCCGACGCCCTCGCGGCCGAGGCTCAGGCGCAGTCGATCTGCGGGGCCACCGCCGACCACCGCTCGGCCACCATGGCGTTCGTCAACAAGCAGAAGCCGGTCTTCGAGGGTCACTGAGGCGCCGGGGCCGCGTCCGGTCG
This sequence comes from Micromonospora thermarum, assembly GCF_012034245.1. Taxonomy (GTDB): domain Bacteria; phylum Actinomycetota; class Actinomycetes; order Mycobacteriales; family Micromonosporaceae; genus Micromonospora; species Micromonospora thermarum. The sequence goes on along the minus strand of NZ_JAATEO010000047.1, from coordinate 6,668 downwards.
GACCGGGTGCGGCTCAGTCGTCCTCCTCCGGATCCTGGTTGGCCTCCTCGCCGAGGACGAACGCCTGCATCGCCAGCTCGTCGCCGGAGGGCGAGACGAACGCGGGCAGCTCGCGGGGGCCCAGCTCCTGCACGTACGACCAGAACAGCCGGACCGCCTCCGCCGGCGACGCGGCCTCGATCGGCAGGTCCAGGCTGACCAGCCAGGTCCGCCGTGGCGGGGGCGGCCCGAGCCGGGCGGCCAGCTCGCGGAACGCGGCCGGGGCCAGCGCGGTGACCGGCCCGTCCAGCTCCAGCGCGTCGGCGGGCACCGGCTCGTCGAAGGCCCGCCGGGTGTACGCGACCACGAGCCGCGGCTCGACCCGGTCGGACAGCGGGTCCTCCGGCACCTCCGGCCGGCGGTCGCCGGCGTCGCTGACCCGACCCAGCGCGACCAGCCGGGGCGGCTCGTCGGCCAGCACCGCGACCTGGTCGCCGGGGCGGGGCCGGGGCCCGTCGGAGAGCCCGGTCAGTTCCAGGGTGTCGTGGTGGACGAGCCGTTCGGCCTCGTACCGGTCGGGCGGCAGCAGCACGGCCCAGGTGTCCGTGCCGTCGGCGTGGGTCGTCCGGTCGGTCCGGTACGCGGCGTCGGTCGTCATGCTCCCCATCCCATCACGTCGCCTCCGGAGCGGACACGTGGCAGCCGGCCAGGTGGTCGTCGACCATGCCGGTGGCCTGCATCAGCGCGTACGCCGTGGTCGGGCCGACGAAGCGGAAGCCCCGCTTCTTGAGCGCCTTGGCCATCGCGGTGGACTCGGCGGTCAGCGCCGGAACCTCGGCGAACGAGGTCGGGCGCGCCGGGCGGGGCGGCGGGGCGAAGGACCAGAGCAGGGCGGAGAGCCCGTCCGGCAGGTCCAGCGCGGCGCGCGCGTTGGCGATCGCCGCCTCGATCTTGGCGCGGTTGCGGACGATGCCCGCGTCGGCGAGCAGGCGGGCGATGTCCGTCTCGGCGAAGGCGGCCACCGACTCGATCCGGAACCCGTCGAACGCCTGCCGGAACGCCGGCCGCTTCCGCAGGATGGTGAGCCAGGACAGGCCGGACTGGAACGCCTCCAACGTCATCCGCTCGTAGAGCGCGTCGTCGCCGCACAGCGGCCGGCCCCACTCGGTGTCGTGGTAGACGGCGTAGTCGGGAGTGCTCGCTCCCCAGGCGCAGCGCGGCAGCCCGTCGGCGCCGATCACCAGGTCAGTCACGCGCTAACGCTAGGCCAGCCCACCGACACACCCGTTGCCTGGAGGCCCGGCGCTGCCTATGGTGCTCGTTACCACGCGGTAGCTGTGACGGTCGGCACAGGAACGGCACGGGGAGGCGCCGAGATGAAGGATTTCCCGGACGTCATCACCTGGTCGATCCCGGCCTTCCTGCTGCTCGTCGTGCTGGAGCGGATCTCGTACCTGATCCACCGCGACGACGACGAGGTGGGCTACGGCGCCGCCGACACGGCGACCAGCCTCGCCATGGGGCTGGGCAGTGTCTTCACCGACCTCCTCTGGAAGGTCCCGATCGCGGCCGCGTACGCGCTGCTCTACACGCTCACGCCGCTGCGGATCGCCGAGGTGTGGTGGACCTGGCCGCTGATCCTGCTGGGCCAGGACTTCTGCTACTACTGGTCGCACCGCGGCCACCACGTCATCCGCATCCTGTGGGCGTCGCACGTCGTGCACCACTCGTCGCAGCGGTTCAACCTCTCCACCGCGCTGCGCCAGCCCTGGACGGGCCTCACCAGCTGGATCTTCTACATCCCGCTGATCCTCGCCGGCGTCCACCCGGCCGTGCTGGCGTTCTGTGGTTCGCTCAACCTGCTCTACCAGTTCTGGATCCACACCGAGCGGATCGACCGGCTGCCCCGCTGGTACGAGTTCGTGTTCAACACCCCGTCGCACCACCGGGTCCACCACGCCTCCCAGGGCGGCTACCTGGATCGCAACTTCGGCGGCATCCTGATCGTCTGGGACCGGCTCTTCGGTACGTTCGCGGCGGAGTGGGAGCGCTGCGTCTACGGCCTGACCAAGAACATCGCCACCTACAACCCGGTCCGGGTGGCCTTCCACGAGTACGCCGCGATCGCCCGTGACGTGCGCGCGGCGACGAGTTGGCGGAACCGGGCGGCGCACCTGTTCCGTACGCCCGGCTGGCAGCCGGAGCCGGCGGTCGCGGCGCAGGACCCGGCGGTCGTCGCACCGGCGTCGGCCACGCCGCCCGCACCCGCGACGACCTCCTGACCACCCGGTCGCCGCCTCTGCTCGGCGGCGGATCTCGACGGTCAGGGAAGGCGGCCCTGTTCGACCATCCGGCCGAAGCGCTTGAGCGCCTGGGTGAGGCCGACCTTCGACCCGGGCCACAGCAGCGGCCAGACGACCCGTCCGGCGGGCCCGCCGGGCAGGTGGAACCACTCGTGCCAGACGACCTGCGTCCGGTCCCCGGCCAGCGGTGTGCAGCGCAGCACGCCCGGGCCGCGCAGCAGCTTCCCGCAGTGCACCACGCCGACCTCGTACGGCGCGTCCACTCGGACCACCCGCATCTCGTCGCGGAGCGCGGCCGGCCCGACCGCGGTGACGGCCTCCACCAGGCTGCCCTCGCCCCCGTCGCCCTCGACCACCCGCACCCGCGTGAAGGGGATCCAGTCCGACTGGCGTTCCCAGGCGGTCAGGGCCGCGAAGACCTGTTCCGCGGGCGCCTTGACGATCACGGTGGCGGTGACCTCGGCGGCGCCGGGTTGCGCCGCCTCGCGAAGGTTGTCCGCGCCGTCCGCCGCCGTCACGCCGGCTCCGAGCGCACCACCGGGCCGTGCTCGCCGAGCTGGCCCGTCCTGGCCGCGCCGGCCGGAGCGCCGTTGCGGTCGGCCGCGTCGGCCGGCCCGCTGGTGCGGTCGGCCGCGTCGGCCGGCGCGCTGGTGCCCTCGGCCTCGTCGGCAGGCGCGGTGGTGGGGTCGGTCGGGTCGGCAGGCGTGGTGACGCGGTCGGTCGGGTCGGCCGGAGCGTCGGACCGGTCGGTGGCCGGGAGTCGGGTGTCGGCCGGGCTCACGGTCGGTGTGCCGGTGTCGTCCGGGTCGGCGGGCGGGAGAGCCGTAGCGTCGGGCTGCGCACCGGCCGCCTTCTCGCGGGCGCTGCGCAGCGCGTCGGCTTCGGCGGTGCGCCCCTCGCGCAACGCCGCGACCTCCGCCTCCAGCACGCCGATCAGCTCCGACTTGTAGCCGATGTCGTACGCCGCCCGGCGCATCGCCTGGTCGACCTGGGCCATCCGGTACCCGCGCAGGGCCGTGTCGAACCGGACCTCCCCGACATCGGACTCGCGCAGTGGGCGAGTCCCGGGCAGGGGGACGGCCTTTCCGTCCGGCTCGGCCGGCGCGAGGCCCGGATCCCGACCGGTGACCAGCACCGTCACCCCGAACACGACCGCCGCGACGGTCAGCGCCACGACCAGCAGGAGCAGAACCTGACCCATGCACAGATCGTGGCATGTCGAACGGACCGGGGCGACCCCACCACCCCAGCGACTCCTCACCTGCGGCGACGGACGACCGGTCGGTCCGGTCGCCCGGGCACCGGCTAGCGTCGTGGTGGCCGGACGGCCGGCGGTGGAGATCCTCGGGAGGCGGGATGGCGGGCGCGCTTCGGCTCGGCGGGCGGACGTTCGGCCCCGGCGAGCTGGTGGTCATGGCGATCGTCAACCGCACGCCGGACTCGTTCTTCGACCGGGGGGCGACCTTCGCCCAGGACAGCGCGCTTCGCGCGGTCGAGCGCGCGGTCGCCGACGGCGCCGAGATCATCGACATCGGCGGGGTCAAGGCCGGCCCGGGAGCCGAGGTGGACGCGACGGAGGAGATCCGCCGCACCGTCGACACCATCGCCGCCGTGCGGGCCGCCTTCCCCCACGTGGTGATCTCGATCGACACCTGGCGTGCCGAGGTGGCGGTGGAGGCGGTCGCCGCGGGCGCGGACCTGCTGAACGACACGTGGTCGGGCGCCGACCCGGCGCTGGCCCGGGTCGCGGCCGAGACCGGCGCGGGACTGGTCTGCTCGCACGCGGGCGGGCTGACGCCTCGGACCCGGCCGCATCGGGCCGCCTTCGACGACGTGGTGGCGGACGTGGTCGAGACGGTGACCGGGCTCGCCGAGCGTGCGGTCGGGCTGGGTGTACGGCGGGACGGCATCCTCATCGACCCCGCGCACGACTTCGGCAAGAACACCCGTCACTCACTGGAGATCACCCGCCGGCTGGACGAGCTGGCCGGGACGGGTTGGCCGCTGCTGGTCGCCCTGTCGAACAAGGACTTCGTGGGCGAGACGCTGGACCTGCCCGTCGCCGAGCGGCTGGAGGGCACGCTCGCCGCCACCGCGATCTCGGCATGGCTCGGCGCCCGGGTGTTCCGCGCGCACCAGGTCCGGCCGACCCGCCGCGTCCTCGACATGGTGGCCTCGATCCGGGGTGACCGCCCGCCGACGCTGACGCGGCGCGGGCTGGCCTGACCGTCGCCCTGTCACCACGCCCGGCACCGGCCGCGCGGGTGGGCCGGCGTCAGGTCCAGCGCAGGATGTTCTTCCGCCAGGCGTAGAGGATGCCCAGCGCCAGCACCGCCACGAACACCGCCATCTCGACGACGGTGACCAGACCGAACCCGGGTCGGTCGAACACGACCGCCCAGGGGAAGAGGAACACGGCCTCCACCGCGAACAAGACGTAGAGGTACGCGTACACGTAGTAACGGATCTGCACCTGTGCCCAGTCGGCGCCGACCGGATCCAGCCCGCATTCGTAGGTGGTCCGCTTGCCCGCCGGCTCGGCCGGACGGGCGGGACGTAACACCCGATTGGCTGAGAACGCAGTAACGAAAAAGAGGAGGCTGGCGAGGAGCAGCAGCCCGAGCGTCGCGTACGAGCCCAGGTAACCGGTCACGGTGGGTCAGCCTACCGGTCCGACCCCGGAGCCCGCACCGAACACGTTACGGATTTGTTTCCCGACAGTACTAGTGCCTCCAGGCAACAAGTACCGAACATTGACTCTTCACTCATCGTCACCACGGAGGACTGATGGCCCGCGTGGACCAACCAGCCGGACGCCGCACGCGCGACCCGCGTACGACGTGCCGGCTGGCCGCCTCGTTGGCGGTCGCGCTGACCGTCGCCGCGATGCCGGGGTGGGCCACCGTCGCCCCGGTCCTCGACCGCGTCGCCGTCGCGACCACCGAGCCGACCGAGCCCGGTGGGGGTGCGACCGAGCCGGGTGGGGAGACGCCGACCGGCGCACCGACCTCGACCGAGCCGGCGCCGACCAGCCCGCCGCCCACGACGGCGGAGCCGACGTCGACCGCTCCGACCGGCGACCCCGCGCCGACCACCACCCAGCCCCCGGATCCGGCCCCGGTCACGACCGCCCCCACCACGGCCGCCCCGACGACCGCGGCTCCGCCACCGCCGCCTCCGCCGGTCCAGCCTCCCGCGCCGGGCGGAAGCGCCCCGCTCGGCGTGAGCGTGAGCACCGGCGACGTCGTGCTCACCTCCGCGTACTGGAACGCCCGGTCCACCGTGACCACCCTGCGGGTGACCGTCACCAACACGGGCGGCATCACCGAGCGGATCCGCCTCGCGTACACCCTGCCGGCCGGGATCACCGACGCCGGCACGAAGGGATGCGCCGCCACGGGCGGCGGCGGGCACCAGTGCGGCGCGTGGACCAGCGCACCGGGCTCCCGGTTCAGCACCGACCTGCGGCTGCGGGTGAGCGGCGACGCCTGGCGGCGGATGCCGCTGAGCGGTTCCGTGCGGGTCACGGCGACCGCGCCGGGGGCCGCACCGGTGAGCGACAACCAGGGCTTCGCCGTCCTCTTCCCGGCCGGCCCGCCGGCCGCCGGCATCAAGTTGGAGGCGGACGAGGTCACCTTCGACGGCGGCGGCGCGGCGAGCGCGCTGCGGGTACGGCTCGGCAACACCGGCTCCGTGGACGCCAGCGGCCGCGTCGAGGTGGTCCTCCCGGCGGGGGTGACCGTGCCGACCCCGCCGCCCGGCTGCGTCGCCGTCGAGCTCACCCGTACGCGGTGCGTGGTCGGCACCGTCCGCGCCGGTCGCACGACCGACCTGCGGCTGCCGGTGACGGCCACACCCGAGGCCCAGCGGGACGCACCGCTCGCCGGCGCGGTCGTCGGCAAGCTCGACCCGCGCAGCGGCAAGTCCCGGCAGGTCCAGATGAGTTTCCGGATCGTCGCCGCCGCCGCCCTGGCCACGCCGGTGGCGTCGCCGCCCGCGCCGGTTGAGTCCCAGGGAGTCCTGCCCGTCGGTGCGCCGGACGACGACGCCGGCGGGATGAGTTCGGTGCAGCGCACCGCCGTCATCCTGATCGCCGTGTCCACCCTGCTGGTGGTGGCGGCCCTCGCTCTCGCGACCACCTCGCTGCGGCGCCGGATGACCGAGCCGGTCACCGGTCCGACGCCGCCGGCCGCGGAGTAGGCCGTCGGGTACGACGAAAAGGCCGGCCCCCGAGGTGGGGGCCGGCCCTTGTCGTGTGTGTCGGTGTGTCAGGAGGTGGCGTAGCCGCGGGTGGCGATCCAGTCGGCGAGGGCCTCGGTGGTCATCCAGTACGAGGCAGTGGCCGGGTTGGCCGAGTCGGCGATCTTCACCTGCTCACCGCCGTCA
>NZ_JAATEO010000046.1 GCF_012034245.1 Micromonospora thermarum | reverse complement strand
CACGACACGAAGACTACGCGTACGGCGATCAGCCATGATCGACCAAGCCTACGGTGCTCGACCGGCCGCCGCCCGAACCCCGACGCCCGTCCGGCGCATGCCGGCCGGATCCCCGGCATCGCCCATTCGGCGCCCGGAGCGGCCTTCTGCGCACGCGGCACCATCAATCAACTCTCCCAGCGGCGCCGTTGGCCGTACCGCACCCGGTCGTTCCCCTCCGCAGCTCCAGCCTGGCCCTGACCTAGCTTCCGAAGCCAACCATCACCACCTGCATGCCCTCATCAGCGATGAGCGGCCAGCCCTCGGGACGGCCGGGAAACCGGCGGTGAGCCGTTCACCCACGAAACGGCGTCAGGAACCGAGGCGCATTTCGATCGGGACGGTGTCGGCGCATCCACACCAGCACGCGCCCTGTGGAAGCGTCACATCGAAATTCGCGACAAGGCGGTCAAGCACCATGCCAAGCACAGGATCGATCTTCAAGCGGTGCGGATGCCGCGACCAGACGGGCAAGCGACGCGAAAAGTCCTGCCCCCACCTCGGCGAACGCGGGCACGGAACCTGGTACTTCCACTGCGACGCCACCGACCTGCTGGGCCGCGCCGAGCGGGCCCGCCGTGGCGGCTTTCCCTCGCAGGCCGCCGCCCGACGAGCCCGCGACAACTGGCTCACCGCCAGCGAGGCACGTCGCACCGCGGATGGCTGGACCCTGCAGCGGTGGCTGCGGCACTGGCTGGAGTCGCGCACCCACATCCGGCCCACCACCCGGCTGAACTACAGCCGGGACGTCGACCTGGTCCTGGTACCGCACCTCGGGCACTACCGGCTGGCCGACCTGGACGCGCAACTCCTGCGCACCGTCTTCGAGAGGATCGCGGCCACGCTGAACAGCAAGGACAAGCCGCAGTCGCCGTCGGCGATGCAGCATCTGCGCGCCGCGCTGAACCTCGCCGTCCGCGAAGGCCTTCTCGACACCAACCCGGCCCGGCACATCGAGATCGTCGGCTACCGCAAACCGCACGCCCAGGTGTGGACCGACGGCCGCGTCGCACACTGGCAGGCCACCGGCGAACACCCCGCCGTCGCGGTGCGGACCGCCGAGCAGCTCACCTGCTTCCTCGACAGCGCGGCCGGCGATCCGCTGTTCGCCCTGTGGTGGCTGGCCGCGCTGCGCGGCCTGCGCCGCGGCGAACTGTGCGGACTGCGCTGGGCCGCCATAGACCTCAACCACGGGGTGCTGTTCGTCGAACGCAACCGCACCACCGCCGGCTACCAGATCGTCGAAGACGAACCCAAAACCGCCGCCGGCCGCCGCCCCGTCGCCCTCGACAAACACACCGTCACGGTGCTGCGCGCCCACCGCCGCCACCAGCTCGACCAACGCGACCGCCAGCGCGCCGCCGGTAAACCCTGGACGGACTCCGGGTACGTGTTCACCCGCCCCGACGGACTGCCGATCAATCCGAACTACGCCACCACCCGGTTCCGGAAACTCACCGACCGCGCCGGACTGCCGCCGGTGCTACTGCACGACCTGCGCCACGGCGCCGCGTCCCTCGCCCACCAAGCCGGCGCCGACCTCAAGACCCTGCAGGACCTGCTCGGGCACTCCAGCATCCTGGTCACCGCCGACACCTACACCAGCGTCCTACCCCAGGCGCAGCGGCGCTGCGCCGACGCCACCGCCACCCTGGTCCTCGCCGCCGCCCGCCGCAGGGGCAAGAAGATCACAAACCAGGGACGGAAGAACCGGCCCACCCATGACTACGAAGGAACCACATCTCTACTGGCAGTACAAGATGTGAATCCCTAGCCGTGTTACTACACTTTCCGGCGCTCGAGCCGGTCGACAGCCGACCGCGAGCCCGTGACCAGCAGCGACACGGGACTGATCACGCTCGTGTGCCTACGAACTGCGGAACTCCGGCGAAGGTCAGGTGCGGGCCGCCTGTGGACGCATTGGGCGTTGGCCGACGTTCCTCCGGTTCGGCGGTCGATCATGAACTGCGGCCGAATAGATTCAAATCGCTTGGCTCGCGATCCGTAGCGAGCACCACAGGAGCACGACATGATCAGCTCACGACGGCGTCAGGCTAGCGGGATCTGCCGCATCGTGGTTCGGGTGGCTGCGTAGATGAAGGGCGGCGGCTCGGCGAGGCGGCGCTCGATATCGCGCCAGCGACTCATCACGACCTCCAACTGGCCGAAGACGCTGCCCGCGTCGGCGGCTGTCAGGGCGACCATCCTGGCCCGGTGCTCTCGCACGGCGGCGATCTCCAGGCGGTGCTCCTGGATGTGGCGGTCACGGGTGATGATCAGCCATCCTCGGCTCGCGACCTCCGGAATCCACTCCGAGTCCTTCACCGCGGGCGAGGCGATCGGGCACGGCGGACGTTGGCGTTTATGAATGACCGTGCCGGGGTCGCCGGGATGGGTGACGTCGGAGCGGAGTCCGGCGAGGACCCGCGCGAGGCCGAGGAGGTCGGCATCAATGTAGAACCGGACCTCGGCAGGCTTGACCCTGCTCACGCCGCGCGCTGGGAGTTCTCGTACGCCAGCGCCCACCGCACGTCGGGCACGTCGAGCTGGTATGTCTCGGCGATCTCCTCGACGTCCAGCCCTGCCTCGTCCTGCTCCCAGAGCACCTCGGTGCAGCTCGCCGATCCGACGGCGGCGGGCGATGGTCGTGCTCCCGTCTGCCGGTGGGAACACGGTGCCGGCGACCGCCCCGCCTGGTCCAAGCCGACGAGGACACGAGCCGGCAGCTCGCTGCCGGCGTCCGAGGCGACTGGAACATCAATCCGACGGGGGTGCCAACCTCTCCCGCTGGCCTTACGAATTCGAGCCCCTTCCGGGCCGCCGCTGGATTCTCGCCAGCCCCGCTCCGACACGCTACCGACCGACTGGTCGGAAGACGCGGCTGACGGCTATCGGCTGAAGGCCCCGTGCCAGTCGCACAGCTGACCTGTGCGCAAAGGCGGGCTTGCGGTCACGGCTGATGAGGTGCAGCGACAGGGACGGGATTCACCTCTGGGGGGGCGTGGGGGGTGTCGGGTATCCGCCCCTGCCGCACGGACGCTCATACCCGCATCCCTTCCGTAGGCGCCGGCTTCTGCTGCGCCGTTACACACGTTCGCGACACCTGCGGTTGAAGCCGCCGCCTGCGCTGTCGGCGTCGTCGGCACACTCCGAGACTCTTCGGTTGAAAGCCCGAGCACGTCCCGGGCGATGCGGTGGATCGTGTCGAGCGTACGGTCGCGTCCGCCGGCGCCTTCGACCATCAGCAGCAGGTGCCGCACGCCGGGCAGGGTGGCGGCCTGGTCCAGAGCGTTGTTGCAGCGGTGGGGCGAGCCGACGGGGTGGATGGCGGCGAGCCGCTCCACGTAGGTGGCCAGATCCGGAGGGCCCGCTGGAGTGCCGTCGAGACGGACGTACTCGCGGGTGCCGGCTAGCAGCGCCGGGAGTCCGGCGCGTACGGCGTCGGCGGCCTGCTCGTCGTCGTCCTCGACGTGCGCCAGGTGCGCGCTGGCATGGCCGATGCGGTTTACGTCGTGGCCGTGCGCGGTGGCGACCCGGGCGTAGCGGTCGAGGAGGCTGGCCTTCTCGTCGAGGTCGGCGTGCAGGCCGAGCAGCAGCGGCATGCCGTGCCGCGCGGCGAGGTCCACTGTCGCCGGCGAGGTCGCCGCGACCCAGACCGGTATCCGCCGCGCGGGCCGCGGCACCACGGGCACCGGCCGGAAGGGGAATCGGTCGTTGCCGGCCACCACCGGGGCGCCGGACAGCCATCGACCCAGTAGCTCCAGCGCGTCCTGGAAGCCGGCGTGGAAGCGGTCCAGTCCGGTGCCGAACACTTCCAGGTCGGCCCACGGGCCGCCCCGGCCGACGCCGAGGCGGAACCGGCCGCCGGACAACTCGTCGAGCAACACCGCCTCCTCGCCGAGGGCGACCGGGTGGCGGTTGGACAGGATGCAGGCGGCGGTGCCGACCGCGATGGTCCGGGTGGCGCCGAGCAGGTGCGCGGCGAAGGTGATCGCCGAGGGACACACGCCGTAGGAGATGAAGTGGTGCTCGGCGATCCAGACCCCGGCGTACCCGGCGGCCTCCGCGGCGCGGCCGTACTCGTGGGCGTCGGCGAGAGCCGTGGCGTGGGTTGCGCCCGGGCGGTGCCCGGCGAGCAGGAACAGGTGGACGTCCACGTCCTGGCCTGCTCGCCGGGCGGTGACCGGGTCAGCAGTCACGCAGCTCGGGGGACTGGTTGAGCAGCTGGCCACGGACGGAGACGAAGCGGCGGTACGTGTCGGAGTCGACGGCGGAGAGCCGGAACGCCGCGACGCGGTGGCAGTTCTGGAAGGCCAGTTTCACGCCGAAGTGCCGCTCGAGGCTTGACCGGATGGCGTCGCTGGCCAGGGCCCGCAGGAGCTGGCCCCGTTCGGTCTCGCTCGGCGGTGGGACGACGTTGTCGGCGAAGTCGGCGTCGGACGACTCCAGGTCGGCCGCCACCCGGCTGACGACCTGCCAGGCGTACGGCAGTGAGTCGCGGACACAGGCCACGAACGCCTCGTCGTCGACGGGACCTGACTCGGCGGCTTGCAACAGGCTCGGTGGCACCGTGAGAGACATGCTCCTCCTCATACACGATAACGATCACTGTTGTCGTTAGCGTCGCGTCACGAGCACACCACGCACCGTCCGTTACGTCAATGGCACTGGTCGTGTCTCCGACGCCCGGCGGGGCTAGCCGGTGATGCGCCGCCCATCTATCGCTTGAATTTGGCGCGGTGCCGCCCGCAACGCTGAGGTCCGCCACTGGGTTGAGCCACACGTGAGTGCAGCCGGACAGGTCAGCGGCGAGACGGACGTCCCCAATGGCCGGCCGGATGGGCGCGCGGCGCGGCCGGGGCGGCATCACGGGCCGTTCATGCCGGCCGCTGGCGCGGCCAGCGACGCCGAGGTGCACCCAGCGGGGTGGGTACCGCCGTAGTCGTGGTCGTGACGGCACTGCTAGTACTTTGGTGGTCGGGCAGTCGCCGTTCGCTGTCGGTCTCGGTGCTCCGTTGCTGGCGACGTGGACCACTGTCTTCGTTTCGGTGCTGGTGCAGGCGGTGCCCTTCCTGGTGGCGGGTGTGGTGTTGTCGGCAGCCATCGCTACGTGCGTCCCGCAGTCGTTCTGGGCGCGGGCGTTGCCGAAGCGTTCCGTTCTCGCGGTGCCGGTTGCTGGCGCCGCCGGTGCGCTGCTTCCGGTTGCGAGTGCGGCGCCGTACCGATGGGTGGGGCGCTCGTGCGCCGAGGCGTGACGCCGGCGGGTCGCGGTGACGTTCCCCTACCTCCATGTTGACGGTTGGCAGCCCGTGCCGTCGCCTCGGCAGCCGTACGAGTGAGATATCACCGCCGGACCGCGCAGAAGAGGCCGACCGCGGCATCACCGGAGGAAGGGCCGGGCGGCTGAGCTTCGATCGCCCCCGCCGCACTTGTCGATGCACCTGGACTGCGCGGCGAGGCCCGCCGGCCAGACCGGCCAGCGGGCGGACACGTCGAGACAGTGGCGCACCGCCTCTGCAGCGAGTTCGTCCGCTGCCGAGCTGGGCCGGCGACTTCTTGCCGGTCGTGCTTGCCGGCGCAGGTAGGGGCCGGCCGGCGCGAGGCCCGGGTGGGCGGTGGGCTCGCGCCGGCCGGGTCCGCCGCTTGCAGGTACCCCCTACCTCGACGGACGTCGGTGTGCGGCTACTGCGGGGTGGCGGTGGTCAGGGGAGGACTTCGAAGGTCCAGGTCTTGGCGCCGGAGCTGATGGTGCTGCCGTTGGAGGCGAGCACTGCGGTGACTTCGAAGGTGACGGCGTAGGTGCCGGCGGCGTCGAAGCCCCAGTTGACGTGGGCGTGGATGTTGCGGTTGACGTTGAGACTGTCGGGCAGGCCGTTGCCGCTGTCGAACAGCACCGTCGGGGTGCCCCCGGAGACGGTGTAGACGCTGAAGCCGGCCGGTCCGGTGACGTTGGTGAGCTTGAAGGTGACCCGGTTGTTCTGGAACACGCCGCTGGGCACCTCGGCGGTGTTCCAGCCACCCCAGAGCAGCCCGGCGGTGCTGGCCTGGGGCAGCACCCAGGCTTGGCCGCCGGTGCCGAGGAACGACCAGGCGCTGCCGCTGGGGACGGTGACCTTGGCGTTGTTGGGGACGCGCAGGACGACGTCGGCGGGGTTGCGCTCCACCGAGGGGCTGACGGTGTCGTCGAGCAGGTTGACGGTCAGCGCGCCGCCGGCGTAGTCGACGTCGATGACGTCGACGTGGCCGCTGGACAGCACGATCGGCACCGCCGTGGCGGGGGTGGCGGTGCCGGCGAGCAGCACGGCGGTCAGGGTGAGGCCGGTGAGGAATCGGCTGCGGGTACGCATGGTGCTCACTCCTTGACCACGACGCGCAGAGTGGCCGCCTCGCTGGTGACCTGCTGCCCGGTGGCGGCGAGGGTGCCGGTGGCGCGGAAGGTGATGCAGTAGGTGCCGGCGCGGTCGAAGGCCCAGTTGGCGTGCAGGTGGTCGCCGGCGGTCAGGGCGATGGTGTCGGGCAGGCCGTCGCCGCTGTCGGCGAGGATGGTGGGCTGCCCGACCGCGTTCTCGGTGTAGATGGCGAGCTGCCCGGGCCCGCTGACCGACTGCACGGTGAGGGTGAGCGCGTCGGCGGTGAAGGTACCCGGCTCGATCTCCTCGGCGGCGATGCCGGGCCAGATCAGGTCGGTGTTCTGGATCTCGGGCAGGATCCACACCTTTGACACGCCAGGGGTGCCGAGGAAGCCGAAGGCGGGATCGTTGGGGACGGTGACCTTGGCCTGCCGCTTGACGAGGATCTTGACGTCGTCGGTGGCGTACTCGACGTCGTTGTCCTCGTCGTGGACGCCGAGTTCCAGTTCGCCGGCCTCGTAGGCGATGTCGACGAGGTCGAGGTGCCCGGAGCTGAACGTCACCACGGTGGCCTGCGCCGGTGGCGCTGCCGCGAGCAGCGCCGCGGTCACCGCCCCGGAGGCGAGCAGCAGGCGGATGGGCTTGCGCACGAAGAACTCCTTCCCGCGATCCCTTGTGGATCGCAGTTGTTGAAAACGATAGTCGTTTCGGACAACGCGGGGAAGGGCTGATCGGTGGAGTGCGGTCACGGACGCACAGTTGCGCGTCCGCGACGACATGTGCAGTGCGGGCTTCGGTCACGTCGCCGGCCACGGTCGACCCGACCGCCAGCGGGGCCGGCGTCGCCTCACGTGATGGGCGCGGTTGATGCGCTGTCGTCACCGTGGGACACGCTCCGACCCGCGCACAGTTCCGCATTCGTCGTCCGCTGCGACGTCAGCGTCGAACGCGCGGCTGCGACAGGCTGCCACGTTGCCTCGATAGCGCTGCACGTACATGCCTGGACGACGCATCTGGACCACTGCAGGCGCGGCGGCGCGATCCGTCCGGACGACGGCGTACCTGTGCTGGTGATGGCCGTCGCCGGGGCCGCCTGCGGCATTCGGGTCGGTGCCCGTGCCGACGTGGCGGCCTCGTCACCGAGACCGCCACGTCTCCCCCTGACCCGCCCACCGGAGGTACCACGCTCCTCAGCGGATCACCAAAATGATAACCGGGTTCATGTTACGCACGGTGGCCGGCCCGCCCGTCCGCGCCTTGCGGCGTCGTCTATCGCACCACCGGTGACGGGTCCTGCGGGTGTGCGAGGTCGGGCAGCGGCGCGGGTCGTGTGAGGTCAGCGGGTTCCTGCGCACTCGTGCGTCGCCATCGTTTGGTCAGCAGGCCGTGTCGTGGGGCGAGCAGCCAGGCGGCGAGGAAGATGGCGGTGGCGACCAGGACGATGGTGCCGCCGACTGGTGTGTCGTAGCTCCAGGACAGGTACAGCCCGACGGTCGCCGACGCGCCGCCGATCACCGGGGCGAGCAGCATCATCACGCCGAGTCGGTCGGTGAGCAGGCGGGCCGCCGCCGCAGGGGTGATCAGCAGGGCCAGGACGAGGATGTTGCCGATGGTCTGCAGGGAGATCACCACGGCGAGGGTGACCAGGACGTAGAGCACGATGTCGAGCCAGAAGACCGGAAGCCCCATCGAGCGGGACATCTCGCGGTCGAGGCAGACGGAGACGAATTCCTTGTGCAGGGCGAGCACCAGGCCGAGGATGACCAGGCCGGCGCCCCCGACGACGTAGAGGTCCCGGTCGGGGATGCCGGTAATCGAGCCGAACAGGAACTGCTGCAGCGACCCGGCGTACCCGGGAGCCTGCGAGATGATCACGATGCCGAGGGCGAACGCGCCGACCAGGAAGACGCCGATGACCGAGTCCTCCTTGACGCGCCGGTTCTGGGCGAAGATCGCGATCAGCAGTGCGGTGGCCACACCGGCGGCGGCGCCGCCGAGGACCAGGCTGCCCTGCAGGACGAACGCGACCGCGATGCCCGGGAAGACCGCGTGGGCTACGGCGTCGCCGATGAAGGCCATGCCCCGCAGGACGACGTAGCAGCCGACGACGCCGCAGACGATGCTGGACATGACCGCGATCGCCAGTGCCTTGGGCAGGAACGCGAGGTCGGGGTTGAGAAGGTCGGTGAGGAAGTCGGTGATCGACATCAGGTCGCCCTCACGAGTTTCAGCAGCGGGGAGGTTTCGCTCACGCCGAAGGTCTTCGTCCACCGTTCGGCGTCCTGCAGGTCCGCCGGGTGTCCGTCGGCGATGATCCGGCCGTTGAGCAGGACCAGTCGGGTGCAGGTGTCCACCGCGGCGACGAGGTCGTGGGTGGTCATCAGCACCGCTCGGTCCTCTCGCGCCAGGCTGGTGAACAGCTGGCCCAGTAGTTCCTGGGTGGGCATGTCGAGTCCGGTGAACGGCTCGTCGAGCAGCAGGATGCGCGGCGCGAGGGCGAGGGCCCGGGCGACCAGGACGCGTTGGCGTTGCCCACCGGACAGCTCGCCGACCGGCCGGCGGCGCAGCCCGGTGAGCTGTACCCGGTCCAGGGCGTCGCCGACGGCCCGCCAGTCGGCGACGCTGGGGCGGCGGAGCAGCCCCAGGCGGCCGGTCCGACCGGTCATGACGGCTTGCTCGACGGAGATGGGGAAGTCCCACGTGAACTCGTGACGCTGGGGCACGTAGCCGATGTCGGACCGGCCGGGCCGCGACGGCTTGCCCTCTACGGTCACCGTGCCGCCGCGGGTACGGGTCAGTGCCAGGATGGCACGTAGCAGGGTGGTCTTTCCGGCACCGTTGGGTCCGAGCAGCCCGACCAGCTCGCCCCGGTCCAGGTGCAGGTGGATGTCCCGCAGGACCGGCCGGCCGCCGAGGTCCACGTCCAGCTGATCAACCTCGAGCGCTCTCAACGGTCACCCCCGGACAGCGAGGTCCTGCGTTCCCGCTCGGCCTGCCGTTTCGCGCCGCGTCCGCGCAGCAGCAGAAGCACCAGGCCGGTGGCGAGCAGTGCTGCTATCGCCACCAACGCGGCGAGCAGCGGGGTGTCGGACTCACCGGCCGGCTGGCCGGCTTTGGCCCGGTCGTCGGCGGGCGATGCCTGGCCCGCCGGCACCGGGATGTGCGCGGTGGCGGCGTACGCCTCGTCGGCGCTGGTGGCGTCTCCCACGGCGAAGCGCAGCGTGCGGGTCGCCGACACCGTCCCGCCGTTGATCAGGTCGGCGGAGACCTGCACCGCGATCAGGTAGACGCCGGGTGCGGTGAAGACCCAGTTGGCGTGGGTGTGGGTGTTGACCTCGGCCCAGAAGGGCTGCGCCTTCGGCTCGGTGGAGCGCCACAGCGGCTGGGGCTCGGCGAAGTTGCCCGACTGCAGATACGTCGTGAGGGTCCCCGGTCCGCGTACGCCGAGCAGGGTCAGGGTGACGCCGCGGTCGATGCTCTGCATCACCCGGGGGTCCTGGGTGTTCCAGCCGAGCCAGACGACGTCGGGGTTCTGGACCTGTGGCACCACGTAGACCCGTTTGCCGGCGTCAACGCCGAGGAAGGCGTACGCCGGGTCGTCCGGAACGGTCTGCAGCGCGGCGTCGGAGACCCGCAGGACGGTTTCGTCGGGGTCGCGCCACACCGGCCGGGCCTGGGTGCCGTCGTGGATCAGCAGCGTCCACTGGTTGTGGACGTAGCGGGGGCCGATGTCGACGTGTCCGGCGGAGAGTTCCGCCCGGCCGGTGGTGAGGGGCTGGTCGGCGGCGATCGACTGGCCGAGGCCCGGTGTCGGCTGCTCGGCCTGCGCCGGGGTCTGCGTCGTGGCCAGTAGGATCGCCGTGGCCAGCGCGTAGCGCAGGATGGCGGTCGTCGTGCGGGTGCTGCCTCGCGGCCGTCCTGCCGTCACTGGCTCCTCCATCAGTTGTCGGTGGTCAGGCAGTCGTGCAGTGATTCGGCGTTGAACCGCATCATCTGCACGTAGGTGGTGACGTGTCGGTCGAGGGTGTCGCCGTAGATGGAGCAGATCCGCAGTCCTTGCTCGCGGGCCACCTCGGTCAGGGTGGTGGACCGGGCGGCCAGGCCGGGCTCTAGGAACACGGCGGGGATCTTCAGGTTGCGGATCGTCTCGGTGAGCCGGCGACGGTCGGCCAGGCTCGGCTCGGTGGCCGGGTTCGGGGTGACGAACCCGGAGATCTGGATCCCGTACGCCTGCCCCAGGTAGCCGAAAGCGTCATGCGTGGTGACCAGGTGCCGTCGCGGCGGCGGAATCCGGGCGATGGTGTCCCGGACGTAGGTGTCGAGCTTTTCCAGTTCCCGGATGTAGGCCGAGGCGTTCGACTGGTAGGCCGGCGCGCCCTGGGGGTCGGCCCCGATGAGGGTGTCGCGGATGAGTTCGGTGTAGGAGATGGCGTTGCGGACGTTCTGCCACAGGTGCGGGTCGATCTCGCCGTGCACGTGCTTGCCGAGGACCGCCTGCGGAAGCTGGTAGACCTGGGTGCCGGGCCGGCCGAGGAATCGGAACTTCCGGTCACCGGGCACCTCGAGCAGCGCCTTGCTGGGTACCTCGATAACGGTGCGGGCTGGGTCGTAGACCCGCTGGTTGGCCTCGCCGCTGCCCTCGGGGTCGGCGAACAGGTAGAGCCGCCGCTGGTCGAGGTCGACGGTGAGGTCGGCGTGCCCGGAGTTCAGGACCGCCGCGCCTGTCATGCCCGGCACGGAGTGCGGATCCACTCCGACGGCGAATGTGAACGCCTGCTCGCCCATCGGGACCGGCGGCGACTGCGGGTCGACCGCCAGATGCGCCCGCATGGTCAGCCGGTAGACACCTGGTTTGGTGAACGCCCAGCTCATGTGCGTGTGCGCGTCGGGCGGCAGGGTGGCGGTGTCGTCTCGGTATCCGTTGGCGGGATCGAACCCGTCGGTGGAGTCGATGTAGAACGACGGGTTGCCGAACGATTCGGTCAGGTACGCGACCACCCCACCCGGACCGTCGGCCGCGGTGGCGCTGAGCAACACGTCGGAGGCGCGGTTCGCCCCGTGCGCCGCACCCGTGCCGCGTACCCGCATGCCCAGCCAGATGGTGTCCAGCGACACGTCCTCGACCAGCGGGATGATCTCCGCGGCGTACTTCACCGCTCCCTCGGCCAGCGAGATGTTCGGTATGCCGTCGCGCAGGTTCGCATCCAGCGCTTTGATGATGGCCTGCTCTTCCAGCAGCAGGTAGTTGCTGAACGCGACGTCGGCGTAGACGACGTCGCGGATGTCGCGCAGCGACGGCTCGTAACTGTGCGGGTCGGCGCCGTCGGGTACCAACGAGCTGACCGCTACCCGGTCACCGCCGACGTTGCTCACCAGGTCTCGCAGGATTCCGGTGGTCGTGATGACCTGGAGGCGCTCGTCGTTGGCGCTCAACGCCACCTCTGACCGGCAGCCGGCGACCAGCCCCACGATCAGCAGCGGCAGGATCGCCCACCGCAGCCCTGGCGCGATCGGCGGGCTCACGTGTGTGCCGTTGCGGTATCAGCGGGGCCGGCGCGGCGGCGAGGGGTGAGCAGCACCAGCAGGACCCCGACGGCGACGAGGACCACGCCGGCCGCGCCGGCCGACAGCACCCAGCCGGTGCCGGTGCGCGGCAGACGGCCAGCACCGCCCTGGTCCTCCCCGTTGTTGTCTCCGCCGCCTCCGGAGCCGCTGCCCGGTCCGAAGCCGCTGTTCGGGTCGGTGCTGTCGCCGACGGCGATGGTGAGCGTCTTGGTGTCGGTGACCGCCTTGCCTGCGGTGGTGGTGCCGCTCATCTGCACCGCGAGGCGGTACAGGCCGGGCTTGGTGAATGCCCAGTTGCCGTGCGCGTGGCTGTTCAGCGGGACGCTCAGCTGCTGCGGGAACGGCTTGGCGGAGTCGAACAGCACGTCGGCCTTACCGAACGAGCCGGTCAGGAAGAGCGCGAACCGGCCCGGCCCGTTGACGCCCTTGAGCGTCCAGGTGACGTTGCCCTTGACGCCGGACACGACGGACGGGTGCTGGGTGTTCCAGCCGGGCCAGACGATGCCGGCCTGCTGGGACTGCGGCAGCAGCCACACGGTGTCGCCCTGCTTGCCGAGGAAGTCCGCCCCGGCCGGCACGGTGATCTTCGCGTTGTCCTTGACGTGCAGGACCACGTCGGCGGTCTCCCGCCAGACGGCGGGGCTGGTGCGGTCGTCCTTGATCCGGATCGTCCAGTTGTCTCCGGACAGTTGCGGGCCCATGTCGACGTGCCCGTCGGCGATAACCTGCCGGGCACCGGCAGCCGTGGTTGCCGCCTTCGCGGCCGGCGGTGCTGGCGCGGCGGCCGGCTTCGGTGCCGCAGCCGGCTTCGGCTCGCCGGCGGGAGCGGCGAAAGGCCGCACCGTCGGCTGACCGCCGGGCCGCGCCGTCTGCTGCGGCGCAGCCGGTGGGAGTACCTGCCCGGCCGGGACGATCGGTGGTACGCGGATGCGGTACGTCGCCTCGGCGCTGACCGTCTTGCCGGAGCGCAGGGCCGCCGATGCGGCCAGAGTGAGCCGGTAGTCGCCGGCGGCGTCGAAGGCCCATACCACACCGAAGGTGCGCGTTGCCGCCGGCAGCCGCATCGACCGCGTCGCATTCGCGCCGCTTCCGAACAGGGCAGTCGCCCGCCCGATGCCCGACAGCGTGTAGGCGGTGAACGTCCCCGGTCCCTCGACCGAGCGCAGGCTGAGGGTCACCGTGTCGTCAGCGATGGCGTCGGGGCGTACCCCGGTGGTGTCCAGGGCAGGGAACCCGGTGTCGCCGGCGGACAGTGACCACACGGGGTGTCCCGGCGGTCCGAGGAAGGCGAAGGCCTTCCCGGGCGGTACCCGGCCGGCGAGGCCGCCGTTCGGGCCGAGCACCACCTCGGCCGGGTCGCGCCCGGGCGCGTCGCGGGCCACCTGGGCGGCGTCGCGGATGCGCAGCGACATCGCGTCACCGTCGAGCGCCACCGAGACCAGGTCCGCGCCGGTCGCGGTGACCGCCGCCGGTTCGGCGACGGCCGGCGCGGCCCCTGCGGCCAGCGCCATTACGGCCAGGGCAAGGCCGGCGGCGGCACGCATGCTTCTCATCGTCATTGCTCGCTCCCCAGGCGACGTGATGGTGTTTCGTCGTGTCGTGTCGTGACGACGTGACTGGTGGCGGTGCCCTGCGGCGTGGTCGAGGGGGCCGGTGCGGTGCCTGCGGTACGGCCTGGCCGTGTCACTGCTCGTCCTTCCCCGTGTGGTCGATGTCCGGTCGGGAGTTGTCGCGGCTCTGGTCGGGACGCTCGGCGTCTGGTGTCGAACGGTCGGGCGCCGGATCGCCGTCGTCGCCGGCTCGGGGACCCGCGCCGATGACGGCGGGGATCGCGGGATCCTGGCCGTCCGAAAGCCGTTCGGTCTTCTGGCTGGCCTCGGTGCGCCCCTGCTCCCGGGCGGCGGCTACCGCCTGTGCGATCTGTCGGGCCCGCCGGCGGCGGGCGACGATCAACACCCAGACTGCGAGGGCGAGCAGGACCAGCAGGGCCAGCTGCGGCCAGGGCACCGCCCAGACGGTGACCTGCGCCGTGTCGCCCTGCGGCGGCGGGTCGAGGACCTGGTCGCCGACGGCGGCGGGCGTGACGGCGGCGCTCGCGGTGAGCCGGAACAGCGGCGGCACCCCTGTCATGCGTACGGTGGTGGTCAGTTCACCGCCGGGCAGGATCTCCGGCAGGGCCGCCGCGTCCATCGAACGCCGGCCGAGGCCGAAGGGGCCTGCCGCGTTGAGCGTGGGTCGGCCGGTTAGCCGGACGTTGCCGGTGTTGCGGACGGTGAAGGTGGCGGTGAGCGTGCCACCGGCCAGCGGATTGACCGAGCCGCTGTGCCGTACCTGAAGGTCTTCGACGGTCAGTGCCGGTTGTAGCTCACCGGTCACCCGTAGGTAGATGCGCGCGCCGACGCGGTGGTCGACGGCGACCTGGTTGCCCTGGGCGTCCGCTGTCGTGGTGGCGAGTGAGGCGACGATCCCTCCGGCGTGGTCCCCCGGTGTGGCGTTGTTCGGCACGGTGAGGGTGAACGGGATGTCCAGCCGGGACGTCGACGGGATGGTCACGCTGCGTTGGGTGAGGCGGACCCAGGCGCCGACGTCGGTGGGTTGCTGGCCGCCGGCCAGCAGGTCGAAGCCGCCCTGCGCGGTGGTGATCGCGTCGCTGGCGTAGAGGTTCAGGGTGAGCGGGCGCGCCGAGTGGTTGGTGACCGCGACGTAGTCGGTCAGGGTGGCGCCGGGGTCGAGCTTGTAGGTGAACGCCGGCCGGCCGTTCGGGCCCTTCGCGCTCGACGGCGCCACTCCCCACGTGACGGCGGCCGAAGGCGTCGGCGTCGGGGCGGGTGGTGCCGGGGCCGCGCCGAGCAGGGCGATGCCGGTGGCGATGGCGGCGAGCAGGCGCATGGCGGGGAGGTGGTCCGTTTCCTCGGGGTGACGGGCGGGGGATGGGGGTGGGCGGGCGCGGCAACGCCCGCCCACCCCGCGACTGCCCGGTGACACGGCAGGGCGCCGGCCTCCGGGGCGGGTTCGGGCGATCAGATAGCGGTGAGGGTGAGGGTCGCGGTGTAGGTTCCCGCGGCCGTCTCGGTGGGCAGGCTCAGCCGCAAGCCCGCGCCGAGCTGTGCGGTGCCCCGCCCGGCGCCGGCCGAGGCCGAGCCCAGCACCGCGCTGGTGCCCAGGCCGCCGCCGGTCCCGACGACGTACGGTGCCACCACGGGGCCGGCAACGACGCCCTGCCCGGACCCCGGTGCCAGCACCCGGGGGCTCCAGCCGAGGTAGCCGGCGCTGAACGTCGCGCCGCCCGGACCGGTGAAGTCAGCCGGGATCTGCCCGGACGCACTCCATCCGGGCTGACCGGCGCGGGTGTCGGTCACCGTGACCGGCCGCAGCTCACCGTTGCTCTCCCACCGGTCGCCGGCGGCGTTGAGCTGCGCGGGCGGCAGCACCACGGCCCGGTCGTCCGGGTTGACGCTGATCACCAGGGAGCCCTGCGTCTCGTCGATCGACGCGGTGATCGTCTGCGAGGTGCCCGGCTCCTGCGGCGGGAACGCCACCCAGAGGGTCACCGGTTCGCTGGTCGCGGCCACCGCGTGGTCGTCGTCGTAGAGCTTGGCCACGTACTCGCAGGCGTTCAGCTCCCGGGTCGCGGTGAAGGAGTAGCTGGCGCCCGCCTCACCCGGGATGACAGTCCAGTCGGCCGCGCCGGGGCACTTGCTGAACCAGTGGTAGTTGTTCAGCTCGGTCTGCGGCGTCTGCACCGCGGTGAGCGTGACGGTGTCGTTGGGCTGGTACTCGTCGGCCATGCCGCTGACCGACAGGCTGACCTGCGGCTGGCCGCCGGGCAGCTCGCCGACGACGAACGAGTAGTCGACCGGCCCGGTGCTGACCGTGGTGCCGTTGGTCAGGGTCGCGTCGGCCTGGAACTTCAGCGTGTAGCTGCCCAGCGCGCTGAACGCCCAGTTCGAGTGCGCGTGGGTCTTCACCGGCACATCGATCGTGTCCGGGAGCCCGTCGTCGGCACGGAACTTGATGATCGGACCGCCGAACGAGTCCTGGGTGAACAGCGTGACGTTGCCCGGCCCCTGCACGTCGACCAGGCTCAGCCGCACCTTGTTCCCCTCGAACACCCCCGAGTCCAGCGTCGTGGTGTTCCAACCTGGCCAGAGCAGATCCGGATCCTGGGTCATCGGCAGCAGCCAGACCTGGCTGCCCGCCGGCCCGAGGAAGGCGAAGCGGGGATCGTCCGGAACGGCCATGGCCGCCTCCGGAAGGACCTGGAACGTCACGTCCGCCGGGTCGCGCTTGACCGCAGGGCTGACCGTGTCGTCGTTGACCTTCAGCGACAGCGCACCCCCCTCGTAGTGCACGTCGACCGCGTCGGTGTGCCCCTCGGACAGCACCACCTTCTCGGCCGCCGACGCAGCCGTGGGTGCCAGCACCGTGCCGGCGACCACCACCGCCCCGGCGACCAGGGCCGCGAAGCCGCGAGCCCTCACCGTCGCATTCATACCTCCCCTTTCACACCGCGTACCTGCGCGGTGGTACATGTGCTCCCACCGGGCGGCGCGCCACGTGCCGACCTTCATGCCATGGGTGCTGGGTGGTGACATCACCACGACGCCTTGCGCACCCCGGGCATCTCGCCGCGCAGCGCCAGCCCTCGGAACCTGACTCGGGAGAGCCCGAACCGGGTCAGCACCCCGCGGGGGCGGCCGTCGATCTGGTCCCGGGACCGCAGCCGTACCGGGCTGGAGTCGCGTGGCAGCCGGCTGAGCCCGCGGACCGCCTCGGCGCGTACGTCCGGGGCGGTGTCCGGATGGGCGACCAGCCGCTTCAGCTCCGCCCGCCTCTGCGCGTGCCGAGCGACCAGTTCCTCGCGGCGGGCCTGCCGGTTGACCAGGCTCTTCTTCGCCATCAGCGGGCCTCGCGGAACTCGAGGTGCCGGCGCACGATCGGGTCGTACTTGCGCAGGACCAGCCGGTCCGGGTCGTTGCGGCGGTTCTTGCGGGTCACGTAGGTGTAGCCGGTGCCGGCGCTGCTGCGTAGCCGCACGATCGGCCGCACATCGGTCTGGCGGGCCATCAGAGCTTCACTCCCCGGGCGCGCAACTCGCTGACGACCGCCTCGATGCCCTTGCGGTCCACGGTCTTCAGCGCCTTCGCGGTCAGGGTCAACCGCACCCAGCGGCGCTCCGAGGGCAGCCAGAAGCGGTGGTTCTGCACGTTCGGGTTCCACCGGCGGCGGGTGCGCCGGTGGGAGTGCGACACCGCGTTGCCGAAGCTCGGCTTCGCGCCGGTGACGTCACAACGTCTGGACACAGTGACAACTCCTCACTCAACTCGACAACGGTAACGAAAACGGTTTTCAGTCTTGCATCATCCGATCGGCCAGTTCCACGCCGGGGTCGTCGACGATCTCGACGGCGCAGTCGACGCCCAGGCGGTAGCCCACACCGCGCAGCGTCGTCACCACGGGCAGATCGACACCGATCTTGGCGCGCAGCCGCCGGACGTGGACGTCGACGCTGCGGGGGCTCGTGCAGGGCTGCCCCCAGACCCTGTCCAGCAACTGCATTCGGGTGAAGACCTGGCGCGGATGCTCGACCAGGCACCACAGCAGGTCGTACTCCCGGCGGGTCAGCACGACCTCGGTGCCGCCGCGGTAGACCGCCCGCGCCTGCGGATGGATCCGCAGGCGTGCATTCGTGTCGCGCGCTGGCGGCGACACCGTCCATGGGTCACCACCGAGCAACGCGAGCAGAGCAGCAAGGCGGTCGACGTCCTGCTCGCGAGCACCTGGACCGAGTCGCAGGTGGACCGTGACGGTGAGGACCTCGTCCGCCTGTCGCGCCTCGGCCGCACCCACCGGCACATCCCCGTTCGCTTCGACGGCTCGCATATGCTTATAATGACAATCGTTTTCAAGTAAGTCGAGAGGAAGCCGATGTCGTCGTCACCACAGGCCCCCGCGGACGCCGCCACCGTCGACGCCGATATCCGTCCGTCGTTGACCGTGCTGTCCGGGTTCTGGCCGGCGGCGACCTTCGCCGTCGCCCGCACGCTGCTCGCCGCCGACCCGTCGCTGTTGCTGGTGCGGCACGACCTCACCGGGATCCGCGACGGCGTCGTCCGCCGGGTGGTCCGGTCGAGCGCGGGCATCGTCGAGGACGAGCAGGTCGGGCTGCGGCACGGCTGCGCCTCCTGCACCCTGCGGGAGGACGTGCTGCCCACCCTCGTCCGGCTCGCCCGCAGCCACCCCGGCCAGGATCTGGTGCTGATGCTGCCCGAGGTGGTGGAACCGGAGGCGGTCGCCGCCGCCTGCGCCCACTGCCTCGTCGACGGCGCGCCGATCACCGACCTTCTCCGCGTCGACTCCTACGTCACCGTCGTCGACGCCGAACACCTGCTCGACGGCCTCGCCAGCACCGACGACCTCACCACGCTCGGCATCCAGGCCGCCGAGGACGACCACCGCGCGCTCGCCGACGTCGTGGTCCGGCAGATCGAGTACGCCGACACCCTGGTGCTGTGGGGACAGTCCCGGGAGGGAGAGTTCGACACCGGACGGATGTCGATCCTGCTGCAGCGGATGGCACCCTGGGCGACCCACATCCGCGTCGACGGTGACCTCGTCGACGCCGGCGCGCTGACCCGCCAGCTGCGCCACACCCACCGGCACCGGCCGGAGACCCCGGGGGTGCTCGCCCGCGGGCTGCAGGGCTACACCCTCGGCGCGCACGAACCGGAGCCCGACTGCGGCGTCGTCTCCGCGGTCTTCCGGGCCCGCCGCCCGTTCCACCCGCAGCGCCTGCACGACGTCCTCGAAGAGGTCAACGCCGAGGTGATCCGCTCCCGGGGCCACCTCTGGCTGGCCAGCCAACCCGACACGGTGGTGGCCTGGGAGTTCGCCGGCGGCGGCCTCGCGATGGGTTCCCTCGGGCACTGGCTGGTCAGCCTGCCCGAGGACCGCTGGGAGCACGTCGAGGACCAGCGCCGCCTCGCCGCCGCCCTGGACTGGGATCCCTACTACGGCGACCGGCACCAGCACCTGGTCTTCATCGGCCTCGACATCGACCCCGTCGACCTGCACCGCACCCTCACCGGCTGCCTGCTCACCGACGCCGAACTCGCCGACGGCGAGGAGGCCTGGCGCACCTACCCCGACCCGTTCGCCGGCTGCTTCCCCCTCGGGGCGGCGGAGCTGACGGACACCGACACCGACACCGACACCGAAGGAACCCAGCCCGCATGAAGCCCGGCATCCACCCCGAGTACCGGCCCGTCGTCTACCGCGACAAGGGCGCCGACTTCGCCTTCCTCACCCGCTCCACCGCCACCAGCGACCAGAGCATCGAGTGGACCGACGGCAACACCTACCCCGTCATCGACGTCCAGATCTCCTCGGCGAGCCACCCGTTCTGGACCGGGAAACAGCGCCTGCTCGACACCGCCGGCCGGGTGGAGAAGTTCCGCGCCAAGTACGCCCGCCGCGGACCACAGGGCGGATGAGCACCAACACGCCGGTCGACTGGACCGAGCTGGCGCCGCACCTGGTCGACGCCGCCCGGCGGGACCGGTCCTGGTACCTGACGGTCGCCCGCGAGCTGGTCGCCCCCGGCGACCGGCTCGCGGGCGACGTCGGCTGCGGCGCTGCCGACCTCGACGCCTGGGACCGCCGCCTCAATCCGGCCGACGAATGGTGGCTGGGCCACCGCGACGACCTGTTCCGACTCTCCGCCCGCAGCGTGCACCTCGGCGCCCGCCCCTGACCCGCCGTGCCCGCTCCTCTCGTACCGGACGCACAGTTGCGGGTCGTCGGTCTGACGCCCACCGCCCAGCGCCGCGCCGTCCTGGCGCTGCTGACCGGACGTTCCCGCCCGCTCACCGCCCAGCAGGTACACGCCGAACTCACCAGCACCGTGGGGCACATCGGCCTGACCACCGTCTACCGCGCGCTGCACAGCCTCGCCGACGCCGGACTGCTGCACACCTTCGACCTGGACGGCCAACGCGCCTACCGCCACTGCGGTACGGCACGACACCAGCACCTGATCTGCACCCGCTGCGAGGCGGTGATCGAGTGCCCACCCGAGGTCGTGATGAGCTGGCTCACCGAACTGCACCGGCACACCGGCTTCACCCCGCACCCCGACCGACTCGACGTCAGAGGCATCTGCGCGACCTGCGCCAGCACGTGAGGACAGACGCGGTGGCGCAGCTCCAACCGACGTCGGACCGCGACACGCGGTCATAGACACGACGGCCACGGCCCAGTCTCGGCAAGTCGAACGGCCTTAGCAGGAGGGGCCACTACAGTGACCCAAGTGGAAATGGTTTCCACGTACATCACGATGGAGCAGTCCGGATGAAGATCGCGTTCGTGGGCAAGGGTGGCAGCGGCAAGACCACGCTGGCGGCCCTCTTCGCTCGCCACCTCGCCGCCGGGGACCGGCCGGTGCTGGCTATCGACGCCGACATCAACCAGCATCTCGCGGTGGCGCTCGGCGCCAGCGAGGAGGCTGCGGCGCAGCTGCCGGCGCTCGGGGACGCCCTGCCGCAGATCAAGGAGTACCTGCGCGGCGACAATCCGCGCATCGCCTCGGCGGCTGAGATGGTCAAGACCACGCCACCCGGTTCGGGATCACGGCTGCTGCGCGTCGCGGAGAGCAACCCGGTGTACGAGCGGTGTGTCCGCGAGGTGGGTGGGGTGCGGCTGGCGGTCACCGGCGCGTTCCGCGAGGAGGACCTGGGGGTGGCCTGCTACCACTCCAAGGTCGGTGCGGTGGAACTGCTGCTCAACCACATGGCTGACGGCCCGGCCGAGTACGTGGTGGTGGACATGACCGCGGGCGCGGACTCCTTCGCCTCCGGCCTGTTCACCCGTTTCGACCTCACCGTCCTGGTCTGCGAGCCCACCGTGCGCAGCGTCGGCGTCTACCGGCAGTACGCCGGATACGCCCGCGACTACGGCGTCGCCCTGTCGGTGGTCGGCAACAAGGTCGAGGACGCTACCGACGTGGACTTCCTCCGCGAGCACGTCGGGATGGACCTGCTCACCTGGGTCAGCCGGTCGGCGTACGTGCGCCGCGCCGAACGCGGGATCGTCGGCCCCCTTCACGATCTGGAGCCCGCCAACCGGGCGGTGCTGAAGCAACTGGCCGACGCCGTCGACGCCACCGGCCAGGACTGGGAGACGTTCACCCGCCACGCCCACGAGTTCCACCGCCGCAACGCGCACGCCTGGGCCAACGAGCGGACCGGTACGGACTTGACCGCCCAGATCGACCCCGACTTCGTCATGGGACCCGCGGCACGGCGCCTCCCGGCACGAGCTCTCGGCTAAGCGGTCAACCGATCACCGATCGAGTAGTACCTGGGTGGTTCAGCTTCCCGGCTCGCTCGCTGTTCAGCGGGAGCACTCCGCGCAGACGCCGAAGATCTCCAGGGTGTGGCCGACGTCGGTAAAGCCGTGCTGGGCGGCCAGCTGGTCGGCCCACCGCTCCACGGCGGGCCCGGCAACCTCCACCGTGCGTCCGCAGTCGCGGCAGACCAGATGATGGTGATGTTTGCTCTGGCTGCACCGGCGGTACAGCTGCTCGCCGCCGGGCAGCCGAGTGGAGTCGATCTCGCCGGCGTCGACGAGCAACTGCAACGTCCGGTACACGGTGGTGAGGCCGACCCGCGCTTTCCGGGCGAGCAGCATCTGATGCAGGTGCTGCGCCGAATGGAACCCCTCGACCTCGCGCAGCAGTGCCAGCACCTCAGCTCGTTGGCGGGTGTTGCGGGTCGCGTTGGGCATGGCCCGGGTCACCGTGGTCGCGTCCTCCTGCAGTGGCGGCCGTAGCCTGTCAGCCGTCTTCGATCTCACCGTTCACCGGCGACAGGACCATTATGCGTCGCGTGGTCGCACGTCTTGCGTCGCCGCCCGCGGCCGCACGAAGCACCGCGGTGCGGTCCGGCTACCCGCGGCCGGGCGATCGTTGCGCACCTATGGCTATGACGGTTCTTCCCGATGAGCACCGGGCCCCAGCGCCGCGACGGTGACCCCCGAGCTGGGTGCCCTAGGCCTCACAGACCGACCAAGCACCTCGCCCCCTGGCGCCTCGAACCCAACCCGTCTCTAGGCGTGGTCGTCGAGCGCCGGACAGAGATCTGGCAACAGCCGCGGAGCCGCAGGTGGTCAGCGGTAGCACCGCCAGGCATATGCGTCCCCAGAATTCGATGTTCGGGCGTAGGCGCCACCGACCTGACGCTACGAACCACCATCCAGCGCGAGGCTCGCGCCGCCGCCCCTCTACCTGAAGCATCACCCGGCCGGCCATGGTTCCGTGCTCCAGCGGGTGTAGCTGCGTGGATTGGCCTCTGGGAGCGCACGAACAGCGGCGAGGCGTCGCCGCGCAGCTCGCCGTAGCACAGAGGGCGGACACCGGGATGAGGGGTTCCGTAGGCACTCACGCGGCCGGGGCTGGTCGGTTGCGGTATTCGACCCGCAGGTCGGCCAATCTTGCTGCGCCGCTGCAGTGCATGGTGACCCGCAGTTCCCAGAGGAAGTTTTCCAACCAGCTCACGACCGCGTCCACTGACCGTGTCGCCGGCTCGAGCAGTGGCAGCGCCACCGCGACCATGCTGGCGCCGAGGGCCAGAGCCTTCGCGGCGTCCACTCCTGTGCGGATCCCACCCGAGGCGACCAGGGGGGTCGTCGGTAGCACCCGCTGCACCTCCTGGAGCGCCTGCGCCGTGGGGATTCCCCACTCTGCCAGCTGCGGATTTCGAACCTCTCCGTAGGCGACATACTGTTCGACCCGAGCCCAGGAGGTACCTCCGGCCCCCGCGACATCGAGCGCTGCGAGCGGGACACCGATGAGGCGTTCGGCAGCCGCAGCGCCAAGGCCGTGCCCCACCTCCTTGAGCATGACCGGAAACGGCACCTCCGCGGTGAGCTGTGCCAGCCGATCCACGAGCCCGGCAAAGTCACCATCCCCGCCGGCCTGCACAGCCTCCTGAAGCGGATTCGTGTGGAACGCCAACGCATCCGCGCCGACCGCCTCCACGACGCGCCGAGCATGAATGGAGGTGTATCCACGATTGAGCTGTGCCAGCCCCAGGTTGCCGATGAGCAACACGTCGGGGGCGTGGTGCCGGACTTTGAAGGAGTCGAGTGCTGCGGGATGCTCCACCATGACCCGCTGCGAGCCAAGCATCAGCCCGAGCCCGAGACGTTGTGCGGCAATGGCCAGGTTTCGGTTGATGGTCGCGCCCAGCTCCATCCCACCCGTCATCGCGCCGATCAGCACCGGCGCTTGCACGTCGCGGCCAAGAAACGTCGTCCGGGTGTCGACGTGGGCCAGGTCGGTCTCCGGCAGCGCTACGTACGGAACGTCGTATCGTTCGAATCCCGTTGTGCGGCTGGTGTATTCGACCTGGTGCAGCAGGCATGCCTGCACGTGGCGAAGCTTCAGGGCGGGCCTGGGAGGCACTGGGCCGCCGGGTTGGGCGGCATCACGGCCCGCACCCGCCTGATCCGTGTCTGGCGAAGCTGCGATAGCGACGGGTCCAGGGGCCGGCGGCATAGTTTCAAGGATAGATGCCGATGTGCCTCTACGGGTGGTGACGTGCCCGCCACGGCGCGCGCCACGCGCCAGCAGCCCGCGATCACGCGCTGTGTGACTTCCGTCACTCGACATACCCTGAGCCACCAGTCAGTATGGAACTTCCATAGGTGGTCGTCGTTCGATCCGGGATGTGTGTCATGCCTGGTCAGTTGGCCGTAGACCTTGAGAAGCCATGCCCGGGGAGCATCCCCGATGGCAGCGGCGGCAAGGCGGCAGCGGCTGGCGTGGCTGAGGCGTGGCAACTCGTGCGCTCGTGCTATGGGAGGAGAGTGGATGAGAGCCTTGTCTCTCGGCGAACACCTAAGTGGCCAGTTGGGGCGCTTGTGCGAGGTTACCGAAACCGATCCGAAGCTACCGCTGGGTCTTCTGAACGACGTCCTTGGTCCCACCGGTTCGCGGCCGTTGTCCACGCCGCCGGCCTGGCACTCTGATGTCGCAGACGACCATACTCCGGTCGAGTTTTCCATCGCCTTCAACCGGCAGGAGCCGCCATCGTTGCGGATTTTGGCTGAGCCGTTCGCCTCGCCGCCCGGCACGCTGGCAAATCAGTACGCTGCCTACACGTTCCTCGCTACACAAGCCGACAGGTTCGGGCTGTCGACGGCGCGGCTGGATTCGGTGCGGCACCTCTTTGTCAGCCGACGTCCGCATGGAGCATTCACGCTCTGGTGTTCGCTTGTGTTCAGAAGTGGCCGCAGCCCTGAGTTCAAGGTGTACTTCAATCCGGAAGTCGATGGTGTCGAGCGGGCACCGGACTTAGTGGCGGAGGCCTTGCGCCGGCTGGGCATGGGCGCGGCGTACCGGTCGATGTTGGGCGCGGTACGTCCAGGAGAGCTGGGCCGCGCCGACCGGCTCACGTTTTTCGCGGTGGACCTGCAGGATGGGCCTCAGGCTCGGGTGAAGCTGTACCTGAGCCATCATCGGGCGACGGTCGCGGATGTGGTTCGGTCGGCCGCAGTGGTAGGCGGCGTTGACGCGGCCGACGTGGCGGAGTTCTGCCAGACGGCCACGGGCGGCATCGGCCCGTTCAGCGGCCGTCCGATCGTGGGCAGTTACACCCTTCTTGAAGGAAGCGATGAGCCGGTCGGGTACAGCGTTTACGTGCCGATCCGCAGCTACGTCACCGACGACCAGGAGGCCCGCGCGCGGGTGCTGACGCTACTGGATCGGTTTGGTTTCCGCAGTGCGGACCTCGATCGGGCGATCGCTGCGGTGACCCGGCGGCCACTTCGGGACGGCGTGGGACTGATTGCGCACGTGTCATTGCGGCTGGGCCCACCACGACCGGGTGTGACGGTCTATCTGTCCTCCGAGGCGTACCGCGTCGATCCACCTCGTGCCCCGTACGCGGCGACCAGGGCTAGGCTCTCGGACCACCCAGCCAGTCGCGTGGCGGCTGGAAACCGCTGAAGCCCGTGAAGGAGCAGGTCGTGTCCGAGGACCCCCGCAAGATCCTGCCGCCGTATCGGATCAAGGTGGTTGAGCCCATCCCTTTCCTCAGCGCGGAAGAGCGTCGGCACGCCCTGGCGGGGGCCGGCTACAACCCGTTCAATCTCCGCGCCGAGCAGATCACCATTGACCTGCTGTCCGACTCCGGCACGGGCGCCACCTCGGTGGCTCAAGAGGCGGTCGCCGCGCTTGGCGACGAGTCGTACGCGGGGGCACGATCATGGTTCCGGTTCGTCGCTGAGGTTCAGGACCTGACGGGCTATCCGCACATCCTGCCGGTTCACCAGGGCCGAGCCGGTGAGCGCATCCTGTTCACGAATCTGCTGAAACCTGGACAGATCTGCATCAGCAACACGCACTTCGATACCACGCACGCGAATGTCCATCTGGCCGGTGCCGAACCGCGGGACCTCCCGTGCGCAGAGGCAGCCGACCTGGACAGCGTCGATCCGTTCAAGGGGAACATCGACCTCGACGCGCTGGAGCGCGTCCTCAACGGACCGGACGGTGAGAGGGTCGGACTGGTCCTGATCACCGTCACCAACAACGGGCTCGGCGCGCAGCCGGTATCGATGGCCAATCTCGAGGCCGTCCGGGACCTGTGCCGGCGCCACCGCGTTCCGTTCTACTTGGACGCCGCACGTTTTGCCGAAAATGCCTGGCTGGTGAGCCGGCGGGAGCCGGGCTACCGCACCTGGTCCCCCCGCCAGATCGCCCGCCGAGCCTTCGAACTCGCCGACGGATGCGTGGTGAGCTTGAAAAAGGACGGGCTGTCGGCAGTCGGAGGGTTTATCGGCCTGCGGGACCCGGACCTGCACGCCAGGTGCGAGGCGAACCTGATCGCGACCGAGGGCTTCTCCACCTATGGGGGGCTCGCCGGTCACGACCTTGAACGGCTTGCTCAGGGGCTACGAGAGGTGGTGGACCCGGCCTACCTGCGTGCCCGGGCGGCAGCCACCTCCCGGCTGGCCCAGATGATCAACGACGAGGGTGTGGACCTCATCCAGCCGCCCGGCATCCACGCCCTGTACCTCAACGCCGGCAGACTGCTGCCGCACCTGGCTGCGCACCAGTTTCCCGGCCATGCGCTTGGTTGCCAGCTGTATCTCGACGGGGGGATCCGCTGCGCCGAGCTGGGGTCGCTTTATCTGGGCAGGCTGGATGACCAGCACCGGCTGGTATCCCCCGCTCCCTTTGAGCTCGTACGGTTGGCGATTCCGCGCAGGGTCTACAGCGACGAGCATTTTCAATACGTGGCCGCGATTCTCGCCGACATCGCCAAAGACCCGGAGCGAGTCCCGGGGTACCGGATCGTCTCGTCGCCGCCGTTGCTGCGCCATTTCAAGGTCAGGCTCGAGCCTGTCACCCGGTCATCCACCGTCGACGCAGGGTGACGGCCCTCGCCTCATCGCCCCGGCGGGCCTTACGCAGGGCCGCGCCGGGGCCATGAGGAGCCCTGACACGTACGACCGTGCCTGTCAGGTGGCGACCGGCAGGCGCGCCATGGCGTGCCGCACCAGCTCGATCAGTGCCTGTTTACTGGACGCTCGGTCCCTCGCGTCACACCACAGAAGCGGGACAGCAGGGTCGAGTTTCAGTGCCGCCCGAATTTCGTCCTCGCTGTACAGGCACTCGCCGAAGAACCGGTTGACGGCGGCGACGAACGGCATGCCGCGCCTTTCGAAGTAGTCGACAGCTGCGAAGCTGGCGTCCAATCTTCTGGTGTCGATCAGCACGATCGCACCTACGGCACCCTGCGCGAGTTCGTCCCAGATGAACCAAAACCGGTCCTGCCCGGGGGTGCCGAACAGGTACAGCACCACCTCCGGCGTGATGGTGATGCGCCCGAAGTCCAGGGCGACCGTGGTGGAGGTCTTATCCTCGATTCCTGTCACGTCGTCCACGCCGACGCTTGCTTGGGTCAGGACCTCCTCGGTGGTCAGGGGGTCAATCTCGCTGACCGACCCGACCAAGGTGGTCTTGCCGGTGCCGAAGCCACCGGCCACGACCACCTTGACCGACTTGCGATCCACGTGCATCAGTCCCCCTCCCTACAGCCTTTGAAGTCCGGCGAGAACCATCTCCAGCAGCCGCCTGTCGACGATCTGCTCCTGAGCCGGAGATCCGACGGCTAGAAATCCCTGCTCAAGCAGCACGTCGACCATCACCTTGGTGATAGTGAGTGGGCGGCCCAGGTAGGCGCCGATCTCGGCTATCGACATCCAGTCATTGCACCGTCTGACGATGTCCCTGTATTCGGGCTCCAGTCGCGTCGCGTCAACAGGCAGCGCGATGACCTGGGTGGCGAGGTCCAGGTTGGTGTTGCGTGGACTCGTGCGACCGTTGACGAGGATGTACAGGGGTACCAGTCGCCCGGCCTCCGCTTCGTCGTCGCCGTCCCACACGTCATACGTCATCGGTCTTGTGCCCCATGCCTAGCCATTGGGTGCCAAGACGTCCGGGCGCGCCTCGGAGCCGAGATACTCCCCGACACGGGTCACCAGGCGGCTCATCTCATAGGCGACCGTTCCCATGTCGACGGACTCCTTGCAGAGCACCGCCAACCGGGCGTTTCGACCGGCCGCGGCGATGAACAGCGTTTGGCCGTCGTACTCGACGATCGCCTGCTGCACCGATCCGCTGTCGAACCGCCTGCCCATGCCTGCGGCAACGCTATGCACCGACGATGCCCCGGCCGCCAACAGCTCCGCCTTGTCTTGCGGCAGGGACGTGGATTTTTGGATGATCAGCCCATCAGTGGACAGCACGACTGCGTACAGAACGTCGGGCACCTCGACGAGGACGTCCAACATCCAGGCCAGGTCATTGCGCGGAATCGAACCCGTCACGCTCTCCCACCTTGCTATCTCTGGTTGTCGTTTCGTCGGCCCGACCCGCGGCCCAAGCCTGCTGATACTTCGTGAACCGGTCCCGAGACGCCTCGGGGGACCTCCCCGAACCCACGCTCCCCCGCTCCTCGGCCCCTGACAGGCTGTCATCACGCAGCTGCGGAGCCAGATGTTGCTGCGGTTCCCGAACCGGCAGCGGCCGGCGCGCCGGCGCAGGACGGGGCGGGGCCGCCTTGCCCACCGCTGCCTCCGCGGTACGTGGCTGCGGGGTGCTGTTGGCTTCGCTGGGCGGTCGCAGGCTCATCACACCGCCCGCGATCCCGTCAACGACACGCGGTACACGTTGCGATTGCGTCGCTGAAGTCGGGGCGGTCAAGACGGCGACGGCGGCAGGCGCCGCAGCGGGAGGCGGCTCGGGACTGCCGATTCCACCCGCCACCGAAGCCGAACCGGCTGCCACGGGCATCCGGGCAGGGGCATCGGTGTTCCGGCCGCTGGCGTCGGCGGACAGGATCCGCTCCGGCAGGAGCACGATAGCCAGCAGTCCGCCATAGGCGGAGGTGCGAAGGCTGACGTTGATGCCCTCACGCTTGGCCAGCTCGGCCACCACGTGCAAACCGACCTGCGCGCCGTCCTTCAGCGCCGTCACATCCGGCGTAGGCGCGGAAGCCAACAACTCGTTGGCGCGCTCGAGCGCCTCCGGGTTCATACCCATGCCCGCATCCTCGATCTCCACCGCCACACCACGCTTGACCTCGTTACAGGTCACCCAAACCGGTGCGCTGGGAGGGGAGAACGCCAGGGCGTTGTCGAGCAACTCGGCCAACAGGTGGATCGTTCCGGCCACTGCCGGCCCTATGACTGCCACCTCGGCAGACCCTCGAAGCTTGATCCGCTGGTAGTGCTGCGTTTCGGCGAACGCGGCCAACAACATCCGACGCAACGGAACCGGCTTCTGGAACCGCCGGCCGATCTGCCCACCGGCGAGAATGACCAGGTTCTCCAAGAACCGCCGCGTCTGCGTGAGCTGATGGTTGATGTCGAACAGCTCCGTCAGCAGCTTCTCATCGCCCACCCGGTCCTGCAGGCTCTCGATGACCTTCAAGCCGCGCTGCAGGGGCCGCTGCGGGCGACGGGCTACACCCATCAACATCGCGATGCCAGCAGCTCTGGTCTTCGCCTCGTCAACGGCAGCACCCGCGGCGGCCTGCAACGACCTGTTGATGACCGCCGCCACTTGGCCGATCTCGTCGCTGCCATAGTCCTGGGTGCGAAGTTCCACCGCAACATCGACGTTCTCGCGCCGACGCAGCCGGTCCATCATGTCCGGCAGGCGCTCATCCACCACCGTCGCGGCGTCCTTGCCGAGTTGCGCCAGACGGACCGACAGCGCCCGGTCCACCAGCACCTGCGACTGGCGGACCGCCCACAGGATCGCCGCAACCGCGATGGACAACGCGATCAGGCTTCCGAGCGACGCGGCGAGCAGCTGATTGTTGCCCGTCCGAAGCGCGCGGGCCGACACCTCGTCCGCCTGCGCGACAGTCAGGCCGATCAGCTCGTCCGAAACCTGACGGGTAAGCGTCTCCCAACGGTTCCTGTCGCCGGCCAGGCCCCGCGGCACGCCGTTGCGCCACGCGCCGCCGACGATCAGCTCCTTCTCCAGCGCCACCAGCTGGTTCCACGGACCGCTCGCCACGATGCCCTCATACCGCGCGCGCACGCTGGGCCGTAGGTGCGGAGCCACGTTGTCCAACGCCGAGTGGTAGGCGCCCACCAGGCCGACGAACTCGAGATAAGCCTGCTCACTTAGGGCACGAGACCCGAAAGCACCGTCGATCGTTGATCCGGCCCGAGACATCAGGTCGCTGGCGCGGAAAGCCTCCGTCGCCGCGATGCCGCCCTGGGACGCCGTAACGTCCGGCACGATCCGTGCCTGCGTATCGAAGAGGCCGGTGGCCGCGTCGAGCAGATCGTTGTAGAAGTCGTAGACGCGCTGGCCGTCGGCTGAACGGGAGTCCACCATGCTCCGCACACTCGGAATCTCGTCCAGACGCGCTGCCAGGCTCTCCCAGCGTTCGGTGATGGACTCCGGTGCGTTGGCCAGGTTCGACGCAGCCGCAGCACGCATCGCCGACAGCCGCCGGTCGGTCTCTTGCCGCTGGTCGAGCAGCCCCTGCAGATCCCTCGTCGGCTGGGCGAGATAGGCGATGCTAAGTCGGCGTTCTTGCTGAACCGACGCCAGCGCAGGGACGGCCGGAATCGACACCTGTCGTACGCCGTTGGCGACTTCCCGGTTATACAGGCCCTGAAAGACGAGATAACCCGACGCCACAAGCCAAAGAACCACGGCGACGACACTGGGGATAAGTACCAGCCTGATCACCCGCCGCTTGATGGAATGCCGCCGAGCACGACGCGGGCTCGGCGCTTCCAACTCTTCGCGGCTATCGAGATCAGCTTGCTTGTTCGCGACGTCCACACGACTACGCGCCAACTTGAGTCCAATCATGGGCAGCCCGAGAGAACCGGCGGGGCAAACCTTCTTATCAACGCCGATGCGTCCGCGACTCTACCGCTCTGCCCGCTCGGGCACTACCCCGGTCAATCCACCAAACCGTTCCTCGCTGTCGCCCTCACCCTACGGCAGAGAAATCAGCACTTGACCATGCCGACCCGACGTTGACGAGCGTGGATGACGTGCGTTGTCACGACGGCCTGTCGCCACATCCGGGCCATTCGGGCCAGACAACGGCACATCCCTGCCTGGCGCCGGGCCGGCCCCACCCACCTCGGCTGGGATGGTGCTCCCAGAACTGGAAACACGCCCACCACTCAAAGTGACCACGTCCGGTGACGAGGGTCGAAGGTGTGAGGAGGTCACGAGCTGCAGGTGTTGTGTGCCCTGCAGGGCGGACTCCTCCGACGACTGTGGCGATGGAGGGTGGCTGCTAGTGCAGGAACCTGACCCACCCAGCGGCGACGGTTCCGAGGTGCCGCGCGTACGCGAGACGGTGGGCGTGCAGGGGATCGGCATGCCGCTCATGGCACTTGGGACCTACGCCATAGACCGTGAGGACGGCGCCCTGCCCGATGGCGGACGACGTCCAGGCTGGGGCGACCTCAGCGATGCCGTGAGCGAAGCGCTGCCCGGTCGGGTCGCGTAACGACAGGCCCATCGGGTGGGATGCCAGCATCCAAGCACTGACTTTGGGCGGCTCTGCGTCGGGCAGCCATCGGGGCATGCCCAGCATGATCGCCGCTTCCACCTGGGCTTCCCGCTGCGATCCGGCGAGGGTCTCGGCCATGACCGCTGTGGCGGGCTCGAACCAGGCGACAGCAATGGTCCCTCCGGTGGCAGCAGCGTTGGCGGGTACGGTGTCTTCCAACGTGCCCATAGCCACGCCGCGCGTATCCGCGTTACTCATCAGCCATACGTGCAGGTATTCGTGGCTCCGGCCTCGTGCCTCGTCCGCGACGGCGAGCATCCAGGCGTCGCTGACCTCGTCTCGATCGAGCGCCGGATCCGGGGGTAGCGCCCGTGCGCCTTCGCCGTCGGCACCCAACAGATTCACGGCTTGTAGTTTATCCGACACAGTGGGGTATGTAGTGAGCTATCTGTACGGCATCTTTCCCGTTGCTCGGCGGGGTGTCGTTGCAGGGTCACGGATATCGGATAGGCCCATATTCGCGCGGCTTGCCCTCATCCGCCATCGGCGAGCCCGGCGTAGCGGTACACGGGCGGGCTGTCCTCCGCGTGGTCGCGGACGTACCGGTGCTCGACCGGCTGACCGGAATGGTCAGTGGCACGATGTAGAGGCCGCTCTGGAGGAGCAGCACCACCTGTGGCAGGGTTCCCGCCTCACCGATCTCGACCGGTGCGAGGCGGCCGTCGGCCGGCCCGCCTATGAACCAGGTCTCCACGGCGGGCATCAGCGACTGCCCCCCGTGGTACCGGTCGCGGACCTCAGCCCCGTGTCGTCGACGGTACGTGGCCTTCGGGACGAGGCGAGTCCTCCCGAGCCTGCGCGAGGAGCCAGTCGACGTAGCGCGCGAACCCGTCCGGCGTAGAGGACCACGAATCGCTGAACTGGCGGATCTCGTTACCGATCATGGTGTCATCCGCGGCGCTACCAGGTCCTTCACCGCGGACCGCCGCCATCGCGATGAGGAACGAGCGGCGTGGCCGCACGGAGGGCAAACTCAGCTCCGCCATGCCGTTATTGCTATCCGCTAAGGCCGTAGTGGCGCATCCTCAATTCGGCAGACGCGGATGCGGAGCGGTTCGTTGATCTAGAGGTCACCGTTGAACAGGGTTACCGATTGGGCTGTTAG
>NZ_JAATEO010000045.1 GCF_012034245.1 Micromonospora thermarum | reverse complement strand
AGGAGTCGAAGTTGGTGAACCTGGGTCATCTGGGTGAGCGCAACGACCACGACTCGCAGGGCCTGTTCCAGCAGCGTCCCTCCAGCGGGTGGGGCACGGTGGAGCAGATCACCGACCCCGAGTACAGCACGATGGCGTTCCTGAAGGGTCTCAAGCAGGTCGACGGCTGGCAGGAGATGCCGCTGACCAAGGCCGCCCAGACGGTGCAGGTGTCGGCCTACCCGTTCCACTACGCCCAGTGGGAGACCCAGGCCGCCGACCTCGTCGCCAAGTACTGGAACAACTGACAACCGAACACAGGCTTTCCGCACAGGGGAAACAGGCCGTTGGCCGGCACCCGAACCCGGGGTGCCGGCCAGCGGCGTCTGCACGTCTGCACACACCGGTTGATCGACTCGGCTTCCTGCATGTCGGGGTATCACCGACGCTCGGACACCCCGACATCAAGGACGTCGAGTCGATCAAGAGGTGTGGGTGGCGGGTTTTCGGGCCGAGACGGCCGGGCGGACCCGGACCGGGTCGGGGGTGGGGCCCGCCGTGACCGGCGCAGGGATCAAGCCCGACCGCCCGGAGCCGGGCACGGCGGGACCCACCCCAACCACCGCAACCACCAACAAAGCCCAGCACACGGACGGACACCGAGCCGGCCCCACAGACGAACCCCAGCCCGCAACCAGAACGCCGGGTCCGTTCAGGGAGTGATCCGCGGGTGACGTGGCCACGTACTCCCCGGTGGGGACCGCGGAGAGGGGAGATCGATGGACGTCGCGCAGCCGACGGCGATCGCCGGGGCAAAGCCGATCGCCCAGGCGACGCCGATCACCGAAGCCACGCCGGTCGGGGCCGACGATGGGCAGCGGCCGTCGTGGCCGTACGCCGGACGGCTGCTGGTGGCGGCGGCGCTGGTGGTGCTGGCCCTTGGAGCGCTGGCCGTCGTGGCGACGGTGTCCGACCCGCATCGGTTGGGGCTGCCGTTCACCGCTGGGGGACGGGCCGCCGGACCCGCGCTGCCCGTCGCGGAGCCGGGTGGTGCGGGGGCGGCCGACGCGCCGGAGAGCGGGGATGGCGACGCGGCGAGCGGCGGCCGAGACGTCCTGACCGCGGCGCGGGACGGCCGGCAGCGTGCCACGTTCGAACTCGCCGGCGGGCTGACCCGCCTGGACCTGCGCATGGCTGACCTGGGGGACGACCTGTACCGGATGGTCGCCCCGGCCGACGGTGCCCTGGTGCCCCGGCCGGAGGTGCTGGGCGACCGCGTGCGTCTGGGGCTCGCGCCGACCGGCCGGTCCGGTCCGGCCGCCGTGGAGGTGGTGCTCAACGCGCGGGTGACCTGGCGGCTGCGCCTCGCCGGCGCGGTCACCGAGCAGCGGCTCGACCTGAGCGCCGCCCGTCTCGCCGGAGTCGACCTGGTCGGCGGTGCCACCCGGACCGACCTGCGGCTGCCCCGGATCGGCGGCACGCTCACCGTACGCGTCAGCGGCGGGGTGACCCGGCTGGACGTCCTGGTGCCGGGGCAACCGGCGGTCCGGGTCCGTGCGGCGGCCGGCGCCGGGTCGATCGCCGTCGGGGACGAGCGTACGGACCGGGTCGGCGCCGGAACGGTGCTGGGCAGCGCGGGTTGGGACCGCGCGGCCGACCGCGTGTACGTGGACCTGGTCGCGAGTGCCGACGCGGTCACGGTCACCGCCGGTTGAGCGAGGGGCGGCGGGCGTACAGTCGGGCCGTGGAGCGTACCGAGAAGATGCCGGCGGAGACCCGCCCACCTGGTGTGGCGACGGTGGATCCGGGCAGTGTGCTGCTGCCCGGCCACGACGTGCCGCTGGGGCGGTACACGACGGTGCGGCGGCTGCTCCCGCAGCGGCAGCGGCGGCTGGTCGGGGCGTGGTGCTTCGTCGACCACTTCGGCCCGGACGACGTCGCCGAGCGGCCCGGCATGGAGGTGCCACCGCACCCGCACACCGGCCTGCAGACGGTGACCTGGCTGCTGGACGGGGAGATCCTGCACCGCGACAGCCTCGGCAACGTGCAGCCGATCCGCCCGGGCCAGCTCAACGTGATGACCTCGGGGCACGGCATCGCCCACTCGGAGCGGTCGCCCGCCCAGCATCCGCCCCTCATGCACGGCGTGCAGCTGTGGGTGGCGCTGCCGGACCCGGCGCGGGCCGGTGAGGCGGACTTCGCCCACCACGCGGAGCTGCCGCGCTGGCGCGACGACGACCTCGACGTGACCCTGCTGGTGGGCGAGCTGGCCGGGGAGCGCTCCCCGGCGGTGGTGCACACGCCGCTGCTGGGCGCGCAGCTCGAGCCGCGCGGGCCGGCGCCGGCCACGCTGCGGCTGCGTCCCGACTTCGAGTACGGGCTGCTGGCCATGTCCGGCGCCGCGGACGTCGACGGGGTGGCCCTGACCCCCTGCGCGCTGCTCTATCTCGGGACGGGACGGGAGCGACTGACCCTGCGCGGTGAGCCGGGAAGCCGGCTGCTGCTGCTCGGCGGTACGCCGTTCGACGAGCCGCTGGTGATGTGGTGGAACTTCGTCGGGCGCTCGCACGAGGAGGTCGTCGCCGCCCGGGAGGACTGGATGGCCGGGCACCGGTTCGGCGTGGTCGCGGACGATCCGGCGCCCCCGCTGCCCGCACCCGCGCTGCCCACCACCCGGCTGAAGGCCCGCGACCGCAGCGGAGGCGTGCACGGCTGACCGCTCCGGGCCGGCAGGCGTGGTCCGGCCCGGGACGGGTAGTCGCCGCCCATGCCGAGCATCTCCACCATCGAGGACAAGAAGCGCCTGGTCCGGCGGCTGGCCGGCGGCGGGCGAGGCTTCGCCGAGCAGTACGGCTTCCGGGTCACCAACAACCCGTCGAGCCTGTTCCAGATCCTCTGCCTCGCCGTGCTGCTGGCCCGGCGGGGCGACTTCCGGCGCGCCCTGGACAGCGCGCACGCCCTGCCCGCGAACGGGTGGGACAGCGCGGCGCGGCTGGCCCGCTCGCTGCACGCCGACCGCGTACGGGTGCTGCGCGAGAACGGCCAGCGCGGGGACGTCGACGCGCTCGCCACCACCCTTGGTGATCTGGCGCGCACCGTCGTCGAGCGGTACCGGGGCGACCTGCGCCGGCTGCGGTCGGCCGCCCATCACGATCCGGCCCGGGAGCGGGCGCTGCTCACCGAGCTGCCCGGAGTGGACGGCACGGTGGTCGACCTCTTCCTGCGGGAGGCGCAGGCGCTGTGGCGGGAGGTGGCGCCGGTGGCCGACCGGCGTGCGCTGGTCGCGGCGCGGCGGCTCGGGCTGGGGCGCTCCGCCGACGACCTCGCCGGCCTCGCCGGCAGCGGCGAGTCGGAGCGGCTGGCCTGGCTGGTGGGCGCACTGGCGAGGGTGGACCTGGAGCAGCAGTACGCGGAACTGATCCGCTGACGCACGTGCGCCAGCCCACAGTCATCCGAAATTTCCACCCGTTCGGGGGATGTCATGTCGTATGCTGAGCGCGGCAGAAATGCCCGCCCGGTTCGGGCGTAGGGCAACTGCCTGGTGAGCGCGATCCGGTTCGGGCGCGCAGACCACCGGGACAGGTCCGTGTACGGCGCCCCTGGTCGCGGTTCGCGACCCGGGGCGCCTGCCTGTTCCGGGCCGGCTCACCTCGGCAGACTGACCAGCAGGTTCACGATCGCCGCGATGACGAACGCCCCGAACAGGTACGACACCATCGAGTGCCGCAGCACGGTCCGGCGCATCTCGATGCTGGTTATCGTCGTGTCCGACACCTGGAAGGTCGCACCGACGGTGAACGCCAGGTACGCGAAGTCCGTGTAGCAGGGCGGGCCGGTCTGGCTGAACTCGATCCCGCCGTTGTCGTCCATGTAGTAGAGCCGGGCGTACCGCGCGGCGAAGACGGTGTGCACCACGAACCACGACAGCAGGACGCTCAGCACACCCAGGCCGCCGAAGGCGTCCCGGACCATCCGGGTGGGCGCGCTGTGCGCGGTGGTCACCACGAACGCGATCGCCAGCAGGCTGGCCAGGCACGCCACCAGCAACAGCACGTCCCGTACGGCCCGGTTCGGGTCCTCGCGGAGCGAGAGCCGTGCGGTGTCCTCGGCGTCCAGCGGCCACAGCTTGTGCCACACCAGCACCAGCCACGTCAACGCGGCAGCGTCCCACCCGATCAGGGGCGCGAGGGTCTCCATGCCGAGCGCCGCGCTGACGGCGGCGGCCACCACGCCGACCACGCCCATGACGGTGAGCTGCACCGCGGCCGGGGGGTGCCCGTCCGGCATCCGCACCGCCACGGATGCGTCAGATGCTGCGCAGGTGCTGTGACACCCGCTGGTGCTTCGTGTCCCTCGCCTGCGCGGCGCGCTGGGAGCGGCCGACCTCCGGCGCGGCCTCGATTCCCGCCGAGCGGGCCACCTCGTTGCCGTTGGCGTAGTCGACCTGCGGCGGCAGGGCACGCAGGGCGCGCAGCACGTCCGGCGGGGCACCCTCCCGTTCGGCCTCGCGTACCACGTCGTCCTTCTCCGCCGGGTAGTCCAGGCTCGACAGGTACTGCAGCACGTCGGCGTACGTCGCCATGATGGTGAGCTCCTCAGGGCATCGATCCGGTCACGACCGGCGGCGGTTACCCGTCCGGGCCGGACTCACGCGCCCGACCGGCGGGTAACTCGGCTCGTTTTCCGGGCGGGGTTGCGGGTACACGCGGGGCCGGATTCCGAGGGAGCACGCATGAACTACGACACCTTCATCGACCAGGTCGCGCAGCGCACCCGTACCCCGTCGGAGCAGGCGGTGGAGCTGACCCGGGCGACGCTGGAGACCCTGGCGGAGCGGCTGACCGGCGGGGAGGTGCTGGACCTGGCCGTGCAGTTGCCCCGTCCGTTGCAGGTGGTGCTGAAGCCGGGCCCGGACAACGAGTCGGCGCAGCGTCTCGGGGCGGCGGAGTTCGTGACCCGGGTGGCCGCGCGGGCGCACGTGGACGAGCCGACCGCGCGGGACGCGGTGCGGGCGGTGTTCACCACGCTGCGCGAGGCGATCAGCGGCGGCGAGTTCGACGACGTGGTGGTGCAACTGCCCCGCGACTACCGGGACATGGTGGAGCCGGCGCTCGCCCCGGGCGCGACGCTGCGCCGGTCCTGACCGGGGCCGGTAGGACGCCCGCGTCGACCGCACACCTCAGGCGATGGCGCCGCCCGTGCGGAGGGCGGCGATCCGCTCGGCGTCGAAACCGGCCTCCGCCAGCAGCTCGTCGGTGTGCTCGCCCGGCTGCGGCGGTGGCCGCCGCAGCGACGTCGGGGTGCCGGAGAAGCGCGGGGCGGGCGCCGGCTGCGTCGCTCCGTCCCGCTCGACGAACGTGCCGCGCGCGGCCAGGTGCGGGTGTGCCGGGGCCTCCGTCCAGTCCAGCACCGGGGCCACACAGGCATCCGAGTCGGCGAGCACCTTCGCCCACTCGTCGCGCGTACGGGTACGGAACAGCCGCGCCCACGCCTCCCGCAGCGCCGGCCAGTTCGCCGGGTCGGTACGGTCCAGTGCCTCGTCGCCGGGCAGCGGGAAGCCGGTCCGCCGCACCAGCTCGTCGTAGAAGCGCTGCTCCAACGCGCCGACCGCCACGTGCTTCCCGTCGGCGCACTCGTACGTGTCGTAGAACGGCGCGCCGCCGTCGAGCAGGTTCACCCCGCGCGGATCCTGCCACATGCCGAGCCGCCGCAGCGCGTGGATCTGGGTGCTGAGCACCGACACACCGTCCACGATGGCCGCGTCCACCAC
Source organism: Micromonospora thermarum (assembly GCF_012034245.1). GTDB lineage: Bacteria > Actinomycetota > Actinomycetes > Mycobacteriales > Micromonosporaceae > Micromonospora > Micromonospora thermarum. Next base: position 27,156 of record NZ_JAATEO010000045.1, on the reverse strand, counting down.
CTGCCCCGGCGCGCCGCCGCGTACCGCGTACAGGGCGCTGACCAGGCCCAGGGCGAGCACCATCCCGCCGCCACCGAAGTCGCCGAGCAGGTTCATCGGCGGCACCGGCCGCTCGCCGGCCCGGCCGATGCCGTGCAGCGCCCCGGTCAGCGCGAGGTAGCCGATGTCGTGCCCCGCGTACGGCGCGGCCGGGCCGTCCTGTCCCCAGCCGGTCATCCGCCCGTACACGAGACGCGGGTTGACCGCGTGGCAGTCCGCCGGCCCGAGACCCAGCCGCTCGGTCACGCCGGGCCGGAAGCCCTCGATCAGCGCGTCCGCCCCGGCCACCAGCGCGAGCACCACGTCCCGGCCGCCCGGCGACTTCAGGTCGACCGCGATCGAGCGGCGACCCCGGTTGAGCAGGTCCGGGTGCGGGCTGCCGAACGCGGACGGGTCCGCGTCGGTCACCCGGTCCACGCGGACCACGTCCGCGCCCAGGTCGGCCAGCATCATCGCGGTGAACGGCCCCGGCCCGATCCCGGCCAGCTCGATCACCCGTACGCCGGCGAGGGGGCCGGCCGGAACGTCCTCGGTCACCGGGCCACGATAGGCGGTCGCGGGTTTGTGCGGTAAGGGGCCGGGAACGCCACCTGGGCGGACGGGGAGGTGGCGTGGCCGACGACCGGATCAGGGTGGCCATGCTGCACGGCCCCGGACACCCGGACTCGGACGGGGTCAGCGACTACGTGACGCACCTGGTCGACGCCCTGCGCGGCGTGGGCGTCGAGGTGACGCCGGTGCCGGTCCGCCCCGACGGTCACCGGTGGAGCCGCGCCGCCGCCCGGGCCGCCCGGCACGTCCGCGAGCTGGCCCCGGACGTGGTGCACGTGCAGTTCGCGCCGTCGGCGTACCGGTTCACCGGGCACGCCGGCCTGCTGCCGCTGCGGCTGCCCCGACGCCTGCCGCTGGTCACCACGCTGCATGAGTACGGCTGGTGGGCGTACCCGTCGTGGCTGCCCGGCCCGGTGTGGTCGGCGGTGGAGCGGATCCGGTGCTGGGACCGCGAGTCCGGCCGGCTGGTGCCGGCCAGCGCGGCGGTGATCGTCACGAACGCCGGGCACGCCTCGGTGGTGCGGGAACGCGCCGGCCGCGAGCCCGTGCACATCCCGATCGCGCCGAACGTCACCGACGAGCCCGGCGCGGCCACCGCAGGGGCGCACCTGCGGGACGAACTGGGCCTGCCGGAGGCCGCGCCGCTGCTCCTCTTCTTCGGCTTCGTGCACCCGGTCAAGGGCGTCCGGTACCTCATCGAGGCGCTGCCCGACCTGCGCCGGATCCATCCGGAGCTGCGCCTGCTGGTGGTGGGCGGGTTCGCCTCGCAGGCGCTGCCCGAACCGGAGGCCCGCGCGTTCCGGGCCGAGCTGACCGGGATCGCGACCCGGTGCGGCGTCGCCGACGCCGTCACGTTCACCGGGCACGTCCCCGCCACGCGGGTCTCCGCCGCGCTGCACGCCGCCGACGTGGCCGTGCTGCCGTTCACCGCCGGAGTGGGCACCAAGAGCGGGGCGCTGCTCGCCGCCCTGGCCCACGGCGTGCCGACCGCGGTGACCCGGCCGGACCGACCGGAAGACGACCTGCACGCCAGCGGGGCGGTCGCGGTGATCCCGGCCCGGCGGGACAGCGCGGCGGTGGCGCGTACGGTGGGGCGCCTCCTCGCCGATCCGGTGCTGCGCCGGCGGCTCGCCGAGCGCGGTCGCGCCTTCGCGGCCGCGTACTCCTGGCCCCGGGCGGCCGCCGCGCACCGTGACGTCTACCGGCGGGCCCTGGAGCGGACGGGTGCCTGACCGGTACGCGGACATCCTGGTGGTCGACCTGCTCGGCGGGATCGGCGACCTGGTGATGCTGCTGCCGGCGGTGCACGGGCTGGCCCGCCGCCACCCCGACGCCCGGCTGCGGATCCTCACCCACGAGCCGGGCGCGGACCTGGTCCGGGCCGACCCGGCGGTGGGGGAGGTGCGCACCCCACGGCACGGCGGCCCCGGCGCGGAGCGGGCGGCGGTGGTCGAGGCCCTCGCCGCCCGCCGGCCGGACCTCGCGGTCGGCACCACCCGCTACGACGGGATCCCGGACCTGCTGGTGGCCGGGTCGGGCCGGACGGTGACGAACCTGTGGCGCGACCCGCCCCCGCACCAGCCGGTGGGGGAGCGGTACCTGGAGATCCTGCACGCCGAGGGGCTGCTCGACGCCGCCGACCGGGCCACCCGGCCCCGCGTGCACCTGCCCGAGGAGGCGCACCGGGCCGGGGAGCGGACGGTGCGCCACCTGGTCGGCGAGCCCCTCGCGCCGCCCGTGGTGCTGGTCACCGACGCGGGGATGGCGGTCAAGCGCTGGCCGGCCCGGCACTGGCGGGCCCTCGCCGCCGCGCTGACCCGGCGCGGGCATCCGGTGTTCACCGTCGGGCCGGTCGACGCCGACGCGCCGCTCGGCGTACCGCTGCCCCGGGTCGACCTGCCCACGCTCGCCGGCCAGTTCGCGGCGGTCGGCCGGCGCGGCGGGGTGGTCGTCGGCCCGGACACCGGGCCGGTGCGGCTCGCCGCGGCCGCCGGCGCCGCCACCGTCGTCCTGTTCGGCCCCACCGACGCCCGCCGGTACGGGACGGGCGATGTCGACCTGCAGGGGCTGCCGGACTGCCCGTACCGGCGGCCCACCGCGATCACCGAGCAACCCTGCTGGTGGGAGGCCCACTGCCCGCTGTCCGCGGCGGGACCGGCCTGCATGACCGACCTCGACGTCGACGCCGTGCTCGCGGCGGTCACCGCCGCCTGATCCGGACCCGAGGGACGTTCCGAGCGGAACGGGACCGGCTCCGGCGTACCTTGCTTGGCGGTCGGAAAGAGGCTGACCTAACCTTGTCGCCACGAGGGGAGTACTTCCCACGAACCATGCCGGTCAGTACGGCGTGCCCGGAGCACGCCTCGGGTGGTTGCCCACGAAAGGTGGGTGAAGGAGACCTCGAGCATGACACCGTGTTCGAGGAGGCTCCATGACTGAGTTGCACCTTGCCGCCGATCTCCAGTCGGTCGGCACTCCGACGCTGTGGGCCGTCACCATCGCCGGCGTGCTCGCGCTCCTGGTGCTCGACTTCCTGGTCACCCGGCGGCCGCACGAGGTGTCGCTCCGGGAGGCGCTCGGCTGGTCGGCGTTCTACATCGCCCTGCCGCTCGCCTTCGGCGCGTGGATCTGGTCGGCGTACGGGTCGAAACAGGGCATCGACTACCTCACGGGTTACCTGGTCGAGAAGTCGCTGTCGGTCGACAACCTCTTCGTCTTCATGCTGCTGCTGGCCGCGTTCGCGGTGCCCGCCGTGCTCGCCCAGCGGGTCCTGCTCTACGGCATCGCCGGCGCGCTCGTGCTTCGGGCGATCTTCATCGCCCTCGGCGCCGCCGCCCTCCAGACGCTCGACTTCGCCTTCCTGCTCTTCGCCGCCATCCTGCTGGTGACCGCCGCGAAGCTGCTCCGGGACGCGCTGTCCGGCCACCAGCAGGAGGTCGACATCAACAAGATGCGCTCGGTGCGCCTGCTGCGGAAGTTCATGCCGGTCACCGACGACTACCACGGCACGAGGATGGTCGTCCGCCTCGACGGCCGGCGGACGCTCACCCCGTTGGCCCTCGTGGTGGTGGCGGTGCTCGCCACCGACGTGGTGTTCGCGGTCGACTCGGTGCCCGCCGTCTACGGCATCACCGAGGACCCGTACCTGGTCTTCGCCACCAACGCGTTCGCCCTGCTCGGCCTGCGGGCGCTCTACTTCGTCCTGCACGCCGCGCTGAGCCGACTGGTCCACCTCACCTACGGCCTGTCGATCATTCTCGGCTTCATCGGTGTCAAGCTCGCCCTGCACTGGGCGCACGGCATCTGGGCCGGCGTGCCGGAGATCCCCACGCCGATCTCCCTCGCCGTGATCGTCGTGGTGCTGGTGGTGGTCACCCTCACCAGCCTGCGCGCCACCCGCGACCGCGCGCCGGGCGAGCGGGAGATCGTCGCCGAGCGCCGCTGACGGTCACCCGCCACGGGTTCCTTCCCGCGAGGGGGTGCGGACGCTCCGCCCGGGGTGGTAGGACTGACGGGTGGGAATCGTGTCACCGGGCTTCCAGGGCCGGCCCCGCTCGGCGGAGCCGGCCCTGCCGCCGGGCCAGTACCTGACCGAGGACTTCCCGGTGCTGTCGGCCGGCCCGACCCCGAAGGTGCCCCTGGACACCTGGGAGTTCGTCATCACGTCCGAGACCGGCGCCGAGTACCGGTGGACGTGGGACGAGATGATGGCCCTCCCGCAGGAGACGGTCACGGTCGACATCCACTGCGTGACCCGCTGGTCCAAGCGCGACACCGACTGGCGGGGCGTCTCCCTGGACACGCTGCTCGACGGCGTCGACACCGCCGCCCACTACGCGCTGGCCCACTCGTACGGCGGCTACACGACCAACCTGCCCCTGGCCGACCTGCGCGGCGCGCGGGCCTGGGTGGCGCACACGTACGACGGGGGGCCGCTGCCCGCCGAGCACGGCGGGCCGGCCCGGCTGCTCGTCCCGCACCTGTACTTCTGGAAGTCCGCGAAGTGGGTGCGCGGCATCCGGCTGGGCACCACCGACCAGCCCGGGTTCTGGGAGACCGCCGGCTACCACGACTACGGCGACCCGTGGCGTGAGCAGCGGTACCAGGGCGACTGATGGCGGCACCGACGGCGGGCGCCCGGGTCGCCCCGCTGACCTGGCGGGTGGCCCGGCTCATCGAGCGCCGGACGGAGACGGCGACCGCGCAGACCCTCGTCCTGGAGGTTCCCGGCTGGCCCGGGCACCTCGCCGGGCAGCACGTCGACGTGCGGCTCACCGCCGAGGACGGCTACCAGGCGGCCCGGTCGTATTCGCTGGCCGGGCCCGCCGACGGGGACCGGATCGAGCTGACCGTGCAGCGGGTGCCCGACGGCGAGGTGTCGCCGTACCTCATCGACACGTACGCCGAGGGCGACCCGGTGGAGGTGCGTGGCCCGGTCGGCGGCTGGTTCGTGTGGCGTCCGACGGAGACCGCGCCGGTGCTGCTGGTGGGGGGCGGGTCGGGGGTCGTGCCGCTGATGGCGATGGTCCGGGCCCGCCGTGCCGCCGGCAGCCGGGCGCCGTTCCGGCTGCTCTACTCCGTCCGCACGCCGGCGGACGTCTTCTACGCCGACGAGCTGCGCCGCCGGGTCCGCGACGACTTCGGCCTCGACGTGGCGTACGTGTACACCCGGGAGGCCCCCGAGGGCTGGCGGGGGGAGCCGCACCGGATCGGCCTCGCCGACGTCAACACCCACGGCTGGCCGCCCGACCTGCGACCGCTGTGCTACGTCTGCGGCCCGACCGGCTTCGTGGAGACGGTCGCCGACCTGCTGGTCGGTCTGGGACACGAGACCCGCCGGGTGCGGACCGAACGGTTCGGGCCGACCGGCTGACCCGCCGAGGGGGAAACCATGACCGAGATGTCCTACCTGGACGGCAACATGCTGGACGGCCCGCTGCGGGAGCTGTTCGCGGTCGACCTGAGCACCGCCACCGGCCGCTGCGACAACTGCGGGATGGCCGGCCCGGTGGCCGCGCTCCAGGTGTGGTCGCACGCCCCGGGCCTGGTGGCGCGCTGCCCGGTCTGCACCGAGGTGATGCTGCGCCTGGTGCGGGCCCCCGACCGCGCCTGGCTGGACCTGCGGGGCACCACGTTCCTCCAGGTGCCGATGCCGCTCGACCAGCCGCACCCGCGCCCGCTCTGAGTGGCTCCGTGTACCGGTCGAACACGGAGCTGTACGCCGACCCCTCCCTTCGCGAGGGCGTCGACTACGGCCGGCGGTTCCATCGGCACGGCGCGGTCGACGACGACCGGTCCGGGACGGCGGACCCTCCCAGCGCGGTCGTGATCGCCATGCACGGCGGTGGCATCGAGGCCGGCACCTCGGAGCTGTGCCTGGCCGTGGCGGGCTACCACCCGGCGACCCTCGCCCCGGTCACCGCCGGAGCCCCGCTGTACGACTACTGGATGTTCGAGGGGCTGCGCGACCGGCGCAACACCGAGCTGCACGTCACCTCCACCGGGTGCGACGACCCGCAGGCCGTGTCGCTGTGCAGCGCCGCCCGGTACGCGATCTCCCTGCACGGGTGCACCCCGGCCCAGGCCGGACTCCCCGGAACCGGTCAGGCGGTCCTCGTCGGCGGGCTCGACGCGGCGCTGAAGGCGTACCTGCGGGAGGAGTTGGCCGCGGCGGGCATCACCGCTCTGGACGGGGCCGCCGATCCCGCCCTGGCCGGGGTGAGCCCGCGGAACATCGTCAACCGCACGCTGACCGGGGCGGGGGCGCAACTGGAGCTGACCACCCCGCTGCGCGACGCCATGTTCGGGGAGAACACCCGCGCCGGGCGTGGGCGGACGACGCTGCCGGTGTTCTGGGCGTTCGTGAACGCGGCCCGCGCCGCCGTCGCACGGCGTTCCGCCGACTGACCGGCGACCCACGACTGGACAGCGGCGCGACCGGCGGTCAGAGTGGTCCGCCGTGAGGTACCTGCGCACCGACGGGCGGGTGGGCATCCGCCGTCCCCGACCCGCCGACGAGGCCGAGTTCGTCGCCGCCGCCCGCCGCAGCCGGGAGTTGCACCACCCGTGGCTGTCCGCCCCGGACGACGCGCAGGCGTACGCCGCGTACCTCGCGAAGCTGCGCCGCCGGGACCACTCCGGCTACCTGATCTGCGACCGCGCGAGCGGCGCCATCGCCGGGTACGCGAACATCAGCGGCATCATCCTGGGCGCGCTGCGCGGGGGCTTCCTCGGCTACGCGGCCTTCCTGCCGTACAGCGGCACCGGGCACGCCTCCGCCGGCATCGGCCTGGTGGTGCAGCACGCCTTCACCGCGCTCGGGCTGCACCGTCTGGAGGCCAACATCCAGCCGGGCAACGAGCCCTCCCGCCGGGTGGCCGGCAGGCTGGGCTTCCGGCTGGAGGGCTACTCGCCCGACTACCTGTACATCGACGGCGCGTGGCGGGACCACGAGCGCTGGGCGATCACCGCACCCTGACCGGGTGCTGATCCGGCCCCGTGGAGGCCGGATCAGGGTCACCGACCGGGGCCCCGGGCCTCGCGGCGCTGGCCGCCCAGGCGCTCGATGCGGCCCTGCTTGTGATCGACACGGCGGCGCTGGCGCGGGGTGAGCTGCGTGCGCCCGCTCTGCCGCAGGTAGATCGGCTTCCGCTGCTCGTTCGACATGGGCATGCTCATCGGTGCTCCCCCTTTCCTCGGTGGGACCACCCTGCGCCCGGCCCGGGTGAGGCGCCCTCACCCGCGCCGGGTGAACCGCCGGCGGTTGAGCGCCCGACTCGCCACGTTTGTCTCGGGTATCGGTGGGAACGGCACCGGGCATGACGAAGCCTCGTGTGGTGATCGTGGGGGCCGGGTTCGCCGGGTACCACGCGGCGAAGACGCTCAGCCGGCTGGCGAAGGACCGGGCCGAGATCGTCGTGCTGAACGCGACCGACTACTTCCTCTACCTGCCGCTGCTGCCCGAGGTGGCCGCCGGCGTGGTGGAGCCGCGACGGCTCTCGGTGCCGCTGACCGGCACCCTCGACGGGGTCCGCGTCATCATCGGCGAGGCCGACCACGTCGACCTGCAGAACCGCTGGGTCGGCTTCACCCAGCCGGAGGGCGAGCGCAACCGCATCGCGTACGACCGTCTCGTGCTCGCCGTCGGCAGCGTCAACAAGCTGCTGCCCATCCCCGGAGTGACCGAGTACGCCACCGGCTTCCGCAGCCTGCCCGAGGCCCTCTACCTGCACGACCACATCGTGCGGCAGATCGAGCTGGCCGAGCAGGCCACCGACCCGGCCGAGCAGCGCGCCCGGGCCACCTTCGTGGTGGTCGGGGCCGGCTACACCGGCACCGAGGTGGCCGCCCACGGGCAGCTCTTCACCGACCGGCTGTCCGCGCAGCGGCCCCGCCTGAAGATCCGGCCCCGGTGGATGCTGCTCGACGTGGCGTCCCGGGCGCTCCCCGAGCTGGACAAGCGGATGTCGGACACCGCCCACCGGGTTCTCGACCGGCGCGGTGTCGACGTGCGCATGGGCACGTCGGTGGCCGTCGCCACCGCCGACGGGGTGAAGCTCACCGACGGCGAGTACGTCCCCACCTGCACACTGGTCTGGTGCGTGGGCGTCCGCCCGGATCCGTTCGTCGCCCAGCTCGGGCTGCGGACCGAGAAGGGTCGCCTGGTGACCGACGAGTACCTCACCGTCCCCGGCTTCCCCGAGGTGTACGCGTGCGGCGACGCCGCCGCGGTGCCCGACCTGACCCGGCCCGGGGAGATGTGCACGATGACCGCCCAGCACGCGCAACGGCAGGGCAAACTCGTAGCCCACAACATCGCCGCGTCGTACGGGCAGGGCAGGCGCAAGACGTACAAGCACTACGACCTGGGCTGGGTGGTCGACCTGGGCGGCCGGGACGCGGCCGCGAACCCGCTGAAGGTGCCCCTGTCCGGGCTGCCCGCGAAGGCGGTCACCCGCGGCTACCACCTGCTCGCGATGCCCGGCAACCGCGCCCGGGTGGCCTCCGACTGGGTGCTCGACGCGACGATGACCCGCCCGGCGGTGCAGCTGGGCCTGGTGCCCGCCAACGCCGTGCCGCTGGAGAGCAGCTCACCGGAGGTCCCCGCCCGCGTGTAGGCGCGCGGCTCCTCGTCAACGCGCGGACGCGTCGGTGCGGGGGCGGGCGCCCGCCACGAAGGCGTCGAGGGCCGGGCCGTGCAGGACGCTGCCCGGCGCCGGATCGCGCAGCGCGCGTACCACCAGGCGCGGCACCGGCAGCCGGTCGGGACGCCGCCCGGCGGCGAGCACCAGGTTGCCGTACCGCCGGCCGCGCAGCATCCGCCGGTCGGCCACGAGGCACACGTCGGCGAACACCGCCCGCAGCGTCGCCGCCTGCACGCGGGCGTGGACCAGCGGCGGAAGGTCGGTGACGTTGACGAGGTGGATGCCGTCGGGGCGCAGCACCCGGGCCACCTCGGCGGCGAACTCCACGGTGGCGACGTGCGGCGGCATCCGGGCCGCGCGGTAGATGTCGGCCAGCACCACGTCGTACGTGCCCGCGGGGGCGGCGGTGACCGCCTCCCGCGCGTCGGCCACCTGGATCTCGACCCCGGCCGGCAGGGGCGGCAGGTCCCGTGCCACCAGATCGACGACGGCCCGGTCCCGCTCGACCACCACCTGCGTCGAGCCGGGCCGGGTCGCCGCGAGGTAGCGCGGCAGGGTCAGCGCGCCGCCACCGAGGTGCAGCGCCCGCATCGGCCGGCCGGGCGGCGCGGCCAGGTCGATCACGGCGGCCATCCGGCGGACGTACTCGAAGTGCAGGTACCGCGGATCGGCGACGTCCACGTACGACTGCTCGACACCGGCCGCGAGGAGCGTGCGCCCGGTGGGCCGGGCCGGGTCGACGACCAGCTCCAGCCGGTCGTCGGGGGCGTCCATGAGAGGGCAGGCTAGTCCATGCCAACAGGGCTTCTTCGCAGCGCCGGCGCCGGCCGGCGGGGCGGCAGCCCGCCGGCCGGCGAACGCGGTCAGCCGCTGTTCATCCCGGCGCCCACCTCGTCGATCGCGTCGTCGACGGCGTGCGCCAGGTCGACGTCGGGGGCGGTCACCGAACGGTCCTGCCGGGACCGGACGGTCGCCACGGTCACCAGGGCGGTGGTGGCGTCCGGCCGGGCGATCCGCGGACCGCGACCGGTCTGCTGCTTGAGCAGGTCGAGGCGGTCGAGTACGCGGTCGAGGTTGTCCGACGGCAACACCACCGTCCGCGACAGCCCGTTCGCGTCACCGGACCAGTACGGCAGATCGGCCAGTGCCTCGCGCACCTCCGCCTCGCTGAGCGGCGGGGTCGTGGCGGTGGCGCCCACCAGACCGCCGCCGGGCTCAGGTGGGGCGAGCAGCTCCCGCAACCCGTCCGGTACGTGCAGGGACTCAATCAGGTCGCCGTCCCGGTCGGCCAGCGCGGCGAGGGTCGCCTCGGCCTGGTAGCGGGCCTGTTCGGGCGTACGGCCGCTGATCCGGCCCACCTCGGCCAGGAAACCGGGCACGTCGGCGTGGCTCTCGATGCCGTCGACCGGCGTGACGTCGTGCAGGGACATCGGCACGGCGTCCAGCAATCGGCGGCGCTCCGCCTCATCGAGCGCCCGGGCCAGGACCAGCACGGTCGCCTCCGCCCCCACCTTGGCGGTGCGGAAATCCACCCCGGCCCGGCGGCCCACGTCGTCGACCAGTTCGCGGTAGCCGATCGCGGTCGCTGCCGGGGAGGCCACAGCCGGGTCCGCCATCGGCCGGGGATTGTCCGGAATGCCGGCCGGCGGCGGTGCGGGCCCACCGCGTGTGGTGTCCGGTTTGCGGCGACCCGCCGGGGGCGGCCCGTTCCGTCGTCCCTGTTCGAGGCTGGTCAACTGCTTCGACGCGCTCAGACTGGCGCCGGTTTCGCTGGGCTGCAGGCCGCGTCCCCGGGCCTGGCGGGCCAGCGCGCGGCGGCGCTGGTTGTCGCCCTCCATCTGTTTGCGCATGGTGACACCTCGCTTCCGCTGGTGTTCCCTGGCTTCCAGCCGGTCGCCTTCCCGTCGCCGCCGACCACGAAACGGACGCCGCCGGCCACGAAACGGATGGGTCGGCCGGTCCCGCGGTGGGCGCCGCCGACGCGGCCCGATCGGGTACGAGCTTCATCCGGCGCGGGTGAGGGACGGTCACCCGGCACGGCTGGACGATCGCAGCGGACCGGGAACCTCCGAGGCACCCGGAAGGGAAGGTCGTGATGAAGAGGATCGTCGAGATCGTCCCCGCCCGACCCGGCTGGTACGCGCGCTGGCAGCTCGCCCCCGGCGACACGCGCTGCTACCCCGTCAGCCTGTGGGCGCTGTTGGAGGAGGCCGACGGCACCGGCCGCGAGGTGATCGGCGTGGACTGCGTCGGGCAGTGGCCGGGAGCGGACGACAACGAGGCGGGTGGGGAGTTCGTCCGCTACCTCTTCCAGACCCCCGCCTCCGGCGAGCCCGACGACGCCGAACCGCCACCGGCCGTACCCGAGCGGGCGACCGGACCCCGCCGGCAGGCGGTGCCCGCACCCTGAGCATCACTCCGGCCCCCGACCCCTGGTCCCAGGGTCGGGGGCCATCCCCCCCTCGACGGCGGCACGACCCGGGCCCGTCCCCGGGCGGGCGCCCGGCTCGGGAGCGGTCAGCCGGCCTCGCGGAGGTCGTCGCCCCCGCTGCGCTCGACGGCCAGCAGTTCGACCAGGCCGGTGCGCTCGAGCAGTTGCTGAAGCTGCGGGCCCACGCCCGACAGGCGCACCGCACCCGTGCCGGCGCGGTGGACCACGACCAGGGCGCTCAGCCCGGACGAGTCGCAGAGGCCGACCCCGCCCAGGTCGATCAGGAGCTCCTGATGGCCGTCCCGGCGCGCCGCCGCAGCCGCCTCGACGAGCTCCGGCGCGCTGTCGAAGTCGAGGTCGCCGGTCAACCGGAGCCGGGCGCACCCGGCGTGCAGCCGGGTCACCTCGATCGTCAACAGCGGCGCCCCCATGCCTCCATGTTCCCAGGCGCGACGTGATTGGCAACCGCCGGGGCGGCGTGGCGGCTCAGGCCGGGGCGACCGGACGCTCCGCCGGGTCACCCGTGTCGGGTCCGTTGTCCGTGACCGGACGCGCGAGCAGGCCCGCGACGCCGGTCAGGTCGAGGATCGTCTCCAGGAACCGGGGCACCGTCCGCAGTTCGATCACCGTGCCCCCGGTCTGCCCCTCACGCCAGGCGTGCACGATGACGCCCAGACCGGTGCTGTCGATGAAGTGCAGGTCGGCGAAGTCGAAGACGAGGGCGGGCGGGAGTTCGGCGAGAATCCGGTCGACCTCGTTCCGGAGCGGGCCGGCGGTGGTGTACGCGAGGTCGCCCGTGACCCGGATGAGCGGAGCGTCCGGATTCGACCGGTCGACGGCCATGCTCAGCGGCGCCGGCTCCGGGTTCCTCCCATGGGCTAGCACGATCACGCCTTTCCGCAGGCTGCCGGTCGGCAAGCGTCTCCGGGATCGTAGCAACACGCGCTCGACGCCGGTCGCCGGTCCGCTGCTCCTGCAACGGCGGCGACCCGGGCGAGAAGCGCGGCCCCGCGAAGGCGTGGGGTGGCGGTACCGGTGTACCGGCGTAGGGTGGGACGCAGAGATTTGACCACAAGCGTCGTTTCCGGCGCAGTGCGGGTGTCGACGAGGAGTGGGGCTCAGCTGGTGACTGCTGCCGACGTCCGGGGTCAGGACCCGGGCGACGGACGGATCTCCACGCCGAATGCCGCACGGGCTCCGGCGTGGCCCGCCGACGCCCCGGCTCGTCTCACCCGTGCCCTCCCGGCACTCGCGCCCGGCCGGGGTCCCGTCGCACCCGAATGGTCGGAGGTCGTCGAGCACGTGCGGGAGGGCCTCGTCGTCTGCGACGCCGACGACGTCGTGCGGCACGTCAGCCCGGTGGCCGAGCGGCTTCTCCCCGAGGTCACAGCCGGTCAGCCGCTCGCGGTGGCCGCCGTGCCCGGGCTCCTCTCCGGCGACTTCACGCACCACGGCCGCCGGCTGCGGTCCCGCCGGGTGGCCCTGTCGTCCGGCCGTTCCTGCTGGTACGTCGAGGACGTGACCGAGACCGCCTCGCGCGCCGACGCGCTGCTCGCGGAGCGGGCCCGGTCGGCGTTCCTCGCGGTGGTCGGCGAGAAACTCGGCAACCCGCTGCACCCGGACCGCGCCGCCTCGGCGGTCGTCCGGCTCGCCGTACCCACCCTCGGGGAGGTCGCGGTCCTGGTGCTGGCCCCCCGCGCCGGACGGGCCCGCTGGTGGCGCGCCTCCCTCGCCGACGACGAGACCCCCGTCGTGGACAACGGGGTCGTATCCGTGGCCGACCTGCCACCGGCCGTCGTCCACGGGCTGGACGGCGCCGAGCCGCACGCCGTGGACTGGCTCGTCGAACAGGCCGTCGAGGCGGGCTGGCTGCCCGGCCTCACCTCGGCGGACGCGTGCGCCCGGGTGGTGCCGCTGCCCGGCCGCGACGTGCCGGCCGGGGTGCTGCTGGTCGCCCGGCGGGCCGCCCGGTGGTACGAGGACGCCGACGTGGACCTGGTCCGGGCGTTCGCCGCGCGGGCCGGGGCGGCGTTGACGACCGCTTTGCTCTACCGCGACCAGGCCGAGGTCGCCGACACCCTCCAGGCCAGCCTGCTGCCGGTGGAGCCGGCCGAGGCCACCGGCGTCCAGTGGGGCACGGCGTACCGTCCGGCGCGGGGCGGGTTGCGCATCGGCGGCGACTTCTACGGCTCCCACCGGCTGACCGACGGCGGGTCCCTGTTCTTCCTCGGTGACGTGTCCGGCAAGGGCGTCGAGGCGGCCGTGTTCACCGGCCAGCTACGTCAGTGCCTCCACGCGCTGCACCGGGTCGAGACCAACCCGGGGCGGCTGCTCAAGCTGCTCAACGACGCCCTGCTGGAGACCACCCAGGTGTACGACCGGGGGCGGTTCGCGACGATGGTGGTCGGGGTGGTCCGCCCGTGCCGCGACGGTGGCGTGACCCTGACGCTGGCCGGCGGCGGTCACCTGCCGCCGCTGGTGCTGCGCAACTCCGGCGAGGTCGAGCAGGTGCCGCTGCGCGGGATGCTTGTCGGCGTCGTGCCCGATCCGCGCGTCGGCGAGCAGACGGTCCACCTCGACGCGGGCGAGACCTGCCTGCTCTACAGCGACGGCGTGACCGAGGCCCGCGGCGGGCGCCGCGGGCACGAGCAGTTCGGCACCGACCGGCTGGTCACCGCCGTCACGGGGTGCCAGCGCATGCCGGCGCCGGCCCTGGCGGAACGGATCGAACAGGTCACCTGTGACTGGCTGGCCGACGGGGACCACGACGACATCGCCGTGCTCGCGCTCCGCGCGACCGGCCCGGCCGGGCGTACGCCCCGGCACCTGCACGCCGTGCCCGACCGCGCAACGACCGACGAGGAGAGGGAGGCGCCCGCGTGACCGCCCCGACCACCGGGGTGGGGCTGGCCGCCGCCTGGTCCCGCTACCTGCACTGCCTGGCCGAGGCCGACGAGTACGCCGCCGTCGAGGTGGCGACCCGCCTGCTCGACGACGGGCTGCCCGCGGAGCGGGTGCTGCTCGACCTGGTCGCCCCCGCCCAGGCCGAGGTGGGGGACCGTTGGGCCCGCAACGAGTGGAGCGTGGCCCAGGAACACGCCGCCACCCACATCAGCGAGCGGGTGGTGGCGGCCGTTGCCGCGTACGCCGGCCCGCGCCCGACCCGTGGACGGGTCGTCGTCGCCTGCATGGACGGCGAGTGGCACGCGCTGCCGCCCCGGCTGGTCGCCGAGGTGCTGCGCCTGCGCGGCTGGCAGGTCACCTTTCTCGGCGCGAGCGTGCCGGCCGCGCACCTGGTGTCGTACCTGCACCGGCACGACGCGCACGCCGTCGCGCTGGCCTGCGCGCTGCCGATGCGGCTGCCGCACGCGCACCGCATGATCGAGGCGTGCCGCCGCTCCGACGTTCCCGTGGTCGTCGGCGGGCGGGGCTTCGGCGCCGACGGACGGTGGGCCCGCCGGCTCGGGGTCGCCTGGGCGCCCGACGCGCCGTCGGCGGCGGACCTGGTCGCCGACGAGCGGACGCTGCGGCGGACGCCCCCGGCGGAGCTGTCCCACCTGGCCGACGACGAGTACGCGAGCCTCGTGAAGCGGCGTGGTGAGCTGGTCGACTCGGCGCTGGCCGACCTGCGGGAGCGGGCGCCGGCGACCCGGGACTACACGCCCGCCCAACTGGACTCGACGGTCAGCGACCTCGGTTACATCGTGGATTTCCTGGCCGCCGCGCTCTACGTGGACGACGACACGCTCTTCACCGAGTTCGTCGACTGGCTCGTCGACATCCTCGCCAACCGGGGCGTGCCGGCGCCCGCGGTGGGGCTGACGCTGACGCACTACGCCGAGGCGTTGCGGGACTCTCCCCGGGCCGCCCGCCTCCTCGACGCCGGTCGGAAGGTGGTCGCCGCGCGGTAGGTCGTGTGACGGCTGGTCACGCGGGCGTCCGTGCGTATACTTGCCCCGCTGCAAGTGTCCTGTCCGTCCACGGTCGACCGAGGGAGACCACCGTGACGTTCTCCGTCACGTACGCCGAGCGCGACGGGGACACGGCCCGCCTGCGGCTCTCCGGCGAGCTCGACCTGAGCACCGCCGCCGAGCTCAACGCCGTGCTGGACCGGCTGGCCGCGGCCGGCGCGCACCGGTTCCTGGTCGACCTCAGCGACCTGACCTTCTGTGACTCCACCGGGATCGCCGCCTTCGTCCGCGCCGACAACCGCGCGGCCGCCCGGGGCGGCTGGCTGCGGCTGACCGGCGCCACCGGCCGGGTGCACCGGGTTCTGCAGGTCACGGGCCTGGCGGAGGTGCTACGACACGACTCGGACACCGGCAACCCGGTGTGACGGACGGCCCATCGATCGGCTAGATTTCCCCGCCAGCACGGTGACCGCCAGGTCCCCGCTCCACCGACACGAAGCAGGTAACGATGGGTCCAGCGAGCCCCAGTCCGGTGCGTATCCTGGTGGTGGACGACGACCCGGGTGACGTGCTCATGATCGAGGAGGCGCTCGCCGACTCGGATGTCGAGAAGGTCATCGACGTGGTCGGCGACGGCCAGGAGGCGATGGAGTTCCTGCGCCGCACCGGCCGGCACACCGAGGCCCGGCGGCCCGACGTGATCCTGCTCGACCTGAACATGCCCCGGATGGACGGGCGGCAGGTGCTGGGCGAGGTCAAGGGTGACGCGGACCTGCGGACCATCCCGATCGTCGTGCTGACCACCTCCAACGCCGACACGGACATTCTCGGCAGCTACACCCTCCAGGCCAACGCGTACGTGACGAAACCGATCGACCTGGACGACTTCAACGACGTGGTGCGTCGCATCGACGAGTTCTTCGGCCGGGTGGTCGTGCTGCCCAAGCGGCCCTGACGCCCCTCGGGCGGCTCGGCGCATTGTCCACGCCGGGCCGCCGGTCGACACCCCGCGACGCGCCGGGCCGCACCCGCCGCTCGCATGCTGAACATTTTTCCCGAACCCCCTCGGCGGTCGCTCCCAGCGCCGAGGATCAAGGTTGGGGAAAGACGTACCAGCTGCCTGGGGGGCGACAGTATGAGGTTCTCCGTCGTTGAGCTCGGCTACGACCAGCGGCAGGTGGATTACTGCCTGGACGAGCTCGGTATCCGGTTGATGCGGCTCGCGGTGCGCGCCGAGGGCGCCGCGGGGACCGGACGGGAGTGGGACGAGATCCGCGAGGAGGCGGCCGGCCTGTGTGGCCTGCTCCAGCGGCTAGACATCGGCGACGGGACCCGCCGGTACGGCAACGCGGTCGAGCGGGAGGCCGCCGACCTGCTCGCCCAGGCGCGGTACGAGCTCGACGCCGCGCGGGAGGAGGCCCGCCAGGTGCGCGAGCGGGTGTACGAGGAGGCGGTGCAGGCGCGCCGCGAGTTCGAGGAGGCGCTGCACGCCCGCCGCCGGCGTGAGGCCCGGGTGGACGAGATCCTCGGTGGCGTGACCGCCGAGCCGGTCCCGGCGGACACGCCGACCGCCGCCGCGGCGACCCCGGGCAACCGGGCCCGGCTCTTCGGCCGCGCGGCCCGCTGAGGCGCCAGCGCCGCCCGGGCCGACCGGCCGAGGCGTGACCGCCGGGCGGCTGGCGGAGGCGCGACCGGCCGGGCGGCGTGACCCGCTGAGCGGCGTGACCGGCCGGGCGGCGGTGAGGTGCCGCGACGGCTGGCCGGTGCCGGGCCGGTCAGGTGAGCGCGTCGACGATGGTGGTGGCCCGCACCTCGTGCTGGGCGTACGCGTCCGGGAAGGCGGACACCTGCACGGCCTGGGCGGCGCCGGCGACGCTCATCTCCTGCCAGCCGGGGATCTCCCGCAGCGCCTCGTAGAAGGCCCGCGCGGCGTACGCCGGGCGCATGAGCTGCGCGACGGTGCCCCAGCCGCTGCTGGGCCGCTGCTGGAACAGCCCGACCGAGTCGTGGTCCCAGCCGGTGGCCTGGTAGGGGTAGTTGAACGACTCGGGCACCCCGCCGTTGGCGTAGTTAAGCAGGGTGCTCTCCTGCATCGCGGTGGCGATGGCGACGACCAGCGCCCGGCGGGGCATTTTCATGCCGACGCCGACGTCGACGATGATCTTGGCGTTGTCCATCTGCATCTGTGTCAGGCCCGCCACCGGACGCGGCCGGGCCGGCTTGGTGGGCTTGGGCTTCGCCGGAGCCTTCTTCTTCGTGGCCGAGGGGGAGGGCTTGGGCTTCGGGCTCGCGCTGGTCGGTACGGGGGAGGCGGCCCGGTCCAGCGAGCGGGAGGCGCGCTCGTCGGCGGCGGCCCGGTCGGCCACCGCCTCGGCGACCTGGGTCCGGTCGGTCTCGGCGAGGCCACGCGTACCGGTGAACGCCACCACGCCGAGGCAGCAGGTCACACCGGTGGCGAGGGCGATCCGTACGGGGGTCGACGCGAGCAGCGTCCGTCGGCCGCGGCTGGGCGCTTCGGGGGCACGGTGCCGGCCGATCGTCCGTTCGGCTGAGGCGGCATCGGCGGACCGGGCATCCGGTCGCGTCTCGGTCGTCTTGTGGTCGAAGGTGTCGTCGGGGTGCACCCGCCGAGGCTAGAAAGCTGACGGCGGGTTGCCACCGGCACCCTTTGGTGGCATGCGTCACAATTCGCGGCAATAGCCGGGGCGAAGTGTCTGAGGCGATCAGTAACGCCGCTTTACACGCCTGTCCGCCATGTCGGATATCGGCCCGGAAAGTAGGAGGAGCGGCGCAAAAAATGGATCTTGGTCGACGCCGGACGGGTACGACACACCCCTCACCCGAACGGTGGACCGCCCGTCGGGTGTACGGGCCACTGTACGCCGGTGGGACGTGCCGGCGACGGGTGTCAGTGCCGGCCGTTCTCCGCCGGAGTCACCGTCAGCCGGTGCCGGCTCCCGTCCCCGCTCGAGAACGGCCAGAGCCGGTCGGCGTGCTCGACCAGCTCGTCCAGCTGCTTGCGGGTGAGCCCCGCGGACGAGATGGAAGCGTGCACGTCGGCCAGGTACCGTCCCTCGTCGTCGCGACCGAGCTTCGCCTCCGCCCGTACCTGCACGGTGTGTGCCTCGTCGGTGATCTCCCCGGCCGCCTCCACCGCCGCGTGGTGCAGGCAGGAGGCGAAGGCGGCGGCGAGCAGCTGCGACGGTGTCAGCCCGGTGCAGTGTTGCGCCAGCGGGGACGCCAGGGCGGTGGACAGACCGCCGTCCTCGGTGCGGACGTGGCCGCCCTCCGCGGTCGCGGCGGCCGTCTCGTCCAGCCAGGAACTGTGGTGCGGCATCGCGTTCCTCCCGTCACTCACCGGCCCGGCTACCCGGCGCCCGGCCCGTGAAACCGCACCGGGCCGTGACGGTGCAGGTCAGCCCCGGTTCCACTCGGGGACGGGCGCCGCCTCGGTCGCCTCGGCCGCCGCCTGCTCGGTCCAGCGCGACACCACCGCCGTCCGCTGCCGTGGCGGCACCGGCTGCCGCATCGGCACGTAGACGCGAGCGTCCACGGCCTCGGCGAGCAGCAGGGCCGCCATCAGGCTCGTCGGCCGGCGGTCCGGATCGTCGGACAGGCAGCGGGCACACAGGTCCGCCACCTCCGGCGGCAGGCCCTCGATCTCCGGCAGCGGCGCGGGCGGCTGCCGTCGCCGGACCCCGAACAGCTCGGTGGCCGTCCCGGCGGGATACGGCAGGTGCCCGGACAGGCTGTAGTAGAGGAGGACGCCGAGGGCGTACATGTCGGCGGCCGGCGTTGTGGGCTCCCGGTCGAGCTGCTCCGGCGCCAGGTACGCCGGCGTGCCCAGAACCATCCCGTCCGGGATCTCGTCGGGGACGCCGGAGGGCGTGGCGATGCCGAAGTCGAGCACCTTCACCCCGGCCGGGGTGAGGATCACGTTCGCCGGCTTGATGTCGCGGTGCACGATGCCGTGCGCGTGCGCCGCGGCGAGCGCCGCGCTCACCTCCGCGCAGACCCGCACGGCGATCCGCCAGTCCAGCGGCCCCGTCCGCAGGTGGACGGCGAGCGTCTCGCCCTCCGCCAGCTCCATCACGATGTACGGCACCTGCCGCTCCGGCGAGGTCGAGGCGGTGCCGAAGTCGTGGACGCTGGCCACGTTGGGGTGGACCAGGCGGGCGGCGGAGCGTGCCTCCGCGCGGATGCGCTCCACCGACGTGTCCTCCCGGCCCTCGCGGGCCGGCGCGATGAGCTTGACGGCGACCGGCCGGTCGAGCACCTCGTCGTGGGCCGACCAGACCTCCGACATCCCGCCGACGCCGATGCGCTGTTCGAGCCGGTACCGCCCGTCCAGCGTCCTCATCGGCAACTCCTCGTCTCGTGTGCGACCTGCTGAGGGTGCCGGTACCCGAGCGCCGATCAGGGCAAACCGTCGCGGGACCGGCCGGGGCCCGTCCCGGGTGCGGTAGCTTGCGAGCCGAGGGCGCGTACCCATGGAGGTGGGATGAGCGAGGTGACCGTACGCTTCGTCGGCGGGCCGGCCCACGACCTGGTCCGCGCGCTGCCGGCCGACCCCGACGGCGCCCCGCCGGCCCGCTGGGTGCTGCGCCACCCCGACGGCGGTGGCCCGACGGTCACCGGGGCTCCGGACCACCTCTACGAGCGCGACCGGCCGGACGGCTCCGGGACCTGGGAGATGCGGTTCGTCCACACCTACCCGGTGGGCATGTCCGAGTAGCGTGCACAGCGGGGACACAGGAACCGCACAAGCGCGGCACAGCGGACCCGCCCACGATGGGGGCCATGGTGACCAACGAGCAGGCCGGCCCGGTCCGGCTCGAGCTGCGCCGTCCCGACGGGCAGCCCGTCCGCGTCCTGGTGGTCGACGACGAGCCGACCCTGACCGACCTGCTGTCGATGGCGCTGCGCTACGAGGGTTGGCAGGTGCGCACCGCGGGCAACGGCATGGCGGCGTTGAGCGCCGCCCGCCAGTTCCAGCCGGACGCGGTGATCCTCGACGTGATGCTGCCCGACCTGGACGGCTTCGCGGTGCTGCGCCGGCTGCGGGAGGTCTACCCGACCGTGCCGGTGCTCTTCCTCACCGCGCGGGACGCCGTCGAGGAGCGGATCGCCGGGCTGACCGTCGGCGGTGACGACTACGTGACCAAGCCGTTCAGCCTGGAAGAGGTGATCGCCCGCCTGCGGGCGCTGCTGCGCCGCTCCGGCTTCGCCGTCGCCACCCGCGAGGAGGCGGTGCTCACCGTCGGCGACCTCAGCCTCGACGAGGACAGCCACGAGGTACGCCGCGACGGCCAGCTGATCACCCTGACGGCCACCGAGTTCGAGCTGCTGCGGTACCTGATGCGCAACCCACGCCGGGTGCTCAGCAAGGCGCAGATCCTCGACCGGGTCTGGAACTACGACTTCGGCGGCCAGGCCAACGTCGTCGAGCTGTACATCTCGTACCTGCGAAAGAAGATCGACGCCGGCCGTAAGCCGATGATCCACACGCTGCGCGGCGCGGGCTATGTCCTCAAGCCCGCCGAGTGATCTCCCGGGCCCGCTGCGCCGGTGGCTTGCCGGCTGGTCGCTGCGGACCCGGCTGGTGGTCATCCTGGTCACCCTGCTCGCCGTCGTCAGCGTCGCCATCGGCGGCATCACCACGGCCGCGCTGCGGCAGTTCCTCATCGACCGGGTGGACGCCCAACTGGTCCCCGACACCGGGCGCGCGGAGCGCCCGTTTCCGCGCTGGGGGCCGGGGGAGGAGCGCGGGATCCCACCCGGCCTACCGCCCGACACCGTCGTGGCGACCGTGGTGGACGGCCGGATCGTCGATGCCCGGATCCAATCCGGCACCCGGCCCGGCGGGGAGACCATCCCGGTCGGCGAGGTGACGGCGCTGGCCGGACTGCCGGCGGGCGGCGCTCCCCGGACCGTGGGCCTCGGTGACCGCGGCGACTACCGGGCGGTCGGGCGGACCTGGCGCGCGGGCGAGGTCCGCGTCCTGGCGATCCCGCTGGCCGACGTGCGGGAGACGGTCATGTGGATGGTCGCGGCACAGGCCGCGGTCGCCGGCGCGGGACTCGTCGTCGCGGGCGTCGCCGGCGCGCTCATCGTCCGGCGTACCCTGCGTCCGCTGCGGCGGGTCGCCGCCACCGCCGGCCGGGTCAGCGAGCTGCCGCTCGACCGGGGCGAGGTGGCGCTGTCGGTCCGGGTGCCGGACGCCGACACCGACCCGCGTACCGAGGTCGGCCAGGTCGGCGCCGCACTCAACCGCATGCTCGGGCACGTCGCCGCCGCGCTCGCCGCCCGGCAGGCCAGCGAGACGCGCGTACGCCAGTTCGTCGCCGACGCGAGCCACGAGCTGCGCACCCCGCTCGCGGCCATCCGGGGGTACGCCGAGGTGGCCCGACGCGGCCGGGACCGGGTGCCGCCCGACGTGGCGCACGCCCTGCGCCGGGTGGAGTCGGAGAGCACGAGGATGACCAGCCTCGTCGACGACCTGCTGCTGCTCGCCCGGCTCGACTCGGGCCGGCCCCTCGCGGTCGAACCGGTGGACCTCTCCGCCCTCGCGGTGGACGCCGTCAGCGACGCGCACGTCGCCGGGCCGGAGCACCGCTGGCAGCTCGACCTGCCGGACCAGGTGATCCGGGTGCCGGGCGACCCGGCCCGGCTGCACCAGGTGCTGGCCAACCTGCTGGCCAACGCCCGGGTGCACACACCGGCGGGCACCACCGTCACCACCGGCCTGGCCGTCGAGCCGGACGCCGCGGTGCTCCGCGTCGCCGACGACGGTCCCGGCATCCCCGCCGACCTGCGACCGGACGTCTTCGAGCGGTTCGCGCGCGGCGACAGCTCCCGGTCCCGGGCGCACGGCAGCACCGGCCTCGGCCTGGCCATCGTCGCCGCCGTGGTGGAGGCGCACCACGGCACCGTGTCGGTGGAGAGCCGGCCGGGCCGGACCGTGTTCACCGTGCGCCTGCCCCATCCCGCAGCCGGCGCATAGCCGGCGCACGGGCCGGGCCAGCCCCGCGCCGAACGCTTGCCCGGTCGGCGGTGGTCAGCCGGGTGACGCCGTGCGGGACCTGCGCAGCCCGAGCAGGGCGACCAGGGCGAGGAGGATGATGGCGACGGCGTACTCGTTGGCGGTCATGGGCAGGCCCCCGGCGTAGACCACGAGGAAGCCGGCGACGACGGTGGGCAGGCCGAAGCCGACGTAGCAGACGATGTAGAGCAGGGAGAGCACGCTGGCGCGTTCGTGCGCCTCCACCAGCGGTATGACGGTCTTGAGGCTGCCCTGGAAACCGGCACCGAAGCCGACGCCGCCGAGCGCGAGGCCGACGAAGAAGCCGGGAACGGACTCCATCATGACCGACACCAGCGTGATGACCATGCCCAGGATGAGAGCGCCGATCCCGGTGAGCATCAGGGTCTGCGCGGCGGCGTTGCGCAGCAGCAGGACGGTGATCGACCCGACGAGGCCGAAGACGAAGAGGAGCAGGCCGGCAACCACGATCGACGTGTTCATCAGGGCGCGTACGAGCGCCGGGCCGAGCGCCCCGAAGAAGCCGGCCAGCGCCCAGACGGCGAAGACCACCGGCAGGACGCCCAGCAGCCTTCCACGCACGGCGCGGGGCAGGCTGATCTCCGGCCGCAGACTCCGCAGCGCTCCCGTCATCGGCGTGACGGTCTCCCGCATCAGCACGATGCCGACGCCCTGGATCAGCAGGATCACGAGCAGGACGACGTACACCAGTCGCGTCGGCGCGGGCAGGTACCGGATGAGCAGCGCCGAGAGCAGCGCACCGGTGCCGGTTCCGATGCCGGGGGCGATCGCGTTGGCGAGCGTGCCGCGGACGCGGTTGATGTCGAGCATGGCGGCACCGACGGCGCCGGTGGCGGCCCCGGCCGCGAGCCCCTGGACGACGCGGGCGACCAGCAGCGCGGGTACGCCGTTGGCGAAGACGAAGATGACCAGCGCGACGATCTGGACCGCGATCGCGACGAGCAGGACCGGCCGTCGCCCGACATGGTCGGACAGCTTGCCGACCGTGAGCAGGGTCGCCAGCACCGCGACGGCGTAGACGGCGAACACCACGGTCGTCGTGATCGGCGAGAAGTGCCAGCGCTCCTGGTAGATCCCGTAGAGGGGGGTCGGGGCGGCCGACGCGGCCAGGAAGGACACGAGGATCGAGGCGAGCAGGAACAGGGCGGCGTTCGGCGACAGCCGCCCCGATCCGGCGATCCCCATCCGACGTCCTCCTCAGGTGAGCCGCATGCGGCGGGCCTAGCCGGCCAGCACCTCCGCGAGGACCTCGACGACGCGCTCCGCGTGGCGCCCGTCGGGGTCCTCGTCGGCGTTGAAGTCCGCGAGGCTCATCCCGAGCAGGCGACCCGACCGGCACGGCGGACCTGGTCGGCGCCCACCATCCCGGTCTCCGGGTCGCGGACCGGATCGGTGATCACCGTGTCGATCGCACCCTCGTCCCGCGCGCCCAGCCGGTCGACCAGACCGGCCGCGCGCAGCGCGACCGGTGCCCGCCGTTCGCCCCGCCCCCGCCCCGAGGAGTCGAGCGGCGCGTCCACCACCGACCATCGCACAGCCTCCGAGGCTAGTCGGGCGTGGCAGGCTGGGGGCGTGTACCGGGAACGTCCGGCCGGCATCGCCGACGCCGTGCTCTGGACCAGCACCGTGCCCGCCGGGGCGGCGCCCACCCGGGTGCTGCCCGACGGTTGTGTCGACCTGCTCTGGTCCAGCCGGGCCGGGTTGCTGGTGGCCGGCCCCGACCGCACCGCCTTCGTCAGCGCCGGCGGAACGGGGGAGCGGTGGGTGGGGCTGCGCCTACCGCCGGGCGCCGGGCCGGCCGTCCTCGGCGTACCCGCGGTCGAGCTGCGGGACCGGCGCGTCGCCCTCGCGGCGCTCTGGGGCGACCGGGTCGCCGCGCGGCTCGCGGCCCGGGCCGGCGATTCTCCGACCCGGGCGCTGGTCGAGGTCGTGGCCGCCCGGCTGCGTGAGGCGGGCGGCCCCGACCCGCTCGCCGCGCGGGTGACCGCCGGGCTGGCCGCCGGCGCCCCGGTCGGCGCGGTCGCCGCCGCGGCCGGGCTCGACCCGCGCGCCCTGCACCGCCGCTCCCGGCACCTCTTCGGGTACGGCCCGAAGACGCTCGCGCGGATCCTGCGCTTCCAGCGGGCGTTGGCCCTGGCGCGGGGCGGAACGCCGCTGGCCGAGGTGGCGGCCCGCGTCGGGTACGCCGACCAGGCCCACCTGACCCGGGACACCCGCGACCTGGCCGGGGTGCCGCCGACGGCCCTGCTCTAGGGTCTGTCCTGCCGATCTGGCCGACAGATGATCGGCAGGACAGGCCCTTGGGGCGTCAGTTCAGGGGCGCGAACAGGTCCACGCCGTTGCCGTCCGGGTCGTGCAGCACCGCGTACCGCTGTCCCCAGAAGGCGTCCCACGGCTTGAGGTGGCCGTGGTGGCCGGCGTCGGTGAGCTCGGCGTACCAGCGGTCGACCTCGGCCGGGTCGGCGCAGCGGAAGGCGAGGTTGACCCGGGGGCTGCCGGTCGGCGGTGTCCAGTCCGGGTCGAACGAGCGGACCGTGTCGACCGCGTCCCAGGCGAGCCGGACACCGCCGGGCAGGGTCACCTCCACGTGCGGTTCGGACTCCGCGCCGGGCGGGATGTCGAGGCCGAGTCGCCGGTAGAAGTCGAGGGTGCGGGCCATGTCGGTGACGGCCATACCGATCAGGTCGAAGTGAGGCGTCATGCCGGCCACGGTAGGGCGCGTGGCGCCGTCCGGTCTTGAACGGATCGGACACCGGGTGCCCGGTCTCGCCCTCGCCGGGGTGTCTTTCCGCGTACTGTGACCGACAAGTCCGGCGCACCGGGTCAAAACCCTCAGCGGGATGCTCCGGTGCGCCGAGGGTCGATACGGAAGGAGCGGTCGGTGAACCATCTGGCGTACCTGGACGCGGGTTCCGGCAGCCTGATCGTGCAGGCGGTGGTCGGCGGCGTGGCCGGCGTCGCGGTGGCGGCCAAGCTCTACTGGCGGCGCCTGGTGGACCGGTTCCGCAAGCAGCCCACCGACCAGCACTGACCGGCATGGCGTACCCCGACACCGGCCTACGGGCCGAACCGGCGTCCTTCCGCGACCCGGCGAACCGGGTCTACCACCACGGCGACGAGGTGCTGCGGGTGCTGGACGAGCGGGCCGCCGCCGAGTGGCGGGCGCTCGCCGCCAGCGACTTCTTCCCCGCCCTGCTCGCCGAGGGGAGGGTGTGCGGCACCGAGCCCGTCGAGACCGCCCCCGTGCCGGAGGGCTGGGCGGCCGTGCTGCGCCACGAGCGCATCCCGTTCGTCTCTCACCCGTACGAGTGGTCCCACACCATGCTGCGCGACGCGGCCCTGCTGCACCTGCAGATCCTGCGCGCGGCGCTGCCGGCCGGCTTCACGACCAAGGACGGGTCCGCCTACAACCTCCAGTGGCGCGGCGCACAGCCGGTCTTCATCGACGTCGGCTCGTTCACGCCGGTGCGCGACGGCGAGCCGTGGGCCGGCTACCGCCAGTTCTGCCAGACGCTGCTCTACCCGCTCCTGCTCGGCGCCCACCTCGGGCTGGACTTCCAGCCGTGGCTACGGTCCCGGGTCGACGGCATCGAGCCGGACGAGATGCGCCGCCTCTTCGCCGGTGTCCGCCGGCTGCGGCCCGGCGTGTTCACCCACGTGCACCTGCACGACGCGATGCAGCGCCGCAACGCCCGGGCCAGCACGGCCGACGTCCGCACCCAGCTGCGCGCCGCCGGCTACTCGCGTGAGCTGGCGCTGGCCACCGTACGCGGACTGGAACGCCTGGTCGGCCGCCTGGACCGGCAACCACCCGCCAGCCACTGGATCGACTACCAGCGCACCTGCGGTTACAGCGCCGCCGACCGGGCGGCCAAGGAGAGCTTCGTCGCCGGGTCGCTGGCCGCCGGGCCGCGCGCCCGCCTCGCGCTCGACCTCGGTGCCAACGACGGCCGCTACGCCCGCCTCGCCGCCGACCACGCCGACTACGTCGTCGCCGTGGAACAGGACCCGGCGGTGGTGGACCGGCTGTACCGGGCGCTGCGGGCCGAGGGGGAGCGGCACATCCTGCCGCTGGTGATGGACCTGGCCGACCCGTCCCCCGGTGGGGGCTGGCGGGGCGTCGAGCGGGCCGCCTTCGCCGACCGGGCACGGGCCGACGCGGTGCTCGCCCTGGCCGTGGTGCACCATCTGGCGATCGGGCGCAACGTGCCCCTGCCCGAGGTGGTGGACTGGCTGGCCGGCTTCGGCGCGCCCGGCGCCCGGCTCGTCGTGGAGTTCGTGCATCCCGAGGACCCGATGGCCCTTCGACTGCTGGCGAACAAGCCGGACGGTCTCTTCCCCGACTACCGCCGCGACGAGTTCGAACGGCTGCTCGGAACCCGGTGCCGCATCGAGAACCGCCTCGACCTGCCCTCGGGCACCCGGACGCTCTACCGGGCGGTCGTGGGTGGCTGACCCGGCCACCCCACCGACAGCGGATCCACCGGCCCCGGACTCCACCGACACCGCGCCCCGCCCGCCGACCGCGACCGGACCGGGCACCGAGGACGGCCGACCCGGCCGGCGGGCCGTGCGGCTCCGGGACGGCTGGCGGGCCGTGCGGCTTCGGGACGGCTGGCGCGCGGAGGGCGGCCGGCTGCTGGAGATCACCGCCCTGGTGGGGCTCGCGGTCACCCAGCCGCTGCTGGACGTCCTGGGCCGCAGCCCGGACTTCTTCCTGTTCCACCGCGCCGACCGCGGCGAGATCCTGCTGCTGGTGGCGCTGGTCGCGCTGGTTCCGACGCTCGCGGTGGGGCTGCTCGGCGCGGTGTCCCGCCTCGCCGGACGGCGCGCCCGGGCGGTGACGCACACCGTGCTCGTCGGCCTGCTGCTCGCGGCCCTGGCGGTGCAGGTCGGCCGGACCCTCACGACGCTCCGGGGCGTGTCGCTGCTGCTCGTCGCCGTCCTGGCGGGGTCCCCCCGGGCCGTGGGGCCCCCCCGCTGGGGCGGGCGCCCCGCGGGGCGGGGGGCGGGCCC
>NZ_JAATEO010000044.1 GCF_012034245.1 Micromonospora thermarum | reverse complement strand
CACGGGTTAGAACGGCAATCGGACCACCTGGGGGTCGTGGTCACTGACCTGTGCGGCGAATTCGCTGTTCACGTGGACCATGTCGTAGGCGTACGGCAACCCGGTCAGGCTGCTGGAGAGAAGGATCTGGTCCAGCACCTGGGAGTTTCCCTCGTACACGTAGGTGTACCGCTCGGCGGCCGGGAGCGTGGCCGGCAGGCTGGTCAGTATGCTGCCGTTGCCGGTCAGGATGTTCGTGGTTTCGGAGAACTCGAAGTCGTTGATGTCACCGAGAACGATCACCTTCGCACTGGCTTGCACGGCAAGGATCTGGTCCACGAAGCCGTTCACCACGGCGGCCTGCTGGTGTCGCTGGGTTTCCGAGGACCGCACCGGCGGCTGCCAGCGCCCGAACAACGGGTCGTCGCCGCCCTTTGAGTTGAAGTGGTTGGCGATGGCGAAGAACGTCTGGCCGTTCCAGGTGAACTCGCCGGCCAGCGGCTTGCGGCTGGCGTTGAACGCCGAGTTGGCCGGGTCGATTCGGCCCGGCGAGTACCGCAGCTGCGGCGCCCCGTTGTTGTTGATCACCGAGTTGGCGGTCGTCGATCCGGCTGCCGGCCGGTCCACAAATGACAGGCCGCGGTCGGTGCGGAACAGGAAGCCCTGCCGGATGTTGCCACCCGGTGCGCCGCCGTCCTGGCCGTCGACCGGGTCGATCTGCCGGTACTGGTAGGTCGGGCCACCGGCGGCGGTGATCGCATTGATCAGCTTGGTCCAGGTCTGGTCGGCCGCCACCACCCCGTTGTCGGTGGTGCCGCTGTTGTCCTGGACCTCTTCGACGGCGATCAAATCTGGCGACTTGAGGTTGTTCTTGATCTGGCTGGCCAGGGTGTCGAACTTGGACTGCGGGTCGCCGGGCGCCAGGTTCTCCACGTTGAACGTGGCCACCGCGAGCTCGGTGGCCGACGGGGTCGCGGTGGTCTCCGGCGTGATCCCGCCGCTGCTCACGGTCGGGGTGCCGGTGACCTGCAGCTTGTAGTTGCCGAAGGAGTAGTCGAGCAGGCCGACCACGGCACCGGAGAGGGTGTCGCCCACGTTGGCCGTCGGGGTGGCGACCAGCAGGTCGTCTACCAGCACCCGCTCCGGGTTGAAGTCGTTGGACTGGATTGCGATGCCACCCCGGGTGGTCATGGTCCCACTGCCCACCGGCACGATTGGGATCTCGCCGTAGGTATTGCGCGGTCCCACGACCTTCGGGTTGTCCAACCGCACCCGCATGCCCTCGAGTGACTCCCAGAAGTCGATGCCCTGGGTGGTGGGGTCGAAACTGGTGCGGGTCTCGACGTCACCGGTGGACAGGTTGTCGATCACCGAGGACGGCGGCACCCGGCCGTCCGAGCCCACGACGATCGGCGCCGGCAGCGGGTTCCCGGTGGAGATCGTGGTGATCGAGGGGTTGACGATCTCGGTGATGGTCAGGTTGTCGGTGCTGGAGCCACCCCGGCGGTATTCACTGACGGTGCCGCTCACCGTGACGGAGTGGCCGACGTTCACCTGCGGTGCTCCGCCGGTGTACACGAACATGCCCTCGCTGGTGGCCGGGTCGTTGTCCGGGTTGGGGTCCTGGAACCAGAAACCGGTGGTGCTCTTCGCGGTCACAATGCCCGGTACGCCGCTGACCGACTGGCCGTTGAGCGGGGAGATGTGCTTGGCGGCCTGGATCGTCCTGATACACGTCCCGCTGCAACCGTCGCCGCCGCCGTAGCTGGAGTTGCGCGGCGTTGGCGCGGCGGCCGTGAAGTCGCTCGCGTTGTCGTCGGTGTCGGTGGCACCCGCTCCGGCGCGTAGCGCGGCCGTGGTGTTGGACAGCGTCGGGGCCGGACCGGCGCCCTCGTACGAGTTGGTCCCCGATCCGTAGCCGAGGAAGTCCCTGACTCCGGACTGAGTGGTGCACCCGGTGCTGCAGGTCAGCACGGTCTGGTCGGTCTTCAGCGCGACCTTGCCCTTGGTGGCGCTCAGGTTGACGCTGCCGGTGGCGTCCGGGGTGGGCAGCGCCGCACCGCTGTTTCCGCCGGACCCGTGCTGGATGAGAAAGTACTCGCCTGGGTCGATGCTGCCGGACAGGTTGGTCTTCGACCAGGACGAGCCGGTGGATGACGCGTACTGCACTGACCAGCCGGCGAGCGACACGGTCGCGGTTCCGCGGTTGTACAGCTCGATGTAGTCGTTCCGGTACTGGGCGCCGGAGTTGCCGCCGCCACCGTAGACCTGGCTGATCACGATGTTCGGCGATGCCGCGTCTGCCGTGCCGGGCGACAGGACGAGCAGTCCGGCTGTCATGATCGCAGCGAGGGCGCCTGCAGCCGTTCGAAGCCTGAGTCTGATGACCCGCATCGGGTTACCTCTCATGGTTGGGGGTAAGGTGCCCGAACTCCTAACAGGCCGACACCGCTGGGACGGCAACGCGGAGTCGACGTCTGGTGATACGGGGGAACAACAACTCGGCCGGCACCTTGGGTTCGGAGCACCCGATTTGGAAGTCGGTGCCGTGGAGCTGACCCGAATCCGCGGATGGCAGGCGCGACCGGGGTGGGGATAGACGACCGACACGCCCACGGCCCGCCCGGGCGGACCCGGTGCGCCGGCAGCGGGGCCGTCGAGGGTTCCGACGGCCCCGCGTCTTACGCGGGATCAGTAGACGTTGACCCCGTACGCGGCCAGCGCCTCCTTAACGGGCTGGAAGTAGGTGGTGCCGCCGGTGCTGCAGTTGCCGCTGCCGCCGGAGGTGAGGCCCAGGGCGGTGTTTCCGGCGAACAGTGAGCCGCCGCTGTCGCCGCCTTCGGCGCAGACGTTGGTCTTGATCAGGCCGTAGACGGTGCCCTCGGCGTAGTTGACGGTGGCGTTGAGCGCGGTGACGGAGCCGCTGCGCAGGCCGGTGGTGCTGCCCGAGCGCAACACCGATTGCCCGACGTACGCGTCGCCGGCGCCGGTGATGTCGCGGTAGGAGCCGTTGTAGAGGTAGACGTTGCCTGGGCGGGTGACGTTGCTGTTGTCGTGGCGGACGATGCCGTAGTCGTTGCCGGGGAAGCTGCTGCCGACGCGCGGGCCCAGGTAGGTGCTCAGGGACGAGTTGGCGTACCAGTACAGGGAGATGTTGGTGCAGTGGCCGGCGGTCAGGAAGTACTGGGTGCCGCTGCTGCTTCGGACGTTGAACCCGAGGGAGCAGCGTCCACCGCTGCCGGCGTAGATCGCGTGGCCGCCGGAGATGGTGGTGCGGAGCACGCCGGCGTCACGTTGCAGGCGGGCGGTGGCGCCGAGCTGGTCGACGGCGGAGCGCACCCGGTCGAATGCGGCTCCGACGACGGTGCTGTCGACGCTGACGACGACCTGGTTGGTGGTGGGGTCGGTCCACCAGGCGGTGCCGGGGATCTTTGCGGTGCGCTCCAGTTCGGCGGTTGCCCGGCGCAGCTCCGCCGGGCCATGCGCGACGATCCTCGGCGTCGCCCCGGCGGCGGCGACCTGCCGTGCCGCCACCGCGTCGGTCACGGTCACGACCATGTTGCCGCTCGCGTCGAGGTAGCTGCCTGCTGACCGGTCGCCGAGGGTGGCGACGAGCTTCGCGGCGGTCTCCGGGGAGGCGGGGGCGGCGTGGGCCGGTGTGCCGGCCAGCGCGGTGACCATCAGGACGCCGCTTGCGGCGGCTGCGGCGGCTCGACGCCAGGTTGACCTTGTGGGTCGCATTGCTCCTCCAAGGGGGTTGGGGTGGGCCGGCGCTGCCCCGCGGGAGACGCTGGCCTGGAGGGATCAACCAATCTACATCAATGGTGTTAGACGACCTTGTATGGCGCAATACCGGCAACCATCGTGCTTTACCTATAACTTTCGGTGATGCCACGACGTCTCGTGGCTCCCGTCGAAACGGTGACGGCCCCCGTCAGGTC
The DNA here is from genome assembly GCF_012034245.1 of Micromonospora thermarum. GTDB lineage: Bacteria > Actinomycetota > Actinomycetes > Mycobacteriales > Micromonosporaceae > Micromonospora > Micromonospora thermarum. The sequence continues at coordinate 30,843 of NZ_JAATEO010000044.1, read as the reverse complement.
GGCCATGGGCGGGACCACGGCGTCCGGAACCGACGCCATCCCGTCGCTGCCCGCGGCGCGAGACGGGCCCGCACCGCTCGGTCCGCCGCCGGTTGACCGCGCCTGTTGTACGCCGGCGCCGAAGCCCAGGCTGAAGCCGACGAGCAGGCATGCCGCGGCGAGCCAGATGACCGCCCGCCTGCGCCACCTGCCGTCTGCTCTGCGACGTGAAGGAGCGCCGGCACCGCGCCGTGCGACGGTGGCGACCGCCCAAGCCCGTTCGTCCGGCCGCTCGTTCCGGTTTCGGGCCTGGGATGCCGCTCGGTAAGACGGTTGATCGCCCGGCCATCGTCCAGGTCGAGGTGAGGACAGGGGCGGTTTCTCGTCAGGAAACGAATCACGCATGTCAGGCTCCTCACGGTCCGGTTGAGACCCCGGTCGACCCGCCGATCCGGTTTCAGCCGGAACGGTGGGCGCGCCACCGGGCGCAGCGGTGGGACGGTCAGGAGACGGCAGGCTCATGTCCGGTCGGCTTGTCGGCACGTCACCCGTCCGGTCTTGAGGGGGTGCGTTGGTGGGCCGGCCCGCCCCTGCCCGGGTCGCCCCCGCGTGGGCAACGGCGTCGGCAGGCGAGCCGGCCGCGACTCCGGCTCGGCCTTGACGTGCTCGCCGCCACCCGCTGCGGTGACCAGGTTGGTGACGGCCGGGTTCTCCGACCCTGCACCCGAATCTGCTGCCGCGCTCGTGAGGTACACGTGGCACCGGATGAGCCGGGCACCGGCCGCTGCCCTGGGGGAGCAAGGAGCGGCCGGTGCCGGGTTCGCGGCTCCCGCAGCACGTGACGTGCGGCGAGGGACCGGGGTGGGAAGGGTCGAGCCTGCCGGCGCCGTCGCCGGTGCCGGTCTGTCTCAGAAGGTGGCTACGTTGAGCAGCTTCTCCTTGATGCCGTCCGGGTCGTCGACGTTGTTCCAGTCCGTCGTGCCGGCCGACTGGAGGGCCGACTTGACGGTGCTGGGGGAGGCGGTGGGGTGGGTGGCCTTGTAGAGGGCGGCGCCGCCGGCGGCGTGCGGGCTGGCCATCGAGGTGCCGGAGATGGTGTTGTATGCGGCACCCTTCCAGGTGGACTGGATGCAGACGCCCGGGGCGATCAGGTCGACGTCGGCGCCGTAGTTGGAGAAGTCGGCGAGGGTGTCGTCGATGTCGCTGCGACAGGTGGCTGCGGCGCCGCCGCCGGGTAGGCCGTTGAAGTCGGCGAGCGCGCTGACCGTGATCACCTCGTCGTACGCCGCCGGCACGAAGGTGCTGGAGTCGGCGGAGCTGTTGCCGGCCGCCACCACGTAGGTCACGCCGGCAGCGACCGAGCGGCAGATCGCCTCGTGCATCGCGTCCTTGTTGCTACCGCAGGCGCTGTCGGAACCGGAGCCACCGAGGCTCATGTTGGCAACCTCGATTTTGTCCGCGTTCGCGGTGACGAAGTCGATGCCGCAGATGATGTCGGAGAAGCTGCCGCTGCCCGAGTTGCTCAGCACCCGCACCGGCCAGATTCGGGCGCCCGGGGCGACGCCGACCACGCCCGTGCTGTTGTCCAGCGCGCCGATCGTGCCCGCGACGTGCGTGCCGTGACCGTTGCCGTCGTCGGCGGTGCGCCCGGTGCTGCAGTTCTTCGCACCGGCGGTGTAAACGTTCAAGTCCGGGTGGTCCAGGTCGACTCCGGTGTCGATGACGGCGACGTCCACGTCGACCCGTTCGTCCACACCGTTGATCTTCGCGGTCGGGCTGAGCTCGGCGTCGGCCCGGTTGATGCCGGTCGGCATCGACTGCGCCGTCGTGGTTGCCACGCCGTCGGCCTGCACGAAGAGCACCCGCGAATCACGTGCGATCCGCTCCGCGGCGGTGGCGCTCATCCGCGCCGAGTAGCCGCGCAGAGCGTGTTGGTAGACGTGGTCGACCGTCGCGCCGTTGGCGCGAGCGTGCGCGGCGGCGACGGACGGGGAGTCGGCGTCGGCGCGGAGGACGACGATGTACCCGGTGGTCGCGTCGGTGGGGGCGGCGGTGGCGCCCGTCGCCGCGGCGGAGGCGACGACGATGCCGGTGAGCATCGCGACGCCGAGGGTTCTGCGCATGGGGGTTCCTCTCCACGTGCGGTAGGGGGGCGGTTGGCCCACACGCAGGTTGCCCCACCAAGAATGGCCTGGACCAGCAAGAACAGAACTCTGTTATTGGAAATATATAAATATGGACGAAAGGTGGCATACCGGCGGACCCGACGTCGGGGACGTCGGGTCGCGGACCTCCTGCCCGGGATATCGGCGGGTAGGCCGTCCGCGTTTCACCACGTCCTATTGGTGCCTCGCCAGCGGGCGGATACCGTCGAGCCAGCCACATCGAGAGGGGTCCGTGAGCGTATGGAGGTACCGGATCCCGCCGTTGTCCGTCGGGCCGTCGACGGAGATCCTGCTGCCGTCGCCCAGGTCCTGACGCTGATCAGGCCGATCGCGGTTCGTTACAGCGTGGCGCGGCTGGGCCACATCGGCGTCGGCGGAGCCACCGCCGAAGACGTTGCACAAGAGGTCTGCCTCGCCGTGCTGCGCGCCCTACCGCGGTTCACCGACCAAGGTCGCCCCTTCCTCGCGTTCGTCTACGGCATCGCCGCCCGCAAGGTCGCCGACGTATGCCGTGCCGCGAGGCGAGACCGGTCCGACAGCGTCGCGGACGTCCCGGACGCACCCGACCTCACCCCGGGTCCGGAGCTACGTGCTCTCACCGCCGACCTGTTTGCCCAACTGGTCAGGCTGTTGGCGCAACTACCGGCAACCCATCGGGAAGTACTGGTGCTGAGGCTTGCGGTCGGCATGACCGCTGACGAGGTCGGTACGGTGCTAGGCATGACGGCAGGCGCGGTGCGACTGGCGCAGCACCGTGCGCTCACCCGGCTCCGCACGCTCGCCGGTGACACCCTCACCGAGGTGAACCCGTGACCTCCGACGGGCCCACTACGCCGGATCCGGTCGAGCAGGACGACCGGCTACTCGACGCGATCAGCCGCGGTGCGCCGCCGCCACCCGACCACCCGGCCGACGACCCGATCGCCGCCCTGTTGACCGGCTGGCACGCCGACGTGCTCGCGCGATCGCAACACCTGGAATCGACCCTCCAGCTGACGCCGGTGGGGCCAGCAGCCCACGACGCACCCGCATCGCCATCAACGGTCGCCGCCGCACCCATTCACGGCACCGCCGCCCGGCGCGACCGGTCAGCCCGCAGCCCCGGCGACGACCTCACCCGGAGACTGAGGTGGCGACCGAGACACAAGGCATACACCGGCGCCATGCTGGCCCTGGTCACCATCACCAGCGGTGTATGGCTCGGCGCCGCCCGCGCCCAACCGGGCGAGCTGATGTGGCCAGTCACTCGACTGGTCCACGCCGACCGAGCCGAGGCACTGATCACCGAGCGCGAGATCGTCCGAACGCTCGACCAAGTCCGACAGGACCTCGCCAGCGGTCAGCACGCCGACGCCCGCTACCACCTGGAACGCGCCGCAGCCCTGCTGGACGCCATCAACGATCACGAGACCGCCGTGCGGCTGCGAAACGACATCGAGCAGCTCCGCCAACAGTTGCCAGCCCCCGCCCCGGAGGCCCCGACGAGTCCATCAGCCCCCGATGCCTACGTCCCGACCGACCTACCGGCACCCTCCCTCACGGTGCCAGCCACCCCCGCCGCCACGCAGCCCACAGGGACCGATCCTGAGCCAGCGGCCGACACCTCGATCCAGTCGCCACCTGCCCTACCGTCAGCCGAACCGACGGACCTGCCCCGACCGACGCGGCCAGCCCGACCGAATGTCCAACCGACGGCTCCACAGCCACAACCGTCGGCAGCGAGGACGTCGACCGCCGAGACCGACGTCCACCAGCAGGCTCCACCAGCCCGCCCGCCACGCCCCCGGCAGGGCTAAGGCATTCCCGGCGTTTTCACCGGCACCGGATGCCAAAAGCCCAGCCACTGAGGTCCAAGGCCCCGACGTGGCGCCTCTGGTCAATGCGGAGCTCGACCGGCGCGACCCCGTCCGAGCCAGGACGCGCCCCACCGGCCCCGACGGCTTCCGGCATGCGTGGGGGCAGCGCTCAGCGCTTTTGCCGAGGCGTCGCCGGGTGCCAGCACCCCTGTACCCTCCGAAGGCGCGGCGGCGCGCGGCGTGAGGGGTGTGACGCGGGTAGCGGCTGCGGCGCTGAGGACCGTGAGATGAGTGCTCACCAGCCTACGGGGTGGACCACGTCACCGCCGAGCGACTGCTCAGCGGTGACGGCGTCGACCAGCCGGGCCTGGATGCCCTGGTCCGACTGCTCGCCGCGGCCCGCGCCCTGGCACAGCCCGGTGAGTGGTCGGGTGGGGAGACGGCCTTGGATGCCTTCCGGGCAGCCCATCTCGGCCCAGTCCTTCGACCACGGAGACGCTTGATGCTCGAGACCGTCCTCGCCAAACTGCTCACCCTGAAAGTCGCCGGCGCCACGGCGGTGGCCGCCGTGGCTACCGGCGGCGTCGCCCTGGCCGCCACGAACGGCGTGCTGCCCAACCCGCTGACCGACAACGCGAAGGTGCAGCCGTCGCCGGACGCTACCGGTAAGCCGTCCAAGCAGGCGGGGAAGTCGGCTGAGGGGAAAAACGCCGCCTCCCCGTCGCCGTCGCTGGTCGGCCTGTGCCACGCGTTCAGGGCCGGTGCCGGCGACAACCCCGGCAAGGCGCTGGAAAACCCCGCGTTCAGCGCGCTGATCACCGCCGCCGGGACCAAGGAGGAGGTGGCTGCCTTCTGCGACGATCTACTCGCCAAGAAGGACGCCAGGAAGAACACCCCGACTGTCCGGCCGACCGAGGCTCGCCCATCGCACACGGCCGGCAAGCCGGACAGCGCTCCAACGACCGTACCCAGCAAGCCCGCGGGTGGCGGCCGCCCGACCACCGCACCGACGGCTAGCGCCACCTCCTGATTCACTGTTGTCGGAGCGGCGCGAGGTCATCGGGGTGACCGATCGTCGGAGCCAGTGCCGGCAGAGGACTCCCGGCCACGGCCGGGAGTCTCTCTGATTGGCCGCGCTGCCGGATCAGTAGACGACCACGCCGTACGCGTTGGCCGCTGCACGTACGGGCTGGAAGAAGGTGGTGCCGCCGGACCGGCAGTCGCCACTGCCGCCGGAGGTTATGCCGAGCGCCTTGGTGCCGTCGTAGAGCGGGCCGCCGGAGTCGCCGGGCTCGGCGCACACGGTGGTCTGGATCATGCCGCTCACGACGCCGCCCTTGCCGACGTAACGGACGGAGACGTTGAGCGGTGACCTTCATCAGCCGCAACCCTGGACCGTCGCAGTCGGCGTGCAACTGGACCGCTCCTGACGGGCAGTTCTGCGTCGACCTGCGGGGAATCGACCTTGGCGAGGCGGCGCTGCGAGCCCTGAGAGGTGCCCGCGTGTCGCTAATGTGCGGCTCGCCGCTGCGCGGCGCGTTCGTGCAAGAGCCGCATTTCCTCGTCCAAGGGAGCGACCGGGCCGACAACCGTGAGGGCCGGTGCGACGGCGGTGACGGGAAGGACGGCCACAGGCCCGGCCGGCACGCCCCACCCCGCTCGCCAGGTGGCGAGTTGCGAGCTCGATGCGGCGTAGACGATGCGGCCAAGTCCTACCCAGGCATGGGCGGCCGCGCACATCGGGCAGTGCTCGCCTGAGGTGTAGACGGTCGCGGTGGCGCGCACCGCCGGCGGCAGGTGTCCGGCCGCCCACTGTGCTAGGGCGAGTTCAGGATGCGCCGTCGGGTCCGCCGAGGACGTCTCCCGGTTTCGGGCCTCCGCCAGCACATCTCCGCTCGGGCCAACCAAGACGGACCCGAACGGGTCGTCGCCGGCCGCCAAAGCTTCTGAGGCGAGTGCTACGCAACGCTGCAGATGAATAGTGTCCTGTCGGTCGGTTCTCATGGCCGGCTCTCCGTTCGAATGTGCAACCATCGCCAGCGTCGCAGCCTCGGCGAGCGCCTCGAGATGGTGGATGGCACGAGCAATCCAGCAGGCGATCACGGCCGGGTCGGCGGCTGCCTCGATTGCCGCTCGGTTGCCGCGAAGACAGCCAGCTACCTCATCTCTGACGACGTTCGACGGCAAACAGCCACGCATCCGGAATCATCCTCCTAGGACCTCTAACGAATGTGGTCCCCGCCGTGGAAGTCCGTCACCGACGTCTGCAGCGCCGCCTGATCCGCGTCGCGTGGAATCACCACCCCCGTGAGCCGGACGGTGTAGGCATCGGGTAAGTGTCGACCCGCCACATGAACCCCCACGGCTCGACTGCCGCTGAGGTGCAGGTCGGCCTGTCCGACGATGCGCGGGACTGCGCAGTCGTGGCAGAGCGGTGAGGTGTGAACGGTCCCGACGGTGCCCCCGTTTACCCCCCGAAAACCCTGTCCTGACGCTCACGACCAGTGACAAGACGCGACGAAAGGCTGCCAGCATCTGTGCAGGTAAACGACCACTGCGGCAAGCGATGACAACCTCGCGGTGGCTACGGCTGGTAACAAGGGGTCGTCGGTTCAAATCCGGCGTCCCGACGCAGCCCAGGGGCCATTCGGAATCTCCCGGATGGCCCCTTTCGATTTTGTGCAGCAGCCCTATGCGACGAGGCCACGTCGGACGAACACGCAGCTGTGCTGGTTCGGGCCTGTCGCCGGATCTCGGCTGGCTCGCGGTCGCTGCGTAGCCCTTCCCAGGAGGGGCCGCAGTCGGCGGTCGAGGGTTCAGGACCGGAGGCGACGTCCCCGACCGGCACCCGGTTGAGCCAGACGGCGTCGCGGGCGTGTTCGCGCGGTACGGGGCGGCCGAACGGCGGGTCGGCTCTCCTCCTGGCAATGGGCTTGACTCGGTACCGTGGCCCGGGCGCTGCTGCGCCGTGGCCTGACCCGCGCCGAACGATGCTGCTCGCCGCGTACGTGCTGGCGATGCCACTGATGCCAACCGCCTGAGCCTCGGCGCGGCGTCACCTGATGGTTTGCCGAGTCTCGGCAAGATCATCGCAGGGTAGTCGTCCGGGAGTCGCTCTAGAACCGGAGCAGGGGGTACACGAATGCTGTACGGCATGACCAGCGATATCGCGGTGCTGGCCGAGGGCTTGACCAAGTTTTACGGCACCCGGCGCGGCATTGAAGACCTCACCCTCGAAGTTCGCACGGGCGAGGTGATGGGCTTCCTGGGTCCCAACGGCGCCGGGAAGACCACCACCATCCGCCTGCTGCTGGACTTCCTGCGTCCCACCCGCGGCCTCGCGCGCATCCTTGGCATGGACCCGCGCAAGGACAAGGCCATCCTGCACCGGCAGGTCGGCTACCTGCCCGGGGAACTCGCCTTCCCCGGCCGGGAGACCGCCAAGGAGCTGCTGCGATTCTTCGGCGACGCCCGCGGCGGCGTGCCGTGGACCGCCGTCACCAGCTTGGCCGAGCGCCTCGACCTCGATCTGTCCCGGCCGGTGAGGGCGATGTCGAAGGGCAACAAGCAGAAAGTCGGATTGGTGCAGGCGTTCATGCACCAACCGGCGCTGCTGATCCTCGACGAGCCGACCAGTGGCCTGGACCCGCTGATGCAGCAGGAGTTCCTGGCGATGGTCCGCGACGCCCGTGACCACGGCCAGACCGTGTTCATGTCCTCGCACGTTCTCGCGGAGGTCCAGTCCACCGCCGACCGGGTGGCCATCGTCCGAAGCGGCCAGCTGGCCGCCGTGGAGAAGGTCGAGTCCCTCGGCCGGCGGGCGGTCCGGCGCGTCGAGATCCACTTCGGTGACCCGGTGCAGGCGGTGGAGTTCACCGGCCTACCGGGCGTCACCCAGGTGCAGGTCACCGGACCGGTGCTGCGTTGCACCGTCGACGGCCGCCTCGACCCGCTGATCAAGGCCGCCGCCCGACACGAGGTCATCGACCTGCTGTCGGCCGAACCGGATCTGGAAGAGACGTTCCTGTCCTACTACTACACGGGAGAAGGTACGAGCGATGCTGCCGCCGCTGGTGCGTAAGACCTGGCGCGATGACCGCCGCGCCGTCATCGGCTGGACCGTCGGTGTCGGCCTGTTCACCGCCGTCTACACCGGCTTCTACAGCCAGTTCCAGGGGGCCGCCGAACTCAAGCAGAACGCGCTACCCCAAGGAATGCTCGACTTCCTCGGCATCGCCGACATGCTCTCCCCAGCCGGCTACCTGCAGGCCACGGTCTTCTCCCTCATCGGCCCGCTGCTGGTGCTCATGTGCGCCGCCACCCTCGCCGCCCGCACTATCGCCCGGCCCGAGGAGGACGGCGGCATGGAACTCCTGCTGGCCAATCCACTGTCACGCACAGCGTTCGCGATCCAGCGGCTCGTTGCCGCAGCCGCCGGCATCACCCTCGTCGCCGTCACGCCGTGGATCCTGCTCAGCATCCTCGTCCCGGTGATCGGCATGGACGTCCCCATGGGCAACGTCGCCGCTGCCTGTGTCGGCCTGGCGCTACTGGCGTGGTGCTTCACCGGCATCGCCTTCCTTGCCGGTGCTGTCACCGGCAAACGGGGCACGGTCCTGGCCGTCATCGGCGTCCTCGGTGTGGCCACCTACATGGCCAACGCACTGTCGAACCTCAGCGACGGCGCGAACTGGCTGAAGTGGCTCTCACCGTTCTACTACTTCATCGGCACCGACCCCCTGCACACCGGCTGGCATCCTGGACCCCTGCTCCTGCTGGCCGCAATCGGTATCGCCACCACGGTCGCCGGAGTGATCCTGTTCGACCGCCGCGACGTCGGCGTCTAGCAGCCACAGGTGGCAAGGAAGACGCGATGAGTCCTGACCCGCAACCACTTACCGAGCAATGCCAGACCCTGCTGCAACTCCCACCCGGGACGCACCGCTGCCACCCCGCCGCCGCCCTCGGACGCCAGGCAGCCAACAGCGGCCACAGCATCGACGACCTGGTGGCCGCCATGCTTGGCGCCGCCAGCAGAACGTGGACCAACAACACACCGCCGCGCGACGAGACATCCGCGGCCGTGCATTCCCGCGCAGCAGACCTGCTCGACGCGACAACCGACATCCTCAACGCCGCCATCGCGGGATTCCACGACCACGTCTACCGCCAGCTGGCCGACAACGACGACCAGCGCACAGAATTCGTCAACGACCTACTCACCGGACGAGCCGATCCCGGACACCTCGCCGAACGCGCCCACCGCTACGGCATCCGTCTGTCCGGACGCCACATCGTCACCATCGCCGCCAGCCCAGCACTCACCGACGCCGTCGTCCGAGACATCGACGCCGCCCTCGCGTCCCGCTACGGATCAGGCAATACCCTCACCACCCTGCGCGACGGGCAACTCGTCTGCATCAGCACCGGCGGCCTGCGCGGACTGCCCGCCGAACTTGCCCACCACCTGCTCGCCCAACTCGGTGCAGGCAGCTGGCAGATCGGCGTCGGTCGCCAACACTCAGGAATCAACGGCATCGCCACCTCACTGCAGGAAGCCCGCAACACCCTCGACCTGGCCGGCAAACTCGGCTTCACCACCCCAGTCCTCAACGCCGCCGACCTGCTCGTCTTCCCCGTACTCCTGCGTGACCGCGACGCCATCACCGACCTGGTCACCACTGTCCTCGGTCCGCTACAGCAGGCACGCGGAGGAGCCCAGCCCTACCTCGACACGCTCGCAGTTCTGTTCGAGAACCAGGGCAACCACACGGCGACAGCCCGCCAGATGCACCTATCCGTACGCGCGGTCACCTACCGCCTCGACCGCATCCACACACTCACCGGTTACCATCCGAACGAACCCACCCAAAGATTCACCCTGCACACCGCCGTACTCGGCGCCCGCCTCCTGGGCTGGCCCGACAACGAGCCTTCCCCCTAGCGGACCAACTCCACCACACGGTGCCGTCCGCAGCCGTCTTACGGCCGGCTGGGCCAAGTCTGATCAATTGCAGCCACTGGTCGTGTCTGGGGAGGGTCGCGTCGCTCAGCCGCCGATGGTGGATCATGTCGGCATGGATTCGGTCTGGGGGCACCTGCTGCTCGGGTTGGTCGCGGTGCTGGTGCTCTTCCTGGCGGCCGGCCTCGGCGCCGCGCTCCTGGCATGGACGCCGGTGGACCAACCGTCGCCTGCCGATGGAGAGTCGCGCCGGCGAGTGGTTGTCGGGCGGCTGCCGGGCGCACTGGCGGGGGTCGTGCGAGCGGCGCGGCATCGGGTGCGGGATTGGCGGTTGCCCGTGGCGGTGACGGGCTACGTATCGAAAGCCTCGCGGCATCCGGCCCGGCTGGTCGTGTTGGGGTTCGCGACGGCAGTGGTGGCCGGGTCGGGATTGCTGTCGTTGCCGCTCGCCACCGAGTCGGGGGGTGGCGCCGGCCTGATCACGGCGGTGTTCACGGCGACGTCGGCGGTGTGCGTGACCGGCCTGGTCATCGTCGATACCGGCACCTTCTGGTCGCCGTTCGGTGAGGTGGTGATCCTCGGGCTGATCCAGGTCGGTGGCTTCGGGATCATGACGTCGGCGTCGCTGCTCGGCCTGCTCATCGCACGGCGGCTGCGAGTGCGATTGCAGTTGGGCACGCAGGCTGAGACGAAGGCTCTCGGAGTCGGTGACCTGCGACGCGTGGTGTTCGGCGTCGTGCGGATCAGCCTGCTTGTCGAGGCGGTCGTGGCGGTGCTGCTGTCCTGGCGGTTCGCCGAAGGCTACGGCCACAGCTGGGGCCGGGCGGCGTATCTCGGGCTGTTCCACGCCGTGTCGGCGTTCAACAACGCCGGGTTCAGCCTGTACGCCGACAGCTTGATCGGTTTTGTCGACGATCCGCTGATCTGTCTGCCGATCGTGGCTGCGGTGATCATCGGTGGTCTCGGCTTTCCCGTGCTGTTCGAACTCCGCCGCGCATGGCGCGCCCCGAAACGGTGGTCAGTGCATACGAAGATCACTCTTGGGGTATCCGCCGCCCTGCTGCTCGGGGGATGGTTAGGAGTCAGCGCCGCGGAGTGGACCAACCCGGGGACCCTTGGCCCGCTGGGGTGGGGCGGCAAGCTGCTGGCTGGATTCACGCACGCGGTCATGCCCCGTACGGCCGGCTTCAACAGCCTCGACGTAGCTGAGATGAACGACGTGACCCTGTTGGTCAACGACGCGCTGATGTTCATCGGCGGTGGCAGCGCCGGCACGGCCGGCGGCATCAAGGTCACCACGTTCGCGTTGCTCGGTTTCGTTATTCTGGCCGAGATCCGCGGCGAACCGAGCGTGCACGCGCTCGGCCGACGCCTGCCGACGGGGGTGCAGCGGCAGGCGCTGACCATCGCGTTGCTCAGCGTCGCCCTTGTGGCGACGTCGACGTTGGCGCTGATGGCGCTGACGCCGTTCTCGTTGGATCAGGTGCTGTTCGAAGCGACCTCCGCGTTCGCCACCGTCGGCCTGTCCACCGGCATCACCGCCCAGGTCGGCACCGCCGGGCATGCCATCCTGATCCTGCTGATGTTCATCGGCCGGCTCGGCCCCATCACCGCCGCCGTGGCCCTCGCGCTCCGCGAGCGGACCCGGCGTTACGAACTACCGGAGGAGCGACCCATCGTTGGCTAGAAAATCGGACACCAACCGCATCGCCGTGCTCGGCCTCGGCCGCTTTGGTGGCTCTCTGGCCCTGGAACTGATGCGCCAAGGCTGGGAGGTCATCGGCGTCGATTCCAGCGCCCAGGTGGTGCAGACCTACGCCGATCAGCTCACCCACAGCGCGGTAGCCAACACCACCGACGAGGTCGCGCTGCGTCAGCTCGGCGTCCACGACCTGGTCCACGCTGTCGTCGGGATCGGCACCGATCTGGAAGCCGGCATCCTGACCACGGCACTGCTAGCTGACCTGGGGGTGGCGAACATCTGGGCCAAAGCGGTGAACCGTCAGCACGCCCGGATCCTCGAACGGGTCGGCGCTCACCACGTGGTTCTGCCCGAGCACGAGATGGGCGAACGTGTCGCCCACCTGGTCACCGGACGCATTCTCAACTTCATCGAGTTCGAAGGCGACTACGCCCTGGTCAAGACCCGCGCCCCGCAGGAGGTCGTCGACCGGACCCTCGCCGACGCAGCGGTGCGCACGAGACACGGCATCACCGTCGTGTCCATCAAACGCCCCGGAGAGGACTTCACCTACGCCACCGCCAACACCACGATCTACCCAGGTGACATCCTCATCGTGGCCGGCAAAACGCAGCAGGTCGAAGCCTTCGCCAACCTCAGCTGACAGCAGATGCGTCTGTACCAGATGAAAGACCGGATCAGTCTCGCCCACGCTGGCCGAAGTAGTCCCAATAAGCCCTGTTCGTCAGGGCAAGAACATTGGCCAGCCACTACACCGAGGGGACCTCGGTCTTCGTTGTGTGCTCCTTCGTCATGGAGACACACCGCCCGCTCTGCGGCCCGTTGGCCAGCATCCATTGAGCCATTTTCATCCTGCGCTGCGCTTGGCTCCGACAGGGCGCAGAACGAGGATGGCCGCACGATCCCGGTGGTGCGGTGGGCAACAGCGTGCCTCGTCCGAATAGGCTTCGGCGGTGAATCAGGTACGCCGTGCTGTCGTTTTCGCCGATCATGCCCAGTTTTACGTCCAGGATGTCGAGGGGCAGGTCGCGGCCGAGGAAGACGAGGACTACGACTGGCCGGAGGCGTGGTCGGCCGAGGCGGTCGAGGTATGGCGCATCGGCCTGGACGGTGGCGATTGCCCGTTCGCCGCGGCCGCGGATATTCGCGTGCGCCCGGTTCACGGCCCTCATCGATGTGCGGCCAGCCTGTACCTGCCCTGAGCTGCACCTGCTGAGCGTTTGCGGCGGCGTGACCTGCATCCACGATCGCGTATGGTCAACCGGTGGCGGGTAGGCGGCAGCGGCGACGGCGGCGGGGCTCGGCACGTGTGCCGCTGGTCAAGGTCGTCGCGACGCCGCCGCGTGGGCTGCGGGGGCGTGGCGGCTGGCTCGGTTACTGGCTGCGGCGGCCGGAACCGAGCCTGCTGGCCGCGGCAGTGTTCACGGTGCTGTTCGCGGTGTCGGCGGTCGTCGAACGGGACTGGGTGCCGCTGGTTGGGGGCGCGATCTGCGGCGCGGGCGGTTTGTTCGTCTGGCTCTTTCGTGAGGGTGCTGTCTACAACGCCGAACGCTGGCGGCAGGGGTATGAGGATGTCTTCTGAGGGCCTCCGGCGGCCACCGTTCGCCTCGCCGGCGGCCGGTTGCCGCGCTACCGCTCACAAGCCTTAACCGCGCAGGTCGCGTCGTCGGTAGCCGACCGCCCCGAGCGCGGCGAGCGTGGTGGACACCGCCAGCATGACGGCTGCCGCGGCAACCTCGACAAGGTGACCGGCGCGCAGGATCGTTACAGCCCGTCGGTGATCCGGAAGACGCCGCCGAGACTGATCACCGGCTCGACCTCGGCAAGTTGACGAGAATTCAGAAACACTGTCTGTCCGCGCTCGCCGGCGCGTCAACGGATGCTCTGGCTCGCCGCCGGGCCGGCCGGGAGGCGGTCGCAGTCGCTACGGCTCTGCGGCGAGGCTTGCCGCGTCGGCGCCGGTGGGCCCTCGATGCCGCCAGCCGCATGAGCTGGGCCACCGCCTTGCGCATGAGCGGTGGCCGCGCTCGTGCAGCTCGGCGGTGAGCCGGCTGGCGAACCGTGCACCGGTGAGACGCCCGAGAACCCGGCCTGGCTACAATCGTCAGAGCACTGGCCGTGGACGGGGCGTTCCAGCGCGCACCCACAACCTGGTTTGCTCTGCCCCTCGTGGACAATCAGAACCAGGCTGAGTCTCGCCGAAGGGACGACCCGTGCGTGATGTGGTGATCAACCTTCTCGCCACGGCCATTGCCGCCGCTGCCGGCTGGACCAGCCAATACATCGTCCGCTACCGGCGGATCCTGCGCAAACGGTCGTTCTTCGGTGTCAGTCCCGGTGCCCAGGTGATGCTCTTCGTGGCGAAGCATTTCTCGTCGCAGCGCCCGCAGAGCGTGCACCGCAACGACGTTGCCACGCTGGTGGAGCTGGCGACGACCATCCGCGAGTCGGGTGGGCTACCCGCCCTCGTCACCAGCGAGGATGGACACCGGGAGGCCGGCCGGGTCACCGAGTACTGCGTCGGCGGCCCGTCGGCGAATCCCCGCACCGCGGCCCACCTGCGCATCGCGCTGCCCGGCGTACGGTTCACCCCAGCCGAGCCGGACTCGTTGCTGCCGTTCTCGGTTGGCGATCGCGCGTTTCGCCGCCGTCCCGGCGCCGAGCAATTCGCGCTGCTCGCCCGGGTGCGCCCGTCTGCATCGGCGGCGCCCGTGTTCATCCTTGCCGGGCAGACCGCGCTGGACAACCTCGGCGCCGCGCGCTATCTGATGGCCAACTGGAGAGGGCTGCGGAAGACGTACGGGAATCGGAACTTCTGCCTGGTGCTCGGGCTGCGGGAGCCGTCGACGTTCGGCGCCGATCACGTCCATCTGGTCGCCGACGTGTCCGTACCGGCATTCACGGCCATCGCCGGGGCACCCGAGCCTGACCACGAGCACCGCGACGAGCCGGATACTGCTGTCGCAGCCCTGGACCCCTCGCACCACGACTGATGCCCGGCGCGACCCAACTCAGCCGGGGTGGGGTAGTCCCACGCCCGTAAATCGCGCTCATCGGCGCGCTGGTCCCGGCCAAGGCCGGCAAGCGGACGTTGGGCAGCCATCATGAGCGACCTTGCCGATGAGCGGATGCCGTGGCTGCCCGGCGCCGTCTGCGGTCGCTACTTGTCCGCCTGCTTTTCGAGGTGGATCAGTACCATGTCTGAATTCAACTGCGCCCGACGAATCGGGGTGTAGCCGCGCCGCTCGTACAGACGGATGTTGGCGTGGCTCAGATGGCCGGTGAACAGCATGTAGCGGTCCACCTCGCCGGCTGCCTCGCGCTCAACAGCGGTCAGCAGCCGAGTGCCGATGCCGCGGCCCTGGAGATCCGGCGCAACCATGAGGCGGCCGATATGCAGGACCGATCCCTTGAGGCGAGCGCGGACCGAGCCCACAATGCGTTGCCCCATCGTCGCCTTGAGCGCCGGATCGGACCGGAGCTCGGCGGCCAGCTCTTCGTACGTCTGAGTCAGAGCGGGCAGCGAGGCATCGCTGTAGAGCTGGGCCTCGGTGACGTACGCGGCGCGCTGGAGGGTGAGGATCTCTCCTACGTCCACCGGCCGTACGGAAGAGATCAAGACGTCAACCATCGGGCGATGGTAGAACCGACGATCGCAACAACAAACCGAACTGTTCTGGCCGCTGAGAAGGCACGGAGATCCGAGCGGGTCCGATCCGCCTATCTGGTCCTGGCTGCCAGATCCCCGATCTTCAAGAGGCCGCTTCGTAACAGCGCTCGCAATTGCCGGTGGGCAAGGCGCCCACTGCCGCGCCCTCTCCGCGACGGCGCCTCCTCGGCCCAGCCGATCACTCGCGGCACGCGCAGTCCAGTGGTGGGGCGGCCCCGCCCTGGTGCGTGGCTTCCTCTGGCACAGGTGAGCCTGGGAGCACACCGTCATTCGCGGGGGCGAGCACCGGTTCACTCCGGTGGCGCCCCCGCTTGGGCGAGCGCCGCGAGGATGGCGGCGACGGCCGGCGGGTCGGGCGGGTCGCCGTACGTCGCGGCGTGGATGCGGCGGCGGCAGCCGGGGATCTCTGTAGCGTGCACGTCCGGCCGGTGGTGGGCTCGGAGCGCGAGGCCTGGCTGGGTGGCCACGCCGATGCCGGCGGCGACGAGGGACTGCACGACGACGACGTCGTCGCTGTGCGCGGTGATGCGCGGGGTGAAGCCCTCGCGCTGGCACGCGGCGCGCAGCTCCGCCTCGCACCGGTGGCACCCTCCGATCCAGGCGGAGTCGCGATGGTTCGCGAGCCGGTCGTCGGGCTGCCGGCTGAGCAGGTTGAGCGAGTCGTCACCGATGTGCAGGAGGCGGATGTCCTCCTCCTCGACAGGAGCGTCGGCATACCGGAACACCAGCGCCACGTCGACCTCGCCGTGCCGCAGCATCTGCAGCGCCTCGACCGGGTGCCGCTCGATGGGGCTCAGTTCGATGCCCGGGTACGCCTGGGCGAGCGCGGCGGCCGCCGCCGGCACGATTGTGCTCAGCGTGGACGCGTTGGCGGCCAGCCGGACGCGCCCTGCGTGCAGACCGACCCGGGCGGCGAGCTCGCTGGTCGCTGCGTCGACCCGGCCCACGATCTCGGCGGCCCGGTGAGCCAGCAGCAACCCTTCCGGCGTCAGCCGGATCCCGCGGCCAATTCGCCGAAACAGCTTGGCGCCGGTGGCGGCCTCCAGGCGGGACAGGTGGTGACTCACGGATGGCTGGGAGTAGTGCAGCTCTCGCGCTGCCTCGGTCACCGATCCGTGCCGGGCGACGGCGGCCAGTACCTTGAGGTGGACCAAGCTCAGCACTTATCGACGATATCTATGTTTTCGGTGTCGGTTTGGCATCGGACGCTATACATCGGCCTGCCCGATGCTGACGCCATGACGACACGAACCGGCACGGTGAGCTGTGACCTGACGATCTCGCTCGACGGGTACGCGGCCGGGCACAACCAGAGCGAACAGCGCCCGTTCGGCGACGACGGCGGTGACGGCTGGGGGAGCGAGCTGCACGCGTGGTACGAGAACAAGGAGGAGAACCGGGCCGAGATCGCCCGGATGACCGAGGCGAAGGCGTTCATCATGGGCCGCAACATGTTCGGCCCGGTGCGCGGTGAGTGGGACCGGCCGTGGACCGGCTGGTGGGGCGACAATCCGCCGTACCACGGCCCGGTCTTCGTGCTCACCCACCACCCGCGCGACCCCCAGCCGATGGACGGCGGCGACCCGTCGTCCGGCGAAGTGGTAGCCGACGGGGTGTTGCCGTCCGGCGAGGCGCGGTGCCAGGCGAGCGTCCTGATCAATTCGGCGGCCTCACGTCGGCCCTTGACAGAGGCGACACGATGCAGGCGTGAGCCGTCCGCCCACACCCCCGCCCTACCCCTATGCCCGACCAACACCGTCGGGACGGGGCGCGGGGTGGTGGATCCTCGGCGCTGTCCTGGTCGTCGTGATCGCGGTCGGGGGCGTCGTGGTGTTCTGCGCCGGTCTCTGGACGTACGCGAACCACGACCGGCCCGAGTTGATCGACAATCCGCCGGTCAGCGAGGTGGCGGAGAGCGCGTGCGCCACGATGCGCGCCACCGTGGCGGCGAAGGCCGCACCTCCCGGCGCCCTCGTTGACGCGCGGGTGCGCGCGATCCGGGAGCAGAACGCCGCGGTGACCGCCATGGTGGCGCAGGTGCGCGACCTGGACCGCGACCTGCTGGCGGACGACCGTCCGACAAGCGCGTGGCTGGCCGACTGGGAGACCCTCGTCGAGGCCCGCGAGCGGTATGCCGCCGACCTTGCCGCCGGCCGCCGGCCCCAATTCGCGGTGCCGACCGTCGACGGCGAGCCGCTCACCGACCGGATGAACTCGGTGGGACTGACCTGCGAGGTCCCACCGCAGCTCGTCCACCTTCAGTAGCCCGTCCAGCCCCGGCCCGCCTGGTCAGTGCGTCGTCGCCCCGCCCAGGTTGAGGGTCACCACGCCGGCGACGATGAGGCTGACTCCGACCACCTTGACCAGCGTGATCGGCTCGTCCAGGAACGCCGCGCCGATGGCGACGATCGCCGCGGTGCCGAGGGCCGACCACAGCGCGTACGCGACGCCGACCGGGATGTCCTTCACCGCCTGCGCCAGCGCGGCGAAGGAGACCAGGTAGCCGGCCAGGCAGGCGACCGTCGGCCAGAGCCGGCTGAACCCGTCGGTCGCCTTGAGCGTGCTGGTGGCGAAGACCTCGGCCGCGATCGCGGCGAGCAGGAAGACGTACGGCACGGCACTCCTCGAACTGAGGCGCGGTCAGGGCATTCGGTCGTCACAGGGATGAGCTCATGCTTCCGCATCAGTGGAGATCAACATTCCGGAGCTGCTGGTGCACCTGCGCGCCGAGGCGGTCGAGACCCGCCGCGGGCCCACCGCCGAGTCCGTCGCGATGGCCGCCGCCGCGTACACGATGGACCGGCCGAAGCTGTACGCCGCCGCGCAGCGCACCGCCCGGCTCAGCCGGCTCGCCGGCCGGCGCGGCCGGGGCCTGCCGCCGCCGCTAAACAGCTGGACCGGCAGCCGCGACCTGCCGGAACCGCCGGACCAGACGTTCCGTGACTGGTGGGCGGAGCGATGACCTCCCGCGATCTCGTCCTCGGCCGGCTGCGCGCCGCCCTCGGCGGCGTCGGTCGGGGGCCGGTCGAGGTGCCGCGGGACTACCGGTCCGCGGGCACCCTCGACCTCGACCAGCTCGTCGAACGGTTGACCGACTACCGGGCACACGTGTACCGCGTTCCCGAGGCGGCCGTCGCCGACATGATCGCCGGCATCCTGCCGGCGGGGGCCACCGTGGTCGTACCGCCGGGACTGCCACCGGCGTGGCTGCCGCCGGCGGTGACCGCGCTGGTCGACGACGGTCTCGACAACGCCCGGATCGGTGCCGCGGACGGCGTTGTCACCGCCGCCGCGGTTGCCGTCGCGGAGACCGGCACGGTCGTCCTCGACGGCTCGCCCGACCAGGGGCGTCGGGTCCTCAGTCTCCTGCCCGACCGGCACGTCTGCGTGGTGCGGGCCGAGCAGGTGGTGGCCACCGTGCCGGAGGCGCTCGCCCGGCTGACCCCGCACCGCCCGCTGACCTGGATCAGTGGTCCGTCGGCCACCAGCGACATCGAACTCAACCGGGTGGAGGGCGTGCACGGACCCCGCAACCTGCACGTCATCCTGCTGCCCTGACCGATCCGCCGTGGCTCCGGCCGAGCCACCGCCCCGCGCAGCCGTGCGGGGCGCCGTGCTGCGGCTCCGGGAACGGTACGGATGCGGAAGGCCCCCCACCGGTGGGCGGGGGACCGTTCCGTGTGCTGCGGTCGCCGGTCACGCGGAGCGCAGCGCGACCTCGCGGTAGGGGACCAGTCGCACCGGCCCGATCAGGCCGTACGCCTGCCGCGCGGCGACCGCGAAAACCTCGGGCCGGGTCACCCGCAGCCGGTTCGACAGGGTGGTGGCCACCTCCACCTAGATGGCGTTGCGGCCGGCCCGCAGGTACGGGCCGACGTCGACCCGCAGGTCGAGGACGTCGCACGGCGGCAACGCCCGTCCGTTCACGGTCACCGTGTACGTGTCGAAGACTCCGCCCAGGTCGAGGTAGGCGCCGAGCCCGCCGGCCCAGGACGACCCGAGGTCGATCGTCGTGCGGTAACGCCGTCCGCTCGATCCGACCGGTCCACGCGTCGAGGACGTACGGCACCGCTTTCCGGACCCGGCTGGTGAGCCAGACGTCCTGGTCGATGGGGTTGATCCGGCGGTTCTCCGCGTGCCGGGCATTGGCGAGGTAGTACAGGTCGACGTTGTCGGCCGACCGGTGCTCGGTCATCAGGGTCGACGAGGTGTACTCCACGTCCCGCTCGACGCCCAGCTCCGCCAGGGCACCCGGAACGCCGGACGCGACGGCGACGACCTCGACGTTGGGCAGGGTGAACAACGCGTCGAGCAACTCCCGCAGCCGGGCGTCCTCACCCGGCTGGGCGATGCCGACCACATCCGGCCGTTCGTGGAGTGGCTGCCCAGCGTGGTCGACGCGTCCGTCCGGCACCAGGACCAAGATCCTGGACGACTAATGCGGTTGCGGGCCGCTACTCCCAGTAGCGAGGTGCTCATGTGACGAGGGAGTGGCGCGAAATCGTCGGCTCCCCGGGCCGTCGATGGTGCATCGACTGTGGAATCCTGCTCTGGTGGGTGACCACTTTGTTGACGAGACCTGTCCCTGCTGCGCCTCGCGGACCGGTGGTGGCACCTGTCCGGTGTGCTTCTGGACGGACGACGGTCAGGGGGACGCGGACGCCGATGTGGTGCGTGGCGGCCCTAACGGTGACCTGAGCCTGTCGCACGCCCAGCTCAACTTTGCCATATACGGCGCCAGCCACCCGCGCTATCAGGGCATGGTGCGGCCGGCCCGCCCTGATGAGCGGCCCTGACCGGGGGCCGGAGCCGGTCCCCGGAGAAGCGACCGCGAAGACGGCGGGTTGGGGCCGGCTGGGCCCGTACCCGTCTTCCGCCGGGTGACGGCGCCCAACGCGGGCCGCCGGTGAGCCCCAGCGCCTCGCCCTTGCGTAGGCCGGTGACGATACGTCGAGCTCGACGGCTGCCACCGGCTCATGGTCGGCCGGGAGCGACCGCGCGAGACCGAATATATTGATGTACTTACATGTATCGAATAGGCTCGATGTCACGCCTGGAAGCGTGTCTAGGTGCTGATTGCTGGGGAGGTTCAACGATGAAACATGCCCTGCGCCGCCTGCGGATGGCGGCGGTGACGCTCGGCGCCTGCGCACTCGGGCTGAGCCTGGTGTCGGTTCCCGCCGAGGCGTACGCGGCCCCACCCCTCGCGCCACACAGCGAGCGGGCACCCGAATCGGAGCAGTTCTCGGCGGAGGGCGTCACCACGGTCGGTGAACTCCGCACCGTGGACAGCGCGCTGTCCTACGCCCGCAGCAGCCGGACACAGGTCGTCAAGCACCCCGGCGCGGCGTACATCAAGGTTCACTTCAGCTCACTCCGCCTGGCCCACGGCGAGTACGTCACCGTGTCGAGCCCCGACGGCCGGGAGAGCTACCGGTACGACCGCTACCTGAACCGCGCGACGGGCTCGGACTACACCACTGACGGGCAGCCGGGCTTCTGGGCGATGTCGGTGGGGGGCGACACCGCGGTGGTGACGCTGCACAGCAGCCGCCCCTCCGGCGGCAAGGCCGCGACCATCGACCGGTTCTGGCGCGGCTACGACCGTACGGAGATCGGGCAGTACAACCTCTCCACACTCTCGGTCTGCAGCACCGACGCCCGCCGCGACGTCGTCTGCTACCAGAGCAGCCACCCGAGCGAGTACGCCCGCAGCAACGCGGTGGCGCGACTGCTGATCAGCGGAGGAGGGCTGTGCACCACCTGGCGGGTCGGCAACACGAACCGCATGTTGACCAACAAGCACTGCATCTCGACCCAGTCCGCCGTCAGCGGCAGCGAGATGCAGTTCAACTACCAGTGCGCCACCTGCGGCGGCGCCAACCCCGGCCCCGGCACCAAGGTCAGCGGTGCCACCCTCTACCGGGTGAGCAGCGGTGGCTCCAGCGAGCTCGACTACACCCTGTACTCGGTGAACAACTTCTCGACCATCCAGGGGTTCGGCACGCTGTACCTGAGGACCACCGCCACCAGCACCGGCACCCAGATGTACATCCCGGGACACGGCGACGGCAGCCCGAAGCGGCTGTCGATCTACGAGAACACCCAGGGCGGCGCGCGGTGCACCGTACGCAACGCGAACTACAACACCTGGAACATCAGCTACAGCTGTGACACCTCCGGCGGCAACTCCGGCTCGCCGGTGCTGGACAGCAGCCACCGGGTGATCGCCCTGCACCACCTCGGCGGATGCCCGTCCAACCAGGGCGCGAAGTCGCACCTGATCTACAACGAGATCGCCAGCCTGATCGACAACGGCTGACCACGAGGGGTCGTTGGGGCGCTGTCCGCGCCCCTGCGGCCCGTCGGCATCCTCCACCTGCGTGGCCACGACGTGCTTCGGCGCGGCTTCCGGCGTCGTCAGGCTTCCCGCCGGGCCAGGCCGGCCATCTGGACCGCGGTGAACACCGCGGCGGCCAGAGCGACCTCGGACAGCAGCATCGGAGCCGTGGCCCACACCGGAGCACCTTGCGGACCGGGCCTTACCGGCCGACGCCCGAAACCTGTACCCCGAGGCACCACCTCCGGCCCCGCAACCCACCAATCGGGTCTAGGCGGGTGGTGCTCGTCGTACGCAATGCCGCCGGCAAGCCAGCCCAGCTGAGTAACGACAACACCGCGCGGGCACGCCGGTGCGTCTGCTGTACGGGCGCGATGGGAATCCGCCACCATCGACATGCCGAACCTCCCCTGTGAACTAAGACTGTGTCTCATTTGGGGACTGACATCGGTCCGGGGGTGATGTTGAATCTGCCAGGTGTCCGATGCGGAGTGCTGGTGTCCTGATGCTCTATGGAAGCTTGCTACGCGCTGCGCTTCAGGGGTCGGAAACGTCGCCGCAGCCACTCGCCCTGTCGAGCAGCGTGTCCTGGTTTCGTTTAGCGGTCACCGGCGCCTGTTGGGGCGCCGTACCTGGCCTGCATGGTGAGCACGGCCTCCTCCACGGCGCGGGCCGTCGCGGCTTCGCTGGGAGACCAGGTCATGAGCAGCATTCGCGGCCAGAAGACATAGTTCGCGATCATGCCGAGGAACTGGGTGGCCGCCATTTCCGGGTCGTCCAGCTGGGTGGTGCCGGCCCTGCCCTCGGCTTCGAGGTAGCGGCGGACCGCATCGAAGAACGGCTCTTTGCCGAGCTTGAACTGGGTCTCGCCGAGTTCGGGGAAGCGTGGTGCCTCGGCGATGACGATGCGGAACAGGGCCACCATCCCAGGACGGGTGAGCAGCGCGGCGTACCTGGTGCCGATCGTCCTCAGCCCGGCCCGCAGATCACCCGGCTGCGGGGTGAGGTCACGCTCGTCCTCAACCTTCCAGTAGTCGGTCACGATCGCGTCGAACAGCGCCGCCTTGGTCGGAAACTGCTTGAACAGGGTCGCCTTCGAGACGTCGGCGGCCTCGGCGATCTTCGCCAGTGACGTCCCGTCGTACCCCGATCGCAGGAACAGCCCGGTCGCGGCCTCGATGATCGCGCTGCGCTTCTGCTCGGCCAAGCGGCGGTGATAGGTCGAGGGCTCAGTCGTCACGGGCCCATTGTGCCCGATCGACCTCTGCGAGGCGAGCCACTTGACTCGCAACCGCCGGAACTCCTACTGTTTGCGAGGCGAGTCACTCGACTCACCTCTGTCTTCGCGAAGGGACGCGTCATGGGACGCTTCGACAACCAGACCGTGCTCGTCACCGGCGGTACCGGCGGGATGGGTTCCAGCCATGTCCGTGCCTACCACCGCCATGGCGCCAACGTCGTCATCGCAGGCGTCGCCGACGACCTCGGTCGCGACCTGGCGTCGGAGCTCGGCGACCGGGCCCTGTTCGTCCACCTGGACGTCACCGACGAGGACGACTGGGCTGCCGCGGTCGATGCGACCGAAACCCGCTTCGGTCCGATCTCGATCCTGGTCAACAACGCCGGGATCCAGCACCCCGCCGCCCTCATCGAGCACACGGAGCGCCGCACGTGGGAGCGGGTGTTCGCGGTCAACATCACCGGCCAGTTCCTCGGCATCAGGGCCGTCGCGCCGTCGATGCGACACGGTGGCGGCGGGGTGATCGTCAACATCGCCTCCACCATGGCCCACGGCGGCACCCCGTTCTACGCCCCGTACGTGGCCAGCAAGTGGGCGGTGCGCGGGCTTACCAAGAGCGCCGCGCTGGAGCTGGGCCGCGACAACATCCGGGTCAACTCGATCCACCCCGGCGTCGTCTCCACACCGCTGATCAACGAGCCCACGGTGGCTGGCCAACCCGCGATCATCGAGTCCTACTCACCCGACGTCTTTGCCATCCCACGGCTCGCCGAACCCGAAGAGATCACCAAACTCCTGCTCTTCGTCACCTCCGCTGACGCGGCGTTCGCCACCGGCTCGGAGTTCGTACTCGACGGCGGACTGCTGCTCGGTCCCGCGCTCCAACCCGATCTCGCCATCGCCGCCGGCTGAGGAGGAGAACGCATACCCGAGGTCTTATTTGGGTTGTTTGGCGAGTTTGCGGTAGCAAACGAGGGCGCAGGCGATGCTGACGAACGCGGCGAAGTGGGTGGCGTAGCGGTCGTAGCGACGCACCAGACGTCGGTAGCGCATCAGCCATGACATGGTCCGCTCGATGACCCAGCGGTGCCGGCCGAGGCGTTGTGAGGACTCGACCTTCTTGCGGGCGATCCGTAGGGTGATGCCGCGTCGGCGGATCTGCGCACGCAGCGACCTGTGGTCGTAGGCCTTGTCCGCGTGGAGCTTGTCGGGCCGGCGGCGGGGTCGGCCACGCCGGCCCGAGACCGCGGGCATGCCGTCCAGCAGCGGCAGCAGCATTGCCGCGTCCGGGGTGTTCGCTGCGGAGACGGCCGTGACCAGCGGCAGGCCGCCGCGCTCGGACATGGCATGGATCTTGCTGCCGGGTTTGCCGCGGTCGACCGGGGCTCGGCCCGGTCAGATCGCCCCCCTTTTCCGCCCGGACCTGGATTGAGTCGATCACCGCCCGGGACCAGTCCAGTTCCCAGGCCGCCTGCAGCCGCTGCAACATCGCCAGATGCGGCGCCGGCCACAGCCCCGCCTTCGTCCACTCGGTGAAGCGGCGGTGGGCTGTGGCGCGGGTGACGCCGAACATCGCCTCGGGCAGCTTCCACCACAAGCACCCGGCCTGGGTCAGATAGCAGATCGCCGCCAGCACCGCCCGGTCATCCACCCGCCGCCGGTCGCCACCCTGCGGCCGCACCAGCGCCGGCGGGATCAACGGCGCAGCAAGCTCCCATAGAGCATCAGGACACCAGCGCTCCACATCGGACACCGGCAGATTCAACATCACACCCGGACCGATGTCAGCCCCCAAATGAGACACAGTCTCAGCCGAGCGCTGCGGCTTGAGACGGCACCCGTCCGGCGGCGGCGCCCTCCGCCTACGGCTGAGGGATGATGACGACATGCTGCAGGCGTTCGTAGCCAACCGCGCTGGGCGGTACCGCATCACAGTGGTACTTGTCGCACGGAGCGAGAAGCCCGCGGGCTGGCAGCGCTGGTCACCGCAGCAGAGGGGCTCTTTCGACGCTGCTCGACAGCGCCACGGTGAGGCACGCCGTGCCGGCACAGTACGGTGATCGCGATGGTCCGCTGAATGTTGACCGGGGCTGTGAGACGAGTGGGCGCGACCGGTTAGCCACTGCGGGCTGGGGTGGAGGGTCTGGGCGGCGGCTTGGCGGCTTGCTGGGGTCTGTGTAGGGAGCCATTGCGGCTCAGCAAGCTGATGGCGGCCGCGCAACTTGCGCCGGTCAGGGTTAGGGCGATCCACGGTAGGGCCGGAACGTGCAGGTTGTGGCCGGCGTCGAGCGCGGCACCGGTGAGCAGGTTGCCGGCGGCGATGCCGAGGCCGGACAGGGTGTTGTACAGGCCGTAGTAGGTGCCGACCATGCGGTCGCCGGCGAGGGTGACGATCGTGGCCATCTCGAACGGATAGACGATCATGGTGGCGAGGGTGAGTAGCACTGTGCTGGTTAGGACGGGCGCGAGGGCGGCTGCGTAGCCAGTCCAGCCATTTACCGTGGTGGCCGGGGCGGTGCCGGCGGTCAGGGTCAGGGGTAGGAACGCCGTACCCATGACAAGCAGTCCACGGGTGATGGCCTGCTCGGGGGTCCAGCGGGTCTTGATCCAGGCGGTGAGCCGGACCTGCCCGAGGACGGTCAGCACGCCGGACACGGCGAACAGGGCTGCTACGCCAGTTTCGCCGCCGGTGGTGCGCCGCACCTCGATCGGTAGGCCGAGGTAGACCTGGAAGGTCAGCACGTAGGAGCCGATCATGGCCAGGGAGAACAGCAGGAAAGGGCGGTGGGCCAGCACCTGACGCCAGTCGGCCAGCATGCTCTGCGCCGGTTTGTCGCCGGCGCCGTGGCGGGCGGGCAGCGCCCGGGCCTGCAGGATCAGCAGGAGGAGGAAGAGCGTGGCGGCGACGAGGCAGACCCAGCGGAAGGCGAAGCCGAGCAGGGCCAGGCCGATGAGCGGGCCGATGAGGATGCCGGTCTGGTAGAAGACGTTGAACACGGCGAAGGCGTCGACCTTGCGCTCGCCGGCCTCGGCGGCCAGGTAGGCGCGAACGGCCGGGTTGAACAGCGCGCCGGCCAACCCGGTCAGGGCGGAGGCGGCGATGAGAGCGGGCAGGGATTCCACCAGCCCGAGCAGGCCGAAGCCGACTACGCGCAGGCCGAGCCCGGCCAGGATCATGGGTTTGTAACCGATCCGGTCTGCGAGACTGCCGCCGATGAGGAACATGCCCTGCTGGCTGAGGTTGCGCACGCCGAGGATCAGCCCGACCGTCCAGGCGGCCATGGCCAGGTCCCCGGACAGGTAGCCGGCCAGATACGGCATGAGCATGTAGAAGCCGACGTTGATGGTCAGTTGGTTGACAAGCAGGAGTTGGATGGGCCGGTTGAAGGACCGGACCTGGGCCAGGGTGCGGGTCACGGGACGGCCTCCGAGATCGGCTCGACGGTCGGGTCGATGATGTGGGTGCAGCGGGTCCAGCGGGTTACTTCGCGGTGCCGGGGATGGTCGATCTCGTCCGGCTCGGGGGCGGGTGGCCGGTCGAGCAGTTGATGCTGGATGCAGTAGGCGTCGTTGTAGATGGTTTCGGCATAGCGTTGCGGCCCGTCGGGGAAGATCGCCGCGATGCGGGTGTCGTCAGGGAGGGTGCGGGCCAGCCAGGAGGAGACCAGGGCGACCGCCCCGACGCTCCAACCGCCGCTGACGTAGCGGCCGGCGGCCAGCCGGCGACAGGTCCAGACTGCCTCGGCGGGCGCGACCCAGTGCACCTCGTTGAATGCGGGGTAGTCGACGTTGCGGGGGTAGATGCTGCTGCCCAGCCCGCGCATCAGCCGCGAGCGGGCCGGTTGGCCGAAGATGGTCGAGCCAACCGTGTCCACGCCGACCAGCCGCAGGTGCGGGAAGAACTCGCGCAGCACGCGGGAGACGCCCGCGCTGTGCCCGCCGGTGCCGACGCTGCATACCAGCACGTCGATGCGACCTAGTTGGGCGGCTAGTTCTAGGGCCAACTGCTGGTAGGCGTCGACATTGTCCGGGTTGTTGTACTGGTCCGGGCAGAACCCGCCGGGGTGCTCGGCGAGCAGCGCGGCGACACGGTCGCGGCGGGCCTGCTGCCACCCGCCCGTCGGGTGGGGTTGCCCGACGACGTCAATGCGAGCGCCGTAGGCGCTGAGTAGGTGCCGCATCAGCGGTTCCATGCCGGGGTCGGTGACCAGGGTGACCGGATGGCCGTGCACCAAGCCGGCCAACGCCAGGCCCAGGCCCAGCGTTCCGGAGGTCGACTCGATGATCGGCGCGCCCGGCGCCAGCTCGCCGCGCTCCCGGGCGCGATGGACCAGGTGCAGACCGGGTCGATCCTTGATGCCACCCGGGTTGTGTCCTTCAAGCTTGGCCCAGAAGCCGCGCGGTGAGCCCCAGCAGGTGTCCGGGGTCCAGAGCACGGGGGTGTTGCCCACGAGTTGGTCGAGGCCATGGCAGGTCGAGCTGGAAATCAGTTGGCTAGGGGAGGGGAGGTGAGGGGGACGTGCAAAGGTCAAGTTCCTCATGGCAAGGTGCCTTCCTAGGCTGTGGTGCTGCCCGACCTCGCGCATGTGACGGCGAGGCGTGTCGGGTCAGCCGGCTGGACGGTGCTGGCACGCGTCGACGTCGCCGGCCTCCGCTTGGCCACGCCTATCCGGCCGCCGGGTGGTTCAGCCCCTTGGCAGGTAGCGCCCAAGCGCCGACGCATCGACGCGCGAGCAGCTCACGTCCGGCTCACACACCGCAGCAGCAGCAACCCTCGCCCACCAGACCTCGCCACCAGCAGACCGCCGCCCACCGCAACCTGCTGGCCGGCGTCGCTGGCGGGCGGGCTCACGCAACCGGCCGGATCGGCTCCCCGCGAGGTGGACGTCGCCGCGGTGGAGGCCATAACGCAGCCGTCCTGATGGGATGCCTCACTGACCCCGGCGTGGTCGGATGCAACGACCGACCGCAGAGCAACCGTCTGGTGGCGTCCCGCGGTAGTAGTAGGGGTGTCTTCGTCGACCTCGGCGGGGTGTGCGAGGGTCGTCGACTCGGGAAGCGGCGGTGCGTCGTGTCTGTGCGATCCGTGGACCGCGGCGGCGCACAACAGCAGCAGCACCGCCAGCGCGACTCGCACGATCAGTCGAGGCATGGCTAACTTTCCGGGTAGGCGATCCGGCTCGCTTGGACGAGGCGACCCTATCCCTATCGGCCGGTTTATGCCAGTATGTACGAATTATC
This sequence comes from Micromonospora thermarum, assembly GCF_012034245.1. Taxonomy (GTDB): domain Bacteria; phylum Actinomycetota; class Actinomycetes; order Mycobacteriales; family Micromonosporaceae; genus Micromonospora; species Micromonospora thermarum. The sequence continues at coordinate 2,748 of NZ_JAATEO010000044.1, read as the reverse complement.
ACACATTGCCGTCGGTGCTTGACCTCTTAACAAGCGATCGTTCGTCCCGCCGCTCGGGCTGTCACCCGCCGCGGGCGGCAGGTCTCAGCTGTCCTGGGGCAGTTGTCCTCCAGGCACCGCGCAGGCCAATGCCGGCCCGAGAGCACCGACAGGCTCCTGGCCGGGAGCAACAGCAGGAGCCCGGCGCTGGCAGGCGGTACCGGGAGACAAGTCGGCGGGTGGTCTGCGGCAGGCTCGGGTTCATCTCGACGGGGTGACGCTTCCTCACCCGGCCGAGTCCGATGATCGAGTAGTACCGCCCCATGCACCTGCGGGTGTGGCGGAAGGTCTGTCACAGGGCTCGGTTTCATCTCCGCGGCGGGTTCCTCATCCGGAGGAGTTGGCCGCAATCACATTCGGTGTTGCCTACGGCGTCGTCGCCGGGCTCGTGCTCGGTGACCGGACCTATTTGCCGGGACCGAGGAAGGAGAAGCGGAATGAGGTACCCGCGCTACCTCCCGACCTACCTCCCGACCTACCTCCGCAGACCGAACCTGCTGTTCACCATCGCGTTTTTCGTCGTACTGCTCGCTGCGAGCGCGATCATCTATGTCGTGGCGCGACCCTCGCCGACGGACCAACCGGTGCTGACCCTCGGCGGGGCGCAGGGGGGCGGAGGCCCGCTTGGTGCTTCGGGCTACACCTACCAGCGGTCCAAGGACCCAGATCGTACGGAGATCATCGACTCCTCTGGGGAGCCCGTCGCGGTCATGACCGACGGCGCGCGGACGGTGCAGATTTACGGCCCGACCCGAACATTCGAGGAACCAAGCCTCACGGCTGCGAAGGTTGAGAGCAATGTGTGGGTTCGGCTCGCGCCGCAGGAGTGGCGTGCTGGCGCGGAACAGGAGCAGTGGTTTGTCGACTGGCTCGCTGCGGCGCGCAAGGACCGCTCGCCGGACGTGTTGGCGACCGCCTTCGAGTACGTTGACGGAGCGCCAGCGAAGAAGGACAACCAAGGACGGCAGTATTCGGGCGACGCCTCGTTCGGGCCGCCGGACCCTGCGGATCCGGACGGCCGGCAGGAGCGCTCCGACTTCTACGACTACATGCAGGTGCCGTGGACCTTCCCGGACGGCAAGAGCGAAATGCCCGAGCCGCAGCGCAAACTGGCCCTGGACTGCTCCGGCTTCCTGCGAATGGTCTACGGTCACCGGCTCGGGTATCCGCTGCGCGGCACGAACACACCAGGTGAGGGCCTTCCGCGCCGAGCGTACGCGATGGCCGAGTTCGGCCCGGGCGTCCAGTTGATGCCCAACACCGGTCAGCGGCCCCGGGGAATCGACCGGCTACTCCCCGGTGACCTGGTGTTCCTCAACGCCCAGCCGGTACCCAACCGCCAGATCGACCACTCGGGCATCTATCTTGGCCTCGATGACGGCGGGCATCACCGGTTCATCTCCAGCCGGTCACAGACAGACGGTCCGACGATGGGCGACCTCTCCGGCGTACCCATCCTGGACGGAACCGGCTACTGGCCGGACCGGTGGCTCACGGCCCGCCGGATCTGATCCGCCACCGACCGTCCGCCGGCGCCTCCCCGCCAGCGGTTGGGGCGTCATGACAAACGATGCCCCAACCGGGTGCCCGCGGCGAAGTGAGCGGACGCGGGCATCAGCGCCCCGATCGCCGGGTGCAGGGTCGCCGGTAGGCGGTCGCTTATCCGCTGAAATCGCTCACTCTCGGCGATTGATGCCGGCTTGCATGATCAACTTCAGACGGCCGCCATTCTCCCACTATCCATGGGGGTTCGTAGTGTTTTCACGGACCTTGGTCGGGTAACCGTTGGCCGAGAGCCCGGTAGTCCGGTCGAGAATCCGGGAGCCGGGAGTGTCCGAGGCATACCAACGGCGTACCGCGGGCGTTGCTCTCTTCCCCGTGGTGCGTGCGCCTCCAGTTCGGATGGAGGTGCCAACCCCGATGGGAGCTTCACGATGAACTCGATTGTCCGCAGAAGTCTGGTGTCCGTCGCCGGCCTGATGGTCGGCGCTGGTGGTGTCGCCGGCCCGGCGATCGCCGTCCAGGCTGCCCCAATCGAGAGCAGGACTGTGGTCGCGGTGCCGCCACCCGAGCCGTCAGGCGAGGGCAAGCGGGTGCTCGAGCATGACTACGAGAGGCAGCCGAACGGCTACTACTGTGCCCCGGCAGCGACCAGCATCGCCGTTTCCACTCAGGGCAAGGACCCGAGCCAGAAGGAGATCGCCCAGAAGCTCGGTACCACCGTGGACGGCACCAAGTCGGTCAACGACACCACGCGGGTGCTGAACGAGGTGACCGGTGGCGGTTACGAGACAACCGAGATCAAGGGCGCCACGGCGCAGCCCGAGCACGTCGACAAGCTGCGGGCCGACGTGGTGGAGGCGGTCAACGCCAAGCGTGGCGTGGTGGCTAACACCATCGGCACGGGTCTCGACACCGATGGTGACCGGCATCCGTTTCCGGATGGGCACTACGTGAGCGTGGTCGGGTACCGCGACGGTGGTGAGGAGATGAAGGTCGCCGACCCGTACGACCCGAAGAAGCACTACTGGATGGAGGACGAGAAGCTCGCCGACTGGATCGCGGAGCGCGGCTACTCAAGCTGACGCCGGATCGCGGACACGGCCGCTGGCCAGGACCCCGGACCCCGGACCCGGCCAGCGGTCATTGTGCGCGCGGGGACCGCCTCTGAAGGCCTACACCTGGCCCTCTCCTCGGCGCGCACTTCTA
>NZ_JAATEO010000043.1 GCF_012034245.1 Micromonospora thermarum | reverse complement strand
GAGCAGGGCGGTCGGCGTCCGGTGTGGTGGGCCGCCGTGGTGCCGGACGGTGACCCGGGGGTGGGAAAGGCACGGCGAGCCGGAGACCGGCCCTTGACGCGGCCCCGACCTGCCAGGCACGCTGACACCAGCAAGACCTTCCGCGCTTGCAACGGCCACCACTTGGGTAATGGCAGCGGCGACGCCATCGCCCGCGACACCCGAGTGGCCCGGCGGGATGTCGCGTTCCGAGCGGCCCGGTGCGACCCGTTACGAGGGTCCCGAGGCACGTTCCGCGACGACCTGCGGGGTGGGCTGGACAGCGGTTAGCCTCTCGGCTACACTGCTAGTTTGCGCTGCCTTCCGACTTGACCCCTGCTCGGAAATGTCCGTTTGTGGATATTTCTGGTGGGGTCATTGGAGTGCACGCGTACCAGCCGTTCTGCAGCACCGGTCCTCGGAAGGACGCATCTTGGCAGCTTCCCGCCCTGCGAAGACCAGTCGTACGTCGAGCGCTTTCGCTCCCCGCCGAGTTTCCTTCGGCCGGATCACCGAACACCTCGAGGTCCCCAACCTCCTCGCCATCCAGACCGAGTCCTTCGACTGGCTGGTCGGCAACGAGGCGTGGCAGGGCCGGTCGGCGGACGACCCGCACGCACGCTCGGGTCTCGCGGAGATCCTCGACGAGATCAGTCCCATTGAGGACTTCTCCGGCACCATGTCGCTCTCCTTCTCGGCTCCGCGCTTCGACGAGGTCAAGGCCTCGATCGAGGAGTGCAAGGAGAAGGACCTCACCTATTGCGCCCCGCTCTTCGTGACCGCGGAGTTCACCAACAACACCACCGGCGAGATCAAGAGCCAGACGGTGTTCATGGGTGACTTCCCGATGATGACGCCGAAGGGCACCTTCATCATCAACGGCACCGAGCGGGTCGTCGTCAGCCAGCTCGTCCGGTCCCCGGGCGTGTACTTCGACAAGCAGCCGGACAAGACCTCCGACCGCGACCTCTCCAGCGTCAAGGTCATCCCGAGCCGGGGTGCCTGGCTGGAGTTCGACATCGACAAGCGCGACACGGTCGGCGTCCGCATCGACCGCAAGCGCCGGCAGGCCGTCACGGTGCTGCTCAAGGCCATCGGATGGTCGGCCGAGCAGATCCGTGAGAAGTTCGGCTGGTCCGAGCTGATGATGACCACGCTCGAGAAGGACCACATCGCCGGCCAGGACGAGGCGCTGCTCGACATCTACCGGAAGCTCCGCCCCGGCGAGCCGCCGACCCGTGAGAACGCCCAGACCCTGCTCGACAACCTCTTCTTCAACCCGAAGCGGTACGACGTCGCCAAGGTCGGGCGCTACAAGTTCAACAAGAAGCTCGAGCTGGACGTGCCGATCACCACCGGCACGCTCACCGAGGACGACATCGTCGCGACCGTGGAGTACCTCTGCCGGCTGCACGCCGGTGAGGAGGGCTACGAGGCCGACGACATCGACCACTTCGGCAACCGGCGCCTGCGTACCGTGGGCGAGCTGATCCAGAACCAGGTCCGGGTCGGCCTGTCCCGGATGGAGCGGGTCGTCCGTGAGCGGATGACCACGCAGGACGTCGAGGCGATCACGCCGCAGACCCTGATCAACATCCGCCCGGTGGTGGCGGCGATCAAGGAGTTCTTCGGCACGTCGCAGCTGTCCCAGTTCATGGACCAGACCAACCCGCTGGCGGGTCTCACCCACCGGCGCCGGCTGAGCGCGCTCGGCCCGGGTGGTCTGTCCCGGGAGCGGGCCGGCTTCGAGGTCCGTGACGTGCACCCGTCCCACTACGGCCGGATGTGCCCGATCGAGACGCCGGAAGGCCCGAACATCGGTCTGATCGGCGCGCTGTCCACCTTCGCCCGGGTCAACCCGTTCGGCTTCATCGAGACGCCGTACCGGAAGGTCGTCGACGGTCGGGTCACCGACCAGATCGACTACCTGACCGCGGACGAGGAGGACCGCTTCGTCAAGGCGCAGGCCAACGCGCCGCTGAAGGCGGACGGCTCGTTCGCCGAGGACCGGGTCCTGGTCCGCCGTAAGGGCGGCGAGACCGAGGACGTCCCGCCGGCGGCCGTGGACTACATGGACGTGTCGCCGCGGCAGATGACCTCGGTCGCGACCGCGATGATCCCGTTCCTCGAGCACGACGACGCCAACCGCGCGCTCATGGGCGCGAACATGCAGCGCCAGGCCGTGCCGCTGGTCAAGGCCGAGTCGCCGCTGGTCGGCACCGGCATGGAGTACCGGGCCGCGGTCGACGCCGGTGACGTGGTGGTCGCCGAGGTCGGCGGTGTCATCGAGGACCTGTGCGCCGACTACATCACCGTCCACCAGGACGACGGCCACCGCCGGACGTACCTGCTGCACAAGTTCCGCCGCTCCAACGCCGGCTCCTGCGTCAACCAGAAGCCGGTCGTCTTCGAGGGTGACCGGGTCGAGGCTGGCCAGGTCATCGCCGACGGTCCCTGCACCGACGACGGCGAGATGGCGCTCGGGCGCAACCTGCTCGTGGCGTTCATGACCTGGGAGGGCCACAACTACGAGGACGCGATCATCCTGTCGCAGCGCCTCGTGCAGCAGGACGTGCTCACCTCGATCCACATCGAGGAGCACGAGGTCGACGCGCGGGACACCAAGCTCGGCCCGGAGGAGATCACCCGCGACATCCCGAACGTCAGCGAGGAGATGCTCGCCGACCTCGACGAGCGCGGCATCATCCGGATCGGCGCCGAGGTCGTCCCCGGCGACATCCTGGTCGGCAAGGTCACGCCCAAGGGTGAGACCGAGCTGACCCCGGAGGAGCGGCTGCTCCGCGCGATCTTCGGCGAGAAGGCGCGCGAGGTCCGGGACACCTCGCTGAAGGTGCCGCACGGCGAGACCGGCACGGTCATCGGCGTCCGGACCTTCTCCCGCGAGGACGGCGACGAGCTGCCGCCGGGTGTGAACGAGCTGGTCCGGGTCTACGTCGCCCAGAAGCGGAAGATCCAGGACGGTGACAAGCTCGCCGGCCGTCACGGCAACAAGGGCGTCATCTCCAAGATCCTGCCCGTCGAGGACATGCCGTTCCTCGAGGACGGCACGCCGGTCGACATCGTGCTGAACCCGCTCGGCGTTCCCTCCCGGATGAACATCGGCCAGGTGCTGGAGACGCACCTCGGCTGGGTGGCCAAGACCGGGTGGAAGGTCGACGGCGAGGACGCCGACTGGAAGCGCCAGCTCCAGGCGATCGGCGCGGACGAGTCCGAGCCGGACACCAACGTGGCCACTCCGGTCTTCGACGGTGCCCGCGAGGAGGAGATCTCCGGTCTGCTCGCGTCGACCCTGCCCAACCGGGACGGCAAGCAGCTGATCGGCTCGTCCGGTAAGGCGCAGCTGTTCGACGGCCGCTCCGGCGAGCCGCTGCCGGACCCGATCGCGGTCGGCTACATCTACATCCTGAAGCTCAACCACCTGGTCGACGACAAGATCCACGCCCGGTCGACCGGCCCGTACTCGATGATCACGCAGCAGCCGCTGGGTGGTAAGGCGCAGTTCGGTGGCCAGCGCTTCGGTGAGATGGAGTGCTGGGCGATGCAGGCGTACGGCGCCGCGTACGCCCTGCAGGAGCTGCTGACGATCAAGTCCGACGACGTCCTCGGCCGGGTGAAGGTCTACGAGGCGATCGTCAAGGGCGAGAACATCCCGGAGCCGGGCATCCCGGAGTCGTTCAAGGTGCTGCTCAAGGAGCTGCAGTCGCTGTGCCTCAACGTCGAGGTGCTCTCCAGCGACGGTGTGGCCCTGGAGATGCGCGAGACCGACGACGAGGTGTTCCGGGCCGCGGAGGAGCTGGGCATCGACCTGTCCCGGCGCGAGCCGAGCTCGGTCGAAGAGGTCTGAGGTGAGCGGTCGGGAGCCGGCTCGCCGCCGGCTCCCGACCCCACCCACTAGCTAAGCAGTACAGACGACGACATAGGGGACATAGTGCTCGACGTCAACTTCTTCGACGAGCTGCGCATCGGCCTCGCCACCGCCGACGACATCCGTCAGTGGTCCCACGGCGAGGTCAAGAAGCCTGAGACGATCAACTACCGCACCCTGAAGCCGGAGAAGGACGGGCTCTTCTGCGAGAAGATCTTCGGTCCTCAGCGGGACTGGGAGTGCTACTGCGGTAAGTACAAGCGGGTCCGCTTCAAGGGCATCATCTGCGAGCGCTGCGGCGTCGAGGTGACCCGTTCCAAGGTCCGTCGGGAGCGGATGGGGCACATCGAGCTGGCCGCTCCGGTGACCCACATCTGGTACTTCAAGGGCGTGCCGAGCCGGCTGGGCTACCTGCTGGACCTCGCGCCCAAGGACCTCGAGAAGATCATCTACTTCGCCTCGTACGTCGTGACGAGCGTGGACGCCGAGGCGCGTCACCGCGACCTCTCGACGATCGAGAACGAGATCCTGGCCGAGAAGCGGCAGGCCGAGAACAGCCGCGATTCGGAGATCGAGAAGCGGGCCGCCAAGCTCGAGGCCGACCTGGCCGAGCTGGAGGCCGAGGGTGCCAAGGCGGACGTCCGGCGCAAGGTCAAGGAAGGCGGAGAGCGCGAGATGCGCCAGATCCGCGACCGGGCCCAGCGCGAGATCGACCGCCTGGACGAGGTGCTGGACACCTTCCGCAAGCTGGAGCCGAAGCAGCTGGTCACCGACGAGCTGCTCTACCGGGAGCTGCGCGACCGGTTCGGTGAGTACTTCACCGGCGGCATGGGTGCCGAGGCCATCAAGGCGCTCGTCCAGAACATGGACCTCGACGCCGAGGCGGAGAGCCTGCGGGAGACCATCCGCACCGGCAAGGGGCAGCGGAAGATCCGGGCGCTCAAGCGGCTCAAGGTCGTCGCGGCGTTCCTCAACACCCGCAACTCGCCGCTCGGCATGGTGCTGGACTGCGTCCCGGTCATCCCGCCGGACCTGCGGCCGATGGTGCAGCTGGACGGTGGCCGCTTCGCGACCTCCGACCTGAACGATCTGTACCGCCGTGTCATCAACCGGAACAACCGCCTCAAGCGGCTGATCGACCTCGGCGCGCCCGAGATCATCGTCAACAACGAGAAGCGGATGCTCCAGGAGGCCGTCGACGCGCTGTTCGACAACGGCCGTCGCGGCCGGCCGGTGACCGGCCCGGGTAACCGTCCGCTCAAGTCGCTGTCCGACATGCTCAAGGGCAAGCAGGGCCGGTTCCGCCAGAACCTGCTGGGCAAGCGCGTCGACTACTCCGGCCGTTCGGTCATCGTGGTCGGCCCGAAGCTCAAGCTGCACCAGTGCGGCCTGCCCAAGCAGATGGCGCTGGAGCTGTTCAAGCCGTTCGTGATGAAGCGGTTGGTCGACCTCAACCACGCGCAGAACATCAAGTCCGCCAAGCGGATGGTCGAGCGGCAGCGGCCGGTCGTGTGGGACGTGCTGGAGGAGGTCATCGGCGAGCACCCGGTGCTGCTCAACCGGGCGCCGACCCTGCACCGGCTGGGCATCCAGGCCTTCGAGCCGCAGCTGGTCGAGGGCAAGGCCATCCAGATCCACCCGCTGGTCTGCACCGCGTTCAACGCCGACTTCGACGGTGACCAGATGGCGGTCCACGTGCCGCTGTCCGCCGAGGCCCAGGCCGAGGCGCGGATCCTGATGCTCTCGTCGAACAACATCCTCAAGCCGGCCGACGGCAAGCCGGTGACCATGCCCACCCAGGACATGATCATCGGTCTCTACCACCTCACCCACCTCACCGCCGGTGAGCGTGGCGAGGGCCGGGCGTTCAGCTCGGACGCCGAGGCGCGGATGGCGTTCGACAACGGCGAGCTGCACCTGCAGGCTCCGGTGAAGATCCGGCTGCGTGGGCTGGTCGGCGTCGACAACGGCCCGGGCGCCGAGGCGTGGACCGCTCCCGAGGGCTGGGTCGAGGGTGACCCGGTCACGGTGGAGACCACGCTCGGCCGGGTCCTGTTCAACGAGACGCTGCCCCCGGGCTACCGCTTCGTGAACTACGAGATCCGCAAGGGCCAGCTCTCCGCGATCGTCAACGACCTCGCCGAGCGCTTCCCGAAGGTGGCCCTCGCGGCCACCCTCGACGGGCTCAAGGAGGCCGGTTTCCACTGGGCCACCTGGTCCGGCGTGACGATCGGCATGGAGGACGTCATCGCTCCGCCGCGCAAGCGGGAGATCCTGGAGCGGTACGAGAAGGAAGCCGACCGGATCGACAAGCAGTACCAGCGTGGTCTGATGACCGCCGAGGAGCGCCGCGGCGAGCTCATCGAGATCTGGACCAAGGCGACCAACGAGGTCGCCAAGGAGATGGACACCGCGCTGCCGCAGGAGAACCCGCTGTGGAAGATGATCAACTCGGGTGCCCGCGGTAACCTGCTCCAGCTCCGGCAGATCGCGGCGATCCGTGGTCTGGTGGCCAACCCGAAGGGTGAGATCATCCCGCGGCCCATCAAGGCCAGCTACCGGGAGGGTCTGTCCGTGCTGGAGTACTTCATCTCCACGCACGGTGCCCGGAAGGGTCTCGCGGACACGGCCCTGCGTACCGCCGACTCGGGTTACCTGACCCGGCGTCTGGTGGACGTCTCGCAGGACGTCATCATCCGCGAGGAGGACTGCGGCACCGACCGTGCCATCCCGATGCAGATCGGGCAGCGGCGGGACGGGCAGCTGGTCGTGCACGAGCACGCCGAGACCAGCGTGCACGCCCGCACCCTGGCCGACGACATCAAGGGGCCGGACGGCACCGTCGTCGCCGAGCGGGGCGCGGACATCAACTCGATCCTGGTCGACAAGATCGTCGCCGCCGGGGTGGAGACCGTCCGGGTGCGGAGCGTGCTCACCTGCGAGTCGAAGCTGGGCGTCTGCGGTGCGTGCTACGGCCGCTCGCTGCCGACCGGCAAGACCGTGGACGTCGGCGAGGCGGTCGGCATCATCGCCGCCCAGTCGATCGGTGAGCCCGGTACGCAGCTGACCATGCGTACCTTCCACACCGGTGGTGTCGCCGGTGAGGACATCACCCAGGGTCTGCCGCGTGTCCAGGAGATCTTCGAGGCCCGCGTCCCCAAGGGCAAGGCGCCCATCGCCGACACCCCGGGTCGCGTCCGCATCGAGGACGGCGAGCGGTCGCGGAAGATCATCGTGGTGCCGGACGACGGCAGCGACGAGATCGTCTACGACAAGATCTCGAAGCGGGTCCGGCTCCTGGTCAACGACGGCGACCACGTCGAGGTCGGCGAGAAGCTCACCGTGGGTACGGTCGACCCGCACGAGCTGCTGCGCATCCTCGGCCCGCGCGCGGTCCAGGTCCACCTGACCCAGGAGGTCCAGGAGGTCTACCGCTCGCAGGGTGTGCTCATCCACGACAAGCACATCGAGATCATCATCCGCCAGATGCTCAAGCGGGTGACGGTCATCGACTCCGGCTCGACCGAGTTCCTGCCGGGCGTGCTGGTCGACCGGGCGCTGTTCGAGTCGGAGAACCGCCGGCTCGTGTCCGAGGGCGGCGAGCCGGCCGCCGGTCGCCCGGTGCTGATGGGTATCACCAAGGCCTCGCTGGCCACGGACTCCTGGCTGTCGGCGGCCTCCTTCCAGGAGACCACCCGGGTGCTGACGGACGCGGCGATCCACGCCCGCAGCGACTCGCTGATCGGCCTCAAGGAGAACGTGATCATCGGTAAGCTCATCCCGGCCGGTACGGGCATCAGCAAGTACCGCAACGTCCGGGTCGAGCCGACCGAGGAGGCGAAGGCCAAGGTCTACTCGATGACCGGCTACCCGGAGACCGACTACGGCTTCGGGCCGGCCAGCGGCCAGGCGGTCCCGCTGGACGACTTCGACTTCGGGTCGTACCGCTAAGGAGCGCACGCACGAGGCCCCCGGCATCCGCCGGGGGCCTCGTCGTGTCTCCGGAGACCGTCGGTGCCGACCACCAGGGTCGCCGGCGTGGCGGACCGTCGCGGGGTGAAGGTCGACCCGCACGCCGTGGCGGGGTCCGGAGCGCTCCTGCTGAACGGCCCCGACGGCGCCGGGCATGATGGAGGGCATGAACACCGCTCCCGGGCCCGTCCCGGTCGCTCCGTTCACGGGGCCGCCGCGGCATCCCCTCGACCCGGATCCGACCCGGGCCACCAAGGCGCGGGCGGTCTTCGCACTCGGTCTGATCGGCGCGCTGACCGGCCTGTTCATCGGGGGAGTGGTGCCCGCGACGGTGGCGCTCCAGCTCGCGCGGCAGGCGCGCCGTGAGGCGTACACCTCGGGGGGTTTCCTCACCGGCGCGGCCTGGCTGCGGCGGGGGGAGCGACTGGCCTGGACGGGCCTGGTGCTCGTCGCGGTAGCCGTGGTCGCCGCGGTGGTGGTCGGCGTGATCCGCCTCGCCGAGGCACCCTACGGGCAGGATTTCGCACCGAACGTGAACTGACCGGCACGGGGGAACCGCCGCGCCGGGCGTCGTCGGCTCGCCCGACGGCGGTAGCCTGACCGGTGTCCGTCGCCCGGTGCGTGGACGCCGACTTCCGACAGGAGGACCCGTGACCGACCCGGCGCGACCGCAGGGCACCGACCCGACGACGCCCGGTCGGCCGGCCACCCCTCCCGCCTCCGACGGGACGCGCCCGGACGGCTCGCCGGCGTCTCCGGCACCGACCTCGGACCCCTGGTCCCGGCCCCCGGCCGACGGCCCGGTCAGCCCGGCTGCCGGGTCGGCTGGCCCGGGCGGTGCGCCGGCCGGCCCGGCCGGTGCTCCCGATCTGCGGTCGGCGTACCCGCCGCCCGCGCCCGACCCGTGGGCGCGGCCCCCGGGCGGTCTGACCGCCGCGCCGGCGGCGCCAGCCGATCCGGCCGCCGGATCGCCGTCCGTTCCGCCCGTCGGCCCGACGAGCCCGCCGTCCGGTCCGCCCGCCATGCCTGCCGGCTCGCCGGCCGGGATGCCGGCCGCTCCCGGGACGGTGTCCGGGGCGGGGTGGGGCGTCCCGGCCGGGCCGGGCGGCACGCCGCCGACGGTCGCTCCCGGGTGGGGGTCGCTGCCTGCCGTACCGCCGCCTCCGCCGCGGGACGCGGTGGGGCGCCCGCGACGGGTCGACGCGGTGCCCGGCACGCCCTTCGGCGTGGTGCACCTCGACGTCCCGCCGGTGGCCTCCGGCCTGGCGGTGGGTTCGCTGGTGGCCGGGATCGTCTCGATCCTGGTCTCGCTGCTGGTGATCTGCTTCGGGGCGGTGGGGTCGGACTGGGACGGCGTCTGGGCCGCCGGCGCCTTCACCGTGCTCGGGGTCTTGACCGGGGCGGGTGCCGTCGGCGCCGGTCTGCTCGCGCTGCGGCAGATCCGCCGGCCCACGGCGCCGTCGGCGGTCCGGTTCGCCGGGCGCGGCCTGGCCATCTCCGGCGTCAGCTGTGGCGGTGCCGGGCTGCTGTTGAGCCTGCTCGGGCTGGGGCTGGCGTTGCTGGTGTCGCTGGCGTGACCACCGGGGCGACGGCCGGGCGGGAGACGGAGGGAACCCCGGGCCCGAGGGGTCGCTTCCCGGTGCAGCCGGTACACTTGTGTCCGTAGGTGCCCATCGCGGGCGCGCAGGCAGGATGGTTCGAATCGGCGGGCGGCGAGAGGCTCCGCCGGTCGCCCCGTTTTGACCGGCGCGGTTGTGGTAGGTACTCTTTCCCCTTGTGCCCGGGCCAGCCCGGGCAACTCGTGCGTGCGCCGGATCCGATCAGCAGTGGTCCTGCGACAGCACGCGAAGCCAGAAGACCCGGCGCACGGCCTGCCGCGTGCCGGTGACAGACCCCCGGGTGCCGCGCCAGCGATGTCCGGGGACCGTGAGCCGGGCGACACGCCCGACCGCGGGTGCTGGGACCCCCGTCAGGTGGCCCTGGTTGGAATGTAGGAGAGCCGTCCATCAGGCCGGCTAGAGCAGACGGCGCGGTCGCCTCGCAGCGGCCGAAGGGAGCGGAGAAACCCGGTGCCCACCATTCAGCAGCTGGTCCGAAAGGGCCGCCAGGCCAAGACGACCAAGACCAAGACCCCGGCGCTCAAGGGGTCCCCCCAGCGGCGCGGCGTGTGCACCCGCGTGTACACCACCACCCCGAAGAAGCCGAACTCGGCGCTGCGCAAGGTCGCTCGTGTCAAGCTCAGCAGCCAGATCGAGGTGACCGCCTACATCCCGGGCGTCGGCCACAACCTGCAGGAGCACTCGATCGTGCTCGTGCGTGGCGGTCGTGTGAAGGACCTCCCCGGCGTGCGGTACAAGATCGTTCGCGGCTCGCTGGACACCCAGGGTGTCCGCAACCGCAAGCAGGCGCGCAGCCGTTACGGCGCGAAGAAGGAGAAGAGCTGACATGCCGCGTAAGGGACCCGCTCCGCGGCGGCCGCTGGTCGCTGACCCGGTGTACAACTCGCCGCTGGTCACCCAGCTGGTGAACAAGATCCTGCTGCGCGGCAAGCGCCAGCTCGCCGAGAGCATCGTGTACGCGGCCCTCGAGGGCTGCCGCGAGAAGTCCGGCACCGACCCGGTCGTCACCCTGAAGCGGGCGATGGACAACGTCAAGCCGACCCTCGAGGTGCGCAGCCGCCGTGTCGGTGGCGCCACCTACCAGGTGCCGGTCGAGGTCCGCCCGGCCCGCGCGACCACCCTGGGTCTGCGCTGGCTGGTCACCTACGCCCGTGCGCGGCGCGAGAAGACCATGGTCGAGCGGCTGATGAACGAGCTGCTGGACGCGAGCAACGGCCTCGGTGCCGCCGTCAAGCGGCGCGAGGACACCCACAAGATGGCCGAGTCCAACAAGGCCTTCGCGCACTACCGCTGGTAACACCCTGGTTCCGGCGCCCACGAGGCGCCGGAACCGCCACCAGTTGTGTCGAGACGACGATAAGTAGGGATTGAAGTGGCCGCCGCAGACGCGCTCGCCAACGTACGCAACATCGGCATCATGGCGCACATCGATGCCGGTAAGACCACTACCACCGAGCGGATCCTGTTCTACACCGGTATCACCTACAAGATCGGTGAGGTCCACGAGGGCGCTGCCGTCATGGACTGGATGGAGCAGGAGCAGGAGCGCGGTATCACGATCACTTCCGCCGCCACGAAGTGCGAGTGGAAGGGCCACACGATCCAGATCATCGACACGCCCGGCCACGTCGACTTCACGGTCGAGGTCGAGCGGTCGCTGCGCGTTCTGGACGGTGCGGTCGCGGTCTACGACGGTGTCGCCGGCGTGGAGCCGCAGACGGAGAACGTCTGGCGTCAGGCCGACAAGTACAACGTTCCCCGGATGTGCTTCGTCAACAAGCTCGACCGGACCGGCGCCGACTTCTTCCGCTGCGTGCAGATGATGATCGACCGGCTCAACGCCACGCCGCTCGTGCTGCAGATCCCGATCGGGACCGAGGCCGACCACATCGGCGTCGTGGACCTGATCGGCATGCGCGCCCTCACCTGGCGCGGGGAGACCCAGAAGGGTGAGGACTACGCGGTCGAGGAGATCCCGGCCGACCTGGCCGACGCCGCCGCCGAGTGGCGCGAGAAGCTGATGGAGACCCTGGCCGACGTCGACGACTCGGTGATGGAGCGGTACCTGGAGGGCGAGGAGATCTCCGTCGAGGAGATCAAGGCCGCCATCCGTCGGGCCACCATCTCCGGCAAGGCCAACCCGGTCCTCTGCGGCTCCGCCTTCAAGAACAAGGGCGTCCAGCCGATGCTCGACGCCGTGGTCGACTTCCTGCCGTCGCCGCTGGACATCCCGGCGATCGAGGGCACCGCGACCGACGGCGAGACCCCGATGCAGCGGAAGCCGTCCACCTCGGAGCCCTTCTCCGGCCTGGCCTTCAAGATCCAGACCGACAAGCACCTCGGCAAGCTCACCTACGTCCGGGTCTACTCCGGCGTGGTGGAGTCCGGGTCCCAGGTGGTCAACTCCACCAAGGACCGCAAGGAGCGGATCGGCAAGATCTACCAGATGCACGCCAACAAGCGGGAGGAGCGCAGCTCCGCCAAGGCCGGCGACATCATCGCGGTCCAGGGTCTGAAGCAGACCACCACCGGTGACACCCTGTGCGACCCGGCGAACCCGGTCATCCTCGAGTCGATGACCTTCCCGGAGCCGGTCATCGAGGTGGCCATCGAGCCGAAGACCAAGGCCGACCAGGAGAAGCTCAGCACCGCCATCCAGCGGCTGGCCGAGGAGGACCCGACCTTCCGCGTCAAGCTGGACGAGGAGACCGGCCAGACGGTCATCTCCGGCATGGGTGAGCTGCACCTGGACATCCTGGTGGACCGGATGCGTCGCGAGTTCAACGTCGAGGCGAACATCGGCAAGCCGCAGGTGGCGTACCGCGAGACCATCCGCCGTCCGGTGGAGAAGGTCGAGTACACCCACAAGAAGCAGACCGGTGGTTCCGGCCAGTACGCCCGGGTCATCATCAGCCTGGAGCCGCTGCCGCTGGACAACGAGTCGCCGACCTACGAGTTCGCGAACGCCGTCACCGGTGGCCGCATCCCCCGGGAGTTCATCCCCTCGGTGGACGCGGGCGCCCAGGACGCCATGCAGTACGGCATCCTGGCCGGCTTCCCGCTGGTCGGTGTGAAGCTGACGCTGGTGGACGGTCAGTACCACGAGGTCGACTCGTCCGAGATGGCGTTCAAGATCGCCGGTTCGATGGCGCTCAAGGAGGCGGCCCGCAAGGCCGACCCGGCGCTGCTCGAGCCGATGATGGCCGTTGAGGTCACCACTCCTGAGGAGAACATGGGTGACGTCATCGGCGACCTCAACTCCCGCCGTGGCATCATCCAGGCGATGGAGGAGCGCGGCGGTGCCCGCGTCGTCCGCGCCCTGGTGCCGTTGTCGGAGATGTTCGGCTACGTCGGCGACCTGCGGTCGAAGACCCAGGGCCGGGCTAGCTACAGCATGCAGTTCGACTCCTACGCCGAGGTTCCGGCCTCGGTGGCCAAGGAGATCATCGCCAAGGCGACTGGTGAGTGACGCTCGCCTGAGCTGATCCGATGAGTCGGGTGTGGTCGCGGGAGGGTTCTCCCGCCCGCGGCCACCTCGGTCGGGTTGTGTGAATCCGGGCCTGTAGGCTTCATCGCCGCAGAACCCACAAAGGCTCTCCGGCCGTCAGGTCGGAAAGGCTGTCGACAGAGTCCTAAGCGCCGACCGGCGCGCCGGGGCGAACGAACCAAGAAAGTCCACAGGAGGACACCAGTGGCGAAGGCGAAGTTCGAGCGGACTAAGCCGCACGTCAACATCGGCACCATTGGTCACATCGACCACGGTAAGACGACGCTGACGGCGGCCATCACCAAGGTCCTGCACGACCAGTTCCCGGACCTGAACCCGTACACGCCGTTCGACGAGATCGACAAGGCGCCGGAGGAGAAGGCCCGCGGCATCACGATCTCGATCGCGCACGTCGAGTACCAGACCGAGGCGCGTCACTACGCGCACGTCGACTGCCCCGGTCACGCCGACTACATCAAGAACATGATCACCGGTGCCGCCCAGATGGACGGCGCGATCCTGGTGGTCGCGGCGACCGACGGCCCGATGCCGCAGACCCGCGAGCACGTGCTGCTGGCCCGTCAGGTCGGCGTGCCGTACATCGTCGTGGCGCTCAACAAGAGCGACATGGTCGACGACGAGGAGCTCCTCGAGCTCGTCGAGCTCGAGGTCCGCGAGCTGCTCTCCTCGCAGGAGTACCCGGGTGACGACCTGCCGGTCGTCCGGGTCTCGGCGCTGAAGGCCCTCGAGGGTGACCCCGAGTGGACCGGCAAGCTCCTGGACCTGATGACCGCGGTCGACACCGCGATCCCGCAGCCGGAGCGCGAGACCGACAAGCCGTTCCTGATGCCGATCGAGGACGTCTTCACGATCACCGGTCGTGGCACCGTCGTCACCGGTCGCGCGGAGCGCGGCATCCTCAAGCCGAACGAGGAGGTGGAGATCGTCGGTATCCGCGAGAAGTCGCAGAAGACGGTCTGCACCGGCATCGAGATGTTCCGCAAGCTGCTCGACGAGGCCCGCGCGGGTGAGAACGTCGGTCTGCTGCTGCGTGGCATCAAGCGCGAGGACGTCGAGCGCGGCATGGTCGTCGTCAAGCCGGGCACCACGACCCCGCACACGGAGTTCGAGGCGACGGTCTACATCCTCTCCAAGGAGGAGGGCGGCCGGCACACCCCGTTCTTCCAGAACTACCGTCCGCAGTTCTACTTCCGGACCACGGACGTCACCGGTGTCGTCACGCTCCCCGAGGGCACCGAGATGGTCATGCCGGGCGACAACACCACGATGAGCGTGAAGCTCATTCAGCCGATCGCGATGGAGGAGAACCTCAAGTTCGCGATCCGCGAGGGTGGTCGTACGGTTGGCGCGGGTCGCGTCACCAAGATCATCAAGTGAGCTGGGTAACCCCGATTAGACCCGCCGCCGGTCGTGCGGCATACTAGTCAGGTTGCGTAACGACGGTTCGACCGCCTGCGTTCGGCTTCTGCCGAACCTCCGGGCGAGAGGGCCAGTCGGGCGTAGGGTGGTTGGCGGCGAGTCCGCCAACCACCCTCGCACGGCGTCCAGGTCGCGGTAGTGCGATCGGCGCCATGACCCACCGCGCGGTCGGTATCGCTCCGGAGTCCCGGGGCGGAGCCTGGCCCGAGGGCGCGACACGCCCGACCGCGGGGGTCGGCGAAGTGGGCCTGTACCAGCCGGTACAGGCGCCCGCAACACAGCGGCATCGAGAGAAGGAACAGAAGCCACCATGGCGGGACAGAAGATCCGCATCCGGCTCAAGGCCTATGACCACGAGGTCGTCGACTCCTCGGCTCGGAAGATCGTCGAGACGGTGACGCGCACCGGGGCGCAGGTCGCAGGCCCGGTGCCGCTGCCCACGGAGATCAACCGTTTCTGCGTTATCCGCTCGCCGCACAAGTACAAGGACTCGCGCGAGCACTTCGAGATGCGCACTCACAAGCGGCTGATCGACATCATCGACCCGACCCCGAAGACGGTCGACTCGCTCATGCGCCTCGACCTGCCGGCTGGCGTCGACATCGAGATCAAGCTGTAGGGATCGGACAAATGGACAGGCAAGTCAAGGGGATCCTGGGCGCCAAGCTCGGCATGACCCAGGTCTGGGACAACAACCGTGTTGTTCCGGTGACCGTGGTGCAGGCCGGCCCGTGCGTCGTCAGCCAGGTTCGTAGCCCCGAGAAGGACGGCTACGCGGCGGTCCAGCTGGCGTACGGCGCCATCGACCCGCGCAAGGTCAAGAAGCCGATCAGCGGCCACTACGCGAAGGCCGACGTCGCGCCGCGGCGCCACATCGTCGAGCTGCGCACGGTCGACGCCGCCGAGTACTCGCTCGGCCAGGAGGTCACGGTCGAGGAGTTCCCGGCCGGCGTCTCGATCGACGTGACCGGTAAGACCAAGGGCAAGGGCTACGCCGGCCCGATGAAGCGGCACGGCTTCCACGGTCTGCGCGCCAGCCACGGTGTCGAGCGCAAGCACCGCTCGCCGGGCTCCATCGGCGCCTGCGCCACCCCGGGTCGTGTCTTCAAGGGCACCCGGATGGCCGGCCGGATGGGTGGCGTGCGCTACACCGTCCAGAACCTGACCGTCCAGGCGGTCGACACCGAGAACAACCTCCTGCTCGTCCGTGGCGCCATCCCCGGCCCCAAGGGCGCGCTGGTCCTGGTCCGTACCGCGGCCAAGACCAAGGCGAAGAAGGGCGGTGCGGCCAAGTGACCACCGTTGACGTCCTCACCGTCGAAGGCACCAAGAGCGGCTCCGTCGAGCTGCCCGCCGACATCTTCGACGCGCAGGCCAACGTCGCGCTGATGCACCAGGTCGTGGTGGCCCAGCTCGCGGCGGCCCGGCAGGGCACGCACAAGGCCAAGACCCGCGGCGAGGTCGCCGGTGGCGGCAAGAAGCCGTACAAGCAGAAGGGCACCGGTCGTGCCCGGCAGGGCTCGATCCGCGCGCCGCAGTTCGCCGGCGGTGGCGTGGTGCACGGTCCCGTGCCGCGCGACTACAGCCAGCGGACCCCGAAGAAGATGAAGGCCGCCGCGCTCCGTGGCGCCCTCTCCGACCGGGCCCGCGGTGGCAAGGTGCACGTCGTCGAGGCGTTCGTCTCGGGCGAGAAGCCGTCGACCAAGGCCGCGCTGGCCACGCTGGCGAAGCTGACCGACGCCCGCCGGGTGCTGGTCGTGCTGAGCAGCACCGACGAGCTGAACTGGGTGTCGCTGCGCAACGAGCCGCGGGTGCACCTGATCGAAGCCGGCCAGCTGAACACGTACGACGTGCTGGTGGCCGACGACGTGGTCTTCACCAAGGAGGCCCTGGACGAGTTCCTGGGCGTTCCCGCCGAGACCACCGAGGAGGGTGGCAAGTGAGCACGATCGCCGACCCGCGCGACATCATCGTGGCGCCGGTCGTCTCGGAGAAGAGCTACAGCGAGCTGAACCGCAACTGGTACACCTTCCTGGTGCACCCGGACGCGAACAAGACCGCGATCAAGATCGCCATCGAGCAGATCTTCAACGTCCGCGTCCTGACGGTCAACACGCTCAACCGCGAGGGCAAGCGCAAGCGGACCCGCACCGGGTTCGGCAAGCGCAAGGACACCAAGCGGGCGATGGTGAAGCTGGCTGACGGTGACCGCATCGAGGCCTTCGGCGGCCCGGTCAGCTGAGGGGTGTAGACAATGGCTATCCGTAAGTACAAGCCGACGACGCCGGGCCGGCGTGGCTCGAGCGTCGCCGACTTCGCCGAGATCACCCGGTCGACGCCGGAGAAATCGCTGCTGGCCCCGCTGCCGAAGAAGGGCGGTCGCAACGCCCACGGCCGGATCACCACCCGGCACCACGGTGGTGGCCACAAGCGGCAGTACCGCATCATCGACTTCAAGCGGGTCGACAAGGACGGCGTGCCGGCGAAGGTCGCGCACATCGAGTACGACCCGAACCGCACCGCGCGGATCGCGCTGCTGCACTACGTCGACGGCGAGAAGCGCTACATCATCGCGCCGAAGGACCTGAAGCAGGGCGACACCGTCGAGTCCGGTCCGAGCGCCGACATCAAGCCGGGCAACAACCTGCCGCTGCGCAACATCCCGGTGGGTACCACGATCCACAACGTGGAGCTGCGTCCGGGTGGCGGTGCCAAGCTGGCCCGTTCGGCCGGCGTCGGCATCCAGCTGCTCGGCCGGGAGGGCGCCTACGCGACCCTGCGCATGCCGTCCGGTGAGATCCGGCGGGTGGACGTGCGGTGCCGCGCCAGCGTCGGTGAGATCGGCAACGCCGACCAGTCGAACATCAACTGGGGCAAGGCCGGCCGGATGCGGTGGAAGGGCAAGCGCCCGACCGTCCGTGGTGTCGCCATGAACCCGGTCGACCACCCGCACGGTGGTGGTGAGGGTAAGACCTCCGGCGGTCGCCACCCGGTCAACCCGCAGGGTAAGCCCGAGGGCCGCACCCGTCGTAAGGGCCAGCCGAGTGACCGGCTGATCGTCCGCCGCCGCTACGCCACGCGTAAGCGCGGCTGAGGGAGATAAGACATGCCTCGCAGCCTGAAGAAGGGCCCGTTCGTCGACGACCACCTGATCAAGAAGGTGGAGACGCAGAACGACAAGGGCACGAAGAACGTCATCAAGACCTGGTCGCGGCGCTCGACGATCATCCCCGAGATGCTGGGCCACACGATCGCGGTGCACGACGGACGTAAGCACGTCCCGGTGTTCGTGACCGAGGCGATGGTCGGGCACAAGCTCGGCGAGTTCGCGCTGACCCGCACGTTCAAGGGTCACGAGAAGGACGACCGGAAGAGCCGCCGGCGCTGACGCCGCGGGCATACGGATAGAGGAACAAGGGGTTACAGCGATGCCAGGAAAGGGCGACGCTCCGGTGCTTCCGGGCGCGCGGGCGGTTGCGCGGTACGTGCGCATCTCGCCGATGAAGGCGCGCCGGGTGGTCAACCTCGTCCGCGGCCTGCCCGCGAAGGAGGCGCTCACGGTGCTGCAGTTCGCGCCGCAGGCTGCGAGCGAGCAGGTGTACAAGGTGCTCGCGAGCGCGATCGCCAACGCGGAGAACAACGAGCGGCTGGACCCCGACGCGCTGCTCGTCAGCGAGGCGTACGTGGACGAGGGCCCGACCATGAAGCGGTTCCAGCCGCGGGCGCAGGGCCGGGCGTACCGGATCCGCAAGCGGACCTGCCACATCACGGTCGCGGTCGAGGCGGTCGCCCCGGCCGCGCCGAAGAAGTCGGCGGCGAAGAAGGCGGCCCCGGCGAAGCAGGCTGCGCCGGCCGAGACGCAGAGCACGACGGAGGGTGCGGAGTAATGGGTCAGAAGGTTCACCCGCACGGGTTCCGGCTCGGCATCTCGACCGACTGGAAGTCCCGCTGGTTCGCGGACAAGCTCTACAAGGACTACATCGGCGAGGACGTCAAGATCCGCCGCATGATGTCCAAGGGCCTCGAGCGCGCCGGGATCTCCAAGGTCGACATCGAGCGCACCCGGGACCGGGTCCGCGTCGACATCCACACCGCCCGGCCGGGCATCGTCATCGGCCGTAAGGGTGCGGAGGCCGACCGGATCCGCGGCGAGCTCGAGAAGCTGACCGGCAAGCAGGTCCAGCTCAACATCATCGAGGTGAAGAGCCCCGAGTCGGACGCGCAGCTCGTCGCGCAGGGCGTGGCCGAGCAGCTGTCCAGCCGGGTCAGCTTCCGTCGGGCGATGCGCAAGGCCATGCAGTCCGCGATGAAGAACCCGGTCTGCAAGGGCATCCGGGTCCAGGTCTCGGGCCGTCTCGGCGGCGCCGAGATGAGCCGGACCGAGTTCTACCGCGAGGGCCGGGTTCCGCTGCACACGCTGCGGGCCAACATCGAGTACGGCTTCTTCGAGGCCCGTACCACCTTCGGCCGGATCGGCGTGAAGGTCTGGATCTACAAGGGCGACGCGGTGCCGGGTCGGGAGGCTCCGGCCGAGGCTCCGTCGCGCCCGCGCCGTGAGCGCGGCGACCGCCCCGAGCGGCCGCGCCGTGGTCGGTCCGGCTCCGCCGGCACGACCGCCGGTGGCACCGAGGCCGGCCGGGCAGCCGCGACCACCATCGCGCAGCAGGCCGAGACGCCGAGTGGCGAGCCGGTGGACACGTCCGCCGTCGCCGCCGCGGCAGAAACGCAGCAGGAGGGCTGACAGATGCTGATGCCGCGCAAGCCCCCGAAGGGCTTCCGCAAGCCGCACCACCCGGACCGCAGCGGCGCGTCCAAGGGTGGTAACCGGGTGGTGTTCGGCGAGTTCGGGATCCAGGCTCTCGAGCCGGCGTACGTGACCAACCGCCAGATCGAGTCGGCGCGTATCGCGATGACCCGTCACATCAAGCGTGGCGGCAAGGTCTGGATCACGATCTTCCCGGACCAGGCCCTCACCAAGAAGCCGGCCGAGACCCGGATGGGTTCCGGTAAGGGTTCGCCCGAGTGGTGGGTCGCGAACGTGAAGCCGGGGCGGGTCCTCTTCGAGATGTCCTTCCCCAACGAGCAGATCGCGCGTGAGGCCATGCGCCGCGCGATCCACAAGCTCCCGATGAAGTGCCGGATTGTTACGCGCGAAGTGGGTGAATCCTGATGGCAGCGGGCGTTAAGGCCTCCGAGCTGCGTGAGCTCTCCGAGGAGGAGCTGGTCACGAAGCTGCGCGAGGCCAAGGCGGAGCTGTTCAACCTCCGCGTGCAGGCCGCAACCGGGCAGCTGGACAACAACCGGCGGCTGCAGGTCATCCGTCGGGAGATCGCCCGGATCTACACGATCATGCGTGAGCGCGAGCTGGGGCTCTCCGCCGCGCCGACTGAGGTGACTGCAGGATGAGCGAGAACACCACCGCCAGCGCGCGGGCCCGTCGCAAGGTGCGTGAGGGTCTCGTGGTCAGCGACAAGATGGAGAAGACCGTCGTCGTCGAGGTCGAGGACCGGGTCAAGCACGCGCTGTACGGCAAGATCATGCGCCGTACCAGCAAGCTCAAGGTCCACGACGAGCAGAACGCCGCCGGCATCGGCGACCGGGTCCTGATCATGGAGACCCGGCCGCTGTCCGCCACCAAGCGGTGGCGGCTCGTGGAGATCCTCGAGAAGGCCAAGTAGCGAAGGCTCAAGCTCGGCCGGCATCGGTCGGGCGCAGGTTCCGCCAGGCTCCGGCCGCCTCGTGCGGCCGGAGAACCGGCAGACATAGGAGATAGACGTGATTCAGCAGGAGTCGCGACTGCGCGTCGCCGACAACACGGGTGCCCGGGAGATCCTGTGCATCCGAGTGCTCGGTGGCTCCGGTCGGCGCTACGCGAGCATCGGCGACGTCATCGTGGCCACCGTCAAGGACGCGATCCCCGGTGCCGGTGTGAAGAAGGGCGACGTCGTCAAGGCGGTCGTCGTTCGCACCGCCAAGGAGAAGCGGCGGCCGGACGGTTCGTACATCCGCTTCGACGAGAACGCCGCCGTCATCATCAAGGACGGTGGGGACCCGCGCGGCACCCGTATCTTCGGCCCGGTGGGCCGGGAGCTGCGGGACAAGCGGTTCATGAAGATCATTTCTCTCGCGCCGGAGGTGTTGTGACCGTGAAGGTCAAGAAGGGCGACACGGTCGTCGTCATCGCCGGCAAGGACAAGGGTGCCAAGGGCAAGGTCATCGCGGCCTACCCGCGGCAGGACAAGGTCCTGGTCGAGGGCGTGAACCGGGTCAAGAAGCACACCCGCATCAGCACCACCCAGCGTGGCGCCAAGACCGGTGGCATCGTCACCCAGGAGGCCCCGATCCACGTCTCGAACGTGATGGTCGTGGACTCCGACGGCAAGCCGACCCGCGTCGGCTACCGGATCGACGAGAACGGCCAGAAGGTCCGCATCGCGCGTAGCACCGGTAAGGACCTGTGATGACCACGGCTACCGAAACCAAGACCATGCCGCGCCTCAAGGAGCGGTACCGCAACGAGATCGTGGCCCAGCTGCGCGAGCAGTACAACTACGGCAACCCGATGCAGGTGCCGCGGCTGGTCAAGATCGTCGTCAACATGGGTGTCGGCGAGGCCGCCCGGGACGCCAAGCTGATCGAGGGCGCCGTCCGCGATCTGGCGACCATCACCGGCCAGAAGCCGCAGGTGCGGCGGGCGACCAAGTCCATCGCGCAGTTCAAGCTGCGCGAGGGCATGCCGATCGGCGCGAAGGTGACCCTGCGCGGCGACCGGATGTGGGAGTTCCTGGACCGGCTGCTGTCGATCGCGCTGCCGCGTATCCGTGACTTCCGCGGCCTCGACGGGCGCAAGCTCGACGGGCACGGCAACTACACGTTCGGTCTGACCGAGCAGTCGGTGTTCCACGAGATCGACCAGGACAAGATCGATCGCCAGCGGGGCATGGACATCACGGTGGTCACCACCGCCACGACCGACGACGAGGGCCGGGCGCTGCTCAAGCTCCTGGGCTTCCCGTTCAAGGAGAACTGAGATGGCCAAGAAGGCGCTGATCCTCAAGGCGGCCGCGAAGCCGAAGTTCTCGGTTCGCGCGTACACCCGCTGCCAGCGGTGCGGGCGTCCGAAGGCGGTCTACCGCAAGTTCGGTCTCTGCCGGGTCTGCATCCGGGAGATGGCCCACCGCGGTGAGCTGCCCGGCGTGTCCAAGGCTTCCTGGTAATAGCCCGGCGCGCTCCGCGCGTCAGCTGCACTGTCTCTTCGCCGTAGGCCCGGGACGCCCCGGGAACCCCGGCGAGAAAGGTTGACGAGTTTAATGACGATGACCGACCCGATCGCAGACATGCTCACGCGTCTGCGTAACGCCAACCAGGCGTACCACGACCGGGTGACGATGCCCTACTCGAAGATCAAGGCGAACATCGCCGAGGTCCTCAAGACCGAGGGTTACATCGCCACCTGGTCGGTCGAGGAGCCCGAGGAGGGCGCCGTCGGCAAGCGACTGGTCGTCGAGTTGAAGTACGGCCAGAACCGCGAGCGGAGCCTGGCCGGCATCAAGCGCGTGTCCAAGCCCGGCCTCCGGGTGTACGCCAAGTCGGGCGAGCTCCCGCGGGTGCTCGGCGGTCTGGGCGTGGCGATCATTTCGACGTCCCAGGGGCTGCTCACCGACCGGCAGGCCCGCAAGCGGAGCGTTGGCGGGGAAGTCCTCGCCTTCGTCTGGTAACGGGAGACAGGTAGAAATGTCGCGTATTGGACGTAAGTCGATCCCGGTGCCAGCCGGCGTCGACGTCACGATCGACGGCCAGACCGTCAAGGTCAAGGGCCCCAAGGGCGAGCTCTCGCACACCCTGGCCGAGCCGATCACCATCGAGCGGGCCGAGGACGGGCAGCTGAACGTCGCCCGCCCGAACGACGAGCGCAAGGCCAAGGAGCTCCACGGCCTGAGCCGTACCCTGGTCGCCAACATGATCGTCGGCGTCACCGAGGGCTACCGCAAGAGCCTGGAGATCGCGGGTACCGGTTACCGGGTCACCGCCAAGGGCAAGGACCTGGAGTTCGCGCTCGGGTTCTCGCACCCGGTCCTGGTTCAGGCGCCGGAGGGCATCACCTTCACGGTGGAGAAGCCGACGCTGTTCCACGTGGCCGGCATCGACAAGCAGCTCGTCGGTGAGGTAGCCGCCAACATCCGGAAGATCCGTCCGCCGGAGCCCTACAAGGGCAAGGGCGTGAAGTACCAGGGCGAGGTCATCCGCCGCAAGGCTGGAAAGGCAGGTAAGAAGTGAGCGCCACGCTGCTCAAGCGCCGCCGCGGCGTTGCCGCCAAGCGCGCCGTCGGGCGTGCGCGTCGGCACTTCCGGGTCCGCAAGAACATCAGCGGCACCGCCGAGCGTCCCCGCCTGGTCGTCACCCGCTCCCTGCGGCACATCGTCGCCCAGATCGTCGACGACACCAAGGGTCACACCCTGGCGTCGGCGTCGACCCTGGACGCGTCGCTGCGGGGCGCCGAGGGCGACAAGAGCGCCCTGGCCGGCAAGGTCGGTGCGCTGCTCGCCGAGCGGGCCAAGGCCGCCGGCGTCTCCAAGGTCGTCTTCGACCGCGGTGGCAACCGGTACGCGGGGCGTGTCGCCGCGCTGGCCGACGCCGCCCGCGAAGCCGGGCTCGAGTTCTAGAAACCCCGTCACGAGAGATAAGGAAGGCTGCTGATGCCAG
This sequence comes from Micromonospora thermarum, assembly GCF_012034245.1. GTDB lineage: Bacteria > Actinomycetota > Actinomycetes > Mycobacteriales > Micromonosporaceae > Micromonospora > Micromonospora thermarum. Next base: position 14,588 of record NZ_JAATEO010000043.1, on the reverse strand, counting down.
GTCAACAGCGCCGTGGCGGCGGGTCCGGTGGCAACGAGGGTGGTCGCCGCGACAACCGCCGTGAGGGCGGCCGCGGAAACGCGCCCGTCGAGAAGACCCCGCACCTCGAGCGGGTCGTCGCGATCAACCGCGTCGCCAAGGTCGTGAAGGGTGGTCGTCGCTTCAGCTTCACCGCCCTGGTGATCGTGGGCGACGGCGACGGCACCGTCGGCGTGGGCTACGGAAAGGCCAAGGAGGTGCCCGCGGCGATCGCCAAGGGTGTCGAGGAGGCCAAGAAGCACTTCTTCAAGGTGCCGCGGATCGGCCAGTCGATCCCGCACCCGGTGCAGGGCGAGGACGCCGCCGGCGTCGTGCTGCTCAAGCCGGCCTCGGCCGGTACGGGTGTCATCGCCGGTGGGCCGGTCCGCGCCGTGCTGGAGTGCGCGGGTATCCACGACGTGCTCTCCAAGAGCCTCGGTTCGTCGAACCCGATCAACATCGTGCACGCCACCGTGGCAGCGCTGAAGGGGCTGGAGTCCCCCGAGGCCGTCGCCGCCCGCCGTGGTCTGCCGGTCGAGGACGTCGCGCCGGCCGCCATGCTGGCGTCGCGGGCGGAGGTGGCGTCCTGATGGCTCGCCTGAAGGTCACCCAGGTCCGGTCCGAGATCGGGGCCAAGCAGAACCAGCGTCACTCGCTGCGTTCGCTCGGCCTCAAGCGGATCAACGACGTGGTGGTCAAGGAGGACCGTCCGGAGATCCGCGGCATGATCTTCACGGTCAACCACCTCGTGAAGGTCGAGGAGGTCGAGTAATGACGATCAAGGTCCACCACCTGCGTCCGGCGCCCGGTGCCAAGACCGCGAAGACCCGCGTGGGTCGCGGTGAGGGCTCCAAGGGCAAGACCGCCGGCCGTGGTACCAAGGGCTCGAAGGCCCGCAAGAACATCTCGGCGGCGTTCGAGGGTGGGCAGATGCCCATCCACATGCGCCTGCCGAAGTTGAAGGGCTTCAAGAACAAGTTCAAGGTGACCTTCCAGGTCGTCAACCTGGACCGGCTCGCCGAGCTGTTCCCGAACGGCGGCCAGGTCGGTCCGGTCGAGCTGGTCGAGGCCGGCGCGGTCCGCAAGGGCCAGCCGGTCAAGGTGCTCGGCACCGGCGACCTCGGTGGGGTGGCGCTCCAGGTCTCGGCGCACGCGTTCAGTGCGTCGGCCAAGGAGAAGATCACCGCCGCCGGTGGCTCGGTCACCGAGCTGTAAGGCTGCACGACCCATGGCGCCCGCCCAGTTGTCCGTCAACTGGCGGGCGCCATGGTCTACCTGGGCCGTGTGCGCCCGGTAATATCGGAAGCGGTTTATGTAGCCGGGCGCACCTGCCCGGACCGGGAGCGGACTGTTAGAGTCCCATCCCAGCCATGGATTTCGGGCGCTCGCCCGGCCACCCCGATCCGCCAGGGACCACCGGCGGCCCGCCTCGCGCAGGAGGAAGAAGTTGCTGTCCGCCTTTCTCAGTGCGTTCCGTACGCCTGACCTGCGCAAGAAGCTGCTGTTCACAGTAGGCATCATCGCGATCTACCGGCTCGGCGCCACGCTGCCGAGCCCGGGCGTCTCGTACGGCAACGTGCAGAAGTGCCTCGACACCCTGGAGAACGGCTCCACGGGCGTGCTGAACCTGCTCAACCTGTTCTCGGGTGGGGCGCTGCTGCAGCTGTCGGTCTTCGCGCTGGGCATCATGCCCTACATCACCGCGTCGATCATCCTGCAGTTGCTGACCGTGGTGATCCCGCGGCTGGAGCAGCTCCGCAAGGAGGGCCAGGCCGGCCAGGCGAAGATCACCCAGTACACCCGCTACCTGACCCTGGGGCTGGGTGTCCTGCAGGCGTCGGCGTTCGTCGCCCTCGCCCGCTCCGGTCAGCTCTTCAACAACCAGTGCGACCAGTTCCCGATCATCCCCGAGGGGACGGGCATCCCGGACTGGCTGACCCTGACCATCCTGGTCATGACGATGACCGCCGGCACCGGCGTGGTGATGTGGCTCGGCGAGCTGATCACCGACCGGGGCGTCGGCAACGGCATGTCGGTGCTGATCTTCACCTCGATCGCCGCCCGTCTCCCCAGCGAGGGTTGGCAGATCAAGCAGACCGGCGGGTGGGGCAAGTTCCTCCTGGTCATCGCGCTGGTCCTGGTCGTCATCACCGCGGTCACCTTCATCGAGCAGGCGCAGCGCCGGATCCCGGTGCAGTACGCCAAGCGGATGATCGGCCGGCGGATGTACGGCGGCACCTCGACCTACATCCCGCTCAAGGTCAACCAGGCCGGTGTCATCCCGGTGATCTTCGGCTCGTCGCTGCTCTACCTGCCGCAGCTGGCCCTGCAGTTCTTCGACCAGACGGACCCCGGCAAGACCCAGGCGTGGATCCAGAACAACCTGGTCGACCCGACCAGCCCGATCTACATCTCGGTCTACTTCCTGCTGATCATCTTCTTCACGTACTTCTACGTCTCGATCACGTTCAACCCGACCGAGGTCGCGGACAACATGAAGAAGTACGGCGGCTTCGTGCCGGGGATCCGCCCCGGCAAGCCGACCGCCGACTACCTGGACTTCATCCTCAGCCGGATCACCCTGCCGGGTGCTCTCTACCTGGGCGTCATCTCGATCCTGCCGAACTTCTTCTTCATCTGGCTGGACAAGCAGCAGTACCTGAACTTCCCGTTCGGCGGCACCGCTGTGCTGATCATGGTCGGCGTCGGTCTGGAGACGACCAAGCAGATCGAGAGCCAACTGATGCAGCGGAACTACGAAGGGTTCCTGCGGTAGATGCGACTCGTTCTGGTTGGCCCGCCGGGGGCGGGCAAGGGCACGCAGGCGGAGTTCATCGCCGCGCACCTCGCGGTGCCGAAGATCTCGACCGGAGACATCTTCCGCTCCAACGTGTCGCAGGGCACCCCGCTCGGCGTCGAGGCGAAGCGGTACATGGACGCCGGCGAGCTGGTGCCGGACGAGGTGACCATCAACATGGTGCGGGACCGGCTCGCCGAGCCGGACGCCAGCGAGGGCTTCCTGCTCGACGGCTTCCCGCGTACGACGCCGCAGGCCGCCGCGCTGGACAAGCTCCTCGCGGACCTCGGCACCGCACTGGACCTGGTGCTGGAGCTGGTCGTCGACGACGACGAGGTGATCCGGCGGCTCTCCGGCCGGCGCACCTGCCGGGGCTGCGGCAAGATCTGGCACGTGGAGTTCGACGCCACCACGCGCGAGGGCATCTGCGACCGGTGCGGCGCCGAGCTGTTCCAGCGGGACGACGACAAGCCGGAGACCATCGCCACCCGTCTGCGGGAGTACGCCGACAAGACCGCGCCGCTGGTCGACTACTACGGCGCCCAGGGCAAGCTCGTGGGGATCGACGCCACGGGGCCGGTGGAGGACGTCACCGTCCGCGCCATCGACGCCCTGCGTTCCTACGGCGGCTGACCCCCTGGTGGATAGAGTGCGAGGAGCGGGGTACGCGACAGCGTGCCCCGCTCTTCGGCAGGAAAGGTAACGACCGATGCGCCGTCCCCAGCTGGACATCCAGCTGAAGACCCCTGACCAGATCGAGAAGATGCGGGCCGCGGGGCTGGTGGTGGCCGAGGCGCTGCGCCGGATGCGCGAGGCCGTCGCGCCCGGCGTCAGCACCGCCGACCTGGACGCCATCGCCGAGTCGACCATCCGCGAGGCCGGGGCGATCCCCTCCTTCAAGGGCTACCACGGCTTCCCCGCCTCGATCTGCTCCTCCGTCAACGAGCAGGTGGTGCACGCCATCCCGTCGCCCAGGCAGGTGCTCCGGGACGGCGACCTCATCTCGATCGACTGCGGCGCCGTACTGGACGGCTGGCACGGCGACGCGGCGATCACCGTCGGCGTCGGCGAGGTGGACCCGGCGCTGCTGACGATGGCCGCGGTCGCCGAGGACGCGATGTGGGCCGGCATCGCCGCGGCCGCCCGCGGCGCTGCCAGTGGCAAGGGCCGGCTCACCGACATCTCCCACGCCGTCGAGACGGCGGTCCGCAAGGCCGGGCGGTACGGCATCGTCGACGGGTACGGCGGCCACGGCATCGGCACCGAGATGCACCAGGACCCGCACGTGCTCAACCACGGGCGCCCGGGCAAGGGGCCCCGGCTGGTGCCGGGCATGGCCCTCGCCATCGAGCCGATGATCACCCTGGGCTCGCCCCGTACGGTGGAGCTGGCCGACGGCTGGACCGTGGTGACCCGGGACCGGTCGATGGCGGTGCACGTCGAGCACACGATGGCGCTGCTGCCCGACGGGGTGTGGGTGCTCACCGCCCCGGACGGCGGCCGGGAGCGCCTCGGCGACCTGGTCACCGCCCGCCAGCCGGCCCCGGCCGCCTGACCTCGCCCCGGCTCCCGATCGCCTGACCCCGCCCGGCTCGGTTCGCCGGCCTGACCCGGCCGGCTCCGCTGATCGCGGCGGGTGGCGTGCCGGTGGCATGCTGGAACGCATGCAGGGGCGGGACGGGATGCGCGCCGCCGACGCCGACCGGCAGGCGGTCGCCGACCGGTTGCGGACGGCCGTGGACGAGGGGCGCCTGGACCTGCACGAGTACGACGAGCGCCTCCAGCAGGCGTACGCCGCCCGCACGTACGGCGAACTCGACGCGCTGCTCGCGGACCTGCCGGCGCCGGCCGGCGCGGCGGCCTCGGCGGGAACGCCCTGGCCGAGCCCGTCGGGACGACCGGGCCGGCCGGGGTGCCGGCCGTCGGGGCCTGACCGGTCGTCGCCGGGTGGCTCGCGGAGGTGTGGGAGCCGTGGCTGAAGGTCGTCCCGATCGTGGTGGCGATCTGGGCGGTGACGTCGCTGTTCGCCTGGGATGTCCTCTACTTCTGGCCCGGGTGGGTGGCGGGCCCGTGGGGAGCGGTGCTGCTGGTCCGCACTGTGCTCGGGATCACGTCGGGGGAGCCGGCGCGCTGGGCGGCCGAGCGGGAGCGGCGCCGCCGGCGGCGGCGGGAGAAGCGGGCCCGCAAGCGGGAGCGGAGGGCCGCGCGGCGGGAGACCAGGGAACTTCCGGGCGAATCCGGCTGAACGTCCGGTTCATTCTGTTCGCAGCGCCGGTAATGGGCGGTCGGTTTGGCGACGGCGCGCAGGCGGGCGTACACTTTCTGATCGGCGCACAGCGTCCACTCCGGCATGCCCACCCTGCGCTTCGGTGGGTGTCGGAGCCGCGGCTGGCGCGGGCCATCTGATCTCGATCAGTCATCCCGTGTAAGACGTTGTGGGCCGTCCGGAGTAACCGACGTCAGGACAGCGGAGGACATGCCGAAAAAAGACGGAGCCATCGAGATCGAGGGCCGGGTCATCGAGCCCCTGCCGAACGCCATGTTCCGTGTGGAGCTCGCGAACGGTCACAAGGTGCTGGCTCACATCAGCGGCAAGATGCGGCAGCACTACATCCGCATCCTGCCGGAGGACCGGGTCGTCGTCGAACTCTCGCCGTACGACCTGACCCGAGGGCGCATCGTCTACCGCTACAAGTAAGCCTGACGGCGGCCGGGTGAGTCCCGTGTCCGTCTTCGTCGCCCGGAGTCGCGAACACCGCGTCGCCGGGCCAGATGGGAAGTAAGGCAACCGTGAAGGTCAAGCCGAGCGTCAAGCGGATCTGCAACAAGTGCCGGGTGATCCGCCGGCACGGCCGGGTCATGGTCATCTGCACCGACCCGCGCCACAAGCAGCGCCAGGGCTGAACCGTCCGGCCGGTCGCGACACCGCGACCGGTCGACAACCGGTCCGGGCCGCAGATCCAGACACAACACATCACATGCTCGTCCCAGCCGCGGGAGTGCGCAGCGCGTACCTCATCGTGGTCGACCCCCGGTCGGAGGCCGGGGCCCGCTCGGGCAGCGACCGATCCCGGTCGCCGGCGCTGACAGGCGCCGGAAGGACAGGGGCCGGTCGGTAGCGGGGTGGGACGGGTCCACACCTCCGCAGAACACCACGAGGAGTACGCCCGCACATGGCACGTCTAGTCGGCGTGGACCTCCCCCGCGAAAAGCGGATGGAGATCGCGCTCACCTACATCTTCGGCGTGGGTCGCACCCGCGCCCTGGAGACGCTCGCCGCCACCGGCATCTCGCCGGACAAGCGCGCCCGGGACCTCACGGACGAGGAGCTCGTGCAGCTCCGCGACCACATCGAGGCCAACTACAAGGTTGAAGGTGACCTGCGCCGCGAGGTCGCCGCGGACATCCGCCGCAAGGTCGAGATCGGCTGCTACGCCGGCATCCGGCACCGCCGGGGTCTGCCGGTTCGTGGCCAGCGGACGCGGACCAACGCCCGTACCCGCAAGGGCCCGAAGCGGACCGTCGCCGGCAAGAAGAAGCCCGGCAAGAAGTAATAGGAGCGCAGAAGACTTATGCCACCGAAGGCTCGTGCCGGAGCCGCCGTCAAGAAGGTCCGGCGCAAGGAACGCAAGAACGTCGCCCACGGGCAGGCGCACATCAAGAGCACCTTCAACAACACCATCGTGTCCATCACGGACCCGACCGGTGCGGTCATCTCCTGGGCCTCCGCGGGCCAGGTTGGCTTCAAGGGCTCCCGCAAGTCGACCCCGTTCGCCGCGCAGCTGGCCGCCGAGGCCGCCGCGCGTCGGGCGATGGAGCACGGCATGCGCAAGGTCGACGTGTTCGTCAAGGGCCCCGGCTCCGGCCGGGAGACCGCCATCCGTTCGCTGCAGGCCGTGGGCCTGGAGGTCGGTCAGATCTCCGACGTGACCCCGCAGCCGCACAACGGGTGCCGTCCGCCGAAGCGTCGCCGGGTCTGAGAGGTTAGAGAGAGATGGCTCGTTACACCGGTGCTGACTGCCGCCGTTGCCGGCGGGAGAAGATGAAGCTGTTCCTCAAGGGCAGCAAGTGCGATGGCCCGAAGTGCCCGTTCGAGTCCCGGCCGTTCCCGCCCGGGCAGCACGGCCGTGGCCGTACCAAGGAGACGGAGTACCTGCTCCAGCTCCGTGAGAAGCAGAAGGCCCGCCGCGTGTACGGCGTGCTGGAGAAGCAGTTCCGCGGTTACTACGAGGAGGCCGTGGCCAAGCAGGCCAAGACCGGTGAGGTCCTCCTGCAGATCCTCGAGTCGCGGCTGGACAACGTGGTCTACCGGGCCGGCTACGCCGGGTCCCGGGACATGGCCCGTCAGCTGGTCAAGCACGGTCACTTCACGGTGAACGGCAAGAAGGTCGACATCCCGTCGTACCGCGTCAAGGAGCACGACATCATCGAGGTCCGGGAGAAGAGCAAGCAGCTCACCCCGTTCCTGGTGGCGCAGGCTCAGGCCGGTTCCCGGTCCGTGCCGGCCTGGCTGGAGGCGATCCCCAGCCAGATGAAGATCCTCGTGCACTCGCTCCCGGCCCGCCAGGTGATCGACACCCAGGTCCAGGAGCAGCTGATCGTCGAGCTCTACTCCAAGTAAGAGCTCGTTGCGGTGGCCCGCCCTCCAGGGCGGGCCACCGGAACAGTTTGTGTCGTGGGCGTCATATGGCGGGCGCCCCGGAAGAGAAGAGAAGACATGCTCATCTCCCAGCGACCGACCCTCTCCGAGGAGTCGATCAACGAGACCCGGTCCCGGTTCACCATCGAGCCGCTGGAGCCGGGCTTCGGCTACACCCTGGGCAACTCGCTGCGCCGGACGCTGCTGTCGTCCATCCCCGGCGCGGCGGTGACCTCGATCAAGATCGACGGTGTGCTGCACGAGTTCACCACGATCCCCGGGGTCAAGGAGGACGTGGTCGAGCTCGTCATGAACATCAAGGAGCTGTGCGTCAGCTCCGAGCACGACGAGCCGGTCAGCATGTACCTGCGTAAGCAGGGCCCGGGCGACGTGACCGCGGGTGACATCCAGCCCCCGGCTGGCGTCTCGGTGCACAACCCGGATCTGAAGCTCGCCACCCTGAACGGCAAGGGCCGGCTCGACATGGAGCTGACCGTCGAGCGGGGTCGCGGCTACGTGACGGCGGCGCAGAACAAGCAGGCCGGCGCCGAGATCGGCCGGATCCCGGTCGACTCGATCTACTCGCCGGTGCTGAAGGTGACGTACCGCGTCGAGGCGACCCGTGTCGAGCAGCGGACCGACTTCGACCGGCTGATCATCGACGTCGAGACCAAGCCGTCGATGGGCCCGCGCACCGCGCTGGCCTCCGCCGGTTCGACGCTGGTCGAGCTCTTCGGCCTGGCCCGGGAGCTGGACGAGACCGCCGAGGGCATCGACATCGGGCCGTCCCCGCAGGACGCCCAGCTGGCGGCGGACCTGGCGCTGCCGATCGAGGAGCTGGACCTCACCGTCCGCTCCTACAACTGCCTCAAGCGCGAGGGCATCAACACCGTTGGTGAGCTCATCGGGCGTACCGAGGCCGACCTCCTCGACATCCGCAACTTCGGCCAGAAGTCGATCGACGAGGTCAAGATGAAGCTCGCCGGGATGGGTCTGGGGCTCAAGGACTCCGCCCCGAACTTCGACCCGGCGCACGTCGTGGACGCCTTCGGTGAGGCCGACTACGACACCGAGGACTACCGCGAGACTGAGCAGCTGTAAGCGCGGCTGAGGATAAACGAGGAGCACCGAGAATGCCCACGCCCACCAAGGGTCCCCGCCTCGGCGGCAGCCCGGCGCACGAGCGGCTGATGCTGGCCAACCTGGCCACGTCGCTGTTCCAGCACGGCAAGATCCAGACCACCGAGACCAAGGCCCGGCGGCTGCGTCCGCTCGCGGAGCAGCTGATCACCAAGGCCAAGCGCGGTGACCTGGCCTCCCGGCGTCGGGTGCTCGCCGTCGTCAAGGACAAGGACGTGGTCTACGCCCTGTTCGACCAGATCGCGCCGCGGTACGCCAACCGCAACGGTGGCTACACCCGGATCGTGAAGACCGGTCCGCGCAAGGGTGACGCCGCACCGATGGCGATCATCGAGCTGGTCGAGGAGCTGCAGGTCGCCGAGCCGAAGGCGAACAAGAAGACCGCCGCCCGCAAGGCCGCCCAGCAGGACAAGGTCGAGGCGCTCGCCCCCGCTGAGGAGGCCCCGAAGTCGGCCGACAACGACCAGGACGCCGAGGCGCCCGTGTCGGCGTCGGGTGACACCGCGGCCGCCCGCGAGGACAGCGACGAGGCCGGCGAGAACGACAAGGCCTGAGTCAGGCCGCGATCGGGCCCGGCATCCCTGAGGGGGTGCCGGGCCCGACCCGTCAGGAGGTACGAGTGGACGAGCGCACCCGCCTGCGGCTGGACGTCTCGTATGACGGCACCGACTTCTCCGGCTGGGCCGCCCAGCCGGAGCGGCGCACCGTCGCCGGGGTCCTCGCGCGGACCCTCGACCTGGTGCTCGGTGCCGGGACCGCGACCGGCCTCACCGTGGCCGGCCGGACCGACGCCGGGGTGCACGCCACCGGGCAGGTCTGCCACGTCGACCTGCCGACGGACGTCTGGCGGCAGCACGAGGGGCGGCTGCTGCGCCGGCTCACCCGGCTGCTCCCCACCGACGTGCGGGTCCGGGCCATGGCCGAGGTGCCGCTCGACTTCGACGCGCGGTTCTCGGCGACGTTCCGGCGTTACGAGTACCGCGTCACCGACGCGCCCTGGGGCGCGGAGCCGCTGCGCCGGCACGACACCCTCGCCTGGCCGAGGCCGCTCGACCTGGCGGCGCTGACCGCCGCCGCGGCGGGACTGGTGGGGGAGCACGACTTCGCCGCGTACTGCCGGCGGAAGGAGAACGCCACCACGCTGCGCGAGGTGACCCGGCTGGACTGGCGGCGGGATCCGGACGGCATCCTCGTCGCCACCGTCCAGGCCGACGCGTTCTGCCAGGCGATGGTGCGCAGCCTGGTCGGCGCGATGCTGGCCGCCGGGGACGGCCGGCGGCCGGCCGAATGGCCCGCCGGCCTGCTGAGCCGTCGCGAGCGGGCCAGTGAGGTGACGGTCGCCCCCGCGCACGGGCTCACCCTGGTCGCCGTCGGCTACCCCGAGGACCCGGCCGAGTACGCCCGCCGCGCGGACCTCACCCGCCGGCTGCGCGTACCGCTGGAGGGCTGAGCGCACGGCGGCGCGGGCGCGCGGCCGGCCGGCCCCGCACCCGCGCCGGCCGTCGTCAGTCCTGGGAGCCGGTGCCGTCGTCGGGGTCGGCGGTGGGTTGGGCGGCCACGCCGCCGTCCGCCCTGCGCTCCAGCACGCCCTGGTTGAGGTGCAGTTCGATCATGTCGAAGAGGATCTCGCGGACCTTCGTGTCGCCGGAGCGGACGGGCTCGCCGTCGGACCGGGCCACCAGGGCGTACGCGAGGTAGTGGCCGCGTACCTGCCAGCCGACCCGGGCCGGGGCGGTGGCGATCGCCTCGGACTTCTCGTCGGCGGCCATGCCCCGGAACCGGCCCTGCCGCTCGTCGAGCACCTGCCGGATCCGGTCGCGGGCGCGTTCGGCGCTGGCCCGGTCGGTGAGGTTGAACAGGCCGGCGGTGACCAGATGGTCGCCGTCCGCGGTGCGCAACGTCGCCCGGACCACCTGGTTGCAGCCGAGGCGGACCAGCAACTCGGCGACCTCGCCGGTGGCGGCGACGGCGCAGCTGCCGCTGGACTGCGTCTTCAACACCCGGTAGGCGGGCTGCCCCTCGGTGACGGCGAGCTGCTGGCCCGGGAAGACCTCCTTGGCGCTCAGCGGCACCTGGTCGGTGTCCCGCGAGTCCAGGTCGTTCGCCTCCGGCTCGGCGCTGTCCGCCGCCGCGGGCTGGTCGGTCGGCGGGGTGATGAGGTCGCCGCCGCGCTCGCTGAGCAGGGCGGCACCGCCGAGCCCGCAGAGCGCGAGCAGGACGAGCACCGCCGTGCCGCCGACCACGACCTGCCACATGCGGCCGCCGCCCCGACGAGGCGGGGGTGCGGCGACCGGCGCGGCCGACGGGTCGACCGGCGCGTGGGGTGGCGCTGCGGCGGGTGCGGGGGCCGGCTCCCACACCGGCTCGGGCGCCGGCGGGCGGGCCGGCTCGGGTGCGGGCGGGCGGGCGGGTTCGGCGGGTGGCGGCGCCACCCGGGTGGTCCGGGGCAGTGACGGGGTGGGGAAGCGGGACGGCGAGGGCCCCGCCGGGGGAGGCGAACCGGGGCCGAGCACCGACAGGTCGGACCCGTGCTCCGGGTACTCCACGAATGCGTCCTCATCGGACTCGTACCGATACACCATGTCGTCTAGAGTAGGAGGTATTGTCCCTTTAGGGGGTAATAATGGGAAAATGCGACGACGCGGGGTGTCGCCATGCCCTCCGTGAGCCGGTGGAAGAATCGCGCGTGTGACCGGCGACCACTACTTCACCCCGGAACCCGCGACGGCCGCCCAGCCGCGCGAGGTCGAGTTCTCCGTCGCCGGACGCGACTACACCCTGGCCTCCTCCGGCGGGGTCTTCTCCGCCGCCCGCCTCGACCCCGGCACCGCGGTGCTGCTGCGCAAGGCCGAGCTGCCGGCTCCCGGCACCACCGGCGACCTGCTCGACCTCGGCTGCGGCTTCGGACCGATCACCTGCGTGCTCGCCACCTCGGCACCGTCGGCCACCATCTGGGCGGTGGACGTCAACGAGCGGGCGCGCGAGCTCACGGCGACCAACGCCGCCCGGGTCGGCGCGGCGGACCGCGTGCGCGTCGCGCCGCCGGACGGCGTACCGGCCGACGTGACCTTCGCCGAGATCTGGTCCAACCCGCCGATCCGGATCGGCAAGGACGAGCTGCACCAGTTGCTGCTGCGCTGGCTACCGAGGCTCGCCCCGGACGGTGCCGCCTGGCTGGTTGTCGCCCGGCACCTCGGCGGCGACTCCCTGCACCGCTGGCTCACCGAGCAGGGCTGGCAGGTCGAGCGGCACGCCAGCCAGAAGGGCTACCGGGTGCTGCGGGTCACCAGGTAATCGGTTGGCCCCCGCCGGGCGCTCGGGCAGGATGCCGGCGTGGGATACGTGGACGTGGCAGCGGTCGGACACATCCTGCCCGATGGCCGGGAGCTTTTCGCCGACGTGTCGTTCCGGGTCGGTGAGGGCGCCAAGGTCGCGCTGGTCGGGCCGAACGGCGCGGGCAAGACGACGCTGCTGCGGATGGTCGCCGGTGACCTGCCGGTGAAGCGCGGCGCGATCGCGCGTACCGGGGGGCTCGGCGTGATGCGCCAGTTCATCGGGATGATCGGCGACGAGTCGACGCTCGCTGACATGGCCCTCTCGCTCGCCCCGCCGGCCCTGCGCGACGCGGGCCGCCGGCTGGCCGAGACCGAGGCGGCCATGCGGGCGGCCGAGGTGCGCGGCAAGTACAGCACCGCCGCCGGCAAGGCGCAGCTCGCGTACGCGGACGCGCTCGCCGCCTGGGGCGAGGCCGGCGGGTACGACGCCGAGGTGCTCTTCGACACCGTCGCCACCATCGTGCTCGACCTGCCGTGGGACACCGCACGGGACCGTCCCGTCCGGACGCTCTCCGGCGGCCAGCAGAAGCGCTTCGCCCTGGAACTCCTGCTGCGCGGCCCCGACGAGGTGCTGCTGCTCGACGAGCCGGACAACTTCCTCGACGTGCCGGGCAAGCGCTGGCTGGAGGCGCGGCTCCGCGAATCCGGCAAGTCGGTGCTGTACGTCTCCCACGACCGGGAACTGCTGGCCCACACCGCCGACCGGGTCGTCGCCGTCGAGGGCGGCAGCGCCTGGGTGCACCCCGGCGGCTTCACGAGCTGGCACGAGGCGCGGGTCGCCCGGCACGACCGCCTCGACGAGCAGCGCCGGCGGTGGGGCGAGGAACACCAGAAGCTGCGCGAGCTGATGCTCATGTACAAGCAGAAGGCCGCGTACAACTCGGGGATGGCCTCCCGCTACCAGGCCGCGCAGACCCGGTTGCGCAAGTTCGAGGACGCCGGGCCGCCGCCCGTACCCCCGAAGGACCAGGACATCCGGATGCGCCTGACCGGCGGGCGGACCGGGAAGCGCTCGGTGATCTGCGAGCAGCTGGAGCTCGACGGCCTGACCTACCCCTTCGACCTGGAGATCTGGTACGGCGACCGGGTCGCGGTGCTGGGTGCCAACGGGACCGGCAAGTCGCACTTCCTGCGGCTGCTCGCCCGCGGCGGCACCGACCCCGACCCGGCGAACGGGCCGGTGGACGGCGCGGAGGCCCTCGCGCCGGTCGCGCACGACGGGGTGGCCCGGCTCGGCGCCCGCGTGCGGCCGGGACACTTCTCCCAGACCCACGACCGGCCCGAGCTGATGGAGCGGACGCTGGTCGACATCCTGTGGCGCGGCGACGAGCACCGCGCGGGCATGGACCGGCACGCGGCGATGGCGGCGCTGTCCCGGTACGAGCTGGCCGGCCAGGGCGACCAGCGCTTCGGCACCCTGTCCGGCGGGCAGCAGGCGCGCTTCCTGGTGCTGCTGCTGGAGCTGTCCGGGGCGACCCTGCTGCTCCTCGACGAGCCGACCGACAACCTCGACCTGGCGTCGGCCGAGGCCCTGGAGGCGGGGCTGGCCGCCTTCGAGGGCACCGTCGTGGCCGTGACGCACGACCGTTGGTTCACCCGCTCGTTCGACCGGTTCGTGCTGTTCCGGGGCGACGGTGAGGTGGTGGAGACACCCCAGCCGGTCTGGGACGTGGCGTGATCCGCGCCGGAATAGGGTGGATCTCGTGACTGAGATGACGTACCGCCGGCTGGGTGACTCCGGGCTCGTGGTGTCCGTGGTCGGGATCGGCTGCAACAACTTCGGCCGCAAGCTCGACCTCGACGGCACGCGCGCGGTGGTCGAGGCCGCGCTCGACGCGGGGATCAACTTCTTCGACACCGCCGACATCTACGGCGAGCCGCAGGGCGGTTCCGAGGAACTGATCGGGCAGGCGCTGAAGGGGCGCCGGGACGACGTGGTCGTCGCCACCAAGTTCGGCATGGACATGCACGGCCTCAACGGTCCCGACCACGGCGCCCGGGGGGCCCGGCGCTACGTCATGCGGGCCGTGGAGGCGTCGCTGCGCCGGCTCGGCACCGACCACATCGACCTGTACCAGATGCACGAGCCCGACCCGGGCACGCCGATCGACGAGACGCTCGCCGCGCTGGACGACCTGGTGACCGCCGGCAAGGTGCGCTACCTGGGCAACTCGAACTTCGCCGGCTGGCAGATCGCCGACGCCGACTGGACCGCCAGCTCGCAGGGGCGTACCCGGTTCATCTCCGCGCAGAACCACTACTCGCTGCTGGAGCGCGGTGTCGAGGCGGAGGTCATCCCGGCGTGCGAGCGGTTCGGGCTCGGCATGCTGCCGTTCTTCCCGCTCGCCAACGGGCTGCTCACCGGCAAGTACAAGCGGGACCAGGCGCCGCCGGCCGGCAGCCGTCTCGCCGGCGGCGGCCGGTACGCGCAGCGCCTCGCCGCCGCCGACTGGGACACCATCGAGGCGATCGAGGCGTACGCCGCCGAGCGCGGTCTCACGATGCTCCAGGTGGCCATCGGCGGGCTCGCCGCCCAGCCGGCGGTGACCTCGGTGATCGCCGGCGCCACCACGCCCGAGCAGGTACGCGGCAACGCCGAGGCGGGCGCCTGGCAGCCCACCGACGAGGACCTGGACGCCCTGCGCGAGGTGCTCGACCG
>NZ_JAATEO010000042.1 GCF_012034245.1 Micromonospora thermarum | reverse complement strand
CCGCCCCTCTCCCCGCCCCCCCCCCCCCCCCGAGGGGGTGGGGGGGGCCCCCGGCCCCCGTCCCGCCGGACCCCGCCGATCGGCTACCGCCAGGTGATGTCCGAGGGCGAGTAGATGCAGCTGACGCCGCCGGCGCCCGCGCCGATCTCGACGGGCTCGTCACCCTTGGGCACGCCCCGGTACTTGACGCAGATCCGCGTCTCGCGGTCCGGGTCGTCGAGGACGGTGATCCGGGTGAACCGGGCGCCGCCGCCCCAGTTGGTGTTGATGCCGGCGAGCGCGCCGGTCGACGTGGCCGTGACGTTGTCCATCACCACGTGGCGCTGGTACGAGGGGCCAGGTCGTCAGGTACCGTCGCGGCGGTGTGGGCCGCATCCCACCACGCGTCCCGCCCGGATCGGGTAAGCACTGGCGCATGACGTCGACGATGCTGGCGATCGGCCCGAGGCTGGCGGTCGCGCTGGTCGTCCTGACGGCGCTGGCCGCCGCCGTCGCGACGATGGGGCGGCTCGGGCACGGGCGGCAGATCGTCGTCGCCGCGATCCGCGCCGCGCTGCAACTGGCGGCGGTGTCGGTGGCGATCGTCGCGATCGTCGGGTCGCTCTGGGCGACCGCCGGGTTCGTGCTGCTCATGTGCGTCGTCGCCACGGTGACCGCCGGCCGCCGCATCAGCGGCGGACGGGGCTGGTGGTCCGCCCTGCCGATCGTCGCGGGCAGCCTGCCGCTCGTGGTGGCCCTGCTCCTGACCGGCCTGCTGCCGCTCCGGGGGATCGCCGTCATCCCGGTCGCCGGCATCCTGATCGGCGGGGCGATGACCGCCACCTCGCTGGCCGGCCGCCGGGCCCTCGACGACCTGACCGGCCGGCGTGGAGAGGTGGAGGCGGCCCTCGCGCTGGGCCTGCTCCCACGCGACGCGGTGCTGCTGGTGTGCCGGCCGGCGGCGGGTCAGGCGCTGATCCCGGCGCTGGACCAGACGCGCACGGTCGGCCTGGTGACCCTGCCCGGGGCGTTCGTCGGGGTGCTGCTCGGCGGCGCCGACCCGCTCACCGCCGGCGTCACCCAGCTGTTCGTGCTCATCGGCCTGCTGGCGGTGGAGGCGGTCGCGGTGGTGCTCACCGTGGAACTGGTCGCCGGCGGCCGGCTCCGGCGCGGCGACCTGGCCGAGGGACGGTGACCGGTCAGGCGGCACGCCGCTTGCGGGACGTCCCACCGGCGCCGCCCTGTCCGGAGCGGGTGATGACGCTGAACTCGCCGTCGGACTCCATCCGGACCTCACGCGCGTCGGCGATGTCGTCGACGCCCTGCTCGCGCAGCTTGGCGTACAGCTCCTCCTCGGTGACCAGCTCGCGGCGCATGTTGCGGCGCAGCATCCGACCGTCCCGTACCAGGACCAGGGAGCCGGGACGGATCACGCGGGCGGCGGCCGGCCACCGGTACGCGAGCGCGTCGAGCAGGTACGCCCAACCGATGATCGTCGCGACCAGCACCACCCCGTCGGCCAGGGACGTGTAGTTGCTCGCCATGCCGTTCTGGGCCGCGTCCGCGATCAGCACGATCACCAGCAGGTCGGTGACGCCCGTCGTGCCGCTCTCCCGCTTCAGGAGAACCCGGAGTAGGAAGAACAGCGTCAGGTACATCACGCTGCCCCGGACGACGATCTCCAACAGCGGAGTGTCCGGCGTGAACACGGTCCGCCAGTCGACCACGGCAGCGGCTACCCGCCCGTGCGGTGTTCACACGCGGCGGGACGGTGTCACTGCTCGTCGTCGATGACCTCGGTCCGGTCGTCGCGGGTGACGGTCGGCGGGAGGTGCTCGTCCGGCTGTGGCGCCTGCGCCACCGTGTGGTGCGGGTCCCCGTCGGGTGAGTACAGCACCCGGTCGGTCTTCGGGCTCTTCTCCCGACCTTCCTCCGGCTCCGTCACGTCACTCTCCCCCCGGTCGCGTAGTGCCCTCCACGCTACGCGGCCCGGCCGCCGGCCGATCCCGTTTCCGCCGCCTGCCTCACCGCCACACGGTGATCTGGTCGGCGGCCAGCGCCCGCTGGCCCTCGAACGCCCGGTACGCCTCCGGCGCACGCAGGCCGTAGCGGGCGGCGAGGCCGTCGTACGCGAACAGGATCACGACGCCGTCGAGGGTGACCAGTTCGGGTGGGGAGGCCTGCGTTCTCGTCGTGGTGAGGACGAGCAGCGCGCCGTCGGTCAGGTCGGCGTCCCGGACGACGAAGGCGGTGTCGTCGACGACCCGGTCCACGGCCGCCGTGACGGTGAGCCTGCCGCCGATCTCGGCCCGGGCGATGGTGCTGGGCGGGCCGGTGCCGGCGGACCGGGGCGGCTCCGGTGCCGGACCGCGGCCGCACCCGGCGGCGATCAGGACGGCCACCAGTCCCGCGGCGATCGCGGTCCGGCGGGTAGGGCGCTGGCCGGCCATGGTGATCACCTGCCTCGTCACGCCGGTCGTCCGGTGTTCCTGTCACCAACGATGCTCATCGGCGTGACAGTCACCGTGCGGACCTGTGACGGTCGCGTGACAACTTGCGCGGCGGCGGATCCGCGCCGGCGCCTGCCGGGCCTGCGCGAAGGCGTGCCCGGACCTGCTCGCGACGACTGATCCGGGCACGACGTCCCGCGCCGACCGGAATGGGCCGGCGCGGGACGTCCCGTGCCGTCAGCGCTTCGCCTGCTGTTTGGCCATCTGCGGCTCGACGCCCCGGTCGACCCTGCGCAGGGCATCGCGGAGCTGGTCCTCGGTCATCTTCGAGTTGCCCTCGATGCCCGCGTTGTGGGCCTTCTGGCGCAGCTCGTGCAGCTGTTCCCGGTTACCCATGTCAACCTCCCCGTGTCGGCAGCGGCACGAGGACGCGCTCGTACCGCCCGGACCGGTTGCGTTCCCGCCCGTCCTGACGGCAAACGGGTCAGCGCAGCAGGCCGTCGGCGCCGGCCGTGCTCATCCGCTGGCGTACCGGGGTGGAGGCGTGGACGACCCGTACCGTCGTCCCGGTCCGCTCCGCCTCGACGGCGGCGGCGGTGACGGCTGCCGCGGCGAACGGCTCGACGTCCACGATGCCGGACAGGTCGAGGTGGACCTCCCGGGGCCGGTCGCGCAGCACCCGGTGCAGCGCGTCGCGGAAGGGGTCGATGTCCTCGCCGCGCATGCGGCCCCGCAGCACCAGGACCACGACGCCGGCGGACAGGATGGTCACGGTGATCGACATCGACGCCACGGGGACCTCCAGGTCGAGGCGGGGCTCGTCGCTCGGGTTCAGGGCCGACCCCCGGACGCCGCCTCCGTCGGGCTCGCGACGCTTGTTCCGCCACAACCTGCCGGCCCGGGTTCGCGATCACCCTGCGGTCGTATGTCGATCGTGTGACAAATCCGTTCCCGGCGGCCTGCACGGCGGGTAGTGCAACCTCGCCGCCGCCTTCCCGGAGGCGGTCGTGAAGCGGGGGACCGCCATCCGGCTGACGTGGCCGCGGACCGGATGAAGCAGGCCGCTCCGCAGGCCCTCGTCGTCGCCGAGTAGCGCGCGGCGTGCGGCGCGTCAGAACACGCGGTGGCGCGGGTGCGGGATCCAGCCGAGGAACCGCTCCCGCAGGGCGGCCGGTGGCGACCGCAGGTCCGCGGTGGCGGCGGTCAGGCAGGCCGCCAGGTAGACGCTGAGGTTGGCCGGGTGTGGCCCGTACTCCCGGAGCAGCAACTGGCGGCGGGTCGGGCACGGCCAGCTCTGCCCGCAGTCCCGGCACTCCCACGCGGGAGTCACCGGCTCGTGACGCTCCGACACCCCTCACCTCCGCCGAGCGTGTGCCGCCGGGATGGCGGCCGGGGCTCGCGGTCACGTAACGAGAGTCGACGCGGCGGGGTTCCGGCGGCACGACCGACGGGCCGGGTATCCGACCGAGTGGGGGAGGACCGGCGGCCTGACGGACTACCCACGTGACCGACCGCCGTCGCGGGCACCACGATCGGAGCCGACGGCCTCACCGGCCCAGGCCGCCCGCGGCCGGCGGCGCGACCCGCGCGGCGAGCTTCCGGGGCGCTAGCCGGCAGTAGCTCTCGGTGAGCAGCTCGGCCACCTCGGCCCAGTCGAGCCCGTCGTCGACGACCATCCCGAGGACGTCGGCGCCCCAGCCGGGCTTGAAGAACGGGTGGCCGCCGGCGACCAGCGCCTGGATCTCGTCCACCGGCGACCGGAACGTCAGGACGCAGACCGGCTCGTCGGTCTCGACGGCCCGCGCGTACGCCATCTGGTGCTCGGGGTCGACGGTGAGCACGTGGGCGAAGGTGCGCTTGCGCACCCGCCAGCGCACGCCCACCCAGGCCGGCTCCTCGTACGCCTCCGGCAGGCCGAGACAGATCGGACGCAGCCGGTCGAGAAGCACGGGCGGGACATCCCCAGGTCCGGTCACGCCCGCACGCTAACCCGTACCTCCGACACCGCCCCGGCCCGGAGAGCGGACCCGGGCCCGGCGCAGGACGGTCAGCAGCACGCCCAGCGCGACCGCCTGGACCGTTCCCGTCACGGCCACGAGCAGCGGCACGGACGTCTCGTACAGCCCGCCGGTGAGCGCGCCACCCGCGGCCGCGGCGACGCCGACCACCGCTCCGAACACGCCGAACGCCGTGGCGCGCCGGCCCGGCCCCACCAGGTCCGCGACGGTGGCCTTCAACGTGGACTCCTGCACGCCCAGCACGGCGCCCCACACCAGCACACCGGCCACCGCCAGCCCGACCGTCGGGGCGAAGGCGAGCGCGGGGACGGTGGCGGCGACGATCGGCAGGACGACCAGGACCCGGGCGCCGTACAGGTCGTACGCCCACCCGGTGGCGATGGCGGCCACCGCGTCGACGACCATCGCGGCGGCGTAGAGCACCGGCACCGCTGTCGCGGGCAGCAGGTCCGCCTCCACCAGGTGGAAGGAGAGCACGCCGAAGGTGGCGAAGCCGGTCATGGTCAGCCCGGCGAACGTGGCGTACACCCAGAACCTGCCCGGCAGCCGGCCCGCCGCCTCCGGCGTCGCGCGGTCCCGCTGTCGCGGCTGCTCGGCGGCCTCGCCGGTCTCGTACCGGGCCGGGTGCGGAACCCGTACCCGCAACCACACCAGGACGGTGAGGGCGAGCGCTCCCGGCACCGCGAGCGCGAGCAACGCCGGGCCGTAGTCGCCGCCGCTCGCCGCCAGCACGGCGGCCACGGCCAGCGGCCCCACCAGTGCTCCCGCCTGATCCAGCGCCTCGTGCGCCGCGAAGCCGCGACCGCGACCGGTCACGGCGGCGGCGTGGGAGAGCAGCGTGTCCTTCGCCGGCTGGCGGACCGCCTTGCCCACCCGTTCGGCGATGACCAGCGCTCCGGCGACCCAGACCACCGAGGCGAGACCCAGCAGCGGGACGCTGACGACGGTGAGCCCGTACCCGGCGAGCGCCCACGCCCAGAAGCGGCCGGTACGGTCCGCCAGCGGCCCGGACACCAGCCGCAGCGCCAGCGCGGACGCCTCACCCACGCCGGTGACGACGCCCACCGTGAAGGCGCTCGCCCCCAGGCCGGCCAGGAGCGGCCCGGTGATCGACCGTGCCCCCTCGTAGACGACATCGGCGAGCATCGCCACGATGCCGAACCAGATGACGAACCGCCACGCCGACAGTGGCGGACGGGCGGGTCCGCTGCCGGGAGATCGGGCCGGTGGTGGCATGACCCCAGTCTGCCGCCCGGCGTGCCCGCCGACGGTCAGTCGGGCAGGAGCGGCATCTCGACGCCGGGATCGCGGCCGAGCAGCGTCGCCCGGGTCAGCGCGGCGGAGCCGAAGCGGCTGCGCACCGCGTCCACGGCGGCGTCCAGGTCGGCTCCCGGGTCGCGGTCGAACGGCAGCGGCGGCTGGACCGGGGCGTCGTCCAGGTTGCCGACCGAGACGCCGATCAGCGTGACGCCCCGCCGCTCGATCTCCGGCAGCGCCGCCCGCAGCAGCGACCGCGCGGTGGCCAGCAGCGGTGCCGTGTCGGCCGTCGCCTTGCCGATGGTGTGCGAGCGGGTCGCCCGCGTGTAGTCGGCGAAGCGCAGCCGCAGCATCACCGTACGCCCCGAGCGGGCGGCCGACCGCATCCGGCGGGTCACCCGGTCCACCAGGCCGGCGAGGATCGCGTCCAGGTCGGCGGGGGAGTGCGGACCGCGCCCGAGGGCGTGCTGCGCGCCCATCGACGACCGTCGGCGCCCCACCTGCACCGGCCGCGGGTCGCGGTTGTGCGCCAGCGCGTGCAGGTGCCGGCCGGCCCCCGCGCCGAGCAGCGTCGCCAGCGTCGCCTCGCCGAGCCGGGCCACCTGGCCGACGGTGCGGATGCCCCGGTCGCGCAGCTTCGCCGCCGTCACCGGGCCCACGCCCCACAGCCGCTCGACCGGCAGCGGGTGCAGGAACGCCAGTTCCTGCCCGGCTGGGACGACCAGCAGCCCGTCGGGTTTGGCGACGCCGCTGGCCACCTTGGCGAGGAACTTCGTCCGGGCGACGCCGACCGTGATCGGCAGGCCGACCTGCTCGCGGACCTCCCGACGCAGCCGGACGGCGATGTCGGCCGGCGGGCCGACCAGCCGGCGCAGGCCGCCCACCTCGAGGAACGCCTCGTCGACCGACAGCCCCTCGACCAGCGGCGTCGTGCGCCGGAAGATCTCGAACACCGCGCGGCTGGCGGCCGTGTACGCCGCCATCCGTGGCGGCATCACGACCGCGTCCGGGCAGAGCCGGCGTGCCTGGCGGCCGTTCATCGCGCTGCGGACGCCCCGCGCCTTGGCCTCGTAGCTGCAGGCGAGCACCACGCCACCGCCGACGATGACGGGCCGGCCGCGCAGGCGTGGGTCGTCCCGCTGCTCCACCGACGCGTAGAACGCGTCCAGGTCGGCGTGCAGGACGGTGGCCTCGGTCGACACCGACCCATGTTCGCACACGTGTTCGAAATCGCGCACCGACCTGCCGGAACGGGGGGCCCTCAGCTCTCCGGGCGTTCCAGCAGGCCCTTGAGCCGCGTCAGGTCCTTGCGGTTGGCACGGCGCATCGCCCCGGCCAGCACCGGGGCGGCGATCGACGCGAAGCCGCTCGGCTCGCCCCGGTTGCGGAGCGTCATCCGGGTGCGTCCGGCGTCCAGCGGCTCCCAGCGGTAGGTGGTCTCCATCGGGAACGGGCCCTCCGCCGTCCGCATCACCAGCCGATCGCCGGGCACCGACTCGACGATCTCGTACGTGTAGGCGAGCCGGCGGCCGAGGAAGTGCGCCACGAACGCCACGCGGGAGCCGACCCGCAGCGGCGGGGGCGTCCGCCACTCCACGGACTCGATGTTCACGTACCAGGCCGGAGCGTTGGTCGGGTCGCCCGCGAACGCCGCCACCTCGGCAACCGGGCGGTCGATCACGACCTCCGACACCACGTCCACCGCCACGAATCCTCCCGCAGATGCCCCGGTCGACGCCCGGTCGCCGTCGCGTCGTCCCGGCAAGTCTCGCAAGCGACCCGGCGGGTGTTGGCCCGGTCCGCGACAACCACCACCGTCACCGGTGGCTCGGCGACCGCGGCCACGAGCACGCTACATGGCGGACCGGCCGGCGATGCCGTACGTCTCAGGCGACGCGCGGCACCGGCACGATCGGCCGCAGGCTGCGGTGGGCGGCGCCGGGGAGGTCGCCGGTCTGCTCGACCTCCGACGGGGTGCCCACGGTGACATCGGTCGCCCGGGTGCCGGTTGACGGCGCCACGGGGTCGCCCGGCTGCGGGGCGGGCGGGACGGCCTCGGCGATGTCGGCGAGCAGCGACAGCCGCCTCGGCACGTCCTCGGTGGACATCCGGAAGGAGCCACGACAGACCGCGCCCGCCCACAGGGACAGCACCACCGCACCCCGCTCCGGGTGCCAGCTGACCCGCATCGTCCGGTCGTCGCCGCGGATGTCGGCGAACAGGTCACCGACGCTCGGCAGTGGCAGCACCTCTCCCATCCACCAAGCATGCCCGAGTGCCGATCCGCGGGAAAGGCTCGCCGGTGCTCAGAGGTCCTGGAACGGCCGGGCGTACGCGAACTCGCCCTTGTCGACCACCGCGACCAGGGAGAGCGCCGGCAGCCAGCCGGCGTCGGCGCGCAGCGCGTCGACGAGGTCGGCCTCCACCGGTACGGCGTCCGGCCGCTGCGCGTCCGCGAACGCTGCCGCGTGCACGGCGTGAATGGCGGCGATGTCGGCGGGGGACTCACGTCGGATCAGCACCGCGCCACCGTACGCGGGACCGGCCGACGGCACCCGCGATATTTCGTGGTCAGCCCACGGCGGTCGGGGAGGGGGGTGCGCTGCCTCCCTGCGGCGCCTCGGCCGTCATCAGCCGGACGATCTCGGCCCGGTCGGCGGCGGACGGGAGCCCCCATCCGGGGCGGTACCCGTACACCTGGTCCAGCGGGGTGGAGCCGGTACGGCCGTCGAGGACCTCGACCGAGCCCGTGTCGATCAGCCCGGGATGCTCGACGCCGCACGCCTCGGCGACCTTCATCAGGTCGCGCCGCAGCGTCCGGATGTAGTTGGCGGCCCGCACCGACTTGCGGGCGGGGTCGAGACCCCGCGCCAGCCACGCGTTCTGCGTGGCGACCCCGGTGGGGCAGGTGTCGGTGTGGCACTTCTGGGCCTGGATGCAGCCGATGGCCAGCATCGCCTCCCGGCCGACGTTTACCATGTCGGCGCCGAGGGCGAACGCCACCACGGCGTTGTCCGGCAGGCCGAGCTTGCCCGCGCCGACGAAGACGACCTGCTCGTGCAGGTTGTGCTCGGCGAAGACCCGGTAGACCCGCGAGAAGCCCTGCTGGAACGGCAGCGACACCGAGTCGGTGAAGATCAGCGGCGCGGCGCCGGTACCGCCCTCCCCGCCGTCGACCGTCACGAAGTCCACGCCGCGGCCGGTGTCGCGCATCAGCGTGGCCAGCTCCTCCCAGAAGCCGAGGTCGCCGACGGCGGACTTGATGCCGACCGGCAGGCCGGTCTCGGCGGCGAGCAGTTCCACCCAGTCCAGGAGGCTGTCGCAGTCGGAGAACTCGGCGTGCCGCGAGGGGCTGACGCAGTCCCGGCCCTGGGGGATCCCGCGGGTCGCGGCGATCTCGGCGGACACCTTCGCCGCCGGCAGCAGGCCGCCGAGGCTCGGCTTCGCGCCCTGGCTGAGCTTGATCTCCAGCGCCCTCACCGGCGCGCCGGCGACCAGGTCCTTGAGCCGTTCGAGGCTGAACCGGCCGTGCTCGTCCCGGCAGCCGAAGTACGCGGTGCCGATCTGGAAGACCAGGTCGCCGCCGTTGCGGTGGTACGGCGACAGCCCGCCCTCGCCGGTGTTGTGCAGGCAGCGGGCCAGGGCCGCGCCCCGGTTCAGCGCCTCGACGGCGTTGCCGGAGAGCGAGCCGAAGCTCATGCCGGAGATGTTGACCACCGACTCCGGACGGAACGCGCGGGCCCGGCCCCGGGCGGCGCCGAGCACCTTCGCGCAGGGAAGCGTGACGTCGTGCCCGGCGCCGGGGGACGACGGCGGCACCGCCCGGCCGAACGTGCGGTGTTTGATGATCGGGTACCCCGGCGTGTACTCGATGTCGTTGTCGGTGCCGAACCCGAAGTAGTTGTTCTCCTCCTTCGCCGACGCGTACACCCAGCGCCGCTGGTCGCGGGTGAACGGCCGCTCCTCGTTGTTGCCGGCGACGATGTACTGGCGCAGCTCGGGCCCGATCGACTCCAGCAGGTACCGGGCGCGGCCGAGGACCGGGAAGTTGCGCAGCAGGGCGTGGTCGCGTTGGAGCAGGTCGCGTACGGCGAGGGCCGCGACGGCGGCGACGGCGGCGGGCACGGCTCGGTTGGCCCAGCTCATGCCCCTGTTGTTCTCCGCCCCGCCGCTACGCCAAACGCGGCCGGTGGGTCAGGACGTCGGCGCGGTGATGTTGACCATCCACTGGATGCCGAACCGGTCGACGCACATGCCGAACTCGTCGCCCCACATCTGCTTCTCCAGCGGCATGACGACGGAGCCGCTCGCGGACAGCTTGTCCCAGTAGCCGCGCAACTCGTCGGCGTCGTCGCCGCTCAGGCTGATCGAGATGTTGGTGCCGGGCTGGTGCTCCATGCCGGGCGCCAGGTCGGAGGCCATCAGCACCAGGCCGCCGGGGGAGCGCAGCAGGGCGTGCATGACCTTGTCGGCGATTGTCGGGTCGTTCTCGCCGAACTCTCCGAAGGTGGCCACCGTGAGGTCACCACCGAAGACCGAGTGGTAGAGCTCCATCGCGTCCCGGGCGTTGCCGGGGAAGTTCAGGTACGGGTTGAGCTGCGTCTGCACCGCGTCCTCCTTCGTCGGCCTCCGCGCCATCGTCGCAGAGGGGTGGCAGGGTGACCAACGAGGCGGACGGACGTGAGTTCCGTGCCGGCGCGGGGGAGATGCTGCCGCATTCCCCGCGCCGGCACCCTCGCTCAGTCGTCCGTGCGGAAGGACTGGCGGACGACCCCGCCCACCAGCACGCACCACGTGCTGGTGCTGACCTTGCCGTTGTCGGGCAGCCCGTGCAGGCCCTGCACGTCCTTGACGGCCTCGCGGGTGGCGTGGTCGTACTGGCCGGTGACGGTGACCTCGGCGTAGCCCTTGGCGTTGAGGATGAACTGCACCGCGGCGACCGGCAGGCCGGAGGCGTGCTGGTCCAGCTCGGGCGCGAGGGTCTCCCAGGTGGGCGTGGTGAGGGTGGCGTCGACGTCGACCGGGATGCCGTTTCGGGCCTGCCAGTCCTGAACGGCGGCGACGGTGGCCGCGTCGAAGACGCTGGTCGGGGTCACCGCGTACCCGTGGTGGGCGAGCAGGTACTGCACCGCGCGCACCGACGGCGATCCGACGAACCGCCACAGGTCCGGCCAGCGGCGGGCCGGCACGTCGGCGAGGGCGGTGCCGAGCTCGGCGAAGACCCGGCGGCGCAGCATCGGGAACTGGCGGTAGAAGGCGGCGCCGGGGCAGAGCGTGTTCCGGAAGTCCCAGTGGCCGAAGATGTCGTGTGCGTGCAGCCCGTACTGCCGGCAGATGGTCGTGCAGAGCTTGACCAGCGAGTCGAGCAGCGCCTCGGGCGGCGTCTCGGTGACGTACGTGCCCTCGTTCTCGATGCCGATGGAGCGGCCGTTCTCGCCCGGGCAGTGGGCGGAGACCATCTGCCGGTCGCCGGCCTGGAGCCGTTCCAGGCTGCCCCGCCGTCCTTCGAGGACGTACCCGCCGCGGCTGACGGTGAAGTGCTGGCCGGTGTCGGACCAGCCGTTGCCGTCGATGTGCAGGTTCTGGCAGTCGCGGGCCAGCTTGATGGCCTGCGCCTCGCTGTAGTCGGTGACGTTCGGGAACGCCATGTGGTGCACGATGATCTTGTTGGTCGGGATCGCGCTGACCACCAGGGGGTCCTTGGGCGGCCGCGCGCCCCACTCGTCGCAGCTGTAGATCCAGTCCAGGTCGGCGCCCGGGTCGGCGTGGGCGGTGGCCGGGAAGGCGAGTTCACTGCCGACGACCGCCACGGTTGCGGCGCCGAGGCCGGCCCGCAGCAGCGTGCGTCGGTCCAGTTCGCTCTGCTCGACGTGCATGGCATCTCCTCCGCGCCCGGCACGCGGGGGTGGGAGTGAGCCGCATGAAAACCAGCTCCAGAGGCCGGGCGTGAGGTGGAGAATATTGCCAAGGAGGGTGGTCGCGCTAGAGGTCGGGGTCCATCGCGGGTGCGCTGAGCGCCGTAGCCGGGCAGCTATACCTGCGTGCCGAGCCGGTCGACGACAGTTCGCCAACTCAGCTCGGCAGGAAGTGGGGCAATGACGACGCCCGCGTCTTGGAGCAGCCGCAGGTGCCGGTCGTAGCTCGGATGCGCGGCGAGTTGTGCCTTGACGTTCGGGAACGCGTACACCGTGATGTCGCCGCCGAGCGCTTCGTTGAGGATGCCGCGAGCGAGGGTGTCGTTGATTCCCTGAGCCCACTTGTTGATGACGTTGAACGTCGCCGGCACCACGGCGACGGCGGTGGCCGGCGGATGCGGCTCGGGGTCGCCGGGCATGCGCCATTCCACCCGAACCGGGTAGCCGGTCTGCTGCGCCAGTGCCTCTCGATTGATCCAGGTCGCGGCGGTCGGTGTGGCGGTAAGGCACACTGTCCAGCCGTCCTCCTGTAGGGACCCGACCAGCTCATCGATCCGCAACACCGGGGGAGCGGCGCAGACGACCAGGGCCAGCACGCCTCGTTGGCTCATGCCAGCCCGGCCCGCTCCGCCAACGGCCGGAGCCCTGGTGTCGCCGCTCGTCGTTCCTTCGTCAGGAGGTCGAGCAGGAGCATGCGAGCACGGACGTTCGCGTGAACGGACTCAGCGGCCACCCGTTCGGCTTCGAGCAGGTGCAGCACCGAGATCGACCTGTCGCCGCCGGACCGCAGCACCGCCGCCGCTAAATCGACGTGCACCTGCGCCCTCCGGCCGACCAACACCGTCGGCAGGCGCGAGGTGTCGAGCCGTGCCCCGATCTCCAGGGCCTGGTCTGCGTTGCCGGCTCTGACCGCGGCGGAAACCGCGTGGATGAGGACGTTCGTCGGGCCGAAGCCGCGTGCCGCGATGTGCGCCGGTGGCACCGTCGGCCAAGGCCGTCGCCTGGATGAGCACATGCGGCAGCAGACGGGCCGTCGACGTGTAGCTCGCCCGTTGGTATTGGTTGTGCACGCGGCCCACAGCCCGTCGCAGATCGACCACCGACGGGCTCTTCGGAGTGGGTGGGGTCAAGTAGCTGGTGAGAAAGGTCCGGAGATCGGTCAGCAACTCGGGCCGGGCGGCGGCGGAAACGGGATCACGGCGGTCGTCTCGCATGGCCTGTCCTCGATGCGTTGCCACCGACACGTCGGCGAGCATGTCGTCGAGCTGTTCGAGCGTAACGCCGAGTGCGGAGGCGATCCGGGTCCGATGCCACGGCTGCGGATCCGTCTCGGCATTCTCCCAGCGCACCACAGTCGACCGCTCGACATCAAGGATGAAGGCCAAGCGCTCCTGGCTGTATCCGAGGGCCTTTCGCCGCTGGCAGAGCCGGTGTCGCTTCGAAGCCACGGACGTGTCCCTCCGGTCCACCCGCCACTTTAGTGACACTCCGTCGACCGGTTGGGTACGCAGATGCCTCATTCCTGCGTCGGAGCGGCCCCTCGGACGCTGTAGTTCCTGGTCAGCTCCTCGCCGAGGCTCAGTGCATGGCCCGGGGCGGGTGCTGGCACGTCACCGCCGTCGACTTCGGGGAGATCACCCTCAGCGAGGAGAATCGCCAGTTCCTCCGTACCCGGGTGTGGTGTGACGCCCGGCTCGACGGCGCCCGCCGCTGCCGGCGTCGCAATGACCACGACGGCCCGTGCTCGGGCACCGAAGGCTAGAGCACCTGAGAGAGGAACTGGCGGAGCCGGGGGTGCTCGGCCGCCTCGAAGACGGCGGCTGGCGCGCCCGCCTCCAGCACCACGCCCCGGTCCATGAAGGCGACCGTGTCGGCCACCTCGCGGGCGAAGCCCATCTCGTGGGTGACCACCACCATCGTCATGCCCCCCGCGGACAGCTCCGCCATCAGCGACAGGACACCCTTGACCAGCTCGGGGTCCAGCGCCGAGGTCGCCTCGTCGAAGAGCATCACCTGCGGCTGCAACGCGAGCGCGCGGGCGATGGCGACCCGTTGCTGCTGCCCGCCGGAGAGCTGTGCCGGCCGCGCGTCCGCCTTGGCGGCGAGCCCCACCCGGTCCAGCTCGTGCCGGGCCACCGCGACGGCCTCGTCCTCGGGCAGCTTTCGGATCCGCCGGAGCGCGAGGGTGACGTTGCGCAGCACGCTCATGTGCGGGAACAGGTTGAACTGCTGGAACACCATGCCGACCCGCTGCCGCAGTCGGTCCGGGTCGTCGCCCAGTACGCTGCGGCCGTCGAGGAGCACGTCGCCGCGGTCCGGCTCGATCAGCCGGTTGATCGTCCGCAACAGGGTGGACTTGCCGGAGCCCGACGGGCCGATCACGCAGGCGGTCGCCCCGCGCGGCACGTCCAGGTCGACGCCGCGCAGCACGCGGTTCGCGCCGAACGCGAGGTGCACGTCGCGGAGGCTCACACTGACCGACGTGTTCATCGTGGACTCCCCTCCACCGCGCCGGCGAGCGTCAGGTCGTCGTCCTCGTCGCCGGGTGCGCCGGCGGGACGTCCGTGCCGCAGCCGCCGGTCGATCCAGTTGACCGCATGGGTCAGTGGCACGGTCAGCGCCAGGTAGAACAGGCCGGCCAGCAGCAGCGCCGACTGGTTGCCGGTGTTCGCCGCGTAGTCCTGGCCGATCCGGAACAGCTCCCGCTGGCTGGCCAGCAGGCCGAGGAAGTACACCAGGCTGGAGTCCTTGATCAGCGCGATGAGCTGGTTGACCCACGCGGGCAGCACGCGGCGCACCCCCTGCGGGATGATGACCACCCGCATCGCCTCGCCCCACGAGAAGCCCAGGGCCCGGGCGGCCTCCACCTGGGCGGCCTCCACCGACTGGATGCCGGAGCGGAAGATCTCCCCGATGTACGCCGCCGCGATCAGCGACAGCGCCAGGATGCCGAGCGGGTACGGGTTCGGGCCCCACACCTCCATCCCCAGTGGCGCCAGGCCGACGCCGATCAGGAGGATCGTCGCCGCCGCCGGCAGGCCGCGGAAGACGTCGGTGTAGACGCGGGCCGGCCAGCGCAACCATCGCGTACGCGAGATGCCGGCGACCGCCAGCAGCATGCCCAGCACCGAGCCGAGCAGGGCGGCGGAGACCGCCAGGATCAGCGTGTTGGGCAGCCCGACGGTCAGCATCTCGGGCAGCGCCTCGCGCATGGAGTCCCAGTCGAAGAAGGTCTCCCACAGGGTGCTCAACGGATCCATCAGTCGCCTCTCCTACCGCCCCGCTCGCTCGTCATCCGTACGCCGTCAGGAGGTGGCCGACGCCGACGCGGTCGGCGCGGCCGGGACCGCGACCGTGCCGCTGCCCGGCTTGAAGTCGGCGGGGACCGGCCGACCCGGGTAGTACTGGGCCTGTAGCCGGCTCCAGGTGCCGTCGGCGATCACCTCGTCGAGCGCCTTGTCCAGGGCCTCGCGCAGCTTGTCGTTGTCCTTGGCGAACGCGTACGCGGTCGGGGCCGGGCTGAGTTCCTTGGCCGCCACCTTGATCTTGCCGTTGCTCTCCGCGGCCGACGTGTCGCCGATCTCCGCCGGGGCGATCCACGCGTCGGCGGTGCCCGCCTTGAGCTGGTTGATCGCGCCGTTGTAGTCCGGCACCCGCACCGGGTCGAGGCCCTCCCGGGTGGCGTAGTCGTCCTGTACGGTGCCCTGGACGACCACCACCCGCTTGCCCTTGAGCTGGTCGAAGCCGGTGATGGGGGAGCCGGCCGGCACGTCGAGTCCGAAGTAGCCGAAGTCGTAGCCGTTGCCGAAGTCGACGGTCTTCTTCCGCGCCTCGGTGATGGTGATCGACGAGCTTCCGACATCGAATTTGCGGTTGGCGACCTGGGAGAGCAGCGCCGAGAAGTCGGTGCCGACGAACTCCACCTTCAGGCCGATCTTCGCGGCCGCCGCGACCAGCAGGTCGTTGTCGAAGCCGGTGAACTTCCCGTCCTTCAGGTAGACGTTCGGCGGCGCGTCGGTGAGCGTGCCGGCCCGCAGCACGCCGGGCTGGAGCAGGTCGTAGGGGTTGTCCGCCGCGCCGGCGGCGTCGTCACCGCCGCAGGCGGTGAGGGTGGCGGCGCCGATTACGGCGGCGACGGTGAGGGCGGCGGCCCGGGTCAGGGCAGGTAGGAATCGCACAGGTGTCTCCGAGAGGGTTGTCCGGGCGGGCACGGGCGTGCGCCGCCGGCGGTGCGCCGTTGGGCGGACCGCTGGGAAGGTTCGGTGCGAGGGAGTGGGGCGCTCAGCTACACGCGGCGCTGCAGACCCGCATCATGTCGACATGACGGCGCCGGGTCAGGGCCGGCGGCGGGGCGACGATACGGACGGGCATGGCTCTCCTCCAGGTCGGTGCTGACCTGGGGTGCCAGGCCACGCTTGCACCGGAGCCTGCTCCGGTGCCCGGTCTTCACCCGGGGCACCCCTACGTGGACGAGGGTTGCCGGCCAGCAAGCCGGGGCTTCGCGCTGGCGCTCATGACCTGGGGCCGAGACTAGCAGCGCGTGACGGTGCCCCGTCCAGCCGTTATGACCACCCTCACGTGCCGCCGTACCTGCGGATCCGTCACTCCTCGATCGCCCCGCCGACGCGGCGGAGGTGCGCCCGGAACGTGTACGCCGGGTCGGCGTCGCGGCGGGCCAGGTACTCCGCGAAGGCGGTCTGCTCCCGCAGCGTCTCGCCGGCCCGGATGCGCTGTGCCTGGACGCGCTCGGTGCGGCGGATCCGCTCCGCCGTCGCGGACACGTCGTCCGCCCGGTCGGCCGGGACGAACAGCACCCCGTCGTCGTCCGCCAGCACCAGATCCGCGGTGTCGACCACGTGCGGGCCCACCCGGGCGCTGGTCAGCGTCTCGGGGGTCCGGTCGTCGAGCCGCATCGGGCCCAGCGGCAGGGCGCCGTAGCTGAAGACCGGCACGCCGATCTCCACCAGTTCGGGGGTGTCGCGGTGCAGGCCCCACACCACCAGCCCGGCGACCCCGGCCGCCGCGGCCTCCAGCACCGCCAGGTCGCCCACACAGGCCTCGTCCGTCCGCCCGGCGTTGTCGATCACCAGCACGTCACCGGGCGCCGCCCGGGTGTACGCCTCCAGGAAGACGTCGACGCTCCCGTGGTGGCGGACCGGCAGCACCCGCCCCGCGAGGCGCTGGCCGGCGACGACCGGCCGGATCCCGGCGGGCGCGGCCCGCAGCGGCACGCCCAGCCGTACGCACGCGTCGGCCACCAACGGCGTGGACAGGTCGGTGAACGGCTCCGGCATCCGACGTCTCCCCTCGGTGCGGTCGACCACACATCGTAGGGACGGGCGGCGGGGGGAGAGCGAGATCCAATGTCCGGCCGCTGGCTCCCGCGCGACGGGGGGACGGGAGCACGGCGGCCGGCCGGTCGCGAGGTGTGTGCGGCCCGAGCCGGGGTAGTCCGGGGTCGCGAGAACACGGGGAGGCGTGGTGGACTCGTACCCTGCGGTGGAGGCGCACGGGCTGATCGGGGACCTGCAGACCGCGGCGCTGGTGAGCGTCAACGGCACCCTGGACTGGTTCTGCGCGCCGCGCTTCGACTCGCCGAGCATCTTCGGCGGCCTGCTCGACCGGCATCGCGGCGGCTACTTCCAGGTCTCGCCCGACGGCGTCGACTACACGAGCAAGCAGCTGTACCTGCCGGGCACTCCGATCCTGATCACCCGGTTCCTCAGCGCTGACGGCGTGGGCGAGTTGGTCGACTTCATGCCGGTGGCGGGAGACCGGCCCACCGATCGTCACCGCCTGGTCCGGATGCTGCGGGTGGTCCGGGGCAGCATGCGGTTCCGCGTCGACTGCCGGCCCCGTTTCAACTACGGCCGCGATCCGTACGAAGTGGAGGCGTACCCCGACGGCACCGTCCTGCGCAGTCCGACGCAGTCGCTCACCCTGAGCAGGGTCCGGTACGCCGAGCGCCTGTCCGAAGAGCATGAACGCCGGCGCACCGAAGAGGGCCTCTGTGTGATCGCCACGCTCCATGAGGGCGAGGCCGGAGGCGTGGTCCTGGAGACCGCTTCGCCGGATCCGCCCCGCGCCTACAGTCCGCACGAGGTGCGGGAGATGCTGGAGGAGACGCGCGACTACTGGCGTCGCTGGCTCGACCGCTCGCGGTACACCGGGCGTTGGCGGGAGATGGTGGAGCGGTCGGCGATGACGCTCAAGCTCATGACGTACGCCCCGACCGGAGCCCTGATCGCCGCGCCCACCGCCGGGCTGCCGGAGCAGGTCGGCGGCGAACGCAACTGGGACTACCGCTACACCTGGATCCGCGACGCGTCGTTCTCCGTGCACGCGTTGCTGGGTCTCGGCTTCACCGACGAGGCCGCCCGCTTTCTCGGGTGGCTGGGCGATCGGGTCGAGGACGCGGAACGGGACGGGGTGCCGCTCCAGATCATGTACCGCGTCGACGGCTCGCCCGAACTCACCGAGGAGGTGCTGGGCCACCTGGAGGGGTACCTCGGGTCCGGACCGGTGCGGGTCGGCAACGGTGCGGCACGGCAGTTGCAACTGGACATCTACGGCGAGGCTCTCAATTCCATCCATCTGGCGGACGGCCATGGTTTGAAGAGCTCCCACCAATCGTGGGGGCGCATCGTTCGCATGGTGGACTGGCTCTGCGAGAACTGGGACCAACCGGAGGACGGGATCTGGGAGAGCCGTGCCGGCCCCCAGGACTACACGTACGGGCGGCTGATGACGTGGGTGGCGCTCGACCGGGCCATCCGCCTCGCGGACCGCCACGGCCGGCCCGCCCACACGGACCGGTGGGCCACCTCCCGCAACGCCGTCTACGACCAGATCATGACCCGGGGTTTCCACCCCGGCCGCGGTGCCTTCGTGCAGCACTACGCGTGCGACGTCCTGGATGCCGCTCTGCTGGCCATGCCGTCGGTCGGCTTCGTGACGCCGACCGACCCGATGTGGCAGTCGACCCTGCGGGCCATGGACGCCGAACTCGTCTCCGACAGTCTCGTCTACCGCTACAACCCCGACGCGTCACCGGACGGTCTGGCCGGCGACGAGGCCACCTTCACGATGTGCACGTTCTGGTACGTGCAGGCCCTCGCCGAATCCGGCCGGCTCGACGACGCCCGGTTGACCTTCGAGAAGATGCTCACGTACGCCAACCCGCTCGGCCTGTACGCGGAGGAGATCGCCCCCAGCGGTGCGCAGGCGGGCAACTTCCCGCAGGCCTTCAGCCATCTGTCGCTGATCAGCACCGCCGTGAACCTGGACCGGCTGCTCGACGCCCGTCCCTGACGACCCCGGCGTCCCGCTCCGGATTCCGGAGGACTAACCGCCGCCGCAGCGGGAAAGGGCCGCCGGGAAGTCGTACCGGATCGGGGGTGCCATGGGAGCCACCGTCGTCGGCGTGGTGATCGTGCTTGCCGTGCTGGCTCTCGTCGGCGTGCTGAGCATCCGGCTGGTCCAGCAGTACCAGCGCGGCGTCGTGTTCCGGTTCGGCCGGGTGGTGTCGCCGGTCCG
Source organism: Micromonospora thermarum (assembly GCF_012034245.1). GTDB lineage: Bacteria > Actinomycetota > Actinomycetes > Mycobacteriales > Micromonosporaceae > Micromonospora > Micromonospora thermarum. The sequence goes on along the minus strand of NZ_JAATEO010000042.1, from coordinate 18,645 downwards.
CGAGCCCGGACTGCGGTTCATCATCCCGATCGCCGACCGGATGGTCCGGGTGAGCATGCAGACCGTCGTGATGGGCGTACCGGCGCAGGGTGCCATCACCCGCGACAACGTGACACTCACCGTCGACGCCGTGGTCTACTACCGGGTCGTCGACCCGGTGAAGGCCCTCGTCAACGTGCACGACTACCCCTCGGCCGTACGCCAGGTGGCGCAGACCGCGCTGCGATCGGTCATCGGGAAGGCCGACCTGGACACCCTGCTCAGCAACCGGGACAAGATCAACGCCGAGCTGAAGGCGGTCATCGACGCGCCGACGGAGAAACCGTGGGGGCTGCTGATCGAACGGGTGGAGGTCAAGGACGTCGCCCTGCCCGAGGGGATGAAGCGCTCGATGTCCCGCCAGGCCGAGGCGGAACGGGAGCGGCGGGCCAGGGTGATCGCCGCGGACGGCGAGTACCAGGCGTCCCGCCGGCTCGCCGACGCTTCCCGGGCGATGGCCCGGACCCCTGGGGCGTTCCAGTTGCGGCTGTTGCAGACCGTGGTGGACGTGGCGGCGGAGAAGAACAGCACCCTGGTGATGCCGTTCCCGGTGGAGTTGCTGCGCTTCTTCGACAAGCTCGGACGTACCGGTGCGGAGGCCGAGCCGGGGCCGCCGGCCGACGTGACCGCGGCACCCGTCGAAGCCGGGCGCCTGACTGGCGACGGCCACCGGCGCGGCAGCCCGCAACGGTCGTCGTAGCTGCCCGCGTCAACCAGCGCCGCGCCGCCGCGCCGACGACGATGCTGCCGTCGTCGGCAACCTGACAATTGTCCGGCGGCGTCGTCGTCCGCACGGTCGTCGGCCGCGGATCTGCGCTGCTCGTCACGGCCTGGACCCACGCTGCAGCCGGTGCGTTCGCCGGGCCACCGGCTTGCCCGTCCCTGCTACAAGTGGGCCGTGTCCGTAACCGACCATGTGAATGCCGCCCCGGTTCCGGGTCCCGGCCCGGACCGACGTCCGGTGCCGGTAAGGAGCCGTTGCGCCGATGGCCCGGGGTTCCGGCCGGACCACAATGACCAGCGGGGCGGCCGGCCGGCCCGTCCCGTCGGGCCCGGGGAGGTGCGGTGGTGACCGGCTGGCAGGTGTCCGGTTACACGCCCGTGCGGCAGCTCGGCGCGGGCGCGTCCGGGCGGGTCGACCTCGCCGTCCACGACGCGACCGGCACGCCGGTGGCTATCAAGTATCTGACCGGCGCCGTCGGCGACGCGCCGTCGTTCCGGGACGCGTTCCGCACCGAGGCCCGCGTGCTGGCCGAGATCGACAACCCGCACGTGTCGCGCCTCTACGAGTACGTCGAGTCGCCCGCCGGTGCGGCCATCGTCATGGAACTGGTCAACGGTGTCTCGTTGCGCCAGATGCTGCGCGCCAACGGCGCCACCACCCCGGAGGCGGCCCTGGTCGTCCTCAAGGGATCCCTGGCGGGCCTCGGTGCGGCCCACGCCCGTGGCGTGGTGCACCGGGACTACAAGCCGGAGAACGTGCTGGTCACCGCCGAGGGCGCCAGCAAGCTCGCCGACTTCGGCATCGCCCTGCCGGCCGGCACCGGTTCCGGCGCGACCGTCTCCGGAACACCCCGCTACATGGCGCCCGAGCAGTGGACCGGCGCGCCGGCCAGCCCGGCCTGCGACATCTACGCCGCGACCGCCACCTTCTACGAGTGCCTGACCGGCCGGCCGCCGTACGACGGGCGGGACCTGTTCACGCTGCGCCGGCAGCACGCGGAGGCGCCGATCCCGACCGACCCGGCCCCCGAGCCGGTGCACGACCTGCTGCGGCACGGCATGGCGAAACGCCCGGACGACCGGCCCCAGCCGGCGGCGGTCTTCCTCGCCGCGCTCGAACAGGTCGCGGCGGACGCGTACGGGCCGGAGTGGGAGGAGCGGGGCCTGCGGGAGCTGGCCCGCCGGGCCGCGCTGCTCGCCGCGCTCTTCCCGTTCCGCGACGGCACCGGCGGCGCCACCAGCGTGGCGACCACGACGCTGGGCTCGGGCACCGGCCGGTGGGGGTGGCTGCGCGGCGGTCGTGCCCGCCCGGCCCTGGTGGCCGGCGTCGTGGCGGCGGCCGTCGTGCTGGGCGGCGCCGGGCTGAGCTACGCCGCCCGGGAGGACTGGGCGCCGGTCGCGACAGCCGACGCGAAGCCCACCGTCGGCACCGTCGTCACGACGGCTCCCGGCGTCGCGCCCGGGGCGCCGACCGCGACACCCGATCCGACGGCCACCCCCACGGCGACCGCCGGGCCCACGACGGCGGCGCCGAGCGGCGGTGGGACCGGCACCCCGGGCGCGCCGGGTGAGCCGGGCGCCCCGGCGACGACCGCCCCGGCGACCACCCTGCCGGCACCCCGACCCACCGTCTCCACCAGCCCGCCGCCCCCGCCGGACACGACCGCCCCGACGGTCGGCAAGGTCAGTGCCAGCCCCACCGAGCTCGACCCGAAGGGCTGCCCGTACGGCCCCACCGCGAGCACCGTCACCGCCACCGCCTCCGACGACCGCACCGCCGCCGGGGACCTGCGGGTACGCCTGCGGTACACGCTGGACGGCCGCACCACCGACATCGCGATGAGTTCCGCCGGCCGGGGCGTGTTCACCGGCGTGATCGGCGACCTGCCCCGCCCGGGCAACAGCACGCGCATCCCGGTCCGGGTGGTCGCGACCGACCGGGCCGGCAACACCTCGGCCGAGGGCGGCCCGGTGTACGTGATGCTCTACTCGTTCTGCACCCCGGGCTGACCACGCCCGGCACACCGACAGGAGGCGGGCTGCCGTGACCCAGCCGGACGACCGGACGACGCCGGGCGGGTGGACACCCGACGACGGCGCGACCGTGCACCTGGGCCGTCCGCACGCACCGGACGAGCCGACCACCCGCCTCGACGTGGCGGGCACGACCGTGCGCCTGGGCGGCGACGAGGCCACCGTACGGATGGCGCCGGACGCGGCCACGACCCGGTTCGTCCCCGCCCCGGCGCCGGGACCGGAGGGGCAGCCGACCGTGCACCTGTCCGCCGCCCCGCCCTCCGCGCGCCGGCCGTCCGCCGAGCCGACGACGGATCTGCGGGCCGGCGGGTGGACCGCGTACGACGGCGAGCCGACCGTGCACCAGGGCGAGGCGACCGTGCGCCTGCGCGCGCCGGAGCCGGTCGACGAGCGCACCGTCCATCTCGCCGAGGCCGCGCCGGCGTGGGAACCGACAACCGCCGCGCCGACGTGGGGGTCCACGACCGCCGGGCCGGCGTGGGAACCGACGACCGCAGCCCCGACGGATTGGGAGCCGACCGCCACCGGGCCGGTGGGGGAGGCCCCACGCGCCACGGCCACCGGGCCCGGGACCGTCTTCGGCGGACCGACCGGCCGGCCCGTGGCCCAGGGCGGCGCGCGTACCCCGGGGACACCGCCACCCCCGACGGGCGGTGAGCTGCGGTTCGGCCCCGGTGTGCCCGCGGCGCCGCCGTCCGCACCGGCCTGGCCGTCGCTCGCGCCGCCGCCGCGCCGCCGCCCGCTGTGGCGGCGCGCGACGTCGGTGCTGTCCACCCTGCTCACCGTGGTGCTGGTGGCGGTCGTCGGGCTCTACCTGTGGCAGCAGCTCCGTCCACTGGAGATCGACGGGGTGACCGTGGCGGTTCCCGAGCCGGCCGGTGACCGCTGCGACGTCACCGTCGACGTGGTCGCCACGGTGTCGACCAACGGCCGGGCGGGCGAGATCCGCTACCAGTGGCTGCGCTCCGGCAGCGCGCCGGGCGCGGTGCTCACCGAACGGGTCGGCCGCGGCCAGCGCACCGTGGACCTGACGCTGCGGTGGTCGTTCTCCGGGGTCGGTCGCACCACGGAGACGGCGACGGTCAACATCACCGCGCCGTCACCGGCGCAGGCGCGGACGGCGGTCAGTTACGCCTGCCGTCGTTGACGCCGTGTTTCTTGCGTGGCCACCAGGGGTAGGTCGGGGGACGAACCGCATGCCCCTGGAGGAATTCGATGAGAGATAACTTCGGTGACGCGGCGGGGGACGCCCTCCGCTCGGTGCTGCTCTTCCTGCCCAAGGCGCTCGCCTTCGTGGCCATCCTGGTGGTCGGCTGGCTGGTCGCCAAGGCGGCCCTCAAGATCGTCGACAAGGTGCTGGAGCGGGTCGGCTTCGACCGCGCCGTCGAGCGCGGCGGCATCCGGCGCGCGCTCGCCCGCTCCCGTTACGACGCGAGCGACATCGTGGCCAAGCTCGTCTACTACGCGATCCTGCTGGTGACGCTCCAGCTCGCCTTCGGCATCTGGGGCCCGAACCCGATCTCCGACCTGATCGCCGGCGTGATCGCGTGGCTGCCGCGGGCGTTCGTGGCGATCGTGATCGTCGTGGTGGCGGCAGCGATCGCCAACGCGGTCCGCGACATCGTCGGCGGCGCCCTGGGCGGCCTGTCGTACGGGCGGATCCTGGCCACCATCGCGTACGTCTTCATCCTCGGCCTCGGCGTGATCGCCGCGCTGAACCAGATCGGCGTCGCCACCGCGATCACCACCCCGGTGCTCGTGGCCGTGCTCGCCACCGTCGGCGGCATTCTCGTCGTCGGGGTCGGCGGCGGCCTGGTCCGTCCGATGCAGAGCCGCTGGGAGTCGTGGCTGACCCGGGTCGAGCAGGAGTCCCACGCCATCGCCACGCACGCCCGCGCCTACCAGGCGGGACGCCGGGACACCGAGGCCCACCTCGGTGCCGACGCGACCCAGGTCGTGCCGAGGGCGACGACCGACAGCGACCCGACCGTGCCGGTGCCGCGTGCCGGCGACGCCGACGCCACCCCGGTCACGGCCCGGCCGGCGCAACCGGCGGCCGACGACGTCGAGGCGACGATGGTCATCCCGCCGGCGGACAGCGAGAAGTTCCGCCGCTGACCGGTCGGTGTTCGGGGCGGGATCCACGACGGATCCCGCCCCGAACCGTGTGGTCACCCGTTGGCGCAGGCGGTGCTGCTGGTCGCCGCGGTGTGGGGCGCGCTCGACGAGTACACCCCCCTGCTGGCCCGGGACACCGGTGTGTCCGAGCCGGCCGTGCCGCTGCTGCTCCTGCTCACCTGGGTCGGGGTGGCGGTCGGTGGCCTGCTCGCCCCCGGGGGAGCGGCTCGGCCGCCGCGGGTACGCCGGCCTGCTCGCGGGGTCGGCCGTCGCCCTGGCCGTGGGCGCGCTGCTCGGCCAGCCGGCCGGATTCGTGCTGGTCGGGGCCGCCTTCGGCGGCTTCCAACTGGCGACCGTGCTCGCCGACGCGCGGCTCCAGGCCCGGATCACCGGCCCGAGCCGGGCGACCGTCACGTCGCTGGCCGGCATGGCGACCGACGTGACGATCATCGCCGTCTACGCCACGTACGGGCTGCTCGCCACCGCCGCCGGCAACGGCGTCGCGTTCGCGGTGGCCGCGGCGCCGTACCTCGTCATGGCACTGCCGGTGGCGGCCGGTCGGGCCCGGCGGGCCTCGCCCGCCGTCCGGGCCGGCTGACCGCCTGCCGGCCGGCCGGGGACCGGCGGCCCCGCGGTGCGCGCGCGGGGCCGCCGCCCTCCACGGTCAGCCGGCCAGGTGCAGGAACGACCACTGGTGGCCGTCCCGGTCCCGGAAGCCGCGCATGTAGAGGCCGCCCAGATCCTGGCCGCCGCCGAGCGGCTCACCCCCGGCCGCCACCGCCCGGTCCACCAGGTCGTCCACGCGCTGCCGGCTCTCCACCGCGAGCCCGACGATCACCTCCCGGCCGGTGGCCGGATCGGCCGCGACCCCTCCGGCGAACGCCTCGAAGGCCGCCCGGGTGTGCAGGACGAGGTGCGTGGTGTCGTCGAAGGCGAGGTGCACGCTGTCGCCGGCGGGGCCGTCGGCCGTGAAGCCGAGCGTGCGGAAGAACTCGGCGGCGGCGGCCAGGTCGGCCACCGGCAGGTTGACGAAGGTCATGGTCATCGCCCGTCTCCGTCCGTCTCGAGGAGGCGCTTGAGCACGTCGAGCCGCTCCCGCCAGTACGCCTTGAGCTCCGCCGCCCGCTCCGCGCTGTCGATCTTCTCGTGCTGCACCGCCAGCCGGGACTTCGTGTCGCCCGCCGGCACGAACCCGACCACGATCCGGGTGGGGCCGCCCGCCCAGTCGGCGCGGAACGTCTTCGGCGCGGTGGCGGTACGCACCCGCACGTCGACGTCGGGCAGCCACCGGCGACGCAGTGTCTCGTCGGCGAACGCCGCGAACAGGCGGTCCACCGGCACCGCCACCGTGCGGCTGCCCCCGGCCGAGTACCCGCCGCCGCGCTGCTGGCCCGGGGCTCGCAGGCCGCGCGCCTGCTCGTACCCGACGGTGATCGTCTGCGCCCACCAGCCCGGCACCTCGTGGACGCTCACCAGCCAACGGGCGATCTCGGTGTGGGCGTGCGCGGTCCCGCCCCACTGGTCGAGCAGGCCGAACCACTCCTCCCAGCCCCGCCCGGTGCGCTCGCGCAGCAGCGCGTCCGGGATCCGGGCCACCTGCCCGGCGGTGCCGCCACCGGCCGGCGCTGGGGCGGCCGGCGCTTCCTCGACCGACGTGGCCGGCGGCTCGGCCGGCCCGCTGGCAGCGGCGCCGGGGGCGGGCGATGCGGCAGGCTGCTCGACGGCCGGAGGTTCGGTCCCGGGTGCGACGGCGGCCGCCGGTTCGGCCGGGGCGACGGGCACCCGGGCCAGCAGGTGCCGGCGGGCGGTGGTGTAGCTCTCGCCGGTCTTGCCCATCCGGGCGCGGACCCGGGCCTTGAAGGCGCGCTGATTGGTCATCACATGCTCCCTGTCAACGGCACGGTCGCAGGGACTCACGCTCCCGTCGACCCCGCCGGAGTGGGGCACGTGGTGCGTCCCGAGGGCTGGGGCCCCCTTTGCCTCCGCGAGGCCGGTGGCGTGAGCACCGGGAGGGAGGTGTGGCGCAGGACGACGCCGGCCCCATCCTAACGCCCCGACGGCGTCACCGGACACCCCGACGCCGCACGGCGCTCGCCGATCACAGCGTCTCGCCGTCCAGGTAGACCCAGCGCCCGTCCTCCCGTACGAAGCGGCTGCGCTCGGTCAGCGTGCCCGCCCGGCCGCGCTCCCGGTAGTGCGCCCGGAACTCCACCGTTCCCGTCGTGTCGAACAGGCCGCCCCGCTCGGTGTCGACGACCTCCAGGCCGGTCCAGCGCTCGCCCGGGTCCAGCCGCAACCGGGCCGGGCGGGTCGAGGAGTGCCAGCTGCGCAGCAGGTACGCGGCGTCGCCGACCGCGAACGCGGAGTAGCGGGAGCGCATGAGCGTCTCGGCGGTCGGCGCGTCGGCCTCACCCCGGTGCAGCCGGCCACAGCACTCGACGTAGGGCATGCCCGAGCCGCACGGGCAGGTCCCGCCCGGGCTGTCCGGCTCTCCACGCTTCGCCATGGTGGTCATCCTTCCGCGCCGACGGAGGCACGGCCGACCAGGGGTGCCGGATCAGGCGTGCTCGCGGGAGCGCTGCGCGGGTACGGCCGGCTCGTCGTCCTTCAGGAACAGGTACCAGTACGAGGTGGCGACGAAGAGCACCGCACCGACCAGGTTGCCGAGGAACGCGAAGAGCCAGTTGTTGAGCACGTCCGGCCAGCCGATCCCCGGCACGCCGGCCCACAGCGCGGCGGGCAGGAAGAACATGTTCGCCACCACGTGGTCGAAGCCCATCGCCACGAACGCCATGATCGGGAAGAAGATGCCGAGGATCTTCCCGGAGACGTTGTCCGCGGCCAGCGCCAGCCACACCCCGAGGCAGACCAGCCAGTTGCAGCCGACGCCGCGCAGGAAGATCTGCCAGTTCGTCTCGTGCAGCGCCTTGGCCTCGGCGATGCCGGCGAGCCGCTCGTACGCCATCCCGGCGGGCGCGCCCGCGTCGCTGCCGACGTCGCCGACCACCCCGGTGGACACGGCGAGGAAGTACGCGACGAACAGCGCGCCGAGCAGGTTCCCCAGCAGGGTGAGGGAGAGGTTGCGGGCCACGTCGCCGAGGGAGAGCCGCCCGGCCATCGCACCGATCGGCACCAGCAGCATGTTGCCGGTGACCAGGTGGGAGCCGGCGATGACGACGAGCACCAGGCCGAGGGTGAACGCCGCGCCGGTGAACAGCGTCGGCAGCGTGCCCCACGTCGCCGGGTCCAGGCCGGCCGACACCACGATGGCGACCAGCGCGCCGAAGGCGATGTACGCCCCGGCGAGGAACGACCCGACGAGCGTCCGGTCCCAGCGCAGCCGGGCCTTCTTCACGCCACTGTCGACCGCCGCCCGGGCGATCTCGGCAGGCTCCTTCGCGGTCATCGGGTTCTCCTTCCTCCGCGGCCGGCCGTCGGGTGTGGACCTGACCGGCCCGGCGTCCTGCCGACCAGTACCCCGCCCTTCTCCGCCTGACGCGGAAACCGGCGGTCGTACCTCCGCCCAGGCGGGCCAACGTGACTCCCCTCGAAGGTTTGCCCTGGTGGGCGGGGATGGCATGATGGCCGGCGTGTCTGCCACGCCCGATCCCCGTGACGCTGAGTGGGCCGACCCGCCGGCGGGCTCGTCGCCCGCCCGGGCCAGCGGGAGCCGGCACCGGGCTCCGGACGACGGCCGCCGCCTGATGTGGGGCGCGCTGGGCGGTGCCGGGGTGGTGCTCGCGGTCGCCGTGGTCGCGGTGAGCTGCTCCGGCGGGGATCCGGCGCCCGGCCCCGCCGGTGCCTTCGCCACGCCGGGGGAGACGATCACCGTCGAGGCCACGGAGGTGCCGGCGGAGGAGGTGTCGCCCTCCCCGAGCCGGTCGGCGTCGCCCTCGCCCTCGTCCCGGCCGGCGGTGCGACCCGCGGATCTCCTGGCCGGGCTGCGCGCGACGGTCGACAGCCTGGAGCGGGACCGGCAGCTGCGGCGCGATGCCGGCAAGGAGCTGGGCAGGCGGCTGCGGGAGGTCTCGGACCGGCTCGCCGCCGGTGACGAGGACAAGGCGCGGGAGAAGCTGCGCGAGTTCGCCGAGACGCTGGTCGACCTCCGCAGCGAGAACAAGATCGACGCCAGCGGCTACGAGACTCTCGCCACCCTGACGCGACAACTCGCGCAGGCGCTGTCCGCCGGCTGAGCTGCGGTTGGCCGTTCGGCGCTGACGACCGCCGGTGTTTTCCGCCGGTGCCCGGTGGGCATCGCTAGGGATTATGGACACCGGATCTCTGCTGGGCGGGCGGTACCGGCTGCGGGAGCGGCTGGGCGCGGGCGGCATGTCGGTGGTCTGGCGGGCCCACGACGAGGTGCTCGGGCGGGACGTCGCGGTCAAGGTGCTCTCGCCGGATCTGGCCGCCGACCCGCAGCTGCTGGACCGCATCCGCGCGGAGGCCCGCTCGGCCGCCCGGCTGCGCCATCCCAACATCGTGGCCGTGTACGACTACGGCGACGCGACCGGCAGCGGCGGCCGGCCGTTGCCGTACGTGGTGATGGAGGTGGTCGAGGGGCGGTCCCTGGCGGAGCTGCTCACCGGCGGCGCGTTGCCGTGGCGGGTGGCCGTGCTGATCTGCGCCCAGGTCGCCGCCGCGCTCGCCGCGGCACACGAACAGGGTGTGGTCCACCGTGACGTCACACCCGGCAACGTGGTGGTCGCCGGCGCCGGGGTGCGGCTGGTCGACTTCGGCATCTCGGCGACGTCGGGGGCGTCCGACGCTGGCGGCCGGTTGTACGGCACGCCGGCGTACCTGGCGCCGGAGCGGTTGGAGCGCGGCGCCGTACGGCCCGCCACCGACGTGTACGCCCTCGGCCTGCTGCTGTACCGCGCGCTCGCCGGCCGGCTGCCGTGGCGGGCGGCCACCACCACGCAGATGCTGACCGCCCACCGCTACCAGGAACCGACGCCACTACCGGAGATCGCCGACCTGCCGCCGGAGGTGAGCGACCTGTGCCGGCGGTGTCTGGACAAGGAGCCGGACCGGCGCCCTTCGGCGGCCGAGATCGCGGAGGGCCTCGGTTCCGTGGTGGGCCTGGCACCCGCCACCCTCCTGCTGCCCCAGGCCGGCGACGGTGGTGCGGGCACCCGGACCCGGACCGCCGTGGACCTGCCGGGCCTTGTCGCCACCGCTGCCGCCTGGTGGGCGGGCCGTCCCCTGGACGCGCCCCTGCGTCGGTGGCGGCACCTGCCGGCCGGCGGGCGGGCGGCCGTCGCGGGGACGGGTGCCGCCGTCCTGGTGGCCGCCGGCGTCGTGGTGGCGGCGCCGTTCTCCCGAGACACCGGCCAGGCAGACCGGACGCTGGCTGCCCCGCCGGCAGCCGTGGCGGCGATGGGGGAGCGCGCGCCGGAGTGCACCGTCCGGTACACCGTCCGCCGGGCCGTCGACGGCCGGTTCGCCGCGGCGGTCAGCGTCGCCAACACCGGAGCCGTCCCGTTCCGCGCCGGCCGGCTCACCTTCGCGCTCCCCGGTGAGCAGCGGCTCCTGCAGGGCTCGCCCGGCGCGTGGCGGCAGGCGGGCCGCGCGGTACAGGCGCGGATCGGTGACCTGCCGGCGAAGGAGTCCCGTACGGCGACCCTGGAGGGGACCTACCGGGGTGTGAACTCCCTGCCGGGCCAGTTCCAGCTCGACGGCACGACGTGCGGATCCGTGCTCTCCGTGGCCGGCCAGAACACCCCGGCCGAGAAGGACGAGCAGAAGGGCGAGGACCAGAAGGACGAAGGCAGAAAGGACGAGGAGAAGAAGGACGAGGAGAAGAAGGACGACGACTGAGGCGCTCGCGCGGGCGGCCGGGGCGAAGGTCGGCTCAGAGCCAGCCGGAGCGGCGGAAGAGCCGGTACAGGGTGAACGCCGCCAGGGCCATCAGATTGAGCGCGCCCAGCCGGTCCCGCACTCGGCGCCTCATGCGTCACACCTCCGCGTCGCCCTTCCTCCGCCGCGTCACGGTACGCGGAGTGGGCCCGATGCGGATCACGGCACCCGGGTGGCGGAGACGATCACGTTGTCGACGTAGCTGCGGCGGTCGGGGTCGAAACGACCGCCACAGGTGACCAGACGCAGGCCGGCGGCGGAACTGGGGCCGTAGACGAGGGCGGTGGGGAAGCGGTCCTTCGGGTACGCGGCGACGCCGTCGACGGCGAAGGTGGCGACGCTCCGGTCGGCGCGGGTGACGCGGACGGTGTCTCCGGGGCGGAGCCGCCCCAGGTCGAAGAAGACCGCCGGACCGGCGGCGGTGTCCACGTGGCCGACGAGCACGGCGTTGCCGGTCTCGCCGGGCGTGACGCCGTGCCGGTACCACCCGGCGATCTGCGGCCGGTCCAGCGGCGGCACCTCGAGTTCCCCGCGGGCGTCGGCGCCGACCGGTACGAGCCGCGCCCGCACACCGATTGTCGGGATCCGGACCTCGACCGGTTCGGCCCGGGACAGGGGCGGCAGCCGGGTCGCCGGGCGCGCGCCGGCCGGTACGTCGTCCGGGCGGGGCGGGTACGTCGAAAGTCCGCTGGTCAGCAGGCCCAGTCCGCCGGCGGCGAGCACGGCGATCATCCGGACCGCCCAGCCGGGCCGGCGTCGGGACACGTCCCACCTCCGTACGCGCGTCGCCCGGGTGCCCGCGCCGGCGGCTCGCCGGGCGGGCACCCGTACCCAGGGATGGACGGGCCGGTGACCTCAGCCGGTCGCGGCCGTGACCGCGTGCCGACGGCGGCGGGCCAGGATGAGCGCGCCGCCGGCGGCCGAGCCGAGGAGCGCCACGCCCGCGGCGACGGAGCCGGTGGGGTCGCCGGGCGTGCCGCCCCCGGCCTGCGCGCCGCCGATCGGGGTGACGGTGAACGTGGCGGTGCCGGCGGCGCTTCCGTCGCCGCAGGTTGCGGTCACCGTGTACGTGCCGAGGGTGAAGCCGGCGGTGAAGAGTTCCGCGCTGAGCCCACCGCCGGCCGCCGCTGTCGTGGAGCGGACGTTGATGTCACGGTTGGGGCCGGTGACGCGGAAGATCGCGTCGCCGGACTTCGGGTTGCACGTGGTGGCGGTGAGGACGACCGTTCCGCCCACCGGTGTGGTGGACGGGGACACGATCGTCTGCGCCCACGCGGCGCCGGGCAGCAGGAGCGTGCCGAGGCCGACGCCGACCGCCGCCGACACGAGGACTGTCTTCGCCTTCATACGCGTCTTCCCTCACTTTTCGTCCGCTGATGGGTGGGACGTCGTTCGGGTGGCCAACTCCGCGACTAGCACCGGTGTGCCCAACACTAGGAGGGTTGGGCCCTCGATCCGGTGAAAATGAGAAATCCCCGTTGCCGTCACGTGTCCACCCGGGAGGCGGAGGGAGCAGCGGATATGCCGGGACGGGGCGTGCGCGTCGCTTGCTCCCGCCGATTGCCACCCGGGGTCGGGCGGTCACCGGTGGGCCGATGGCCCGGAATCGGGCGGCATCGACGGGAACGCCCGCGCTCAGCCGGCCGGGGCGGGCTGCGGCTCGGGTAGCGGTCGTCCCGTCTCCAGCAGGGTCTTGAGGCTCGCCAGCAGTTCGGGCCAGCCGCCGCTGCCGCCGGATGATCGACTCGATGCCGGCGGCATCGCGGTGCCCACGCGCCGGGATCGCGCGATGCCGCCGGCACGGAGTGGACCAAGGCCGCCGGCCGGCCCCCGGAGCCGGTGTGGCAGCGTGGACCGGTGCACGCTTCCGCGCCCGTCGACGTCGACCTCGCCCTGGTCGGCGGCGGGGGTGCCGCGTCGCTCGTGCTCGCCGCCCTCGACCGGCAACGCGTGCGTGGCCTGCGGGTCGCGGTCGTCGACCCGGTGCGCCGCCGCGGCCAGGACCGCACCTGGGCGTTCTGGGGCCGGCCCGACGACGACCTCGATCCGCTGCTCACGGCGAGCTGGTCGCAGGTCGAGGTCGCCAGGCCGGCGCGGCGCCGCGTCCTCGACCTCGCCCCTCTGCGGTACGCCATGCTCCGCTCGGGCCCGGTCTACGACCGGGCTGCCGCCGCCGAGCGGCGCCTCGACGCGGTCCGCGTCGTCGCCCCGGCGGAGGCCCTCGACGACGACGGCGAACGCGTCACCGTGCACGCGGGCGGCGCGACGCTCCGGGCGTCCTGGGTCCTCGATTCACGGCCCCGCCCACCCCGGCGGCCGGGACGCACCAACTGGCTCCAGCACTTCCGCGGCTGGTGGGTCGAGGCCGACCGGCCGGTCTTCGACCCGGGACGGGCGGTGCTGATGGACTTCCGCACCCCGCAGCCGGCCCGGGGCGTCTCCTTCGGGTACGTGCTCCCGGTCAGCGACCGGTACGCGCTCGTGGAGTACACCGAGTTCACCCCCGGTCTGCTCACCGACTCCGGCTACGACGCGGCGCTGGCCGCGTACCGGGACCTGCTGGGGCTGGACCCGGCCCGGCTGACCGTCCGGGAGGTGGAGAACGGGGTGATCCCGATGACCGACGGCCCGTTCGATCGCCGGCCCTCACCCCGGGTGGTGCGCCTCGGCACCGCCGGCGGCGCCGCCCGCCCGTCGACCGGCTTCACGTTCTCCGCCATGCACCGCCAGGCCGAGCAGATCGCCCGTGCGCTGGCCGCCGGCCGGCCGCCGGTGCCGGCGCCCGCGTACCCCCGCCGCCACCGGTGGATGGACGCGGTCGCGCTGCGGGCGCTGGACCGGGGCGGCGTCGGCGGCCCCGACTTCTTCGACCGGCTCTTCGACCGCAACCCGGCCGAGCGGGTGCTGCGCTTCCTCGACGGCGCCACCAGCCCGGCCGAGGAGGTCGCGCTGATGAGCTCGACTCGCCTGCTGCCGATGGTCGCCGCGACCGCCGGTGACGCCGCCGCCCGGCTCCGGGACCGCCTCGTGCCGTCCCGCCGGGCCGCGACCTGGACCGTCCCGCAGCCGGTGGTGGGCCGGCCTCGTCGGCTGGACGGGGCCGGCGCCGCTCCGGCCCGCTCAGGCGCCGTCGGCGAGAGTCCGGAGCGCGTCTCCGTCGAGGCGGAGCACGTCGATCTCGTCGAGGGAACGGGCCCGCAGCCGGCGGTAGAACCGTAGGGCGGGATCGTTCGTGCGCAGCACCCACCACTCCAGGCGGGCGCAGCCGCGCCGGACGGCCAGCGCGGCGAGGTGGGCGAGCAACCTGCGTCCCACGCCGCCGCGCGCCTCCGGTCGTACGTACAGGTCCTCGAGATGGATGCCCGGCCACAGCTCTACCGACCCGGACCGGGACGGGATGCCCCGGGGACGGGCCGTGGGCGGGGAACCGACACGGAAATGAAATGCGCGGATGACAACCTGATCGGTGGCCGTCGCGTTGCGCATTGACCCAGGTGTGGCCGAACGGATGACAACGGAATGGCCCCGTTACGGCAAGGTGCCGGTGCCGTTGCCAAACCGTTGTGGACCCATGACAACCGATCCAGTCGTTATCTGAACGATTCTTTCCACCCTTTCGAATTCGCTTATCGTCGGCGCAGATGGCAGTTCCGCAGACGAGGGGGCCCGCGATGAGCGACATGTCCCACCCGCCGTCCCTCTCCCTGGCGGGGGAGCCGAGCGAGCCGGTGGCGGAGGTGAACTCGCCCGCCGACACACCGGTCGGCCCCGCGAGCCGTGACATCGTCGGCCGCTCGCCCGGCCAGCTAGCCTGGCTCCGGCTGAGGCGGGACCGGACCGCGTTGCTCAGCGCGGTCACCCTGGTGGTCGCCATGATCGTGGCGCTGGCCGCCCCGCTGCTGAAGTGGCTGACCGGCATCGATCCGACGGACAAGTTCGTCGACCGGTTGAACGATTTCGGGATGCCGCTCGGCTACGCCGGCGGGATCAGCGCCGACCATTTGCTCGGACTCGAACCGGGCAGCGGCCGGGACATCCTCATGCAACTGCTCTACGGTCTGCGTACGTCATTGTTCATCGCCTTCGTCTCGGCGTTGCTGGCGTCGCTGATCGGAGTGGCCGTCGGCATTGTCGCCGGCTATGCCCGGGGCTGGCTCGACAGCCTCATCAACTGGTTCATCGACGTGACCCTGGCGTTTCCGTTCCTCATCTTCGCCCTCGCGGTCATCCCGATCGTCGAGGACCGGTTCTTCACCGAGCGGGAGGCGCCCCCGCCGAGCTTCCGGATCGCCCTCATCGTGGCCACGTTCGGGCTGTTCAGTTGGACGTACACCGCGCGGCTCGTCCGTGGCCAGGTCATCTCGCTGCGGGAGCGGGAGTTCGTCGACGCCGCGCGGGCCGCCGGCGCCGGGACCGGCCACCTCCTGGTGCGCCAGTTCCTGCCGAACATCTGGGCGCCGATCCTGGTCACCCTGTCGCTGAACGTGCCGCAGTTCATCGCCATCGAGGCGGCCCTGGCGTTCGTCAACATCGGCGTCACCGAGCCCACCCCGGATCTGGGTCGCATGATCTACAACAGCATCGGCTACGTGGCGAGCGACCCGTGGTACACGCTCTTTCCCGGATTGACGATCTTCATTCTGGTCCTGGCGTTCAACCTTTTCGGTGACGCGCTGCGGGACGCCCTGGATCCCCGGTCCACCCGGTAACCGAAATCCGATCACCAACCGTTCGCCCGGCGGACGGCGGGCCTCGCACGGCCCGGGCCGGGCGGGAAGGGAGAAGCACCGTGCGTAGAAAAGTCCGGACACTGTCGATCGGTGTCCTGTCCGTGGCGCTGGTCGCCACCGGCTGCACCCGGACCACCGAGGACGGTGGCACCGGCACCGGTAACGAGGAGGCGAAGACCCAGACCGGTTCGATCTCGTACGAGGCGGCCGACAACCAGGGTCCGGCGGCGGCCGTCGAGGGCGCCACGAAGGGCGGGACCATCACCGTCCTGCGGGAGTTCGACTTCGAGCACCTCGACCCGGCCCGCAACTACGTCAACGTCCAGCAGTTGACCGGCGGCCTGATCTACCGGTCGCTGACCGGCTACAAGGAGAACGGCACCGGCGAGATGCTCCTCGTGGGCGACCTGGCCAAGGATCCCGGCAAGGACGTCAACGGGGACTGCAAGGTCTGGGAGTTCACCCTCCGCGACGGGCTGAAGTACGAGGACGGCTCGCCGGTCACCTCGAAGGACGTCGCGTACGGCGTCGCGCGGTCCTTCGCCCCGCAGCTCAACGAGGGGCCCCACTACATCCAGCAGTGGCTCTATCCGGGTGGCGAGTACAACGCCACCTACAAGGGACCGTACGACGGCGGAAAGCCGGCCCCGGACGGGGTCGAGACCCCGGACGACAAGACCATCCGGTTCACCTTCGCCGAGCCGCACTGCGACATGCCGTACGCCGCGGCGATGGCCACCACCGCGCCGGTGCCCGCGGCCAAGGACACCAGGACCAACTACGACCTGCGGCCCTTCTCCTCGGGACCGTACAAGGTGAAGTCGTACCAGCGGGACGTGGCGCTGGAGCTGGAGCGCAACCCGAACTGGGACCCGAACAGCGACCCGCTGCGCACCGCGTACCCGGACGGCTTCCGGTTCACGTTCGGCCTGGAGGCGGCGCAGATCGCCGAGCGTCTCGTCGCCGACGCCCCCGCCGACCAGACCGCGTTCACCTGGACCGACGTGCCGCCCGCGGTGCTGCCCCGCACCACGTCCGGCCCAGTGGCGGAGCGGGTGGTCAAGGGCCCGACGCAGTACACCTGGGTGCTCAACATCAACACCCAGCGGGTCTCCGACCTCAACGTGCGCAAGGCGCTGAACTACGCGTTGGACAAGGACGCGGCGCTCAAGGCGATCGGTGGCCAGGCCGCCGGCACGCCGGCCACCACGCTGATGTCGCCAACCACGGCCGGCTGGAAGCAGTACGACGTGTTCGGCACGCCGCCCACCGGCGACGCACAGAAGGCCAAGGAACTGCTGGGCGGCCGGACGCCGGAGCTGGTGCTGGCACACGCCAACACCGAGCTGCGCACCCAGCAGGCCGAGGCGATCCGGAAGAGCCTCACCGAGCGGGGCTTCAAGATCACGATGAAGTCGATCGAGTCGTCGAGCTACTACGACGAGATCGGCCGGAAGAACAACCCGTACGACCTGTACCTGGGCGGCTGGGGCTCGGACTGGCCGACCGGCTCGACCATCATCCCGCCGCTCTACGACGGCCGGGAGATCGGGCCGGAGGGGAACAACAACCTCTCCTACCTCAACGACCCGGGAATCAGCGCCGAGGTCGACCGGGTGCGGAAGCTGCCCGCCGCCGAGCAGGACGCCGAGTGGATGAAGCTCGACGAGAAGATCATGCGTGAGCACGTGCCGGTCATCCCGGTCTACTACGACGCCACGTACGTGCTGCACGGCTCCAAGGTCGGCAACGCCTTCCTGAGCGACGCCTTCGGCGCCATCCAGGTCAACACCATCTACGTCAAGCAGTGACACCGGGTGGGGAGCGGCCTCGGCCGCTCCCCACCACAGCCCGAGAGGTTCGACGGATGTTCCGTTTCATCGTCCGGCGGCTGCTCGTCGCGGTCGTCACCCTCATTGTCATCAGCCTGGTCACCTTCGGGCTCTTCTTCGCGGTGCCGAGCAGCCCGGCCAAGGTGATGTGCGGCAAGAACTGCACCGCCGAGGACATCGCCCAGGTGGAGGAGCGGCTGGGCATCCGTGATCCGCTGCCGGAGCAGTACGCCAACGTCGTCAGCGGGATCTTCGTCGGACGTACCTTCGGCTCGGGCGACTTCGAACGCGAGTGCCCGGCCCCGTGCCTGGGGTACTCGTTCCGCAACGACCAGCCGGTGACCGAGATCGTCACCCAGCGCGCACCGGTCACCTTCAGCATCGTCTTCGGCGCGGCGGCGATCTGGATCCTGCTCGGTGTGACGCTGGGCATGATCTCCGCGCTGCGCCGCGGCACGGTCTTCGACCGCCTCGCCATCGGGGTCAGCCTGGCCGGGGCGTCCATGCAGGTCTACTTCTTCGGCCTCATCCTGCTCTACCTCCTCGTGTACGCGACCGGCCTGCTGCCCTTCCCGACCTACACGCCGCTGACCGAGAACCCGGCGAAGTGGGCGCTGGGCCTCCTGCTGCCCTGGATGACGCTGGGCTTCCTCAACTCGGCGCTGTACGCGCGGCTGTCCCGCGCGCAGATGCTGGAGACCCTGTCCGAGGACTTCGTCCGGACGGCCCGCGCCAAGGGCCTGCCGCTGCGCCGGGTCCACACCCGGCACGCCCTGCGGGCCGCGATCACCCCGATCGTGACCATCGCCGGCCTCGACGTCGGCACCGCACTGGGCGGCACGTTCATCACCGAGACCATCTTCGGCCTGCAGGGTCTCGGCAAGGCCACCGTCGAGGCCGTGCAGTTCCTGAACCTGCCGGTGGTCATGGCCACCGTGCTGCTGGCCGCCATCTTCATCGTGATCGCCAACATCGTCGTCGACGTGCTGTACGCGGTCATCGACCCACGGGTGCGGCTGAGCTGATGAGGGGAGACCAGATGACCACCAGCACCGTGCCGGCCGGCCGCCGGCCGGGCCCCTACCTCCAGGTGGAGGACCTGCGGGTGTGGTTCGACACCACCGACGGCGTGGTCCGGGCGGTCGACGGCGTGTCGTTCACCGTCGAGCAGGGGCGCACGCTGGGGATCGTGGGGGAGTCCGGCTCGGGCAAGAGCGTGACGTCCCTGGCGATCCTCGGCCTGCACGACCCCCGCCGGAGCCGGATCTCCGGGCGGATCCTGCTCGCCGGACGCGACCTCGTGCGGATGT
>NZ_JAATEO010000041.1 GCF_012034245.1 Micromonospora thermarum | reverse complement strand
ACCATCGTCCCCGCGGGAGCGATACTCGTCCTCGTCGACCCTCTCATCCCTATTCCCATCGCGCTCACCGCTGTCATCCTCATCGTTGTGGTCGCGGCCTTGGTCTGGCAGGAACCATATGCCCGCGCGCGCAAGGTCGGACAGTAGGAGCACCGGTTGCCCGGGGTATGTCGAATGACGCTCTGTCTGTACAAGGGCGACCGTTCTGGCGCACCCAAACGTGAACATCGTCTGAACCAGATGGCGGTGTCGCGCCCGATCGCCGGGTCTCCCTGACGCCTGGCGCTACGGCTTTACTGCGCCTTCACCGCCGCTCACCATGTCATCCATGAAGGAGCGGGGCCGGTCAAGGGGCTGCCCCGGCGACCCGCTTCGATACCGAGCACCGGGACAGCCGTCGGGCGTCACTCAGGATCGGCGGCCCGGGGCGTCGTCGCCAGATGACCGTCCACGTAGGGGAGAACTTTGGCGCGCGGTAGCTCCACCAGGATCTGCCCCGTCGCCGGGACGCCGTCCTCGCGCGGCGTCTTCACCTTGATGAGCTGACCGGCCAACTCGACCTCGAGCACCCGCTGCGGTCCGTGGTCCCGGACGCCACGCACCCTGGTCGGAAAGACGTTGGCTGCGGGCTCCCCGACGATCTTGACGTACTCGGGCCGAACGCCTACCTGGATCTGCGGAGCGTCGGGGACGTCCCACGCCATGGCCAGGGGCCGGCCAGCCAGCGTGACCTGGCCACCGACCCGTTCGACGGTCAGGAAGTTCATCGCCGGTGACCCGATGAAGTAGCCCACGTACGTCGAGGCGGGCGCCTCGAAGAGCTGCTCGGGGGTGCCCTGCTGGATCACCCGGCCATCCTTCATGACGAGTACTTCTTGCGCGAAGCTCATCGCTTCGTACTGGTCGTGCGTCACGTAGACCACGGTGGGGCGGAACTGCTCGGTGATCTCGCGAATCCGGCGCCGCAACGAGAGCTTCAGCTGGGGGTCGATGACGGTCAGCGGCTCGTCCATCAGCACCGCCGCGACATCGTCGCGGACGAGACCGCGGCCGAGCGAGATCAGCTGCTTGTCGTCGGCGGTGAGCCGCCGGGCGGGCTGCCTGAGTCGATGGTCCAGTCCGAGTGCCTCGGCGACCTGGTGGACTCTCGCCTCGATCCTGGCCTTGTCCCACCGCCTGCACCGCAGTGGGAAGGCCAGGTTCTCGTAGACCGTCATCGAGTGGTAGATGACGGGAAACTGGAACACCTGGGCGATGTTGCGAGCCTTCGTGGGCAGCGCCGTGACGTCGGAGCCGTCGAACAGCAGCCGGCCCTGTGCCGGTTTGACCAGCCCGGACAGGATGTTCAGCAGGGTGGTCTTGCCGCAGCCCGACGGCCCGACCAGCGCATAGGTCCTGGCGGCTTCGAGGGTCAGCCGCATCGGCTTGAGCGCCCACCGCTCCTGCTCGGCTCCGGCCGTGTAGGTGTGCCCGACGTCGACGATGTCAATTTGCGCCATGTCAGCGCCCTTCCGGTGAGCCGGGACCGCTCGACGGTGACCGCACGAGCGCCCCGGAGTGGTCGAAGGCGAACAGTCTCTCGGGACGGAGCCGCATCGACACCCGGTCGCCGAGCGCGATGTCATGGACGCCGTCGATCTGTACGACAAATCCGGTTCCGCTGAGGGCCAGGTGGACGAAGGTCTCCGACCCGGAGATCTCCACGAAAGTGACCTCTGCCTGGAGCCCCGCGGAGGCGAGTGCGATGTCCGGCGCGCGCAGCCCGAACTGGTAGGTGCCGTCCGGCAGGTCGGCGAGGTGGGCCGGGACGCGCGTGACCTGCAGGTCGTCCACGGCGATCCGACCGCCGGCGATCCGGCCCGTGAAGATGTTCATCGGCGGGTCGTTGATGATCCGCGCCACCGTGGTCGTCGCCGGTCGGTCGTACACCTCGCCGGGTGGGCCGGTCTGGATGATGCGTCCCTCGTGCATGACCAGCACCACGTCACCGAGCATCATCGCCTCGGCGGGTTCCGTGGTCGTGTAGATCACCACCGCGTCACCCTGGTCGGAGAAGAGGGTCTTGAATTCTTCGCGCAACTGCTCGCGCAGCTTGTAGTCCAGGTTGGCGAACGGTTCGTCCAGCAGGAGGATGCCGGCGCCACGGACCAGGGCGCGCGCCAGCGCGACCCGCTGCTGCTGGCCACCGGACAGCTGTGACGGTCTGCGTCGCCGGAACTCGGTCAGACCGACACGCGCCAGGCTCTCCTGCACCCGTCGGCGGATCTCGTCGCGCGCCACGCCGGCCCGCTTCAGCGGGAAGGCTACGTTGTCGAACACGGTGAGGTGCGGGTAGTTGATGAACTGCTGGTACACCATGGCGGTGTCGCGGCGCCAGACCGGAGTGGTGAGGAAGTCCGCGCCGTGGCGGGTCAACGACCCGGAGTCGACTCGCTGCAGGCCGGCCAGCACCCTTAGCAGGGTGGACTTCCCGGCCAGCGTCCGGCCGATGACGGTGTGCAGCCGACCGGGCTGGAAGCTGGCGGTGACGTCCTTGAGGTGGTCGACACCGTCGACGGTCAGCGACAGGTCGGTGGCGTCGAGGGTCACCGGATCACCCCCGGCAGGCTGCCCTTCGACAGGTAGCGCTCCACCCAGACGGCGAGCAGGATCAGCGGCGACATCCCGAACAGCGCCGCGGCCGACAGGGTCCACCAGGGCGGGATCGACGAGTTGAGCGCGACGACCGCCTGGGGCAACGTCTGGATCTCGGTGAAGGTCAGCCGGAAGGCGAAGAAGAAGTCGTTCCACCCGAACACCGCGCAGAACATCGCGGCCACGGTCAGCCCGGGCACCGAGTTCGGCAGGATCGCCCGTACGAAGGCCCCGAACGGGCCGCAACCGTCGAGCATCGCCATCTCGTCGATCTGGCGCGGGATCCCGTTGAAGAAGTCGACCATCACCCACACCGCGATCGGCAGCAGCAGCGCGACCGTGACGATGACCAGGCCGGGGATGGTGTCCAGCAGGTTGGCCCATTGCAGCAGGAAGAAGAAGGGCACCACCAGGACCACCGGGGGCATGATCCGCTGCGACACAAAGAAGAAGATGATGTCGCTGTTGGCGATGAAGCCGATCTTGAAGCGGTAGCGCGACAGCCCGTATGCCGCCAGGGCGCCCAGGGCCAGGCTGATGATCGAGGCGACGAGCGTGATGACGGCGCTGTTCAGGAAGGGACGGACGACGTCGACGCCGCCGGCACCCCCGAAGATGTTCTGCCAGCCGGTGAGGGTGGGTTCGTACTGCACCCACGGCAGGTAGGTGGCACCGCCCTGAACCCCGTTGGCGTCCTTGAAGCTGGTCAGTACGGCCCACATGAACGGTCCGACGACGAAACCGGCCCAGACCGAGATCAGGGTGTATTTGAAGGTGGCGTAGAGCCGAGACATCGCTACTGTTCCTTTGCCTTGGACGACTGTCGGGGCACCTTGAACGCCCTGGCGAGCAGGGCGGCGACGATCGTGAGCGTGATGACCATCAGGACCAGGTAGGTGAGCGACAGGCTCCCGGCGTAGCCGGTCTGCTGCTCCTTGAGCCCCCGCAGGTAGAGGTAGTAGCCGGGGCTCTCGGTGGCGGAGCCGGGACCTCCGGAGGTCAGCACGTAGACGGTGTCGGAGAGCTTCGACGCCTCGATCAGCCGGATGATGATCGCCGAGACCGAAACCGGCGCCATGAGCGGGAACGTGACCTTCCAGAAGGTGCGCCAGGCGCCGGCGCCGTCGATCGCGGCCGCCAGGAACGGCTCCTTGGGAAGGCTCAACAGGCCGGCGAGCATCAGCAGGAACATGAACGGGGTCCACTGCCAGATCTCGACGGTCATGAGCGCGGCCAACGCGGGACCGGCTTCGGTGAACCAGTGGACCGGCGCGATGCCGAGCTTGGCGAGCATGTCGTTCACCGGGCCGAGAGACTCATGGAAGATCATCTGCCAGACCGCGGCCATCACGACAGGGGTCGTCATCATCGGAACGAGGAACAGCACCCGCCACAACCGCCGGGCGCGCACGTTGCGCCAGACCAGCAGGGCCAGGCCGAAGCCGATGAGGTACTGGATCAATACGGTGCCGCCGGCCAGCAGGACCAGGCGCAGGTTCGCGGCCCAGAAGCGGCTGTCCTGCAGCACCTTGACGTAGTTCGCTCCGCCCACGAAGTCCATCTCGGGGTTGCTGACGTTCCACCCGGAGAAGCTGACGCGAATCGTGAACAGAAGCGGGAAGACAATGATCAGCAGCAGCGTGAGCAGACCCGGGAGCAGGAACATGCTCTTGTGCCGGCGCAGGCCGTCCATGGTTCTCCTTGCGCGAGGGGGTTGGGCCACGGCGGCCGGGCTGGCGTGGCAGGGCGGGCCCGGCCGCCGTGGGGTGGGTCAGGAGTTGTCTTCGAGCGCGACCACGTTCCGGTACGCCTCCTGGACCCTGTCCTTGCCGACCCGGTCGGTGATCTCGGTCCATTCCTTGGCCACCGCGTCGAGCGCCTGCTGCGGCGTCTGCTGGCCGGCCAGAGCCGCGGCCACGCCGTTGGCCAACGAGGACATGTACTCGTTGACGCCGGGCACCCGTAGGTCGAAGACGCGGTTGGTGCTCTTCTCCATGCCGGAGAGGGTGTTGACGTACGCCGTCGCGACGTCCTTGCTCCACCCCTGCGCCTGCCAGAACCCCGGGTCGAAGTGGGCGTTGCGGTAGGGGTTGACCCCGAACCGGCCGATGGTCAGGTCGAGGGCGGTGTTCGCTTCGTTGCTGAAGAAGCACAGGTAGTCGAAAGCCATCTTCTGGTTGCGGGCGGTCTTGGCGACGGCCGAGGTCCATCCCCAGGTGAAGTAGGGTGCCTGGTTCTGGATCTTGTCCCAGGTCCTGGTGTTGCGGTTGTAGACCTCCGCGGAGCCGGGCAGCGGCGCGGCGGCGACCCTGTTGCGGATCCTGCTGTCCGTTTGCTGGGCCTGGATGAACGCGTCGTCCCAGCTGTAGGACATCAGCGCCTGCCCGCCGCCGAAGGAGAAGATCTCGTCGCCCAGGCCGAAGTTGGCGCCCCCGGCGGGCCAGGTCGACTTGGCCTTGACCATGTCCTCGAGGGCGCGGACGAAGCCCGGCGTATTGATCAACGGCTGCATCGTCGTGACGTCGAAGAAGACGCCGCCGGTGACGTCCGGGTGCTTCACGTAGGGTGCGGCGCGGCTGATGAACGCGGAGAACACCAGGTCATCGCGCTTAGTCACCTCGGCGCTGCCGAAGTTGGGCTTTCCGTCGCCGTCGACATCCTTGCCGCCGAAGAACGAGGCGATCTCCTGGTACTCGGCCCAGGTCTGCGGAGCGCGCAGCTGCTTGCCGGTGGCTGCCAGGTAGGCCGCTTGGTGCTTCCGGTCCGCCAGGACGTCCGTACGGATCTTGAGGTAGTGCCGGTCGCCGTCCACCGGATACTGCACCACCTTCCCGTTCCAGGTCGCGACGCCCAGGTATGCCTTCGTGACGTCCTTCATTCCGGGCGCGTCCAGGTACTCCTTGGGCACCGGCACCAGGTAGGGGGCCATGTCGCCGATCCACAGTGAGGGGTAGAACATGACGTCGTACGCCGGTTGGCCCGCCTGCAGCGGGGTGAGGATCTTCTGGTGCAGTTCGCCGAACGGGACGTTGACCACCTCGACCTTGGCCCCGGTGATCTCCTCGAACTGCCTGGCGTGCAGTTGGGTCGGCTCGCCGATGACGGGGACGGCGTGCGAGATGATCTTCAGTGTCTGCCCGGAGTAGTCCTTGCGGCTGATCGACTCGTAGCTGCAGGGACCGGGGACGTCCTTGACCTTCGTGGTCGGGTAGTCCTTGCCGTACTTGGCGTAGCTGATCTCGGAGCCGGGCTTGAACAGCGCGGGCTTGTCGGGCTTCTGCTCCGGCCCACTGCTGCCGCTACATCCCGCCACGGTGATGGCCAGGACGGCGACCGGGACGGCCAGGCTCTTGGTTAGCTGCTTGCGATTCACGGCTGCTGCTCCTCTGCGAGGTCAGGGAATCAAGATGGCGCGGCCGCGGACGGCACCGGCGGCCAGGTCGTCGAGCGCGTCCTGGAAGGACGCCAGGGGGTACCGCTGGGTGTGCAGGCTGACCTTGCCCTGAGCCGCCAGCACCATCAGCTCGGCGAGGTCGTTGTAGGACCCCACGAGGTTGCCGATGAAGTTGATCTCGGTGGAGATGATGTCGATCGTCGGGACGACGAGGTCGCCGCCGTAGCCGATGACGTAGTAGTTGCCGTTGCGGCGCAGGCACGCCACGCCGAGCTCGAGGGCACCCCCTTCGCCCACGAAGTCCAGCACCGCCTCGGCTCCGTGGCCGCCGGTGATTTCCCGGACCCGGTCTGCCGCACCGGAGTCCGCGAGCAGCGTGTGGTCGGCGCCCAATTCCTCGGCCAGGACGAGCGCCTCCGGGCGACGGTCGATCACGATCATTTCGACCGGTGACAGCGCTCGGAGCACCTGGATACCGATGTGTCCGAGTCCGCCTGCGCCGATGACGACCGCCCGATCAACGGGTCGCAGCACCCGGGCCGCCTTGGCCACGGCGTGATACGCCGTGAGGCCGGCATCGGCCAGGGCCGCCACCGCCGCCGGCTCCAGGGACGGGTCCAGCTTCACCACCGAGCGGGCCGTGGTGCGCAGGTAGGTTGCATAGCCCCCGTCGGTATCGATGCCCGGAAAGGCTGAATTCGTGCAATGCACGTCGTCCCCGGCGCGGCACGCCCGGCACAGACCGCACGTGACGAGCGGATGCAGAATCACCGGGTCGCCCACCCGGACGTTGGTGACGGCCTGACCCACCGCCTCCACCCAACCGGCGTTCTCGTGACCGATGGTGTACGGCAGGACAACCCCGCTCTTTTCCCTCCACTGCCCTTCTAGGATGTGCAGGTCGGTGCGGCACACGCCGGCCCCGCCGATTTTGACGATCACATCCAGCGGACCGGTGATTTCCGGATCGGGCACATCCATCAGGACTGGCGGCTCGTCGTACCCGGTGACCTGCACGGCTTTCATCGCGACGCTCCTGAGAACGAGGGGTGATTGGTCCTGCCATTACAGGGAGGTCGGCGGTTTCCTCGATGTCTCAAAACGAGTCCGGCGATGTCTCAATCTGAAACAGGCCGTCGCCGCCGCACCCGTCGGTCTGCTCCAATGGGATCCGATCGCGGGAGGCGATGCTCACAGCGCGGGAGTAGGTGCCCGAGATGCCGCAACCTCAGCCTGGGAACTCGTTGGCCGTGGCCCGCGAGCGCTACCTGGAAGTGGCCGAGGATCCCGGGCGCGTCCGGCCGCTCGTCGTGGCCTCGTGGCAGCGGTCGATGGAGTACGGGGTGAAGTCAGGGGAAATCTCCGCCCCGTACATCGAGAACCCCAACCTGGACGTGCCGCTGACCAAGGCGGCGCTACCGATCCTGGACCGGCTGTTCGAGCAGCTCGCCGGCGACGCGGTGGCCATGATGATCACGGATCACCAGGGCGTGGTGCTCTCCCGGACGGTCTCCGATGAGGGGTTGACCACGCGCCTGGGCCGCGTGCAGCTGGTGCCCGGCCACGTGTACTCCGAGCGCTACGTGGGCACCAATGGCATCGGGACCGCGCTGGCCAGCGGTCGCCCGGCCGTGATCGCCGGGAACGAGCACTACGTCGAGGCGCTCCGGTACTTCCAGTGCGCGGCCGTGCCGATCGTGCACCCGACGCGGCGCACGCTGCTCGGAGCGTTCAACCTGACCACGACCCGCCAGGGCTCCGCCGGGATGCTCATGGCGCTGGCCTCCTCCACCGTGAGGCAGATCGAAAGCGAGATCGCCGCGATCAGCTCACGACGGGAGCGGGCGCTGTTCCAGGACTACCTCGCCGCGTGCGCCTCGGTGCGCCCGGGGCCCGT
This sequence comes from Micromonospora thermarum, assembly GCF_012034245.1. Taxonomy (GTDB): domain Bacteria; phylum Actinomycetota; class Actinomycetes; order Mycobacteriales; family Micromonosporaceae; genus Micromonospora; species Micromonospora thermarum. Next base: position 30,878 of record NZ_JAATEO010000041.1, on the reverse strand, counting down.
GCTGGCCGTCAGCCGGGAGGTCCTGATGATGAACGAGCAGCTCAGCGCGGCCGTCATCGGCCCGGATCAGCACGCCCTGCTCGACCATGCGCGGGAGATCGCCGACGACGCCCGGTTCGAGGGCAGGCGCAGCATCGCCCTTCCGTCCGGTCGAGTCGCCGAGCTGCGGGTCAGCCGTTGCCGCCGCGAGGACAGTGACGCCGGTGCCATCTTCCGGATCCGGCTCATCGGACGTCCCCAGCTCCGACCGCCCGCACCAGAGGGCTCGCGACGGGCAGACCTGGGACTGGTGGGCTCCTCCCCCCAGTGGCTCGACGCGGTGACGGCGTGTGAGGCCGCGTTCACCTCCGGTTCATGGTTCCTCGTCGCAGGAGAGGCGGGTGTCGGCAAGACCACGCTGGTCGAGGCCGTGCACCGCGCGTACGGCGCGGGGCGCCGGCTGGTGGTGGCCGAGCCACCGTCGTCGGAGTCGCCGCACGCAAGCGAGCAATGGCTGCACGAGGTCCGCGACCGGCTGGCCGAGTCGTCGAACGTGGTCGTCCTGCGTGATGTGCAGCTCCTGGGCAACGGCCTGCGCCGGGGGCTGCGAGGTCTCCTAGCGGACCTCGACCGGGCCGCCACGGGACAGCTGATCATGACGAGCCAACCGACCACGGCCGGTGCGGACGCCCACCTCGGCGACCTGCTCGACACCTGCGTGGAGGTGCCGCCGATCCGTCACCGCTACGAAGACATCGAGCAGTTGGTCCGGTTCTTCCTGCGTCGGTACCAGCCGAACGGGGACAGGACATGCTCCCCCGAGGCGCTCGCGATGCTTCAGCGGTGCCCGTGGCCGGAGAACCTCCGGCAGATCGAGTCGGTGATCCGTGGCCTCGTGCGGCGACCCGCCGGCCGTGTGATCGGCGTGGAGGATCTTCCGCCGGAGTGCCGGGTGTCATCCCGCAACGTCCTGACCGCGATGGAGCTGCTGGAGCGCGACGCCATCCTGCGTGGGCTGATGCATCGCAACGCCAACGTTCAACGCACCGCCCGGGATCTCGGGATCTCCCGCGCCACCATGTACCGCAAGCTGCGCTACTACGGAATCGTCCCGTCGAGCCTCAGTTAACGGCTGCTGCGCGACCAAGGGCCGCGGCGCGACGCGGAACGGCAGCTCGTAGCTGCCGGCGCAGCCGCCTGACCCCGTTGCGGCGCGGCGCGCACGCTCAGCCGCTCGAGCGTCCGTCAGGAGACCGGCGCGGCATCGGCCGGCGGATCGGTGACCGGCGCCGTCAGCGCGGCTGAGCGCACTGCGGCTCCGGTTCACCGACGGGGTTGCAGGTTCGCGGTCAGCGCGGCGAGCTGGGCCCGCCGATCGGCGGCAGTACGCGGCCACCCCTTGGCGTCCGGGCGGGTCTGCCAGGGTCGTGGCCCCGACTCCGGGCGGTACTCGACACCCAGCGCGTCCAGCCGCGCGAGGTGCGTACGCAGCCGATCGCGGAAGTCGGCGGGATCCCGTTCGCGGGTGCCCCAGGCCACCTCCGCGAACGCGCACAACCGGGGGAAGACCATGTAGTCCACCGCCCGGGCGGAGTCCATGTGCTCGGTCCACACGGTGCACTGCACGCCGATCACCCGGGCCGCCTCGGTCGCGGTCAGCCCCTCCGGTACCGGCTCGAACCGGTAGACGTCCATCGTCGACAGCACGGTGCCGACCGGGATCGGCTCATCCTCCTGCTCGGACTGCCGATAGTCGAGGTACGCCCACATGTCCGGACAGGCCACGACGTCCAGCCCGGCGCACGCGGCGAGTGTAGTCGTATGCGGGCCGCGCCACGCCGCGACCGTCGCGCCGGCCGGGGCGCCGCCTTCCATGATCTCGTCCCAGCCGTAGACCCGGCGGCCCCGACCGGCCAGGTGCGCGGCGAGCTGCCCGACGAACCAGCTCTGCAACGCGTCCTCGTCAGGCAGTCCCAGCTCCCGCATCCGGGCCTGCGCCTGAGCGGTGGCCCGCCACTCGGCCTTCGGGCACTCGTCGCCGCCGATGCTGACGTACCGGCTGGGAAACAGCTCGCAGACCTCGTCGAGGACGTCGCGGCAGAACCGCAGGGCCGCGTCGGACACGTTGAGCACGTGGGTCGAGCAGCCCCAGCCCGTCCAGACCGGTAGCTCCTCGGCACCGTTGCCCAGCCACGGGTACGCCGCGATCGCGGCCTGCGTGTGCCCGGGCAGGTCGACCTCCGGTACCACGGTGACGTGACGGTCGGCCGCGTAGGCGACGATCTCCCGGATGTCGTCCGGGGTGTAGAAGCCGCCGTGCGGGCGAGCGTCGTATGCGCCGTGCTGGCGGGAACCGCGCATGCTCTCCGCGCGCCAGGCGCCGACCTCGGTCAGCCACGGATACTTGTCGCAGGCCAGCCGCCAGCCCTGGTCGTCGGTCAGATGCAGGTGCAGCACGTTGAACTTGTGCAGCGCGAGCAGGTCCACGAAGCGCAGCACGTCGGCCTTGGGCAGGAAGTGCCGCGCGACGTCGAGCAGGCAGCCCCGCCAGGCGAACCGGGGTGCGTCGGTGATGCCGACGCAGGGCAGCTCCCACTGCCCGTCGCCGACCCGGGCGCGTCGCAGCGCCGACGGTGGCAGGAGCTGCCGGAGGGTCTGCGTGCCGTAGAAGACACCGGCCGGTGAACCACCGGCGAGATCCACCCCGTCCGGTGTCACGCTCAGCCGGTACGCCTCACCGGGAAGTACCGGGTCGAGCCGCAACCGTACGGCGGCGTCCGCCTGCGGCGGCAGCCAGCAACCGGTCGATGGCCCGAGCGCGGCGCGCAGCCCGGCCACGACCTGGTCGAGTTCGGGTGGGGCGGCCAGACCGGTGCCCGCGTCGATCCGGAAGGTGCCGGGCCGTCGTTCCAGGCTGGAGGGTCGGGGAATGATCAATCCTTCACCGCCCCGCCGAGGCCGGACACCAGTCGCTTCTGTACCAGGATGAAGAAGGCGAGTACCGGGACGGTCATGAGCACCGACGCGGCCATGATGCCACCCCAGTCGTTCTCATCCGGCTTGAAGAACACCAGCAGCGCCATGGGCAGGGTCTGGTTGTCGGCCGCGCTGATGATGAACGTCCGCGCGAACAGGAAGTCGTTCCAGGCAACAATGAAGGAGAAGACGCTGGTGGCGGCGAGTCCCGGCGCGACGAGCGGGAAGAGGATCCGCCACAGCACGGTGCGGCGGCTGGCGCCGTCGAGCAGGGCCGCCTCCTCCAGCTCCTCCGGGATGGCGGCGACGAAGCCACGCAACATCCAGATCGCGAACGGCAGTGTGAATGCCAGGTGCACCAGCACGAGCGAGCCGAGCGTGTTGAGTCCCACCTGCGGTACGACGGTGCCGACGTCCCGGATCAGGAAGAACAGCGGGATGGTCAACGCCTCGATCGGCACCATCTGCGCCACCAGGAACATGACCAGGATCGTGCCGCGGAAGCGGAACCGGAACCGGGTGAGCGCCACCGCGGCGAGGAACGCCACCAGCCCGGACAGCACCACCACGACCAGAGCGACCAGGAGGCTGTTGACGAGGTACCGGGCGAAGCCCTCCGCACCCAGCACCCGCCGAAAGTTGTCCAGCGTCGGAGCGAGCGTCCACGGCTTCTGCGACAGCGACTGGACCTCCCCTGCCGGCTTCAGCGCGGACAGCAGCATCCAGTAGATCGGGAAGACGGTGACCAGTGCGACGACGGTGGCGGTCACACGTTGAGGGTGAGGTTCTGCCCGGCGATGCCGCCCCCGCTGGTCATCACGTAGATCTGGGTGAAGACCTTGAAGTCCCAAATGATCGACTGGATGACCACGATGACCAGCAGCGGGCGGATCATCGGCACCACGATCTGCCGGAACGATCGCCAGTGGCTGGCACCGTCCAGCGCCGCCGCCTCGAGCACCTGGCCGGGGATGGCGCGGATTCCCGCGTACAGCGTGACCATGACGAACGGGAACGAGTGCCACACCACGACCGCGCCGACCAGCGCGAAGGTGCTGTACGGGTCGTAGGTCCAGTTGTACCCGGCGAGCCCGAGCACCTGGTTGACCAGGCCCAGGTTGGCGTCGAACAGGAACATCCAGACCGTGGAGCCGGTGATGGCCGGCGCGGCCCAGGCCGCCATCGCGGCGAATGACAGGGCGTACCCGGGCCAGCGGCTGACCCGGGTCAGCAGGACGGCCAGTGCGGCGCCGACGGCCAGCGTCGCCGCCACGCAGGCGGCGGCGAACGCGACCGTGGCCAGCAAGACGGACCAGAACTTCCCATCCCGCAGCAACGTCAGGTAGTTGTCGAAGCCGACGAACCGGGTCGGCTCGCCGCCACTGACCTGCGCCTGCCGGAAGTCCAGTACGGACAGCAGACCGAGTTGGTAGATCGGGTAGGCGAACAGTGGCAGTAGTACGGCGGCGGCCGGGATGAGCAGCCACAGCGGGGTGTGCCGGCCCCAGCTGTGGCGCGTGCGGCGGCTCGCGGTGGCGGGGCGGACCCGCGACTGCGGGTCCGCCAGCGCGGTCGACGCCGTACTCATGGTGCGAGGGCGGCGTTGATCGCGGTCGCCGCTTCGTCGGTCGCCTGCTCGATGGTCGCCTGACCGGTGACGATCTTCTCGAGCATCGTGGGGATCACGGCCTGCGCGTCGATCTTGCCCCAGCCCGGGTGCAGCGGGACGAAGCGGGTGCCGGCCGCGATGGTGTCGAGGAACGGCTTGAGGAACGGCTCCCTGCCGGCCAGCTCGGTACGGGCCGAGGTGAGCGTCGGCAGGTTGCCCATCGCGTCGTACATCCGCTGCTGGTACTTCTTGCTCGCGAGCAACGTCAGGAACTCGGCGGCGAGCGTACGGCGCTGGGTGTTCTTCATGATGCCGAGGTTGTTGCCGCCGGCGAAGGCGGGGGCGATCGAACCGGGCTTCGTCCCGGGCAGCGGCAGCACGGCGTACTTGCCGTTGGCCGCGCCGGCCTCGACGGCGGTGCGGTTGAAGTTGCCGAGGATGGCCATCGCGGCCTTGCCGCTGGCGAACAGTTCGACGGTCTTGCCGCCGGTGAGGTCCGCGCACTGCTGCGGCGGGCAGTTGTCTGGCTTGATCAGGTCGGTGTACGCCTTGATCCCCGCACGGGACTGCGGGGAGTTGACATCCGCCCGGCGCGGGCGCTCAACCTGGCAAACGGCGCGGGCACGCTCAGCCCGGGAGCCCCCGCCGACCTGGCCGTGTTCGCTGTGGAAGAGGGCCCGTTCGAGCTGGTCGATGCCCACGGGCAGCGCCGCGTCGGCAAGCAGCGGCTGGTCAACGATGCCACGTACCTGGCCGGACGCCTGCTGCCGCCGCGCCTGCCCGAGCCGCCGCGTCCGTGGATCCCGCTCACCATCGCCCAGCGGCACGCCCTGGACGACCGGGCCGATGCGCTGCGTGCGCTGTTCAGCACGCCTCTGGTCGGCCCCGACGGGCTGGCCGAACAGTTCCCACGGCGACCGGAGGAGTCTCCGGGCACGGATGAGAGAGGCTGACCATGCCCAAGCGCGTCATCGCCACCGACCACGCCGCGCAACCCGGGGGCGCGTACTCCCAGGCCGTGGTCGCCGGTGACCATGTGTACCTGGCCGGCGCGACCCCGGCACTGCCCGACGGGACGTGGGTGCGCGGACCATTCGCCGAGCAGGCGCGGGCGGCGTTCACCAACCTCGCTCGCGTCGCCGAAGCCGCGGGCGCCGACCTGAGCCAGGCCGTCCGCGTCGGGGTCTACCTGCGCGACTTCGCCGATTTCCCGGAGATGAACAAGATCTACGGGGAGTTCTTCGGGGAGCGGAACCTGCCGGTCCGCACGACGCTGCCGGTCGCTCTGGACGGATTCGACATCGAGGTCGACGCCATTCTGTACACCGGCGCCTGACTCCGCCGCTACCGACCCCGGACGGTTGTCACGGGATCGCCGACCTGATCCCCCGCTGTCCGTGGGCCGGTGCCAGGTGACCAGCTACCACCCGGCCCACGCGAACCCACTGCTCGACGGGCGCCGCCCCGGGGCTGCACCTGGGCGATCTCGGTTTGCCGACAGCCGGGAGGTACCTCCGGTGGGTGGACCCGCGTTCGATGAGTGCGGGTCCACCCGGAGTGTTGTCAGGCGCGCTGCCAGAGAACCGGCACGTTCGGTGGCTCCCAGCCAGGCAGGGAGGTGTGGCTCTGGATACACCGGTAGGTGGAACCCCCGTAGGTCACCACACTGCCGACCGAGTACGTCGTGTTCGGCGCCCAGCTGCCACCGGCCGGGGGTGGCGGCGGGTTGCTGCCGCCGCCACCGATCTGCAGGTCGATGCAGGAGTAGAAGGCGTTGGCCGTGTCACCGATGTTCCAGATGGCGAGGAGCTTCTGTCGCCCGGAGAAGCGGCTCAGGTTGATGGTGTGCGACCCGTCGTTCGCGAAGTGACCGACCCGGGTGCCGCCGATGTAGTACTCGTAGTCCTGGGTCCGGTGCTTCGCGGTGAACGTCCACGCCAACGTGAGCGAGGTGCCGACGGAGTGCACCCGCCAGGGCTTGCTGTCGTCACTGAGCACGGCCAGATCCGCGCGGGAGCCGTGGCAGTTCCGGAGCCCCTTCGGCCCCTCGGCGCTCTGCGGTTCCCACATGATCTGGCCGCACCAGGCGGCCTTGGTCTGGGCGCACTGGGCCTGGCGGCTCAGCGGTGAGCTCACGTATCCGTGCGCCGATGCCGGTGCGGCCACCAGCAGAGATCCGAGGACGGCACCGATGCTGAGCAAGGGTAGGAGGACTCGTCTTCGCATCGGGTGTTCCTTTCTCTCACGGGGGCCGCAGTGGCCACGGCCCGCCATACAGTTAAGACTGTTAACATTAACGCATCTCTATATAGATGTCGATAGATTCGTGCCAGGTGACGGGCACGACTCGCGTACCAGCCGGCGTCGGACATGCGGCTGGCCCAGCTGCTCATCGCCGACGATCCGTGGGCCGACCAGTACCCCCGCGACACGTGGGACCTGCGGCTTCTGGTCATCCCGGCGGGCCAGCTGCGGCTGATGCACTTCGCGGGCATCCCTCGACCGTGGCTGCGCCAGACGGCTAAGCGGTGGCGCCGGTGGCGGCTGGCCCGAGGCGTCAAGGCCTCCACGGTGGCCCGCAACGCGATCGGCGTGGCCTGTTTCGGCCAGCACCTCGCCGCCCGCCGTGGCCCACACGCGCGGCCGCGAGTGCCGCCGCGAGAGCCTGCGTCACCATCGTCTCGACGGCAGCGGGAGGATGCACCACCAGCAATGACTTGCCGGGATCGGCGACCAGCAAGACCCGGTCGCCGGCGTGCACCCACACCAGTGCCGGACAGCCGCTGGCAAATGAAAGTGACCGCTGGCGGTGACCGCGCACAGGCCACGCTCGCCTCGACGGACGAGAACGACGCCGCCGATCTCCCTGAACTCAAGCCAGGCACCCGGCGGCCAACCCAAGGTCCGAAGGGCCGTCCGATCAGCCACTCGGCCGCTGGTGTCGACAGCGGCCAGCCTGTACAGCAGCGAGCCCAGGCGAGTCTGTGGGAAGGGCGGCATCGGCAGTGGAGGGCGTCGCAGCCGGGCCGGCCGTGCCTCGACTGCCCCTACCGTCGGTCGGCGTCTGCGCCGACGGGATGACTGGAGCGACCACGGCCTCAGCCATGACGATCACCTCCGCCCACGGCGAAGGCAACCCAAGACATCCCTGGCGCTGCTGGATGCGTGGCCAAGCGCGCGCGACCACCAGCACGTGGATTACAGCATGGGTGCTTCAAACTGGTGTCCGAGGCCCGAGTTGAACCCTAACTACATGGTCATAATCGCTGCCGATCTGCAATTGTGCTGACCGTTGGATGCCATGTCCACAGATCCATTCGGTCATCGAATCGGGATGTGTTATAGGTCCTCCTCGGCCCACCTTCAACCTCGACCTCGTCACCGCGGGCTGGGCCGCGCCGTTCGTGATCTACCCGTCCATCCCCGGCGCCGAGGACCCGGCCCTGCTGATCCACGCCGCGGCCGCTGCCCGCACCAACAGGTTGGGGATCTGGGCCAACGCCGAGACCTTGCTGGCTACGAGTACCGGGCCATGGAGAAGCTGTTCCACATCACCCGCAAAAAGGTCAACAACCAGCCACTCACGGTCGACGAACGATCCTGGCGCGAGCGGTACTGCGCCGACATGCGTACCCACACCCTGCACGGCCCCGAGGACTACCTCGCATCGACCCGGCGTACCGGCTGTAGATCTGGCCCCAGGACCTCCGCGACCCTGCCGGCCGCTGCCGCGACCGTCACCGCGCTCCGACCCGCACTCGAGAGGCAAGTCGCCGCGATCGGACCGGGCGGGGGTACGGGTATCGGCTACTTTGTGCTCGCCGTGCACGAACTGGTTACGATGCGGCTCTTGCACGAACGCGCCGCGCAGCGGCGAGCCGCACATTAGCGACACGCGGGCACCTCTCAGGGCTCGCAGCGCCGCCTCGCCAAGGTCGATTCCCCGCAGGTCGACGCAGAACTGCCCGTCAGGAGCGGTCCAGTTGCACGCCGACTGCGACGGTCCAGGGTTGCGGCTGATGAAGGTCACCGCTCAACGTCTCCGTCCGTTACGTCGGCAAGGGCGGCGGCGTCGTGAGCGGCATGATCCAGACCACCGTCTGCGCCGAGCCCGGCGACTCCGGCGGCCCGCTCTACGACGGCACCAAGGCGCTCGGCATCACCTCCGGCGGCAGTGGCGACTGCCGGTCCGGCCGCACCACCTTCTATCAGCCCGTACGTGAAGCGGCCAACGCGTACGGCGTGGTGGTCTACTGATTCTTCAGCGCGGCGCCCGGGTGCTTGCTGATTTCGGCGACAACCCCACCTGCTACGCCGACGCCAGAGCCCGTCGCAACTACGCCGGCACCAGCCCCATCACCCGCCAGTCCGGCAAAAAGAAGATCGTCCTGGCCCGCTACGTGCACAACGACCGGCTCCTCGACGCCCTCGGCCTGCAGGCCTTCGCCGCCCTGATCGCCTCCCCCGGCGCCTTCGCCGCCCTGATCGCTTCCCAATCCCGCTACGCACCGCGCTCCGACGCGGGCAGCAACTCGTTGCTGAGGTCTCCGCTTCCCTGCCCGACCACTGAGCCTGGATCGCCATCTACCCGATCCGGCACTCCGCCCTCGCCGACAAGCAGGCCTTCAACCTGTTTCACCGCGAGTTCGAGGCCAGCTACATCGACAACGACTGGTGCATTGGGCCAGGTGACGGCATGACCGACCTGCGGGCCGGGCAGGCTCAAGACGAGGACGAGTTGAACGAGCTGCTCGGACCCGATCGGCAGCTGGGTCTTTCCCCCCCACGGCCCCGGAGAGCCACCCGCCGCCGCCGGGCCCGCCGGTTCGGTCGACCGGAGACTGCGCGATCCGGCGGACATCGTCGTCCCGCCGGGCGACAGCGTCCCGCCACCCGTCGTCGGACACTGGCCGGGCGAGTCCGACCCGCGCTTTGACCACGCTTCCAGGAACTCGCCGGACGACTGCGCCGCACGGCACCCCCGGCCGGTTGACCTGCCGTGGTTTCGCCGGTCGGAAGGGGCAGCGGACCCGCCGGCGGGAGAGCTGGCGGGTCCGCGCTGGGCAGTCGTCGCGATCTACTCGAAGACCCGCAGTTCGGCGATGGACCACCAGTTTCCCGTCCCGCCAGTCAGCCGGACCCGCAGGTATCGGGCCTGGGTGATGGGCACGTTGACGGTGGTCACCTGGCTGGTCCCGTAGCCGGTGGCGATGGTCGTCCAGTTCGAGCCGTCGTTCGACGTTTCCACGTTGAACCGGCGCGGGTGATCGCCGGGGCTGCCAGTCCCCGCGTCGATCACGACGTGGTTGAACCAGCTGCCGGCGCCGAGGTCGACGCTGTACCACTGTCCGGCGGCCTGCGCCGTGCCGGTGGTCCACCGGGTGCCCAGGTCGCCGTCGATGGCGTTGCCGGCCGAACTTCCCGCTCCGGTGACCGATGCGTTGACCGACCAACCGCTTCGATCACGTTCCAGCTCGCCGTACACCTGCAGGTCGTGGATCGACCACCAACTGCTGGACGATGCGGTGAGCACGAGCCGGACGTAGCGGGCGAACTGGGCCGCGAACTCTGCCAGGACGACCGGACCAGTGCCGTTCCCGGTGTGCACGGTGGTCCAGTTGCTGGCATCCGGCGAGACCTGGATCTGGTAGCCGCGCGGGTAGTCCCCGGGCGCGCCGCTGGAATCGAGCAGTATCCGGTGGAACGGCTGCGCCTTGCCCAGGTCCGCCTGGAAGTACTGCCCGGCGGCCTGTCCGGTGCCGGTGGTCCACCGGGTGGTCAGGCTGGCGTCGACGGCGTTGCCCGCCGAGCTTCCGCCTCCGGTGACCGATGCCGATACGGTCCAGCCGGTTCGGTTCAGCGCTGGTGTGCCGTAGACGTGGAATTCGGCGATCGACCACCAGTCGGGCCCGGTGCTTGTTTGGGCGACTCGCACATACTGGGCGTACTGCGGGGCGAACGGTAGCGCCTGCTTCCAGCCCCAGCCCTTGCCGCTGCGTACGGTGGTCCAGTTGGTGCCGTCATTGGAGACCTGGATCTGGTAGCCGCGCGGGTAGTCCCAGCGCTGGTCGCCGCGGGTCTCGAAGGAGATCTGGTCGAAGACCCGCTTGGTGCCCAGGTTGACCTGGAACCACTGGCCGGCGGCCTGTGGGGCGCCGGTGCTCCACCGGGTGTTGGGGTTCCAGTCCAGGGCGTTGGCCGGCGAGCCGCCGGCTTCGGTGGATGAGGCGGTGGCGGTCCAGCCGGTCTGGTCCAGCGGGATGGTGGCCAGCCACGGCTGACCGCCGGTGAACCGGCTCACCACGTTGATGAAGGTGGTGTTGGGCTGGAAGTAGGTGGTGGCGAACCTGTCCGTCTTGGCCATGATGGTGGCCGGGATGTCGTTGTTGATGATTGGCACTGGGTTGGGATTGCTGTTGTAGAAGCCCCAGTAGCCGCCAGCACCGTTGTAGTGGTCGCCGCGGACCTTGTAGTTCCAGTTGGTCCAGGACACGTTGCGCGCGTTCAGACCGCCCATGAACTTGGCCCAGACGTCGTCGTAGTGGTAGAGCGAGTACTCGCCGTAGAGGACCGGCACGCTCCAGGTCGGGTCGTTGATTTTGGCCGCGACGTCGGCGAGCTGGGTGTTGACCAGGGACTCCTGCGCGTCGTGGTCCTTACCGCCGGGGAAGTCGTACGGGTGCAGCTCGTACATCACGTTAGTCCAGCCGTACTGGGCTGGCGGGGCGATGGAGTTCCAGCCGAAGAAGCCGGCGATCACGATGACGTGGTCGGGGTCGATGGCGCGGACGGCGTCGTAGAGCCGGTCGTAGTAGGCGCTCTTCTGGCCGATGTCGTCGGCGTCCTCGCCGTAGTCGAGCAGCGGCTCGTTGATCAGGTCGTAGCCGGCGACAGCGGGGTTGCCCTCATACCGGGTGGCGATCGCCTCCCAGATGTCGATGACCCAGTCCTGGTAGGTGAAGTTGGTCCAGAACCCGTTGGGGTTGGGGCCGATCCGCCCGCAGCTGCCCCAGGGGCAGCCGCCACCGGGGACGGTGTGCAGGTCGAACAGGACGTACATGTTGCGTTCGCTCGCCTCGGCGACCAGCCAGTCGATCATCGACCAGGGGTCGGACTTCCAGGTGCCGTCGAGGTTGCGCAGCTCGGTCCAACCGATCGGCAGCCGGATCAGGTTCATTCCCATGGCCTGCAGGTTGTTCAGGTCGGACTCGGTGATCCAGGTCTGCTGGTGCCGGTTGATGATGGTCTCGGTGGTGGCCGGGCCGAACCGCTGCTGGTAGGCGAGGTTCATCGAGTAGTCGTCGTTGTTGAGCGCCGCGGTCAGTTCTCCGACCGACCACCAGCTGCCCGAGCTGCCGGTCTGGGTGATCCGGAAGTACCGGCCTCGGGCCGCCGGGAAGTTGATGGGGGTGGCCTTCTCGCTGCCGGCTCCGGTGGCGACGGTCGTCCAGGTGCTGGCGTCGGCGGACACCTGAACGGTGTAGCCGCGCGGGTAGTCGTTCTCCTCGGCGGAGTTCTTCGCGGTGCTCATGACGATCTGGTTGAAGGTCTGGGTGGCGCCGAGGTCGACCTGGAGCCATTCGCCGCCGGTCTGGGCGGCGCCGCTGCTCCACCGGGTGCCCGGGTTGCCGTCCTTTAGGTTGGCGGCCGACCCGCCCGGTTCGGTGGACGAGGCCGTGATGGTCCATCCGGTACGGTCGAACGTTCCCTCGGAGGTGATGGCGACCTCGGCGATCGACCACCAGTTCGTGGAGCTTCCGGTCTGCACCAGACGCAGATAGCGGGCGTGAGCGGTGGTGAACAGTTCCAGGACCATGATCCGGGTGCTGGCGTAGTCGCTGGCGACCTTGCTCCAGTTGACGCCGTCGGGGGAGGTCAGCAGCTCGTAGCCGCGCGGGTAGTCACCGGCCGAGTCCGGTCCGGCGTCGACGAGCACCTTGTTGACCGGCTTGATACCACCGAGGTCGATGGTGAACGTCTGGCCGGGGGTCTGGGCGGAGCCGCTGGTCCAGCGGGTGTTGACGTCGCCGTCGATCGCCATGGCCGGGCTGTGACCGCCGGCGGTGGCGGAGGCGCTGGCGGATGCCGGGCCGTTGTGCAGCACCGGATCGGCGAACAGGTTGAACTCGGCGATGGACCAGTGGGCCGCCGCCGAGCCAGTCTGGGCTACCCGCACGTACCGGGCGATCTGCGGGCTGAACGGGACGGACAGCAGCTGCGCGCCGCCGGGGCCGCTGGCGACGTCCTTCCACGTGGCGCCGTCGCTGGAGACCTGCACCCGGTAGGAGACAGGTGCGGTGCCGGTGAACCCGGCGGCGTCGAGGTAGATCCGGTTGAACAGAGTCGGCGAGCCCAGGTCGACCTGGAACCACTGACCGTTGGCCTGGCCGGTGCCGGTCGTCCAGCGGGTGGCGCCGTCGCCGTCGAGCGCGGCCGTGGCGGTGCCGCTGTTGAGGGAAGCGGACGCGGCCCAGCCGGCACGGCCGAGGGCGAACTCGCCCAGCGGTGACATCCAGTCCTCGTAGGTGAGCCAGCCACCGAGGTTGGTGCCGCGCAGGGTGACGACGTCACCGGTGCCGCTGGCACGGCGCAGGACCGTGCCGTCGGCCTTGAGGAAGTCGCCGGCGCCCAGGCCGGCCTGGGCCGGCGCCGCCGTGGTGATGACGGCGGCGGCCGGGGCGACGAGCGTGAGGGCGAGGGCGAGGAGCAGGGGGAACCGCCGTAGGAGTGTGGTCGGTGCGTCGGGACGGATACGCATGCTGGGCTCCTGGGGGTGAGTCCTTTCGACGTACAGCGGTGGCGCGCCGAGCGCTTCCCGACCTGGCGGAGGGTGCGCTCGACCTGGGCGGCCGCGCTGCGGCGGCCACCCGGTGCGGGCGGTGACGGATTAGCCGGCGGGCGTGACCTGCAGCCCGTCAAGGAGGACGTCGGCGGTGGCGGTGAGCTGGATGGTGTGCCGGCCGGTCGGCACGGCTTCAGGACTGGTGCCGGTGCCGCCGTGCAGTGCCAGGGGCTCGCCGTCGAGCCGGAGTTCGAGACCGGCGGCGACCGGTACGGTGATGCGTAGTCGGGTCGGTGCGACCAGGTGCACGTCGTAGCTGACCCAGTCGCCGGGCTGGAGGCGTACGAGCAGTTGGTCGTCGCTGGCGCGGGGCGAGCCGTCGGTGTGCGAGAAGTTCAGTGGCCGGTCCTCGGCCTGCGGCGACCGGACGATGGTGACCTGGTCGTCGGGGCGGAACCCGGCCAGTGGAGTGGCTTCGCTGGTCCGGTAGGACTCGCCCTCGCCGCGGAACGAGAATCCGGTGGCGGGCAGTCGTAGCGGTGGCCGGCGCAGCAGCGCGTTGACGACTTCCGCCCGGTACACGCAGGCGGACAGGTCGAAGCTGTCGAGCAGGTCGCGCAGGGTCTGCCAGGCGTGGTCCGGGTCGGGCCGGTCGGCCTTGCCCGCGGCGTAGTCCATCACCTCCGACCACCCGGCGGGAGCCACAACCGAGCACGGCGAGGTCAAGGTGTCGATCTTCTTCCACGGCCAGAAGTTCCACGAGATGTCCTCGTCCTCGTAGAGCTGGAACGCGGTCTGCAGCCAGTCGAGATTGTTCTCGCCGCCCTCTCCCATGTAGATGGGCAGGTTGAGCCGCTGCCGCACGTCGAGGAACCGCTGGATGCCGGGGCGGTCCGGCGGCGACCAGTACCGGTGGAACTGCAGCACCGACTGCGGATCCCAGACCTCGGTGAAGATGTCCCAGTTGCTGGCCCAGTGCGTGCCCTCGTAGATGATCAGGTGGTGCGGATCGACGGCGCGGATGGCGTCGGTCAGCTCGCGGTAGAGCCCGACCAGCTCCGTGGCGTACCGGTCCTGGTACTCGTTGGGCAACGGCTCGTTGAGCAGGTCGTAGCCGGCGACCACCGGCTCGTCCCGGTACCGGGCGGCCAGCGCCTGCCACAGCGCGATGGTCTGCTCCTGGTAGCGCCGCTCGGTGAACAGTTCGGGCCGGCCGTTCGGCGAGTCGTCGATGTTGGTTCCGGTCTGCCCGCCGGGTGCGCCGTGCAGGTCGAGTACCACCCACAGGCCGTGCACCCGGCAGCGGTCGATGAGCCAGTCGACCAGTGCGATGCCATCCAGGTCGAGTTCGCCGCCTTCGGTCATCACGACGCGGGAGTTGATCGGTAGGCGGACGTGGTTCATGCCCTCGGCAGCGATCCGGGCGAGGTCGGCGTCGGTGATGAAGCGCTCGCGGAACCCGGCCCAAAACTGCGTGGCCCGTTCGGCGCCGACCAGGTCGGTGACCAGTGCCTCGATCTCGCGGGGGGACTGCGGGCCGGGCGGCTCGAACTTCCACATGTATCCCTCGGCCAGCAGCCAGTTTCCCAGGCCCACGCCGCGCAGGAGCACCGGCCGCCCGTGGCTGTCGTGTATTTGCCCGTCCACGGCACGGAGAAAGTTGTTCATGGGATCCCTTACTTGAGACCGGACATGGTGAAGCCGCGAACGACGTGCCGCGAGAAGACCGCGAAGATGATCAGGATGGGTACGACCATCAGCGAGGCGCCAGCCATCTGCAGCGGCGGGTTGATGCTCAGCTGTTGGTTAAGCAGGGACAGGCCGACGGCGAGGGTGTACTTCTCCTCGTCGTTGGCGATGATCAGCGGCCAGAGGAAGCTGTTCCAGCCCGCGATGAAGGTGAGCACCGCCTGCACCGCGAGGATCGGCCGGGACAACGGCAGCACGATCGAGCCGAACACCCGTGCTTCGCTGGCGCCGTCGAGCCGCGCCGCTTCCAGCAGCTCGTCGGAGATGGTCATCATGAACTGCCGGAACAGGAAGATGCTGAAGGCGCTGACCAGTGCCGGCAACGCGATGCCGACCAGCGTGTTGGTCAGGCCGGCGCCGTTGAGCAGCAGGTAGGTGGGGATCATGGTGACCTGGACCGGAATCATCATGGTGGCCAGCACCAGCGCGAACATCACGCCTTTGCCGCGGAAGCGGAACTTGGCGAACCCGTATCCGGCCATCGCCATCAGCAGCAGCCCGGCGAAGCTGATGAGCACGACGACGACGGTGTTGAGCAGGTAGCGCCCGAAGTCGAGGTCTTCGAACAGCCGCTGGTACGACGCGAGAGACACTTCGGACGGCAGCACCTGAGGCGGGTACTGGCGCGATTCGCTTAGCGGCTTGACCGAGGTGGTCAGCATCCAGACGAAGGGGAACGCGGTCAGCACTGCCCCGACGGTTAGCAGGATCGCCAACGGCGCCAGCCGGGCTCGACGGCGGGCAAGCGGACTAGTCATGCGAGAGTCTCCTGGCGCGCAGCTGGATCGCGGTGACCGCGAAGATGATCACGAACAGCACGAGCGACGCCGCCGAGGCGAAGCCGAACTCATTGAACTGGAATCCCTGCTGGTAGATGTACAACGAGATCGAGGTCGTCGATCCGGTCGGGCCGCCCCGGGTGAGCACGTAAGGCTCGTCGAAGAACTGCATCCAGCCGATCAGCGTGGTCACCGTGACGAAGAAGATCGCGAAGCGCAGCAGCGGCACGGTCACGCTAATGATCTTGCGCCATTCCCCCGCCCCGTCCAGCGACGCCGCCTCGTAGTACTCCTTCGGAATGGACTGAAGCGCGGCCAGGAAGATGACGATGTTGAGCCCGGAGGCGCGCCAGACCGCCACCAGCGCCACGGAGAACTTCGCCATCATCGGGTCGCTCAGCCACGGCACCGGGTCGACACCGATCAGGCCCAGCACATAGTTGATCAGGCCGAACTGCCCGTTGAGCAGGTACCCCCAGATCAGCGAAATGGCCACGATCGCGGTGATCGCCGGCAGGAAATAGAAGCCGGTAAGCAGGCGGAAGAACCGCGATGAACTCTGGCTCAGTGCGATCGCGACCGCCAGCGACCCGACGATGATCACTGGTACGCCGAGGGCGATGAAGATGCCGGTGTTGCCCAGCGCGGACCAGAACTCGCCGTCGCCGAACAGGCGCCGGTAGTTGTCCAGCCCGATGAACCGCACCGCGTCGGTGTCGCCCAGGCCGCGTAGATCCAGGTCGGTGACGCTCACGCCCGCGGCCACAAGGATCGGCACGATGCCGAACACGACCAGCAGCGCGAACGCGGGTCCGACGAACAAATACGGAGTCAGCGCACCGCGGCGGGACCGCCCCCTGGCGGCCGCCGCAGATGCCGGCTGCGCCGCCCGGTGAGTCGCCGCGTCCGCGGCGGGGATGGTCTCAATCATCAACTCTCCCGTCGGGGTCCGGGTGGGCGCTGCGCGCCCACCCGGGGATGCGCTATTTCTGCAGGTCGTTGACGTCCTGGTGCAGCTTGGCGAGGGTCGCGTCCGGGTTGGCGCCCTTGAGTGCGATCTCGTTGAGCGCGGCCAGCATCTTCTGCCCGATCGGGTCCCACGCGGCGGTGACCGGCAGCAGCTTCGCGTTGGTCAGCTGCTGGACGTACACCTTGACGGTCGGTTCCCCGGTGAGGGTCGGGTCGTTCAGCGCGGCCTTCACGGCGGGCAGTTCACCGTTAAGCGTGTACCACCTGAGCTGCGTCGCCGGGTCGGCCAGGTAGTTCAGCAGCTTGACCGACGCCTCGATGTTGGTGGACTTGCTGAACACGCCCAGGTTGGAGCCGGCGTAGAGCGCGGTGCCGGTCTTGTCGCTCGGAAGCGGGGCGACGGCCCACTTTCCGGCGAGTTCCGGTGCCTGCTCCTTGATCGCCGTGGCAAGGTACGGACCCGAGATCAGCATCGGGGCGGCTCCGGAGATGAAGCCCTGGGTCTGGTCGAAGTCGGACGCGGTGGGCACCAGCTTGTCCGAGTAGAAGCTCAGGTAGAAGTCGGCCGCTCGTTTGAACTCCGGCGTGTTCAGGTTGATCTTGCCCGATGCGTCGACGACGTCGCCACCCGCCTGCCAGGTGAACTGCGCGGGCAGTGGAGCGTCCCACTGCGGAATGTAGTAGCCGTACTGGCCCTTGCCGCGAGCGGCGAGCTTGGTGGCGTACTCGCGCAACTGCTCCCAGGTGGCCGGCGGTCCGCTCAGGCCCTGCTCGGTCAGGATGTCCGTACGGTAGAACAGCACCCGTGTGTCGCTGATCCATGGCACCGACAGCGTCTTGCCCGCCGGGTTCAGTTTGTCGGGCGCTACCGCGTCGAGGAACTTGTCGGCGGCCAGGTTGGGGTGCGCATTGATCACCGAGGTGAGGTCAGCGAGCGCACCGGCGTCGACGGCGGTCGGCAGGTGCGAGAGTCCGATCTGCATCACGTCCGGCCCATTGCCCGACGCGACGGCGGTGGTCAGCTTCTCGTGGACGTTGTCCCACGGGATCGCATCGACATCTACCTCGATCTTGGAGCTCTTGGTGAAGTCTTCCACCAGCTGCTCGAACTTCGACCCGTCATCGCCCATGATCCAGACCTTGAGCATGCTCGAGTCCGTGCTGGCCGGCTCGTTGCCGCCGCAGGCGGTCAGCGTTGCCGACATCATGAGGGCGGCCGCGATCGCGGCACCGACCTTCGGTAATCTGGTCATGCTCCATCTCCTGTGTGGTGGGGTTTCTGTGCTGAACTCTCGGCAGCGGCGCCCCGGCGGTTCTGGCCAACCGTCCGGGTGTGCCGAGTGATCACGTAGCGATACCAGCCGGCGCTCGCCTTGGGTGTTCGGCGCTGGGTGGAGTAGTCGACGTAGATGAGGCCGAATCGCTTGCTGTAGCCCTCGGCCCATTCGAAGTTGTCCATCAGCGACCACACGAAGTAGCCCTGAAGGTCAACACCTTCCCGGACGGCCTGGGCCGCGGCTTGGAAGTATCCGCGCAGGTAGTCGATCCGTTCCGGGTCGACTACCTGCCCTCGGTGGTCGACATGGTCGTCGAAGCTTGCCCCGTTCTCTGTCACGTACAGCGGCAGCGCCGGATAGTCGGTGGCGATCCGCAGCAGCACGTTACGCAGCGATTCCGGCTTCACCGACCAGCGCAACGACGTGGTGGCGGGCTCGGCGGGTACGGCCTTGGCGCCCAGGTGTGGCTCGGCGTCGTCATGGCTGACGATGATCTGTTGGTAGTGGTTGACGCCGAGGAAGTCGATGGGCGTCGCAATGGTCTGCTCGTCCGTAGGGCGGACGAGTTCGCGTAGCCCGTACCGGGCGTACAGGTCGTACACCGTATCCGGGTAGCCGCCGCGCAGCACCGGGTCGAGGAACATGAGGTTGTTGTCGGCGTCCGTGCGCGCCGCCGCTGCCAGGTCAGCCGGGGCGCTCGAGGCTGGCACGACATCGGTGATCAGATGCGTGACGCCGACCCGGATCCCCGGCCGTTGCTCACGCATCCGCAGCACGGCCAGGCCGTGGGCCAGGTTGAGGTGATGCGCCGCCGCTACCGCGTCCGGGTAGCTGGTGCGCCCCGGCGCGTGCTTGCCCGTGCCGTAGCCGAGTAGGGCCGAGCACCATGGCTCGTTGAGCGTCACCCAGTCATCGGCGAGGTCGCCCAGCTCAGCGACCACACGCCCGGCATAGGCGGCGAACCGCTCCGCCGTGGCGCGCATCGGCCATCCGCCGGCGTCCTCCAGCGGCTGCGGCAGGTCCCAGTGGTACAAGGTCACGAACGGCCGCACGCCACGCTCGCGCAGTCCGGCAAGCAACTGGCGGTAGAAGGCAATTGCCTTCGGGTTGAGAGGACCCCGCCCAGCCGGCTGGAGCCGGGACCAGGACAGCGACAGCCGGTACGCGGTCAGGCCGAGTTCAGCGACGAGGTCCAGATCCGATTCCCACCGGTGGTAGTGGTCGCAGGCCGTATCACCGGTGTCTCCACGCAGGGTACGGCCCGGCGTGTGAGCGAAGGTGTCCCAGATCGACGGCCCCCGCCCGCCCTCATTCGCGGCACCCTCGATCTGGTACGCGGCTGTTGCCGCGCCCCAGACGAACCCGGCCGGGAACGCTGCCAGATCCAGGCCGAGGTCCTGTCCTCCTGTGGTGGTGATGTTCATGCCTGCGCTTTCCCCGCGTGCTGACCCAGCGGTGCGTTAGTGAGGTTTCCGTCAATGAATTGCTCGAGTGCCAGCAGCGCGGCACCGACCGCCACCGCGTCGTCGCCGATCTTGCTGGGCTCGAGCGCCACCTGCTCTGCGGGCTGGTCCAGCGCGAATCGAGCGACCTGCCGGTGAAGCTGGGCCTGGCGGCGCTCGATCAGGCGCAGCCCGGCCCATCCTCCGATCACCACCTGCTCCGGGTTGAACAGGTTGACCAGGTTCGCCAGCCCCAGCCCGAGAATCTCGACCGTCTCGTCGAGCACCCGGGCGGCCGTCGCGTCACCGCCTTCGGCCGCATCGATGAGGCGTGCGAAGGCTTCCTCGTCCGATCCGGTCACCTCGGCGCCTGCTTCGCGCCAGCGTCGGACGACCGCGTCTCCGCCGACGTACGCCTCGAGACAACCACGGCCACCGCACTGGCACATCGGGCCACCGATGGAGACCTTCGTGTGGCCCCATTCGCCAGCGCTGCTCGACGATCCCCGCAGCAGCCGGCCGCCGGCGATCACGCCGATGCCCAGACCACGGCCGACCAGCGCGACGATGCTGTGACTGCGGCCGGTCGCCGCGCCGAACCAGGTCTCCGCCATGGCCAGGGTCTTGGCACCGTTGTCGGCGACGATCGGCACATCGACGTGGCCGACCACCTCGTCCAGTGCCGTCGGCTCCCAGCCGAGGCTCTGCGCGTAAATCGTCGTCGTCCCGTCCTCGGCCGTGTCTACGACGCCCGGAAGACCAAGGCCGATGCCGGCGAGCACAGCGTCCGGGCCGGGATTGGCTTCGCGCAGCTGCGTGACGGCCCCGGTCAGCGCTGCGGCAACCCGGTCGCGGCTGGTGACCCGAGTGGCAAGCCGGCGGAACACTCGGTCGACTCGTCGCAGTGACAGATCGAACAGCTCCACCGTCACGCCGTGCTCGCCGACGTCGGCGCCGATCACATACGCACCGGCGCCAACCGGCCGCAGGCGGGCGATCGGGCGTCCGCCTTCGGAGGGCAGGGAGCCGCTCTCCTCAACCAGGCGGTCGCGGATGAGATCTGCCACCACGTTCGTAACGGTCGCCGGCGACAGCGAACAGTCGCCTGCTAAGGCGGCCCGGGTAGTTTCGCCAGACCGCACGACCTGACGAAGCACCGCGCTGCGGTTACGCGCCCGCAGGTCCTTCGTGCCACGCCCGACCATGCGACCCCCTTAAAGTGGAGCTTAGGATAAGTGTCAAAATAACTCAGGCGCAACACCTCGTTGCCAAGATCTTGACGAGCACTCGCCCCGGCCGTGGGCCGAATACACCGGGGCGAGGCGCAAGCCGAAGCCACCGCGGGAGACCTTGACGCAGGCCATCAACGGTCGAGCCGCCTTGTTAGGCTTCGCTCACCATGCGAGTAGAACCCGTCCGGCAGGCCGGAAACGCCGACGCCGAGCCGTTCACGGTGAGCAGCCTCCGGCGCCGCAACCGGGCGACAGTCCTCAAGCACATCATCCTGGCGCGTCAGACGACCCGGGCAACGATCGCCCGTGACAGCGGCCTGTCGGCGGCATCGGTCATCAGCATCGTGTCCGACCTCATCGCCGACAACCTCGTCGAGGAGGCCGGCTCCATGGCCTCCCGCGGTGGACGACCAATCGGCCTGCTGAGACCACGTGGCGACAGCGCGATAACCATCGGCGCCGACATCGGCGAGCGCGGCGTCGCCGTCGAGATGTTCGACCTTGCCATGAACCGCATCGACCGCGAGTTCCGCGGCGGAAGCGAACGCGAGCCCCCGGACCGGATCGCCGCCGACCTGACCGACGCCCTCACTGCGCTGCGCGACCGCCACTCAGACCGCTGGACGAGCCTGCTCGGCATCGGACTGGGTTTGCCCGGCATCGTGGAAACAGATCACAACGGTCGGCAGATCCTCTTCGCCCAGAGCCTTGGGTGGGGTCCGGTGAGGGTTACCGACTTGTGCACCATCACCGAGGGCGTACACGCCGAGAACGGCGCGAAGATGCAAGCCCGAGCCGAACTGTGGTACGGCGCGGCACGCGGATGTGACTTCGCCGTAGTGGCCCTGCTCGGGCGTGGCGTCGGTCTTGGTGTCATCTCCGAGGGCAGGCTCGCCCGCGGTTCTCGCTCGAGCGCCGGCGAATGGGGTCACATGGTCATCGAGCGGAACGGCCGGCCCTGCGCCTGCGGCAGCCGCGGCTGCGTGGAGGCATACATCGGCTCCGACGCGATCCTCGCCGACTGGAAGCGTCGCGGCGGCGAGTTCGACGGAACCGGCTGGCGCGCGATGGGAGCATTGCTCGATGCCGCAGACAGTGGCGATGCCGCGGCGAGCGAGGTCCTGGACGAGACCATCGACTGCCTTGGCGCAGCCATCGGCGGGCTGGTCAACATGCACAACCCTCAGCGGATTGTCATCGGCGGCTGGGTAGGGCTGCGGCTCATGGAGTCCGTCGCGGCCCGCATTCACACTTCCATCGAGAGTCACTGCCTGACCCGTCCCGGCCAGCAGTTCGAACTAGCCATCGCCGAACTGGGAGGCGACTCGGTCGCCATCGGGTCTGCTCTGCTGCCAATAGAGAATCTCATCGCCCCTCACCGGTGATCCTCGTCAGCCACCAGTGCAGGAGCGACGGCTGGTAATTGGCTGGCCGTTGCGGTAGCACAGCAGCCGGTCGGTGGCCAGAACGGCGCCGCGGGCCAGGGCGTGCTCGTGCAGGTGTCCCGCGAGGTCGAGGGTGATCGGCTGCCACCGTACGGTGGATCCTTTCTCTGTCAGGCGGACAAGCCCGTTGGTGGTGTCCAGGTCGATTAGCCGGAGGGCGAGGGCACCGCCGCGCCGGCAGGCGGTCTTGGTGTGCAGGCGCAGCATCAGGGCGTCGAGGATGACGTCGTTGCCGCTGCTGCACGCCACCGCATTGATCTCCTCCAACTCCCATGCCGTCAGGGCGCGTCGGGTGTTGGGCAGGCGGCGGGGTTTGGCGACGCGGTGGGCGGGACTGGCCAAGGCGTCGATCAGGCCATCGACGATTGCCCGGGAGTAGAGGGCGCGGGCGGCGACGACGTGCTCGCCGGCGTGTCGGCCGTTGCGGTTGTTGCGCCGCGACCGCGCCGTCGCGGTCATCTGCTGTTTCATCGCCTCTACATCGCTGGCCGCGACCGCGTCCAGCCGTCGGTCGCCCCAGACCGTGGCCATGCGCTCCCAATAGGTGCCGTAGGTACGCCGGGCGCCCGGGCCTGCCGCAGCGATGACGCGGGGCAGGTACTCGGCGACTGTTGGCACAGTCACCAGGACGTGGAACAGCCAGTTGGGACGCGTCGACAGGCCGGGGTCAGCCGCGTTGGGCTGAGGGCTGGAAGTCCCACGGCCCGGGTCGGCGGGCGGCGACGACGTCGACGTGCGCGCGAACCTGCTGGTCGATGAGTTCGGGTTCGGTCGGGCAGTCTGGCGCGGCGAGGACCTCGGCGCGGGCGCGGCGGGCGGCCGCGGAGCGGCGGTAGAAGTGCCGCACCGCATGCACGTCGAGCGTGGCGTCCCAGTCCATCTCGGTGCAGGACTCGTCGCTGCACCAGTAGCCGCCGACGTCGCCGACCGAGGTCGCCCATTCGCGTAGCCGGGCCGGCGTTGCGAGAGCGGTCACCAGGTCGGGCGAGACGGTGACGTCGGCCGGTCGGGGGCTGGGCTTGTAGGTGTGCGGCAGGGGCAGATTGTTCCGACGGGCATCCTGTACGGCATGTGTCGGCGTACGAGTTGGTGTCCCCAGGTAGGTACGGCTGAACGTGGCCAGGTTCAGGCGACGTTGGCTTGGCCGTCGATGGCGGTGAGGCGGTTTTTGAGGCGGTAGCTGGGTCCGTTGATCGCGACGACGTCGCAGTGGTGCAGGAGTCGGTCGAGGATGGCGGTGGCGAGGACTTCGTCGCCGAAGACACCGCCCCATTCGCCGAAGCTCTTGTTCGAGGTGAGCAGGGTGGAGCCCTTCTCGTAGCGCTTGGAGATGACCTGGAAGACGAGGTTGGCTTGGGCGCGTTCCAGCGGCTGGTAGCCGACCTCGTCGATGACCAGGACGTTGGGGCGTAGGTAGGTGTGCAGCTTGCGGGCGAGGCGTCCGATGGCGTCGGCGGCGGTGAGGTGGCGGACCATGTCGTCGAGGCTGGTGAAGTAGACGGTGAATCCGGCTCGGCAGGCGGCGACGGCGAGGGCGACGGCGATGTGGGTCTTCCCGACTCCAGGTGGGCCGAGCAGGGCGAGGTTGGCTTTGGCCTGCACGAACGCGAGGGTGGCCAAGTCCCGGATCTTGCGCGGGTCCAGTTCGGGTTGGAACGCGAAGTCGTATTCGTCGAGGGTCTTGTGGTGCGGCAGTTTCGACAGGCGCAACGCTGGGCGGAAGCGGCGCTCGTCGCGGACGGCGAGTTCTTCTTCGAGGACCAGGTCGAGGAAGTCCAGGTAGCCCATGGCCTCGGTGTCGGCGCGGGCGGTGAGGTCCGCCAGGGTGCGGGCCAGGTGCGGCAGGCCGAGGCGGGTGGCGGTGGCCCGGATGCGGTCGGCGACGAGGTCACTCACGAGGTCGTGCCCTTCGGATAGCTGCGGCTGGTGGTGAACGGTGCGGTGCCGGCGATCTGGTCATAGACCGACAGTGGCCGGCGGTCGACGACGACCTGAGCCGCGGCGGCCCGGTTCAGCAACGCCTGCAACGGCCCGCCGCCGGGCGCGAGGCGAGTGCGTGACGCCGGGGTGTCGCCGGTGGTGGTCGAACGGGTATGCCCGTCGGGCAGACCGTCCCAGTGGCCCGGGTCGACCACGCGGGCGCCGCGTCCGACCGCCCGAGGGTGGGTGGCCAGCAGGGTCTCGCCGTGCTGGTCAGCGATGGTGGCGTGGATGGCGATGGTCGCGGCGGTGGCCCGAACCTCGACCAGCTGCCGGTGACGCACCCGACGGGCCGGAACCGAGTAGAGGTTCGCGTCGTAGGCGACCAGGCAGTCCTTGCCGACGTGCCGCAAATGCCTCGCGGCGACCACATACGGCCGCGCCGGCAGCGGTCGCAGGGCGGCGTGGTCGCGGGCGGCGCGGACGCCGATGACCTCGCCGTGGGTGCGGTGGGTTCGGGCCCGGCGCATCGGCACCCACGCGTGGAACGCGGCGTCCAGGTCGGCGAGGGACGAGAAGCCCCGACCGGCGAGGACGTGGTCGCGGACGATGGTGACCTGCCGCTCGACCCGACCCTTGCCCGTTGGGCGGTAGGCGGCGAGGACGTCGATGTCGAAGTCGTAGTGCCCGGCGAACGCGACCGCCTCGGGGTGCAGCGGCACCGCCTGCCCGGGGGCGACATGCCGGCGCACCACGGTCTTCGTCCGGTCGTAGACGATCGACTTGGGCACCCCACCGAAGTGGGCAAACGCCCGCCGGTGGCACTCCCAGAACGCCGACAGGTCCTGACTGGTGGTGAAGCAGCAGAACGGATCCCGCGAATACGACAACACCATGTGGAACGAATAGACCTTCGCAATCCCGACGTGAGCCAGGATCGCGCCTTCGTCACCCCAGTCGACCTGCGCCTGCGCACCAGGCACCACCTCGAAACGGCGGTGCAGCCCAGCCAGCTCATCCGGGCCGATGCCCAGCTCCGCGGCGATCCGCGGCCGGGCTTCCTGCAGGTAGAGCTTGACCCGCTGGTAGTTGCCGGTGAAGCCGTACTGCTCGACCAGCCGCTCGTGGATCACCGTGCCCTTGAGCAGCAACTCCGCCCGCAACCACGCGTCAATCACGTGCGCGAACGGGCTCAACACCGATGCCCGGGCATCCCGACGCGGTGACCGCTGCGGCGGCGCTGGCACTGCCTCGTCTGCCAGGTACTTCCGCCTTGCGGTCCAGCCCCGTCTCCCGAGCGATCTGCGACAGACTCAGCCCCGCCTCATGCAGCGCACGGAACCGGCGCAGCTCCAGCCACCGCTCCGACCGCAGAACCATCGCCGCCCTCCGCCCCAGCTCATACCGGGCGAAGTCTTACTCATCGGACACCTGACCGGCTCGTCGCCACGCCGCGACCTGGCCACGTTCAGCCGTACCTACCTGGGGACACCAACTCGTACGCCGACAGCATGCAGGGCGACCAGGGAATTGGAGAATCCGCTGGTGTTCCAGGTGGCGGTGCCGGTGGGTCGGCTGCGCCAGATCCGCGGCTGGCGGAGCCGGCGCCCGGTGGCCGTAGACAGGACCGTGCGGCCTCCCACGGCGAACACGAGTGCGGGGCTGGGGCGGCCGTGTTCGGGGTCGGGCAGCATCCGCCCGGGTTCCAACACCAGCAGGGTGTCCGGTCGGCGCTGGTAGGACAGGCCCCACAGCAGCCGGCCGAGCAGCCGCGCCCCGGCGAGGTCCGAGGAGACGATGGTCCAGTGCCGTTCGGTGCGGGCGGCATAGCGGGTGGGATCACTCGGGCGCAGGCTGATGACCTGGTAGGTCCGCCCGTCATGGCGCCACTGCCGTCGGTGCAGACGCAGGCGACGGGTCAGCGCGGCGGCCGACGGCCGTTCGTCGCCGATCACGGCTCGCGCCGGGAGGCGATGACCACGCCGAGTGGGAGGTCTGGCCACTTGCGCCAGGCCTTCGGACGCCGGCCACGCAGACGGACCTCGACGGCCTCGTCCATCAGTGGATCAGGTGCACCGGTAAGGGCGGCGAGCGCCAGATGGTCGTGGTGCCGGTTGGCCCGGTGCGGGAACCGCTGTTACGCCGGATGCTGCGGCGCGAGCCCTTGTTGCTCTCACCGTAGTTGTACCGGCAGTCCCGCGCGTAGCTGAGCGCCTTCTTCTCCTGCGGCGACCCTCGCCTCACCGACCACCCCCTCCGATCCGATCCGTCATCTGGGGCACGATATTTGGCGGCGATGGCGATTGTCACCGCGATTTGGCCCGCAACCGGGCCGGGGCAGCGACGGGTCCGGCAGCGGTCCGCCGCTCACCCCCGCTGCTCCGATTCGGCTCTCCCCGGCCCACGACAGCAGCGCCCTCACGGGCGTGAGGGTGTGCCATCGATGGTGTCAGATGCCGCGCCGACCGGGCGTCGCCGTCGACCAGCCGAGCGACCCCTGCACTGGCGTGTCCCAGACCTGAGCGCCTACGCACGCCCACCGCACCCCGAGGCACTGTGATCATGCCGTGGCGGGGTCAAACGTTCCGGCGGAAGACGGGTCGAAGCACCGCGTGGACGTCCCACGGCGATCGTGTCGAGCAACTCAACGCCGAAGCGGAACAAGATCCCCGCCCGGAGGCAATGGCTCTTGCAGTCCACCAACTGTCCCGTCCGGCCGAACCTGGCACCTTCCGTGGTTAGCCCGCGTCCGAGCCTCGATCGGCAACGATGGGCGACATGGCTCGGCGGATGAAACTGAAGACGTGCAAGGACCTACCCGGGGAGGCAAGGTGACCCAGCGCTCGCAACACCAGCGGAGCCGGTGCCCCGTCTGCAAACGCCTCGTAGCCCTCACCGCTGACGGGAGAGTTGCGCGGCACAACGGCACCATTCGTGCCTACGCCCCGCCTGAGGAGTGCCCCGGGGGTGGACAGCGAGCGAAAGCCACGGGGTCATAAGCAACAACGCGGCCCTGCGTAGACGCCAGGTCAATCCGGACCGGCGCCACGATGGCGCCAACTACAGCCGGACGGCGCCAGGTTCGTCCGGACGGGACACCACGCGTCCGGCCGGCCCGGCCGATGCCGGCCGGAGGTCGCCCGCAGGCGGGCCAGCTCCCATCGGGCAGACAGAGGGACGCCTCTGCCTGCAAAGATCAAAGACGGCTGTCGGCGAACGTCGGCCGCTGCGGCTGACGTGCTCGGTCTGTCGGCAGCCACCGCTTCTCGCTCCCGTCGGTGGGCCGGCTTGGCTGTACGGATGGCTGTACAGCCGTCGTCCCCACTTCTCATACTCGACCGGTGACTGCTGCGGATCTCCCAGCCCGGTTCCGAACCATCATCGAGCAGGTAGTCGAACGGATCGCCGCCGGCGATTTCGACGGCCTAGCACGGGACTACTCGCGATCGGACCACGACTTGGGCGCCTGGGCGCGCGAATACCCGGCGACGTTCATCCCACTGCCGCCCGAGGCGTGGAACCACGCCAACGCCTACTCCCTTGCTGACGACGACGCCTGGAAGGTCGACGTCGACCTCTGGTCCCGCGAGAACGGCAGAAGCGACATGACCTTGCAGGTAACGATCTGGGAAGAAGCCGGCGCAATCACGCTGACCATCGATGACCTGCACGCTCTCTAGTACCGCTGCCGCCCCACCGCACCGCCAGTTTGGAAGAGCGCGCTCAACCGGCCGGGATGCCCGAAACGCCTGCTGCCGGGGGGCGGTCATGCTGCGTCTCGTGCCCGCTCGTGACCGCTGGACCTCGAGGCTACTGGCCCATGGATGGCCCATCACGGGCGTGCTCCCGGCGCCTCTGCGGGATCTCCCCGGTCAGGCAAACTCGTCCCTGCACGAGGTTCCCCGGTCGTGTCAAGGCAGGCGGAGCCGACATAAGCCAGCAACTGCGGCATATCGAGTCGGCGCAGGAACGGGTTGGCGGGGACAACGTGTGGGTCGGACGGCATGGCGTTCACCCCGCTGCTCCGATTCGCTCTCCTCGGCCCAGGACCGCAGCCACCGCTCGGGTGTCACGGTTGTGCGGTCGAAGTGGTTCAGATAGGCCGTCGCGGGCGCCGTCGATCAGCCGAGTGATGTCTGCGCTGGAGGGCCGTCTCGGGGCTGGGCTTACTCACGCCACCCGCCCGGACATGCTTGTTACTTATGCCGCGGCGGATCGACCGTCCCGGCGGATGACATGTCGAAGCACCGCGTGGACGTCCGCGGCGATCGCGTCGAGCAGCTCAGTACCGAAGATGCACAGCGACGACTCCCACGGATGTCCGAAGGAGCCGAACCGGAAGTCCTCGGACAGGTAGATGTGATAGTCCCCGTCGGGATACGGCGACAACGGCCAGCCTGGCCGCCCTGGCGGATCAAGATTCTCGGGCCCGATGAGCCTCGGCCAGACTCGATAGCACGGATGCTGCCAGTCCAGGCACAGCAACGACCCCTCCCCCACCAGCGAAGCGAAGCCCGCCTGAACAACCTCAGTGAGACGATCCAACCCCACGTCGGCGGGATCGTCATCGAGGGGGGTGAGGCTCCAGGTGACCGATGGCGTCGGCTCGACGATAGCGGGGAAGCGATGCATGCTGGGCCGGAAGTCGAACATCGCGTAGAACTGGTCCCACACGCGAGTCACTTCACCGCGGAGCTCCTGATACGCCCTCGTCGCCACCGCCGCACCGTACTCACCGAGAGCGCGGCGGTCGAGCAGTTAAGGTGCGTGCTGCACCAGGGTCCTGGATGATCACGCGGAGCTCCAGGCCACGGCAGCGCGGGTGGGGCGGCGTGTGCCGTGGATACGACGCCCGCGGCTAGAGTCCGCGCATGGCTGCGCGGACGTCTCGTGGTAGTGGTTCGGGTGTCGCCCCTTTTCGAGCGCCGGCGAAGCCAAGACCGCCGGCCTCGCTGGACCTGGCCACAGCCGAAGATCACAGGCTTGAGCCCGAATCGACGTTCCAACGGCTGGCATTCGTCGATCTCGACCTGTCGGGACAGGCAGCCGACGGAGTGGAATTCATGCAGTGCCGATTCAAGGGCGCGGACCTCAGCGGTGTCCAGCTCGACGGGGCAGCCTTCACCGACTGCCTGTTCGAGAGCACGAACCTGGCGAACCTGCGGGCCGAGAGGTCGTCCATGATCCGGACCGGACTATCGACGCTTCGGATGACCGGCGTGCACTGGATCAACGGGGCGTTGCGCGACGTGACGATGTCCGAGTGCCGGCTCGACCTGTCATCGTTCCGATTCACCAACTTCACCGGCGTCACATTCGACGGCTGCAACCTGACCCGGGCCGACTTCCAGAACGCGGACCTGACCGGCGTCCGCTTCACCGACTGCGACCTGACCGGCGCCCAGTTCTCACAAGCGACGATGAACGGCACCCGCTTCAACAACTGCCTACTGGCCGGGATCGGTGGGGTGACCAGCATGGCAGGAGCAGTCATCGCCCACCAAGACCTCGCGGCGCTGTCCTACACCCTGGCGAAGGCGCTCGGGATCCATATCGAGAACGCCGCCGAAGAACAGGCAGGCTCCGGCTCAGCGGTAGTCGGCGCCCATCTGCGGTAGCGCGTGAAGGTAGGCAGGCGGCGACCGGCAGCAACGGCGATCGGAGCCGCCGGCACCGAGGCCGCCCACTCGTGGTCAGCTTGACCACGATCAAGCAATCGCCCAGGACGAGGTCTCCGACCGCGAAGGCGTCATCGAACACTGGCTGCACCAACCGCGGTGAGTTTTGACTGCTGGCCCCACTTGGCCGATGGTGACGGTGTGACGTCGAGCGTGTGGCTGCACCGGGACGAGGACTTTCACCCCGGTGCCGAACTCTTTCGTAGCGAGCGCCTGTTCGCGCTGTGGTCGTACTCGGCGACACACGGCCAACTGCTGTTGCGCGCGGACCGCATGCCCGGCGACGATCGGCGCCTTCCCACGACAGTGGAAGTGCTGTTCAAGCCGGTCGAGGCAGTGCGGATGCAGGGCGGGTACCGCGGCCTGGTGATCCGCTGCGCGACCGACGACGAGGCCGCGGGGATCGAGGGGGACATCGCTGGCCATCGCCCGGGGTCGGCGCGCGTGCTCATGCTGGAGAGCGAGGGGGTGACCGGTTACGCCGTCACCCTCGCCGTCGGGTGGCGCGAGGGCTTACTGTCGCGCCTTCAGCCGTCGTTGTTCAACACCTTCAGCCCGTACGACCCGGTGTGGCCGACCAAGCCGCTGGCGGGCGTCGGCGCCGAACTCGACACCGCCTCGCCGCAGGAGGTCGCGGAGGCGTTCCTCGCCGGCATGCCCAACGGCATACGCCGGGAGCGTCGCGCCACCGTGTACGTGCTCACGGCGGTCACCGAGCAGGACGGCCGCCGGAGCCGGCACAACGTCGGGGTCTTCCTGACCGAATCGGATGCCGAGGAGGCGTTGCGACTGGTCGAACCCCACGTGCGGAGCTGCTGGGTCGAACCTCTCCCGACGGTGCTGTAGCGGGCCGCTGGCGGCGAGGTACAGGGTTCCGGACGCGACGAGGGCGGTCGCCTCTTCAACCTGACGTGGTGGGACGACCGCCCCTCTTACTAAATATTGGTGCCCGCGAGGCGCCAGCCGGCCCGACCGCGCACTATCTGCGGCAGATGCGTGCGAGGGAAATCGGGTTGAGGCGCGTTGCTCGGCGCTGGCTAA
>NZ_JAATEO010000040.1 GCF_012034245.1 Micromonospora thermarum | reverse complement strand
ATACCAACGAACGCCGACCTCCTGCTTGGTGATCAGGTTGTACGGCCCCCCGGTGGTCGGCGCACCCTCGTCGTAGATGTTCCTCGTGAACTTGCGCCCGCCCCGAGTCTCGTCGATGCGTTGATTGTCACATTCGGTGAGGCGATCCGATCGTCGCAGTGTGACGGTCGCCGGCACGAACCGCCACCGTCGCGCCCCAGCCGTCACGCTCCGCTACTGAGGGGCGCGAATTCTAGCAACCCTTTACACGACCGTCATCATCTCAACAGGCGAATCGCAACATCTTCTGGCAGCATCGGCTGGCATGTGCGGACTTGCGGGAGAGTTCCGCCGTGACGGTTCACGTGCCGATGTCGGCGCGGTGGAGCGCATGGCGGCCACGATGAGTGACCGGGGGCCGGACGACAGCGGCGTGTGGGCGCAGGGGCCGACCGCCCTGGGGCACCGCCGCCTGAAGATCATCGACCTCTCCGCCGCGAGCGGACAGCCCCTCGTGGACGCCGCCGCCGGGCTGACCGGCGTCTTCAACGGCTGCATCTACAACTACCGGGAGCTGCGGGCCGAACTCCAGGCCAAGGGCCACCGGTTCTTCTCCTCCGGCGACAGCGAGGTCGTGCTCAAGGCGTACGCCGAGTGGGGCCTCGATTTCGTCGACCACCTGATCGGCATGTTCGCCGTCGCGATCAGCGAGCGGGACACCGGCCGGCTGGTGCTGGCCCGGGACCGCCTCGGCATCAAGCCGCTCTACGTGGCCGAGTCGCCGGGCGTCGTACGCTTCGCCAGCACCCTGCCGGCGCTGCTGGCCGGCGGCGGGGTCGACACCTCCATCGACCCGGTCGCGCTCGCGCACTACCTGAGCTTCCACAGCATCGTGCCGCCGCCGCGGACCATCCTGCGCGGTGTGGCCAAGCTGCCCCCGGCCACCGTCCGGGTCTACGAGCCGGGCGGCCGTACCCACGAGCGGGTCTACTGGGACCCGTCGTTCACCCGCAACGCCGACCACGCCCGCTGGTCCGAGAAGGACTGGCAGGACGCCCTGCTGGAGTCGCTGACCACCGCCGTACGCCGGCGGATGGTCGCCGACGTGCCGGTCGGTGTGCTGCTCTCCGGCGGCCTGGACTCCAGCCTGGTGGTGGCCCTGCTCGCCGGCGAGGGCCAGCGCGGGCTGTCCACGTTCTCCATCGGCTTCGACGCCGTGGGCGGGCGGGAGGGCGACGAGTTCCGCTACTCCGACCTGGTGGCGAAGACCTTCGACACCGACCACCACCAGATCAAGGTGCCGACCGGGGACCTGGTGCCGCCGTTGGAGGCGGCCGTCGCCGCGATGAGCGAGCCGATGGTCAGCCACGACTGCGTCGCGTTCTACCTGCTCAGCCAGGAGGTCGCCCGACACGTCAAGGTCGTGCAGTCGGGCCAGGGCGCGGACGAGATCCTGGGCGGCTACCACTGGTACCCGCCACTGGCCCGGGTCGCCCGGGAGGACGCGCTCGACACGTACGCGGCGGCGTTCTTCGACCGGGACGCGGCCGGGCTGGCCCGCGTACTCAACAGGGAGTGGCTGGCCGGCGGCGACCCGGCACGGGAGTTCGTGGCTGCACACCTGGCGCGGGCGGGCGCGGAGACCGCGGTCGACGCCGGCCTGCGGATCGACACCCAGGTGATGCTGACCGACGACCCGGTGAAGCGGGTCGACAACATGACCATGGCGCACGGGCTGGAGGCCCGGGTGCCGTTCCTGGACCACGAGTTCGTGGAGCTGGCCGCGAGCTGCCCGCCGGAGCTGAAGCTGGCGCAGGGCGGCAAGGGCGTGCTGAAGGAGATCGGCCGCCGGGTCCTCCCGTACGAGGTCATCGACCGGCCGAAGGGCTACTTCCCGGTCCCGGGCCTCACCCATTTGGAGGGCAAGCTCCTCGACCGGGTACGCGACGCCCTCACCGCACCGGAGGCCCGCCGCCGGGACCTGTACCGCGCCGACTACGTCGACACGCTGCTCGCCGACCCGAACGCCGAACTGACCCCGTTGAACGGAAACAAGCTGTGGCAACTCGGACTCCTGGAAATGTGGCTCCAGAGCCACGGAATCGCCTGACCGTGTCGGACACCCTCGCGACCGGGGTGGCCATCGCGGACCAGGTGCGCGGCCGGAGCCGGCGGTTCGAGCGGGTCGGGCCGGGCGGCGACCCGGTGGCGGCGACCGCCGGGCCGGCCGAGGACGGCGCCGGCGACGAGCGCGCCGACGGCGTGGTGCTGGACTGCGGCTGGGGCCGGCTGGTCTTCGGCCAGACGTTCACCGACCAGGCCGCCGTCGCCGACGTGCTGCGCTCGGAGGCGGCCGGCGCCCGGGACATCTGCATCTACCTGCGTGACCCGCACGTGCTGGTTTCCCGCCTGCCGGACGAGCTGTTCATCGACCCGTCGCTGACCTACCGGCTGCCGCTGGACGGCGGGCGGCCCGACGCCCCGGAGGTTCCCGGGCTGCGGATCCGGCCGCTGCGCGACGCGGACGACGCCGACGACGTCAACCGGATCTACGCGGCCAACAGCATGGTCACCGCCCCGGTGGACGTGCTGGTGGCCAACGCGGACAACGACCGCTTCCTGCACCTGGTCGCCGAGGACGCGGCCGGCGAGATCGTCGGCACCATCACCGGCGTCGACCACGTGGCGGTCTTCGACGACCCGGACAACGGCGCCAGCCTGTGGTGCCTGACCGTGGACTTCAACGCCGCGCCGCCCGGCACCGGCCAGGCGCTGATCACCGAGCTGGCGGCCCGGCTGGTCGAGCGGGGCCGGGCGTACGTGGACCTGTCCGTGCTCGCCGAGAACGCCGGGGCGATCCGGCTCTACGAGCGGCTCGGCTTCTACCGGACGACCACCCTCTGCGTGAAGCGGAAGAACCCGATCAACGAGCGCCTCTTCCTGCCCGCCATGCCCGAGGGGTACGACCGGCTCAACCCGTACGCGAAGATCGTCGCGGACGAGGCGATGCGCCGCGGCATCCGGGTCGAGGTGACCGACCCCTCCTGGGGCGAGCTGCGGCTGAGCAGCGGCGGCCGGACGATCCTCACCCGGGAGTCGCTGTCCGAGCTGACGTCGGCCGTGGCGATGAGCCGCTGCGACGACAAGCGCGTCACCCGCCGGATCCTCGCCCGGGCCGGGCTCTCGGTGCCGCGCGGCCGGACCGCCACCGGTGACCAGGCCGATGCGGCGTTCCTCGCCGAGGTGGGCCACCTGGTCGTCAAGCCGGCCCGGGGTGAGCAGGGCAACGGCATCACGGTCGGGGTGACGACACCCGACGCACTGAAGGCCGCCGTCGAGCTGGCCGCCCGGTTCTGTCCCGAGGTGCTGCTGGAAGAGCTGTGCACGGGCGAGGACCTGCGGGTCGTCGTGATCGACCACGAGGTGGTGGCCGCGGCGGTACGCCGGCCGGCGTCGATCACCGGCGACGGGGTGCACGACATCGCCGAGCTGATCGAGCGGCAGAGCCGACGCCGCGCCGCCGCGACCGGCGGCGAGTCCCGCATCCCGCTGGACGACATGACCCGCGACGTGGTGACCGAGGCCGGGTACGCGCTCGACGACGTGCTGCCGGAGGGGGAGGTGCTCGCCGTCCGGCGGACCGCCAACCTGCACACCGGCGGCACCATCCACGACGTCACCGCCGAGCTGCACCCGGCGATCGCCGAGGCGTGCGTCACCGCGAGCCGGGCACTGGACATCCCGGTGACCGGGCTGGACCTGCTGGTGCCCGCGCCGGACCGGCCGGAGCACGTCTTCATCGAGGCCAACGAGCGCCCGGGCCTGGCCAACCACGAGCCGCAGCCGACCGCCGAGCGCTTCGTCGACCTGCTCTTCCCCGGCACCCGGGCCCCTCAGCGGTTGTGGTCCCCGGCGGGTGCGGCAAGCTCGGGGACATGACCGCGAACAAGCCCGCTCCGCTCCCCCTCGACCTCGACTACCTGCGCCAGGTGCTGTTGGAGCTGCTGGAGATCCCGAGCCCGTCGGGGCGTACCGACCACGTGCAGCAGTACGTGGGCGAACGGCTGGCCGCGCTCGGGATCCCGTCGACGCTGACCCGGCGCGGCGCGCTCAGCGCCTGCCTGCCCGGTCCCCGTACCACCGGCGCGGACCGGGCGATCGTGGTGCACACGGACACCATCGGCGGCATGGTGAAGCGGCTCAAGGAGAACGGCCGGCTGGAGCTGAAGCCGATCGGTACGCACAGCGCCCGCTTCGCCGAGGGCGCGCACGTCCGGATCTTCACCGACGACCTGGACCGGGTGATCACCGGCCAGGTGCTCCCGCTGAAGGCGAGCGGCCACCGCTACAACGAGGCCGTCGACTCCCAGGGCATCGGCTGGGAACTGGTCGAGGTGCGCGTGGACGAGCCGGTCGACGACATCGCCGGGCTGCGCGCGCTGGGCATCGACGCGGGCGACTTCGTGGCGCTGCTGCCCAACCCGCAGATCACCCCGTCCGGGTACGTGAAGTCCCGCCACCTCGACGACAAGGCCGGCGTCGCCGCCGTGCTGACCGCGTTCAAGGCGATGGTCGACGCGGGCGTCACCCCGGCGGTCACCGCACACCTGCTGATCACGGTGACCGAGGAGATCGGCCACGGCGCCTCGCACGGCCTGGACCCCGACGTGGCGGAGATCGTCTCGGTCGACGCGGCCGTGGTGGCCCCCGGTCAGCAGTCCCGGGAGAACGCGGCGACGCTGGCCATGGGCGACGGGGTGGGCCCGTTCGACTACCACCTGACCCGCAACCTGGCGTCGATCGCCCGGGAGCACCAGGTCGACCTGGTCCGTGACGTGTTCGACTACTACCGCTCGGACGTGGCGGCGGCCGTCGAGGCGGGCGCCCACGCCCGGGTGGCGCTGCTCGGCTTCGGGGTGGACGCCACCCACGGCCACGAGCGCACCCACCTGGACGGGCTGCGCCACCTGACCCAGTTGCTCTGCCTCTACCTCCAGTGCGACCTGGTCTTCCCCGAGTGGGACGCGGAGCCGGAGGGCGACCTGGCGGACTTCCCGTCGCTGGCCGTTCAGCCCGCCAACGAGGAGGGCCCGCGCGAGGGACCGATCGGGATCACCGCCGCCTCCTGACCGCGCCCGTCGGCGGGCGGCAGGTCGACGGGCAGCGTGCTGATGCGGGCGAGCACCGGCGGGGCGGAGACGACGGCCACGGCGATCACCAGCACCAGCGCCACCTCCTCGGCCCACTCCGGGCCGGCGGCCGCGCCGATCGGCTGGCTGAGGATCCAGAGGACGAGCACCGCCGCGGCCCAGGCGACCCACGCCCGGACCCGCCGGCGTGCTCCGCGGGCCGGTCGCGGCGGCCCGGATCCCGCTTCCCTCGTCACCATGAGCCGATGATGACCCGCGGCTCACTCCCGCGCAGGCAGTTCCGCATGTCGAGTAGCCGGCGGGACGGTGAACAGCGGGAACGCACTCCCGGTGGTGCCTGTGATCGAAATCCGTTGCCCGGGCCATCGGGCTCTGGATAGCGTGGCGGTACACGGGAAAGGAGGTGGTCCAGACTTGTATAGCAATCGGACTCGTGAGGTGGCTGTCCGCTAGCCGCTGTCCTCGACAGTAAATCCGTCCGCCCCGCGAGGGGTGGGCTCAGGCACCATCGTCGAGACCGTGTGGCAGCGGTGCGGCGAATCCACGACAGCCACCCGACCCCCGGGGTGCCGGCCCAGTCCAGCCGGCCCGCGCGCGAGCGCGGAAGCCCCGGGGGTCGTTTCATCTCCGGGGAGATCACCGTGTCGATGCGCGAGCTGGTGGTGCTCGGGACGGCCAGCCAGGCGCCGACCCGGGTGCGCAACCACAACGGGTACGTGCTGCGCTGGGACGACGAGGTGATCCTCTTCGACCCGGGCGAGGGCAGCCAACGGCAGCTGCTGCACAGCACGGTCACCGCCACCGACCTGACCCGGATCTGCGTCACCCACTTCCACGGCGACCACTGCCTCGGGCTGCCCGGCATGATCCAGCGCCTCTCCCTCGACCGGGTCCCGCGTCCGGTGGCGGTGCACTTCCCGGCCGGCGGCGCCGAGTACTTCGCCCGGCTGCGGCACGCGTCGAGCTTCCACGAGACCGCCGAGCTGGCCGTCGAGCCGATCGACGCCGACGGGCAGCGGATCACGCTGCGCGGCGGCACGCTGGAGGCCCGCCGGCTGCGCCACCCCATCGAGACGTACGGCTACCGGCTGGTAGAGCCGGACGGGTGCCGCATGCTGCCGGAGAAGCTGTCCGCGTACGGGATCGTCGGCCCGGCCGTCGGCGAGCTGCTCCGCGTCGGCCACCTCGACGTCGGCGGACGTCGCGTCACCCGGGACGAGGTGAGCGTCCCCCGGCCGGGGCAGCGGTTCGCCTTCGTGATGGACACCGGCCTCTGCGACGGGGTGTACGCCCTGGCGGAGCACGCCGACCTGCTGGTCATCGAGTCGACGTTCC
Organism: Micromonospora thermarum; assembly: GCF_012034245.1. GTDB lineage: Bacteria > Actinomycetota > Actinomycetes > Mycobacteriales > Micromonosporaceae > Micromonospora > Micromonospora thermarum. The sequence continues at coordinate 36,350 of NZ_JAATEO010000040.1, read as the reverse complement.
TGGAGTCGGAGGCCACGCTCGCCGCCGAGGCCGGCCACCTCACGGCGGCGCAGGCCGCGCGGGTGGCCAGCGAGTCGGGCGTACGCCGGCTCGTGCTCACCCACTTCTCCCAGCGGTACGCGGACCTGGCCCGCTTCGCCGACGAGGCCCGGAAGCACTTCGACGGTGACCTGGTGATCGCCGAGGACCTGATGACCGTGCCGGTCCCGCCCCGGCGGGTACCCTCGGCCGGATGACGATCACGCTGCGTCCCGCCACCGCGGACGACCTGATGGCGGTCGGTGCGCTGCACCAGCGGTCCCGGGTCGCGGCGTACTCCTTCTTCCTGCCGCCCGAGGCCCTGGCCGAGCCCACCGGCGAGGCGATGGGGCGGTACTGGACCGAGCGGTGGGGCTGGGAACGGGACAGCCACCGGATGACGCTCGCCGAGCGGGACGGCACGCTGGCCGGCTTCAGCTACGTCGGCCCCGACGACGAGGGCGACCCCGCCACCGGCCTGCTGTACGCGATCCACCTGGAGCCGGCCGAGCAGGGCCGCGGCGTGGGACGCGAGCTGATGATCGACGCGTTGGCCGCGATGCGGGCGCGCGGTTGGCGTCGCGCGGCGCTCTGGGTGCTGCGGGAGAACACCAACGCGCGGCGCTTCTACGAGCGCGGGGGCTGGACGCCGACCGGCGCGGAACGTGAGGACCGGATCGGGTCCGTCCTCACCCCCCAGCTCCGCTACGCCCGCGAGGTGTGAGGGAGCGTTCGCTCTGAGCGGATCCGGGCATGCGCCCCGACCCGGCGGCGTTGCCAGCGGCATGGACATCGATCGCACCGCCTCCGGCCCGGCCGAGGAGGCCGCGCTGGACGCGTACTCCCAGGTCGTCACGGCGGTGGCGGCGCGGGTGCTGCCGAGCGTGGCCGCGCTCTCCGTGCGGACCGCCCGCGGCGGCGGTGCCGGCTCCGCCGTCACCGTCGGCACCGACGGCCTGCTGCTGACCAGCGCCCACGTGGTGGAGGGCGCGCGGGACGGCTCGGCGACGTTCGGCGACGGCACCGAGACCCGGTTCCGCGTCGTGGGCGCCGACCCGCTCTCCGACCTGGCGGTGCTCCGCGTCGAGGAGACCACCGTGCCGCCGGTCGAGCTGGGTGACGCCGACGGGCTGCGTATCGGCCAGCTCGTCGTGGCCGTCGGCAACCCGATGGGGCTGGCCGGCTCGGTCACCGCCGGGGTCGTGTCCGGGCTCGGGCGGTCGCTGCCGGCGCGGGACGGCCGGGTCACCCGCCTCATCGAGGACGTCATCCAGACCGACGCGGCGCTCAACCCGGGCAACTCCGGCGGCGCGCTCGCCGACTCCGCCGGCCGGGTGGTCGGGGTGAACACCGCGGTCGCGGGGTACGGGCTGGGCCTCGCCGTACCCATCAACGCCACCACCCGGCAGATCATCCGCGACCTCACGGCCCACGGGCGGGTACGCCGGGCCTGGCTGGGGGTGGCGAGCGTGCCAATGCCGCTGCCCCCGGAGATCGTCGCGCGCACCGGCCAGCGGCGCGGCCTGCGGGTCGTGGAGGTGGTGCCGGGCAGCCCCGCCGGGATGGCCGGCATCTACCTGGGCGACGTGATCCTGTCCGCCGGCGGCCGGCCGGTCAGCGACGGCCAGGGGCTGCAACGGCTGATGCTGGGCGACGCCATCGGCAGCCGGCTTCCGGTGACCGTGCTCCGCAAGGGCGCGCTGGTCGACGTGGTCGCGGTGCCGATGGAACTGAACCGCTGACCGGGTCGGCGGCGGCGTGAGAGAAGGGCCCCTGGTCTGACGAGGGGCCCTTCTCTCACCGCTCAGCGGGCGCCGAGGTGGGCGAGCAGATCCTGCCGGGTGAGCACACCCTTGGGCTTGCCGTCGACCAGCACGAGGGCGGCGTCGGACTTCTCCAGCAGGGCCACCGCCTCGCTGACCGGTTGGCCGCCGCCGACCATCGGCAGCGGGTCGGCCATGTGCCGCTCGATGGTGTCGTGCAGGTGGGCCTGCCCGGTGAAGAGCGCGTCGAGCAGGTCCTTCTCCGCGATCGACCCGGCCACCTCGCCGGTCACCACCGGCGGCTCGGCCTTCAGCACCGGCAGCTGCGAGACGCCGTACTCGCGCATGTAGTCGATCGCGTCGCGGACCGTCTCGGTCGGGTGCACGTGCACCAGCTCGGGCAGAGCGCCCGGCTTGGCGGCGAGCGCGTCGGCGACGGTCGGCTCCGAGCCGGAGTTGTCCAGGAAGCCGTACCGGGCCATCCAGTTGTCGTTGAATATTTTGGACAGGTAGCCCCGGCCACCGTCCGGCAGCAGCACCACGACCACGTCGTCCGGGCCGGCCTTGCGGGCCACCTCCAGCGCCGCGACGACCGCCATGCCGCAGGAGCCGCCGACCAGCAGCCCCTCCTCGCGCGCCAGACGGCGGGTCATCTCGAACGACGCCTTGTCGGAGACCTCGATGATCTCGTCGGCGACGCCCCGGTCGTAGGTCTCCGGCCAGAAGTCCTCGCCGACGCCCTCGACCAGGTACGGGCGGCCGGTGCCGCCGGAGTACACCGAGCCCTCCGGGTCCGCGCCGACGATCCGGACCCGCCCCTCGGACGCCTCCTTCAGGTAGCGGCCGATGCCGGAGATCGTGCCGCCGGTGCCGACACCCGCGACGAAGTGGGTGATCCGGCCCTCGGTCTGCTTCCACAGCTCCGGCCCGCTGGTCTCGTAGTGGGAGCGGGGGTTCGCCGGGTTCGCGTACTGGTTGGGCTTCCAGGCGCCGGGGATCTCCCGGGCCAGCCGGTCCGACACGTTGTAGTAGGAGCGCGGGTCCTCCGGGGCGACGGCGGTCGGGCAGACCACGACCTCGGCCCCGTACGCGCGCAGCACGTCCTGCTTGTCCTGGCTCACCTTGTCCGGGCAGACGAACACGCACCGGTAGCCCTTGAGCTGGGCCACCAGTGCCAGCCCGACGCCCGTGTTGCCGCTGGTCGGCTCGACGATCGTGCCGCCCGGCTTGAGGATGCCCGCCTTCTCGGCGTCCTCGACCATGCGCAGGGCGATCCGGTCCTTGACCGACCCGCCGGGGTTCAGGTACTCCACCTTCGCCAGGACGGTCGCCTGGATGCCCTCGGTGACGTTGCGCAGCCGTACCAGCGGGGTGTTGCCGATCAACTCGACGACGTTGTCGTAGTACTGCACCTGGTTGTGCCCTTCTCCTCCGGCGCCGCCGGGTGGGCGGCCGGGCAGACGAATACTCGCGCCCAGCCTACGTGCCGTCAGCCGACCACCTCGCCCGGGACGACGGACGCGCGGCGCTTCTCCCACTCCAGGAAGCGCTCGGTCTCCGCCAGCACGCTGCCGGCCAGCCAGGTGACCATGACTGCGTCGTCGGCCAGGCCGAAGATCGCCAACGGGATCTCCGGCAGCAGGTCGACCGGCGAGACGATGTACGCCGTCGCCGCCGTCATCAGGGCCAGCCGCAGGCCGCCGTCGTACTCCCCCCGGGCCGTCGCCCGGATCATCCGGGGCAGCGCGGCCAGCCGCGCCCCGAGTGACGGCCCGCCCCGGGCCCCGACCATGAGCGCGCGGGCCAGCGCGGTGAACGCCGCGCGCCGTTGCAGTGTCTTCCCCATCTCGTCGCTCCCTCCCGAACGTCAGGGTGCCGCCCCGGCGCAACCGCGGCGGGGGTCGTGGGAACAGGTACCCGGACACGTCGATTTCCAGGCACCGGCGTGCCGTGACGGTGACAGCGGCATGTCGCAAGGTCGCGATAATGTCGGTGCATGGGGGTCGCTGGTTCCGTCGTTCCGGCCGGTCCGCGCTGGCGCACCGTCCGGCGGGTCGCCCGGATGGTCGCGTTCGGCACGGGCGCGACCGCGGCGGCCGCCGTCGCCACCGGCGGGGTGCTGATCGGCCAGGCCCGCCAGGCCCGCCGCACCATTCCGATGGCCGAGGCCCCGCCGCCGCGCTGTGACGGGGTGTACGGCGCCAAGCTGCCCGGCCCCGCGATCACCATGGTCATCCTCGGCGACTCCTCCGCCGCCGGGTACGGCGTGCACCGCCGCCGCGAGACGCCGGGCTCGCTGCTCGCCACCGGCCTGTCCCGGCGGCTGCAACGGCCGGTCCGGCTGCACCGGTTCGCCGTGGTCGGCGCCCTCTCCGCCGGTCTGCGGCACCAGGTCGAGGCGGCGCTGGAGTGCCACCCCGACATCGCCGTGATCCTGGTCGGCGGCAACGACGTCACCAACCGCACCCCGCCCGCGCTCGCCGTGCGCTACCTGGTCGAGGCGGTCACCGCGCTGCGCGCCGCCGGCTGCGAGGTGGTCGTCGGCACCTGCCCCGACCTCGGCGCGATCCGGCCCATCCAGCCGCCGCTGCGCTGGCTGGCCCGCCGGTGGAGCCGGCAGCTCGCCGCCGCCCAGACGGTGGCCGTGGTCGAGGCCGGCGGCTGGACGGTCTCCCTCGGTGACCTGCTCGGCCCCCGGTTCGCCGCCGAGCCGGGCCGGATGTTCGCCTGGGACCGGTTCCACCCGTCCGCCGAGGGGTACGCCGTGGCCGCCGCCGCGCTGCTGCCGACGCTCCTCTCCGCCCTGGGCGCCGGTCAGGAACGCAGGGCTGCGCTGACCCGGGTGGAAGGCGTACGGTCGCTGCCGGAGGCCGCCCAGGAGGCGGCGCGGCACGCGGGGACCGAGGTCAGCGGCGCCCAGGTCCGGGGTCGCGACCGCGGCCCGGCCGGTCGGTGGGCACAGCTTCGCCGACGGGCCTTCTTCGGTGTCGGCGCCGTGCCGCAACCCGGTCCGGCCGCGGACGCACCGACTGTGGAGGGACTGGCATGACCGAGCGAATCGACCCCCGGCCGGTGTCGTCGTGACCGGCCACCTCATCCCCTCGGGCCTCGCCGGCCGGTTGGGTCGGGCGGCGGCGCTCTCGCTGGCGGCGGGAGCGGTGGGCGGCGCGGCCGTCCTGGCCGGTCAGGCCTTCGCCGCGCGGCACCGGCCGTACGCCCAGCCGGAGCTGGGCCTGGCCCTGCGGGCCACGATCGGGCGCGCCGACGCGCCACCGCTGCGGCTCGTGCTGCTCGGCGACTCGTCGGCACTCGGCGTCGGTGTCGACCGGCTCGAGGACACGATCGGCGGCCAGCTCGCGCACCTGCTCGCCGAGGGCCCGACCGGGCGGCTGGTGCACCTGTCCAGCGTCGGTGTCTCCGGCTCCCGCTCGACGGACCTGGCCACGCAGGTCGCCCGGGCGCTGCTCGGCGAGCGTCCCGACGTGGCGGTGATCCTCATCGGCGCCAACGACGCGACCACGATGCGCCGGCCGGCCGACGCCGCCGCGTACCTCGGGGCGGCCGTGCACCGGCTCCGCGAGGCCCGCGTGGAGGTCGTCGTGGGCACCTGCCCCGACCTCGGTGCGGTCCGCGCGATCGCACCGCCGCTGCGGCACCTGGTTGGCTGGTCGGGCCGGCGGGTCAGCCGGGCGCAGACGGTCGCGGTGCTGGACGCCGGCGGCACGGTGGTCGACCTGGCGACCGAGACCGGGCCGGTCTTCCGCGCCGACGCCGGCACCCTCTGTCACGACGGGTTCCACCCGTCCGCTGACGGCTACCGGGTGTGGGCCCACGCCCTGCTCCCGGCGGTCGCGGCCGCCGGCGAGGTCGCCTCCCGCCACTGACCCGGGGCGCCCCTCCCCGCGTCCGGGGTGACATTTCCCGCCGCCCGTGCGGCTTCCGCACGATGTTACTGGCGGGTTAACGTAAGTTCATGCCGACTGAGTCGTCTCGCGACGCCGTCATCGTCGCCACCGCCCGCTCCCCCATCGGCCGGGCGCACAAGGGGTCCCTGCGCGACGTCCGCCCGGACGACCTCGCCGCGACCATCGTGCAGGCCGCCCTCGACAAGATCCCCCAGCTCGACCCGACCGAGATCGACGACCTCCACCTGGGGTGCGGTCTGCCCGGCGGTGAGCAGGGCTTCAACATGGCCCGCGTGGTCGCCACCCTGATGGGGCTGGACGGCCTGCCCGGCGCCACCCTGACCCGCTACTGCGCGTCCTCGCTCCAGACCACCCGGATGGCGATGCACGCGATCCGGGCCGGTGAGGGTGACGTCTTCATCTCCGCCGGTGTCGAGACCGTCTCCCGGTACGCCCGGGGCAACTCGGACGGCCTGCCCCCGGAGGCGCAGGCGCTGGTCGGCGGCGGCTGGGAGAACCCGCGCTTCGCCGCCGCACAGGAGCGCTCGAAGGCCCGCGCGCAGGGCGGCGCCGAGGTGTGGACCGACCCGCGTGAGTCCGGCGAGCTGCCGGACATCTACCTGACCATGGGGCAGACCGCGGAGAACCTGGCCCAGGTGTACGACGTGACCCGCGCCGACATGGACGAGTTCGGCGTACGCAGCCAGAACCTCGCCGAGAAGGCGATCGCCGACGGCTTCTGGGCCCGCGAGATCACCCCCGTGACCACGCCGGACGGCACCGTGGTCAGCACCGACGACGGCCCCCGCCCGGGTGTCACGCTGGAGGCCGTCTCCGGCCTGAAGCCGGTCTTCCGGCCCGACGGCAGGATCACCGCCGGCAACTGCTGCCCGCTCAACGACGGCGCCGCCGCCGTGGTGATCATGAGCGTCCAGCGGGCGAAGGACCTCGGGCTCACCCCGCTGGCCCGGATCGTCTCCACCGGTGTCACCGCGCTCTCCCCCGAGATCATGGGCCTGGGCCCGGTCGAGGCGTCGAAGCAGGCCCTCAAGCGGGCCGGCATGACCATCGACGACGTCGACCTGGTCGAGATCAACGAGGCGTTCGCCGCGCAGGTGATCCCCTCGTACCGGCAGCTGGGCATCCCGGTCGAGAAGCTGAACGTGATGGGCGGCGCGATCGCCGTCGGCCACCCGTTCGGCATGACCGGCGCCCGGATCACCGGCACGCTGCTCAACGCGCTGGAGTGGCACGACAAGAGCATCGGTCTGGAGACCATGTGCGTCGGGGGCGGCCAGGGCATGGCGATGGTCCTCGAGCGCCTGAGCTGACCGACCCCGCGTCCGGCCCGCCGACCCACCCCGGGTCGGCGGGCCGTCGCGTCGAACAGCGGTCGTCACCCTCGTGGGCGGGCCGTCGCGTCGACTGCCGGCCGTCGCCTTGGTGGGCGGTCGCCTCGTCGGTCGACGGGTCGACGTGCCGGCACGCCGGCGGGTTGGCGTCGGGCCGATCCCGGGCGGCGCGGCCGGCTCGGGTCAGAGCGCGGTACGGGTCGCCGCCACCTCGTCGGCGGCGCGGGCCAGCGTCTCGGCGGAGGGGCGGGCGGCCACGAGATCCGCGGCGACCACGCGGAGCTGGTCCGGCAGGACCAGGTCGTTGGCGAGGCGGGGCACCGTGCGACGGGGCTCGCCCTCGGCGTCCGCGGCGAGGTTCGCGATCTCCTGCACCAGCCGGTGCACCAGATCCGCCCGGGACACGTTGCCCGCGGCGGCGACGGCGGCCCACCGCGGCTGCTGCCAGTGCCCGACCTGCCGCACGAACAGCTCGACGCCCCGCGTCAACTGCTCCCCCGGATCACCCACCCCGCGGAGTCTACGCCCCCCACTCTCCCGCGATCTTGCAGTTTCGGCCCCCGTTTCGTCCGGCTAGGGGCGTTCTGTCGGGGCAGAAAGTGCAAGATCGCGGGGAGGGAGCCCGGGGCGAAGACGGCGACGCCCGGCCTCGCGGAGCGGGGCCGGGCGTCGCCGTCTACGGGGTGGGCGGTCAGTCGTCGCCCTGGAAGTAGCTGAGCAGGCGCAGGATCTCGATGTAGAGCCAGACGAGGCTCACCAGGATGCCGAACGCGGCGACCCAGGAGTAGCGCTGAGGCAGACCCATCCGGACGCCGTCCTCGACCTCCTTGAAGCTCAGCACGAAGCTGAGCGAGGCGACGACGATGCAGACCAGGCTGAAGCCGATCGCCAGCGGGCTGCCGTCACGCAGGCCCGTGTTGATGTCGAAGAGCGCCAGCACCAGGTTGATCAGCATGACCGCGAACAGGCCGGCCATGACGGCGATCAGGCCGCGCACGAACCGCGGGGTCGCCCGGATGACCTTCGCCTTGTAGAGGACGGCCATCAGGAAGAAGACGCCGAAGGTGGCGGTGACGGCCTGGAGCACGATGCCGTCGTAGAACGACTCGAAGAACTTGCTCACCATGCCGACGAAGACACCCTCGACGACGGCGTACGTGACGACCAGGGCCGGGTTCGCCATCCGCGAGAACGAGATGATCAGACCGAGCACCAGGCCGACCACGGCCGCGCCGATCCACGCGACGCCGAGCAGCGAGTCGGGCACCAGCACCCACGCGGCCGCGGCGGACACGCCGAGGATGCCGAGCAGGGTGACGGTCTTCACGACCACGTCGTCGACCGACATGGTGTTGACGGTGGGCGGCGCGGCCGGGTAGCCGGCCTCCGTCGGGTACTGCTGGGGGTAGCCGGGCTGTCCGTACGGCCCGGTCGGGGCGTACCCGGCGGCGCGCTCGCGCTCGGCCGCCTGGCCGAGCCGGGCGAGCACCGGGTTCGAGGTCTTCACTGTCTGGCCTCCCTCAGGGGGTCGTTGCACGTCAACGTGCAGACTCAAGGATAGACGCCCCCGCCATTCCGTGGAGATCGCAAAGCTGAGGGATGGCTGAAAGTGCCCGGGGCGGGGGTCGAACCCGCACGCCTTGCGGCAGCCGCTTTTAAGGCGGCCGTGTCTGCCGTTCCACCACCCGGGCCGGTGTCACCGGCGTTCGACGAACGGACCCGGACGCTGCGGCGCCGTGCGCCACCGGCCCGTCCGACACGCCTGGTGCAGTGTCACCGTAGCGGTTCCTCGGCGACCCGGCGTACCCCGACGCCTGGCCGGCACTAGGGTCGAGGCCGTGAGCAGCGCAGCCCCTCCGGCCCCCGACGCCGCCGACCAGGCTGTCCGCCCCGCCAACAGGCTCTCGCTCCGGCATTGGCCCGCCCGTCTGCCGGCCGCGCTCGCCCGCCGCCGCGTGGATCTCGCCGTCGCGCTGTCGTTCGTGGTGCTGGCCGGATGGCTCACCCAGGGCCTCTGGCCCGATCCCGGGGCGCGCGTCCTGTCGCTCAACCCCGAGGACCAGGCGCTCTACGAGTGGTTCCTCGCCGTCGACGCGCGGGCGCTACTCGGCGACTTCGACCTGCTCACGGATCGGCTGAACGCCCCCGACGGCGTGAACATGATGACCAACACGACGGTGATCGCCCTGGGGATGCTGCTGGCCCCGGTCACCCTCCTGCTCGGCGCGCCGGTCACGTTCGCCCTGCTGGCCGCGGCGAACCTGGCGGGCACGGCGACCGCCTGGTACCTGCTCTACACCCGGACGCTGCGGGCCCGGCCGGCCGCCGCCGCGGTGGGCGCCGCGCTCTGCGGGTTCGGCCCGGGCATGGTGTCCCAGGCCAACAGCCACCTGCACATGACGGCGCAGTGGCTGGTCCCGGTGATCGTCTGGCTGGTGGTCCGGCTGCTCCGGGCCGCCGACCCGGGGCCCGCCACGAACCCGGCCGCCACCGGCCCGGCCGCCGCGGACCCGGCCGACCGGGACGCGGCGGCCACGGTCGTCGCCGGGCCGGACCGGCGGCGCGTCGTCACGTCCGCGCTGGGTCTGGCGGCGGCGGTCAGCGTCCAGGTGTTCATCGGCGAGGAGGTGCTCTTCCTCACCGCACTCACGCTGCTGGTGATGACCGTCACGTACGCGGTGCGGGACCGGGACCTCGCCCGTCGCGCGCTGTCCGGCTTCGCCGGCGGGATGATGCTCGCCAGCGGGACCGCCCTGCTCGTGCTGGGGTGGCCGCTGTGGTTCCAGTTCGCCGGGCCGCAGGGCGTCGCCGACGGGATGTTCAGCCCCCACTACTTCTCGACCGACCTGCGCAGCTGGTGGGCGGTGTCGCCGCTGTCGCTCCTCGGCACCGACTCCTCCGCCCGGCTGACCACCGGCCCGGCGGAGTACAACACCTTCCTCGGCTGGCCGCTGCTGCTGGTCGCCGCCGCCTGCGCGCTCTGGCTCGGCCGCCGCCCGCTCGTGGTGGCGTGTGTGGTCGCCACCCTCGTGATGGGGTCGCTGTCGCTCGGCCCGCGGGTGGTGCTCGACGGCGACCGGAGCGCCCTTCCCGGGCCGTACGCCCTGCTCGCCGGTCTGCCGGTGGTGGACGGCGCGCTGCCGATGCGGTTCGCGCTCCCGGCGCTGCCGCTGATCGGCACGGTGCTGGTGCTGGCGGTCGACCGCGCGCTGCGCGGTGGCGGCCGGGCCCGCGCGTGGGTGCCGGTGGCGGTCGGCGCGGCGCTGCTGCCGCTGTTCCCGCTTCCGCTGCCCACCGCCGCCCGCCCGGCCGTGCCCGAGTTCATCACGGCCGGTCACTGGCGGCAGTGCGTGGCGCCCGGCGGCGTACTGGTCCCGGTGCCGCTCGCCACGCCCCGCGAACCGTGGCCGATGCGCTGGGCGACGGCCGCCGACGCCGAGTTCGGCATGCCCGAGGGGTTCTTCATCGGGCCGTACGGCCGGAACGGCACGGCGGCGATGGGTACCGCCCGGCGGCCCACCGCGGTCCTGCTCGACCAGGTGTGGAAGCGGGGGCTCCAGCCGGTCGTCGAGGAGGAGCAGCGGCGACAGGCCGCCCGGGACGCCGACTTCTGGGGTGCCTCCTGCGTGGTGCTGGCCGTCGACACGCGGCACGTCGACGGCCTGCGCGGGACGCTGGAGCAGCTCTACGGACCCTCGACCCGGATCGCCGACGCCTGGATCTGGCGGGTCTGACCAGGCATACGAAAGGGCCCCTTCCAGGCGGAAGGGGCCCTTTCCCACATGTCAGCGGGCGCCGGCACCGACCGGCTGGGAGGCCTCCGCGAACTCCTCGCGCGGGTCGTGCAGCTGGCCGAGGGCGACCACCTCACGCTTGAGGAAGAACGCCAGCGACCAGTCGACCACGACCCGGACCTTGCGGTTGAACGACGGGATCCGGCTCATGTGGTACGTCCGGTGCATGAACCAGGCGGGCCAGCCCTTCATCTTGACGCCGTACACCTGGGCGACGCCCTTGTGCAGGCCGAGGCTCGCCACGCTGCCGGCGTGCTTGTGCTTGTAGTCCACCGGCTCCCGGCCGCGGACGACGTTGACGATGTTGTCGGCCATCCGGGCCGCCTGGCGCACCGCGTGCTGGGCGCTCGGCGAGCAGTAGTTGCCCGGCTCCTTCGTCAGGTCCGGCACCGCCGCGCAGTCACCGGCGCTCCACGCGCCCTCCACGACCCGGTCGCCGTCGACCACCTGGAGGGTCGGCAGGCAGGTGATGCGGCGCCGCTCGTCGCGCGGGAAGTCGGTCCGGTCCAGCATCGGCGAGGGCTTCACGCCGGCCGTCCAGACGATCGTGTCGGACCGGAAGGTGTCGCCGTCGGAGAGCTTCACCACCCCGTCGACGCAGGACTCCAGGCGGGTGTCCAGCCGGATGTCCATGTTCCGCTTGAGCAGCTGCTGCACCGTGTAGGCGCCCATGTCGCGGTCGACCTCGGGCAGCACCCGCTGGGTCGCCTCGACGAGCACCCAGCGCATGTCGTCCGGCTTCAGCTCCGGGTAGTAGCGCAGCGCGTCCCGGGCCATGTCCTCCATCTCGGCGAGCGCCTCGATGCCCGCGTACCCGCCGCCGACGAAGGTGAACGTCAGGGCGCTGCGGCGGACCTCCGGGTCCGGGGTGGCGGCGGCGACGTCCAGCCGGTCCAGCACGTGGTTGCGCAGGTAGATGGCCTCACCGATGGTCTTGAAGCCGATGCCGTGCTCGTGCAGGCCGGGGATCGGCAGCGTCCGGGAGACCGAACCCGGGGCGACCACGACGTGGTCGTACCGGATCTCGCGGGTCGGGCCGACGATCGGCTGGACCACCGCGGTCCTGGTGGCGTGGTCGATCCGGGTCACCGCGCCGGCGAGGACCTTGCACTTGCGCAACTCCCGCCGCAGCGGCACCACGGAGTGCCGGGGCGAGATGTTGCCGGCCGCCGCCTCCGGCAGGAACGGCTGGTACGTCATGTGGGGCTGGGGGTCCACCACGATGACCTCAGCCTCACGCGAGCTGAGCTTCTTCGACAGGCGCAGCGCCGCGTACAGGCCGACGTGACCGGCACCCACCACAAGGATCCGCTTCGGATTCACGTCATCTATCTTTCCCCGCGCGGCTCCGCTAATCCCGCGCGCGCCCCCTCGTTGTGACGGAGCACAACCCCTGTGACCTGCGTAACCCTGGTTCCCGCAGGTCAGGGGCGCCGCAGCAGCCACCCCAGCAACGCCGTCACCGCCGCCGCGACCGCCAGGCCGGCGACCGTCGCGGCCTGGAGACCGCTCTCCCCGCCGACGCCCGCCAACTCCACCAGGAGCACACCCAGCACCGCGGCGCCGAGGACCACCGCACCGGCCCGCAGCAACCAGCGCAGGACCAGGTCCGGATCCACCACCGCGTCGTACGGCAGCACCGCGGCGAGCGCGCACAGGGTGTGCGCCAGGTAGAGCAGCGCCGCCACGGCGAGCAGCCGCCACAGGGTGATCGTGCGGCCGTACCCGTCGGTGGCGACCAGCCAACCCGCCACCGTGACCAGCGCCGCGAGGGTCGGCCAGACGCGGCGCGGCGACAGCGCCGGCAGGAGCGCCACCAGCAGCAGCGCCGCCAGCGGACGCCCGAGCAGCACCTCCGACGGGTACGCGAGCACCAGCCCGAGCAGGACGCTGAGGAAGATCCCGGCACGTACCAGCAGCGGCACCGGGCCGGTCCGGGCCACGGCCGCCCGGGTCTCGCGCACCCGCGCGACGACGACGTTGATCATCTGCGCCCGCCTTCGTTCGCGACCGCGGGACTCCGCTCCGCTGCGTTCCTCGCGCTCACCGGGTCCCCGCCCTCGGGGCGGTGGCCAGCCGGGCCACGTCCCGCAGCACCTGGTCGAGGCTACCCGCCCCGGCCCAGCGCACCACCGGCACACCGTGCTCGCGCAGCTGCTCGATCATCGTGTCCCGGTCCAGCCGCCACAGCCGGTACGCCACCTCGGCCCAGCCCCGCCCCTTCGGCGGCGGCAGGTCGGCGGGCAGGGTGTCCACCGCCACCACGAACCGGCCGGAGCGGGCGAGCCGCGCGAGCATCTGCGCGGACCGCTCGTCGAGGAGCGGGGTGAGGACGACCGCCAGCGCGTCCGGCGAGATCATCTGGGTGCCGAAGGCGAACTCGGAGGGGTCGTGGGGCGAGTCTCCGGCCTCGACGTCCAGCAGCCACTCCAGCACCGTCAGGTAGTGGCGCCGGCCGGTGCCCGGCCGCAGCCGCCGCGCCGCGGGCCCGTACTCCTGGAGCGCGACCCGGTCCCCGCGGTGCAGGTAGTGCTCCGCGATCGCCGCGGCGGCCCGGACGGTGGTGTCCAGGACCGATGCCGCTCCGCTGACACCGCCGGACGTGCCCGCCTCGGCGAGCACGTCCAGCAGCACCACCACCTCGGCGTCCCGGTCGGAGAGGGTCGCCGCCACGTGCAGTTGCCGGGCGCGCAGGGAAACCCGCCAGTCGATCCGGCGCAGCCGGTCACCCGGAGCGAAGATCCGGACACCCGCCAGCTCCCCGCCCTCGCCGGGCCGGCGGGAGTGGTGGGCGCCGACCAGCCCGGCGGCCCGGGGCATCGCCTCGACCGCGTCGAAGGGCTCGGTGACCGGGTAGACCCGGACCCGGGCCGGTTCGACGATCACCGCCCGGGAGACGAGCAGGCCCTGCGCGGCGGCCACCCGGGCGCCGGCCGGGCCGAGCGGGTGCCGGCCCCATCGCCGGGCCGTGCCGGTCAGCTCCAGGTCGACCGCCGCGTCGGGCGGCACCGAGGTCGCGAACGGGCGGTCCACCACCGAGGGGACGCGCTCCGAGGCGGTGGCGGTGGTGGCGCCGGCGAGCGTGGCCCGCTCCACCCGCAGCCACGGCGACACCCGGGTACGCAGGACCGCCACGTCGTACCCGACGAGGTCCGGGTTTCCCACGCTGACCGTGCCGCTCAGCTCCCCGCCCTCGACCAGGTCACCGTCGGCGGCGGTGATCCACACCTGCGGCGCCGTGCCGGGCCGGCGACGCATGGCGTACGCGGTGCCCAGCGCGATCGGCGCGGCCAGCACGATGAGGTCGACCCGGCCCAGCAGGACGCCGGCGATCAGCAGCAGCCCGGTGAGCAGCACGGCCCGGCCCAGCGCCGGGGTCGGCACCCAGCCGGTCTCCGGCTCCGTCGGCGGCACCGCGGGTTCCGGCTCGGCCACCGCGTACGGGGGCGGGGCGGGCGCCGTCATCAGAGCCCGGGCCGGCCGGCCGCGTAGCTGGGGAGGGCACCGCTGGCGGGGGCCGGCGTGCCGGCCAGCACCTCACCGACCACGAAGGACGGGTCGACCCGGCGCAGCCACATCTCCGGGCGCAGTGTGATGCGGTGCGCGAGCGCCGGCACCGCGACGTCCTTCACGTCCTCCGGCACGACGTAGTCCCGGCCCCCCATGACGGCCCGGACGCGGGCCAGCAGGAGCAGCGCCAGCGAGCCGCGCGGCGAGGCGCCGACCAGCACCGACGGGTGCTCCCGGGTGGCCGCGGTCAGGGCCACGATGTACCGGCCGACCGAGTCCTCCACGACCACGTCCTCCAGCGCGGCCTGCATGGCGCGCAGCGTCGCCGAATCGACGACCGGCTTGATCTCGGCCTCCTCGCGGCGGCGGGCCATCCGGCGACGCAGCACCTCCCACTCCTCCCCGTGGTCGGGGTAACCGAAGGAGACCCGGAGCAGGAAGCGGTCCAGCTGCGCCTCCGGCAGCGGGTACGTGCCCTCGTACTCGACCGGGTTCGCCGTGGCGAGCACGTGGAAGGGCTCGTCCAGCCGGTACGTGACGCCCTCCACCGAGACCTGCTTCTCCTGCATGGCCTCCAGCAGCGCCGACTGGGTCTTCGGCGGGGTGCGGTTGATCTCGTCCGCGAGGAGCAGGTTGGTGAAGACCGGGCCGGCGCGGAAGGCGAAGTCGCCGCTGCGCTGGTCGTAGAGGAAGGAGCCGGTCACGTCGGCCGGCAGGAGGTCGGGGGTGAACTGGAGGCGGCGGAAGTCCAGCCCCAGCGCCTGCGCGAAGGTGCGGGCGGTCAGCGTCTTGCCCAGGCCGGGCAGGTCCTCCAGGAGCACGTGGCCGCCGGCGAGGATGCCGGCGAGCACCAGTTCCAGCGACTCCCGCTTGCCGACCACGACCTCGCCGACCGCGTCCAGCACCGCCCGGGCGAGGTGGCCGACCTCGGCGGGTGGCATGGTCCGGGCCACGTCGTTCATATCTTCTCCAGTTCGGCGACGATCGCCGCGAGGTCACGCGGCGACGGGGGGCGGCGGGAAGGCGCGGCGAGGAAGGTCCACAGCGGGTCACCCAGCAGGGCCCGGGCCCGGGCGGGATCCGTCTCCCGGGTCAGGCCGTGGCGCTGGCGCAGGCGCTCGTCGGCGAGCTCACCGAGGCGGGGCAGGATCCGCTCGGCGAACCGCTCACGGTTGCCCGACGCCCAGTCCAGCGGTCGTTCCCACCCGTTGATCGCGGTGCGCAGCGCGTCTCCGGTGGGCATGGCCCTGCCCTCGTCCGTCTCGGCCCGGCGAGCGGCGGGACCTGGTGGTGGCGGCGGGGCCAGGGCGGCCACGATCCGGCGTACCGTGAACAGGGCGACCACCCCGGCCACGAGGACCAGCAGCGACACCCGCAGGCCCACGGCCCGGAGACCGGCTACCAGGACGACCACGACGGCGGCCACGGCGACGAGCGTCCGCAGCACCTGCCCGGCCCGGCCCCCGGAGCGCGGCCGGCGTGGCGGCCGGTCCTCCTCGGCACTGAGCAGGTCGTCGATGCTCGTGCTGCTCATGCCGCCGCCTCCCGGGCGCGCGGCGCGGGAGCACCGCGTCCGATCGGCTCGTTCACGCCCCCACCCCCGCCACGGCGGTCAGTTCGCCCCGCAGCCGGCGCAGGGCGGCCCGGGCCTGGTCGCGGGTGCTCTCGTCCACGGGCCGTGTCGCGTACCGGGCCTCCCGGAAGACGTGCGCGAACTCGGCCAGCACGTCCGCGCTGGCGATGGCCGGGACGCCCGCCGCCGCGTCGCCGCGCAGCAGTCGGGTGACCAGGTCGGTGGGTGTGTCCCCGGCGAGCCGGGGCACGCCGGCTCCGGCGGCGGCCTCTTCGAGGCGTACCCAGCAGGCGATGACCGCAGTGCGCGGGTCGGTGTCGGCGTCGTCCAGGTCGACCAGGCCGGCGTCGAGGGCCGCCACGACCTCTCGCGCGGTGCCCTGCGCCGTACTCCGGGGGCGATGCGCGGGAAGCCGCCGGGTGACCCGCCGGACCGCGCCGCGCACCAGCGTCACGGCGAGGTAGCCGAACGCGGCGAGCAACGCCAGGCCGAGCAGCACCAGCGCCGTCGTGGCGATCCACGGCGGGATGCGGGTGCGGGTCTCGTCCGCCGACTCGCGGGGCTCGACGGGGATCGAGGGCGCCGGCTCGGCGGTCGGGTACTCCGGGATGAAGGGCACGTTCTCCGCGGCGGGCGGGATGCGGCTCGCGCCGAGCGACGAGTGCGCGGCCGTGATCGCGGCGACGGCGAGCAGGGCGGCGACCGCGGCGACGGGCCACCACCTGCGCAGCACGCTGAAATCCATGCCGGCCTACCCTGCCGCCGTCGGGGCGTACGGTGGGGGTCGACGCGTACCGTCCGTCATCGCCATCGCCCCGCAGCCTCTACTCCACCCCGGCCAGCCGCTTCGCCCGGGTGAACACGTCGTCCAGCATTCCTGGTGTCAGCCGCCCTGTGAAGGTGTTCTGCTGGCTGACGTGGTAGCAGCCCAGCACTTCCGGTACGGCCGTGCCGGACCAGTGTGCCCCATGCGCGAACACCGGTCTCGGACCGGGCGGGCGCACGCCGTACACCTGACGTAGCGTCGGCCACCACGCGGCCCACGCGAACGCACCCAGCGTGACCACGACGCGCAGGGTCGGCCGGATCAGCTCGACCTCACGGCGCAGCCACGGCGCGCACGTGTCCCGCTCGGCCGGGGTGGGCTTGTTGTCCGGCGGCGCGCAGCGCACCGCCGCGAAGATCCGGGTGTCCCGGAGCGACAGCCCGTCGTCCGCGGCGACGCTGGTCGGTTGGTTCGCGAGCCCCGCCCGGTGCAGGGCGGCGAAGAGGACGTCCCCCGAGCGGTCGCCGGTGAAGATGCGGCCGGTGCGGTTGCCGCCGTGGGCGGCGGGGGCGAGGCCGAGGATCGCGATGCGGGCGGCCGGGTCGCCGAAGCCGGGCACCGGGCGGCCCCAGTACTCCTGGTCGCGGAAGGCTGCCCGGCGGGTGCGGGCGACCTCCTCACGCCAGTCGACCAGCCGGGGGCAGGCGAAGCAGTCGCTCACCGCGCCGTCGAGGTCGGCCAGGTCGGTCGCCCGCGCGGCGCGGGCGACGACCTCCTCGGGCGTACGCGCGCTCACCCCGGGGTTTCCCGGCAATCCCTCAGCCAAGCTTCGCCCGGAAGAGTTCGAGGGTGCGGGCCCAGGCGGTGGCGGCGGCGCGCTGGTCGAAGTTCTCCGGCCGGTCCTCGTTGAAGAAGGCGTGCGCGGTGCCCGGGTAGTCGTACGTCTGGCAGGTGCCGCCGGCGGTCTCGATGGCCCTGCGGACGGTCTGCACGCCGTCGGCCGCCGAGGTGCCGTCGGCCTCGGAACAGTGGATGACCGCGGCCTTGCCCGCGTAGTCGCTCCACTCGGGACGCATCCCCTCCCAGGGCAGGCGGGGGTAGAACGCGGCGGTCGCCACGATGCGCTCGGTGCGGGTGGCGGCCCACAGGGCCAGGCTGGCCCCGGCGCAGAAACCGGCACAGCCGATCTTGCCGGTGACCTCGAGGCGGCCGGCGAGGTAGTCGGCCGCGCCCGCGATGTCGGCAGCGGCCTCGTCCATCTGCGTGCTGTTCAGGATCTGGCGGGGTTCGTCCGGCTTGCTGGCCGGCCCGCCGTGCCGGAAGTCCGGGGCGAGGGCCACGAAACCGGCCTCGGCGAACCGGTCGACGACCGCCCGGACGTGGGGTACGAGACCCCACCAGTCCTGGATGACGATGACCGCCGGGCTGGCCGCACCGCCGGACGGTATCGCGAGATACCCCTCGCCCGTACCCCCGTTGCTCCGGTACGTCACCATCTCGCCCATCGGCCGTCCTCCTAGCGGTCAGTCATCGTTGGCTGGTCGCCCAGTGGTCCTACGTGCCGGTAGCCTGCCACGCCGCGACCGTGCCGGGAAGACGCGGGAGAAGTGGCATTCACCTCCCGTTCGCTCCCCGGTGGCCCGGGCACGGCGACGGCGGCGCGGTGGTGATCCGCGCCGCCGCCGGTCCCGACTGTCGGGTCGCTCAGGCCTTCTTGGTCAGGCAGAGCAGGTAGCCCGTCTTGCCCGGCTCGATGGCGGAGAAGACGTAGCCCTCCTGGCCCTCCTTGAAGAACTGGTCGCAGGCCGCACCGGTGCGGGCCTGCGCCTCGGTCTGGCCGTCGACCCGACCGACCACGGTGTACGCGGCGTCGGTGGAGGTGCACTCGACCACCTTGGCGCCGTCGACCTCCTCCTGCTCGGAGCCGGTCACCTCGGGCAGCTCGGCGATGCAGTCGCCGGCCTTCGCGTCGGCGGTCTCGTCCTTGTTGAGGAAGCCCCCGATCGCCGAACCGAGGCCGAACTTGAGACCGGCGATCACGAGGAAGACGACGATCGCGCCGACGATGCCGAGCACCTTCTTGCCACCGGACTTCTTGGCCGGCTCCTCGACCGGCGGCGGCACCTGGGCGCCGGGCTGAGGCTGGGCGGCGTCCGGTGCGGGGGGCGGTGCGACCTGCTCTGACACGGGATTTCCTTCCGAGGGGTGAATGTGCGGACGACACCGTAGCGATCATCAGCACCGTCCGCCGCCCCGTGCGCCTCATCCTTTCAGCCATTTCCCAGGAAGGAGGAAGGCCCTTTCGTGACACCCGGTGTCACGAAAGGGCCTTCGTCACGCTCAGCCGGTGGGCCCGGCGCTCGGCGATGCCGGAGTCGGCGACGCGGAGCCCGTCGGCGCGGGTGGCGCCGACGTAGCGGGAGTCGCCGTGGGCGCGGGAGTCGCCGTGGGCGCGGGAGTCGCGGTCGGCTCGCCCGACGCGGTGGGCAGCGGCGGGGGCACCGGCCCGGGTGCCGTCACCGTCGGGCGCGGCGCGAACGGCGCCGCGTCCGGGCAGTACGGGTACGCGCGGAGCAGCGGGTTGCCCGTGCCGTGGGGATCCCGGAGGTCGGGACAGTCCGGGTAGCCGAGCCGGATCGGGTCGCCGTTCTGGTCGAAGAGCCGGGCGTTCTGCACCAGCCGCCCCTCGCTGTCGTACACGAAGACGTCCCGGATGTGGTCGTACCGGCCGTCGACGGAGATCGGCTCGTAGCCGCCGTAGTCGTTCCAGCGGGCGCGGTCGTCCACACTGACCAGTCCGACCAGGGCGAAGACCACCAGTACGGCGTGCCCGGCGAGCAGCAGCCGGCGCTTCGGCCGGCTCAACCCGGCCGTGCGGTGACCGAGCCAGATCGAGGCGAGCACGCTGCCGCCCAGGAGAACCAGCCCGGCGAGTTCACTGCCGTTGAGGCTCGGCAGCAGGCCGAACGAACCCCCGGTGGTGATGACCGTGACCAGCATGGCCGCGAGGTAGCCGCGCACCACCCACCAGGCCGGGTTGAGCAGCCGGAGGAACTCGCTGGCCGTGGCGTACCCGAGGGGTGGTCCGAGCTGGGCGTCCCACCGCCGCACCCGCGCGCGGAGCCGGTCCCCCACGGCCCCGAACCGGCGACTGAAGCGACGGTCGCCGCCCGCGGCACCGACGCCCGCCGCCCCGCGCAGCTCGGCGGCGTACGCCTCGGGCTCGCCCAGCCGCTCGACCAGCGACCCGTCGGCCTCGGCGGCGACCTCGGCCAGGTGCTCCGCGAGGTCCTCGGTCAGCTCGTCCCGGACGGCCGGCGGCAGGTCGGCGAGCGCGGCCCGGACCCGGGCGACGTAGTCGGTGATCTCCTGCTCCGTGACGGTCATGCCGCCAACCCCCGATCGTCGAGCAGTGCGTCCATGGTCGTGGCGAACGAACGCCAGAGCTTGCCGGACCGGGTCAGCTGGTCGCGGCCGGCGGCGTTGAGTGCGTAGTACTTGCGGTGCGGCCCGGCTTCGCTGGGCACGACGTACGTGGTGAGCAGGCCGGCGGCGAAGAGGCGCCGCAGCGTGCCGTACACGGAGGCGTCGCCGACCTCGTCCAGGCCGGCCTCGCGCAGGCGGCGCAGGATGTCGTAGCCGTAGCCATCCTCGTCGCGGAGCACGGCGAGGACCGCGAGATCCAGCACACCCTTCAAGAGTTGTGTGGTGTCCACGCAATGCACACTAGTGTGCAATGCGAAGTAGCGTCAACGGACCCGCCGTAAGGTCGGGGTACGTCGTGGGGCAGTTACGGATCGTTCCTGGTCTTCGCACTGGTGCTGATCCTGATCCCCGGCCCGGACTTCGCGGTGGTCACCCGCAACACCCTGGCCTCGGGCCGGCGCCGCGGGATGTGGCCCTGCTCGGCTTCGGCGCCCGCCTCGCCACCGAACGCGCCTGACCGCCGTCAGGCCAGAGGCCGGCACGAACCTGGGCCACCCTTGATCCACTCGACGTCCATGAAGTCGCGGCATCCCGGTCGCTCCAACACCGCGACTTCCATGAAGTCGAGTCGATCAAGCTGCTACTGCACGCTCCAGGCGATGCCGTCGAGGATGTCGTGCTCGGAGGCGACGACGGAGTCCATGCCGGCCCGCTCCATGATCACGCGGAGCACCAGGGCGCCCGCCCCGATCACGTCGGCCCGGCCCGGGTGCATCACCGGGATCGCCAGCCGCTCGTCCCGGCTCTTCGCCAGCAGGTCGGCGGTCACGTCGGCCACCGCGTCGTACGACACCCGGGCGTGGTGGATGCGCTCCGGGTCGTACTCGGTGAGGCCCCGGGCGATCGCGACGACCGTCGTGACCGATCCGGCGAGCCCGACCAGCGTGGCGGCCTCCCGGCCCGGCACCGCCTCCAACGCGCGGTCCACGGCGACCGCGATGTCGGCCTGCGCCGCGGCGATCTCGTCCAGGCCGGGCGGGTCGCCGTGCAGGTGCCGCTCGGTCATCCGGACGCACCCGATGTCCATGGAGATCGCGGCGTCGACGCCGCCGGCGCGGGTGCCGACGACGAACTCGGTCGAGCCGCCGCCGATGTCGACCACCAGGTACGGCTCCCGCGCGTCGGCGGGCAGCCCGCGGACCGCGCCGGTGAACGACAGCCGCGCCTCCTCGTCCCCGGTGACCACCTCGGGAGGGACGCCCAGGGTCTCCTCCACCATGGCGCGGAAGTCGGCGGCGTTCTCCGCGTCCCGGCTCGCCGAGGTGGCGCACATCCGGACCCGCTCGGCGCCCAGCTTCTCGATCTCGGCGGCGTAGTCGGCGAGCGCCACCCGGGTGCGCTCGATCGCCTCGGGGGCCAGCCGGCCGGTCTTGTCGACGCCCTGGCCGAGCCGGACGATCTCCATCCGGCGGCTCACGTCGACCAGCGGCGCGGTGGGGCCCGCCGCCGGGTCGGGCAGGTCGGCGACCAGCAGGCGGATGGAGTTGGTCCCGCAGTCGATGGCGGCCACGCGCGTCGTCACGCCCGCAACCCTACGGCAGCCCGACCGCCCGGTCCGTGACACCGGGGCGGCCGCGTGATCGACTCGATGCCGCCAGCATCGCGGCATCCGGGCGTTGCCAACTCCACGATGCCGGCGGCATGGAGTGGATCACCAGCCCCTCAGAGCCGGAGCAGCATCCGGGTGTTGCCGAGGGTGTTCGGCTTGACCCGCTCCAGGTCGAGGAACTCGGCGACACCCTCGTCGTACGAGCGCAGCAGCTGCTCGTACACGGGGTGCGGCACCGGTGCGCCGTCGATCTCGGTGAAGCCGAACGAGGCGAAGAACCGGGTCTCGAAGGTCAGCACGAAGATCCGGGCCACGCCCAGCTCCCGGGCCGCGTCGATCAGCTCGTTCACGATCCGGTGGCCGATCTTGCGGCCGCGGCACACCGGGTCGACCGCCACCGTCCGGATCTCGGCCAGGTCCTCCCACATGACGTGCAGCGCCCCGCAGCCGACCACGGTGCCGTCCGGCGTCACCGCGACCCGGAACTCCTGCACGTCCTCGTAGAGCGTGACGGTCGCCTTGCTGAGCAGCCGTCGGTCGTCGGTGTACGTGTCGACCAGGCGACGGATGCCCCGGACGTCGGAGGTCCGGGCACGCCGCACCACGATCTCGTCGGCGGCGGTCATCTCACTCGTCCGCCGGCACGTCCACGCACGGCCCGGCCGCCCACCACGGCTCGACCAGGCCGAGCGTCTCGTCCCCGAACGGGTTGACCCCCGGACCGGCGCCGAGCGCGTGGCCGAGGTGCACGTGCAGGCACTTCACCCGGCCCGGCATCCCGCCGGCCGAGATGCCGGCGATCTCCGGCACGTGACCGATCGCCTCCCGGCGGGCCAGGTAGTCCTCGTGGGCCGCCCGGTAGTGCGCGGCCAGCTCCGGATCCTCGGCGAGCCGGTCGGCCATCTCCTTCATCAGCCCGGCCGACTCCAGCCGGCTGCACGCGGCGGTCGCGCGGGGGCAGGTCAGGTAGAACAGCGTCGGGAAGGGGGTGCCGTCGGCCAGGCGCGGCGTCGTCTCCACCACGTCGGGCAGGCCGCACGGGCACCGGTGAGCCACCGCCCGGGTCCCGCGCGGCGCGCGGCCGAGCTGCGCGGCCACCGCCGCCAGGTCGGCCTCGGTGGCCGGTTCCCGCTGCGGCAGGGGTACGGAGGCCGCCGCCGGCTCCTGCGGTGGTACGACTGTCACGCTGCTCATTCCTCGTTCGGTGCGGTGTGCTGATCCGGCGCTCAGGCGTCCGGCCGGTCGCCGTTGGCCGCCTCCACGCTCGACCAGAGCGTGTCGTACCAGGCGTCGGGCGCTGCCGGCTCGGCCGGGGCCGACGGCCGGCCCGCGTCCCGGGCGGCGCCCTCGGGGTCGCGCAGCACCACCATGATGTTCTCGTCCGGGCGGACCATGAAGAACCGTTCCCGGGCCTTGGTCTCGATGTACTTCGGGTCCTGCCACTTCACGGCCTCGGCGGAGAGTCGCTCGATCTCCTTCCGCTGGGCCGTCTGGGCGGCCTCCATGCGGGCGATGTCGGCCTGCTGGTCCAGGTAGACCCGGACCGGGTAGGTGTAGCCGAGGGCGAGCGCGATCAGCACCGCGAACAGCACGGTGGCCCGCCCGGTGAAGCGTCGGGGGTGGGGTGCGGCGAGCCGCTTGACGCCGCCGCCGGCAGCCGTCCGCCGGGCGGCCGGCCGGTTCGCCGAGCGTACGCCGTCGGTGGCCCGGGCCGCACCGGGCGCGCGACCGGGGGTCGCCCGCGGCTCCGCGCGGACGCCGCTCTCCCGGACCGGCCGGGCACCGCGGGCCCCGCCCGGCCGGCCGGTCTGACCCGGCCGGCGGGCGGGACGCTGACCACCCGGCGTGCGGCGCTGCTGCATCGTCACACCCCTCCCCCGAGGCTTCGCGTCCCTCAGGCCGAACGGTAACGCGGGAAGGCGCCCGCCCCGGCGTACCGCGCCGCGTCGGCCAGCTCCTCCTCGATCCGCAGCAGCTGGTTGTACTTGGCGACCCGGTCGGACCGGGCCGGGGCGCCGGTCTTGATCTGGCCGCAGCCGGTGGCGACCGCCAGGTCGGCGATGGTGGTGTCCTCGGTCTCACCGGAGCGGTGGCTCATCATGCACTTGAAACCGGCCCGGTGGGCCAGGTCCACCGCGTCGAGGGTCTCGGTGAGCGACCCGATCTGGTTGACCTTCACCAGGACGGCGTTGGCGGCGTTCTCGGCGATGCCGCGGGCGATGCGCTGCGGGTTGGTGACGAACAGGTCGTCGCCGACGATCTGGATGCGGTCGCCGATGGACGCGGTCAGCGTCTGCCAGCCGGACCAGTCGTCCTCCGCCAGCGGGTCCTCGATGGACACGATCGGGTACTGGTCGGCGAGCTTGGTGTAGTAGGTGCTCATCTCGTCGGCGGTCTTCGTGGCGCCCTCGAAGGTGTAGGTGCCGTTCTCGAAGAACTCCGTGGCCGCCACGTCGAGCGCGAAGACGATGTCGGTGCCGAGCCGGTAACCGGCCTTCTCGACGGCCTCCGCGATCAGGTCCAGGGCGGCGGCGTTGGTGGGCAGGTTCGGCGCGAAGCCGCCCTCGTCACCGAGGCCGGTGGACAGGTTCTGCTTCTTCAGCACCGACTTGAGCGCGTGGTAGACCTCCGCGCCGGAGCGCAGCGCCTCGCGGAAGCTGGGCGCGCCGATCGGCGCGATCATGAACTCCTGGATGTCGACGTTGGAGTCCGCGTGGGCGCCACCGTTGAGGATGTTCATCATCGGGACCGGCAGCAGGTGCGCGTTGGGGCCGCCGAGGTAGCGGAACAGGCTCAGCTCGGCGCTGCCGGCGGCCGCCTTCGCCACCGCCAGGGAGACGCCCAGGATCGCGTTCGCGCCCAGCTCGCTCTTGTTGTCGGTGCCGTCGATGTCGAGCATCTTCTGGTCGATCAGGCGCTGCTCGCTGGCCTCGTACCCGATCAGCTCGTCGACGATCTTGTCCTCGATGTTCGAGACGGCGTTCTCGACGCCCTTGCCCAGGTAGCGGTCCTTGTCACCGTCGCGCAGCTCGATCGCCTCGAAGGCGCCGGTCGAGGCGCCGGACGGCACCGCGGCGCGGGCGATCGTGCCGTCGTCGAGCCCGACCTCGACCTCGACCGTCGGGTTGCCCCGCGAGTCAAGGATCTCCCGGGCGACGATTCCCTCGATGGTTGCCACTGAGTCGCTCCTCGTTTGTGTGTGCCGGTCCGGTATGGGCCGCGACGGTGCGGCTGAGGCAGTTGTTGCACGCAGCGTATCGGGCGACGGCGTACCGCACCGCGTCGCCCGGCGTACGGCGGAGCGCCCACCGGTCACGCCCTGTGTCCGGCAACCGCCCGCACGACGGACATTCCCGTATTCTCGTGCGTCAACCGGCAACGGGTTTGCGCGCGGTTGACCCCATCGGCAAGGCTGTGCGCCATGGCCGCCCCCTCGACCCCGCTCCGCCTGCTCGCCGTCTCGGTCATCGCGTCGCTCACGGTCACCGGCTGTCAGACCCTCGACGACGCCGGCCGGGCCATCGGCCGCTCCGACCTCGTCAACGATCTCGCGAGCCGGCTGGACCGGGCGCTGACCCTGACCTACTCGGCCGACTACCAGCTCCCCGCCGGGAAGACCGCGACGATCGCCCAGGAGCAGGAGCCGGCCCGGTCGGCGTACACGTGGCCCGGGGGCAAGCTGACGGTCACCGAGGAGGCGACCACGCGGTGCGAGAGCTCCGGCGGACGGACGGTCTGCACGCTGGAGCCGCCGCCGGCCACCACCGCCAAGCCGTCGGTCACCGTGTTCGCCGAGGCCAAGCGGCAGGGCCTGGTCACCCCGCCGGTGGTGGTGGGGCTGTTGACCGCCGCCGCCCTCGACCCGGACGCGGTCATCACCAACAGTGACACCACCCTCGCCGGCCGGCACGCCACCTGCGTCGACGTCCGGCAGACCGCCGACGACTTCAGCGCCTGCGTCACCACCGAGGGGGCGCTGGCCAGCTTCACCGGCCGGGTGGACGGCAAGCCGGTCGAGCTGGCTCTCACCCGCTACCGGGAGGCGGTCGACAGCACGGCCTTCGAGCTGCCGGCCGGCGCGGGGGTGGTCGACCGCCGCCCGGCCGGCTCGTGACCGACCGGGCGGCCGGGAACAGCACAGGGGGCCCAACGCCGGCCGACCGGCCGTTGACCCGCCCGGCGGCCGGGAACGGCACCGGCGGCCCACCGCCGGCGGCGGTCCCCGACACAGCTCATCAGTCTGCATCCGGCGGGACGGCTCCTCCCGTGGCTGCCGCATCCCCGGAGTTCGTCCCGGGGGCCGGTGCCCCCGGCGCACCCGACGCCGGTGACCTGGCGCTGCCGGTGGCCGGGCGGAAGCTGCTCACCGGCCCGGACGCCACCTTCCTCCGGGTCGCCGACCTGCCCGCCGACAGCCCGTGGGTGCCGCTCGGCACGCTCGACGGCCGCCCGGTGTGGGCCGTCGAGGCGCCGGCCGAGGAGAGCCTGCCCGGCCGGTGGCGGAGCTGGCCGTCCCTCGCGGCCGAGGTCCCCGAGCCGTACGCGACGCTCGCCGGGCGGGCACTGGCCGTCGTCACCTGGCGGCGGACGCACCGCTGGTGCGGGGCCTGCCGGGAGAAGCTGGCCGATGTGCCCGGCGAGACCGCGCGGCGCTGCCCCGGCTGCGAGCTGTACGTGCCGATGCAACTCTCCGCCGCCGTGCTGGTGGCGATCACCCGGCCCGGCCCCTCCGGTGGCCCCGACGAGCTGCTGCTCGTACGGCACGCGTACGGGCCGACCGGCCTGTGGGCGCTGGTCGCGGGCTTCGTGGAGGCCGGTGAGACGTTGGAGGAGGCCGTCCGCCGGGAGGTCGGCGAGGAGGTCGGGTTGACCGTCGCTCAGGTGGCGTACTTCGGCAGCCAGCCGTGGGCGATGTCCGGGCCAGGGACGCTGCTGACCGGTTTCACCGCCCGCGCCGCCGACCCGCTGGCCGAGCCGGTGGTCGACGGAGCGGAGCTGGCCGAGGCGCGCTGGTTCCCGCTCGACGGGCTGCCGGCGGAGCTGCCGCCCGCGTACTCGATCTCCCGCTGGCTGATCGACGCGGCCGCCACCGGCGTGCGGCGCTGACGCCGCTCACACCCCGAGCAGGGTGCGCAGGTGGCGCGGGGGCGGGCAGTCGTGGGCGAGCATCGCGTCGTGCCAGTCCCGGACGGACACCCCGTCGGGGCGGGCTGCGGCGATCTCGGCGACCTCGCTGTACCCGACGAAGTACGTGGACAGCTGCGTCGACGTGAGCAGCGCCCGCCGCCACTTGCCGGCGGCCTCGCCCTCCTCCTGGAAGCCGCGCCCGGTCATCAGCGCCATCGCGTCCGCCTCGGTCATCCCCTCGCAGTGCACGAGCTGGTCGAGCAGGGCGTTGATGGTCATCCGCAGCTGCATCTTGAGCTGCTGCAACCGCACCGGCACACCCCCGAACCCCTGCCCCGCCATCACCTCCTCGGCGTAGACCGCCCAGCCCTCGATGAACGGCCCGGACCGGGCGAGGGCCCGCACCCGGGTGCCGCCGGCGTGCCGGCGGGCGTGCGCGAGCTGGAGGAAGTGCCCGGGCATCGCCTCGTGCACCGTGAGGTTGCGGATCATGTGGTCGTTGTACTCGCGGTAGAACGACTCGACCCGCTGCGCCGGCCAGTCGGCCGGGGTGGGCGCGATGCAGTAGAACGTCGGCACGTCGGCCGTCTCCAGCGGACCCGGCGAGTCGCAGTACGCGACCGCCACGCCCCGGGCGAACTCCGGCATCACCTGGATCACGCACGGGTCGTCGACCAGGGTCACCAGGTCGTGGGCGCGGACGAAATCGCTCGCCTCGTCGAGCGTGATCGAGGCGAGGTCGACGATGGTGTGGTCGTCCGGGTGCTCGGCGGCGAGCAGGTCCAGCGCCCGGCGTACCGTCTCGTCGTCGGCCGGCCCACCGACCAGCTCGACGGCCGCCGCGCGGATCTCCTCGGTGACCCGGTCCAGGTTGGCCCAGGCCCGCCGCTGGATCTCGGCGGCGCCCAGCTCGGTGTCGAGCGTGTGCCACAGCCGCGCCTCCCACCGGCGGCGCCCCAGGCGCGGGTCGCGGCCCGGCCCGGCGTCGGCGGCGAGGCCGGTGCGCAGCCACGCGACGAACTCCTCGATCGCCGCGATGGCCGTGGCCGCGGCGGGCGCGACCCGGTCGTGCCGCGCGGGCGCCGCGTCGAGCAGCGCCGGCACCTCGTCGCGGATCAGCGCCGCGGTGCCGGTGAACTGCCCGACCGCCGTCTCGGCGTGGATCCGCGGCATGTCGCGCAGCGTCGCGCGCGCGGTGGCGAGGGCGTCGGGCAGGGCCTCCAGCCGGCCGGCGAGGCTGTCCAGCCGGACCTCGACCGGGGCGTACGGGCGGGCGACGAGCGCGTGCAGCAGCCCGCCGGGGTTGTGCCGGAGCGGGTCCCACTCGTGCGCGCGGATCTCGTCCCGCTCGAACAGCTCCCGGTCGACCAGGGCGGTCAGCAGGGCGTGGTCCACCTGGTCGTCGACGTCGAGCGCGTCACCGTCCACCTCGGACAGCGCGTCGGCGGCGTCCCGGAGCATCGCCCGGTCGGCGGCCACGGCGTCGGCGGAGAGATCCGGCAACCGGTCGTCGTACCGGTGGTCCCCCGCCGTGGCGGCCAGTCCCGGCCGGCTCTCCAGCAACGCGTCGACGATCCGCTCAGCCAGCGGCGCGAACTCCTGCATGGAAGAACCCTACCGATCACCACGTGACCGCACCGCCCGCACGACCCGCCCGCGCCCGCCCGCGCCCGGACGCGTTGATCATGACGTTGGCGGGTGGTTCGATCTCCTCCGCACCCGCCAACCTCATGATCAACTCGGCTGGTCCCCGATGGTGCGTTCGGCGGCGCGGACCGCGTCGGCGTAGGCCAGGGTGGCGCGGCGGAGGGCTGCTTCCGGATCCTGGCCCGCCTCGCGGGCCGCCGCGACGGTGGCCAGGAGGCTGGCGCCGAGGCGCGCTTCCGGGTCTACCTGCGACTCCGCCAGTGGGGGTGGGACCGCCAGGCCGATGCGGGCGGCGCGCTCGAGGATCTTCGCCGCCAGGGCGAGGGCGGGCTGGCTCATGGCGATGCCGTCCAGCACCGAGTCGCGCGCCTTCTCGGCCCGCTTGATCCGCTCCCAGCTCGCCTCGATCTCCTCGATGGAAGCGGCCTGACCGTCGGCGAAGACGTGCGGGTTACGCCGGACCATCTTGTCGACCAGGCCGCCGGCCACGTCGTCGACGGTCCACCGCTCGTCCTGGGGCAGCTCCTCGGCCAGCCGGGCGTGCAGCACCACCTGCAACAGCACGTCGCCCAGCTCCTCGCGCAGCGCGTCGGTGTCCCCGGCGCCGATCGCGTCGTACGCCTCGTAGCACTCCTCCAGCAGGAAACGGGCGAGGCTCTGGTGGGTCTGCGCCCGCTTCCACGGATCCCCACCGGGCGAGGCGAGGCGGTCCATCACGGCCACCGCGTCGAGCAGCCGGGCGCCCGGCGGGTCCCACGAGCCGTGCATCAGCTCCAGCTCGGCGAGCCCGGGCTCCCGGGCCAGGCGGAGGCCCAGCTCGCGGGCGAGCGACTCGTCGCCGGCCGGGCCGGCGAGCCACACCGCCGTGCCGTGGGCGGCGACCGTGTCCAGCAGCGCCTGGGTGGCCGGGCCGTCGACCACGGTCACCTCGGCGCCCGCCGCGCGGAGCGCCGCCGTCACCTCGCTCTCCGCCCCGGCCAGCACCGGGTGCCGGCGTACGACGTCCCAGGCGGTCGCCGTGAGCAGCCCGGCCGGTAGCCGGGGCGAGGTGACCAGCAGGACGATCCGCGCCGACATGCTCAGCTGGCGACCGGCTCGGTCGCCTCGGCGCCGGTCGGCTCGACCGACGGGAGCGGCTCCGGGGTGGAGATGTCGGTGACCGCGTCCGAGCCGTCGACGTACGGCAGGTTGTACTGGCGGAGACCCTGCTGGGTCTGCAGCAGCGCCGGGATCTCCAGCGAGGAGAAGCGCGGGTTGACCGTGACGTCCAGCTTCTCCACCTCGTCCTGGAGCGCGACGCTCACCGCGGAGACCTGCCTGGTGAACGGCGCCTGCTCGAGCTGCTGGCGCTGCTCGTCGGCGGACCAGCCGGCCGGGGCCACCCCGGCGTCGACCAGCGCCTGGTAGAGCCTGCCGCGCGAGTCGTCGGTCAGGTCGGCCGGCGGCAGACCGGCCTGCAGGGCGAGGAAGAGGTCGTACCACTCGGCGGCGAGCGTGGCGTACTCCGTGTTCGGCACGCCCAGCTCCTGACCGAGCTGCTCGGCGCTGAGCTGGTCCTGCACCTGGACCTGCTTCTCGGCCGCGATCCGCTTGCCGAGGTCGATGCCGACCAGCAGGTTGAGGATGTCCTGCCGCTGCACGTTCAGCTTCAGCTGCTCCGGGCTCGGCTCCACCCCGCGCTGCTGGAGCGCGGTCCGGACCGACTCCTCGTACGTCGCCTGAGCCTCGTCGTAGATCGCGTCGACCCGGCTCAGCGAGTAGGTGGAGTCACCGACGTACGCGGCGATGTCCGGCGCGGACCGGCCGCAGGCGGCGAGGGAGCTGGCAGCGAGGACCGCGACGCTGGCGGCGGCGACAAGACGGCGAGCACGCATGCGGGTCACTCTCTCACGCCGTCCCGGCGCGGTGTGACGGCCCCCACGCCTCACCGGGTCGCCCCGGCTCGCCGAGCACGTCGGAGAGGAGCTGGGCGCACCACTCCAGCAGCGCCTGGTCGCGCAACGGCTCGCCGCCGACCCGGCGGGTGCTCGGCCGCGGCACGCTGACCTGGTCCAGCGCGGCCTTGTAGACCGCGTCCGGGTGGTACCGCTTGAGCCGGAGCTGCTTCGAGTCGGGCAGCGGCAGCGGGCCGAACCGGATGTGCTTGCCCTGCATGCTGACGTCGGTGAGGCCGTAGCGGCGGGCGAGCAGCCGGAACCGCGCCACCGCCACCAGGTTCTGCACCGGCGCGGGCGGCTCGCCGTACCGGTCGGTCATCTCGGCGACCACCTCGCGCAGCCGCTCGTCGTCGCGGGCCTCGGCGAGCTTGCGGTACATCTCCAGGCGTAGCCGCTCCACGCCGACGTAGTCGTGCGGCAGGTGCGCGTCCACCGGAAGGTCGACCTTGACCTCGACCTCCTCCTCCGGACGCTCCCCCTTGAAGGCCTGCACCGCCTCGCCGACCATGCGCACGTAAAGGTCGAAGCCGACGCCCTCGATGTGGCCGGACTGCTCGCCGCCGAGCAGGTTGCCGGCGCCGCGGATCTCCAGGTCCTTCATCGCCACGTACATGCCGGCGCCCAGCTCGGTGTGCTGGGCGATGGTGGCCAGCCGCTCGTGGGCGTGCTCGGTGAGCGGCTTGTCCGGCGGGTAGAGGAAGTACGCGTACGCCCGCTCCCGGCCCCGGCCGACCCGCCCGCGGATCTGGTGCAGCTGGGCCAGGCCGAGCAGGTCGGCCCGCTCCACGATCAGGGTGTTGGCGTTCGGGATGTCGATGCCGGACTCGACGATCGTGGTGCAGACCAGGACGTCGAACTCCTTCTCCCAGAAGCCGACCATGACCTTCTCCAGCGCCTCCTCGCCCAGCTGGCCGTGCGCCACGGCGACCCGCGCCTCGGGCACCAGCTCGCGCAGCTTCCGCGCCGCCCGCTCGATCGACTCGACCCGGTTGTGCAGGTAGAAGACCTGACCGTCGCGGAGCAGCTCGCGGTGGATCGCGGCGGCCACCTGCCGCTCGTCGTACGCCCCGACGGCGGTGAGCACCGGGTGCCGCTCCTCCGGCGGGGTGGCGATGGTGGACATCTCCCGGATGCCGGTGATCGCCATCTCCAGCGTCCGGGGGATCGGGGTGGCCGACATGCTGAGCACGTCGACCGCCGCCCGCATGGCCTTCAGGTGCTCCTTGTGCTCGACGCCGAAGCGCTGCTCCTCGTCAACGATGACCAGGCCGAGGGACTTGAACCGGGTGGACGCCTGGAGCAGCCGGTGGGTGCCGATGACGATGTCGGCGGTGCCGTCGGCGACCATGGCGAGGGTCTGCTCGGACTCCTTCGGCGTCTGGAAGCGGGACAGCTGCCGGATCGTCACCGGGAACTGGCTCATCCGCTCGGCGAACGTGTTGTAGTGCTGCTGCACCAGCAGCGTCGTGGGCACCAGCACCGCCACCTGCTTGCCGTCCTGCACCGCCTTGAACGCCGCGCGGACGGCGATCTCGGTCTTGCCGTACCCGACGTCGCCGCAGATCAGCCGGTCCATCGGGACCGTCTGCTCCATGTCCCGCTTGACCTCCTCGATGGCGGCGAGCTGGTCCGGCGTCTCCTGCCAGGGGAAGGCGTCCTCCAGCTCCCGCTGCCACGGGGTGTCCGGCCCGAAGTTGTGCCCCTTGGACGCCTTGCGGGCGGCGTAGAGCTGGATCAGCTGGGCGGCGATCTCCTTGACCGCCTTGCGGGCGCGGGCCTTCGACTTCTGCCAGTCCGAGCCGCCCATCTTGTGCAGGGTCGGCTGCTCACCGCCGACGTAGCGGGAAAGCTGGTCGAGCTGGTCGGTGGGGACGAACAGCCGGTCGCCGGGCTGACCGCGCTTGCTCGGGGCGTACTCGATGACCAGGTACTCGCGGCTGGCGCCGTTGACCGTCCGCTGCACCAGCTCGACGTACCGGCCGATGCCGTGCTGCTCGTGCACCACGTGGTCGCCGGCCTTCAGCTCCAGCGGGTCGATGGTGTTGCGCCGCCGGCTCGGCATCTTGCGCATGTCCCGGGTCGAGGTGCCCCGCCCGCCGGTGAGGTCGTCCCCGGTGAGCAGCACGAAGCGGGACGCCTCGTCGACGAACCCGGCGGTCAGCGACCCGCAGGTGACCAGCAGCTCCCCGGGGGCGGGCGCGGTGGGCACCTCCTCGGTCATCCGCGCACCCAGGCCGGCGTCGCGCAGCACCTCGACGGCCCGCTGGGCGGGACCGTGCCCAGCGAAGACCAGCGCGATCGACCAGCCCTCGCCCGCCCAGCGCTTGAGGTCGTCGACCACGCGGGCGGTCTCGCCGTGGTAGAGCGGAGCGGGCTGGGCGGCCAGCGTCACCGCGATCGCGTCGTCGGGGGTGACGTCGACCTCGACCGGCTCGTCCTCCCAGGGCTGTCGCGCGGGGGCGGCGGCGGTGTCGACCATGATTCGGCCTCCGCGCCGGTGGCCGGCGCTCCGGGCCGAATGAAGGTCGTCGGCCAGGCCGAACGGCGACAGGGTCCACCAGGGCTGGCCCAGGACGCGGGCCGCCGCGCGGACGTCGGCGAGGGTCCGGAACGCGGCGGCGCCGAGGTCGACCGGGGCCGCGCCACCGACGGCGGCCGCGGCCCAGCTCGCCTGGAGGAACTCGTCGGAGGTACGCACGAGGTCGTGCGCCCGGGTGCGGATGCGCTCGGGGTCGCAGAGCAGGACGTGGGTGCCGGCCGGCATGGTGTCGAGCAGCAGCTCCATCGAGTCGGCGCCGATCAGCGCCGGGGCGAGCGACTCCATGCCCTCGACCGGGATGCCCTCGGCCAGCTTGTCGAGGATCTCCGCCAGCTCCGGGTGCTCCTCGGCGAGCGCGGCGGCGCGCTTCCGCACCGACGGGGTCAGCAGCAGCTCCCGGCAGGGCGGGGCCCAGAGCAGGGGAACCTGCTCGATGGTGCGCTGGTCGGCGACGGCGAAGGTGCGGATCTCCTCGACCTCGTCGCCCCAGAACTCGACCCGGGACGGGTGCTCGTCGGTCGGGGGGAAGACGTCGAGGATGCCCCCGCGTACGGCGAACTCGCCTCGCTTGGTGACCAGGTCGACCCGCGCGTACGCCATGTCGGTGAGGCGGCGCGCGACCTCCTCGAGGTCGGCCTCGTCGCCGGCGGCCAGCCGCACCGGTTCCAGGTCGCCGAGGCCCTTGAGCTGCGGTTGCAGCAGGGAACGGACCGGGGCGACGACCACCCGCAGCGGGCCGGTGCGGCCGTGCGCGTCGGCCGAGTCGGGGTGGGCCAGCCGGCGGAGCACGGCCAGCCGGCGGCCCACCGTGTCGGAGCGCGGTGAGAGCCGCTCGTGCGGGAGCGTCTCCCAGGAGGGGAAGACCGCCACCTGCTCCGACGGGAGCAGGCTGCCCAACGCCGAGGCGAGGTCGTCGGCCTCCCGGCTGGTGGCGGTGACCGCCAGCACCGGCCGGCCGGCGCCTCCCGAGGGTTCGTCGGCCGCGACGGCGGCGACGGCGAACGGCCGCAGCGCCGGTGGGGCGGTCAGGTCGAGCCCGTCGACCTGGGCCGCACCGGATCGCGCCAGGTCACGGGCCCGGGCGAGGGCCGGGTCGGCCAGGGCGGCGGCGAAGAGTCCGGTGAGCATGTGATCACTTCCAGTGCGACGGCACGACGATCACCCCTCGTCCGGGCTGGACGGGGGGTACACCAGTCGACACTATCTCTCCGGGGAGACGATCGACGCCCGCGTGGCGTGGATCGCGCTCCGTGCCGGCGGCCACGACCTGGGGAGGACGGATGCCGGAGGGAATCGGCAGTGATCCACGACGACGGACCTCGCCGGCCCGGTGGCGGGTGCTGGGCCACCCCCAGGGAATCCTGGCGTACCAGGTGCGGTGCATCGTCGAGCACCACGACTGGTCGGAGCCGGCGGCGGAGACGACGCACAAGGTCATGCTGGGCCGGTCCGGCGTCTACCGGCGCCGGGTGAACGGCCGTACCGCCCTCTCCGACGCCACCGCCGTGCTGCTCACCCGGCCCGGGGACGAGATGGCGGTGGCACACCCGTTCGGCGGCGGCGACTCGTACACCTGCCTGGAAGTCGACCCGGAGGTGCTCGCCGAACGGCCCGACGCCGCCCGGTGGCTGCACGAGGCCGGCTGGGAGGGGTCGACCGACGAGTCACTGGACCTGGCGCACCGGCTGCTGGTCGCGGAGTTCCGGCGGGGGCTGGACCCGTTCGAGATGGGCGAGCGCCTGCACCGGTTCCTCGACCGGCTGCTCGGCCACGTCACCGGCGTCCGACCCGGAACGGATCTCGACCGGGCGGTCGGCCGACGCGCGGCGACCCTGGCGGCGCACCGCCGGTTGGCCGACCGGGCGCGCGAGGTCCTGGCCGGCACCGACTTCTCGCTCACCCTCGACGAGATCGCCCGGGAGGTGGGTGCCTCGCCCCACCACCTCAGCCGGGTGTTCCAGCGGGTCACCGGGAGCAGCCTGACCGCGTACCGCAACCGGCTGCGGGTGCGGGCGGTGCTGGACGCGCTCGCCGAGGCGGACGGGCCGCCGCTGCGGGAGGTGGCCACGCAGTACGGCTTCGCCGACCAGGCGCACCTCACCCGCGTGGTCCGGGACCACGTGGGCCACCCGCCGGCGCGCCTGCGCGCACTCCTCGCAGCCTGAGACGCATCGGGGCCAACCGAGCAAGAATCTTCAAGACCTCACACCCCGGCGGACCCGAGGATGGATCCCGTCGACCCGGTACGTCGGGGTGGGCGGACCTGTTCGGGGAGGTCCGCAGCTCCTGTCCGGGCGGACCGCCGGCGGCGACCCGACGCCGGTCACCGGAGGTGCCGCACCCTTCGCGGCACCTCCGGCCCCTTGGTGGATCTTGACCCGGCCCCGCAGCCATG
Source organism: Micromonospora thermarum (assembly GCF_012034245.1). Taxonomy (GTDB): domain Bacteria; phylum Actinomycetota; class Actinomycetes; order Mycobacteriales; family Micromonosporaceae; genus Micromonospora; species Micromonospora thermarum. Next base: position 989 of record NZ_JAATEO010000040.1, on the reverse strand, counting down.
ATCGGCTGGGCGACATGAGCGGACAGTGGCGCGTGCAGTTCGACGCGGAGGTGACCTTCGCCAACGGCGGTGGGCTGCGCACCGAGGGGTTCCGGCTGGACATTCCCGGTCGGGAGATCGACGACGCGGACGTGGCCGCACTCTTCGTCCGGCACCTCGGGCTGCTGATGGTGGCCGAGGTCCGCGTCACGAACAAGACGATCATCGAGGAATCGCACAAGGGCGGGCGCGGCGTGGCCCGGACGGGCGACGCCGCGCCGGGCCGCCGGCTGATCGAGCTGAGCCACCCGATCACGGACGGGATGGTCACCCTGCCGGGCTGGCCGGCGCCGCGGATCACCGACTGGCTGACCCGGGAGGCGTCCCGCGCGAACTACGCGCCGGGCACCGAGTTCCACGTCGCCCGCATCGACATGATCGCCAACACCGGCACGTATGTGGACACCCCCGCGCACCGCTACGCCGACGGCGCCGACCTCGCCGGCACCCCGCTGGACCGGCTCGCCGACCTGCCCGGCGTGGTGGTCCGGGTGCCCGCCGGCACCCGCGCGGTGGACCGGCTGATGCTGGCCCCGTACGACGTGGCCGGCCGGGCGGTGCTGCTGCACACGGGCTGGTCGGCGCACTTCGGCACCGACCGGTACGGCGCACCGGAGGCCCCGTACCTCACCGGCGACGGCGCCCGGGCGCTGGTCGAGGCGGGTGCCGCCCTGGTCGGCATCGACTCGATCAACATCGACGACATGAGCCCGGCCGCGGCCGGCGAGCGCCCCGCGCACAGCGGCCTGCTGGCGGCCGGCATCCCGATCGTGGAGCACCTGACCGGGCTGGACGCCCTGCCCCCGAACGGGTTCCGGTTCACCGCCGCACCGCCACGGGTGGCCGGCATGGGCACCTTCCCGGTGCGCGCCTTCGCCGTCGTCGGCCCCTGACCCGGCACAATCCGCCAAGATCCACACGACTTCACTGAAGTCGCGGTATCCCACCGT
>NZ_JAATEO010000004.1 GCF_012034245.1 Micromonospora thermarum | reverse complement strand
TGACTCGGACACGCCGACGTCAATGAAGCCGAGTGGATCAAGGGGTCAACTGAGGGCGGACGCGACGGCTGTGGCCGCCGCGAGCACCTGCGCGCCGACCGTCTCGGTGTCCAGGGGTGCCAGGGACACCACGCCCACGCTCGCCTCCAGGCCCGGTACGCCCAACACCGGCGCGGCCACCCCGTACGCCCCGGACTGCAACTCCCCGGCGGTGCTCACCGGGCCGGCGGCGCCCGACCGGCCGGCGAGGATGGCCCGGCCCGCGGCCCCGCGCTCCAGCGGATGCCGCGCCCCGGTGCGGTACGCCACGTGGAACGCCGTCCAACTCGGTTCCACCACGGCCAGGGCGACACCCTCGCCGCCCTCGACCACGGTCAGGTGGGCGGTCGCGCCGGCCTGCTCGGCGAGCCGGCGCAGCGCCGGCAGCGCCCCCTCGGCGAGCAGCGGCTGGGCCCGCCGGGCGAGGTGCAGCACACCGGCCCCGAGCCGCAGCCGGCCGTCGGCGTCCCGGCGCAGCATCCCGTGCGCGGTCAGCGGCGCGACCAGCCGGTACACCGCCGCGCGGCCGATGGCCAGCCGGTTCGCCGCCTCCGTGACGGTCAGCCCATTGGGCGCGTCGGCGACCAGGTGCAGCAGCCGCAGCCCGCGATCCAGGGTCTGGGCGCTCTCACCGCCGCGGACTTCGGCCTCGCCGCGCCCACCGGCCGTCACCCGGCCGCCGGTCGCCGGGCCCGCGCCGGGCGGCACCGTGGGGCGGGTGGCGTCCCCGGCCGTCGGGTCGCTGCCGGGTCGGGCGGTGGTGTCCACGACCTGCAGCGTACGACCCGGCTCCGGGCGACCCGGAAAAGCGGGGACGGATACCCTTGTACGGTGACGCTACGCCTGTATGACACCGCCACCCGATCGGTGCGGGACTTCGTCCCGCGGGAAGCCGGCAAGGTGGGGGTCTACCTGTGTGGTCTCACCCTCCAGGCGCCGCCGCACATCGGGCACCTTCGCTCCGGGGTCAACTACGACGTGCTGCGCCGGTGGCTGCTCGCGCACGGTTTCGAGGTCCGGTTCGTCCGGAACCTCACCGACATCGACGACAAGATCCTCGTGAAGGCGCAGGAGCAGGGCCGGCCGTTCTGGTCGATCGCGTACGCCAACGAGCTGAAGCTCGCCGCCGCGTACCGGGCGCTGAACGTGCTGCCCCCGACGTACGAGCCGCGGGCGACCGGGCACATCCCGGAGATGCACGAGCTGATCGCGAAGCTCATCGACACCGGGCACGCCTACCCGGCCACCGACGGCTCCGGCGACGTCTACTTCGACGTGTGCTCCTGGCCGGCGTACGGGGCGCTGTCCAACCAGTCGCCGGACGACATGCAGTCCGCCGGCGACGCGCCCGACCGGGGCAAGCGCGACCCGCGCGACTTCGCCCTGTGGAAGGGCGCCAAGCCGGAGGAGCCGGCGGACGCGTACTGGCCGTCGCCGTGGGGGCGGGGCCGGCCCGGCTGGCACATCGAGTGCTCTGCGATGTGCTGGCGCTACCTGGGGGCCGAGTTCGACATCCACGGCGGCGGGCTGGATCTGACGTTCCCGCACCACGAGAACGAGCTCGCCCAGTCGCAGGCGGCCGGGCTGCCGTTCGCGCGGTACTGGGTGCACCACGGCCTGCTGAACATCGGCGGCGCCAAGATGGGCAAGTCGCTGGGCAACACGCTCGACCTGACGTACGTCGACTCGCTCGGCGTCCGCCCGGTGGAGCTGCGCTACTACTACGCCGCCGCGCACTACCGGTCGGCCATCGACTACTCGGAGGACTCGCTGCGCGAGGCGGCCGTCGCGTACCGGCGCGTCGAGGGCTTCGTCCAGCGGGCCGCCGAGCGGGTGGGCGCGGGGCCGCTCGGCGAGGTGCCGGGCGCCTTCGCCGCCGCCATGGACGACGACCTCAACACCTCGGCCGCGCTCGCCGTGCTGCACGAGGTGGTCCGGGACGGCAACACCGCGCTGACCGGCGGCGACGATGTGACCGTGCGCACCGCGCTCGGCCAGGTGCGCGCCATGCTGGATATCCTCGGAGTCGACCCCCTGGACCCGGCGTGGACCGGTGGCGGCGGCGCGGAGGATCTGCGCGCCGTGGTGGACTCCCTGGTGGCCCTGGCCCTCGAGCAGCGCGCGCAGGCGCGCAGCCGGAAGGACTGGGCCGCCGCCGACGCGGTACGCGACCAGCTCAAGCAGGCCGGCGTGGTGGTCGAGGACACCCCCCAGGGCCCCCGTTGGACTATTGGAGAGCAGGACTGATGGCCGGCAACTCGCAGCGCCGTGGCCGGCGACTGACGCCGAAGGCAGGCGCCCCGAAGGGCTCCGGCGGCAAGGGCAAGGACGCCCTCGCCGGCCGGGGCCGCACCCTGCCCGCCGACGAGCGGCCCTGGCACAAGGCGTACTCGGGCACCGAGAAGCTGCCCCAGCGCACCGCCTGGAAGCAGGACAAGGAGCGCCGGGCCGCCGCCGAGGAGGGGCGCGCCCCCAAGATCGGCAAGCCTGGCACGAAGGACACCACCTGGGGCAAGGGCGGTGGCCGGGGCGTACCCGCCGGCAAGGGCGGCGGGCGGGGCAAGCCGGCCGGCCGGAGCGGCCCCCGGGTCGCCCCCGGCCGCAAGGCGAACCCGGCCAAGGACGCGCCGGAGCTGCTGGTCGGCCGTAACCCGGTGCTGGAGTCGCTGCGCGCGAACGTGCCGGCGACCGCCCTCTACGTCGCGCAGGGCATCGACATCGACGACCGGGTCAACGAGATCATCCGCACCGCCGCCGACCGGGGCATCGCCCTCCTGGAGGTCAGCCGCGCCGAGCTGGACCGGATGACCGGCGGTGTGCTGCACCAGGGGATCGGCCTCCAGGTGCCGCCGTTCGCGTACGAGCCCTTCGAGGATCTGATGGCGGCCGCACTGGAACAGGCCGCGCCGCTGCTGGTCGCGCTCGACGGGGTCACCGACCCGCGCAACCTGGGCGCCGTGATCCGGTCCGCCGCCGCGTTCGGCGCGCAGGGTGTGTTCGTACCCGAGCGGCGGGCCGCCGGGATCACCGCGACCGCCTGGCGGACCAGCGCCGGCGCGGCGGCGCGTGTCCCGGTCGCCCAGGTGACCAACCTGACCCGGTCGCTGAAGGCCTGCAAGGACGCCGGCTTCGTCGTGGTCGGCCTGGACGCCGACGGCGAGACCGACCTGTACGACCTGGAAGCCGCCGTCGGCCCGCTGGTCGTCGTGGTCGGCTCCGAGGGGCGCGGGCTGTCCCGGCTGGTCGGCGAGACCTGCGACCTGACCGTCAGCATCCCCATGATCTCCGACGTCGAGTCGCTCAACGCCAGCGTCGCGGCGGCCGTGACCCTCGCCGAGGTGGCGCGCCGCCGGGCCGTCGAGGGCTGACGGTTCCGCAGACACGAAAAGGGGCGGTCCGCCGAAGCGGGCCGCCCCTTTTCTCGTACGTCAGATCCGGGTGCCGGTCTTCGCGTGGAAGACGTGGCTGCGGCCGGTACGCGGCTTGACGAACACGGTGTCACCCATGTTCGGCATGTGGCGCCGGTCGGTGCGGACCACGAAGCGCTCGTTGGCGCCGCCCAGGGCCGCGTGGCCGTAGACGTTGGCGTCCGAGCCGAGGTCCTCGACCAGTTCGACGACGACCGGCATGCCGCCCTCGGTCGGGCTGACCAGGTCGCAGTCCTCCGGGCGGAAGCCCACGGTCACCTTGCCGTCGCCGCCCTCGGCGCGGGCCGCCTCGACCTGCTCACGGGTGAGCGGGATGTACATCTCGGCGAACTCGGCGCCCTTGTCGTTCAGCGGCACGGTCTTGATGTTCATGGCCGGGGAGCCCATGAAGCCGGCGACGAAGACGTTCGCCGGGGTGTCGTAGAGCGCCCGCGGGGTGTCGACCTGCTGGAGCTCACCGTCGAGCAGGACGGCCACCCGGTGACCCATGGTCATGGCCTCGACCTGGTCGTGGGTGACGTAGACGGTGGTGACGCCGAGCTTGGCCTGGAGCGACGCGATCTGCGTACGGGTCTGGACCCGGAGCTTGGCGTCGAGGTTCGACAGGGGCTCGTCCATGAGGAAGACCTGCGGCTCGCGGACGATCGCCCGGCCCATGGCCACCCGCTGGCGCTGGCCGCCGGAGAGCGCCTTCGGCTTGCGGCCGAGGAACTCCTCGAGCTGGAGCAGCGCCGCCGCCTCCTTGACCCGCCGGTCGATCTCCGACTTCGAGGTCTTGCGCAGCTTGAGCGCGAACGCCATGTTCTCGTACACCGTCATGTGCGGGTAGAGGGCGTAGTTCTGGAAGACCATCGCGATGTCGCGGGCCTTCGGCGGCAGGTGCGTGACGTCCCGGTCGTCGATGTAGATCGAGCCCTGGTCGACGTCCTCGAGGCCGGCGAGCATGCGCAGGCTGGTGGACTTGCCGCAACCGGAGGGACCGACCAGGACCAGGAACTCGCCGTCGCCGATCTCCAGGTCGAGCTGGTTGACGGCGGGCCGCTCGGTGCCCGGGTAGATCCGGGACGCCTTGCTGTAGGTGACCGTAGCCATGGGGGGATGCTTCCTTTCACCGGCAGGAACGTGCCGGACGATCCGAGTGAAGGAGCGACCGGTACCCTGCGGGTACCGGCCAACGGCCGGCGCCCCGTTGCCGAGGTGTCGACCGTGTCACTGCACGGTAAACGCCTTTTCCTGCGCTGCCAAGGCGGGGAAGCGGCGGGTGGGACGGACGGCATACGCATACCGGTCACTCGGGCACGGTGCGGCAGCAATCGCCGCAAGCTCCAGCCGGCTCGGGTCGGCATGTTGACGTTTCCCGTGCTCGGGACGCCTGGCGCACGGGAAATCCGGACGTCAGTCGCTATGCTGACCACGGCACCACGCGCCCCTGTAGCTCAGCTGGCCAGAGCACTCGCCTTGTAAGCGAGATGTCGCCGGTTCGATCCCGGCCGGGGGCTCCAATTCCACCAGGCAATTCCCGGCGGGCGTCCGTGGGCGGACGCCAAGCTCCATCAACTAGGCGCTGCGTTTGCTGGCGTCGAGGGCGGCCTGCTCCACTCGCTGACGGTAGTCGAGCCACCACGACTCGTCGGCGGGGGGCAGGTTGTCGTTCCTGGGCAGCAGCCCGGCCGCGCCGTCGATGAGTTCCCGCACGATGTCAGCGTGGCCGGCGTGCCGTTGCGTTTCCGCGACGACGTGAACCAGGACGTGGTGCAACGTGACCACTGCGTCGCCCCACCACGGCACGCGGCCGACATCATCCAGTGCGAGGGCTTCAATGGTGGTGTCGGCGTGGGCGATCGCGCGACGGTACAGGTCGACGATCTCCTCGCGGGTCTCGTCCGCGGTCGCCCACATGTCGGCATTGGTCTCCGCCGCCTCGCCGACGTACGGCAGTTCCTGCTCGAACGGCCGGCCGAACACGACGCCGAAGTAGAGGATCTCGCAGACCGCCGAGTGTTTCACCAGACCGAGCAGGTTGGTGGCGGTCCGGGTCAGCGGGCGCCGGATGTCGTATTCGCTCAGCCCGTCGAGCTTCCACAGCAGCGCGTCGCGACCGCCCTTCAAGTAACTGTGCAGGTCTGCCTTCATGGGCGGCACTATGGCATCCGGTTCGGTGTCGGCGCCGCCCCGGATGATCACAGAGGGCATGATCGGCAGGACGTGCCCTAACTCCTGAGCCAGCTTGCCGCGCCATGGCGGCGCTTTCGATCCCGGGCGGGGCCTGCTGGCGGGTTGCGCCCTGGCTCCGCCCGGCGGACCGGGGTATGTTGATCATCATCCGATGTGGATCTTCGGGCGCCGGACGGCTCTGTCCGCGCCCAGCTTGGAGGACTGTGTGCGTACCCTGGCACGACGACTGTCGACCTCGGTTCTCGCGGTGGCTGTCGCGGTGACGACGTTCGGGTCGCCGGCCCATGCGGCGAACCCGTACACCCCGGCGGAAGCCTGCAACGCCGACTTCGGTGGCTCGTGGACCCAGGTCTCCGACGGTCACCGGTCGATCATCGCCGACGACGGCACCGACCTGGGCGACGTCTACCTGATGTACAACAGCGCGACCGGCTACAACTGCGTCACCATGATCAAGGTGCGGGCCGCCGGAACGGCAACCCAGATCAAAGCCAGCATCAAGGTGGACGTGGAAGGCACCACGAGGGTGTGGGTGTCCGACTCGGGCAGCTACAAGTACTACGCCGCGGTTCAGCGCTACGCGCGGGACATGTGCGTCCAGTACGCGGGATCTGCCCTGTACGGCGGGTACTGGCAGGGGAACGGCCGGTACACCTGGGGCAACTGCATCTGACACGCCATGAGCTGCGGGTACGCGGCGCACGGCCGCGTACCCGCAACCAGCCAGCCCTTCTGTCAACGTTCGCCGATCTCCGGGTGCCGCAGGCCGGTGCAGTGGGCGACCGTGGCGTCGTCGGGAACCGGAGCATCGGGGCCTCCGGCGGTGCGGGCTTCGGCCTGCCGGACCCGGCGGATGATGTCGGCCGGCCCGCCGGCGCCGAGCAGTTCCAGTACCCCGGGCCAGTCGGTCAGGCCGTACGGGCTGACGATGCGGCTGGCGCCGTTGCTGAGCAGCGTGACGCCGTCCAGGTCGTCAAGGGGCCGGCTGCCGGTCACCGCTTCCTCCGCCGCGTGCGGATCGTCCTTGGCGATCCAGTAGCCGCCCGGCTGGTTCCGGCGAGCCCGCATGGTCTGGGAGCAGAAGGCTCGGACGCGGTCGTACTCCGGCGTCCCCGGGGGAACGCCATCCAGCGGTGCTGAGCAGATGCGCCTGGCGGCGACCTCACGCTCGTCGGTGACGACCTGCGGGCCACCGCGGACCTGGTCGAGGACGAGGAAGGAGTCCGCGAGCAGGAGGTAGTCCAGGCGCCCCCGGTGGGCGCGGACGACCACCACGGTCGCCTGCGGGCTGTTGGGGTGCGTGATGTCGCAGGTGCCGCGGTGCTCGGCGGCTGTCTCGCCGATCGCGCTGGCGAGGATCGCCGCGAGGGCCCGCCCGTCGGCACGCGACAGCCGGCCGAGCAGCGCACCGCCGAGACGGTGGGTGTACCAGGCGACACCGTGGTAGCAGATCGACTCGGCTCCCGGAATGCCGGCGCCGTCCAGCAGCACCGCAGCGCCGGGAACGGCGCCGACGAAGTCCTCGTTCGGCTTGCCGACCGTACCGGCGCTGGTCGTCATGGTGACGTGCACTGATGAACCCCTCGCCCAGAGATGGCCCTACCTCAGCATGACTGTTCCGGTCCTCCCGTTTGCCAGGCGGCGAAGGGCGTCCGCAGCTCTCGGGACCGGTGCCGCAGGTTTGCCGGCGGGGTCGACGGGGAGGCGGTAGCGCGGACCGGCCGCCGGGAAGCGGACGGTTCGGATGCCATCACCGTCACAGCGAACGGATGCCAGCCATGACAAGCGACTTCGCACGTACCGCCGGCACGGGACTTCGCTTTGCCCGGTCGGCCTTCCTGGGGTCGAGTCTGGTCCTCGCCGGACTGGCCCCCACACCTTCGGCGACCGCCACCGCAGCCGACGCCCCGGTCGATCTCAGGACGGCGGGCACCTACGCCGTCCTCGCCGACGGTTCGGTGACGAACACCGGTGACACCGTCGTCAACGGGGATCTGGGGGTACATCCGGGCACGGAGGTGACCGGGTTCCCGCCGGGCGTCGTGAACGGCCAGGTGAACGCCGGCAACGCCGCGGCGGAACGGGCGCAGTCCGACCTGACCACCGCGTACGAGGATGCGGCGGGACGACCGTCGAGCCGGATCGTCGGCCCGCAGCTCGAAGGCCAGACGCTCACTCCTGGCGTGTACCGCGCCTCGGCGGACGCGAGTCTGGACGGAACGCTCACGCTGGACGCCCAGGGCAATGCCGGCGCGGTCTTCATCATCCAGGTTGACTCCGGCCTGACCACCGCGCAGAACAGCGACGTACGCGTGGTCAACTCGCCCGGACCGGCCTGCAACGTCTTCTGGACGGTCGGCGACTCCGCCAACCTGGGCACCAACACGTCCTTCGTGGGCCGGATCATGGCCGTCAACGCGGTCACGCTCGAATCCACCGCGAGGATCGAGCAGGGTGGCGCCCTGAGCCGTGACGGTGCGGTCACCTTGGACACCAACGCGGTCACCCGGTCCGACTGTGCGGCGCCGGCGGCACCGACCCGGGCGCCGAGCCCGACCAGCCCGACGCCGTCGCCGACCGTGAGCCCGACGTCGCCGAGCCCGAGCCCGACGACGCCGCGCCCGACCCGGACCACGCCGCGCCCGACGTCGCCGACCCCGAGCCCGACCACGCCGAGCCCGACCGGCACGACGCCGAGCCCGACGACCCCGGAGCCGGACGAGACGGAGACGGAGACCGCCGCGCCGGGGCCGGACCTGACGGTCCCGGGGGCACCGGAGGTGGAGGTCCCGCCGGAGGCAGCGGGGTCTGACAACGAATGATCCAGCCGGCCGGAGTGGCGTCGCAGCGGGCGCCACTCCGGCCGACGGCCGACGTTTCCGCGCGTACCCGTCGGGGTACGCGCGGATCATGCCGGCCGTGCCCGTGGCGTACCGCACCGTCGACGTCGACGGCATCCGGACCTTCTACCGGGAGACCGGGCTGGCAGACGCCCCCGTGGTCCTGCTGCCGCACGGCTACCCGTCGTCGTCGTTCCAGTTCCGCAACCTCATGCTGCTTGCGGGGCGAGAAGCCGACCAGCGGCCAGTCGCCCCGTCACCGGCTGCTTCGATGTCGCCACGCCCGTGATGCTTCCACGCCCGTACGACACCGTGAGCATCAGCGACTGAGCGGCACCGGATCGACGGCGTCGACCTCGGTCATGCGTACACGTCGCGTACCGCGTTGACGAACGCCTGACCGAGTGACGACGGCGGTCCGTCCTTCGTCGGGAACAGCTCCATTCGTAGCTCCAGTGTCAGCTCGAGCTGGACGCCGGCGCCGTCCGCGTCCTTGTTGACGAAGTTGTCGATTGACGTGCCGGCGATCTCGTCGGGGGCGGGCTGGACGACGGTGAAGCCGGCGGCGCGCAGGGCGGTCGCCAGCGCGGCACCCGTGGTGGTGTCCCGTCCACCGATGTAGACGACCTTGCCCGGCTTGGAAGTGCCGTGCACGGCCAGCGCGTGGCGTCGCTGACCAATCAGGATCAAGCACTCCTCGACGTCCCAGTTCGTGCTCGTGACGTGCAGTCGTGGATAGTTCTGACCGCTGGGCAACTTGCCCTTGAACTGGCACTGGCTGTGGTCGGTGCCCGCCACAGCACTGGTGATCTCGCTGGTGCGTGACTCGATCGCCCCACCGTGTGGGGCGACGACGATCAGCGGCGATCCGGTGATCGTCCAGGTGAGGTCGTACGCCACGCCGGCCTGCTCGACCTTGCGCAGTGCGGTCATCGACGGGTACTCCGCGACGTCGGGCACGGGATCGTTTGCCACCTGCGTCGACGTGCGACCCACCTGGGCGACGCCGTACCCGGCGAGCAGCGCGAGCGGAACGGCAAGGGCACTGAGGATCCATTGCGGACGCCGAGTCATGGAACTCTCCTGTCGGCACTGGGGGAGCTGTGCCAGCAGTCTCGGCCATGATCCCTGATCGGCGCTAGCCCCGGGCACGGGCCCAGCAGATGAAGCGTTCCGCGAGGCGGGCCGGCGGGACATCGTGGTCGAGTGCGGCGAGCTGTTCGGCGGCCTCGGCCTGGAGGGTGGCGAGGTAGATCAGCAGGGCGGCCCGGTCGTGGCGGTACTCGCCGAGGAGCCGCAGCTTCGCCGGCGAGCAGGGCCAGGCGATCCCGCAGGCCGCGCAGCGCCAGGTCGGCCGGGAAGGTACGTGCTCGGGGCGGCGCGGCATCAGGGCCGGGCCTCGTCGCGGGCCCACGGCAGGGCCGCCGGCACGGGGAAGGGCCAGGCCCGGAACACGACCGTCCCCGCGCCCTTCCAGCACTCGTGCGGGCCGCCGTGCCCCGGGACGAGATTGCAGGTCGCGCGCCAGCGTCCCGCGCCGTCGACCGCACCGCAGATCTCTCCGAGTACGCGGGCCGCGTCGTAATCCGCAAGGCTCACCAGCCTGCCGCCTCCCTCGTCCGTTGGAGGGGGCCGCCCCACCGTCCTGCCGGGACGGCCCCGCGACTGGACGCGACCGCCGGGCTTCGGGTCGCCTCCACCGGCCGCGCCGTCCACAGTCACCCTGCTCTCCGTTGCCTTCCGAATACACAGCGTTGCAGTATGTGCCTCGGACGTTCGGGACGAAGAAGGGTCGGCTAGGGATGAATCGCTCGGTCATGGTGGCAATGACGGAGGCCGGTGAGACGGCCGAGAGTCTGGCTGCCCAGGTTGGCGTGGACCCGAAGACCGCACAGCGCTGGGTGACTCACGGACGGATCCCGCAGACCCGGCACCGGGCCCAGGTGGCGGCCATCCTCGGGAAGGACGTCCTGGAGCTGTGGCCGGACGCGTTGAAGCGGCGGGAACCGGCCTGGTTCCGGCCCTGGACGGACATCGAGCGCGAGGCGACGGGGCTTCGCTGGTACGAACACGCGGTTCTACCGGGACTCCTTCAGACCGAGACATATGCCCGAGCCGTTCTCGCCAGCGGTCCACTCAACGCCGATGCGGAGGTGTATGTCGAGTCCCGGCTCCGGCGGCAGGCTGCGGTGCTCGACCGTCCCCGACCGCCGTTGACGGTGTTCGTGATCGACGAAGCGGCGTTGCGCCGGGGTCGCGCCGAGATCATGCACCCGCAACTCGATCATCTCGTGGCGATGGCCGAGCGGCCCAACGTCATGGTGCACGTGGTGCCGTTCACGGCGGGGCTGCACCCGGGCCAGGCCGGCCCGTTCATCATCGCGACGACGACGGACGGTGAAGAGGTCGGTTACCTCGATGATCAAGCGGCCGGGCGCATCACAAACGACGTTGCGGCCCTCTGGGCCGTCTGGGATACCGTGAGGTCCGTTGCACTTCCGCGAGACCAGTCCATCGACTTTCTGCGAGCACGAACATGGCTGACCTGACCCGCGCGCGATGGCGTACGAGCACCCGCAGCAGTTCGAACGGCGGCGCGTGTGTGGAGGTCGCCGACAACCTGCCCGACGTCGTCCTCGTGCGCGACACGAAGGACCGCGACGGCGGCACCCTGGCGTTCACGCCGGCCGCCTGGCGCTCCTTCGTCGTCCGGGTCGCCGAGCGTGCCTGAGCCGGCCCCGAAGAGCGCGTGAGCAGGGCTACCGAGGAGACCAACCGGGCGATGCTGCGCGCCCGGGACGCGATGGACCGGGCGTACGCGGAGCCGCTCGACATCCCCGCCCTCGCGAAGATCGCGTACGTCTCCGAGGCGCACTTCATTCGGACCTTCCGGGCCACGTTCGGCGAGACCCCGCATCGCTACCTGCAACGGCGGCGGGTGGAGCGGGCCATGGACCTGCTCCTGAACACCGGCCAGGACGTGACGGACATCTGCTACGCCGTCGGCTTCAGCAGCCTCGGCACGTTCAGCCGTACCTTCCGGCAGATCGTCGGCGAGTCGCCCACCGACTTCCGCAAGCGGCGGACGGCGCCTGCCGCGCCGGTGCCGAGCTGCTTCACCAAGGCCTGGACCCGGCCCAGCAGTTTTGGATAAGCAGCAGGTCAGGGGCGACCACTAGCGTTCTCCGCATGACGATGAACGCGATTTCCCGCTCGCAGATCTACGTCCTCGACCAGGACGAGGCGCTCGACTTCTACGTCGGCAAGCTCGGCCTGGAGGTCAACACCGACCAGGACCTCGGCTTCATGCGCTGGCTGACGGTCAACGTTCCCGGCGACCCGCAGCGCGAGATCCTGCTGGAGCGGCCCGGCCCGCCGAACCTCGACCCGGCCACCGCCGAGCAGGTCCGTGAGCTGCTCACGAAGGGCGCGATGGGTGGCTTCCTGTTCATGACCACCGACGACGCCCACAAGACGTACGAGGATCTGGTCGCCAAGGGCGTCGACATCACCGACGAGCCGATGGAGCGCCCGTACGGGATCGACTTCGGCATCCGCGACCCGTTCGGCAACAAGATCCGCATCGGCCAGATGTTCCCCCGGAGCTGAGACCGATGGACGAGGCGATCAGCGTCGCCCGGCCGGTGGACCGGGCCGGTTGGGACCGGGCACTGCTGGCCGGCGGCGTGCTGGCCGGGCCGCTGTGGGTCACGGTGGCGCTGGTGCAGGGGCTCACCCGGGAGGGCTTCGACTTCCGGCGGTACCCGGTCAGCGTGCTGAGCAACGGCGACCTGGGCTGGCTCCAGATCGCCAACTTCATCGCCGCCGGCCTGCTCTGCGTCGGCGCGGCGGTGGCCCTGCGCCGGGCCCGGCATCCCGGGCTCGGCCCGCGTACCGGCCCCTGGCTGATCGGCCAGTACGGCGTCGGGCTGGTGCTGTCCGGCGTCTTCGTCGCCGATCCGCTCGACGGCTTCCCCGCCGGCACCCCGGCCGGGCCGAGCGGTTCCGGGTGGTCGAACGGCTCTGACCCGGGTATGCCTGGCGGCCCCTGAGTCGAGCCGGAGCGACTCCCGACGTACGCGGGACGTGGTACGACGGGTGGGAGCAGGTGCCGCAAAGCGAGCAGAACGGGCGTACCGATGACCGCCGGGGACGCGGGCAGCATGCTGCGGCACCACGGCGAGCCGCAGCGCGCCACCTACGTCGAACTCTTCTTCGACGTGATCCTCGTCTTCGCGTTCACCCGGCTGTCGCACACCCTGTTCGACGACCTCACCTGGCTCGGCGCCCTGCACACGGTGATCCTGCTCGCCGCGTTCTGGTGGGTCTGGGTCTTCACCGCCTGGACCACGAACCGCCTCGACCCGGCCCAGCCGGCGATCCAGCTTGTGATCATCCCGATCATGCTCGGCACCCTGATCATGGCGGTCGCGGTGCCCGGAGCCTTCGGCGGGGACGGCATTGTCTTCGCCGCCACCTACGTCGCCATCCAGGCCGGCCGGGCTCTCTTCGTCACGGTCGCGATGCGCGGGCGGGAGGTGGCGATCGGCTCGCTGCAACAACTCGTCTGGTCCTGCTTCTCGGGCACGCTGTGGATCACGGGCGCACTCACCGAGGGCACCACCCGGGTGGTGATCTGGCTCCTCGCGGCGGCCCTCGGCTACACCATGAGCCGGCTGGAGTTCCGGCTGCCCAAACTCGACCCCGGGAGGAGGAGGCCACTACTTCAGGGGTCCGGCGTGATCAGGCCCGTTGCGTCAGGCCGCCTGGACGGCCTTCACCAACGCTTCGGCCAGCGCGCGGGCGGACTGCGGGTTCTGGCCGGTGACCAGGCGGCCGTCGACGACGACCTGCTCGGTGAAGTTCGGGGCCGGGACGTGCGTGGCGCCGGCCTCGGCGAGCTTGTCGGCGAGCAGGAACGGCACCTCGTCGGTCAGCCCGACGGCGGCCTCCTCCTCGTTGGTGAAGCCGGCCACCCGCTTGCCCGCGACCAGGTGCGAGCCGTCCGAGAGGCGCAGGTTCACGAGGGCACTGGGGCCGTGGCAGACCGCCGCGACGACACCGCCGCGCTCGTAGATCGAGGCGGCGATCCGGGCCAGGTCCGGGTCGTCGGGGAAGTCCCACATGGTGCCGTGGCCGCCCGCGAACACGATCACGTCGTACCCGGACGGGTCGACCTCGGCCGCCTTCGGCGTGTTCTCGACGCCGGCGGCGGCGAGGAAGGCGTTCTGGGTCGCGTCGTCCGGGTCGTGGCCGTCCACCGGCGGCTGGCCGCCGGCCACGGAGACGAGGTCGACGTCCCATCCGGCGGCCCGGAACACCTCCCACGGTTCCGCGGCCTCACCGACGTAGAAGCCGGTCTCCCGGCCGGTGTTCCCGAGCTGACGGTGACTGGTCAGGGCGATGAGTGCACGAGTCATGCCGACCATGCTGGCGCGCCGGTCCATAGCTGACCAATAGACAACGGGAACCCCTGCGATAGGTTTCCTGATGTGAAGGTCTCGCTCGACCTGCTCCGCAGCTTCCTCGCCGTCCACCGCACCGGGTCGGTCACCGGCGGGGCGCAGCTGCTCGGGCTCGCCCAGCCGACCGTCACCGCGCAGTTGCGGGCGCTGGAGGAGGCGGTGGGCCGGCCCCTCTTCGAGCGCCTGCCCCGGGGAGTGGCCCCCACAGCCGCCGGGGACGAGTTGGCCCGGCGGGTCGCCGAGCCGCTGGACCGGCTGGACGAGGTCCTGGCCGAGGACCCGGCCGAGCCGTACCCCCGGACGGTCTTCCTCGGCGGGCCGGCCGAGTTCCTGGCCGAGCGGGTGGTGCCGGCGCTCGCGGGTCCGGTGGCCGACGGGCTGGAGCTGCGGGTCACCGCCGGTCTGCCCGAGCGGCTGGCCGACGATCTCGCCACCGGCCGGCTCGACCTCGCGGTGACCAGCGTGCGCCCGCGCCGGCGCGGGCTGACCACCGAGCCGCTCTACGACGAGGAGTTCGCGCTGGTCGCCGCCCCGGCGTGGCGGGACCGGCTGCCGACCCCGGTCACCCCGTCCGCGCTGCGGGAGGTGCCGCTGGTCGCGTACGCCGAGGAGGCCCCGATCCTGCGCCGCTGGTGGCGTACGGTCTTCGACACCCGGCTGACCCGTACGCCGAATCTGGTGGTGGCCGACCTGCGGGCGGTGCTCGGCGCGGTCGTGGCCGGTGCCGGGGCGAGCGTGCTGCCGACGTACCTGTGCGACCGGCACCTGGCCTCCGGCGAGCTGGTGGCGCTGCTGCGACCGGCCGTGCCCCCGCTCAACACGCTGTTCCTCGCCACCCGCCCGCCGGCGGCCGGCCGGCGTGAGGTCCAGGCGGTACGCCGGACGCTGCTGGCGGCGGCCGCCGGCTGGTGACGGGCGCCACTCACCGCGCCCGGGGCGGAGTCCGCGCCGATATGGTCGCCGAACCGGGGCCGGCGGTGACCCGGCCGGGCGGAGGGAGAGTGGCGGTGGCGGACGCGGAACTCCTCGTCGAGGTGACCGGTGCGGTGGCGACGGTGGTGATCCACAACCCGGCCCGGCGCAACGCGATGACCGCCGCGATGTGGCGGCAACTGCCGGAGGTGCTGGACCGCCTGGCGGCCGACCCGGCCGTGCGGGCCCTGGTGCTCACCGGCGCGGACGGCACCTTCTGCGCCGGGGCGGACCTCGGCGACCTCGACGAACTGCTGGACGCCGGTGACGCCAGCATCGCCGTGGAGGCGGAGGAGCGGCTCGCCGCCTTCGCGAAGCCGACCGTCGCCGCGATCCGGGGCGCCTGCGTGGGTGGCGGGTGCCAGCTCGCCGTCGCCTGCGACCTGCGGATCGCCGCCGGCGACGCGCGGTTCGGCGTACCGCCGGCACGGCTGGGCCTGGTCTACCCGGCGCCCACCACGCGGCGGCTGACCCGGCTGGTCGGTCCGTCCGCCGCGAAGCACCTGCTCTTCACGTCGGAGCTGATCGACACCGAGCGGGCGTTGCGGATCGGGCTGGTCGACGAGGTGCTGCCCGCCGACCGGCTGGCCGCCCGGGTGGACGAGATCACCTCGGCGGTGGCGGCCCGCTCGCAGCTCACCGTCGCCGCCGCCAAGGAGATCGTCGACGGCCGCGCGGACGCCGACCGGATCGCCTGGTGGCACGGGCAGGTCCGGGCCAGTGGCGAGGCCCGCGAGGGCGTGGCCGCCGCCAACGAACGCCGCCCGGCCCGCTTCGCCTGGACGCCGCCGGTCGCCTGACCGCGTCACGTCGTGCGCCGACGACGAGCCGGGCCACACGGGACGGTCCGGCACTCCGTCGATCTGGATCGACGCGAGTCGACGGATTCCGGGTCGTGCCATACGTCGGCGGCTCTGGCAGGCTGTCCACCGTGCAGCGTGATCAGTTGCTCGCAGGCCGCTACCGCCTGACCGATCGTCTCGGCACGGGCGGGATGTCGACCGTCTGGCGGGCCCACGACGAGGTGCTGGAACGGGACGTGGCGGTGAAGGTCCTCACCGCGACCGACCCGGCCGCCCGGTGGCGGATCCGCGCGGAGGCGAAGGCGGCGGCCCGGATGTCGCACCCCAACCTCACCAACGTGTACGACTTCGGGGAGTCCCCGCTCGCCGGGGACCGGGTTCCCTTCGTCGTCATGGAACTGCTCACCGGCACCACGCTCGCGCGGCGCCTCACCACCGGTCCGCTGCCGCCGAGGGACGCCCTGCGGGTGTGCGCGGACGTGGCCGCCGGCCTGGCCGCGGCACACGCCCAGCATCTGGTGCACCGGGACGTGAAGCCCGAGAACGTGATGTTGACCCCGACCGGGGCCAAGGTCCTCGACTTCGGCATCGCCGCCGGCGTCGGGCAGCCCGAGATCGACGTGGAGGGGCGACTCCTCGGGACCCCGGCCTACACCGCACCGGAGCGGCTCGCCGCGGGGGAGGTGCTGTCCGCCGCCGACGTGTACGCGCTCGGCCTGCTCGTCCACCACGTGCTCGTCGGCCGGCTTCCGTGGCGGCGGAGGACCCGGACCGGTTTCCTGCGTGCCCACGCGTACGACGAGCCGGGGCCGCTGCCCGACGTCGACGGGGTGCCGTCCGAGGTGGGTCGCCTCTACCGGCGGTGCCTGGCGAAGAACCCGGCGGACCGGCCCACGGCCGCGGAGGCGGCGCGCATCCTGACCGGGGCGCTGCTCCGGATGCCCGGACCCGAGACGGGCGACGCCCCGGAGGAGGCGCCCGACCGGTCCTCCGACGCGTCCCCGCCGGCCGGTCCCGCCCTACGACCGCTGGTGACCGCGCCGGAGGGTCGCCCGGCGACGGCAGCCCGCCGGACCCGGTACGGCACCCGCCTTCTCGTCGCGGTCGCCGCCGCGATGCTCGGCGCGGTGGCGCTCGCCGGCACGCTCGGGAGCCCGGCGTTCCGGCGGCCCGGCACGATCGAGGAGCCGGAGACCGGTCTCGGTACGAGCGGCACGTCGAGCGTGGCGTTGCCGGTCACCGGCGACGCGCCAGGGCCGTCCAGTCGGCCCGGCGCACCGGCGGCCTCCTCGGCGGTCCGGTCCATCCCGGTGCCGACCTCCACCGCCGTCCCGGGCACCGGCTCGACACCCACCGGTGGTGCGACGGGCGCCCCGTCGACCGGGGGCCCGTCCCCGACCGAGGTCGTGGCGCGCGGCGGCACCGTCTCGGTCCGCTGCGACGGGAGGACGGCACTGATCGTGGACGTCGCACCGGCAGCCGGCCACCAGCTCGGGCAGTACGAGCCCGGCCCCGCACGGGAGGTGCGGGTCGAGCTGGTGTCCGCCGGCAGCCGCAGCGTCGTCACCGCCCGGTGCGCCAACGGCCGGCCGGTGGCCCGGGTGCAGGAGGACCCTCCGGTGACCGAGCCGGGCCGGCCGGTCACCGGAGGGAGGCCGGCGGGTGCCGCGCCCAGGTCGTAGCCTCCCGACGCGGCCCCCCGTACCCCGCCGGCCGGTCGGTCACCGCCCCGCGAGCGCGGCCCAGGTCGGGGTCACCGGCTCGCGCCGCAGCGGCATGCCCGCCTCGGCGGGCGTCCGGTCAC
This sequence comes from Micromonospora thermarum, assembly GCF_012034245.1. Classification (GTDB taxonomy): domain Bacteria; phylum Actinomycetota; class Actinomycetes; order Mycobacteriales; family Micromonosporaceae; genus Micromonospora; species Micromonospora thermarum. The sequence continues at coordinate 266,727 of NZ_JAATEO010000004.1, read as the reverse complement.
CCTTGCGCTGGTTGCATTCGTAGCAGGCGGCCGTCGTGTTCCGCCACGTGTTCCGGCCGCCGCGCGAGCGGGGCAGGATGTGGTCGATGGTGCTGGCCGGGCCGCCGCAGTACGCGCAGCACCGGCCGTCCCGCCGCAGCACACCGGCCCGCGACCAGGCGGGGCCGGCGCTGAACCGCCAGCGGGTCACCACGTACCGGACGAGCCGCACCACCCGGGGAACCGGGAACACGCCGATCACCCGGTCCGGCTCGGCCTCGTGGATCTCGGCGACCCGGCGGCAGAGCATCCGGATCGCGTGCTGGACGGTGACCCGGTGCAGCGGGCCGAGGTCGGCGTTGACGACGAGGACGGCGTTCACCGGAATCTCCCTCCCTGACTGGCGGTCCCCCCGGACGACGGGAGCCGCCCGGTCCTGCTGCGGCGGACGGGCGGCTCGACGTGGGTACGCGTCAGTCGGGCCGGCCACCTCCACCGGCACGGCAACCGTCGCCGGGCTGCACCGACGGCACACGGCTGACGTGCGACATCGACATGAACAGCTCCCGCAGCGGTGGTTGTCCTTGCGCGATCACGGTAGGTGCGGCTGGTGAACCCGGGCAACGCATTTCGATCTCCGCCCCGCCGGTGACGCACGTCGATCATGATGTTGGCGGGTGATTTGGAGATCAGCTCACCCGCCAACACCATGATCAACGGGGCGGGAAGCGTGGCGGGCGACAGGGACGGCCGGTCGGGCCGGTCAGGTTCGGCGAGTCAGTAGGCCGCGGGGGCGGATCGAGCGGACCGGCTCCGCCGCCCCGCCCTCCGCCCGCAGGATGTGGTTCGCCGCGATGATGCCGGTCGCCGCGGACCGCTCCATGAGGGCGCTCGGGAACTCGGTGCGGATCCCGTCGCCGGCCAGGTAGAGGCCGTCGGCCTCGGTGCGGACGCCCGGCCGCCACGCGTGGCTGCCGGGGGTGAACGCCGGCGCCCGCGCCTCGACCCGGGCGCGCAGTTCGCGGACCCGCAGCCGGGTCGCCTCCGGCCACAGCGTGCCCAGCTCGGCCCACATCAGCTCGGCCAGCTCCGCGGCGGGCACGCCGGCAGCACAGGCGTACGCGTGCAGCTCCACCACCGATCCGCCGGTGCGTTCGGCCCAGCGGCGGGGCTCGTTCTCCAGCCGGTGGTAGAGCGTCACCGAGTCCAGGGTGGTCTGTCGGGACACACCGCTGAACACCGCCCGCCCCGGGTCCACGTCCCCGTCGCACCAGTAGCGCGCCACCGCGTACGGCGGGCCGGGCCGGCCGAAGGCGGGCATCCGCGCCACCAACTCGGGAGCGACCTCGACCAGCGCCGGGGAGGCCGCGACCAGCGCGGCGAGTGCTGGCGGGTCGAGGGCGAGCACGACGTGGCGGGCGTCGTACGCCCCGTCGGTGGTCTCGACCCGCCAGCCGGCGGCGTCGCGGTGCAGCCCGGTGGCGGCGGTGCCGGTGACGATCCGGCCGCCGTGCTTCTCGACGTGGCGGGCGAGCGGCTGCCAGACGGCGGTGGCGTAGTCCTCGTCGGGGCAGTCGAACGCGAGCCCCTCCGGGTTCCCGAGCAGGTAGAAGTGGAACTGCGCGATCATCTCGGCGGCCGACATCTCCGCCTCGTGGTTGAAGAACGAGTGGGAGAAGACCTCGAAGAGCATCGCCCGCGCCCGGTCCGGCAGCTTGAGCGAGGCGAGCAGCGCGTCGGCGGTGGTGTCGTCGAACTCGGCGTACGTGCGGTCCGGGTCGTAGGTGAGCAGCGGCAGCGCGGCGTCCCGGTCCATGCGGCGCAGGTCGGCGAGGCGCAGGCTGGGGCTGCGCAGCAGGAGGGTGAGCAGGTTCGCCGGGGGAGCGGGCGGGAGCCGGCCGAACTCCTCGGTGGGCCACTCGGCGGAGAGGACCGGGTAGCCGGGGATCGGCTTGAGGAAGCCCAGCGCCGGGTCGATCCGGCGGAGGATCGACCGCCAGTTGTAGTACTGCCGGAAGAACGCGTGGAATCCGTGCTCGTTCATCTGCGTGCCGTCGGGCAGGGCCTCCGGCCAGGCGCCGAGCCGGCCGCCGAGGGCGGGGGCCGCCTCCAGCACGGTGACCGGCACGCCCCGTTCGGCGAGCACCACGGCCGCCGACATGCCGGCGATCCCGCCGCCGACCACGACGGCCGGGACCGGGTGCGGCACGCGGGGTGCGCCACCGCCGCCGGGGTCGACCAGGTGCTGGCGTACGCCGATGAGCCGGCCGACCACTTGGGACAGCGCCATGCGGCCCAGTCTGCCGGAAGTCGACGCCGGTCACTCGGTTTGCAGACAGCGACGTTCCCGGTCGGAGGGAGGCCAGACGTACTCCAGGTCGGGCGGGACGTCGTCACCGAAGATCGGGCGGTAGTGGCCGGGGTCCTTGCGCAGCAGGGACGACCGGTGGCTGAGGTGCAGGTCCTCGCGGCCCAGCCAGGGCGGCAGCTCGCCGGCCCCGGCCAGCTCCGCCTGGCCGCGGATGCGGGTGATGCCGCAGGCGGTGGCGAGGTCGGTCGTCATCGTGGCGGCGCAGGTGTCCGCCCGGCCGGGTTCGGACCAGACCGCGCACATGTCCAGCCCGTACCGGGTCAGCGCCTCCTCGTACCCGGCCCACATCTTCACCGCCGGGTGGTTGCGCCACCCGTACGTCGGTCGGGTGAGGCCCCGCAGCACCTGGATGGTCTCCACGCGCTGCTTGCCCAGCCGCTTCTGGTCCAGCACCCGGGCGCTCGCCAGGAAGTCCGGATACGGGAGGAATGTCTGCATGCCGGTGCTCTACCCGCCGTGAAGTCGGACATTCGTCATGATCGCGGGGCTGCGCGCGCCGCTGTCGGCTGACTACGATGCGGCACATGGCGGAGCCCCTGCTCGATCGCGCGCGGCGGGCCGGCCGTCGGTTCCGGGGCAACGGCGATCCCCGGACGCACTACGTCATCTGCGGGCACGACGCCCTGGCGTACTGGGTGGTGAAGGCCCTGCTCGCCACCGAGCTGCAGACCGCCCGGCTCCGCGTCACCCTGGTCGTCCCCGAGCGGCGGCGTACGGACAGCCCCGACGGGCGGGACATCGAGGGCGTCGAGGTGATCCGGGCCGACCGGCTGGACGAGGTGACGTTCCGCCGGGCCGGCCTGGCCGGCGCCGACGGGCTCGCGCTGCTGCACCAGGACGACGTCGGCAACATGCACGCCGCCCTGTGCGCGCAGGAGGTGGAGCCCCGGCTGCGGCTGGTGGTGCGCATGTTCAACACGGGCCTGGCCAACGGCGTACGGGAGATCTTCCCCGACTCGGCGGTGCTCTCCGACGCGTCGATGGCCGCCCCCGCCTTCGTGGCCGCCGCCCTCGGCGAGGTCGCACCGACCCACTTCCGGCACGGCGGGCGCACCCTCTACGTGGCCCGCCGCGACGACGTACGCGCCCAGGACGTCGTGTGCGGGGTGGCCGACACGAGCGACCCGCAGGAGGTCCGGGTGCTCCCCGCCGACGAGCGCAGCGCCGACGTGGTGCTCGCCGAGGCGACCGGCGCCCCGCCGGGCACCGAGGTGGCGGCGCGCCGGCTGCGGCGGGCCCGGCGCCGGCGCCGGCCGATCGCGATGCTGCTGCGGGCGGTCCGCAGCTTCGCCACCCGCAAGATCGGCATCGCGGTGCTGGTGCTGCTGGCGGTGATCGTCGTGCTCGGCGGCCTGTACGCGGGCACCGCCCACGTCGGCTGGGGTGAGGCGCTCTACCTGACCCTGGTCACTACCCTCAGCGGGCAGGACCCGGACGCCGGCAAGCCGGTCGGCGAACAGATCCTCCAGGTGGTGCTCAACCTCGCCGGGCTGGCACTGATCCCGCTGATCACGGCGGTGGTGGTCGACGGCATCGTCAACGCCCGGCTGGCCCTGCACTCCGGGCGGATCCTGCCCGAGCGCTCCGGCCACGTCGTGGTCGTCGGCCTCGGCAACATCGGCATGCGGGTGATGGCCCAGCTCAACGACTTCGGCGTCGAGGTGGTCGCCATCGACAAGAACCCCGACGCCCGGGGCGCCGGCCTGGCCCGGCGGCTCGGCGTGCCGCTGGTGGTGGGGGACGCCGCGACGGAGGAGACGCTGCGCGCCGCCTCGGTCGGTGCCTGCCAGGCCCTGGTCGTGGCCTCCACCGACGACGGTGCCAACCTCCGGGCCGCCCTGAACGCCCGCGCCCTCAACGACGAGGTCCAGGTCGTGCTGCGCCTGTTCGACGGGCACTTCGCCGAGCGCATCCAGCGGGCCTTCGGCATCGGCGTCTCCCGCAGCGTGTCGTACCTCGCGGCACCCTCGTTCGTCGCCGCGCTGCTCGACCGCGCCGTGATCGCCACGATCTCCGTGGGCCGGCACGCCCTCCTGGTCACCGACGTCTCGGTGGCCGCCGGGTCGGCGCTGGACGGGCGGCCACTCGGAGCGGTGGGCCGGGTGGAGAGCGTACGGCTGCTCGCCCACGCGCGCGCCGGCCAGCGGTACGACTGGTCGCCCGACCGGCGTCTGGTGATCGTGGCCGGCGACCGGCTGACCGTGGTGGCCCGGCGGGCCGGGCTGAACGCCCTGCTCCGTGCGGCCGGCCCACCCGAGCCCCCACCTCCGGCCCCGGCCGGCACCCCGACCCCGCGCGAGGCGGAGGAGTGAGGGTCAGCGGCGGACGGCGTACCAGAGGGCGCCGAGGGCGAGCACGCCGAAGCCCGCGAGCACGCTCGACAGCGGCAGGTTGACCGCGAGCAGCAGGCACCCGGCCAGCCCCGCCACGGCCAGTGCCCGCACCGGCAGCTTCCGCTCCGGCTCCCGGCCCAGGGTCAGCGCCGCCGTGTTGGTGATCGTGTAGTAGACCAGCACCGTGACGCTGGAGAAGCCGATCGCGTCCCGGACGTCACCGAGAAGGACGACCACGACGACCACGGCGGCGACGGCCAGCTCGGCCCGGTGCGGCACCCGGTGGACCGGGTGGACCGCGTCGAGCGCGCCGGGCAGGTCACGGCGGCGGGCCATCGCGAGGGCGGTGCGGCCGACCCCGGCCACCAGGGACAGCAGCACGCCGGTGACCGCGACGGCCGCCCCGGCGCGGACCACCCAGGCGAGGCCGGGCAGCCCGGCGGCGGTCACCACGTCCGCCAGGGGCGCGGCGGAGCCGGCGAGCCGGTCCGGCCCGAGGACGCCGAGGGCGATCACGGCCAGCGCCAGGTAGACGACCAGCACCAGGCCGAGCGCCAGCGGCACCGCCCGGGGGATCGTCCGCTCCGGGTCGCGGACCTCCTCGCCGAGGGTGGCGACGCGCGCGTACCCGGCGAAGGCGAAGAACAGCAGGCCCGCCGCGGTGAGCACCCCTCGGGTGGAGCCGCCGGGCGCGCCGATCCGGTCGAGGGACACGCCGGTCGCGCCGGCCACCGCGACCAGGGCCAGCACCGCCAGCACGACCACCACGAGGACCCGGGTGGCCGTCGCGGTCTTCGTGACGCCGCGCAGGTTCACGGCGGTCACCGCCACGACCGCGGCGACGGCGACGAGCCGGGCCTGGCCCGGCCAGAGGTACGCCCCGATGGTCAGCGCCATCGCCGCGCAGCTCGCCGTCTTGCCGACGACGAAGCCCCAGCCGGCGAGGAAGCCGGCGAACGGGCCGAGACGTTCCCGGCCGTAGACGTAGGTGCCGCCGGACTCGGGGTACCGGGCGGCGAGCCGCGCCGAGCTGGTCGCGTTGCAGAACGCGATGAAGCCGGCGAGCGCCAGCGCCACCAGCAGGCCGACCCCACCGGCCGCCGCCGCGGCGGGGGCGAACACCACGAAGACACCCGCGCCGAGCATCGAGCCGAGGCCGATGACCACCGCGTCGCGTACGCCGAGCCGGCGTGCCAGTCGTTCCACGCGCGGGAGCCTAGGGGGTCGAGATGAACGGCCGGTTCCAGCGGTCGACCGCCCCGGGCAGGGGAACGTCGTCCCAGGGCACCCGGTGCAGCAGCCGGTCCAGGAGCAGGCCGAGCAGCAGCCCGGCCACCGAGTCGGTCAGCCAGTGCCAGCCCAGGTACGTCGTCGTGCAGAGCACCACGAGGGGCGGGACGATCCGGACCACGGTCACCAGTCGGGTCGGCGCGGCCCGGCCGTAGGTGCGCAGCAGCGGGGCGAGCAGCAGGGCGATCACCGCGTACCAGACGATCGCGTTGGCGACGTGCCCGGACGGGTACGACTGGGCGAAGCGCAGCGGCAGGTCGTCCTGGAAGAGCGGCAGCGTCCGCTCCGGCGGCAGGAACGGCTCCTGCCTGCTGGCGCTGGGCGCGGGCCGGGCCGTCCACACCTTGAGCGGCCCGATCGTCAGGTAGGTGGCCGCGAACCCGGCCACCGGCGGCAGCAGCGGGCGGACCGACCGGAGGCGGACGGCCAGCAGGGCGCCCAGCCCGGCCGCGATCAGGGTCAGCGGGGTGCCCTGCCCGAGGTAGTTGAGGATCCGCGCGACCCAGTAGGCGACCGCCGGGCGATGCGCGTCGGACCAGTCGTCGACCGCCCGGTCGAGGCCGAAGAGGTGGCCCGCGGCGAGTGCGGCGGTCAGCGCCACGAGACCAGCCAGCAGCACCACGTCGAACCACCACCCGGCCGGGCGGACCGGCCGGAGTCGCGGCTTCCGCCGCACCGTCGTGGGCTCCCGCACGCCGCTACGCTACCGGCCCCGGGCGACGGCTGGCCCGCACGGTCCGGGGCGGCTGTGCGCCCGGCCACGTGGGGAGGCGCTCCGGCGGGGGTACGCGTCAGACTTGACGCCGTGCGGATCACCTCGGCCCTCGTCGACCCGGCGCTGCTCGACCTCCCCTGGTCGACCCCGCTGGAGGAGTGGCCTGCGCAACACCTGGTGGCGCTGCCGCAGGGCATCTCCCGGCACGTCGTCCGATTCGTCCGGCTCGGCGGGTACGTGTACGCGGTCAAGGAGACGGGCGAGCGGGTCGCCGAGCGGGAGTACGACCTGCTGCGGGCCCTGGAGCGGATCGACTTCCCGTCGGTGGAGGCGGTGGCGATCGTCGCCGACCGGCGGACCGACGATGGGGAACCCCTCGATCCGGTGCTGATCACCCGGCACCTCCAGTTCTCCCTGCCGTACCGGGCGCTGTTCTCCCACACGCTGCGTCCCGAGACGATGCAGCGCCTGCTCGACGCGCTGGCCGCCCTGCTGGTGCGGATGCATCTGACCGGCTTCTTCTGGGGTGACTGTTCGCTGTCCAACACGCTGTTCCGCCGGGACGCGGGTGCCTTCGCCGCGTACCTGGTGGACGCGGAGACCGGGGCCCTGCACAGCTCGCTCTCCAAGGGGCAGCGCGGGGAGGACCTGGAGATCGCCCGGGTGAACATCTTCGGGGAGGCGCTGGACCTCCAGGCCGCCGGGCTGCTGCACGAGTCGATCGACCCCGAGGTGGTCTGCGAGGAGGTCGTGCAGCGCTACGAGCGGCTCTGGCACGAGATCACCTACGAGCAGCAGGTCGAGCGCGAGGCCCGGCACGACATCGAGGGCCGCATCCGCCGGCTCAACGAGATGGGCTTCGACGTCGCCGAGATCGCGGTGTCGACCATCGACGACGGGCGGTACCTGGTGCGGCCGAAGGTGGTCGACGCCGGCTACCACACCCGGCGGCTGCTCCGCCTGACCGGGCTGGACGCCGAGGAGAACCAGGCCCGCCGGCTGCTCAACGACCTGGACGCGTACCGGGCGGAGAGCGACCTGACCGACGAGCAGCAGGCGGCGCACCGCTGGCTGACCGAGGTCTTCGAGCCGGTGGTCCGGGCGGTGCCCGCGCACCTGCGCCGGAAGCTGGAGCCGCAGGAGATCTTCGCGCAGATCATCGAGCACAAGTGGCTGCTCTCCGAGCAGGCCGGCCGCGACGTCGGCATGGCGCCCGCGGTGCAGTCGTACCTGTCCGACGTCCTGGTGCACCGCCCGGACGAGCAGGCCGTCCTCGGCATGGAGATCCCCACCCCACGCTGACGCCGCCCCACGCTGACCCCGCCCCCGCGATCTTGCACTTCCGGTCCTCGTTTCGCGGCTTCCGCCCGGAATGCCGGGGCGGAAAGTGCAAGATCGCGGGAGTGGGGTGGGTTCAGTCCAGCCAGGCTCCGGCGCGCATCACCCGGACCACGTTCAGGTCGTCGTCGAGCACCACCAGGTCGGCGCGCAGCCCCGTCTGGAGCGCGCCCAGCCGGTCGCCGAGACCGATGGCGCGGGCGGGCGTGGTGGCCACCATGCGGGCCGCGTCCGCGATCTGGATGCCGGCGGCGACCGCGTGCCGCAGGGCGGCGTCCATGGTCAGGGTGCTGCCGGCGATCGCACCGTCGCGGGCCAGCCGGGCCACCCCGTCGGCGACCGTGACGGACTGGCCGCCCAGCTCGTACTCGCCGTCGGGCATGCCGGCGGCGGCCATCGCGTCGGTGATCAGGGCGGCCCGCTCCGGACCGGCCGTGGCGGCCGCGAACGCCAGCATGCCGTCGTGCAGGTGCACCCCGTCGGCGACCAGCTCGCACACGACGTTCGGGGCGTCCAGCAGCGCCACCACCGGGCCGGGCTCGCGGTGGTGCACCGGACGCATCCCGTTGAACAGGTGGGTGGCGACGCTGGCGCCGGCCGCGACGGCGGCGCGGGTCTGGTCGTACGTGGCGTCGGTGTGCCCGACGGCGGCGACCACGCCGTGCCCGGTGAGCAGCTTGACCGCCTCCAGCGCGCCGTCCCGTTCGGGGGCGAGGGTGACCATCCGGACCGCACCGCCGCCCAGCTCGATCAGCTCGGCCAGCTCCTCCGTCGACGGGTCGCGCAGGTAGTCCGGGTTCTGCGCGCCGCAGCGGGCCGCCGACAGGTACGGGCCCTCGAAGTGGACGCCGGCCAGCACCCCCTCGGCGAACAGCGGGCGGTACGCGGTGGTGGCGGACCGCATCAGCTCGAAGGGCGAACTCACCAGGCTGGCCAGCAGCGTGGTGGTGCCGTGCCGCAGGTGGAACGCGGCGGCCTCCCGCGCCTCGTCGGCCTCGCCGGTGGTGAAGGTGTGTCCACCGCCGCCGTGGGTGTGCATGTCCACGAAGCCGGGCAGGACCCAGTGCCCGTCGCGCACCGACGGGTACTCGGCGACCGCGGTGATCCGCTCACCGTTGATCTCCACGCAGCCCTGCCGGATCACCCCGTTCGGGGTCACCACCTTGCCGGTCACCCGTACGGTCATCGCTTCTCCAGAGTGTCGAGGGCGAGCAGGGCGGCGCCGAGACAACCGGCCTCGTCACCGAGGGCCGCCGCGACCAGCCGTGGCTCGCGGTGAAACGTCATGCGGTCGTGCAGCGCGGCCCGCAGCGGGTCGAACAGTTGCGTGCCGGCCTGCGCGAGGCCACCGCCCAGCACGATCGCCTCGACGTCGAAGAGTGCCTGACCGGTGGCGAGGCCGTCGGCGAGCGCCTCGACCGCCTCCGACCAGACCTGGCGGGCCGGCGGGTCACCGGCGGCGGCCAGCGCCGCCACCTGCGCCGCGCTCACCGTCGGACCGGTGGCGACCGGGTCGGTCAGCTCCGCGTACCGGCGGGCCACCGCCGACGCCGACGAGACGGCCTCCAGGCAGCCGGCCCGGCCGCAGCCGCAGAGCGGGCCGCCGGGGCGTACCAGGATGTGGCCGATCTCGCCGGCGGCGCCGTGCGCGCCGGCGGCGGCCGACCCGTCGACCACGTGGGCGGCGGCGATGCCCGTGCCGATCGCGACGAAGAGGCTGTGCCGGGCTCCCCGGCCGGCACCGAGCCGGGCCTCGGCGAGGCCGCCGGCGCGGACGTCGTGGCCGAGCGCCGCCGGCAGCCCGAGCCGGGCCTCGGCCAGCTCCCGCAGGGGTACGTCCCGGAAGCCGACGTTCGCCGACCAGACGGCGACACCCCGCCCCTCGTCGACCACGCCCGGGACGGCGACGCCGAGCGCGACCGGGGTGAGCCCGTCCAGGCGGGCCTTGCCGGCGAGGGCGTCGGCGACGTCCAGGATCGTCTCCACGACGGCGGCGGGCCCCCGCGCGGCGTCCGTCGGGTGCCGTTCGCTGTGTACGACCGTGCCGCCCCGGCGGACCAGGGCGCACTTCATCCCGGTGCCGCCGACGTCGAGCGCGACGACGACCTCGTCGGTCACGCGAGAACCACGGAGCGGCTGAGGTGCCGGGGGGCGTCCGGGTCGAGGCCCCGGGTGGTGGCGACCGTGACCGCGAAGCGCTGCGCCAGGATCAGGTCGGCCATCGGGTCCAGCGGCGTCCGGCCGGCGGCCCAGTTGCCGATCACGCTGCGGCAGCCGTGGGTGCGGCTGTGCACGAACGCGGCGCCGGTGGCCGCGACGTCCTCCGCGAGCCCGTCCGGCAGGTCGCCGAAGGCCCAGACCAGCCGGCCCGGGGCGGCGATCGAGATCGGGCCGTGCCGGTAGTCCATGGCCGGGTACGCCTCGGCCCAGAAGGTGGCCGCCTCGCGGCACTTCAGGGCGGCCTCGTGGGCCAGGCCGACCGTCCAGCCCCGACCGAGGAAGGTGACCTGCTCGATCCGGGCCGGGTCGATCGGCAGGGGAGCGCGGACGGCCACCTCCGCGTCGGCGGAGAGCGCGCCGATGTTGTCGCCGAGGTGGGCCCGGAGCAGGGCCAGCGCCGTGGTGGCGAACCGGGTCTGCACCACGGAGCGCTCGTCGGCGAAGGGCAGGGGCACCGTGGCGTCGGCCAGCTCGACGGCGGGCGAGCTGGGGTCGCCGACCAGGACGGTGGTGGGCAGCACCCCGCGCAGTCCGGCGAGCAGGTCGGTGACCTCGGTGGTGGTGCCGGAGCGGGTGATCGCGACGACCCGGTCGTACCGCCGGGCGACGGGGAACTCGCTGGCCTGGAAGGCGTCGGTCTCGCCCTGGCCGGCGTGCTCGCGGCGGGCCGCGTACGCCATCGCCATGAACCAGGACGTGCCGCAGCCCACGACGGCGACCCGCTCACCGGGGCGCGGCAGGTGCTCGGCCACGGTGGCGGCCAGTCGCGCCGCCTCCCGCCAGCAGTCGGGCTGGCTCGCGATCTCCGCGTCGACGTACGACATGAGAACTCTCCAGAGAGCGGTGCGCAATACGGCTCGTTAGGGCCGTCTTTCGCGCGTTATTCTGCGCGAACCCGGGTGGCCGTGGCAACCGTGCCGGGGATCGAGCAGAGCAGAGTTTTGCCTCCGCGTAGTTTCGCGCACTAGTGTGCACGCAATCAATCACCGACCGCGCAGTAACTGGAGGACCTGGGGTGGACCGGTACGCCAGATGGAACGCCCTGCTCGAGATGCTGACCGACAGCGGCCGGGTCAGCGTCGAGGAGGCCGCCGAGCGGCTGGACGTCTCCCAGGCCACCATCCGGCGCGACTTCGACCAGCTCGCCCAGCAGCAGATGATCACGCGTACCCGGGGCGGCGCGGTCGCCAACGGCGTCTCGTACGACCTCCCGCTGCGCTACAAGACCGCCAAGCACTCGGCGGAGAAGCAGCGGATCGGTACGGCCGCCGCGGCCCTCGTGGCGCCGGGCACCGTGGTCGGCCTCAACGGGGGGACCACCAGCACCGAGGTGGCGCGCGCCCTGGCCGTCCGGCCGGACCTGAACACCAGCGCCGAGGGCGCCCAGCTCACCGTCGTGACCAACGCCCTGAACATCGCCAACGAGCTGCTGGTCCGCTCGCGGATGAAGGTCGTGGTGGCCGGCGGCGTGGTGCGGCCGAAGTCCTTCGAGCTGGTCGGTCCGCTGGGCGGGGCGCTGCTGCGCGAGGTCACCCTGGACATCGCCCTGCTCGGCGTCGACGCGATCGACCCGCAGCTCGGCGCCGCCGCCCACCACGAGGGTGAGGCGGCGATGAACAACCTGATGGTGGCGCGGGCCAAGCGGGTCGTCATCATCGCGGACTCGTCCAAGCTGGGCGGTCACGCCTTCGCCCGGATCTGCCCGGTCGACCGGGTGGAGACGCTGGTCACCGACTCCGGGGCGGCCCCCGAGGTGGTCGACGCCTTCCGCGCGGCCGGAGTGCACGTCATCTGCGCCTGACCGGATCGTTGAATCACTGTCGGTAGCGACTTGATGCGCCAATGCATACTGGGTATTGCGCCCAGTTGTATACCGAGTATGGTGTCGCTCGTCGCCCAACCCAACGGGGGAGGTGCAGCTTGCCAGCTGTCCTGGAAATCGAAGGTCTACGAAAGACCTACAAGAGTCGCCGGCGCGGCACCCGCAACGCGCTCGACGGCTTCGACATGCGGGTCGAGGCGGGCCAGGTGCACGGCTTCCTCGGGCCGAACGGATCGGGGAAGACGACCACCCTGCGTACGCTGCTCGGCCTGATCCGGCCCGACGGCGGCCGGATGGCGATCCTCGGTCAGGAGGTGCCGGCGGCCCTGCCGGCGGTCGCCGGCCACATCGGCGCGATCGTGGAGAGCCCGCAGTTCTTCCCGCACTTCACCGCCCGGGACACGCTGTCCCTGCTTGCCAGCGCCGGTGACGTGCCGGCCCCGCGCATCGACGAGGTGCTGGAGCTGGTGGGGCTGCGCGACCGGGCCGGCGAGCGGGTGAAGACGTACTCGCTCGGCATGAAGCAGCGCCTCGCGGTCGCGTCCGCCCTGCTGAAGAACCCGAAGCTGCTGATCCTCGACGAGCCGGCCAACGGCCTCGACCCGGGCGGCATCCGGGAGATGCGCACGCTCATGCGCAACCTGGCCGAGTCCGGCATGACCGTCGTGCTCTCCAGCCACATCCTCGGCGAGATCCAGCTGATCTGCGACTCGGTCACGATCATCTCGCTCGGCCGCCGGGTCGCCTCCGGCCCGGTCGACGAGGTGCTGGCCCGGCACTCGTCCGGCGCCGTCCGCGTCCGCGTCGAGGCGGCCACCGACCTGCCGGTCGCCGCCGAGGCGCTGACCCGGGCGGGAATCCGGGTCACCGGCACCGAGCCGGACCACCTGATGCTCACCGGGGTGGACAAGCCCGCCACGGTGACCCGGCTCCTCGCCGAGCAGGGCCTCTACGTCAGCGAGCTGACCCGGGTCGCCGCCGACCTGGAGAGCGTCTTCCTCGACCTGACCGCCACCGCGCCGGTCCCCGGCCAGCACCGGCAGGTCGACCAGTCCACGAAGGTCGGTGGGACCGAGCAGCCCACCTCGGGAGGGTGGGGCGCGTGAGTCTCTACCGTACGGAGCTGCGCCGGCTTGTGAAGCGGCGCTTCACCCGCTGGATGACCGTGCTCGGCCTGCTGGTGCTGGCCGCCGTGGTCGGCGGGGTGTTCCTCACCAACGAGAAGATCGACGCCACGGCGCGGGCGAAGGCCGAGGCCGCCGCCGAACAGCAGTACCAGGAGCAGACGCGCTGGGCGGAACAGGAGCGGGCCGCGTGCGAGGCGGCGAAGTCAGGCGGGACGGCGGCCGACCCCGGCCGGTTCCCGGATGACTGCTCGGTGATCACCGCGCCGCCGCGTGAGTCGATCGAGGTCGACTGGTTCCTGCCGTCCACGTTCGACTTCCGGGAGAACTTCGGCTTCACCCTGCTGCCGCTCGCGGCGATCCTGGCGCTGGTCGGGTTCGTGGTCGGCGCGTCCTTCGTCGGGGCCGAGTGGAGCACCGGCGGCATGATGAACCTGCTGCTGTGGCGGCCGAAGCGGCTCACCGTACTCCTGACCAAGCTGGCGGCGCTGCTCACCGGCCTGCTCGCGCTGGCCGTGACCACGACGGTGCTCTGGTTCGGCAGCTTCTGGATCGTCGCGACGCTGCGCGGCACCACCGAGAAGATGACGTCGGGCGCGTGGCAGTCGTTCGCCCTGACCGGGCTGCGCGGCGTGGTGCTCGCGCTGGTCGGCGCCACGGTCGGCTTCGCCGTGGCCTCGCTCGGCCGGCACACGGCGATGGCCCTGGGCGGGGCGATCGGGGTGATCGTGGTCGGGCAGTTCGGTGTCGCCATCCTGCTCGCGCTGGCCGGGGTCCGCTTCGCCGAGGTGTGGTTGCTGCCCACGTACGTGGCGGCGTGGATGGAAAAGAAGGTCACCCTGCAGAACTGGCAGGCCTGCCAGGCCACCTACTTCGGGGAGTGCAAGCCGGAGACGCTCGACATCACGTGGCAGCACTCGTCGCTGCTGCTCGGCGTCTCGCTCGTGCTGATCCTCGGCGCGGCGCTCTGGACGATGCGTCGGCGGGACATCTCCTGACGGCCGGCCGTGGAAGGCCCCGGTTCGGGGCCTTCCACGGCATGCCGCCGTCCGCGGCGCCGCCGGGCGGCGCCGTCCACGACCGGCCCGGACGGCGCGGGTCGACCCGTGCGGCCGGCAGGGAGTCCCACTAGGCTGGGTCTCCCCGGGTCGGCGTCGCCGCGCCGACCGTCCTCGCGAGGAGTGCCATGCCGCCGGACGCCGCCCCGACCGCCGCCGAGCCGTCCGGGGACGGCCGGACCGGCGGGCGGCCGACCGGCGACACCCGCACGCGGGCCGCCGTACCCCCGCCCCGTCCCGCGCCGGACGTGGAGGCGGTCCCGCCTGACGCCGAGGCGGTCCCGCCGGACGACGACGGCGCCGGCGACATGGTGCCGGCCACCGGGACGGCGGACGGCCTGACCGAACGCGAGCGGGGCATCCTCGACTTCGAGCAGCAGTGGTGGCGCCACGCGGGGGCCAAGGAGCAGGCCATCCGGGACCGGTTCGGTCTCTCCGCGACCCGCTACTACCAACTGTTGAACGCGCTGCTCGACAACCCGGCCGCGCTGGCCGCCGAGCCGGTGCTGGTCGGCCGGCTGCGCCGGCTGCGTTCCTCCCGTGCCCGCAACCGCCGCCGCTGAGCGGCGCGGGCGGGTCGCCCACACCGTCCTGGCCTCACCTCTCTCGGGACGGCGACGCGCAGGGTCGGTGAAGGGGCCGGTCCAGCGGGATCCGCACCCCGCCGAGCGCCCTGTCCGCGGTCCGGCGCGCGCCCGCGCGGCATGCCGGCCTCCGGTGCGGGTAGGCGGGGGCGTCGCACCGGCGCCGGCCGGCGGGACGGGCTGCGGCGGCGGCGGAGGAGGGAGCGGGCCATGGGTGGGACGGACCGGAGCGGGCGACCGGCGGGGCGGCCGGCTCGACCTGCCGCCCCGGCACCGGCGACGGCGACCGGGCCGCAGCCGCACGAGTGGGTGGTCGACGCGCCGTACACCGCCGAGGACCTGGGCACCGGCGTGAGCCGGGTCCGCGACCCGGCCGACCCGCGGGTCGGGAGCCGGGCCCCGGAGGCGGTGGACGACCCGCGACGGTCCGCGATCGCCCGGACGATGCGCGTGCGGTCGGCGTCGGCTCCGGCACCCGGCCGGCCGGTCAACGAGGACGTGGTGTTCCGGTTCGGGCCGCTGGTCGGCGTGCTCGACGGTGCCACCGTGCCGGAGGGTTTCGACACCGGCTGCGTGCACGGCCCCTCGTGGTACGTCCGGCATCTCGCGGCCCGGATCGGGCTGGCCGAGGCGGCCCGGCCGGCGGCGACGCTGATGAGCAACCTCGCGGCGGCCATCCTGGCGGTCCGGGCCGACCACGGCGACCAGTGCGACCTGGATCACCCGGGCACCCCGTCGAGCACGGTGTGCCTGCTGCGGGACGGCGGCGACCAGGTCGACTGGCTGGTGCTCTGCGACAGCCCGCTGGTGCTGGACGTCGGCGGCCAGGTGAACGTGGTGACCGACGACCGGCTGCACACCGCGCTGGCGGACCTGCGGACCACGGCGGCGGGGCTCCCGGACGACGCCGACCGGTCCACCCGGTTCCGGCACGCCGTCGGGGTGCAGCGGGAGCGGATGAACCGGACGCACGGCTACTGGGTGGCGGCGTCGGACCCGGACGCCGCGTACCACGCCCTGGCCGGAACGGTGCCGCTCGGCGGCCCGGGAGGGCTGCGCCGGGCGGCGCTGCTCAGCGACGGGGCCTCCGCGGCGGTGGAGCATTTCGGCCTGTTCGACTGGACCGGTCTGCTGGACCTGGTCACCGCCGAGGGTCCGGCGGCGCTGATCGACCGGGTACGGGCGGCCGAGCGGGACCTGCCGGACCGCCTCCGTCGGCACAAGGCCGCCGACGACGCCTCGGCCGTTCTCTGCGAGTTCGGCGACGGAGCGTGAGGAGGAACACGATGGGGGCCGACCGGCCGATACCTCCGACCGGACCGCCAGTCGGGTCCCAACGGGGTGGACTCGGGCCGGTAAGCCCGGCAGACTGCGGCACGTGGCAAGTGCGGTGCGGTTGGAGCCGGTGAGCGAAGGCAACCTGGAGTCGTTGCTCTCCGTAGCGGCTGCGGAGGCGGAGCCGGCCGACGTCATGCCCCCGGTCGAGGCGCCGGCCGGCTGGTCGCACGCGCGCCGGCAGGCGTTCCGCGAGTTCCACCGGGCGAGCTTCGGCGGGCTGGACGGCCCCACGGGCACCCAGATGTACGCGATCCTGGCGGGCGGCGAGGTCGTCGGGATGATCCGTATGACGCGCTGTGACGAGCCGGGCACGGTCGAGACCGGGCTGTGGCTCGGGCGCTCGGCGCGTGGCCAGGGCATCGGGCCGGCCGCGCTGCGGGGACTGCTCAACGAGGCGGCGGCCGCCGGGATGCGACAGGTCGTCGCCGAGACCACACCGGACAATTTCGGGGCGTTGTCGGTTCTTTCCAAATGCGGTGCGAAATTGCGCGAGGACGGCGGCCGAATGCGCGCCGAAATCTGCCTCGACTCCACGCCTCCGGCTCTCTGAGAATTCTCTTCCTGATCGCGTATTCCCTGTTCCTCGCTGCCTGGACGTCCTTTTTGCGAGGCTCTACCCCTCGATTCTGACTGCTCGTAAAAGGCATCGCCCGGGCCGTCCCCCAATAGGTTTTGCGAATCTGCCCCGGGGTACTGCCCGCCGGGTCCGCTTAACCGGGCACCTGATCGCGGGCCCCATGTGCTTCTCCCCGGTGGCTGTTTCTCGGTCCGCCGTCGATCAGGTGTCTCCGCTCCGGGGAGCGAAGGAGAACTGATGAACAGGGGAGCACGAATCGGTCTGGCGGTGGGCGTCGGCTACCTCCTCGGGCGCCGCCGCAAGATGCGGAAGGCCCTGGTCCTGGCGGCCGCGGTCGCCGCCGGCCGGGCCAGCCACAACTCCGGCGGGCTGCTGAAGGTCGGCCAGAACCTGTTGCAGTCGTCACCCCAACTGGCCAACCTCGGCAAGCTCGGCCGTCCGCTCGCCACCGCCGGCAAGGCGGCGGCGACCGCCGCCGCGGGCAGCGGCATCGACGCGCTCAGCGGCAAGCTGCGCGGCTCGGCCGACGCGCTGCGCCGCAAGGGCGGGGCCGCGGAGTCGGGTGCGGACCAGCCGTCGAACGAGGAGCAGTCGGGCGGTACGGACCGGTCGGGTGACGACACCGGCGCCGGCGCCGGCGCCGGCGAGCGGGGGCGGTGAGCATGACCGCGACCACGAACCCCGGCGGGCTGGCGGACAAGGTCCGGACCCAGCTCGGTGGCGAGGTGCGCAACCTGGCGAGCGCGATCGGTGAACGCGCCGTGCAGGTGGTGACCGAGCGGATCACCGGTGCCACGGGACGGCTGAGCGAGTACGCCAAGCAGGGCGGCGGCCCGGGGCTGATCGCCGCCGCGACCGGCGCGCAGAAGCTCGCCGAGGGCAGCTCACCGATGAAGGCGATGGTCCATGCCGGGATCGCCGGCGGTAAGGAGAAGCTCATGTCGGCCTTCGGCGGCGGTAAGGGCGGCAAGGGTGGCGGCGGCAAGAAGCTGAAGGTCACCAACATCGTCGAGACGATCGAGGTCGGGGTGCCGGTCCGGGTCGCGTACAACCAGTGGACCCAGTTCGCCGACTTCCCCAGCTTCATGAAGAAGGTCGAGCAGGCCGAGAAGGACTCCGACGAGAAGATGACCTGGAAGGCCCAGGTCTTCTGGTCGCACCGCACCTGGGAGTCGACGATCGTCCGGCAGATCCCGGACCGGCTGATTCACTGGCGGTCCAAGGGCGAGAAGGGCTCGGTGGACGGCACGGTCAGCTTCCACGAGGTCGCGCCGGAACTCACCCGGATCCTGGTGGTGCTGGAGTACCACCCGCAGGGTCTCTTCGAGCACACCGGCAACCTGTGGCGGGCCCAGGGGCGGCGCGTCCGGCTGGAGCTCAAGCACTTCGTCCGGCACGTGATGACGCAGACCGTGCTGGACCCGGACTCGGTCGAGGGCTGGCGCGGCGAGATCGAGGACTCGCAGGTGGTCAAGGACCACGAGACGGCCCTGCGCGAGGAGCAGGAGCAGCGCGAGCGCGCGGAGCGCGGCCGGCCCGAGCCGGAGCCGGAGGAAGAGGAGGAGATCGAGGAGGAGCCCCGCGAGGAGCGGCGGCCCGCCGCGCGTGGCCGGCGTCGCCCGGTCGTCCGTCGCCGTCCGGCGGAGGAGGACGAGTACGACGCCTACGACGAGGGCGAGGACTACGACGAGGGGTACGGCGAAGAGGAGGAGCCCGAGGAGGAGGCGCCCCCGCCGCGTCGCCGGCAGCCGGAACGGGCCCGTCGCGCACAGCCCCGCGAGGAGGCCCCGGAGCGGCCCCGCCCGGTCCGCCGTACCCCCGAAGCCCCCCGACGGCCGGTGGTGCGCCGCCGGCGAGAGGAGCGTGACGAATGACAGTGGCGACAACGACCGGCGGTCAGCCAGGTGGTGCGCTGGAGCGCGCCGGCAGCGGTGGCAGCAATCTCGCCGACGTCGTGGAGACGGTGCTGGACAAGGGCATCGTGATCGACGCGCAGGTGTCCGTCGCCGTCGTCGGGATCCAGCTCCTGGAGATCAACGCCCGGATCGTGATCGCCAGCGTCGAGACGTACCTGCGGTTCGCCGAGGCGGTCGACCGGCTGAGCATCGTCCCGGAGGACCAGAAGGGGCTGCCCGACCTGCTGGAGGACGCCTCCGGCGCGGTCACCAAGGGCAAGGCCGTCGGTGGGCTCGGCAAGGCCGCCAAGGAGATCAGCGGTGCGGTGGTGGATTCCCTCACCGACCGCGGCTCGGAGCGGGAGCGGCCCCGCCAGCGGCGGGACGAGGAGCGGTGAGATGAGCGACCAGAACGTCCAGGGGACCGGCGAGACCGGTCTGTTCATCTACGGCATCGTGCCGTCCGACGTGGAGCCGACCCCCGACGCGCAGGGGGTCGGCGACCCGCCGGGCGACGTCGACGTGGTCCGGCACGGCGAACTCGCGGCACTGGTCAGCGAGGTGGCGCTGGAAGAGCCGGTGGGCCGGCCGGCCGACCTGACCGCGTACGAGGCCCTGCTGGACGGGACGGCGGCGGTGGCGCCGGTGCTGCCGGTGCGGTTCGGCACGGTGGTGACCGGGCCGGACGCCGTGCAGGACCTGCTGGAGGCGCACCACGACCGGTTCGCCGCCGCCCTCGACGAGTTCGAGAACCGGGTCCAGTACACGGTGCACGGCCGGTTCGACGAGCAGGAGGTGCTCAGCGAGATCCTGGCCGCCGACCGGCGCGCCGCCGACCTCGCCGAGCAGGTGCGCGGGCGGCCGGAGGCGGAGACCCGCGAGCAGCGGATCCGGTTCGGCGAGATGATCAGCCAGGCGGTGGAGCTGCGGCGGGAGGCGGCCAACAGCGAGCTGGTCGAGGCCCTCACTCCGTACGCGGTGCTGAACGCGCCCCGTGCGCCGAGCCACGAGATGGACGCGGTGAACGTCGCCTTCCTGGTCGAGGCCGACGGCGAGGAGGACTTCGTCCGGGAGCTGGAGGACTTCGCCGAGCAGCGGCGGGATCTGATCCGGATGCGGATCCTCGGTCCGCTCGCCCCGTACGACTTCGTCAGCGCGCACCAGTTGGTGGAGTGACCGGTGGACATCCTCTGGGCGCTGCTGACCCTGCCGTACGCCCCGGTAAGGGGGCTGACGGCGGTCGTCAAGGTGATCGCCCGGGAGGCGGAGTCGCAGCAGTACAACCCGGTCAACATCCGGCGTGAGCTGGAGGAGCTGGACCACGCGGCGGAGGCCGGCGACATCACGCCGGAGGAGCGTGACCGGAGACAGCAGCAGGTCCTGGAGCGGCTGACCGGGCCGGCGGTCGGCGGCGGGGGAACACCTCCCGCCGCCGGCCGGCGGTCGCCACCGGGCGGTCGACGGCAGGCAGCCGGACGACGGCCCGTGCGGCGGGGCGGCCAGGACCGCGGGCGAGGGAGATGAGATGGCATCAGGACGGATCCGCGGCGACCGCGCCCCGGAGCGCGGGCCCGACCGGGGCGACGACCGCTACACCGAGGAGGAGTACGAGGAGGTGACCGTCGCCGAGGCGGCCCGGGAGGGGCTGCGGCAGATCGTGTCGTTGACCGGCAAGGACCCCCTCGGGATCACCTCGATCGAGCCCACCGACGACGGCTGGCTGGTCGGCGTGGAGGTGGTCGAGGACCACCGCATCCCCGCCTCGACCGACCTGCTCGGCCTCTACGAGGTGGAGCTGGACATGACGGGCAGCCTGCTGGGCTACCGGCGAACGCGCCGCTACCAGCGCGGCAAGGGGGATGGGAGCTGAGATGAGCACGATGCGGCAACCCTCCGTGGTGCAGAACTCCGGGCAGGTCCTGCCCGCCGGACACGAGCCGGCGAACCTCGGCGACATCCTGGAGCGCGTCCTCGACCGGGGCATCGTCATCGCCGGTGACATCCGGGTGAGCCTGCTCGACATCGAGCTGCTGACGCTCAAGCTGCGCCTGGTCATCGCCTCCGTCGACACCGCGCGCCAGATCGGCATCGACTGGTGGGAGCACGACCCGTGGCTCAGCTCGCGGGCCAGACCGCCGGTCGAGCCCGGACCCCGCGACCCGGAGGAGGTGGAGGCCGCGCGCCAGCCGCGCGTCGCCCGGCGGGCTGCCGCGAGGGAGGAGTGGGAATGAGCGCGACAGCCGAGGTGGTCACCGCCGACTGGCTGCACGGCGTGGTCCGGGACGTCCCGCCGGAGACGCTCGCCGCGACCGCCGGCATGGCCGGCACCCCGGTGCGCGCGGTGCGTGCCGCCGGCCTGGCCGCCGTGGTCAGTGCCGCGCCCCTCACCGAGTACGGCGAGGAGCCGCTGCGCCGCAACCTGGAGGACCTGGCGTGGCTGGAACGGGCGGCGCGGACCCACCACGGGGTGGTGGCGGCGCTGGCGCGGACCGGCCCGGTCGTGCCGGCCCGGCTCGCCACCGTGTACCACGACGACGAGCGGGTCGCCGGGCTGCTCACCGCCCGCCGGGACGAACTGGCCGCGGTCCTGGACCGGCTCGCCGGCCGCGAGGAGTGGGGCGTCAAGGGGTACGTCGTGCCCGGTGCGGCTCCGGCCCCGACCGCCGAGCCGGGATCGGGCGGTGCCGGGGCGGCGTACCTGCGCCGGCGGCGCGCCCAGCTCACCGCGCGGGAGGAGGGGCAGCGGGTGGCGGGTGCCGCCGCGGCGGCCGTCCACGACGCCCTGGCCGGCCACGCGGTCGCCGCCCGGCGGCACCCGCCGCAGGACCGCCGGCTGTCCGGCGCGCCGACCCCGATGATGCTCAACGGCGCGTACCTGGTCGACACGGCGGACCTCCCCGGCTTCACCGCGCTGGTCGGTGAGCTGGGGGAGCGGCATCCGGAGCTGCGGCTGGAGCTGACCGGTCCCTGGCCCGCGTACTCCTTCGTGGACGGGACCGGCCCGGCGGACCCGACGCCCATCGGCGCTCCGGTGGACGGGGTGCCGGCGTGACCACACAGCTTGCGCCGAACAGTGCGGACGGGCCGCTCGGGTACCGGCCGGTCGCCCTGGTCGACCTGCTCGACCGGGTGCTCGCCACCGGGGTGGTGATCAGCGGTGACATCACGATCGCGATCGCCGACGTCGAACTCGTCCGCATCTCATTGCGCGCTCTGGTCGCGTCCGTCGGCGCCCTCGCGGCACCGCCCGACGACGCCGCGGCTTCCCCGGCGACCGCCGTTCCGCCCGGCGGATCGGCCGTGCCGCCCGGGGTTTCGGCCGTGGCGCCTGACGGGTCGACCGTGCTCTCCGGGGAGGTGACATGACCGAGCGGGACGAGGCGGCCGAGCTGGCTGCGGCGGTGCACGGGCCGGCCGCGGCCCTGGACGGGCCGGCGTGGCGGACGCCACGGGTGACGCCGCTGGACCGGCGGCTGGCGGTGGACCAGGACTCCGTCGAGCGGGGACTGGCCAGCCTCGTGCTCACCGTGATCGAGCTGCTGCGGCAGCTCATGGAACGGCAGGCGCTGCGCCGCGTCGACCTCGGCGACCTCACCGAGGAGCAGGTCGAACGGATCGGCACGACGCTGATGGCCCTGGAGGAGCAGATGGCGGAGCTGCGGACGTACTTCGGCCTCGCCCCGGAGGACCTCAACCTCGACCTCGGCCCCCTGGGCCCCCTGCTCCCCACCGACTGACCCGCCGCTCAGCGGGATGGGACCTCCTTCTCGGCGTACGCGGCCAGCCAGGCGACCTGGGCCGGGTCCAGGGAGGGGCGGACGCGGGAGCGGGCGGTCGCCACGTGGGCCGCCGTGACCGTGGCGGCGGCCAGCGACTCGCGCATCGCGGCCAGCGCCGCCTCCCGGACCAGCGCCGCGCAGTCCGCCGCGGAGAAGCCGTCCAGGTCCTCGGCGAGCCCGGCGAGGTCCACGTCGGGGGCGAGCGGCACGGTCCGGGACGCGGCGCGCAGGATCTCCGCCCGGGCCGGCCCGTCCGGCGGCGGGACGTAGACCAGCCGCTCCAGCCGGCCGGGACGCAGCAGGGCCGGGTCCACCAGGTCGGGCCGGTTGGTCGCGCCGACCACCACCACGTTGCGCAGCGCCTCCACGCCGTCCAGCTCGGTGAGCAGGGCGGCCACCACGCGGTCGGTCGTACCGCCGTCGGTGGCCTGCCCACGTACCGGCGCGAGCGCGTCCACCTCGTCGAGGAAGACCAGCGTCGGCGCGGCCTCCCGGGCCCGGCGAAACAGCTCGCGGACCGCACGCTCGCTCTCGCCCACCCACTTCGACAGCAGCTCCGCGCCCTTGACCGACAGCACGTTCGCCCGGCCCGTGCCGGCCAGCGCCGTCACCAGGTACGTCTTGCCGCACCCCGGCGGCCCGTAGAGCAGCACCCCGCGCGGCGGCCGCACGCCCAGCCGCGCGAACGTGTCCGGATAGGTCAGCGGCCACAGCACCGACTCGGTCAACGTCTGCTTGACCTCGACCAGGTCGCCCACGTCGTCGAGGGTGACCGACGCCAGCTCCAGCGTGGACGCCGCCATCGTGGTCGGGCGGACCACCTCCAGCGCGGCGGCGAAGTCGCCCATCGCCACCGTCGGGCGCTCCACCGCCTTCTGCCGCAACGCCGCCCGGACGCCGGCCTCGCGCACCAGCGCGGCCAGGTCCGCGGCGACGAATCCGGGGGTACGCGCGGCGACCTCGTCGAGCCGGACGTCCTCGGCGAGCGGTACCTGCCGGGTCAGCACGCCCAACTGCTCGCGGCGGAGGGCAGCGTCCGGCAGCGGCACGGTGATCCGCAGGGAGAGCAGGTCCGGAGCGCGCAGGGCCGGGTCGACGGCCTCGGGGCGGCCGGTCGTGCACACCACCGCGGCTCCGGCCGCGACGGTCTCGGCGACCACCTGCCGGAACACGGTGGCGACCGGGCCGGGCGTGTCGGCCGGCGCGAGCGCCTCGACGTCGGTGACCAGCAGCACCGCCGGGCCGTCCGCCCGTACGTCCGCCGCGGCGGCGCGCAGCCGCTCGGCCGCCGCCGCGTTGGTCAGCGCGGCCAGCTCGGGCCCCCACAACGGCCGCACCCGCGCCCGCACCCGGGCGGCGACCGCGCGTACCAGCGCCGACTTCCCGGAGCCGGCCGGGCCGTCGACCAGCACCCCGAGGGACACCGTGGTGCCGAGCCGCCGGAGCACCTCGCGGTGGTGGAAGCCGAGGTCGAGCAGCTCACCCAGCTCCTCGGCCTGCGCCCGCAACCCGGGCAACTCGTCCACCGAGGGCGCCTCCGCCGCCGCGTCCGCCCCCGCCGTGCCGCGCACCTTCGCGGAGAGAGTGGCGTCCGGCGCGGTGGCGGCCGCTCCGTCCTGGAGAACGCGCGGATCGCGGTCGCGGGCGGCGGTGGGTGCGGTGGTCGCGGAGCCGTGGGTGGCCGGGCCGTCCTCCCAGGCGACCACCGTGTCCATGGTGACCAGGGCGGCCGTGTCCGGCTCGGCGGTGACCACCGTGAGCAGCGTGCTGGTCCAGGCGTAGCCCACCCGGTTGGACAGGCTGTTCCGGGCCGCCTCGACGAGGCTGCGCACCGAGGTGTCGGGCAGTACGTCCTGCGGCAGCAGCGAGACGTCGTCCCCGGCGGTGACCATCTTGCCGAGCAGCGCGAGCCGGAGCATCTCCGGGGAGACCGCCGCGACCACCGGTGCCGGGCCGGCCAGTACCACCCGGCGCGCGGCGGCGACCGGCGTCGGGCGGACGGTCACCTGGCTCCCGTCGCGTACGCCGAGGTTGCCCAGCGTCAGGTCGTCGGCGTGGAGCAGCCCGGGGCCGGCACTCCGCTCGGCCGCCGCGACGATCCCGGCGGTCACCCGCCGGCCGGCGAGCCGGACCGGGTCACCGGGGCGCAGCCCGAGCGCGGTGAGCGCCTCCGGGTGCAGCCGTACGATGCCGCGCCGGGCGTCCAACGCGGCTGGCCGCAGGCTGGCGGTCAGGGTGAGCTCCGATTCCCCCACCCGCCGAACCCTAGCCGGTGCGGGGAAGCACGCCCTGCCGACGCGTGCCGCGGCGGAGGCGTCCTAGCGCGGCGGGTCGACGTCGGTCAGCAGCGACGGGTCGCGGCGGATCAGGTCCGCGAGCCGGGCCGCCGGGTCGGACCGCACGCCGTCCGGCCCGGACAGCGGGTCCGGCTCGGTCCGCACCGACAGCGGCCACGCCGGAGGAGACGTGACGGTGGGCTCCGCGCTGACCGTCACGCTCCCGCCCGACCAGGCCACCCGCAGCGGGTACGGCTCACCGCCGTGCTCCACCCGCAGCGCGACCGCCAGGTCCGGGTGCCGCGCGACGATCCGGCGTACCGCCTCGGCGACCTCCTCGACCGGGTCCGGTCCGGGCGTCTCGGCCCGGTGCTGGCCGCCCGACCGGCCGGTCGGGTCACCCCGCCGCCCCGCCGGCTGGTCACGGGCGGGCGCCTCGCCGCGCCGTACCCCCGCGTCCCGGTGGCCCGGCCACGCCGGCCCGGCGTTCCGGCCGGCCTCGCCGCGCCCGGTGTCACCGCGCCCGACGTCCCCGCCCCCGGTGTCGCCGTGCCCGGCCTCCCGGCGGCCCGCCTCCGGGGCGGGCAGCCGGACGGTGTCCCCCTCCGCCGCCGGCTCGGCGCCCCGCCGCCGCAGCGCCTCCTCGCGCCGGGCCAGCCGGGCCAGTGTCTCGTCCAGTCCACCCCTCATCACGACCACCCCTCATCGAGGAAACGGGCCTGACCGCCCGTCGGTTCAGCTCCCCCTCGCCCGGTTGGCGCGGTCCAGCGCCCGGTCCAGGACGACGAGCAGGGCGTCCCGCACCGAGAGCCGGTCCCGGGCGTCGAACCGCACCAGCGGCACGTGGTCCCCGATGGCCAGCGCCCACCGGATCGCGCCGAGGTCGTGCGCCACCTGCCCGTCGAACGCGTTGACGCCGACCACGAACGGCAGACGGGCCCGTTCGAAGAAGTCGATCGCCGGGTAGCAGTCGTCCAGCCGGGTGCTGTCCACGACGACGAGCGCGCCGAGCGCGCCGCGGGCCAGGTCGTCCCACATGAACCCGAACCGGGCCTGGCCGGGGGTGCCGAACAGGTACAGCTTGAGGCTGCGGTCGATCGTGACGCAGCCGAAGTCCATGGCCACGGTGGTCGTCGTCTTCCCCGAGCGCCCGCCGGGGTCGTCGACACCGATCGCGGCGCTGGTCATCTCCGCCTCGGTCGTCAGCGGGACGATCTCGGAGATCGCGCCCACCGTCGTGGTCTTGCCGACACCGAACCCACCGGCGACGAGGATCTTCACCGGGACCGGCGGTGCGGCCGGCGGCGTCACGCCCGACGGGGCCGCGGCATCGGGTTCGGTCGAGGGCCGGTACGGCGGTGGCGCCGGTGCGGCCACGCCCCGGGCGGTGGGCGGGTGCGGTGCCGGTGGGCTGCTGTACCGGGCGGCGGCGCTGTTGGCGGCGAGCCCGCCCAGCGGGGCGACCGGCCAGTCAGGAGATCGCACGGAGTCCATCAATCACTCGCAGGATGATGTCGGGGTCGAGGGCGTCGTCGTCGGCGTTGACGTGCACGTCGAGATGGCCGGCGGCGCGGAGGTCACCGACCAGGACCCGGGCCACACCGAAGTGCATCCGCATCCGGGCGGAGATCTCCGCTACCGAGATCGGCGAGCCGCAGAGCGCGACGATCGCCTGGAGTTCCGGCGCCAGCCGGGCGACCGGAGCCGACCACTCCGTGACCGGCCGGGCCGTCACCTGGGTCTCCAGCCCGATGTCCGGATCCCCGCCGGTCACCCGGCCCGCCGTGAGCACGAACGGGCGGGGACCCGAGGGATCGTCCGGCTCCAGCTCCGGCTCGGCGGTCGCCGCCGGTACGCGCGGGGCCGGCTCGCCGGCCGGCGCGGGCACCCGCAGGTAGGGGCGGATCCGGACCATGGGGTCCGGTTCCTCTCCGGCGACGTCGGGGATCACTGCTGGACGGCGTTCTTCAGCTCGGCGATCAGGCGGGGTGTGAGCGCGCCACCGGCGCGACCGGCGAAGAGCGTCATCTCGTACGCGACGGTGCCCAGGTTCGCCGACCGGTCGGCGACGACGCCGAGCACCGACCCGCTGCTGATGGCGCTGATCAGCAGGTACCCCTCGGCCATGTCGACGACCACCCGGTTCAGGCCGCCGAGCGCGTACCAGCTCGCGGCCCCGCCGGCGAGGCTGGTCATGCCGGAGACCACGGCGGCGAGCCGTTCGGCGTTGGACCGGTCCTTGATCGCGGACATGGCCATCAGCAGACCGTCCGAGGAGACCGCGATCGCCTCCAGCACCCCCGCTGTGCTGGAGGTGAAGGAGTCCAGCAGCCAGTTGAAGGTGCGGGCCTCCGGGCTGAGGTCCGTCCCGGGGTGGGCCGGCTGGTCGACGTTGTCGTGCAGGAAGGGGCTGGTCACCGTGATGATCCCTCTTCGTTACGGCGGTCTGGACTGACTTCACGCAGAGCGCGGGCGACACCCGCCTCGAACTCGGTCATGCGGTCGCGGACCTCGGCCGGGTCGCCGGGGCCCTCCGCGGTCGGCGGGTGGGACGGAGTGACGGTCAGGTTCGCCCCGGGCACGCGGCGCGTGAGCCGGGGCCGCCCGGGTGTCGGGTCGGCCGCGGACCCGTCGTACGCGGGCGGCGCGGAACCGGCCAGCTCCGCCCGGCGTACGCCCGCCTCGACGGCCTCGACGAGCGCCCGGGCGGCGGCCGGGTCCGCGCCGGTGGCGTCGACCGGCCCGACCCGGGGGCCGGTCGGCGGCAGGCTCGCCCCGGGCACCCGCTGCCGGATCCCCGGCACGAGGGGCGCGGGGAAGCGGGTGGGACCGGTCGGAATTGCGGGCGTGACCGCGGGGCCGGGTGGGGGAGCACCCGGCCCCGCGGGGACCGGCCGGCGGGGCAGCCCGTTCACGGTGCGCCCGGGCGCCGTGATCTCCAGGTACGCCGTCGCGCCGTTCGCCGTCGTCGGGGCGCCCGTCGGGGTCGGGGCGTCCACCGCTGTCGGGGCGTCCACCGCCGTCGGGTCGCCCGCCATGGGTGGGTGCGTCTCCGGGACGGTGAACGCGTCCCAGGAATCGCCCGCCGCCATCGTCCGGGTGGCCCGGCTGAGCAGTGCCGGGTCGAAGCCGGACGGCGGCGGCGGGCCGGCGAGGGCGGGCAGTGCGCCCCGGGACGGGATGGCGGGACCGGCGGGGGAGCGCCGGTCCCGGTCCGGTACGGTCGCCCGCGCCACCGTGGCGCCGGCCCGGTCCGCCCGCCGGAGCACCAGGGACGCCTGCGGGATCTCCAGCTGGGCGGTGACGCCACCGCCGGCGGTCGCCGCGAGGCGGACCGCCCAGCCGTGCCGCCGGGCCAGCCGGCCCACGACGAAGAGCCCGAGCACCTCGGTGGGGGCGAGGTCCAGCCGCTCGCGCCGGGCCAACCGGGCGTTCTCCTCTCCGAGCCGCTCCTCGGTCATCCCGATGCCCCGGTCCACCACGCTGAGCCGGGCCCCGATGCCGGTCACCTCACCGGCCACGATCACGCGGGTGTGCGGCGGGGAGAACACGGTCGCGTTCTCCATCAGCTCGGCGAGCGCCAGGACGAGGTCGCCGACCGTGCCCGGAGACACCGAGACGCCATCCGGGACCTGGACGTCCACCCGGGTGTAGTCCTCGATCTCGCCGAGCGCCAGCCGGACCACGTCGGCCAGCGGCACCGGCGCCACGTGCGGGTCGTCGCCGGTGGAGCCGGAGAGCACCACCAGGCTGCTCGCGTTGCGGCGCAGGCGGCTGGAGATGTGGTCGAGCCGGTACAGGTGCTCCAGCCGGGCCGGGTCGGTCTCCTGCCGTTCCAGCCGGTCGATCAGGGTGATCTGCCGGCCGACGAGGTTCTGCGTACGGCGGCCGACGTGCCCGAACATCTGCGCCACGTTGCGCCGGCCGGCCACCTGGCGCTCCACCAGCCGGGCGGCGGTGGTCTGCACCCGCTCGAAGGCGCGGGCCAGGTCGCCGATCTCGTCGCGCGCCCGGACGTCCACCGGGTCGAGCCGGATCGCCTGGACGCTCTCGGACTCGTCGTCGGCGACCCGGGTCAGCTCGGCCTCGGCGACCCGGGCGACCCGGTCCGCCGATCGGGTGAGCCGGCTCAGCGGCCGGGCGACCGTCCGCGCGACCGCCACGCTGAGCAGCACCACCAGGGCGAGCACCAGCAATGCCCCGCCGCCCACCAGGTACGCGACGGTCAGCGCCCGGCGCTGCTCGTCGGTCACCTGGGCGATGACGTCCGCGACGATCTTCTTCTCCACGAACTGCCCGAGGGTGATCATCGAGCGGGCCGAGGGGAAGAGCGCGTCCAGCGGCACGTCCTTCACCGCGCCGGCCGGGTCGAGCGGGCTCGTGGCGAGGAAGTCGGGGCTGGTCCGCGCGGCCACCGCCGCGTCGTTGAGCAGCGCCAGCTGGAACTGTTCCGGGGTGATGAGGCTGCGGTAGCGCAGGCTGTCCACCCGGAGAGCGGCCATGCAGGCGACGTAGCGAGTGATCGCCGGCGGGTCGTCGGTGGCCTTCACCAGCACGATCAGCGTCGTGCAGGTGGCGAGCCCCTCGTGGGCGCGGAGCAGCGCGTCCAGGGCGAGCACCTGCCGGCCGGCGGCCGTGTTCGTGTCCACGCTGAACGGAAGCCGCAGCGAATCGATCAGGGTCCGGTTGACCGACCCGTACGTGTCCATGACCCGGCCGGGGGTGGCGGCGCCGGCGAGCACCGCGGCCCGCAGGTCGGTGAGCGTACGGACGCCGTCGAGCGCGGCGGCGACCCGGGACGGCAGCGCGTCGCCCTGGGTGGCACGCAGGTCGGCGACCCGGTCGTCGACGGCGGCCGACTTCTGCACCAGTTCGGCGCGGGGCACCCGGCCGAGCAGCAGGCCGACCGAGAGGATCCGCTCCTGTTGCAGGTCCTGCACGAGACTGCCGACCCGGCTGGCCACGCGTACCCCGTCGGCGATGTCGGCGGCGCGCTGGGCGGCGGCGACCCGGTCGAGCACCACCGGGACCGCCAGGCCCACCACGCTGAGCAGCGGGATGACCACCAGCAGGGCGAGCCTGCCCCGGATCCGGAGCCTACCGAGCAGCATCGAACGGCCCCCACTGCGCGGGTTCCGGCTTTCGGGCCGCGCCGGCCGGCTGGAGTGGGCGGACCTCGTCGGGCCGCCCGGCCGCCGGCTGCCAGCCGTCGGCGGCCGGGGCGGCGGGTCCGTCCGTCGCGCGCCGGGCCTCGGCGGCCCGGCGGAACTCGGCGAGCAGCACCAGCGCCAGCACGACCAGCAGGACGACGCCGACCGCGGCGGCACCCACCGCGAGCCAGCGGTCGCGGTCGAGCGCGTCGAGGCGGTCGGCGAGCAGCGCGTCGAGTTCGTCGAGGATGACCGGTTGCAGCTGGTTGGCGGCGGCCTGCGCGGCGGAGCGGGCGGCGGCGAGTCGGGGAGCGTCCACGGTGCCGGTGGCGCCGGTCGGCGTGGAGTACGCCGCCAGCGCCTCCACCGACCGCTGGTAGGTGTCCAGTGGAGTGAGCACGTTGGCGCCCAGGTCGGTGCTCTCCGAGCTGTCCACGGCGGCGCGCAGGTCAGCCACCAGGGCGCCGGCTGGCGCGAGCGCGGCGACCCGGACGGCCGCCAGTTCGGCCACGCTCCGGGGCCGCTGCTCGGCCGGCCGGCGGGCGGCGAGCACGGTCAGGTCGGCGAGCCGTCCGGCCGCGACGACCGCCTCGGGCAGTTCCCCACCGACGCCGTCCTGCAGGAAGAAGGAGTCCGACTCCGGGTCGCGGACCAGGCCGGAGGTCTCGCGGACCTTCCGGTGCAGGGCCAGCAGCAGGTCGGTGACCTCCCCGTACGCGGCGTACGCGGCCTCCGGGTCCGCCGGTCGCCGGTCCCGGAGCGCCTCGATCTTGGCCCGCAGGCCGGCCCAGCGTTCGCGGCTGCGCAGCTCGTCGCCGATCCGCGCGTCCACCGCCGCGGCGGTCCCGACCGCGCGGGTGAGCGCGTCGCCGGACACCGGCCGGCCGGTGACGGTGGCCGTCTGGGCGTCCACCAGCGCGTCGGTCACCGGGGCGAGCGCTCGCAGGTACTCGACGCCGAGGCGCTCGGTGACGACGAGGTCCCGGTCGTCGTCGGTGGACCGCCAGGACTGGCCGAAGAGGACGGACAGCGGTGCGAGGAGCGCCAGCACCAGCAGCATCGGCAGCAGGCGGCCGGCGGCGGAGGGTCGCCGACGGGCCTGCGGCGCGGGGACGGTCATGGTCCGTACTCCTCCGGCGGAGGCGAGGGGTGGGGGCTGGCACCGGGATCGACGTCCTAGTCCCATGCACCGGACCCGGAAACTAACCGACGGTCCGCACAGCCTTCCCGCCGTCAATCAGTCAGTTTCGCGTCACATAGCCCAAAGTGACGTCTTGCCGACCATGCCGGCACACTGCGTGTGGTCGGCGGGAGCGATCTGAAGTGATCGGCGTCTTTTCGGCTGAAGATCCGAATTCACGTGATACGAATTCATCTCGCTGGATGGACCGACCGGGACGCGGTCGCCTTGGTGCGGCGCGCCGATCGGGCCAACCGGACGAACGTACGGAGGATCTCAGGCAACGCTCAGGATCCGGGCCGTACCGTGTGCCGCATGAGATCGCCGTTCTCGGCCGCGCGGATCCGGCGTGCCCTGCCCACCCGCCGGCGCGCGGTGGCCGCCGCGGCGGTCGTCGTCCTGCTCGCCGCGGGCGTGGCCTGGGCCGTCCGGCCGCAGGGGCCGGACCTGCGCACCGAGTCGGCGCTGCTCACCGTCCGGTCCGGACCGTCCGGCGACGAGCCGGTGGACCTGGACACCACGCTCTACCTGCCGGATGGGGCGGCCGCCGACGCCAAGGTGCCCGCGGTGCTGCTCGCGCACGGCTTCGGCGGCACGAAGGAGTCGGTACGTGCCGACGCCGAGGAGATCGCCGGCCGGGGGTACGCCGTGCTGGCCTGGACGGCGCGCGGCTTCGGGCGCAGCGGCGGGCAGATCCACCTGGACCACCCGGACTACGAGGTGCGCGACGCGCAGCGGCTGCTGGACTGGCTGGCCGCCCGACCGGAGATCCGCACCGACAACGCCGGCGACCCGAGGGTCGGCGTCGTGGGCGGCTCGTACGGCGGCGGCCTGGCGCTGCTGCTCGCCGCGCAGGATCCGCGGGTCGACGCGATCGTCCCCATGATCACCTGGAACGACCTCTCCCGTGCGTTCCTGCCGGAGAGCACCGGCAAGGAGCCGGTCAACGGCGTGTTCAAGAAGAGCTGGGCGGGACTGTTCTTCGGCGGAGGCGGGAACGTCGGCTCCGGGCCGGCCGGCATCTCCGGCGCGACCGGCGCCCAGCCGGAGGGCGCCCCCGCCTCGGCCGGGCCGCCCAGCCCCGGCCCGACCGCCGGCCCCGGGACCGGCCCGGGTCGCGCCCCGGCCGGCGCCGCCGACCCGTCGTGCGGGCGGTTCGCCGCCGAGGTCTGCGCCGCGTACCTGCGGATCGCCACCAGCGGCCGGGCCGACCAGGCGGGCGTGGACCTGCTGCGCCGGTCCAGTCCCGCCGGGGTCCTCGACCGGATCGACGCGCCGACCCTGCTCGTGCAGGGCGCGGCGGACAGCCTCTTCCCGCTCGCCGAGGCCGACGCCAACGCGCGGGGCATCGCCGCGAACGGCACCCCGGTGCGGGTCGCCTGGTACACCGGCGGCCACGACGGCGGGGAGGGCCCGACCACCGACTCGGACCGGGTGAAGTTCCTGACCGTGCAGTGGCTCGACCACTACGTCAAGGGCGCGGGCGCGGCACCGGGCGACGACTTCACCTTCTCCCGGATCGCCGGGTTCGACGCGCTCGACCGGGGCCTGGTCGCCAGCGGCTACCGCACGGCCGACTACCCCGGGATCACCGGCACCGGCCGCCGCGAGGTGGTGGTGGCCGGCCCGCCGCAGCGGATCGCCAACCCGCCGGCGGGTAACCCGGCCGCGATCTCCTCGGTGCCGTTCGCCGGGGAACTCTCCTCGCTGCTGGGCGGGGTCGCCGGCGACATCCCCGGCCAGCACGCCCGCTTCGAGTCCGCCCCGCTGCCCGAGGCGGTGGACGTGGTCGGCGCGCCGACCGTCTCGATCCGCGCCGCGTCCCCGACCGGCGAGGCGGTGCTCTTCGTCAAGCTCTACGACGTCGACCCCAGCGGCACTGCCACGCTGCCCAACGGGCTCGTCGCGCCGGTCCGGCTCACCGGGCTCCCGCGTGCCGTCGAGGACGCCGCGCCGGTCACCGTCACCCTGCCGGCGATCGTCCGCCGAATCGAGGCCGGGCACCGGCTGCGGCTGGTGGTGGCGACCTCCGACCAGGCGTACGCCACCCCGGTCGAGCCGACCGTGCACACCGTGGCCCTCGGCGCCGGCGCGGTCACCCTGCCCACGGTCACCGGCGAGCCGATCCCCACCACGGCCACCGTCTGGCGCTGGGTCCTCGCCGGCCTGCTCGCCGCGATCGCGGTCGGGCTCGTCGCGCTCGTCGCCGTCCTCCGCCGCCGGCACCGCCGCCAGGAGAGCAGCGTCCACCCGGCGTACGCGGACACGCCGCTGGTCGTCCGGGAACTCCGCAAGGAGTACGCGGACGGCTTCGTCGCGGTCTCGAACGTGGACTTCGAGGTGCACCCGGGGCAGGTCGTCGGCCTGCTCGGCCCGAACGGCGCCGGCAAGACGACCACCCTGCGGGTGCTGATGGGGCTGACCCAGCCCACCGCCGGGGAGATCTACGTGTTCGGGCACCGGCTGGTGCCCGGCTCGCCGGTGCTGTCCCGGATCGGCGCGCTGGTCGAGGGGCCCGGCTTCCTGCCGCACCTGTCCGGCCTGGACAACCTGAAGGCGTACTGGCGGGCGACCGGCCGGCCCTGGGACGACGCGCACTTCGACGAGGCGCTGGAGATCGCCGGGCTGGGCGCGTCCGTGCACCGGAAGATCAAGACGTACAGCCACGGCATGAAACAGCGGCTCGCGATCGCGCAGGCCATGCTCGGCCTGCCGGAGCTGCTGGTCCTCGACGAGCCGACCGACGGGCTCGACCCGCCGCAGATCGCCGAGATGCGCCGGGTCCTCCAGCGGTACGCCACCGGCGGGCGCGCCGTGCTGGTCTCCAGCCACCTGCTCGCCGAGGTGGAGCAGACCTGCACCCACGCCGTCGTGGTGAACAAGGGCCGGATCGTCGCGTCCGGCCCGGTCGAGGAGATCGTCGGCGAGTCGCCGAGCGTCCTCGTCGAGGTGACCGACCCGGAGGCCGCGCGGAACGTGCTGGACCGCCTCGCGGGCGTCCGGGTGCTCCCCGAGGGTGACGGCCAGCTCGTCGTGGACACCAACGGCACCGCCCGCAGCGAGGTGGTGGCCGAGCTGGTCCGGGCCGGCATCGGGGTGGACCGGGTGGTGCCCCGGCGCCGCCTGGAGGACGCGTTCCTCGCCCTGGTCGGCGAGAACTCTCGGGGAAGCGGGGACCGGTGATGGCGGGTACGACGGTCGAGCCCGGCACGGGCGGTGCCGGGGGCGCGGCTCGCGGCGGCTCGGGTCCGGGCGGCGCGGCGTCCGGTGCCGCGGCGGGCTACCGCCCGTCCGCCACCCTGCCGTTCGTCGCCGAGTTCCGGCGGCAGGCGTCGCGGCGGCGTACGCAGCTCGCGCTCGGGTTCATGGTGCTGCTGCCGCTGATCATCCTGATCGCGTTCCAGTTCGACTCGGGCGACGACGACGACAACGGGCGGGGCGAGTTCGGCAGCCTGATCGAGTTCGCCACCACCGGCGGGCTCAACTTCACCCTGTTCACGATCTTCGTCTCGGCGTCGTTCCTGCTGGTGGTCGTGGTGGCGCTGTTCTGCGGTGACACCGTGGCGAGCGAGGCGAGCTGGGGCAGCCTGCGCTACCTGCTCGCCGTGCCGGTGCCCCGGGCCCGGCTGCTCACCGTGAAGCTGGTGGTCGCGCTCGCGTACTCGGCCCTCGCCCTGCTGCTGCTCGCCGGCACCGCCCTGCTGCTCGGCACCCTCCGGTACGGGTGGGAGCCGCTGCGCAGCACCGTCGCCGCCCAGTTGGAGCCGGGGGAGGGGCTGCTGCGGCTGCTGGCGGTGCTCGGGTACCTCGCCGTCGTGCTCCTGGTCGTGGCCGGCCTGGCGTTCCTGCTGTCGGTGTCGACAGACGCCGCGCTCGGCGCGGTCGGCGGCGCGGTGCTGCTGTGGATCCTGTCCAGCATCCTCGACCAGATCACCGCGCTCGGGGTGCTGCGCACCTTCCTGCCGACGCACTACAGCACCGCCTGGCTGGGCCTGCTGTCGACGCCCGTGCAGACCGACGACGTGGTCCGGGGGACGATCTCGGCGGTCTGCTACGCGACGCTGTTCTGGGGCCTGGCGTTCTGGCGCTTCACCCGCAAGGACGTCGTGTCATAGCAGCGACGGGGCCGGCGCGGTCGGCGGGCGCTTCTTCCAAGCGCTGACGCCGACCCGGTCAGTGTTCCCGAGGTCGATTCCGCCCGTGCGGGTCGGCCTGCTGAGCGGGTCGAGGGCGGGCGCTGCGGTGAACCGGGGCAGGCGGGCCGGTGGTCGGAGGCTTTGGAGCTGAGTCAGATACGTCATCGGGTGTTGAGCAGTCACCGGGATGGTCGGCGTGGCGGATGCAGCGAGCGCCGTCGGGCAGGCGGTGGTCACACCACACCCGGATACGCCGGAACTGCCGGTCCTCCTCGCTCAGCGTCGTCTCGCCGAAGTCGATGGCGGTCACGTGCCCGAGCGAGTTGCGCAGCGCCTCGGCCAGCGTGGCGGCCGCGTCCCGACTGGTGAGTGCCGTGGGCAGGTGGATGATCCAGCGCGGCCCGTCCATGGTTCTCCTGGTCTTCTAGGCGCCGAGGCGGGCGGGGTCGCACGACAACCGCCCGGGTAGCTGTCGTCCGGAGCCCGGCACCCGCCCCGGGCCAGCTCGGGGGGTACGGATTGATGCGGACGAGTGCCGGGGCGACCGGCCGTGCCGCCCCGGCAACCCGGGCGTCCACCCGGGTGAGCCGGTCCTGTTTGCCGACGAGGGCCGCCTCGCGGGTCGACATATGATACCTAGTATCAAGAGAGCAAGAGCTGCGATACCAAGAACTTGATGTCATAAGCGCGCGGTGGTCACATGGTGGTGCCGACGAGGGAGCACCACCATGCCAGTGACGCCGTACTACGAGCGCATCGCCAACGAGATCCGGGACCGCATCAGGTCGGGCGATCTGAAGGCGGGCGACAAGCTGCCGTCGATCTCCGAGCTCTGCGCTCATTACGGGGTTTCCACGCAGGTCATCCGCTCCGCGATGTTGATCCTGCGAGCAGAGGGACTGGTGGAGGGCCACCAAGGGCGCGGCGTCTACGTTCGGGAGCGGGGGGACTGATCACAGATCTTGGAAAGGTCCGGCCCTTCCGGGGTCGC
The DNA here is from genome assembly GCF_012034245.1 of Micromonospora thermarum. Classification (GTDB taxonomy): domain Bacteria; phylum Actinomycetota; class Actinomycetes; order Mycobacteriales; family Micromonosporaceae; genus Micromonospora; species Micromonospora thermarum. The sequence goes on along the minus strand of NZ_JAATEO010000004.1, from coordinate 230,571 downwards.
TTCTTTCCAGGATCTCGACTGGCCGGGGCGATTGCACAGATGAATCAGCTCCATAGCCGACCAACCAGCATCTCCGTCCCTGCGGCGTAGGTCACATCTGGCCACAGCGTGGGAACGAGCGGTGGACAGGGCCCGGCCGTTGCCTAGACTCGGCGGCACAACTGAATACCTCATCCAGAGGGGCTGAGGGATACGGCCCGACGACGCCCCGGCAACCACCCCGCGCGCTCATCGCAGAGCGACCGGCGGGGCAGGTGCCAATTCCGTCCCCGCCGCAGAGTGCGACGCGGGGGAAGATGAGAGGACTCTCGACATGACGTCGACGCTCGCCGCCTCCGGCATCGACACCGCCGCCAGCCCCGCCCGCGCCCTGGTCTGCCGCGCCTGTTCGGCCCGCTACCCGCTCGCCGCCCAGCACGCCTGTTACGAGTGTTTCGGGCCGCTGGAGGTCGACTACGACGCCGCCGCCCTCGCCGCCGTCACCCGCGAGCAGATCGAGGGGGGCCCGCAGAACATCTGGCGGTACGCGGCGCTCCTCCCCGCCGGTCAGGACCCGGCGACCCGGGTGACCCTCGACCCGGGGCTGACGCCGCTGGTGGCCGCCCCGCACCTCGCCGCCGAGCTGGGCATCACCGCGCCGCTGTGGGTCAAGGACGACAGCGCCAACCCGACGCACTCCTTCAAGGACCGGGTGGTCTCGGTCGCGCTGACCGCCGCGCGGGCGCTCGGCTTCACGCGGTTCGCCTGCGCCTCCACCGGCAACCTGGCCAACTCGGTCGCCGCGCACGCGGCCCGGGCGGGCGCGCCGTCGGTGGTCTTCATCCCCAGCGACCTGGAACAGGGCAAGGTCATCACCACCGCCGTGTACGGGGGTGACCTGGTCGCCATCGACGGCTCGTACGACGACGTGAACCGGCTCTGCGGTGAGCTGGTGGAGACCGACGAGTTCGAGGACACGGCGTTCGTCAACGTGAACGTGCGGCCCTACTACGCCGAGGGGTCGAAGACGCTCGGGTACGAGGTGGCCGAGCAGCTCGGGTGGCGGATCCCCGCCCAGGTGGTGATCCCGATGGCCTCCGGCGAGCTGCTGACGAAGATCGACAAGGCGTTCAGCGAGCTGGTCGAGATCGGGCTGGTGGAGGCGCCGGCCGGCGGCTGGAAGGTGTTCGGCGCACAGTCGGCCGGCTGCAACCCGATCGCCACCGCGCTCCACGAGAACAGCGACACCATCACCCCGGTCAAGCCGACCGGCATCGCGAAGTCGCTGAACATCGGCGACCCGGCCGCCGGCCTGTACGCCCTCGAAGCCGTCCGCCGCACCGGGGGCTGGATGGAGTACGTCGACGACGACGAGATCCGCGCCGGGATCCAACTGCTCGCCCGGACCACCGGTGTCTTCGCCGAGACGGCCGGCGGGGTGACCGTGGCCGTGCTGCGCAAGCTCGTCGAGTCCGGCCGCCTCGACCCGGCCGCCGAGACGGTCGTCTTCAACACCGGCGAGGGCCTCAAGACGCTCGACGCGGTCGCCGGCCAGGTCGGCCCCACCCACCGGATCAAGCCGTCCCTCCGCGCCGCCCGGGACGCCGGCCTCCTCGGCTGACCCGCGGCGTCGAATCGCCCGAACGGGGGATCGGGCGATCCGCGCAGTAATCGGCTTTTAGCGCTGAGTGCGGAAAACGCGCCGTCAAGGACTTGACGACAGCAATCGGGCGGCGCAAGATGCTCCGTGCGGGAGGGCGTGTCGCCGGAGACTTTGCGAAGTTCTTACGACCCAGCGCCGGAGGCGTTGTGCGATCGTCCCTCCCGACCACGTCCGATCGGGGCCGGCGGAAAACCGCTGGCCCCGATCGCGTTTTCCGCGCACGCTCGGTGCCATGAGCATCGCCGTCACCCCGTACGACGCCGCCGACCCGGCCGCGATCGACGAGGCGCACCGGATCGCCGTCGCGGTCACCACCGTGGACCTGCCCGACTTCCCGGTCCCGACCCGGGACGAGTTCGCCGCGTACGCGCGCCACCCGATGCCGGGCTACGTCGTGACCCGCGCCCTGGCCCGGCTCGGTGGCGTGGCGGCCGGGCATCTCGAAGTGCGGTTCCCGCAGCTCGACAACACGGGCAACGCCAGCGTGAACCTGACCGTCCACCCGGAGCACCGGCGCCGGGGTGTGGGTCGGGCGCTGCTCGCGTACGCCGTCGAGGTGGCCCGGGAGCACGGCCGTAAGCGGCTCTACTGCGACACGGTGGTGGCGCTGCCGGACGGGCCGGCGCGCCCGGAGGCCGGCGGAGCCTTCGCCGCGGCCGCCGGCGCCCACGCCGCGCTGGCCGAGGTCCGGCGTCGGCTGGACGTCACGGCGCTCGACCACGCCGCGCTGGACGCGCTGCTGGCCGGCGCGCGCGCCCGCTCCACCGGCTACCGCACGGTCGGCTGGCACGGCCCCGTCCCGGAGGAGTACGTCGCCGACGTGGCCCGGTTGGAGAGCCGGATGAACACCGACGCGCCGATCGGGGACCTGACGCTGGAGGCGGAGAACATCGACGCCGGGCGGATCCGGGCGACCGAGGAGGCGCTCGCGGCCCGGGGGCGGCGCACTTACCACTACGGTGCGGTGGAGGAGGCGAGCGGGCGGCTGGTCGCCTGGACCATGGTCGACGTCAGCCCCGGCTCGCCGTGGCACGCCTGGCAGCAGACCACCATCGTCGACCCGGATCACCGTGGCCACCGGCTGGGTCTCCTCGTCAAGATCGAGAATCTCCGGTACGCGCTGGCGAACGAACCGCAGCTCCGCGCGGTCGACACCTGGAACGCGGCGGTCAACGAGCACATGATCCAGATCAACGAGCAGATGGGCTTCCGCCCGGTCGACGGCTGGACGGACTGGCAGCTGACGATCTGAGTTGTGACACGCCCCTACTGATCGTGCGGCTTCCTGTTGCATGATGGCGGGCATGACGGAGACCCCGCACCCCCTCTACGACCGGCACGCCGACACCCTCACCCGTGCGCTGACCGCCATCTCGGAGCGCGGGTACTGGTCCGCCTACCCGGAGTCACCCAGCCCCCGGGTGTACGGCGAGACCGCCGCCGCCGACGGCAAGGCCGCCTTCGAGGCGTACCTCGGTCGTGACTTCCCCCTCGATCAGCCCGGCGACGGGAGTACGGTCGCCACCGAGGCCAGCCCGTTCGGCGTCGACCTGGGCGTCCGCTACCCGCACGCGGCGGCCGACCAGCTCGTCGCCGCGGCCACCGCCGCCCTGCCCGCCTGGCGCGACGCCGGCCCGCAGGCCCGGGTGGGCGTCTGCCTGGAGATCCTGGACCGGCTGCACAAGAACATCTTCGAGCTGGCCAACGCGGTGCAGTTCACCAGCGGCCAGGCGTTCGTGATGGCGTTCCAGGCCGGCGGGGCGCACGCCCTGGACCGCGCGCTGGAGGCGCTCGCGTACGCGTACGCGGAGATGACCCGGCACCCGGGGACGGCCGGCTGGGAGAAGGCGGCCGGCAAGGGCGACCCGCTGCGGATGACCAAGACGTTCCACGTCGTGCCGCGCGGTGTCGCGCTCGTGATCGGCTGCAACACCTTCCCGACGTGGAACTCGTACCCCGGGCTCTTCGCCTCGCTCGTCACCGGGAACCCGGTCGTCGTCAAGCCCCACCCGCGGGCGGTGCTGCCGCTCGCGATCACCGTGAAGTACGCCCGGGAGGTGCTCGCCGAGGCCGGCTTCGACCCCAACCTCGTGCTGCTGGCCACCGAGGCGTCCGGCGAGAAGCTCGCCTCGACGCTGGCCCTGCACCCGTCCGTGAAGATCGTCGACTTCACCGGCTCCACCGAGTACGGCGACTGGCTGGAGGCCAACGCCCGGCAGGCGCAGGTCTACACCGAAAAGGCCGGCCTGAACACGGTGGTGGTTGACTCCACCGACGACTTCGCCGGGATGTGCCGCAACCTGGGCTTCACGCTGACCCTGTACAGCGGTCAGATGTGCACCACCTCGCAGAACATCCTGATCCCGCGGGACGGCATCGAGACCGACCAGGGGCACAAGAGCTTCGACGAGGTGGCCGGCGGCATCGCGGCGGCGGTCGGCAAGCTCACCGCGGACGCGGCGCGCGGCGTCGAGTTGACCGGCGCGATCGTCAACGACGGGGTGTTGGAGCGTCTCGACGAGGTGACCAAGGTCGGCGAGCCGGTGCTGGAGTCCCGTACGGTCGAACACCCCGCCTTCCCCGGCGCGGTCGTGCGGACGCCGACCATCGTCAAGCTGGACGCCGGTGACACCACCACCTACTCGCGGGAGTGGTTCGGCCCGATCTCCTTCGCCATCGCGACCGACTCCACCGCCCACAGCCTGGAGATCCTGCGGTCCACCGTCGGCGAGAAGGGCGCGCTGACCGCGGCGGTCTACTCCCGCGACGAAGCCGTGCTGGACGCGGCCGAGGAGGCGGCGGTCGAGGTCGGGGTGCACCTGTCGGCCAACCTGACCGGCGGCGTGTTCGTGAACCAGTCGGCGGCGTTCTCCGACTTCCACGGCAGCGGCGCCAACGCGGCGGCCAACGCGGCCCTCACCGACGGCGCGTACGTGGCCAACCGGTTCCGCATCGTCCAGAGCCGCCGCCACGCCTGAGGTGGCAGCCGGGGCTCCTGCCGACGGTGGGAGCCCCGGGCTCAGGCCGGGCGGCGCATCTGGAGTTCGGTCAGGGTCGGGACCGTCGGGTGCGGGACGCGTACGCCGGTGTCGACGAAGCCCAGCCGCTGGTACGCCCGGTAGGCCCGGTCGTTGCCGACCACGACCTCCAGCATCAGCTCGCGGCGACCGCAGGCGCGCGACCAGCCGGCCACCGCGTCGATCAGGTCGGCGAGCAGGCCGGTGCCCCGCCAGGACGGGGTGACGTACACGGCGTAGACGACGGTGAGCCCGGGCTCCTCCGGGGCCACCGTGCCACCGGCGTGCCCGACCAGGCGGCCGCCCGGGTCGGCCACGAACTGCGCCGTGTCCGTGCCCTCGGACGTGTACGCGATCCGCGCGGCGTACTCGGCGTGCGGGCGGGCGGCCGCGTCGGCGATCGTCTCCAGGAAGGCGAGCGGGGCGTCGGCGAGCATCTCCAGCCGCAGGGCCCGCATCCGGGCGGCGTCGCGCGGCCGGACCCGCCGCACCCGGGCCCGTGCCGCCGCCACCTGCCCCGGGCCGGGCCCGCCCGGAGTGCTCGTCATGCCGAATGCCTACCACAGCGATGAACGGCAATGCGGAACGCTCGGAATATGCCCGATTTGTGGTCGTGCGCCGCCGTCACGCCTCGTGTAGCGTGCGATTTCGGTCACCGATTCAGCGGCCGTCGCCGCTCGCCGAACCGGTGCCGCCCCGCGGTCCGGCGCGCCCGGTCGGCGGGGTGAGTGGGAACGCCGCGCAGAGTGAGGAAGTGCACCGTGGCACAGGGCACCGTGAAGTGGTTCAACGCCGAAAAGGGCTACGGCTTCATCGCCGTCGACGGCGGGCAGGACGTCTTCGTCCACTTCTCCGCCATCGAGATGGACGGCTACAAGGCGCTGGACGACGGCCAGCGGGTGGAGTTCGAGATCGCCCAGGGCCAGAAGGGGCCCCAGGCCGAGCGGGTGCGCGTCATCGCCTGAGCGCGGCCCGCACGACGGGGCGGACGGACGGCCGTGATCCGCCGAGAACCACGGCCGTTCGGGGGTGCGGTGCCGGCACCGCACCAGGGAAGATCATGAGCCGTTCCAGCGCTCGCTGAGGAGGGTTCATTGTCCGATCAGCCACCCCCGACCGTGCCGTCTCCGGCGCCCGGCGATCCCGATCCGGCGTCCGGCGCCACGTCGGTGCCGCCCGCCTCGGATCCGTGGGCACCCTCCGCGCCTCCGCCGCCGCATCAGTGGGATCCGGCCGCGCCGCCGGCTCCGCAACCGCACCCGTGGGGTCCGGCCGCGCCGCCGTACCCCGGGAGCCCGGCCGCGTCCCCGTACCCCTGGGATCCGGCCGCCGGGCAGCCGTGGGGCACTCCCGGCCATCCGGGCGCTCCGGCCTGGCCGGTGCCGCCGTTCTCCGGTTGGGTCATGCCCGGGTTCGACCCGACCGATCCACTGGTCACCCCGCCGGGCGCGGGCCTGGAGGGGTGGTTCAACCGCTGCCGGGGGGCGGTCCGGCGCGGATGGCGCCTCCTCCTGCCGATCGTGTTGCTGACCCAGGTGCTGCCGGCCGCGGTGATCGCGATCCTCACCTACGCGGCCGACCCGAGCGCCGAGTGGGCGGCCACCGGCGCCGACGACCCGACCGCGCTGCCCCCCGGCTTCGGGGCGGACGTGGCCACGCTGGTCGCCGTCAGCCTCGGGGGCGCGGTGCTCTTCGGTCTGGTGCAGAGCCTGGGGTGGGCGGCCGGCACCTGGGTGATCACCCGTCAGGCGGCCGGCGAGAGCGTCGGCCTCGCCGGAGCGCTCCGGTACGGCCTGCGTCGCGCCCTCGGCCTCTGGGGCTGGACCCTGCTGATGGGGCTGCTCATCGGCGTCGGCGTGTGCTTCTGCGTGCTCCCCGGCATCTACCTCGCGTTCGCCCTCAGCCTGGCCGGTCCGGTGTACCTCTTCGAGCGCCAGGCGCCGATCGGCCGCTCCTTCCGGATGTTCCACGACCGCCTCGGGCTGGTGCTCGGCCGGGTGGCGCTGATCGCGGCCGTCGTGGTGGTGGTGACCGTGGTGGCCGGCGTGATCGAGAGCCTGGCCACGGCCCCGCTGGGCGCCACCCCGTTGGGCTCGCCGGGCACGGCCCTGGGGATCGTCGTCGTGGTGACCCTCACCGCGCTGCTGTCCCTTCCGGCCCACTTCGCCCAGCAGGTCGGGCTCGTCGTGACGTACGCCGAGCAGCGCGCTCATGAGGCACCGGTGAACGCCGCACGGCTGGCCGCCGAACTCGGGTGACCGGGGCGGTCGTGCTTGCACTCGGCAAGGGAGAGTGCTAAACAAGTCATTGGCACTCGCAGACCGTGAGTGCCAATGGTCGGGGCGGTAGGGCCACGGCCGCACGCGGTGTCGCGAGGCACCGGGTGCGGCACATGGCCGGTCGTCGCGGGCTATCCGGCCCGGCCGGCGGACGTCGTCGTCGCCAGGTGGCGACGTCCCAAGGTGCGTACACCAGACGGCCCATCCGGGCACACACTCGGGTGGCCCGTGAGTGTCCAGGAGGACAACGCCGTATGGCCAAGATGATCGCGTTCGACGAGGAGGCTCGCCGCGGCCTCGAGCGGGGCATGAACCAGCTCGCCGACGCCGTGAAGGTGACCCTCGGCCCCAAGGGCCGCAACGTCGTGCTCGAGAAGAAGTGGGGTGCCCCCACCATCACCAACGATGGTGTGAGCATCGCCAAGGAGATCGAGCTCGAGGACCCGTACGAGAAGATCGGCGCCGAGCTGGTCAAGGAGGTCGCGAAGAAGACCGACGACGTTGCCGGTGACGGCACGACGACGGCGACCGTCCTGGCCCAGGCCCTGGTCCGCGAGGGCCTGCGCAACGTGGCCGCCGGTGCCAACCCGATGGCCCTGAAGCGGGGCATCGAGGCCGCGGTCGCGAGCGTCTCGGAGGAGCTGCTGAAGCTCGCCAAGGACGTCGAGACCAAGGAGCAGATCGCCTCCACCGCCTCCATCTCCGCTGGTGACACCAGCGTCGGCGAGATCATCGCCGAGGCGATGGACAAGGTCGGCAAGGAAGGCGTCATCACCGTCGAGGAGAGCAACACCTTCGGCCTGGAGCTGGAGCTCACCGAGGGCATGCGCTTCGACAAGGGCTACGTGTCGGCCTACTTCATGACCGACCCGGAGCGGATGGAGGCCGTCTTCGACGACCCCTACATCCTGATCGTCAACAGCAAGATCTCCTCGGTGAAGGACCTGCTCCCGATCCTGGAGAAGGTCATGCAGTCGGGCAAGCCGCTGCTGATCATCGCCGAGGACATCGAGGGCGAGGCCCTGGCGACCCTGGTCGTCAACAAGGTCCGCGGCACCTTCAAGTCGGTCGCCGTCAAGGCGCCGGGCTTCGGTGACCGCCGCAAGGCAATGCTCGCCGACATCGCCATCCTCACCGGTGGCCAGGTCATCAGCGAGGAGGTCGGCCTCAAGCTCGACGCCGTCGGCCTCGACATGCTGGGCCGCGCCCGCAAGGTCGTGGTGACCAAGGACGAGACCACCATCGTCGACGGTGCCGGCGACGCCGAGCAGATCCAGGGCCGGGTCAACCAGATCCGGGCCGAGATCGAGAAGAGCGACTCCGACTACGACCGCGAGAAGCTGCAGGAGCGCCTGGCCAAGCTGGCCGGCGGTGTCGCGGTGATCAAGGTCGGCGCGGCCACCGAGGTCGAGCTGAAGGAGCGCAAGCACCGCATCGAGGACGCCGTCCGCAACGCGAAGGCCGCCGTCGAGGAGGGCATCGTCCCGGGTGGTGGCGTCGCGCTGGTGCAGGCCGGCAAGACCGCCTTCGACAAGCTGGACCTGACCGGTGACGAGGCGACCGGCGCCCAGATCGTCAAGATCGCGCTGGACGCCCCGCTGCGGCAGATCGCCGTCAACGCCGGCCTCGAGGGTGGCGTCGTCGTCGAGCACGTCCGCAACATCGAGGCGGGCCACGGCCTCAACGCCGCGACCGGCGAGTACGTGGACCTGCTGGCCGCGGGCATCATCGACCCGGCCAAGGTGACCCGGTCGGCGCTGCAGAACGCGTCGTCGATCGCGGCGCTCTTCCTCACCACCGAGGCCGTCGTGGCGGACAAGCCGGAGAAGACCCCGGCTGCCCCGGCCGGCCCGGGTGGCGGGGACATGGACTTCTGAGTCCAGGCTCCACGAGACCGGGAGGGGCGGACCGCGTCAGCGGTCCGCCCCTCTTCGTCATGTCGGCAACGGCCGTTGGTTGCGCCGCTTGTGCGCCCGGTCGTACGGCTGCGGTACCTGGACCGGCTCGTCCACCACCGTCGCCGGCTCGTCCGCCGGGGGGTCGTCGATGCCCTCCATCTCGGCCCGCTGCTCCGCGTCGCCGTAGTCGAGGCGATCGAAGGGCAGTGGTCCGGGGCGTTCGTCGTCCGTGGTCATGGCGCCTCCTCTACCAAAAACGGTAGGGGGCGTCGATGGGCGACGGGGGCGAATGACGCTATCAGGTGATCTATCCTATTCGCCCGTTATCGATCCGCGAGAGTCCTCCGGTAGAGGAAGAAGACCCGCTCGATCCGGGCGCCCGCGCTGCCCGAGTAGAACGGGACCGGCCCCACCCAGCCGATCTGCGCGGCCGTGACCCCCGCCGCCCGCTGGTCGGTTAGGCAGCGACGCAGCAGCACTCCGCCGATGCCGGAGCCCTCCGCCGCCGGCACCGTGCCCATCGGGCCGAACCAGCTCGGCCGGGACGAGCCCCACGCGGCGAACCCGAGCAGCTCGCCGTCCCGCTCCGCCAGGTGACATCCCGCCAGCTCCCGGCCGACCGAGCCGGCCAGCTCCGCGTCCCAGGTGCCGCCGAACACCGACCGGGCCAAGGCCGCCAGCGCCGGCAGGTCCGCCGGCTCCGCCCGCCGCACGGTGACGCCCCGGCCGGCCAGCCGCTCCTCCGCCGGCGCCGTCGTGCGCAGGGCGGGGCTGCCGTCGTACGACAGGTCGGCGGTCATGTTCCAGGCAGTGCGGTCCTGGGTGTAGCCGAGCGCCTGGGCCGCGCAGACCGCCGGCGTGTAGCGCACGTCGATGCCCGGCCAGGCGTAGTACGGCGGGTTGCCCGCCAGCAGCACCTCCACCGCACCGAGCCCGGCGAGCTTCTCCTCGGCGTACGACAGCAGCGCCCGCCCGACGCCGCGCCGCCGGTGCCCGGGGTCCACCGCCACCAGGTCGACGTGTCCCTGCGTGCCGTCGCGTCCGGAGAGCGAACCGATGAGCACGCCGGTGAGGCGGCCGTCCCGGTACGCGCCGAGCACGACAACCGGACGGTCGGCGGCGGCCCGCGACCAGAGCGTGTCCACGATGGCCGCCGCCTCGGCGGCGTCCTCCGGCAGATCCAGCGACCGGGCGCACAGGTCAACCACGGCGGGCAGCCGGTCCGGACCCAGCTCGACGATCTCGACGTCCATGGACGCCGACCCTAGATCACCGCGGCCCAACTGTTAAGAAGGGGTCCTGTTGCCTCGCGGCGCCAGGACGGGGCCCGTCCCTCACCGCTGTGCGGCGCGCACGGCCGCGTACGCGTCGACGAGACCGGCGCCGGTCACGTTCCGCGCGTCGCCGCACGTGTCGGTGCCGGGCTCGGCCGGTGCCGCGGTCTCGGTCAGGATTCGCCGGGTCCGGGGGAGGTCCCCGACCAGGGCCGGGTTGGCCGACCACATCAGCGCCACCACGCCCGCCACCTGCGGGGTCGCCATGGACGTGCCGCTCAGTTCGGCGTACCCGCCACCGGGCATCGCCGAGAGCACCTTGTCGCCGGGCGCCACCAGGTCGGGCTTGGCCGCTCCGCCGGGGGCCGGGCCCCGCGAGGAGAAATCCGTCACCCGGCGCTGCCGGTCGACCGCACCGACGGTCAGCACGTCCGCGTAGGGGGCCGGCGGGTCGTCGACCGAGCGGCAGTACGGCCCGGTGTTGCCGGCGGCGGCGACCACCAGGATGCCGGCGGCGTCCAGGGCGGCGGTGGCCGGCCGCAGCGTGCGAGGGTCGCAGCCCTCGATCGCCGGGCAGCCCCACGAGTTGGTGAGGATGTCGGGCGCGCGGTCTGGGCGGCCGTCGGTGAACGGGTTCCCGCCGGCCGGGAAGGGCGCCAGCATGAACTGGAGGCAGCCCAGGTAGTAGGCGGGGTTGCCGAGGTTGCGGTCCAGGTTGACGCAGCCGGTCCAGGAGGCGCCGGGGGCCACTCCGACGCCGTCGCGGCCGACCGCGCTGCCCAGCGTGTGGGTGCCGTGCCCGCCCTGGTCGGTCGGGGTCGCGGTGGCGTCCCAGGGGTCGTACCAGGAGTCGTCGCCGCCGCGGAAGCCGGCGGCGAGTGCGGGGTGCGCACCGTCCACACCCGAGTCGGAGCTGCCCACGGTCACGCCAGCACCGGTGACGCCCAGCTCGGACCAGACCCGGTCGGCGCCGATCAGCCGGACGTTCCACGCGGGACCGCTCGGGGCCGGTGCGTCGCCGCGAGCGGCGGCCGCCGGCGCGGGCAGCGGACGGATCCGCTGGCTCACCAGCACCCGGTCCACCTCGGGGCGGCCGGCGAGCCAGGCCCGCACCGCCGGCCCGCCGTCGACCTCGATCGCGTTGACCAGGTAGTACGGGGTGTGGTCCAGCCGGAAGCGGCGCAGGTCGCGGCGCAGGTCGGCCTGCGTACGCTCGGCCGTCTCGACGAGCCGCCGGTAGACCTCCCGGGCCCGGGCGTCGCGGCCGGCCCGGCCGGTCGTGACCGGTACGCCGCTCAGGTCGGCCTGCTCCCGCAGCACCACGAAGAGCCGCTCGCCGTGCAGGCCGGGCTGCCCCGGCCCCACGGCCACGATCCCCGCCGTGAGCAGCAGGACGGCGGCGGCCACCGCGGCCACCGCCCGGTGGGGTGTGATGGCGTGCCGCCGGGCGAGCAGCACGCCGTACCCGACGGCGAGCACGACCGCGACGGCGAGCCCGGCGCCGGCGGCGACCGACACCCAGAACGGCACGTCGCGGGTGCCCGCCAGGACGACGCTGATCTCCTCGTCGTCGGTCCAGGCGAGCGGGCCGAGGACGGTGAGCCCGACCAGCCAGGCCGTCGCGGCCCCGCCGCCGACCGCGGTACGCCGCCCCGCCGCGGCCAGGGCCGCCAGCGCGAAGCCGGCCGGGGGGAGGGTCAGCAGGAGCGGGAGCTGCGCGCCGGACTGCCCGACGCCCGCGCCGAGCGACAGCAGGGCGACGCCGGCGACCAGGCCGCCGACCAGCACCAGGCGGGCCGGTCGGGGCGGCGTGCCGACCGCGAACCGGGACCAGAAGCCGTCGCCCAGCAACGCGGCGGCCAACCCGCCGACGGCCGCCGCCGCGATCCCGGCGAGCAGCGTCTCCAACAGCCCGCCGAGGGCGCCGAACCACACCCAGGGCAGCAGCAGCGCGAGGCCGCCCGCGAGGCCGAGCAGCGTCACCGGAGCGGGACGCGACACCCGTCCCTGGGCCCAGGGACGCCGCTCGTCCGCCATGCCGCCGCTCGCGGTCGCCGGGTCGGGTGCCGGCGGGGGTACGGCCGGTACGGCCGGCGCGCCGGGCGGAGGCGCGTAGGGTCCGCCCGGCGGTGCGGCGACGGGCGTGACGGCCGCTCGGCGGCGCAGCCGCCGCACGACGAGTGCCGCCAGGGCGGCCGTGGCGGCCAGCGCGGCCAGGTACGCCTCGTGGTGCACCGGCGGCAGCGCCCGGAGCAGGCTCAGGGCGCCGAACCCGAGCAGCGCGACCAGCCAGACACGACCGGTGGTGCGGACGGCGGCCGAGCGGGGCGCCAGGGCCAGGGCCAGGGTGGGTGTGCCGGCCAGGAGCACGACGGCGACGGCCAGCACCGGCCAGAGCCACACCGTCCGGTCCAGCCCGGAGGCCAGCAGGATCTGGTCGGCCAGCCAGCCACCGAGCTGGGACAGCACGGTGAGCCCGACGATCCACAGCCCGGTCGACACGGCGGCCACCACCGCCCAGGGACTTCCCGGCTCGACGCCGTGCGGAGTCGGGGCGACGTGTCCCGGGCGTTCAGGCTGCACGGGCAAACAGTACGTCGCCGCCACAAAGTCGGCGGTGCCGCCGCCCGATCCGCACCCGGAACGAGATCTTGGCAATCCTCCAAGATCCACGATGCGCCGTGGCCGCCGCACGGCGTCGTTGCCGACGGTCGGCCCGGGCGGTACGGGCGTCGTGGATGCCGCCGACGCGGGCCGAGCGGCTACGGTGGAGACGTGCGTGACCCCAACGTGTCCCGAGCGGCAGCCGGCCAGCTCTCCCCGCAGCGGAGGGCCGCCGACCTGCGCCGCCTGGCCGCGGAGCGCTTCGACGTCCTGGTGATCGGCGGTGGGGTGACCGGCGCGGGCGCCGCGCTGGACGCCGCCTCGCGCGGCCTCAAGGTCGCCCTCGTCGAGGCCCGCGACTACGCCGCCGGCACGTCCAGCCGGTCCAGCAAGCTGATCCACGGCGGCCTGCGCTACCTGGAGCAGCTCGAGTTCCACCTGGTTCACGAGGCGCTCACCGAGCGGGGCCTGCTCGCCACCCGCCTCGCGCCGCACCTGGTCCGGCCGGTGCCGTTCCTGGTGCCGCTGCCGGCCGGCCGGGGCCTGCGTGACCTGCCCGGCCGGGTCTTCCGCCGCTCCTACTACGGGGCCGGTGTGGCGACCTACGACGCCTTCGCCGGGATCTTCGGCGGCGGCCGGGGGATGCCCCTGCACCGGCACCTCACCCGCGAGGGCGCCCGCCGGATCTTCCCCAGCCTCAAGGCGGAGGGGCTGGCCGGCGCCATCCGCTACTACGACGGCCAGGTCGACGACGCCCGCCTGGTGGTCACCCTGGCCCGGACCGCCGCCAGCCTCGGCGCGACCGTGGTGACCAGCGCCCGCGCCGTCGGCCTCATCCGGCAGGCCCGGGAGGTCACCGGCGTCCGCGTCCGTGACCTGGAGGCGCCGGCCGGCTCCCCGGACGCCGAGTTCGAGGTACGCGCCCGGACCGTCATCGCCGCCACCGGCGTGTGGAGCGACGACATGTCGCGGATGCTCGACGACGTCGGGCTGCGCCCCGGCGTGCGGGTCCGCGCATCCAAGGGCGTGCACCTGGTCGTGCCCCGGTCGGCGATCACCGGCGAGACCGGGCTGATCCTGCGTACCGCGACGAGCGTGCTCTTCGTCATCCCGTGGGGTGGGCACTGGATCATCGGCACCACCGACACCGACTGGCGGCTCGACCGGTCCCACCCGGCGGCCTCCGCCCGCGACATCGAGTACCTGCTGACGCAGGTCAACGCCGTCCTGGACCGGCCGCTCACCACCGCCGACATCGAGGGCGTGTACGCGGGCCTGCGGCCGCTGCTGGCCGGCGAGGCGGACTCCACGTCGAAGCTGTCCCGGGAGCACGCCGTGTTCGAGCCGATGCTCGGCCTGCTGCTGGTCGCCGGCGGGAAGTACACGACGTACCGGGTGATGGCCTCGGACGTGGTCGACCGGGCCGCCCACCGGCTCGGGGCGGTGCGGGCGTCGCGTACCGCCGACCTTCCCCTGCTCGGCGCGGACGGGTACGCGGCGATGTGGCGGGACCGGGCGGACCTGGCCCGCCGCCACGGGGTGCCGGTCGGCGTGGTGGAGCACCTGCTGGAGCGGTACGGCACGCTCACCCTGGAACTGCTCGCCCTGATCGACGCGGACCCGCTGCTCGCCTCACCGCTGGCCGGCGCACCCGAGTACCTGGCCGCCGAGGTGACCTACGCGGCCCGGGCCGAGGGGGCGCTGCACCTGGAGGACGTGCTCACCCGGCGTACCCGGATCTCCATCGAGACCGTCCACCGCGGCCTGGAGTCCGCCGAGCACGCCGCGGAGCTGATGGGTGCGGTGCTCGGCTGGGACGCCGAGGTGCGGGCGCGGGAGATCGCGCACTACCGGGCGCGGGTGGCGGCCGAGCGGAACTCCCAGCTGATGCCGGACGACGCGACCGCCGACGCGGCTCGGCTCGGCGCGCCGGACGTCCGGGGCTTCGCCGCGGACCGCGGCGGGGACGGCGACGCGGTTGAACTTCCGTCCTCGTCCCGCTGACCGATCCGCCCACGGAACGTCCATCATCGATGCCCGACCGGTCGGTGGGTTACGTGCGCTACCTACGGTGGGGTAGGTTTCGGCGCGTGCTTGCCGCATCCTGGTCGCGTCCGGTCTCGCTGTCCGTCGCCGCGCTGCTGGCGGCCGTGCTCGCCGGCTGCTCCGGCGCCGATGCGGGGGGCTCGCCGAGCCCGGACGGGTCGGTGCCGCCCCAGCAGCAACTCGGCAACGCGGCGACCATCAGCGAGGGCCGGGTCAGCCTGCTTCAGAAGCTGGGCGAGACCGGGCCTCTGCGGACACTCAATGTGGAGGTCGACGGCCGGTGGGAGTGCGTCGACTGCGCCGGCGACGGCGTGACGTCGACCGGCGCTCTCACGCCGGAGCAACTCGCACGCCTCCAGACGCTGCTCGCCGACCCGGGGCTGGCCAAGGAGACCGATCAGGCCCGCCAGTACCGGGTGACCTGCATCGACGTGTTGACCTCCAGCCTGCTCACCGCGTCCGGCCTGATCACCTCCCAGGACTGCCCGGGCGAGGAGAAGCCGCCGATCGCCCACGAGATCCTGCTGCTGCTGACCCAGGCCACCCCGGCGGACCCGACCTCCTGAGCCGGCGCCGACCTGCGGGCCGTCCCTGCGCGGCGTGCGAGGCGCGGGCCGTCCCTGCGCGGCGCGTGCGAGGCGCGGGCCGTCCCTGCGCGGCGTGCGAGGCGCGGGCCGGCAGTCAGAGGACCTTGCCGGGGTTGAGCAGACCGGTCGGGTCGAGCGCGGCCTTGATCGCCTGGTGCACCCGTACGCCGACCGGGCCGATCTCGCGGGCCAGCCAGTCCCGCTTGAGCAGGCCGACCCCGTGCTCGCCGGTGCAGGTGCCGCCCAGGTCGAGCCCGAGCCGCATGATCTCGTCGAAGGCCCGGCGGCCGCGTTCCAGGCTCGCCGGGTCCGCCCGGTCCACCACGATGTTGGGGTGCAGGTTGCCGTCGCCGGCGTGACCCACGACGCCGATCGGCACGTCGCACTCGGCGGCGATCCGCGCCACCCCGTCGAGCATGGCGACCAGCGCGCCGCGGGGCACGGCCACGTCGTCGATGACCAGCCCGCCGTTGCCGGCCGGGTACGTGTCGGCGGCGAACTTCTCCATCGCCGGGTGCGCCAGCCGGCGCGCCTGGAGCAGCGCCGCCGCCTCCACCGCGTCGGTCGCCGCGTACACCTCGTCGGCGCCGGCCGCCTCGCAGACCGCCGCGAGGCCGGCCAGGTCCTCGGCTGCCCGCGACCCGGTGTCCACGGCGGCCAGCAGCAGCGCCTGGGCGTCCGTCCGCAGCCCCATCGGCCGGTACGACTCGATCGCGCGTAGGTGGGTCTGGTCGAGCAGCTCCAGCAGGCTGGGGGAGAGCCCCTGGGCGGCGATCTCCGCCACGGCGACGCCGGCGGCGGCGGTGGAGGGGAAGACCGCCACCATGGTCAGCGACTCGGCCGGGGCGGGACGCAGCGCGACGGTCACCTCGGTGATCACACCGAGGGTGCCCTCGGAACCGACGAAGAGCCGGGTCAGGTCGTACCCGGCCACGCCCTTGGCGGTCCGCCGGCCCGTGCGCAGCACCTCCCCGGACGCGAGCACCACCTCCAGGCCGAGCACGTACTCCGTTGTCACGCCGTACTTGACGCAGCACATGCCGCCCGCGTTGGTGGCGACGTTCCCGCCGATGGTCGACGACTCCCAGGAGCCAGGGTCGGGCGGGTACCAGAGGCCGTGCTTGGCGACGGCGGCGGCGAGCGTCGCGTTGACCACCCCGGGTCGCACCACGGCGATCCGGCTGACCGGGTCGATCTCGAGGATGGCGTCCAGCGCCGCCGTGCTGATCACCACGGCACCGTCGACCGCGTTCGCCGCGCCGGCCAGCCCGGTGCGCGCGCCCTGCGGCACCACGGGTACGCCGTGCCGGGCCGCCGCCCGGACGACCGCAGCCACCTGGGCGGTGTCGCGCGGCCGGGTGACCACGAGGGGCGTGCCGGAGGCGCAGAGGTCCGCCTCGTCCCGTTCGTGCATCCGGAGCAGATCCGGATCCGTCAGTACGCCGTCGTCACCCAGCGCGGCACGCAGTTCATCGAGGAGGGGACCCATGCGCCGAGGCTACGACCCCCGCGTCATGATCATCAAACCCGGCCCCCACCCCTCGCGATCTTGCACTTTCGGCCCCCGACTTATCCCTTGTGGGCGGATTCGTCGGGGCGGGAAATGCAAGATCGCGGGAAGTCGGCGGTGGGGACGGTTCGCCGAGCGCAGGGTTTGGACGGCTCGGTACGGGTAGTACCCGTTGTGGCTCGGAACGACCAACCCTCGATGGCGCAACGGTTCGGGTTGCGCGACGGCGGCGTCGACATCGACGGCGCGCGGATCGCCGAAGCGATGAGCCAGCTGCACCACCGTGGGAAGGCGACCCTGCACGACCGCCTGCACCGCGTCCGCATGGCGCTGGGTCTCGCCGTCCAGGCCGGGCTCGCCGCCGGGCTGTCCTGGCTGGCGGCGCACGAGTTGCTCGGCAACCCGCAACCCGTCTTCGCGCCGATCTCGGCGGTCGGCACCCTGGCTGTCTCGGTGGGCCAGCGGTTCCGGCGGACGGTCGAGCTGATCGTGGGGGTGGCGGTCGGGGTGGCCCTCGGCGACTTCCTCATCTACCTGCTGGGCACCGGCGCCTGGCAGCTCGGTCTCGTCGTGACCTCGGCGATCATCCTGACCGTCTTCGCCGGGGCGAGCGTCGCCATCGTCATCCAGGCGGCGGCCACCGCCGTGCTGATCGTGACGCTCAGCCCGCAGACCGAGAACCTGGAGATACCCCGCTTCGTCGACGCGTTCGTCGGCGGCGGTATCGCGCTGCTGGTCACCGCGTTGCTGCTGCCGCTCAACCCGCTGCGGGTGCTCAACCGGGCCGCCCGCCCCGCGCTGGACCTGCTCGCCGCCCAGCTCGACGCCACCGCCGACGGCCTGCGCGAACGGGACCGGGACAAGGTGCAGCGGGCGCTGGAACGGCTGCGCGACAACAAGGAGGAGTTGGCCGTGTTCGGCGAGGCGATCGAGGGCGCCAAGGAGACCGCCATGCTGTCGCCGGCGCGCTGGCACCGGCGCGACGAACTGGCGCACTACTCCGAGGCGGCCGAACCGATCGACCGCGCGATGCGCAACAGCGGCACGCTGATCCGGCGCGCGGTCACCCTCATCGAGGACGAGGAGGCGATCCCCGACCCGATGCCGGACGCGGTGGCCCACCTCGCCGAGTCGGTGCGCCTGCTCAAGCACGAGTTCGCCGTCGGCGAGGAGCCCGAGAAGGCGCGCGAGCGGTCGCTGCGCGCGGTCAGCGAGGCCGGCCGGGCGTACGGGGAGGGCGTGGGCTTCTCCGGCAGCGTGGTGATCGCGCAGGTGCGTACCACCGCGAGCGACCTGCTGGTCGCCTCCGGCATCAGTCAGGAGGAGGCGAACAGCTGGGTCCGCAAGTCCTTCGGCGAGCTGGAGCAGCCGCCGGGGCGGCCGGCCGAGCCGCAGGGCGCCCCGAAGCCGCCGACCGCCCCACCGATCGGATGACCCGAGAGCTCAGCCCAGCGTGGCGAGGGCGGCGAGCAGCGCGTCCACGTGCTCCTCGGTGCTGCCCAGGCCGATGCTGGCCCGCAGCGCCGTCGGCGGCAGGTCGCGCCGGCCGCTGCGCCCGGCCGCCTCGGTGAGCAGGCGGCGGGCGAGCGGGTGGGCGCAGAACAGGCCGTCGCGTACCCCGATGTCGTGGTGCGCGGCCAGGTGGGCGGCGACCTCGCCCGAGTCCCGGCCGGCCACCACGAACGAGGCGATCCCCACGCGCGCCGCTGCCGGGCCGAAGGTGCGCAGCTCCACCACGTGCGGCAGCGCCGCGATGCCGTCCCGCAGCCGGGCCAGCAGCGCCTGCTCGGCGTCGTGCAGCGCGCCCCGGTCGGCCCCGGCGAGGGCGGCGCACACCGCGGCCAGGGCCACCGCGCCGAGGAGGTTCGGGGTGCCGGCCTCGTGCCGGGCCGGCCCGGTCGCCCACCGGACGTCGTGGGTGGCATCCCCGACGTGGCTCGTCGCGCCGCCACCCGCGAGGTACGGCGCCGCCGCGTCCAGCCAGTCGGCCCGCCCGACGAGCACGCCCGCGCCGAACGGCGCGTACAGCTTGTGGCCGGAGACGGTCAGGTAGTCGACGTCGAGCGCGCTGAGGTCGACGGGGGCGTGCGGGGCGAGCTGGGCGGCGTCCACCGCGATCCGGGCCCGGTGCCGGTGGGCCACCCGGGCCAGTTCGGCGAGCGGCCACCGCTCGCCGGTCACGTTGCTCGCCCCGGTCACGGCGACCAGCACCGGCAGCTCCCGGTTGGGGGTGCCGCCCCGGCGCAGCTCGCCGAGGGCGGCGTCGAGCGCGCGGACCGCTCCGCGCGGGTCGTTTGGCACCGGCAGCCGTACCGAGCCGCGCGGCCAGGGCAGCAGGTTGGCGTGGTGCTCGCCGCCGAAGGTGACCACGGTGGCGCCGGCCGGCAGGGCCCGGGCGAGCAGGTTGAGCGCGTCGGTCGTGTTGCGGGTGAAGACCACGTGGTCGTCCGCCCGGGCGCCGAAGAAGTCGCCGATTGTCTGCCGGGCCCGCTCGTAGGCCAGCGTGGAGCGCCGCGACAGCGCCCCGGCGCCCCGGTGCACGCTCGCGTACCAGGGCAGCAGCTCCGCCACCGCGTCGGCGGCGGCCCGCGCGCACGGCGCGGTGGCCGCGTAGTCGAGGTTGATCTGACCGGGTACGCCGAGCACGTCGAGCGGTCCGGTCGCCGCCCGCGACGGCACGGGCGGGGGTACGAGGGTGAGGGTCATCTGCGGCACCTCCGGGTCCAGGGACCCCGGGTGGGCACACGGGCGGGGTCCGCGCTTGCCCAGCACACGGATCGGGCCGGGCCCGGTCATCACCCGGGGCACCCCACCGCGAACCTCGACGAGGGTTGCCGGCCAGCAAGCCGGGGCTTGACGCTGGCGCTCGTGACCTGCCGGCAGCATAGCGGGCCGGCGGTGCGGGCGGTCCGGCGGGCCGGCGGTGACTACGCTGACGGCATGGCCGACACCCCGCCCGGCGCGGCCCCGCCGCCGCCGACCGCCGCCCCTGTCCCGCCGCCGGTCGAAGGCGTGACGAAGGCCCCCCGGCGCCGGGTCAGCTGGGTACGCGCCCTGGTGCTGGCCGTGGTGATCCTCTTCATCGCCGGCTGCGCGGTCTTCATGGTCTGGACCCTCGGCGAGAGCCTCGGCGGCGAGGCGCTGCTGATCGGGGTGATCGCGGCGGTCCTCCCGGTTCCGGTGCTGGTGGCCTGCTTCCTCTGGCTCGACCGGTACGAGCCGGAGCCCCTCAAGTACCTGATCTTCTGCTTCGCCTGGGGAGCGTTCGTCTCCACCGCCGCCTCCCTGACGGTGAACAACTTCGCCGCCGACTCGTTCGAGCGGCTGAAGCTGCCGACCGCGCTCACGGCGGTGCTGGTCGCGCCGTTCATCGAGGAGTTGACCAAGGCGCTCGGGCCGATCCTCCTGCTGATCTTCCGGCGCCGGGAGTTCTCCGGCATCACCGACGCCCTGGTCTACTGCGGGCTCTCCGCGATCGGCTTCGCGATGGTGGAGAACATCCTGTACCTCGGCGGCTACGGGTACGCGACCGGCGTGGAACGGTACGGTCCGGCGACCGGGACGCAGCAGGTCATCGCGATCTTCATCGTGCGCATCCTGCTCTTCGGGTTCGCCCACCCGCTCTTCACGTCGATGACCGGTGTGGGGCTCGGCATCGCCGCCCGCGCGGCCGACCGGCGGGTACGGGTGCTCGCGCCGGTCGCCGGCCTGCTGCTGGCGATGATGCTGCACGGCACCTGGAACCTGCTGCCGACGCTCACCCAGGCCACCGGCCAGCCGCTGATCCTGCTATACGGCTTCATCGGCGTGATGGTGCCGATCTTCTTCGGCATGGTGGGGCTCGCCGTCTGGCTACGCTCCTGGGAGGGGCGGCTCACCGAGCGCACCCTGCCGGACTACGTCCAGGCCGGCTGGCTCACCCCGCCGGAGGTGGCGGCGCTCAGCAGTCTCGGACGCCGGCACGCGGCCCGGGTGTGGGCCAAGCGCGTGGGCGGTGACGCGGGCCTGAAGGCGATGCGCGGGTACCAGTTCGCCGCGACCCGGCTCGCGCTGCTGCGCGACGGGACGCGCCGTGGGCTGGACCGCCGGCCCGTCGACCGGGCGCGGGCGGCCGCGGAGGAACGGCACCTGCTCGAGGCGATCGCCGGTTACCGGGCGTACTTCGTGGGCCGGGATCCGCAGGCCCCGGTCGGCGTCTGGGACGGGCACCGCTACCACCTGCGCTTCCCGGACGGCTCCCAGCGGCCTGTGGACGCCCCGGACGAGCCGGTGGTCCCGATCCCCGTCGTCCTCGCCCCGCCTCCGCCTCCGCCCGTCTTCCCTGGCTACGGTCCCCCTCCGGGCTGGCCCGGCGTGCGTCCGCCGGCGCCCTGGCCGCCCGCCCGGCCCTGAACCGCGCCCGCTGCCACCCGGCTGGCTGGCCGGCCGACCAGCCGGCCAGTCGGTCAGGTCATCAGGCTGGTCAGGAAGTCACCGAAACCCTGGAACATCGCTACCAGGGCGGCGCCGATCGCCTTGAACATCTCCGCCGCGCCCTCGGGCCGGAACGCCATGAAGTAGATCAGGAACGCGATGAAGCCCCAGAACAGCAACTTCTTGATCAACTCCGGCATGGTCCCTCCCCAGGGCCGCTGGTGCGGCTGGCTTCCCGAGAAGGAGCAGCGCAAACGGCCCTACAGGTAGAGACCGGTCGAGTCCGGTTGGACGCGTTCGGCGGCGACGGCGTGCACGTCCCGCTCGCGCAGCAGCACGTACCCGCGGCCGTGCAGCTCGACCTCCGAGCGGTCGTCCGGGTCGAAGAGCACCCGGTCCCCGGAGACGATCGAACGCACGTTCGGCCCCACCCCGACGGCGGTGGCCCAGGCCAGGCGCTTGCCGACCGCGGCCGTCGCCGGGATCACGATGCCGGCGGTGGAGCGGCGCTCACCCTCGCCGCCCTCCATGCGCACCAGCACGCGGTCGTGCAGCAGCCGGATCGGCAGGCCGGAGTCGAGATTCTTGTCGGCGGTCACGTCGCAGACGCTACCGTGTCCCGCCCCGCCGACCCCGGCGTGGTTACGCGGCGGTGGGTGGGGGCAATGTGTGGCCGATCTGCCCTACGGTGGCAGGGTCGGACGTATCCTGTCCGACCTGACGCCCTGGCCGGTAACGGCTTCTTCGCAGGAGGTGCGCTTGAGCCGCTTCGAGCGGATGCGCGGACGGCTCCGCCGCGCGTACGAGTCGGGCCGTGAGTCGGTGCGCGCGGGGCGCGCGTCCGCCGAGACCCGCCGTGCGCCGGAGGTTCCCGAGCGGGCCGGCACCGCCTCGCCGGCCTCGCCGGGCCCGGTGGCGCCTCCGGCGGCGACCGTCGTCGGTGCGGAGAACCCGACCGCGGTGCACAACTCGACGACCAGCCGCGACGACGCGGACGTGCCGCACGGGCTGCGCATCGCCGCCGCCTGGTCCTGGCGGCTGATCGCGATCGGCATCGTCGCGTGGGCGCTGCTGAAGATCGTTGGCCAGATCCGGATCGTCATCATCCCGCTGGCGATCGCCCTGCTGCTGTCGGCCCTGCTCGCGCCGGCGGTGGGCTGGCTGCTGCGGGCGCGGCTGCCGAGGTCCCTGGCGACGGCCGTGGTGCTGGTGGGCGGGCTCGCCGGGGTGATCGGCACGCTGACCCTGGTGGTCAACGAGTTCATCCAGGGCGTGCCGGAGCTGAGCGAGAAGTCCTCGCAGGGCGTACGGCAGATCCAGGACTGGCTGAAGACCGGGCCGCTGCACCTCGACGACGGCCAGTTGAACCGCTACATCGACGAGGCCGAGGCCTGGGTCGAGAGCAACACCCAGACCTTCACCAGCGGGGCGATCTCCACCGCCGCCACCCTCGCCGAGGTGCTGACCGGCACCGTGCTGGTCCTCTTCGCGACGTTCTTCTTCCTCCGCGACGGCAACCGGATCTGGCGCTTCCTGGTGCGGCTGCTGCCGGTGGGCGCCCGCTGGAAGGTCGACGACGCCGGTCGCGCGTCCTGGCAGACGCTGGGCGCGTACGTCCGTGCCACCGTGCTGGTCGCCTTCATCGACGCGGTGGGCATCGGAATCTTCCTGGTCGTCTTCGACATCCCGTTCGCGTTCCCGCTCGCCGCGCTGGTCTTCCTCGCGTCGTTCATCCCGATCGTCGGGGCCACGCTGTCGGGCGGTGTCGCGGTGCTCGTCGCCCTGGTGGACAGCGGCCCGATCACCGCGCTGATCATTCTCGGCGCGGTGATCGGCGTGCAGCAGTTGGAGGGGCACGTGCTCCAGCCGCTGATCATGGGACGGGCCGTGGCCATCCATCCCCTCGCGGTGATCGTCGGCATCGCCGCCGGGGTGGTGCTCGCCGGGATCACCGGGGCGCTGGTCGCGGTGCCGCTGATCGCGGTGCTCAACACCGCCATCCGCCGCCTCGCCGCCCGTACCGTCCCGGACACCCCACCCGACGCCGTCGTCGTGGCGAGCCAGGCCCCCTGACGCGGGCGGCGCGGGGTCAGGACTTCGCGAGGCGTTCCAGGGCGCCGCGGGCCACGTCGGGGCGGGTCGTGTACCAGAACGGGGGCAGGGACCGGCGCAGGAACGGGCCGTACCCCCGGGCGGTCTCCAACCGGGAGTCGAGCACCGCGACCACGCCCCGGTCGGTGGTGGCCCGGATGAGCCGGCCGACCCCCTGCGCGAGCCGGACGGCGGCGATCGGCACGCTCACCGCCGCGAACCCCGACCCGCCGGTCGCGTCCACGGCCGCGGCGCGGGCGGCGGCGAGCGGCTCGTCCGGCCGGGGGAAGGGCAGCCGGTCGATGACCACCAGTTGGCAGGAGTCGCCCGGCACGTCCACCCCCTGCCAGAGCGACATCACCCCGAACAGGCAGCTCTCCCGCTCCTCCCGGAAGCGGCGGACCAGCAGCGGCAGCGCCTCCTCGCCCTGGAGCAGCACCGGCAGGTCGGTGCGCGCGCGGAGCAGCTCCGCCGCCTGCTGCGCGGCCCGTCGGGAGGAGAAGAGCCCGAGGGTACGCCCACCGAGCGCCTCGACCAGCCCCAGCAGCTCCTCGCCGGCGGCGTCGGGCAGGCCGGAGGCGCTGGGCCGGGGCAGGTGCGCCGCGACGTACAGGATGCCCTGGCGGGCGTAGTCGAACGGGGAGCCCACGTCGAGCGACCGCCAGCCGGGCCCGGAGGTGGGCGGGGCGGCCGGCTCGGCGGCGCGTCCCCCACGGGCGGCGACGGCGAGGGCGGCGGCGGCCGGTGAGAGCGGGGTGTCGGGGACGTCCAGGCCGAGTGCCCGGGCCACCGTGTCGAAGCGCCCACCCAGGGTCAGGGTCGCGGAGGTGGCGACGACGGTGCGTTCCTCGTACAGGTGGGTGGCGAGGGTGCCGGCCACGGAGAGCGGGGCGACCACCAGCGCCCGCCGCCCGGTGGCGTCGTTCTTCTCCACCCACGCCACGTCGTGGTCGGCCTCCTCCAGCATCCGCTGCGCCGTGGTCGAGAGCTCGTCGAGCACCGCCTTGGCCTGCTGCTTGCGGACCGGGTCCGGGTCGTCGGCCTTGACGTCCCCGATCGCGTCGAGCGCGGCCCGGGTGGCGGCGTCGAGCAGCGTGCAGGCCTCCCGCAGCGGGCCCGGCAGCCCGGCGGTGAGCCGCCCGGCCGGCGCCTCGGCCAGCCCGACCGCCAGCGCGTCGCCCGCGGCGGTGAGCGCGTCGGCGGTCTCCGGGCGCAGCAGCGGCCGCGCCCGCCGGGCGGACCGGTCGATCAGCTCGGGCACCAGCTCCGCCTGGGCGGCGGACGAGACCCGGTCGGCCAGCTCGTGTGCCTCGTCCACGACGAGCAGCTTGTGCGGCGGCACGATCTGCCGCCCGGCCAGCATGTCCACCGCGAGCAGGCTGTGGTTGGTCACCACGACGTCGGCCTCGCGGGCGCGGGCCCGGGACGCCTCGGCGAAGCACTCGGCGCCGAACGGACAGCGGGCCGCGCCCACACACTCCCGCGCGGGCATCGACACCAGCCGCCAGGCCTGGTCGTCGACGCCCGGATCCAGCTCGTCGCGGTCGCCCGTGTCGGTCTTCTCGGCCCAGTCGCGCAGCCGCTGGATCTGCTTGCCGAGCCGGCCCGCCTCGCCGAGCCACTTCGTGCCCCCGGCGGGCCGGGGAGCGTCGAAGAGCGTGTCGCCGGGATCCTCCTCGGTGGAGCTGTCCAGGCGGGCCAGGCAGAGGTAGTGGTGGCGCCCCTTCAGCACCGCGAAGGTGGGCCGCCGGCCCAGCAGCGGCTCGACCGCGTCGGCCAGCCGGGGCAGGTCGTGGTCGACGAGTTGGGACTGGAGGGCCAGGGTCGCGGTGGAGACGACCACCGGGCCGTCGACCGTGAGCGCGGGCGCCAGGTACGCCAGGGACTTGCCGGTGCCGGTGCCGGCCTGCACCAGGAGGTGCTCGCGGGCCGCCACGGCGGTCTCGATCGCGGCGGCCATCTCCTGCTGACCGGGGCGCGCGGCGCCGCCCGGCACCGCGCCGACCGCCGCCGCCAGCAGCTCCGCGGCCGTCCCCCGGCCGCCCGACCGCCGGCCACCCGAACGGGACGAGGGGCTGGCGGAACCGGTGGCGGTGCGGGGCGGGGTCACCGTGCGACGGTACCCGTCGGCGCCGACAGGCGTCGGCCGCCGGGCGGCGTGGCGTCGTCACGGTACGGCCGCGTCCGGTTACTTCCCTCCCGCGTCCGTTGAGTCGAATCGGCTAGGGTGCCAGTCATGCCGAGCGACGTGGTCCGTGTGATCTACCGCAAGTACGACGGCAGCGCTCACCGCGACTACCCGGCCCGACGGCTGACCGAGGACGACCTCGGCGTCTGGCTCGGGGTGACGGCCGGCACCCCCTCGGTCTACCACGGCCGGCCCTCCGTCGAGCAGATCCCGTTCGTGCTCCTGGTGCCCCACCACGCCTGGTGGACGGGCATGTTCAACCCGCCGCCGCGCACCAGCGAGGTCTACTGCGACATCGCCAGCCCCGCCCGCTGGGAGGACGACGACACCGTCCATCTGATCGACCTCGACCTCGACGTGGTGCGCCGGCGCGGCACCGGCCTGGTCGAGTTGCGGGACGAGGACGAGTTCGCCGAGCACCGCGAGCGGTTCGGCTACCCGGACGAGGTGGTCGTCGAGGCGCAGGCGGCGGCCCGCTGGCTGTTCGGCGCGCTCGGCGACGGCACCGAGCCGTTCGCCACGTCGTACCGGAAGTGGCTCGCCCTGGTGGTGTGAGCCGGCGGGGTCGGCACGCCGGGACCGTGCCGGCCGGCGGCGGCGTCACCAGCGCGGCGGCCAGGTGTCCTCGGGCCCGAGCGGCGCCAGGTCGCGCAGCTTCTCCGGGTTGAGCTGGTTGAAGACACCGGTGACCCGGCCGTTCTCCACCGCGAGGGCGCTGACGATCCGCAGCGGCCGCCCGTCCCGGAAGACCGTCTCCATCTGGATCCCGAGCACACCGTCGACCAGCACGGGACGGGCCCGCAGGGCGGCGCCGTAACGGCCGGCGTGGCCGAACAGGCCCAGGATGAAGCGGCCCACCTTGTCGGCGCCGTACACGGGCCTGCGGCCGGCGGGGAAGTGGCCGCCGCCGTCGCCGATCAGCACCACGTCCGGCGCGAGGACCTTCAGCAGCGCGTCCAGCTCTCCGGATTCGGCGGCGGTGACGAACGCCTCGACCACCCGGCGCTGCTCGGCCGCGTCCGCGGTCTGCCGGGGCGCCTCGGGTGCGTTGACGGCCCGGCGGGCCCGGGACGCCAACTGCCGGGCGGCGGCGTCGGTGGTGCCGAGCACCTCCGCGACCCGGGCGAACGGAACGGCGAAGACGTCGTGCAGCACGAAGGCGACCCGCTGCTCCGGGCTGAGCCGTTCCAGCACGACCAGCAGGGCGGTGCCGACCTGGTCGGTGCGGACCGCCCGCTCGGCCGGGTCGGGGGCGAAGCCCTCACCGGGAGGCGCCGCGTCGACCGGCGTCACCACCGGCTCCGGCAGCCACGGACCGGGGTACGTCTCCCGGCGTACCCGGGCGGAGCGCAGCACGTCGAGGCAGATCCGCGCGCAGGTGGTGGTCAGCCAGGCGCCGAGCTGGCGGATCTCGGCGCGGGCCGCCGGGTCGGCGAGGGCGGCGGCGTACCGCAGCCAGGTCTCCTGCACGGCGTCCTCGGCCTCGCTGCGGCTGCCGAGCATCCGGTACGCGACCGCGGTCAGCCGTCCCCGCTCGGCCTCGAACTCGGTCACCAGATCCGTCACGCGTCCGCCTCCCTCTCCGCGGACGTCAATTCTCCCGCCCACAGGACACCCCAACGGTGCCGAACGTGACGAGAGTTACCGCCGATCATGGAGCTGTGGTGCCTGACAAAGGCCGTGAATGAGGGCTTTCCGCCCACCACAACTCCATGATCGGCGCGTGCGGTGCGCTCGCCGAGCGGTCTCGGGCGGGCTGGGTGATGATCCGGGGATGACTGGGAGCGACGCGGCCTCGGTGGTGCGGCCCGGGGGCGGGCCGATGCGGGAGTTGCTGCGGGGCGGCCCGGGTGGCCTGGGCGCGGTCGACCCGCGGTCGACGCCGGGGTTGCCGGGGCGGGACGTGACGGGCGAGGACCGCAAGGGCTGGGCCCGCACGCAGGTCCGGCTGCTCGGTGACGACCTGGCCCGCCAGCAGGAGATGCTCTTCGCCACCGCGAAGGCCCGGGCCGGGGCGGCGGGTGGCACGGAGGCCGTGGCGGGCACGAGCGCCGGGGCGGTGGGGGCGCCCCGGGTGCTGCTCGTGCTCCAGGCGATGGACTGTGGTGGCAAGGACGGCACGGTGAAGCGGGTGGCCGGCGCGATGAACCCGCTCGGCCTCCACATCCGGTCGTTCGGCCCGCCCACCCCCGAGGAGTTGCGGCACGACTTCCTGTGGCGCATCCGGCGCGCGCTGCCGCCGCCCGGGTACGTGGGTGTCTTCAACCGGTCGCACTACGAGGACGTGCTGGTCGCCCGGGTCGAGTCCCTGGTGCCCGAGGCGACCTGGCAGGCCCGGTACGACGAGATCAACGCCTTCGAGCGGGAGTTGGTCGACGCCGGGGTGGCCCTGGTCAAGGTGCTCCTGCACATCTCGTACGCCGAACAGGGCCGGCGGCTGCTGGAACGCCTGGACGACCCCCGCAAGCACTGGAAGTACGACCCTTCCGACATCGACGCCCGGACCCGCTGGGACGACTACCAGGCCGCGTACGCGGAGGCGCTGAGCCGCTGCGGCACGGACGCGGCGCCCTGGTATGTGGTGCCCGCGGACCGCAAGTGGTACCGGGACTGGGCGGTCGCGCACCTGTTGCGGGAGACGTTCGACACTCTCGCTCTCGGGTATCCGGCTGCCGATTTCGACGTCCGACGGGAACGGGAGCGGCTGTTGGGGTTTGAGGAAACCAATGAAGGTGAACGGAAGGTGAACGAGCAGTAAATGCCACCTGGCCAGTGGTGGGCCGGCGAATTCCTGGATCTGGGGGCACCTAGCATTCCCTGGCGGGCGCCCCGGGGCGGCCGCCACCCTTCCACCGACACGACGAGGTCCGTGCTGTGAAGTTTTCCTTCCGCCCGAACGAGGGCGCCTTCTACGAGCTCTTCACCAGGGCCGCGCACAACCTGGTGCGGGGCACCGAGCTGCTCAACGAGCTGGCCCTGCCGGGCGTCGAGGTGCAGTCGGTGAGCGAGCGGCTGACCGAGGTCGAGCACGACAGCGACCAGATCACCCACGAGCTGTTCAAGAAGATCAACTCCACCTTCATCACGCCGTTCGACCGCGAGGACATCTACCGGCTGGGCTCGCAGCTGGACGACGTGATGGACCACCTGGAGGCGGTCGGCAACCTGCTCTACCTCTACGGCCTGACCAAGCTCCCCTCGCTGCCGCGGGAGATGCACGAGCTGGTCAACGTCCTGGACCAGCAGGCGAAGCTGACCGCCGAGGCGATGCCCCGGCTGAAGACCATGAAGGCCCTCGAGGACTACTGGATCGAGTGCAACCGGCTCGAGAACGACGGCGACCAGGCGTACCGGATGCTGCTGGTCCGCCTCTTCTCCGGCGAGTACGACGCACTGACCGTGCTGAAGATGAAGGAGGTCGCCGACGAGCTGGAGGCCGCCTGCGACGCCTTCGAGCACGTGGCCAACACCGTCGAGACCATCGCGGTCAAGGAGTCCTGATCCTGTGAGTCCCGAACTCATCGCCGTGCTGGCGGTGATCGCGGTGGCCCTGCTGTTCGACTACACGAACGGCTTCCACGACGCCGCCAACGCGATCGCGACCAGCATCTCGACCCGGGCGCTGACACCCCGGGTGGCCCTGGCCATGGCGGCGGTCGGCAACTTCATCGGCGCCCACTTCGGCGCCGAGGTGGCCAAGACCGTCGGCAGCGGCCTGGTCAAGCTACCGACCGGCCAGGCCAGCCTCGGCATCGTCTTCGCCGGTGTCATCGGCGCCATCGTCTGGAACATCATCACCTGGTACTTCGGCCTGCCGTCGTCCTCGTCCCACGCCCTGATCGGCGGCCTGGTCGGCTCGACCATCGCCGCGTCCGGCACGGTGCTGTGGACCGGCATCGGCGAGAGCGTCATCATCCCGATGATCCTGTCGCCGATGGTCGGCTTCCTGCTCGGCTACATCGTGATGATCGCCGTGCAGTGGATCTTCCGGAAGGGGCACCCGGGCAAGCTCAACCGGGGCTTCCGCTGGGCGCAGACCGCCTCGGCCGCCGCCATGTCGGTCGGCCACGGCATGCAGGACGCCGCGAAGACCATCGGCATCGTGGTGCTCGCGCTCTACGTCGGCGGCTACCAGGACGACGCCACCTTCATCCCGGAGTGGGCATTCTGGACCTCGGCCGCCGTCCTCGCCGCCGGCACGTACGCCGGTGGCTGGCGGATCATCCGGACGCTGGGTCGGAAGATCATCGACCTGCGCCCGCCGGAGGGCTTCGCCGCGGAGACCGTGGCCAGCTCGGTGCTGTACTTCAACGCGCTGGTGCTCGGCGCACCGATCTCCACCACCCACACGATCACCTCGGCGATCATGGGTGTGGGTGCCACCAAGCGGCTCTCCGCCGTCCGGTGGGGCGTCGCGGGCAACATCATCGGCGCGTGGGTCCTGACCTTCCCCGCCGCCGGCTCCATCGGCGCCCTGATGTACTTCCTGGCCCGCCCGCTCTTCAGCTGAGCCGGCCGACGGGAGGGGCCCCCGGTCGATCGACCGGGGGCCCCTCCCGTTCACACGTACTCGACGCCGATCCGGGCGCGGATGCCGTCCAGCAGGGCCATGATCTCCAGGGTCGCCGAGTGCGGGACCAGCGGGCTCTCCAGCAGGCCCTCGGCGAGGCAGCGCTGCACCTCGGCCGCCTCGTCCTGGTAGCCGTTGCCCACCAGCTCCGCGCCGATCGTCTCCGGCTCGGCGCCGGCCCGGTGCAGGGTCACCGACCCGGGACGGTAGAACGGCTCCGGCAGGTCGATCCGGCCCTCCGTACCGGTGATCGAGGCGGTCAGCGGCGTCGCGCCGACCATGCCGCAGCTGAGGGTGGCGACCGCGCCCGAGTCGTACCCGAGGACGATCCCGGTGTTCTCGTCCACGCCCTCCGGGCTGATCTTCGCCCACGCGTGGACGTGGTCGGGCACCCCGAGCAGGAGGTGGGCCAGGCTGACCGGGTACACCCCCAGGTCGAGCAGCGCGCCGCCACCGAGGGCGCGGGCCCGCATCCGGTGCTCGGGCGGGAACGGCCCGCCCGCCCCGAAGTCGGCCCGCACGCTCGTGACCGTGCCGATCGCCCCGTCGGCGACCAGTTCGCACACCCGCCGGATGAGCGGGTTGGTGCGCATCCACATGGCCTCCATCAGGAAGACGGCGGCCCCGCGCGCCGTCTCCACCAGCTCGCGGCTGGTGGCCAGGTCGAGGGTGAACGGCTTCTCCAGCAGCACCGCCCGCCCGGCCCGCAGGCAGGTCAGGGCGGCCTCGTGGTGGGCGGCGTGGGGCGTGGCCACGTAGATCACGTCCAGATCGGGGTCCGCCGCCAGCTCCGACCAGGAGGCGTACGCCCGGGGTGCGCCGTGCCGCCGCGCGAACCGCTCCGCGCTCTCGGCGGTCCGTGAACCGACAGCGACCAGTTCGGCGTCCGGCACCAGCCGGAGGTCTTCGGCGAAGCGCCCGGCGATGTGGCCGGTGGCGAGGATGCCCCATCGAGTCATGGCGGCCACGCTAGCGAAGGAGCCCAGGGTGGCCGGCGCCCGTTCCGGCAGCCGGGAACCGCGGTGTGCTCCCGCGAGGCCGGTCGAGCCGAGCGGGCCCGGTGCAGGCCGGTGGGCGCTTCCGGGGCATGCCCTAGGCTCGCCGCATGACGATCGACCCCGACGGCTTCCCCGCACCGCCGGCGCTCGTGGAGCACGCCCGCCGGTTCCACGCGGAGGGCGGCACCCCGGCGGTGCCCAGGGTGGCGGCCACGGTGCTGCTGCTCCGGCCGGCCACGCCCGGCTTCGAGGTGTACCTGATCCGCCGGGTCGCCGCGATGGCCTTCGGCGGCATGTACGCCTTCCCCGGCGGCGGGGTCGACCCGTCGGACTCGGCGGCCCACGTGGGCTGGGCGGGCCCCACCCCGGCGGAGTGGGGCGTCCGGCTCGGCCTGGCTCCGGAGGCCGCGCAGGCGGTGGTGTGCGCCGCCGCCCGCGAGGTGTTCGAGGAGGCGGGCGTCCTGCTCGCCGGCCCGGACGCCGGCACGGTGGTGGGCGACGTGAGCGGGGACGACTGGGAGGCGGCCCGGGTCGCCCTGGAACGGCGTGACGTGGGCTTCGCGGACCTGCTCGCCGACCGTGGCCTCACCCTCCGGTCCGACCTGCTGCTGCCGTGGAGCCGGTGGATCACGCCCGAGTTCGAGCCGCGCCGCTTCGACACGTACTTCTTTGTCGCCCTGCTGCCGGCGGGACAGCGGACCCGGGACGTCTCCGGCGAGGCCGACCGGACGCTGTGGATCCGCCCGGCGGACGCCGGCGCCCGGGCCGGGGCCGGCGAGCTGACGATGCTCCCGCCCACGCTGGTCACCCTCGGCCAGGTCGCGGCGTGCGGGGACCTGGACGCTGTCGCGGCGGCCTCGGCGACCCGCGACCCGGCCACCCCGGTCGCCCCCCACCTCGACCTCCGCCCCGACGGCGAAGCCCGCTTCGTCCTCGGCTGAGCGCCCTCGCACAGCGAAAGAGTGGCCATTCCCGCGGGAACGGCCACTCTTTCGTGAATCTGCGCGGGGTCCCGGTGACCGGGCACGCGGCTCAGCCGAAGCGGCCCGTGATGTAGTCCTCGGTCTTCTTCACGCTCGGGTTGCTGAAGATCTTCTGCGTGTTGTCGTACTCGATGAGGCGGCCCGGGTCGCCGGTCTTCTCGATGGAGAAGAAGGCGGTCCGGTCCGACACACGCGCGGCCTGCTGCATGTTGTGCGTGACGATGATGATCGTGAACTTGTCCTTGAGCTGGAACATCAGGTCCTCGATGGCCAGCGTCGAGATCGGGTCGAGCGCGGAGCAGGGCTCGTCCATCAGGACCACCTGCGGCTCGACCGCGATGGTGCGGGCGATGCAGAGCCGCTGCTGCTGACCGCCGGAGAGGCCGGCGCCGGGCTTGCCGAGCCGGTCCTTCACCTCGTCCCACAGGTTCGCCGAGCGGAGCGCCTTCTCGGCCGCCTCGTCCAGGATCGACTTGCGGCGCACGCCGTTGAGGCGCAGACCGGCCACCACGTTCTCGTAGATGCTCATCGTCGGGAACGGGTTGGGGCGCTGGAAGACCATGCCGATCATGCGGCGGACCGCGGTGACGTCCACGTCGCGGTCGTAGATGTCCTGGCCGTCGATGGTCAGGCTGCCCTCGACCCGGGCGCCGGGGAGCACCTCGTGCATCCGGTTGATGGACCGCAGGAAGGTGGACTTGCCGCAGCCGGACGGCCCGATCAGGGCGGTCACGGTCTTCGGCTCGACGGTCAGGTTGATGTTCTCGATGGCCTTGAAGCCGCCGTAGTAGGCGGTGACGTTCGAGGCTTCGATGCGCTTGGCCATGGTGGTGGTACCTCCGGAATTCATCGGCCGAGCCGGTTGCGACGGGCCAGCAGCTTCGCCGCGATCGTCAGGATCAGCACGAGGGCGACCAGGGTGAGTGCCGCGGTCCAGGCCCGCGCGGGCGCGTACCGGGACGCGTCACCGGCCTGCTGGTAGACGAAGAGGGCCAGCGACGACTGGTTGTTCTCGAACGGGTTGAAGTTGATCGCCGCGCCGCCGCCGGCGACGAGCAGCACCGGGGCCGTCTCGCCGGCCGCGCGGGCGATGGCGAGCATCACACCGGTGACGATGCCCGGCAGGGCGGTGGGCAAAACGATCCGCAGGATGGTCTTCCACTTCGGTACGCCCAACGCGTACGCGCCCTCGCGCAGCGGCGCGGGGACCAGGCGCAGCATCTCCTCCGTGGAACGGACCACGGTCGGGAGCATCAGCACGCTCAGTGCCAACGCCGCGGCGAAGCCGGAGAATCCCGGCCGCCCGTCGTTGAAGTACGGCGAGACGATCAGCACCCAGAACGCCAGGATGAACAGGCCGGCGACGATCGACGGGATGCCGGTCATGACGTCGACGAAGAACCGGATGGCGAAGGCGAACTTGCCCCGGCCGTACTCGACCACGTAGATCGCGCAGAGGATGCCGAGCGGGACCGTGATCAGCGCCGCGATACCGACCTGGAGCAGGGTGCCGACGATGGCGTGGTACGCGCCGCCCTCCGGGTCCCGGGCCCCGATGTTGTTCATCGAGGTGAGGAAGAAGTTGGCGTCGAACCGCTCCAGACCCTTGCTGACCAGCGTCCAGACCACCGAGGCCAGCGGCAGGACGGCCAGCACGAACGCCGAGTGGATCAGGGCGCTCCAGGTGCGGTTGCGGGCCGACCGGCGGCCCTCCACAACGTTCGCCGCGACGTACAGCGCGCCCAGGTAGAGCAGCGCCCCGATCACCACGACCAGGACCGGGCCGCCGATGCCGGCGCCGTACACGATCGCCGCGGCGACCAGCAGCGCGGCGAGCGCGATGGCCGGTGCCACGTACTTCGGCAGCCGGCGGGCCCGCAGCGTCGGCGGCTGGGCCGGCGGGCGCGTGCGGTGCGAGGTGACGGTGGTGGTCATGCGGCCGACTCCGTGAACTCCCGGCGGCGGTAGATGATCGCCCGCGCCGTGATGTTGACGATCAGCGTGATGGCGAAGAGGACCAGACCGGAGGCGATCAGCGCGCCCCGACCCGTCTCGTTCGCCTCGCCGAACGCGTTGGCGATGTTGGCGGCGATCGTGTTGCCGCCGTTCTCGATCAGGTTGAACGAGATGCCGAAGGTGATGCCGAGGGTCAGCGCCAGCGCGATCGTCTCGCCCAGCGCCCGGCCCAGGCCGAGCATCACCGCGGCGATGATGCCGGGACGGCCGTACGGGAGGACCGCCGTGCGGATCATCTCCCACCGGGTCGCGCCGAGCGCGAGCGCGGCCTCCTCGTTGGCGGTCGGCGTCTGGAGGAACACCTCACGGGAGAGCGAGGTGATGATCGGCAGCACCATGATCGCCAGGACCAGGGCGCCGAGCAGGATCGACCGTCCGAAGGGCCCGTCGCCCCCGAAGAGCGGGAGCCAGCTGAAGTACTCGTTCAGCCAGACCGAGAAGTCGCGGACCGGGTTGATGAACACCTCACGCCCCCAGAGCCCGAAGACGACGCTGGGCACGGCCGCCAGCAGGTCGATCAGGAAGCCGAGCGTCGTCCCGAGCCGGCGCGGTGCGTAGTGCGACAGGTAGAGCGCGATGCCCAGGGCGATCGGCACCGCGACCAGTAGTGCGAGTGCGGAGCTGAGCACGGTGCCGAAGGCGAGCGCGCCGATACCGAACTTCGGCTCGGCATCGTTGGGGAACCAGCCCTCGAACGACCAGAAGTTCTCGGTGTTCGCCCGAAGCGCCGGCACCGCCTTGGCGACCAGGAAGATCGCGATCGCCGCGATGACGACCAGGACGGCGGTCCCGGCGGCCATGGTGAGGCCGCGGAAGGCCCGCTCCGCGCCGAACCTGCGGGCGCGCGGCAACGCACCGCCGCCGCCCAGCCCGCTCCCGCTCGGGCCGCTGGTGTGGAAGGAGTTCTCGGCCACACGCGCCGAGGCACCGGCGGGCCACTCGCGACCTTCGGTCACGGGGGTCCCGCCGGTGCCGGCGTTGGCCGAGCGGGAAGGGTAGTCACCCATCAGCTCGCTCGCTCCGATTGAGGAATATGGCGTGGTTCAGGATCCGGTCAGGAGAGGCTCTTGACCGCGGTCTCGACCTTGGTGCGGACGGTCTCCGGCAGCGGGGCGTAGCCGAGCTCGGTCAGCTCCGCCTGGCCCTCGGTGCTGGCCGCGTGGCCGAGGAAGCCCTTGACCAGGTTGAGCTTGTCGGCGGCGGTGCCCTTCTCGCAGACGATCTCGTACGTCACCAGGACGATCGGGTAGGCCCCGGCCTCCTTGGTGTTGTAGTCGATCTTCATCTTGAGGTCGTTGCCCTGGCCCGTGACCTCGGCACCGGCGATCGTCTTGCCGGCCGCCTCGGCGGTCAACTCGGCGAACTCGCCGGCGCCGTTACCGATCTTGGCGATGCCCAGGTCGGCGTTCTCGGCGAACGACCACTCCATGTAGCCGATGGCGCCGTCGGCCTGCTTGACCGCGCTGGCCACGCCGTCCGAGCCCTTGGCGCCGGTGCCGCCCGGGGCCTTCCACTCCTTGGCCTTACCGAAGGTCCAGTCGGCTTCGGAGGTCTTGGCGAGGAAGTCGGTGAAGTTGTCGGTGGTGCCGGACGAGTCCGACCGGTGCACGGTCTGGATGGTGGTGGCCGGCAGCTTGGCGTCCGGGTTGTCCGCCTTGATCGCCGCGTCGTCCCACTTGGTGATCTTGCCAGCGAAGATCTTGGCCAGGGTGGCCGGCTTCAGCTGGAGGTTCTCCACGCCGTTCAGGTTGTAGGCGACGGCGACCGGGCCGATCACCATCGGCAGGTTGATGGCCTTGCCGGTGGCGCAGCGCGCGTCCGCCTTCGGCTGCTGGTCCTCCTTGAGGGCGGAGTCCGAGCCGGCGAAGTCGGCGGTGCCGGCGATGAAGGCTTCGATGCCGGCGCCGGAGCCCGAGGGCTCGTAGTTGATCGTGACACCCTGGCACTTCTGCTGGTACGCCTTGATCCACTCGGCCATGGCGTTCTTCTGGGCCGAGGAGCCCTGGGCGTTCAGCGTGCCGGTGGCGCAGTCGGCCGCGGCGGACGACCCGGAGGCCGACGGGTTGGCAGGCTCGTTGTTGTCCGAGCCGCATGCACTGAGAGCGAGCGTCGCGGTAAGAGCGAGGCAGGCGAGAGTGCCGTGCCGCTGGAGCTTCACCTGAGGGGTTTCCCTTCACGTCTGACTGGCTTGGCGGCCCCGGGTTGGGGGCCGGGGGAGCCGGCACGCTGACCGGCCTGGTCCAAAAGCTAGGAGCGCCAGGTGACCGGATCGCCGGTCACAAGTGAACGGAAGGTGAACACGTGCGCCCCTCGTGGTGTCCGCTCGCTGAGGGCGAGTTGTCCGTTAAGTGAACTCGGCTGCCCCTGTCGGAAGTATGAGCATTTTTCCGGTAGGCCGTTACCGCGTCGAGTCGCGGCCGTTATCCGGCGGTGATGCGGAGTGGCGGCCCGGGTCACGAGATGCGGGCGACCTCGGCGGCCACCCGCCGGCGCAGCGCCTCCGGCAGCGGCGCGTAGCCCAGCTCGGTGAGGAGCCGCTGGCCCTCCGCGCTGGCCGCCCACCCCAGGAACCCCCGGACCAGCGGCACCTCGTCGGCGGCGAGCCCGCGGTCGCAGACAAACTCGTACGTCACCAGCACGATCGGGTACGCCCCGTCGGCCCGCGTCCCGCTGTGGACGTCGACGCGCAGGTCGCCCGTCGGCTCGGGGACGGCCTTCACGGCGGCCTCGGCCGACGGGGCAACGAACCCACCGGACGCGTTGCGGATCCGCGCCACCGCCAGGCCCTGCGTCCGGGCGTACGACAGCTCCAGGTAGCCGATCGCGCCGTCGGTGTCCCGAACCGTCTCGGCCAGCCGCTCCGATCCCTCGGTGCCGATGCCGCCCGACGCCGGCCACTTCCGGTCGGAGCCGAGCGTCCACTCCGCCGGGGCCGCCTCGGAGAGGAAGGTGGTGAACGTCTCGGTGGTGCCGGACTCGTCCGCCCGGTGGACCGCGTGGACCGGGGTAGGGGGCAGCTGCACACCCGGGTTGTCCGCCCGGATCGCCGGATCGTCCCATCGCTCGATCTCGCCCGCGAAGATCCGGGCGAGGAGCGCCGGGCTCAGCCGCAGCTCGGGGAGGCCGCCGACCCGGTAGGCGACCGCCACCGGGCCGATCACCATCGGCAGGGTGACCGCCCGACCGCCCGAGCACTGCGCGTCGGCCTGCACCTGCTCCTTCGGCTCGAGCAGCGACTCGCTGCCGGCGAAGTCCGCCATGCCGGCGACCAGCGCCTTGATGCCCGCGCCCGAGCCGGAGGGCTCGTAGTTGATGGTCGAGCCGGGACACGACCGCTGGTACGCGCGGATCCACTGGTCCATGGCGTTGCGCTGGGCGGAGGAGCCCTGGGCGTCCAGGGTGCCGGAGGCGCAGAACTCCTCGGGCACCGGGCCGTACGGCGGGGCGGGCGCGCACCCGGCGACCAGCAGTGCCAGGCACAACCCGGCCAGGGCCGGCCGCCACCGGGGCCGGCGGTCGGCGAACGGACGGCACCGCGAGCCACTCGTCCGCCGGCCGCCCACGGGTCAGCCCAGGTGGTAGTTGACGTGCGCGGACCAGCGGGCGAAGCCGAGCCGCTCGTACAGGGCCACCGCCGCGGTGTTGGACTCGTCGACGTAGAGCATCACCCGGTCCAGGCCGCGCCGGTCCCGCAGGTACGCGAGGCCGGCCGCGGTCAGCGCCTTGCCGAGCCCGCCGCCGTGGGCGCCCGGGTCGACGCCGAGCACGTACACCTCGCCGATCGGGGCGGAGCCGGGCCGCTCGTGGACCTTCGTCCAGTGGAAGCCGAGCAGCTCACCCGTCGACTCGGCGACGGCGAGCAGGAAGCCGGCCGGGTCGAACCACGGCTCGTCGAGGCGTACCCGCAGGTCGGCGGCGGTCCAGCGGCCCTGCTCGGGGTGGTCGGCGAAGGCTCGCGCGTTGAGCGCCAGCCAGGCGTCGTCGTCGGTGCCCGGCCGGTACGCGCGCAGCGCCACCCCGTCGGGCAGGCGCGGCTCGGGAACCGGGGCGGTGAGCGGCCGGCGCAGTTGCCACAGCACCCGGGCCCGCGTGAAGGCCAGGTCCACCGCGAGGGCCGCGGCCGAGGGGTGGTCGCCGTGCGCCCAGGCGCGCAGCGGCCCGGTCGCCGCCGCCAGCACGCCGCGGGCCAGGGCGCGTCCGGTGCCACGCCGGCGGCGGGCGGGATGGACCACCATCTCCACGCCGGTGCCCGCCGCCGGGTCGGTGGTGTCCAGGTGCGCGTACCCGGTCAGGGTGCCGTCGTCGGCGCGGGCGGTGAGGTGCACGGCCGCTGCCCGCGGGTCCCGGAGCCGGAGCAGGACGTGCTCGTCGAGTGGGCCGGCGCCGTCGGCGTCCCCGGCGGCGCGGGCGAGGGCCAGCACGTCGGCGATCTCCGTCGGGTCGAGTCGGTCGGTCCGGTACACCCGGTCACTGGTGGGTTCGGGGCTGCTCACCGGGTCACCGTAGCCCGTTCCCCAGGCCGGCTCCGGCGGACCGCACGGCCTCCGCCGCCGGCGCGCCCGCCTGCCCGGCGGTTCCCGGCCGGCGCCACCGCCGACCGTCGTGGACGTCGCCGTCACGTCGTTTCGGGCGGCAGGGCCTCCACCTGGAACCGGCTGGTGAGATCCGGCAGGATCCGGTACAGCGCGTCCACCGTGCCCTGCCGGTCGCCGCCGGCGTCGTGCAGCAGCACGACCGCACCCGGCTCCACGCCGGTGGTCACCGTCGAAGCGATGCGGCCCGCGCCGGGCGCGCGCCAGTCGGACGGGTCGACCGTCCAGTGCAGCGGAATCATGCCGAGTTCCCGTGCCACCTTGACCACGGGGTACGTCCAGGCGCCGCCGGGCTGCCGGTAGTAGGCGACCGGCGCGTCCGGCACCGCCGCCCGGATCGCCTCGGTCGTCCGGAGCAGGTCGGCCCGGATCCGGTCCGGCGACTTGGCGCCGAGCGTGACGTCGTGGTTCCAGGTGTGGTTGCACAGCGTGTGGCCGTCGGCCACGATCGCCCGGATCAGTTCGGGGTGGTTGCGCGCGTTCTCGCCGACCACGCAGAACGTCGCCGTGACGTGGAACTCGCGCAGGATCGCGAGGACCTGCGGGGTGTACGTGGGGTCGGGCCCGTCGTCGAAGGTCAGCGCGACCGTCGACGTGCCGGTCGTGCTGCGGGCGCCGTACGTGTGGACGCCGTCGACGATCTCCGGCTCGCCGGTCGGCTCCTTCGGCCCGGTACGCCTCGGGGCGTCACCCGACCGGGACGG
This sequence comes from Micromonospora thermarum, assembly GCF_012034245.1. GTDB lineage: Bacteria > Actinomycetota > Actinomycetes > Mycobacteriales > Micromonosporaceae > Micromonospora > Micromonospora thermarum. The sequence goes on along the minus strand of NZ_JAATEO010000004.1, from coordinate 191,159 downwards.
GACGGCCTCGGCCTCCCCGGGCATCTGGTCGCCGTAGTGCGGGCCGGTGGCGCTGGTGGTGACGCCGGAGCCCAACCCGTCCGGGACGAGGCTGCGGCCGATCCCGTACGCCGAACCGAGCAGCGCGGTCAGGACCAGCGTCACGATGCCGAGGGCGCGGACCGTCGGAGAGACGCGCATCAGTCAGCCCACCTGTGTCGAACCGCCGCTCCTGTGGTTATCGCGCGCACCGTCGCCCCCTCTGACTGTCCGAACCTGGCAGTCAGAATAAATTGAGCTATTCGCCCAAAAGGGGCGAATAGCTCAATCGGGGGCTCAGACCGGCAGTGGCGCGTGCTCGCTGTCCGGCAGCGACCGCGACGGCGGGACGACGAACTTGTAACCCACCTGGCGGACCGTGCCGATCATCGACTCGTACTCCGAGCCGAGCTTGGCCCGCAACCGCCGGACGTGCACGTCCACCGTGCGGGTGCCGCCGAAGTAGTCGTAGCCCCAGACCTCGCGCAGCAGCTGGTCCCGGGTGAAGACCCGGCCCGGGTGCTGGGCCAGGAACTTGAGCAGCTCGAACTCCTTGTAGGTGAGGTCGAGCGGACGGCCCTTCAGCTTCGCGGCGTACGTGTCGGGGTCGATGGTGAGCTCGCCGGCCCGGATCGAGCCACCGGCGCCGGCGGTCGCGCTGCTCAGCCGGCCCACGGCCAGGCGCAGCCGCGCCTCGACCTCGGCCGGACCGGCCGAGGCGAGGATGACGTCGTCGACGCCCCAGTCGGAGTTGAGGGCGATCAGGCCGGCCTCGGTGACCACGGCGACCAGCGGCACGCCGAGCCCGGTGGCGTGCAGCATCCGGCAGGTGGCCCGGGCCTCGCTCAGCTCGGAACGGGCGTCGACCAGCACCGCGTCGGGGCTGGGGCCGGCGACCAGCGTGCGGACGTCGCGCGGCGCGGTGCGGACCGAGTGCGGCAGCAGGTCGAGCGCCGGCAGCACAGCGGACGGCTCACCTGCTCGCGCGGTCACCAGCAGCAGGATCTCCACGATCACCTCCGTCCCGGCGGCCTTCGGCCGCGCGCGACCAGCGGCACACTCCTCGCGGGTGGCGCTGAGAACTTGCGTGGGTCCCGGCGTCGCTGACGGGCGGGGTAACGGCTTGAGCGTAACCGATCGCCCCGGCTGGGCCTCCTGGCCATTTCCCGTTTGCCCGATGTGCCCTTGATCGCGCCACAGGTTTTAACCTCGCCGAAACCGCAACCCCCGTGGCCGGGGCCGGGTCTGGCACGATCGGTGGGTGTTTCCCTCCAGCACGCCGGACACCGGCCGTGACCCGTGGCCCGACCAGTCCCCGGGCGGCCCGCCGAGCGCGCCACGGCCCGGTGACGACGAGGAGCGGGCGGAGCGCGGCGGCCCCCGCCGGGCCCGGCGGGACGGGGAGCCGGCGCGCCGGCCCCCCGCCGAACCGGGGGACGAGAAGGGCGAGGAGGTCACCCCGCCCGTCGAGGTGCGGCGGCCGCTCGCGCTGAGCGTCGCCGGCTTCGCCGCCCTGCTCGGAACCGGTCTGGTCCTGGCGGCGCAGACCTCGGGGCCCGGTCACCGCCTGCCGTTCACGATCGTCGTCCTCAGCGTCCAGCTGCTCTCGGTGCTGGCCTGGACGATGGCGGCGCGGCCGCCCGCGCTGGCGGTGGTCGCCGCGGTCAGCGCCGTCGCGGCGGTCACGGCCGACACGCTGGCCGTGCAGACCGACGTCGCCCGGCTGATGCCCCTGGTCCAGGTCCTCCTGGTGGGTCTGGTGGCCGCCGTCCTCGGCCAGCTCGTCCGCCGGGTCGACCGGGTGCGGGTCACCGACTCGCTCCGGGGCACCGCGCTGATCGTGGCCGGCGTCGTGGCGTTCGGCACGCTGATCGTGCTGAGCCGGATCCCGGCGGGCACCCAGACCATGACGGTCTGCCTCACCGCGGCCGGCGTCGCGCTCACCGTCGCCCGGGCCACCGACGCGTTCGCCGCCTGGCCCCGGCTGGCCCCTCAGGTTCCCCGGGGCGCCGCCGGCGTGGTCGGCGGCGCCATGGTCGGCACCCTCGTCAGCGCGCTCCTCGGCAGCTACCTGGTGACCCCGTTCACCCCGACCCGGGCCGCGATCATGGGCCTGGTCGCGGCCGTCGCGGCCGTCCTGGCCGACCTGGCGGTCGGGTACGCGGAGGCGGGCCGCCTGATGGCCGGCGAGCAGCCCACCATGTGGGTGGCCCGGCACATGCAGGGCCCGCTCGCCGGCTTCGCCCTCGCCGCTCCGGCCGCGTACGCCATGTGCAAGCTGGTCCTCTGACCGGAGATTGAGAATTCGACCGTTCGGGTACCACCGAGGCGCCGCGGCGCGGCACCGGCGAGGACGACAGGAGGCGGCGTGACCGAGGAGTACGCGTACCAGGAGCGGCCCCGGCGGCGGGGGCGCCGCGCACTCGTCGTCCTCCTCGTCCTGCTGCTGGTCCTGGTCGGGCTGCTGGTGGTGGCCGACCGCGTGGCGGCCGGGGTGGCCGAGCGCGCGATCGCCGACCAGGTACGCCAGGAGATCGCAAAGCAGGACGCCCAGTCCTCCCCGCCGGAGGTCGAGATCGGCGGCTTCCCCTTCCTCACGCAGGTGCTCGACGGCCGGTACGAGCGCATCTCCATCGGGCTGCGCGAGGTGCGCGGCTCGGTGCAGGGCGACGCGGTGGCGCTGCCGACCCTCGACGTGGACGCCCGCGACGTGGCCGCCTCGCTGGACACCATCCGGTCCGGGCAGGGTGACGTGGTGGCCGAGACCGTCAACGGCACCGGCATCATCAGCTACGACAGCCTCGCGGCGCTGCTCGACCGCGAAGGGCTTCGACTGGGCGAGCAGGGCGGCCGGCTCGCGGTGACCGCCCCGGTGGACATCCTCGGGCAGCGGCTGACCGTCACCGGCACCGCCGACATCACGGTCAGCGAGCAGGGGAAGGTGGCCCTGCGGTTCAACAACCTCACCGCCGAGGGGCTGCCCAACGTGCCGCTGGCGCGCACCCTGCTCAACAACTACGCGCAGAGCATCTCGATCGACGTGCCCCTGCCGGACCTGCCGTTCCAGCTCAGGGTCCGTGAGGTCCGGCCGCTGTCCGAGGGGCTCCAGGTGACTGCCGACGCCAGCAACGTGCCGATCAACGCGGTGAGCTGACCGGCCGGCGTCCGGGCGGCGCGTCCCGGATGCTGGTCCGGCCGGTGGCGTCGCCTGGGATCGCTGGTAGGCTCCCTGCCCATGGGGACGCTCCTCACCAAACGGCGCGCGGTCGACCTGTGCCGCGTGGCCACCTGCCTGTGTCGCCCCGTCATCTGACGGCGGGGCTGTCCTCGGCTGCCTAGCAGCCATCGGCACGCAGGGGCTTCTTTCTTCTCCCGTGCTCTCTTTCCACGCCCGGCAGCGGCGCCGTCGCGCGAACCCGTGATCCGTCCATACGGTGGATTCCGCGCGTGGTGCGATCCTCACATCTTTCGATGCCTCGTGCTGGTTCACCGTCCATCTTCACCAAGGAGTGATCTGATGAGTCGCGACACCGCACTCGTCTCGGCCGACTGGGCCGAGAAGAACCTCGACGCCCCGGGCGTCGTCTTCGTCGAGGTCGACGAGGACACCTCGGCCTACGACGCCGGCCACCTGCCCGGCGCGATCAAGCTCGACTGGAAGACCGACCTGCAGGACCCGGTCCGCCGGGACTTCGTCAACAAGGCCCAGTTCGAGGCGCTCCTCTCGGAGCGGGGCATCGCCAACGACGACACCGTCATCCTCTACGGCGGCAACAACAACTGGTTCGCCGCGTACGCGTACTGGTACTTCAAGCTCTACGGCCACGGCGACGTCAAGCTGCTCGACGGCGGCCGCAAGAAGTGGGAGCTGGACGCCCGCCCGCTGGTCAAGGACGCGGTGACCCGTCCGGCGACCCAGTACGTGGCCCAGGAGCCGGACACCAGCATCCGGGCCTTCCGCGACGAGGTCGTCGCCGCCATCGGCACGAAGAACCTCGTCGACGTCCGCAGCCCCGACGAGTACGCGGGCCGCCTCCTCGCCCCCGCCCACCTCCCGCAGGAGCAGGCGCAGCGCGCCGGCCACGTCCCGACCGCGATCAGCGTGCCGTGGTCGAAGGCGGCCAACGAGGACGGCACCTTCAAGTCCGACGACGAGCTGCGCAAGATCTACGCCGAGGCCGGGCTGGACGACAGCAAGGAGACCATCGCGTACTGCCGGATCGGCGAGCGCTCCTCGCACACCTGGTTCGTGCTCCAGGAGCTGCTCGGCCACCGGAACGTGAAGAACTACGACGGATCCTGGACCGAGTACGGCTCGCTGGTCGGTGTGCCGGTCGCGCTCGGCGACACGCCCGGCGAAGCCGGGCCCAACAGCACTGTCGGGGAGGCCTGAGATGACCGCACCCACCGCAGCAAGCGCTGTCAGCGCCGCCGGTTGCGCCGCACCGGACCAGGCCGCCCCGCTGCCCGCCAGCCTCGACCTGGAGAAGGAGACCGTCATCACCGGCGTCGTCCGCTCCACCGAGGGCGAATCGGTGCCGGGCGCGTACGTCCGGCTGCTCGACTCCACCGGTGAGTTCACCGCCGAGGTGGTCACCTCGCCGGCCGGGCAGTTCCGCTTCTTCGCCGCTCCCGGCACGTGGACGCTGCGGGCGCTCTCCCGTCACGGCAACGGCGACACCGCCGTGACCGCCGCCCGGGGCATCAACGAGGTGGCCGTCACGGTCGCCAACTGACCCACGCTCTGAATCGACCGCGGCCCGTCGCTCCTGCCGGAGTGGCGGGCCGCGGTCGTGCACGTCAGGACCAGCGGCTCAGTCGGCGTCCGGGTCCGGGCGGCGCAGCGTCAGCGACTGGAACCGGTAGCCGCGGCCGGTGTCGACAGGGTGGAAGTCCACGACGTCGAACCGCGCGTCGGTGGCGAAGCCGAGCAACTGCCGGTCGGTGCGCCACGAGAAGAACCGTGGCGGCACGTGCGCGTCGTCGTCGATCGGGCCTTCGGCGCTCTCGTCGCCGCCGTACACCCCGACGAAGAACAGCCCGCCGGGGCGCAGGACCGCCCGTACCGCCGCCAGGACCGCGGGCGCTGTCCTGCCCGGTGCCGGCGCCGATCTCCAGCAGCCGTGCGTCCGGCGCCAGCCGCTTCCGGAACGCCTGCCGCTCCGCCAGCTTCCACGGCTCCTTGCGCTGCCCGTCACGCCAGGCCGCCCGGGCGTCGTACGCCTCACGCAACGGGCCGAGTACCTCGTCGTATCGAACGCTCATCCGGCCCTTGTCGACGGGCGTGCGCGAGCGCAGGTGCCCGGCGGCCCGCCCTCGCAGCGCGCCACCTAGTAAGACGTGACGCCGCTCGGCTCCCTTTGGAGCTGATCCACCTATGTCGTCAGCAAGCGGTCCACCTGTGTCGTCAGCAAGCGGTCCACCTGTGTCGTCAGCAAGCGGGCGGTTGCCGGGGCACCAATGCGATGCACTGACGACATCAGCTCCAAAGGGAGCGATCGGCGTCGTCCTTCCGGCCGGGAACGGCCGGAGCCCCGGCCCGACGAGGCGCACGGGAAGACCGGAGTCGTTCTTCGGCCGGACCCGGCCGGACCGGCCGGACCCGACCGGAGCCGACCGGAGCCCCGGTACACCGAGGCGCACGGGAGAACCGTTTGAGTCGGTCCGGTGGGTTCCCGAGACGGCTGGTGGTTGGCGGTCCCCTGGACCGCCGACCACCAACTCACTCAGATGCCGGTCGCTCTCGTGCAGCCCGACGACGGATCGAGGGCGAAGTCGAGGGTGCGGACGAAGCCCGCCTCGACCCGGGTGCGCTGCACCTCCGGGATCCAGCCGTCCTTGGCGACGATCACCTCGTACCGGCCCTTAGGCAGCCACCACGCGTACCGGCCGCGGGTGTCGGCGGTGAGCGTGTGGCCGCTGGTGCCACCGACCAGGTTCACCCGCACCGTCGCCGGCACGCCGACCGTCACGCCGCCGCAGGTCACGCCGGTGACCGTGCCCTGGAGCTTGCCCCAGCTCGCCGGGGGAGACACGTTCATCTCCACGTTGACCGGTGGCACCGCGTACGGCACGTCGGCCGCGAAGGCCAGCTCACCCGCGTACCGTCCCGGCTGCGCCACCCCGGCGGCGGCCGTCGCGGTGAGCGTGACGGTCACCGTGCGGGACGCTCCGGGCGCCAGCGTGAAGCTGGCGGGCGACGTGGCGAGCCAGGGCAGGTCCGCCTCCTCCGCGCACAGCTCCAGGCCACCGAGCCGTTCGCTCTGCGTCGACCCGACGAAGGAGGTGGGTGAGCCGCCGATCCGGTACGCCCCGCACGCGGCGGCGCCGCGGTACCGTGCGAACCCGGTGTTCGGCAGGGTCCGCCAGCTCCCGGTCGCCGGGTCGTAGCCGACCGTCCGGTTCGTCACCACGCTGGATCCGCTGGTCACGCCGCCGGCCAGCACGAGCATCCCGCCGGCCGCCGCGTACTGCGAGCCCCACATCTCCAGCGGCAGGTCGGCGATCCGGGTCCAGCTGTCCGAGGCCGGGTCGTACCGGTACGCGTCGGTGTACTCGGTGCTGCCGGTGCCGCCGGCGCAGTACACCTGGGCGCCGATCCCGCCGCAGCTCAGCCAGGCGACCGGGTGCGGGTAGGGCGCGCCGGTGGTGAAGGTTCCGGTCTTCGGGTCGAACACCACCAGCCGGTCGGTCGCCGCGCAGGCCCCGTCGGCGCAGCCGCCCACGAGGTAGACCTTGCCGCCCGCGACCGCCGTCCCGGCGGCGGCGACCGGTGCCGGGTTGGTCGCCCCGGACAGCGTGCTCCAGGTGCCGGTGCCCGGATCGAGCACGTCCACCGACGCCACGGTGTCCTCGTCGGCACCCCAGCCGCCGAGCACGTAGAGCTTGCCACCAACCGACGCGACGCCCGGCTTGGCGCGAGCGGTCGGCAGGTCGGGCAGGGCCGTCCAGGCCTCCGTGCCGGGGTCGTACGCCCAGGCCTTGCGCTCGGTCCCGGTGCCGCTGCCACCGCCGACCGAGTAGACCCGCCCGTCGAGCCACGCGGCCCCGTTGTCGAAAACGGCCGCCGGCAGGTCGGCGATCTGGGCCCAGGCGTCGTCCGCCGACGTACCGGCCTCCGGCGCCGCGCCGCCGTACGCGGTCCCGGTGCGCGCCTTGCTGATCCCCTTCACCGTGACCTCGCGCAGCGGGGCGCCCGCCCGGTCGAGCAGCTCGAACCGGCCGGCCCGCTCCAGCACCTCCACGGTGGCCGGGGCGGTGCCGGTGTTCCTCATCGTGAGCCGGGTGCTCCGGGTGCTGCCGTACGGCTGGTGGGACTCCACCTGCGCCGGGGTGACCGTGAGCCGGCCGGCAGCCAGCGCGAAGTCGGCTCGCCGGACGTCGTCGGCGACGACCGCCACGTCACGGGTGGCCGGCGCGTACGGCGTCCGCGTCGCGGTGACGGGGTGCGTCCCGGTGAGGCCGGAGAAGAGCCAGTAGAAGCCGTCCGGCTCGTTCGGGTCGTCCGGCGTGGCGGCCGAGACGCCCTTGTCGGCCGGGCGGTCCACGCTGGTCACGGAGACCCCGTTCACCGGGGTGCCGGTGTTGCGGTCGGTCGTCGTGCCGACCACCAGGCCACCGGGCACCGGCGTGCAGTCCCGGTTGACGAGGGCGACGTCGTCGACCTGCCACCACCAGGCGAACGTGCCCTTGAAGCGGAACCGCACCCGGACGTCGGAGGCGCCTCCGGCCCCGGTCAGCGGCACTTCCTCGATGCGCGGCCCGCGCCGGCTCGACGTCTGGTGCCAGACGGTGGTCCACGTGGCGCCACCGTCGGTGGAGACGTCCACGTCGGCGGTGTCGGTCACCCCCACCGCCCGCCAGTCGCTGCGAAAACGCAGGACGGGCGCCGGCGCGCCGGACAGGTCCACCGCCGGGGCCACCAGGTCGGTGTCCTGGGTGTTGCCGGAGCCCAGCGAGTCACTGTCGATGATCGCGAAGCCGCCGCTGCCGCCGGTGAGGTTGCCGCGGCGCCCGGGGTCGTCGAAGGCCCAGCCGCCCTTGTCGGTGCGCTTGACCACCGACCACCCGGCCGGTGCGGTGGTGCCGTCGAAGCCCTGCGTGAGCAGCGGCGCGCCGAAGCTGCTCGTGTAGCCCGCGGCGGTGCAGGCCGGGTCGACCGGCACCGCGACGTCCGCCGTGGTGGCACCGTCGCCGACCGGGACGTCGCGGGTCACGGTGCGGTAGCCCGGGTACCGGGCCGTAACCGTGATCCGGTACGCGGCGTCCCCGGCCACGGTGGCCGACCAGCGACCGGTCGCCGGGTCGGTGAAGACCGGGCCGCCGGGACGGCCGGCCACGTCGACGCGGGCGTAGAGCGGCCAGCCGTGCCCGGAGCCGTCGGTGACCCGGCCGCCGAGCGTGACCATCGGGCTCGCCACCAGCGCGAAGTCCCGGGTGACCGCCGCGCCCTCGGCGACCGTGACGGTGGCCGACTGCGTGGCGAAGCCGTACGCGGAGACCGTGACGGTGGTCTCGCCGGCCGGCACCGTCAGCGCGTACCGGCCGTCGGGGCCGGTGGTGACGGTGCGGGTGCCGTCGCCGACGGTCGCCCCGGCGACCGGGTCGTCGTCACCGGCCGAGGTCACCGTGCCGGTGATCCGGCCGACCGCTCCGCGCGGGGCGCCGCGCACCGCCTCGTACGCGTCGAGGCGCCCTTCGCCGAACACGTTGTTGTCGGCGGCGGTCCCGCCGCAGGTGGTGGCGTCCACGTCCCGGGCGGTGCGGTCCAGCAACGCCTCGGTGGCGGCGACGTCACCGCGCAGGCTGGGGGCGGCCGACCAGACCAGGGCCGCGGTTCCGGCGACGTGCGGGGCGGCCATCGACGTGCCGTTGAAGGCCGCGTACCCGCCGCCGGGCACGCTGGAGCGGACGGCCACCCCGGGGGCGGCGACGTTCGGCTTCAGCGGTTCGGTGCCGGAGCCGCGACCGGAGAAGTTGGCGATAGCGCCGTTCGACGCGTACGCCCCGACGGCGTACGCGGTCGGGTAGTCACCGGGTGAGCCGGCGCTGCCGCAGGCCGGGCCGTCGTTGCCGGCGGAGAACACCGGGAAGATGCCGGCGGCCCGCCAGGCGGCCACGGTCTGCTGGTACCAGGGGTCGCCCCCGTTGCCGCCCCACGAGTTGTTGACGATGTCGGGACGCAGGTCGGGTCGCGGGTTCTGTCCGTTCGGGTCGGTCGGGGCCAGGACCCACTGGCCGGCGGCGAGCAGCGAGGCGTCCGAGCACGTGTTCACCTCGCACCCCTTGGCGGCCATCCACCGCGCGCCGGGGGCGACACCGATCTGGTTGCCGGCCCCGTCGTCGCCGACCATCGTGCCCATCACGTGGGTGCCGTGGTCGTTGTTGTCGCAGGGCGCCGGGCCGGCGCAGATCCCGGTCGGGTCGTACCAGTTGTAGGCGTGGTCGAAGCTGCCGCCGAGGTTGCCCCGGTAGGAGCGGACCAGGGCGGGGTGGTCGTACTGCACGCCGCTGTCGATGTTCGCCACCACGACGCCCTCGCCGCGGTCGCCGAACTCATCCCACACGCGGGGCGCGCCGATGTCGGTGATACCCCACTCGACGGCGGCGGTCCGGGCGCGGTCGACCGTGGCCGGCGTGGGCCGGACCAGCGGGTAGCTGCGGGTGGGCTCGATCCGGGCCACCTCGGGCCGGCCCGCCAGCTCGTCGACCAGGGCGCGGTCGCCACGGACGCGGAGGGCGTTGGCGATCCAGTACGACGTGTGGTCCACCTTCCGCGCGTCCAGCAGTTTCCGGAGGTCGCGCTGGGTGCGCTCGGCGGTGCCGGTCAGCAGCTGGTGCACGGCGCGGGCCCGGCTGTCCGCGTCCCGCAGTTTCGCGGTGTCGGCGAGCGGGGCCGTCTCCCGCAGGTATACCAGGAACGTCGCACTGCCGGTGGCGGTGCGGCCGTCGAGCAGCCCCGGCGCGACGGTCGCCCGGGCCGGTGTGCCGGGCGGCGACGCGGCGAGCGCCGGCTGGGCGGTCAGCCCGAGCACCAGCGCGCCGAGCGCGACGGCCACACGCCCCAGGCGGGACCGCGCGGATGGTCGTACGAACACTGTTGCCTCCCCACGTCCGCGGGTCCGGGCGGTTCCGGTCCCGCGAAAGCCATGCTCGTGGGCCGACAGAGGACGATCAATGGAATGTTTCGGTCAGTACCTGGTCAGTGACGGGGCGCGATTCTGGCCGATACGCTGACCGCGGGCCCCGTCGGTACGCGTCGGCGGGTGGGAGCGTTCACGTCAGCGCGGACAGCCGGGGAGGCAGCGTGTCCGGTGGGGGAGTCCCGATAGTTGTCTGTGTCAGTCCCGACGTGGCCGTGCGCGAACATGTGCTGCGCCGGCTCGACGGGGTGGGGCCGGTCGTGAGTTGCGCCGATCTCGCCGAGCTGCGCGCGATGCTCTTTCCCGAGCCGCCGGTGCCGGTTCCAGTGCCACCGGAGAGCCCGGTGAGCTGCGGTGACCTGGTCGTCGACGGGCCGGGGCACCTGGTCACCTGGCGGGGGCGGCCGCTGGCGCTGACCCGCACCGAGCGGGAGCTGCTGGCGCGGTTGGCCAGCCCGCCGGTCGTGCTCTGGAGCTACGAGCAGCTCTTCGCCTCGGTCTGGGGCGGCGCGTACCTCGGCGACACGGCCATCCTGCACTCGGCGATGAAGCGGCTCCGGCACAAGCTTCGCCTGCTCTCCGGCGGCCCGCGGGTGCACACCGTGCGCGGGGTCGGCTACCGTCTCGTCTCCGTACCGGACGACCCCGACGGGTGAGCCGCGGGGGGAGTTCGGGCGGGCGACGCCGGGGGTGCGCGGTCGGCGCGCGGCGGGCCGTCGAGCCGTCGGCGGGTGACGTGCCGGCGCGTGACACGATGGCGCGGTGAGTGCCGTCCACCCCGGGTACGCCCTACCGTCCGGTCCTGACCGCCCGCCGGGCCGCCGGCGGGCCGCGCGTTGGGTCGTCGTCGCGGCCGTGGCGTGGGCGGTGCTGCTGGCGGCGCTTGCGTGGTGGTCGGTCCGCACCGACCCGCCGACCGTGAAGGAGCAGCGCACCATCGGCCAGGCGACGCCGGTGGTCCACCGGGCGGTGGGCCACCTCGTCGCCGCGATCGGCCCGGCCGGCGCGTGGGTCATGACCCCGGAAACGGTCGAGAAGGGATGCCGCGTCACGCCGGTCAGCGACGGCGCCGACCTGACCCGTGGCGTGGACGTGCTGGTCGCCGAGGGCGGGGAACGGGCCCTGCTCGACCGGGTCGCCGACGCGCTTCCGGAGCCCTGGCGGGCCGGGGTGCGGGACAGCGTGGACGGCCCGCGCCTGCGCGCCGACGCCGGCGAATTCATCCCGGTCGAGGGCCGGGTTGCCGCGCCCGGCCGGGTCCGGTTCACGGTGGCGACCGGCTGCCGGCCGGCCGACGTGGAGTTCGGGGACCTGCTGCCGCTGCACGCCGCCGGCCCGGCACTGGAGGAGGCGTCACGCGCCCTGGGCCGACCGGCGACGGACGTCACGCGGGTGGTGGTGGCACGCTGCCCCGACGGCGGTAATGCCTGGACCCGCTGGGTGGACGCCGGTTCCGACCCGGTGTCGCTGGACGCGCTGGCGCCGCTGGCCGCCGGCGCCGTCCTCGTCGACACCCCGGAGGCGTACGCCTACCGGCGCGGCCCGGACATCGTCCTCGCCGACGCCACCGGCGAGGAGCTTCGGCTCGCCGCCTCCACGGGCTGCGCCGGCTGACCACGCTGCCGTCGGACGGGCGACCGGCCGCGCGGAGGGCGACGCCTCAGCGGCCTCGGCTGGAGTCGTGCGGGGTGCGGCTGCGGCCGAGGGCGTCGACCCGGCCCCAGCGGCCCGGGATGTCGAGCAGTTCGATGCGGCCCATGCCGTCCGGCACGTACGGGTCGATGATCAGGTGGTCCCCCTGCGGCTCCAGACCGAGGATGACCCGGAGCAGCAGCAGCGGTGTCCCCGCCGACCAGGCCTGGGGGCTGCACGCGGTGGGGTACTTCACCGGGTACTCGGTGAGGGTCCGGTCGTAGCCGGCGAACGCCTCCGGCAGCCGGCCCTCGAAGAAGCGGGAGGCGTCGAGGATCGCGTCGCAGATCCGCCCGGCCTCCTCGCGGAAGCCGTACTTCCACAGGCCCCAGGCGATGATCGAGTTGTCGAACGGCCAGACGGTGCCGACGTGGTAGCCGATGGGGTTGTACCGGCCCTGGTCGTCGGCGAGCGTTCGCACGCCCCAGCCGGTGAAGAGGCGGGGGCCGAGCAGATGCTCGGCGAGCCGCCCCGCGCGTGACTCGTCCACGATGCCGCTCCAGAGGAGGTGGCCGACGTTCGAGCTGAGCGCGTCCACCTGCCGGCCGTCGGCGTCGAGAGCGAGCGCGTAGTACTCCTTGTCCGGGATCCAGAAGTCCCGGTTGAACCGCATCTTCAGATCGGCGGCCTCCCGCTCCAGCCGGTCTGCGTAGGCGGGGTCGTTGAAGAACCGGCGGGCCAGCCGGGCGCCCCGGATCTTCGCGTCGTACGCGTACCCCTGTAGTTCGCAGGTGGCGCGGGGGAAGCCCGGCAGCCGGCCGTCGCGGTACGAGATCGAGTCCCAGGAGTCCTTCCAGCACTGGTTCGCGAGTCCGGTGTCCGGGTTGCGGGTCCGGTACCAGATGTAGCCGGTCCCGAGCAGGTCGCCGTACGTGTCGATCCAGGCGAGGGCGGCGCGGATGGAGGACTCCAGCTTCATGATCAGCGCGCCGTCGCCGGTCCACCGCTCGTACTCGTCGAGCAGGATCACGAAGAGCGGCGTGGCGTCGGCGGAGCCGTAGTAGGGCGAGTGCGGCTGCTCCTCGAAGCCTGCGGTCTCGCCGTACCGCAGCTCGTGCAGGATCTTGCCCGGCTCCTCGTCCCGGAAGTCGTCCAGCCGGTGTCCCTGGAGACCGGCGAGGAGCAAGAGCGTCGACGGAATCAGCTCGGGCAGGAACGGCAGCACCTGGAGGGAGGTGAAGATGCTGTCCCGCCCGAACAGGGTCATGAACCATGGCAGGCCGGCGGAGATCAGCCGGGCCCCGAGGGAGATGGACTCGTAGCGCAGGGCGGCCAGGTCGTTCAGGCTGCGCCGGTACGCCCCGGCGAGCGGCTCGCAGTCGCAGCCGAGTTTCGGGGCCTGCTCGATCAGCTCGTCCTGCTCGGCCTCGATGGCCGCCGGGTTGCGGACACCCCGGTACAGCGGCAGGTTGGACCGGATGTCCTCGCCCCGGGCGCCGTAGATGAGGGTGGCCACGTGCAGCCGGGTCGTCCACTCCCCGTGCGGGCCGATGCGGATCCGGAACGTCATCCCGGCCACGTCGATGTCGCCGGGCGTGCTGGTCGACACCACGGTCTCCCGGTGGAAGGCGTCGCGCCGGTAGGTGAGCCGCAGTTCGTTCTCGCCGACGCTGGCGGTGGCGTGGCCGTGTTTCTGACGGACGTTCTTGATCTCGAACAGGTCGGCGAAGTCGGCGCCGATGTCGAGCCGGAGGGCGAACTCGATCTCCTCGCCGGCGTGGTTGAGCACGGTCACTTCCTCGTCGATGCTCCCACCGATGGCCCGGCTGCGGATCACCGACACCTTCGCGTCGAGGTAGTGGGTCGGCTCGCCGGGGGCCAGGAAGAACCGGGTCTGGTACGACCGGGCGTCGTCCACCGACAGGGCGTGCAGGCGTTGCCCGTCGAGCGTGATCAGCCACGTGGAGAGGAACCGGGTGTCGAACGAGAAGAGCCCGGTGGGGAAGTCCAGGGACGGCTCGACGTCCCCGCGGCGGTCGCTGACCAGGAAGGTGTTGCCGTCCAGGATGCTGATCAGTTGCTTCACCGCAGCCGCCCGACCTGTTCACGCGCGACCTCGCGCGGGTCCCGGGTGCCCGGCGGCTCGGGGAAGAACCGGCGGAAGGCGAGGAAGAGCACGACGTTGCCGCTGAAGCTGCTCTCGTTGCGCAGCACTGCGGAGATCGCCTGCGCCCGGCCGGTGACGAGCTGGTCGAAGAGGTCCTGGCTGCTGTACCAGATCCCGTCGGCGGGGCCGCGCATGCGGCTGACCTCGACCGAGCCGGGTCCCATCCGGACCCGCCAGTGCTCGGTCCGGTTGCCGTCGCTGAGGTCGATCTGGATCGTGCCGCTGACCGGGCCCCGGAGGATGGCCGGGGCGCGCGCCGGCAGTGATTCGAAGAATCGCTCCGTCGCCTCGGTCACAACCGAATCGTAGGCATTGGCCCGAGTTGCCGGGTCGGTTCCCGTCCGGCGCTTCGCCGACGAGCTCCGGAAGAGTCGCCCTCGGGCCGGTGTACTCGGCTCGACCGAGGACTGCGACACCGGCCCTAGTAGACGAGCGCCCGGGCGTCCTCGGCCATGGTCTCCTCGACGAAGACCGCCGCGCCCGCGATCCGGACGCCCGGCAGCACGTCGCCCGGGCCGATGTCGCGCCGCGCGGCGCACTGGGTGCACGCCGTCACCCGGCCGGTGGTCAGGATCACGTGCAGCAGTTCCGCCAGCGGCGCCGAGTGCGGCAGCTCGAACTCCTGTGCCCGCCCGGGCAGCGCGAACCAGGTCGCCTCACCGGTCAACCACAGCGAGACGTCCACCCCGGCCGCGGCCGCGGTGGACGCGACCGTGAACGCCTGTGCGCACCGCTCCGGGGCATCGGCGCCCGCGGTGGCCTTGACGACGAGGGTACGGGCCATGACGCCAGCATAGGATGGTCGCCGATGGTCACCGAGATAGGGTTCGTCAGCCTGTTGGTCGCCGGCCTCGGTGCGCTCGCCGGTGGCCTGGTCTACCTTGCCGTACGCATATCGAGAGGCCGTTGGTGAGCGCGAGGAGTGAGCCGGGTTTGCGAGCCCCGCAGTCGCGAACGAAAAGTGACGCGGTGAGCGCGAGAAGTGGGCGTGCCCCGACGGGGAAGGGCGGAGTGAACCGGTGAGCGACGAGAATCCACTGCAGCCACCGCCGTGGCTGAACGCGCCGCCGGTCGACCCGTACCCCTACGAGGAGAGCCACGACCTGCGGGTCGGCCCGAAGCTGCACCCGACGCTGGACGGCCTGCTGCCGTACATCGGGGTGTGGCGGGGGCGCGGCCGGGGCGGCTTTCCCACGATCGAGGACTTCGACTTCGCGCAGGAGATCCGGATCAGCCACGACGGCCGGCCGTTCCTGTTCTACGAGTCCCGGGCCTGGCTGCTGGACGAGCAGAGCCGGCCGATCCGCCCCGCCGGGCGCGAGGTCGGCTGGTGGCGGCCGGTGCTGGCGGGTGATCGGGCGACCGACGAGCTGGAAGCGCTGATGACCACGCCCACCGGCGTGATGGAGCTGCACATCGGCAAGCGCAAGGGCACGCAGATCGAGTTCGTGACCGACGCCGTCGTCCGCACCTCCACCGCCAAGGAGGTCACCGCCGGCCACCGCCTGTTCGGCATCGTGGAAGGCGCTCTGCTGTACGCGCAGGAGATGGCTGCCGTCGGTCATGGCCTGTCCCCGCACCTCTCCGCCCGACTGATCCGCGTCGGCGGCTGAGCACCGGCCGGGGTCCGGGTCGCGGACCCCGCCTCAGCCCGATGGCACGGGAAAGCCCACCAGGGCCTGCAACCGCCCGGTGTACGCCGACCGGGGCCGGTCGACTCCGTCGAGCGCACGGACCTCGACCAGGCCCCGGACCGACGAGGTGAACCAGACGCCGTCGGCGGCGACCAGGTCGGCCGGCGTCGCCATCCGTTCGTCGGCGCCCAGCCCCGCCTCGTCGGCGTGGGCGAGCAGCCAGGCGGCGGTGGTGCCGGGAAGGATGCCGGTGTCGGCGGCGGGCACCGTGCAGAGGACATCCCCGGCCAGCCACACGACGTTCGCGATCGGCCCCTCCAGGGCGTACCCGTCGGAGGAGATCCAGAGCACGTCGTCGACGCCTGTCCGGGAGGCCCAGCGGCGGGCGGCGGTGCTCACCGCGTACGACGTCGACTTGACTCCGGCGGGCAGCCAGTCCAGGCCAGCCCGGGCCCGGGCGGGCACGCCCAGCGGCAGCGTCGCCACGGTGATGGCGTCGCGGCGGGCGTCCCGCGCCGACGCCGGCACCTCGGCCAGCGTCGCGTACACGGTGGGCGGCCCGCCGCCCTCCGGCCCCCGGGTGCAGACCAGCCGCAGCGCCCCCTCGACGTCGACGGGCCACCCCTCGGCGACCTCGTCGAGCAGGGCGACCAGCGCCTCGGCCGGGGGGAGGGGCAGCTCCACCGCCTTCGCCGACCGGGCCATCCGCTCCAGGTGGGCCTCCCGCAGCCAGGGCCGCCCGGACCGCAGGTGCATCGTCTCGAAGAGCCCGTCGCCGCGCAGGACGCCGAGGTCGTCGCCGCGCAGCACCGCCTCCCCGGCCGGCACCCGGCCGCGCCCGAGCACCGCCAATCTCGCCGCCACCATGACCGCCGAGCATAGGGCCTGTGCCGCGGCGGCCGGGTCCCGCGCGGGGGCGAACTATGATCGGACGGTGTCCGAAACCTCCCTCGCGGAACTGCTCCGGGCCCGTGGCCTGCGGCTGACGGCGCAGCGGCAGCTCGTCCTCCAGGCGGTGCTCGACCTGGGGCATGCCACGCCGGAACAGGTCCACACGGCCGTCCGGGAGGTGGCCGCGGGGGTCAACATCACCACCATCTACCGCACGCTGGAGCTGCTGGAACGGCTCGGCCTGGTGACCCACACCCACCTCTCGCACGGCTCGCCGACGTACCACGCGGCCGGCGAGGACCAGCACGTGCACCTGGTCTGCCGCGAGTGCGGCGCGATCGACGAGATCGATCCGGACCTGCTGCGCCCGCTGGCCGACCAGCTCACCGCGCAGCGGGGGTTCTGGGTGGACATCGGCCACGTCTCCCTCTTCGGTGTCTGCGGCCGCTGCGGGAACGGGGACCGGGAATGATCGACATTGCGGGTGCGGTGGCTGTCGAGAGCATCGACGAGGCCAGCCGGGACCAGCCGGAGCCGGTGCACGCGGCGGCCGGCGTACGCGGGGTGGCCGCACACTACGGCGACCCGCTGCGCGAGCAGCGCACGCTGGAGACCGCCGTCGGCCTGGTCGACCGCTCCCACCGGGGCGTGATCGCGGTGCCCGGCGAGGACCGGGCCGGCTGGCTGCACACGCTCACCACCCAGCACCTCGGGCAACTGGCCGCCGGGCAGGGCACCGAGCTGCTGGTGCTCTCCCCGCACGGGCACGTGGAGCAGCACGCGATGGTCGCCGAGGACGGCGTCACCACCTGGCTGGACACCGAGCCGGGCGCGACCTGCGACCTGCTCGCGTACCTGGAGCGGATGCGCTTCTTCAGCAAGGTCGACCCGCGGGACGTGACGCCGGACCACGCGCTGCTCTCGCTGGTCGGCCCCGAGGCGCCGGCCGCCCTGGCGACCCTGGGCGTGAGCGGCCTGGCCGCGCCCGACGTGGTCGCCGTACCGGGCCCGAAGTTCCACGCCGGCTCGGTGCCGCCCCGGCCCACCGTGCTCTACGACGTGCGCCCGCTGCCGGTGGGCGGGTGGGCGCGCCGCGGGCACCTGGGTGTCGACCTGCTGGTGCCCCGGGCCGCGATGGCGCAGGTGGTGGCGGAGCTGCGCGGCGCCGGCGTGCCGGTGGCGGGCCTCTGGGCGTACGAGGCGGTGCGGGTGGCCGCCCGTCGGGCCCGGGTCGGGGTGGACACCGACCACCGCACCATCCCCGCCGAGGTGGACCTGATCGCTCCGGCCGTACACCTGGAGAAGGGCTGCTACCGGGGGCAGGAGACGGTGGCCCGGGTGCACAACATGGGCCGGCCGCCACGCCGGCTCGTCCTCCTGCACCTCGACGGGGTGACCACCGACCGGCCGCCGGCCGCCGGGACGCCGGTGACCCTCGACGGCCGGGCGGTCGGCTTCGTCGGCACCGCCGTGCAGCACCACGAGCTGGGCCAGATCGCCCTGGCGGTGGTCAAGCGCAACGTCCCCGACGACGCCCGACTGTTCATCGGCGACACCGCCGCCGCGATCGATCCGGCGTAGAGCCGCCTTCAGAGGAAGGTTCACTTCCCCGTGGCACCGATGACGGAAAACTTCCTGTCGACCGGTGCCGGGGCCGCCGTCTAGGATCCGGGGCATGACGACAGGGACGTTGATCACGGTTGCCCCGACCGGCGCGGAGTCGGCCAAGGCGGAGGTGCCGGCGCTGCCGGTGACCCTCGACGAGCTGCTGCTGACCGCCAAGGAGTGCGAGGCGCTGGGCGCCGCGGTGATCCACGTCCACATCCGGGACGACGACGCCCGGCCGACCCTCGACCAGGGCCGGCTGCGCGACACCGTGGCGGCGCTGCGGGACAGCACCGATCTCGTCGTCCAGCTCTCGTCCGGCGGCGCGGTCACCGACCCGGAGGCCGACCGGCTCGCCGTCCTCGACGCCGGCCCGGACATGGCCTCCTGCACCATGGGCACGGTCAACTTCGGCGACGACGTGTTCCTCAACCGGTGGGAGTTCATCGTCGAGCTGCACACGCGTATGCAGGAGCGGGGCATCGTCCCCGAGTACGAGATCTTCGACCTCGGCCACCTCACCGCCCTCCAGCGGCTGCTCGGGAAGTACGGCCTGCCGGCGGGCGGGCACGTGCACGTCGACTTCGTCATGGGTGTCCCCGGGGGCATGCCCGGCACCACGGCGACGCTGGTCGCCGCCCAGCAGATGCTGCGTGACCTGCCGGAGAGCACCACGTTCTCGGCGACCGGCATCGGTCGCAGCACGATCCCGGTGCTGCTCGCCTCGCTGTCCGCCGGCGGGCACCTGCGGGTCGGCATGGAGGACACGGTGACGTACGCCAAGGGCCGGCCGGTCGAGTCCAACATGCAGCTCGTCGCGCGCGCGGTCGGCTTCGCCCAGCTCGCTCAGCGCCCGCCGCTCACCACCGCCGAGGCCCGCGGGCTGCTCGGCGTGACCGCCGCCGGCCGGTAAGCGGCGGCGGGTCGAGCGTCCGTGTACGCCGCCGCGTGGTGTACCTGGTCACCCGCCCGACGACGGTGATCGGCGGGCGGTACCGTCCACGTCGTGGGAAAGACGTACGAGGGCGGCGTGCCGCTCGCCGAGGTGGTCCGGTCCGGGTTCGTGGAGGGCGTGCACCGAGGGTCGGTGGTGGTGCTGGATGCCGCCGGTGTACCGGTGGCCGCCGCCGGGGACGTGACCGCACCGGTCTTCCCCCGCTCGTCGAACAAGCCGATGCAGGCGGTCGGCATGATCCGCGCCGGGCTGCCGTTGACGGACCCGGCCGATCTGGCCCTCGTCTCGGCCAGCCACGCGGGGGAGGAGTTCCACCTCGCCCGGGTCGGCGCGCTGCTGGCGCAGGCCGGGCTCGACGAGTCGGCGTTGCACTGCCCGCCGGACCTGCCGGTCGGGGAGGACGCCCGCGCCGCCGTGCTGCGCGCGGCCGGCGGCCCCACGCGTATTCAGATGAACTGCTCCGGCAAGCACAGCGGGATGCTGTTGACCTGCCGCGCCGCGGGGTGGCCGCTGGAGGGGTACTGGCGGCCGGAGCACCCGTTGCAGGAGCGGCTGCGGGAGGCGGTCGAGGAGCTCACGGGTGAGCCGGTGGCGGCGACCGGTGTGGACGGGTGCGGCGCCCCCGTGCTCGCCGTGTCGTTGACCGGCCTCGCGACGGCGTTCCTCCGGCTGGTCTCCGCCGAGCCGGGTGCGGTGCCGCGTGTGGTGGCCGACGCGATGCGGGCCCACCCCGAGATCGTGGGCGGTACGCAGGCCGACGACACCCGGCTGATGCGCGGGGTGCCGGAGCTGCTCGCCAAGGTCGGTGCCGAGGGCGTCATCGCGGCGGCGGTGCCCGGCGTCGGGGCGGTCGCCCTCAAGATCGACGACGGCGCCGGCCGGGCCCGGATGCCGGTGCTGGTCTCCGCGCTGCGCCGGCTCGGTGTCGCCGCGCCGGTGCTGGAGGAGTTCGCCGAGGTGCCCCTGTTCGGCGGCGGCCTCCCCGTCGGAGCCGTCCGCCCCCTCTGGTAACCGACCCGGCCCCACCCGCGCCGATCATGAAGATAGCGGGTGATTCGGCGATCAACTCACCCGCCAACTCCATGATCAACGCGCTTGGGTCGGCCTGGCTCGGGTCGGCCGGGTCCGGGTTTCAGGGGAGGAAGTCGAGTAGGGCGGTCGGCGTTGGCGGGGTCCACCTCGCCGATCAGGCTGTCCCAGAGGTCGTTGGCCTCGTCGGACCACCGGTTGCCGGAGACCGCCGCACCCAGCAGGGCCAACGCCGTCACCCGGTCCGGATGCGCCAGCGCGGTGTCGATCGCGACCGCGCCACCGAAGGACCAGCCGACCAGGGCGGCGCGCTCGATGCCGAGCGCGTCCAGCAGCCCGGCCACGTCGTCGTGGTTGGCGAACGGTGCGGGCGGCAGCTCGGACTCGCCGTAGCCGCGCAGGTCCAGGGCGATCACCCGGTGCCGGGACGCCAGTGCGTCCACCTGCTCCCGCCACATCCGGCGGTCGGCGATTCCCGCGTGCAACAGGACGACGGGCGTGCCGTCGCCGATGTCGTCGTACGCCAGTCGTGCCCGTGAACCATGATCTCAGCCATCGCGGGAACCGTAGAGATCCGGACGCGGGAGGCGCAGGGGGATTGCTGAGACGTTGCTAACTCTGGCTAGCGATCCGCTTGCAGGAGCTAGCAGTGGGAGATAGCGTCGAGGTATGGCTACTGGTAAAGACCTTCCCGACGTCGGCGAGTTCATTCGTGACCTGCGCCGGAACGCGAAGATTTCGCTCCGGCAGCTCGCCGAGCAGGCGGGGGTCAGCAACCCGTACCTGAGTCAGATCGAGCGTGGGCTGCGCAAGCCCAGCGCCGAGGTGCTCCAGCAGCTCGCCAGCGCGTTGCGGGTGTCGACGCCCGCGATGTACCTGCGGGCCGGTCTGCTGGACGACAAGGAGGGGCAGGGCGTCCTGGCCGCGATCGCCGTCGACCCCGACCTGACCATGGCACAGAAGCAGTCGCTCACGCAGATCTACGAGACGTTCCGCCGGGAGAACGCGCGGCTGGCGGAGGCCACCGCGGCCGCCGGCGGCGCGACACCGGCCACCACCGAGGAGGCGGGCCCCTCGACGCCGTCCGGGTCGGCTGCGGACCTGGCCAACGCCGCCGCCACCGGGCCGACCACACCGGAGGGCACGCCGACCGAGGCGGTCATCGAGTCGGTCGCCGTCACGGAGTCCGGCCCCGCACCCGCCCCGACCCCCGCGAAGAAGGCCGTCCGCCGGGCGGCCCCGAAGGCCGCCGGTGCGGCCGAGGAGGAGAAGTCATGACCACCCAGCCGAAGACCAACCGCATCCCGGCCCCGCTCTACGCCGCCGCCGGCGCGGGCGAGCTGGCGTACCAGCAGCTGCGCAAGCTTCCCGCCGTGGTGGGCGACCTGGGCACCCGGGTCGTCGCCGACCTCGGCGGCAAGGCCGTCGTCACCGGCGTCGAGCTGCGGCAGAAGGCCAACGAGACCCTGCGCACCGCGACGGTGACCGCCGAGGGCCTGCGCCAGAAGGCCGCCACCGACCTGGACCTCAACCGGCTCCGCGAGGCCGCGGACCTCAAGCGCGTCCGCGAGGCGGCCGACCTCAACCGGCTCCGTGAGGTCGCCGACCTCGACAAGCTGCGCGAGGTCGCCACGCGCAACGCCGCCGTCGTGGTCGCCGGCGCGCACGCCGCGCAGGAGCGGGCGCTCGCCGCGTACGGCGCGCTGGTCGCCCGTGGTGAGCGGGTCGTCGGTGCCGGCGTGCTGGAGGCCGCCGAAACGGTGAACGCCGACATCGACGCCACCGAGGGCGCGCTCGCCGCGCCGACCACCACCGACGGCGCGCTCGCCGCGCCCACCACCGAGGGCGCGCTCGCCGCGCCGGCCACCGCCGAGGTGCCGACCCCCGCCGAGGTCGCCGAGGTGGCCGAGGCCAAGCCGGCCGCCGTGAAGAAGCGGGCCACCAAGGCCGCCGCCAAGCCGGCCACCCCGTCCGCGAAGCTGCCGCGCGCCACGAAGCGGACCCGCCCGGCCGCCGAGTGACCTGCCGAAGAAAGTGACCCCGGGTACGTCCTGTCGGACGTACCCGGGGTCACCGGCATAAGCTTGCCGTCATGGCCACTGCCGCGCCGATCTTCGCCTTCGCCGTCCGTGACGTGATCGAGCTGATCCTGCTCGCCTTCGCACTGATCGTCCAGGGTGTAGCCCTGGTGCACGCCATCACGCAACGGTCCGACGGGTTCACCGCGATCGGCACCCTGCCCAAGGGTGGCTGGGTCGCGATCCTCGCCGTCTGCCTCGTGCTGACCCTGCTCGGCTTCGGTCCGATCAGCCTCTTCGGACTGATCGGCATCGCCGCCGGGCTCATCTACCTGCTCGACGTCCGGGTCGGCCTGCGCGACCTCAGCGACGGCCGAGGATCCTGGTGAGGGGTTTCCGCTGGCCCCCACCGCCGGACGGCGGTCCCCGCACCTGGGGCCCCGGCCCGGGAGCCCCCCGCACCGGCCGTCCGGCCCTGCCCGAGCCGGAGACGGACCTGGTCACCACCCCGCACGGCGTACGCCTGGAACAGCTGGTCACCGGCGCGGGTGACCCGGTCACGGTGTTCGCGCACGGGTTGGGCAACGGCATCGCGACCACCCGGCCGTTCGGGAGCGGCGTGGCCGGCCGCAAGATCTTCTTCCAGTTCCGCGGTCACGGCCGCTCCGACGCGCCGGCCGGTCCGTGGAGCTACGCCGACCTCGCCCGCGACCTGCGCGCGGTCGCCGACCTCGGCGGCGCGACCCGGGCGTTCGGCGCGAGTCTGGGTGCCGGCGCGCTCTGCCGACTGCTCCTCGAGAGTCCGCACCGGTTCGAGCGGCTGGTCTTCTTCCTGCCGGCGGTGCTGGACCGGCCACGCGGCGAGGTGGCCCGGGACCGGCTGACGGCGCTGCTCGACGCGGTCGAGAGCGGCGACGCGGCCACGGTCGCGGACGTCGTGCAGGTGGAGCTGCCGTCGGCCGTACGGAACACGCCCGCCGGCTGGGCGTACCTGCGGCAGCGCCTCGACCAGCTCCTGCGTGACGGTCTCGCGCCGGGCCTGGCCAGCCTGCCCGACTCGGTGCCGCTGCGCGACGCCACGGCGCTGGCCGCGGTGACCGCACCGGCCCTCGTGATCGCGTGCGCGGGCGACGACCTGCACCCGGTCGAGGTCGCGGAGCAGCTCGCGGGTGCGCTGCCCCGGGCCACCCTGCACGTGTACGACCGGCCGGGTGTCCTCTGGACCGACCGCGCCGATCTGCGGGAGCGCGTCTCGGGCTTCCTCAACGAGTAGCCTGCGGTGGCATGGGCGTCACACACCACGGCCGTACGCACCGGCTCGACCTCGCGGACCCGACCCTGCGGGAGTGGGAGTGCACGGTGCTGCTCGCCGACGCGGAGCAGGGCATCGTGCTGGACCAGTCGGCCTTCTACCCGGGCGGTGGCGGGCAGCCGCCGGACCACGGCGTCCTGCTCTGGCAGGGCGTGCAGACCCGCGTCGTCGGCACCCGCAAGGGCGACGACCTCTACCTGATCCCGGCCGAGGGTGACCCGCTGCCGCCGCCCGGCACGACCGTCACCGGCGCGATCGAGGACGAGCGGCGCACCCGGCTGATGCGTATCCACTCCGGCCTGCACGTGCTCTGCGGCGTGGTCTTCCGGGACTTCGGCGCGCTGGTCACCGGCGGCAACATGGAACCCGGCGAGGCGCGGATGGACTTCAACCTCCCCGAGGTGCCGCCGGACTTCAAGACCCGCATCGAGGAGCTGGTCAACGCCGAGGTCGCGGCCGACCGGGCCGTCGCCGTCCGGGTGCTGCCCCGGGCCCAGGCCCTCGCCCTGCCGGACATCATCCGTACCCAGTCCAACCTGATCCCGCCGGACGAGCAGGAGGTGCGGATCGTCGACATCGTCGGGTTGGACGTGCAGGCCGACGGCGGCACGCACGTGGCCTCCACCGCGCAGATCGGCAAGGTCCAGGTGGTCAAGGTGGAGAGCAAGGGCCGGGCGAACCGCCGGGTCCGCGTCCGCCTGGTCGACTGAGGACGTACGCGCCGTGGCGACCTTGCCGAGAGGTTGCCATCAGGTGAACAGGTGACGAGGATCTCCGAAGGATCGGTCCCCGGCCTCGACGGCCGGGGCCCCGGCGACAAAGGAGTCCCCGATGCCTGATCTTGACCGGCGTACGTTGCTGCGCGGCGCGGCCGCCGCGGCCGGCGGCGCCGTCCTCGGCGGCCCGTTCCTCGGGTTCGTGGCGCGTGACCAAGCCGGCGCGGTCGGCCGGCGTCCGGCGCCCGACCCGGTCCTCGGGCCGGTGCCGGACCTGCGCGACGGCCAGGTCCGCCTGCACCTGCCCGAGGGCTTCCAGTACCGGTCGTTCCACGACACCGAGTTCCCGGTGGTCCTCGACGACGGCACGCGGCTGCCGGGCCGGCACGACGGCATGGGCGCGTTCCGTGGCCGCGGCGGCACGGTGCGGCTGGTCCGCAACCACGAGGTGAACAACCCCGGCCCGGCCTTCGGCGACGCCTCCACCGCGTACGACCCGATGGCGCAGGGCGGCACCACCACGATCGAGGTGACCCGGTACGGCGAGGTCCGCCGCTCCTGGACCAGCCTGAACGGCACGATGATGAACTGCTCCGGCGGCGTGATGCCCTGGGGGAGCTGGATCACCTGCGAGGAGACGGTCAACGGGCCGGACGTCGGCCCGGACTTCACCGGTACCTCCAACGTGCCGCTCACCCAGCCGCACGGCTTCATCTACGAGGTACCCGTCGACGGGCGGTCGGACGGACAGCCGATCACCGCCGCCGGCCGGTTCGCCCACGAGTCGGTGGCGTACGACCCGCGCGGCGGGCACCTGTACCTCACCGAGGACAACTTCGGCTTCCCCTCCGGCTTCTACCGCTACACCCCGCCCCGGCACCCAAGGTCGTGCGGCCGGCTGCTGGACGGGGGCCGCCTGCAGATGCTCGCGGTGCGTGGCCGGCCCAACCTGGACCTCGCCGCGGCGCAGCCGAGGCACGCCGCGTACCGGGTGGAGTGGGTGGACATCGACGACCCGGCGCCCCGGTTCCCGTACACCCCCGGTGAGGTGGCGCCCACCACCAACGAACAGGCGCTGACGTACGTCTCGCGGCAGGGCTGGGAACGCGGCGCCGCCTACTTCTCCCGGCTGGAGGGATCGGCGTACGACGACGGCGTCGTCTACTTCACGGCCACCCAGGGTGGTGGCCCCGCCGAGACCTCGACCGGCCCGATCGCCGACGGGTACGGCAACGGGCACGGCCAGGTGTGGGCGTACCACTGCCGGTCGCAGGTGCTGCGGCTGGTGTACGAGTCGCCGGGGCCGGATGTGCTGGACTTCCCGGACAACGTGACCACCAGCCCGCGCGGCACCCTGGTGGTCTGCGAGGACAACGTGAACGACAACTACCTGCGCGGGCTCACCCCTCGTGGCGAGTTGTTCGACATCGCGCTGAACCGGCTGGTCAGCAGCACCGGCGCGGACCGGTCCAACGACGAGTTCGCCGGCTCCACGTTCAGCCCGGACGGGCACACCCTGTTCGTCAACATCCAGGCGAGCCGGGGCATGACGTTCGCGATCTGGGGCCCCTGGTCGCGGATCGGCGTCTGAACCAGCGGTCGTGGGGGTGGCGGTTCCACCCCCACGACCGGGTCAGCCGCGGGGTTCGGCGGGCAGGTGGGCGGCGCGGACGTCCAGCAGCCAGCGCTCCACGGCCGCCTCGTCGGGGCGGTCCGGCAACGGCGTCCGGATGCCGTCGAAGTCGCGTTCCGCCTCCGCCAGCAGCGTCCGCGCCGCCTCGATGTCACCGCCGGCCACCCGCTCGCCGAAGGACCGGAACCACTGTGGATCCGCGAGCCGGATCTCCAACACGCCGGTGGCGTAGAGGTGCCGGCCCTGGTGCACCAGCCGGGCCAGGTGCCGGGCGTGTTTCGCGGTGCGGCGCCGCACGTCGGACGAGAACGTTCCGTCGCCGCGCGACTCCAGCTTGCGGAACTGCCGGGACGCGTACCCGAGGAAGGCGTCGCGGACCCGAGGTGCGGACAGGAACGCGGACCGGATCGCGATCAGCCGCTCGCCGAACTCCGTCCGCGTCTCGTAGCAGTCGTCGGGCAGCCACATCAGCTCGGTGGCGGTCGGGTTGCCGCTGAGCGCCAGCTTCGCGTACTTCGCAGCCTCGTGAAGCGTGACGTCCGGGTCGGTGGTGACCACGGACTCCTTCGGCGGGTGCAGGCCGTGGAACGCGACGGTGGGCGCGGCGAACACGCCGATCCGGTCGACGTCGGAGCCGGGGCCGGCCAGCCCGTACGCGACCGAGCCGACGATCCCGGAGAGCAGCAGGTGCATGCCGGCGAGCATGACGCACGACACCCGGCCGGGAAACCGGACTTCGGATGTCAGGTTTTCCTGACAGGGTCGGACGCATGACGACGACACCGCTGACAGGAAAGGTCGCGCTGGTCGCCGGCGCGACCCGGGGCGCCGGCCGGCAGATCGCGGTCCAGCTCGGTGCGGCCGGCGCGACGGTCTACGCCACCGGTCGCAGCAGCCGGGCGGGGCGCTCGGAGATGGACCGGCCGGAGACGATCGAGGAGACCGCCGAGCTGGTGACCGCGGCCGGCGGCACCGGCATCGGCGTCCGGGTGGACCACCTGGTCCCCGACGAGGTTCGCGCGCTGGTCGAGCGGATCGACGCCGAACAGGGCCGGCTCGACGTGCTGGTCAACGACATCTGGGGCGCCGACCCGCTGATCACCTGGGAGAAGCCGGTCTGGGAGCAGAAGCTCGACGACGGCTTCCGTGCCCTGCGGCTCGCCGTGGACACGCACATCATCACCAGCCACTTCGCGCTCCCGCTGCTGATCCGCCGCCCGGGCGGGCTGGTCGTCGAGATGGGCGACGGCACGAGGGCGTTCAACGAGGACCGGTACCGGTTGTCGGTCTTCTACGACCTGGCCAAGGTCTCGGTGACCCGGCTGGCGTTCGCCTGGGGGCACGAGCTGAAGCCGCACGGCGGCACGGCCGTCGCACTCACCCCGGGTTGGATCCGGTCGGAGGCGATGCTGGAGCACTTCGGGGTCACCGAGGAGAACTGGCGCGACGGCGCCGCCAAGGACCCGCACTTCCTCATCTCGGAGACCCCGGCCTTCGTCGGGCGCGCGGTCGCCGCGCTGGCCGCCGACGAGGACCGGGCCCGCTGGAACCAGGCCTCCGTC
The DNA here is from genome assembly GCF_012034245.1 of Micromonospora thermarum. Lineage (GTDB taxonomy): Bacteria > Actinomycetota > Actinomycetes > Mycobacteriales > Micromonosporaceae > Micromonospora > Micromonospora thermarum. Next base: position 163,845 of record NZ_JAATEO010000004.1, on the reverse strand, counting down.
TCGGCCGGGGAGCTGTCCCAGGTGTACGGGTTCACCGACGTCGACGGCAGCCGACCGGACGCCTACCGCTACATCGCCGAGGTGGTGGAGAAGGGCAGGCCGGCGGACGTGACCGGCTACCGCTGAGCGGTGCGCGCGGGCGGCCCGGCGTCACCCCGCGCCGCCCGCGTCGCCGGTCCCGCCCGCGTAGAGCGCCGCGCTGCGCCGGGCGGCGTCCGCCAGCCGCGCCCGCAGCTCGGGCGGGTCGAGCACCTCCACCTCCGGCCCCAGCCCCAGCAGCTGCGGGTACGCGACCTGAAGCGACTCGACGGGCAGCCGGGTCACCACCCACCCCTGCCCGTCGGGCTCGCCGGCGGCGGCGAGCGCCTCGTCGTACACGAAGGGGGCGTCGGCGAGGAAGCGGAGCCCGCGCAGGCCGGCGGGGCTCAGCCGGATCGTCACCTCGGCCCGGAGCATGCTCCGCAGGAACGCCTCGGCCTGCTCCCGCCAGTACGCGGCCAGGTCGAAGCCGGCGTCCCGGTCGAAGGTCTCGGCGTCCACCTCGACGTGGGTGACCCGGTCCACCCGGTACGTGCGGTACGCGTCGCCGACCCGGCCGACCAGATACCAGACGCCGCTCTTGAGGACCAGCCCGTACGGGTGTGCCTTCCGCTCGACCTCGCGGTCGCCGCGCCGGTAGCGCAGCCGGACCACCCGGTCGCGCCAGACCGCGCCGGCCAACTCGCTCAACCACGGCGGTGGCCCGGTCTCGCGGAACCAGCCCGGCACGTCCAGGTGGAACCGTTGGCCGGTGCGCACCGGCGCGTCGCGCAGGCTCGGCGGCAGCGCGGCGAGCACCTTCAGCTCGGCGGACGCCACCGCGTCGGCCAACCCCATGTCACCCGCCGGCCCCGGCAGCCCGGCCAGGAAGAGCGCCTCCGCCTCGTCCCGGGTCAGCCCGGTCAGCCGGGTCCGGTAGCCGCCCAGCAGCCGGTAGCCGCCCGCACGACCCCGGTCGGCGTAGACCGGCACCCCGGCGGCGGACAGCGCCAGCACGTCCCGGTAGACGGTGCGCTCGGAGACCTCCAGCTCGCGCGCCAGCTCCGCCGCCGTCATCGTCTCCCGCGACTGGAGCAGCAACACCAACGAGATCAACCGGGCCGCCCGCACCCGCCCATTGTGTCGCGAGCGACCGATAGGCTCGGCGACCGTGAGCACACCCCGTGACCTCGCCGCACCCGTGACCGGGGCCGCCGGCCGGTTCCTCGCCGGCGTCGGGCTGTTCCTGCGCGGGCTCGGCCTGTACGTCCGCAGTCCCGGCCTGATGCTGCTCGGCGTCGTGCCGGCGCTGATCTCCGGGGCGCTCTTCGTCACCGCGTTCGCCACGCTGGTGTACTTCGTGGACGACCTCGCGGCGCTGCTCACGCCGTTCGCCGACGGGTGGTCCGCCACCTGGCGCAGCCTGGTCCGGGTGGTCGCCGGCCTGGCCCTGCTCGGGTTGGGCGGCCTGCTCGCCGTGGTCGCGTTCACCGCCGTCACCCTGGTCATCGGCGACCCGTTCTACGAGAAGATCTCCGAGCGGGTGGAGGAACGGTACGGCGGCACGCCGAACGCCGTCGACGTGCCGCTCTGGGCGTCGCTGCGGCGCAGCGCCGCCGACTCCGTGCGGTTGGTGGGGCTGTCGGTGCTGTTCGGGGTGCCCCTGTTCGCCGCCGGCTTCATCCCGGTGGTCGGCCAGACCGTGGTGCCGGTGCTCGGCGCGGCCGTCGGCGGCTGGCTGCTCGCGGTGGAGCTGACCGGCGCGCCGTTCTCCCGGCGCGGCAAGCGGCTGCCGGACCGGCGCGCCGCCCTGCGGGCGGACCGGCCGACCGCCCTCGGCTTCGGGACGGCGGTCTTCGTCTGCTTCCTGATCCCGCTCGGCGCGGTGCTGCTCATGCCGGCCGCCGTCGCCGGCGCGACGCTGCTGACCCGTCGCGTGCTCGGCCAGCCGACGGAGGCCGGACCGTGAAGATCACCCTGGTCGAGGGGGACATCACCGCCCAGCGGGTCGACGTCGTCGTCAACGCCGCCAACTCGTCCCTGCTGGGTGGCGGTGGAGTCGACGGGGCCATCCACCGCCGGGGCGGCCCGGCCATCCTGGCCGAGTGCCGGCAGCTGCGGGCCTCCCGGTACGGGCGCGGGCTGCCCACCGGGCAGGCGGTCGCGACCACCGCCGGTGACCTGCCCGCGCGCTGGGTCGTCCACACGGTGGGGCCGGTCTGGTCGGCCACCGAGGACCGCTCGGGGCTGCTGCGTGACTGCTACGCGAACAGCCTGCGCGTCGCCGACGAGCTGGGCGCGGCGACCGTCGCGTTCCCGCTGATCTCCGCCGGGGTGTACGGCTGGCCGCTGGAGGACGCGGTGCGCCAGGCGCTGGCGGTGCTGCGGTCCGCCAGCCCGGCGCACGTCACCGAGGCCCGGCTGGTCCTGTTCGGCGCGGCCACGTACGCGGTCGCCGAGCGGGTGGCCGACGCCAGCTGATCAGGGGCGCGGCCCGTGAAGGGACCAGGGCTCATCCGCCGAGGGGTGCGATCTCGGGGTTGTCAGCGCCGCCGCCCCGGCATCGCGCTGACGATCCGATGCATGCCTGTGCGCGATCGCGCGATCCAACGATGGATTCTGAGCGCTTCGGGGCCTGTGCTTGCTGCACTCCCGCAACGCGGGGCGTAAGCCCGCCGGAGGGCTGGCGTACGCCGCCTCGGGCTCGGAGCTGGCTCGGCGCGGCCGAGGCCAGCGAGGTCAGCGCGACACGCCGAAGAATCCGAAGCGCGCTCCGGTTTTCGCTGATGAGCGCCTAGACCGGCTATCCTTCATCCACAGGTTGTCCACAGGGGAGGCTGACGTAACCGAGCCAGGATCGCCCCTTGGTGCCCGATTTGCTGAGGTCGAACATATGTTCTGCCTTCGAATCGAAGGCACAACCCGCGCCGCCCGCCAAGCGGCTGGACGTTTTCCACAAGATGTGGGCCATCCTGACGCATATGTCCACGACATGTGGGGGTCTGGGTCAGCTTGCGAATCTTCGGTCCGACCTGTACGGGGATCTCCCGGAAGCACGAAAAAACCCGGCGTCCGCCGGGTGGCGGTCGCCGGGTCTCCTCGTACTGTCAGAGGTTTGAGAGACTAGCAGGGTGGCGCGCTCCTCGTAAGAGGTAGTGCGCCTTCTTGTTGCGTGGTCGCCACGGCTTCCTCCATCAGGAAGGACGCCATGTCCAAGCAGAAGGTCACCGGCAGCCCCGGTGAGGCCGCCCCGAAGAGCGGTCAGTACAAGCCGGTGAAGGGTGGCAACGAGGTGACGGTCCCGAAGGGCACCACCCTCCCGCCGACCCCGAAGGGCGGCGACTGGGTCTTGGTCGACCCGAGCAAGAACAAGTCCGGCAAGTAGTCCGCCCGCCCTAGCTGCGGCCGGGCCTTGATCCAGGAAGCCCGTCCGGTCCGCCGGGCGGGCTTCCTGCGATCTGCCACCCCGGGACTCTGGCGATCGAGGGATGTCGTAGTGCAATGGCTTTCGACGGGCGTCCCCCGCAGGAAGCTCTAGGCCTCTCGGCAGAGCGAATCAGGGTGTGGCGGCTGCCTGCCTCTTAGCGTCTCGGGCGGCCCTCGCTCTGGCGACCTTAGCTGGTGACTGGAAGACCTCGCTGAGAACTTCACTCATCAGTGCCAAGACCAGGTCGGCGTCCTCCTTGTCCACGGGATCGACGAAGTCACCATGAGCCATGTCGTTCCCGAGATAGCGCACTTCGTGCGCGCCCTCCTTAATGTGTTCTCTGATGAATCCCTGATCGTGCATCTCATCGATCTTGTCCGCCAAGCTGCCCTTCTTGATGTCCTTCGCCTTGGCGGTCGCCTCGATCACTGACCTTGCGAGCAGGACAGCTGCCCTCAGGTCGTTGTTTTCGGCGCAGCGATATGCCTCGGATGCCGCCGCTCCGATGTGCTCGGGCACGTCGAGGAAGCCCCTATTGCTGGATGCGCTCGGAGTCCATCGCAGGAACTCTCGATGGTCGTTGAGAAAGGACAGGATCCCGCTAACGCTGTCGTTGTCGGGGTATGCGTCGGCCTCGATGGAGGCGATCATTAAGCCGGAGCAGCCGTCGCACTTAAAGCAGGCCATGGTCGTTGCAAGGACCGTTTCGGTGTCCATGAACCACGTCGCCGCGTGTGATCCGTCCACGTACGCCATGTGCGCGTATCGCCCGCACCATGCACAGTAAGCTGCCGCCACGCACGAAGCCTACGTCCCAGCTTGGGCGGCTTCCTACCCAGATTGTTCGGCGCTCATCGCCACATGTCCGGCTCGGGGAACAGCTCGTACGCCGTGCGCCGAAGCCCTTCAAGTCGGTGGTAGACAAACTGGGGCAGGGGCAGGTTGCGCCGGCCGCGGGATCTGTCCCGGTCCTGATTGCCAGGTAAGGCCGATTCGCTCGGCGGACGTGGGAGCATCCAGCGTCCACTCGCGGCGTGAGCCGTCGATGCCCACCAGACGCGATCCTGTTGATGTCGGTGATGTCGCGGCAGCCGTGGCAGACCCACGTATCCCGCACGGGTGCGCCACGGCTCTTACTGAGCAGGTTCCCGCTGGGTCGCGCGTCATCACCATCTCGTGCGCTGGACGAAGCACCCACATGTGCGCACAGCCGCAGCGCTGGCAGGGCCCGCCGTTGGTGTAGCTGGGGTGAGAAGATGCAGCCGGGGTCAGCGCGGCGCACATCTCGTCCACGTCCGTTTAGGCAAAGCGCTCGCCGGGGACGGCGGAGGCGTCTTGTGCCACCGCGTGAAGCCGGTCTGCTCACGATGTGCGTTCCCCACCAGCCCCGAGCCGCGTCCTCGCTGAGGTAGTCCGGCGGAAGCAGGCATGACGGGGACGCCGCTGACTACGACGCTTCTTCGTCGGCCAGCCGACGGCCTCGCCGTTCCGCGTACGCGCGCACCTCGGCGGCGTCCCAAATGCGGCCGACGGTCAGGGTGTCGATGGGGGCGGGAAAGTCCGGTCGGTCGACCAGGATCGCGGCGCGCTGGCGGGAGACGCCAAGGTGATCAGCGACCTCTGCTAACGCCATGACCCGCACGGGCGGACCTTCCGGTGACATGGGTAGGCAACTTGCCATCGGAGGGGTTGACTACCTGCCAACAGTGAGTCAACGTGGGGGTATGCCCGTACGCCGTACCTGCAAACCTGTGCCGCTCGCCCCACGCCACCGCCGGACCTGGCGCACGCTTTGGCGTCGCTGTTCGTGTGGCCTCCCGGCCCCGTGCCCTGACCGGTTCGCGCCCGTTCCGGTTGAGGGGAGCCGGCAGAGTTGAGCGCCATCGCTGTCGGTCGCACGATCCGGGTACCCGAGGGCGCCTACAAATTCGGCACGGGCACCCTGACCCTGACCATCACCGAGGTCATCAGCAGCCAGGTCATAGACGGCGCGATCTGGGTCCAACTCAAGGGTCGGCAGGTCCGTCCGGACGGGTCACTCGCCGTTCGTGAGCGTTACGCCGCCGTACGGCTCGACGCGGTGACGGAAGTCGAGCCGGCGCGGTGACCCGGCGCCACCCGGACCATCTCCCGTCACGGCCGACCTGGCGCTGCTCCACCTGCGGTATCGCCTGGCCCTGTTCACCGGCGAAGCTGCGGCTCCTGGTTGAGTACCGGAAGGATCGAACCGCCCTGCTGATCTACCTTGCCACCCTGGAGACAGAGGCCGCCGAACATCTCGCCAAGCTGGGTGGCAGCCCACCAAAGAACCTCGCCGAGCGTTTCATCCTGTGGGCCCGCGCTCGGTAGTCGCTGGCCGGTCAGGCCGTTTCGCGGAGGCAACTCCACTGGGAAGCGACCGGCCGGTAGCCGAGGCGCTCGTTGATGGCCACCATCGGGGCGTTGGCCTCGTCGTTGCCCGTGTACGCGACGGTCACCCCGCTCGCGGCGGCCCGGTGCAGGGCGGCGGTCTTCGCGGCAGTGGCCAGCCCGCGTCCCCGGTACGCCGGCACGGTGCCGGTGTAGTCCGACCACATCCGCGCGCCGTCGCGCTTGACCAGGCTGATCGCGGCCAGGACGCCGTCCACCTCCGCGCCCGTGCTGGCCTCCCGGTCCAGCCCGACGTTGTCCCACGTGTCGGCCAGCCAGTGCTCGTACGCGAGGGCGTCGGTCGGCACGTCCCCGGGCTCGTCGACGCTGGCGGCCGCATCCACCTCGTACACCCGGCGCGGGTCGACGCCGGCCAGGGAGATCAGGCGCACCCCGGCGGGAGCGGGCGGCAGCGGCGGGAGCGACCCGAGGTCCAGCGCGGAGAAGCGTTCCTCCCGGCTCGGCGTGAAACCGCGCCGCCGGGCGTACGGCAGCGCCTCCGCCAGCGCCCGCCCGCGCAGCAGCGGGAGCCGCAGCGGGGCGAGGTGGTCCAGGGCGGCGTCCAGAAGTCCACTGCCGATGCCCCGCCCCCGGTGCTCGGGGTGGACGTGCAGGAGCGAGACCTCGCCCACCGGGCGGGTGGAGCTGGTGTTACGGAACGCCGAGACCCAACCGACGACCTCACCCTGGACCTCGGCGACGAAGGCCGTCCAGTGCCGGTCCGGCGGCGGTTCCGCGATCATCTGCCGGGTCGACGCGACGCCGCGCACCAGGAACGGCAGGACGTGGGCGCGCAGCGCCGCGACGGCGGGCGCGTCGTCCGGGACGGCGGTACGGATCCCCACCTCAGCCCTCCGCCGGTACGGCGGCGACGGCCTCGACCTCGACGAGTTGGTCGGGGTAGCCGAGGACCGCCACGCCGAGCAGGGTGCTGGGCGGGTCGTGGTCGCCGAAGGCGTCCCGGACGACCTGCCAGACCGCCACCAGGTCGGGGCGGTGCGCCGACGCCACGTACACCGTGGTCTTGACGACGTCGGCGAGGCCGGCGCCGGCCGCCGCGAGGGCGGTCTCCAGGTTGGCCATCACCTGCCGAGCCTGCGCGGCGTGGTCACCGGGGGCGACGGTACGGCCCTCGCTGTCCAGCGGGCACGCGCCGGCGGTGAAGACGAGGCGGGTCGCTGACTCGACCGTGGCGACGTAGGCGTACTCGGCATCGGCGAGCGCGGGAACGTGAAGGAGATGGGGCACCGCCCGACGCTAGCCCCGCCCCGGCGGACGCTCGACCCAATTTCCGGGTGTTAACAGGGGGCCCTTCCCCTACCGGAGGCGTTAAGAAGGGGCCCTTCCTTTCAGGCGGACTCGCGCACCACCAGCTCCGTCGGGAGGATCACTGCCGGCTCGATCGGCTCCCCGGCGGCCAGGCGCAGCAGTTGCCGGGTCATCTGCCGGCCGATCTCCTGGATCGGCTGGCGGACGGTGGTGAGCGGCGGCTCGGTGTACGCGGCGGTCTCGATGTCGTCGAAGCCGATCACCGCGACGTCGTCCGGCACCCGCCGCCCCGCCTCGCGCAGCGTCCGCAGGGCGGCGTGCGCCATCAGGTCGGAGGCGGCGAAGATCGCGTCCACATCCGGGTGCTCGGCGAGGATCTGCCGCGTCGCCGCCGCCCCGGACTCGCGGGTGAAGTCACCGAGGGCGATCATCTCGGCCAGACCGGCGGCGACCACCGTCTCGCGGTAGCCGGTGAGCCGCTCGATACCGGCCACCATGTCCTGCGGGCCGGCGATCGTGGCGATCCGCCGCCGGCCGCCGTCGATCAGGTGCCGCACCGCGCGGCTCACCCCGCCGACGTGGTCGACGTCCACGTACGGCACGTCCTCGTCGCCGAGCGGCCGGCCGCTGCACACCACCGGGATGCCCAGCCGGGCCAGCCGGCCGGGCAGCGGGTCGGCACCGTGCAGCGAGGCGAACAGCACCCCGTCCACGTGCCGGCCGGTGGTGTACCGCTCCACCCGCTCGTGCCCGCCCGGCGAGCCGGCCAGCATCAGCACCAACTGCTTGTCGGCCGCCTCCAGCTCCTGGGCCGCCCCCCGGATGATGCCGGGGAAGACCTGGTCGTCGGAGAACACCCGGGTCGCCGCCTCGGGCATCACCAGCGCGATCGAGTCGGTCCGCTGGGTCACCAGGCTGCGGGCGGCCAGGTTCGGCACGTACCCCAGCTCGGCGACCGCGCGGCGCACGGCCTCGCGGATCGGCTCGGCCACCGTGGTGGAGCCGTTCACCACCCGGGACACGGTCGCCCGGGAGACCCCGGCCCGCCGGGCCACCGCCTCGAGCGTCGGTCGTTGCGCCGTCGTCATCGCCGTCGTACCCCCGCTCGTCACAGCCCGTTCCGGGAGATCACCTCCTGGTACCAGCGGGCGCTCGCCTTCGGTGTGCGCCGCTGGGTCAGGTAGTCGACGTGGACGATCCCGAACCGCTTCCGGTAACCCTCGGCCCACTCGAAGTTGTCCAGGAACGACCATACGAGATAGCCGCGCAGATCCACTCCCCGGGCGATGGCCTCGTGCGCCGCCCGCAGGTGCCCGTCGAGATACGCGATCCGGTCGGTGTCGACGATCTCCCCGGCCGGGTCGCTCCCGGTCTTGTCCGGGAAGGCCGCGCCGTTCTCGGTGACCAGCAGTGGCACCCCCGGATAGTCGGTGGCGAGGCGCTCCAGCATCCGGGTGAGGCCGGCCGGCTCGATCATCCAGCCCGTGTCGGTGAGCGGACCGGCGGGCGGCAGGAACTCCACGGCACCGTCGGTGCCCGGGTACGCCCCGCCGCCCCCGGCGCCGTCCGGCCTCCCGGCGACGTAGGTGGGCGCGTAGTAGTTCACCCCGAGCAGGTCGACCGGCGCCGCGATCAGCTTCTCGTCCCCGTCCCGGACGAAGCTCGGCTCGACGATCCGCGCCACGTGCTCCAGCACGTCGTCCGGGTAGGCCGCCCGCAGCAGCGGCTCCAGGAAGATCCGGTTCTGCAGGCCGTCGACCAGGCGCACCGCGGCGGCGTCCGCCGCGCTGTCCGGGTCCGCCGGGCGGATGTCGCCGGTGTTGAGCGTGATCCCCACGGTCTCCGCGCCGGCCGCCCGCAGCGCCCGGGCCGCCAGGCCGTGCCCGAGCAGCAGATGGTGTACGGCGGTGAAGGCGGCGCCCGCGTCCCGCACCCCGGGGGCGTGCACCCCGTTGCCGTACCCCAGGTAGGCCGAGCACCACGGCTCGTTGAGCGTGGTCCACGTGCGCACCCGGTCGCCGAGCCGGGCGTACACGGCGGTGGCGTAGGTGGCGAAGTGCTCCGCGGTCTCCCGCTCGATCCAGCCGCCCCGGTCCTCCAGCGCCTGCGGCAGGTCCCAGTGGTAGAGCGTGACGAGCGGGTCGATGCCCCGGTCGAGCAGCGCGTCCACCAGCCGGTCGTAGAAGTCCAGGCCGCGCGGGTTGACCGGGCCGGTGCCGTCGGGCTGGATCCGGGGCCAGGCGACCGAGAAGCGGTACGTCCGCAGCCCGAGCTCCGCCATCAGGGCCACGTCGTCGGCGTACCGGTGGTAGTGGTCGCAGGCGACGTCACCGGTGTGGCCCTGGTGGACCTTCCCCGGCGTACGGCTGAAGGTGTCCCAGATCGACGGGCCGCGGCCGTCGTCGCGGGCCGCGCCCTCGATCTGGTACGCCGCGGTGGCGGCACCCCAGCGGAAGTCCTCGGGAAATCGCAGCTCGTTCACGCGGTACCTTCTTTCGTTCGCGACTGCGGGGCTCGCAACCCCGGCTCACTCCTCGCGCTCACGCCTTGACCGCACCTTCCATGATCCCGCCGATGATCTGGCGGCCGAACAGGACGAAGACCAGCAGCAGCGGGAGCGTCGCGATGGCCGTGCCGGTGAAGACCTGCGACATGTCCTGGTAGTACCCGTCCGACAGGGCCCGCAACGACAACTGCACGGTCGGGTTCTCCGGGTCGTTGAGCACGGCGTACGGCCAGAGGAAGTCGTTCCAGGTGGTCATGAAGGTGAGCAGGCCGAGGACCGCGGCGGCCGGGCGGAGCGCCGGCAGCACCACGTTCCAGTAGATGCGCGCCGTGCCGCAGCCGTCGACCCGGGCCGCCTCGATCAGCTCGGTGCTGACGGCCTGCGCCGCGTACTGGCGCATCATGAACACCCCGAACCCGGTGACCAGGGCGGGGACGATCACGGCCGGCAGCCGATCGTTCCAGTTCAACTTGGTCATCAGCATGTACAACGGGATGACGCCGAGCTGGGTGGGCACCATCATCGTCGCGATGATGACCATGAGCAGGGCGTTCCGCCCGCGGAAGCGCAGCTTCGCGAAGGCGAAACCGGCGAGGGTGGAGAAGAAGACCACCGACACGGTGACGGTGGTCGCCACGATCGCCGAGTTGATCAGACCGGTGAGGAAGTACGCGTCGGTGTTGGCGAAGAGCCGGGAGATGTTCGCTCCCAGGTTGCCGCCGGGGGTGACCGGCGGCGGGAGCTGACCCATCGCGTCGCTGGACCGGCTGGCCACCACGAACATCCACCAGATCGGGAAGATCGAGGAGAACGCGGCGACCACCAGGGCGCCGTACGTGAGCGGGCTGGCCCGCCAGAGCCGGCTCATCCCCGGCCTCCCTTCCGGCCGCCCGGGCGGGTCCCCGCGCCGGTGCCGAGCCGGCGGATGATCAGCACGTTGACCACCGCCACGACGGCGATGAGCGCGAAGAGCAGCCAGGCCACGGCCGAGCCGTACCCGAAGTTGTAGTACGGGGCGAACGCGTTCTCGAACATGTACATCGTCACCGTCTGGGACTCCCGGGACGGCCCGCCGCGGATCGCGTTGGTCCCGGCGTGGAAGAGGCGGGGCTCGGTGAAGAGCTGAAGCCCGCCGATGGTGGAGATGATGACCGCGAAGATGATCGTCGGCCGGAGCAGCGGGACGGTGATCGACCAGAACTGCCGGGCCCGGCTCGCCCCGTCGATCGCCGCCGACTCGTACAGGTCGCGCGGAATGGCCTGCATGGCGGCGAGGAAGATCAGCGCGTTGTAGCCGGTCCACCGCCAGTCCACCATGGTGGAGATGGCGACCCAGGACGCCACGCGGTTGGCCTTCCAGTCGATCCCGTCGACGCCGGCCAGGTCGAGCACCCAGTTGACCATGCCGAACTCGCGGCCGAACAGCACCCCGAAGACGATCGCCACCGCGGCGGTGGAGGTGACGTTGGGGACCAGCACGGCCATCCGCCAGCCGGTCCGGGCACGGAGCTGACGGTTGAGCAGGTTGGCAAGCCAGAGCGCGGCGAGCAGCTGCGGGACGGTGGAGATGACGAAGATGCCCAGGGTGTTGACGACCGCGTGCCAGAAGTCCACGTCGGCCAGCAGCCGGGTGTAGTTCTCCGCGCCGATGAAGGTCGGATCGGTACCGAGCAGGTCCCACTCGTGCAGGGAGACCCAGAGCGTGTACGCCAGCGGGTACGCCCCGAAGACCGCGAAGAGCAGGAAGAACGGGGCGATGTAGAGGTAGGGCGACCAGCGCGCGTCGAACCGGCTGAGCCGGTACGAGCGGGTGGGTCGCACGGGTGGTGCCGCCGCCACCGGCGGCCGGGCGTCAAGCTGAACGCTCATGCCCGCGTACTCCTTTCCACGCCGCCCGCTCCCCACCGGCCCCGACGCGACGGTTCGGGGGGCCGGTGGGGCAGCGGGGAGCGGCTACTTGGCGGCGGCCTTCTTCGCGTTCGTCACCGCGTCGGTCCAGCCCTGGTCCGGGCTGCGCTGACCCAGTTCCACGGTGCGGACGGCGTTCTCGACCTCGGTGCGGACGGCCTGGTTCTTCGGGCCCATGTAGACCGGCTTCAGGCTCTTGGCGCCGGCGGCGAAGATCTGGCCCACCGGGGCGCCGGAGAAGTACGCGTTGGTGGCCCCGGCGACGGCCGGGTCGTCGAGCGCCTGCGGCGAGGAGGGCAGTGGACCCTTGGCCTTGAACGCGCCGATCTGGCCCTTGGCGCTGGTCAGGTACTTCGCCAGCTTGACCGCCTCGTCCTGGTGCTTGCTCTGCTTCGGCACCGCGAGGTACGAGCCGCCCCAGTTGCCGCCGTTGCCGGGCACCCGGGCGATGTCCCACTTGCCCTTGGCGGCCGGGCCGGCGTTGCCCTCGATGACGCCGGTCATCCAGGCCGGGCAGGCGATGGTGGCGAACTTGGCCTGCTTGAACGCGGAGACCCACTCCTCGGACCACGCGCCGTACTTGCCGGACAGGCCGGAGTCGATGATGTCCATGGTGGTGTCCCAGGCCTGCTTCACCGCCGGGTTGGTGTCGACCACCAGGTTGTCGCCGGTGTCGTAGTAGTGGTAGCCCGAGGAGTTGCCGGCGGTCTGCAGCACGATCGTGTTGAACGTGTTGGTGGCCGCGTCCAGGAACGACGCCCCGGTCTTCGCCGCGGTGAACTTCTCACCGACCCGGATGTAGTCCTGCCAGGTCGGCCAGAGCGCCGACACGGCGTCCCGCTCGGTGGGCAGGCCGGCCTTGGCGAACAGGTCCTTGCGGTAGCACATCGCCATGCCGCCGACGTCGGTGCCGAGACCGATGAGCTGCTTGCCGTCGGCGGTGAGGCCGGCGTTCCACTTCCAGTCGAGGAAGTTGCCCTTCAGCTCGGCCGCGCCGTGGTCGAGCAGGTTGACGAAGTTGCCCGGGTTGGCCTTGTACTCGACCAGCAGGCCCTCCTCGATCGCGACCACGTCGCCGGCGCCCTTGCCGGCGGCGAGCCACTGGGTGAGCTTCGGCGAGTACTCGTCGAGGTTGCCGCCGGTGCCCCGCTCGACGATCTTCACGCCGGGGTTGGCGGCCATGTACTCCTTGTACAGCTCCTCGTAGCCGAACTGGCCGAACACGTCCACGGTCAAGGTGACCGTGCCGTCGCCGGCGTCTTCGCCGTCTCCGCCGCAGGCGGTGGTGGCGAGCAGGGTGGTGGCGGCGAGGAAGGCGACCGCCGCGAGGCGGCGGCGCGAGGTGGCACCCATGTCTCGGACCCCTCTCAGGTCGGGTGGGTGGTGGTGGGTTGAATCTGAGAGAGCGCTCTCTCAGAGCCTCGCCTGCCGCCGTGCCGGCTGTCAAGAGAGCGCTCTCTCGGTTCCCCGCCGACCGCCTGGAAGAGGCCGCTCACGCGAAAGAGTGGCTGATCCGGCGCGGACAGCCACTCTTTCGGGGAAGCGCGCGTCCCTGGGTCGGGGCGCGGCCGGCGGGGTGTGGGGCGGTGGGTCAGCCGACGCGGAGGCCGCCCAGGAGGTTCCGGTCGCCGGTGGCGGTCAGGGTGTCGAAGCTGACCCGACCCCAGAGCGCCAGCAGCAGGTCACTGGCCGTGCCGACGACCTGGACGCGAGCGTGGTGGTCGTCGTGGAAGATGGTCGCGGTGTCCAGCAGGGCGACGCCCTCGCCGCGCAGCCGCAGGAACCACTCCTGCGCCGTGTCGGGAGCCGACAGGTGCACCACCCCGTGCCACGGCCCGCCCGGCCGGCGGCGCCCGGCGGGCAGCCAGGTGTCCAGCACCTCGCTCACCCCGTCGGCCGCGAGCTTCGCCTCGATGGGCTCACCGGCGGCGATGGCGAGCTGGGCGTCCCAGCGGTGCACCGCCGTCTCGTGCGCCATCCGGCGCGGCCAGAACCCGGCCTTCTTTGGCTGGGGCGCCCAGTTCCACGCCGGCGCCTCCGGGTCGAGCGTGTCGAAACGGGCCATGAGCTGGTCGTACGCCTGCTGCCAGACCTGCAGCGGGGTCTCGCCCGGACCCGGCTCGGCCGGCTGGGGGCGGCCGGACGGTGCGGTGGTGGCGGGCGTCCCGGCGACGCCGTGCACCCAGCGGTAGATCCCGGCGAGGTGCAGTGTCAGGTCGGCCACCGTCCAGCCGGGGCAGGACAGCACCGGCGTCTCCGGCGGTGCCTCGGCAACCGCCGCGGCGAACGCCGCGCCCTCCGCCCGGAGTGCCCCGATCCAGAAGTCCTTCGTGCCGTGCAGTCTGCTCATCGCCATCCTCCCGGGGGTGACCCGGCCACCAGTGGGTGCCGCGGCTACCCCTCAGCCTAGGGTGAAGGGCGTGTCAGACGTCCATACCCAGCCGACAATCGGGGCCGAACGGGACGCCGGGTTCCATCTGGCGCCGTACACGACACTGCGTCTGGGCGGCGTGGCCACCCGCGTGGTCACGGCCACCACCGCCGACGAGATCATCCGCGCCGTACGGGAGGCGGGTGAGCGGGGCGAGAAGACCCTGATCCTCGCCGGCGGCAGCAACGTGGTGATCGGAGACGCCGGCTTCCCCGGGACCGTGGTGCTGGTCCGCTCCCGGGGCGTCCAGGTCGTCGCGGAGGACGCCGACACGGTCACCGTACGCGTCGAGGCCGGCGAGCCGTGGGACGAGTTCGTCGCCACCACGGTGGCCAACGGCTGGTCCGGCCTCGAGTGCCTCTCCGGGATCCCCGGCTCCACCGGCGCCACCCCCATCCAGAACGTCGGGGCGTACGGGCAGGAGGTCGCCGAGACCATCACCGGCGTGCAGGTCTACGACCGGGTCGCCGGCACCACCGACCGGATCGCCGCCGCCGACTGCGGCTTCATGTACCGGTCCAGCATCTTCAAGTACAGCGACCGCTGGGTGGTGCTGTCGGTCGACTTCCGGCTCGCGCGGTCGCCGCTGTCCGGCCCGGTCCGGTACGCGGAACTGGCCCGGGCGCTCGGCGTCGAGGTGGGTGACCGGGTGCCGCTGGCCGACGCGCGTACCACCGTGCTGCGGTTGCGCGCCGGCAAGGGCATGGTGCTCGACGCCGCCGATCCGGACACCTGGTCGGTCGGGTCGTTCTTCACCAACCCGGTGCTCGACCGGGCCGCGTACGAGCGCCTGCGGGAGCGGGCCGCCGACGTCGGTGAGCCGCCGTCCTGGCCCGGCGCGGGGGACACGGTGAAGGTCAGCGCGGCGTGGCTGATCGACAAGGCCGGCTTCGGCAAGGGCCACCCGGGCCCCGAGGGCGTCGTCGCCATCTCCTCGAAGCACACCCTGGCCCTCACCCACCGCAGCGGCACCGCCCGCACGGAGGACCTGGTGGCCCTGGCCCGCGAGATCCGCGCCGGCGTGGAGTCCCGCTTCGGCGTAACCCTCCACCCCGAACCCGTCCTGGTCAACTGCACCCTGTAACCCCCCGGACGCCGCGATCTTGCACTTTCTGCCCGGACGAAAGCCGCCGTTAAGGACATAGCGGGGGCCAAAACTGCAAGATCGCGGGATGTGGGGGCGTCAGCGGGGGGCCACGGCGGGCCAGGGGAGGGTGAGCCGGCCGTGGCGCCAGTCGTGACGACGGTCGGCGAGGACGGGCCAGCCGGACTCGCGGACGGCGGTCACCGTTCGCAGCCAGCGTTGGCGGGGGCCGTAGGGCGCGTAGGGGGCCGCTGAGTGCCAGCCGCTCTCCAGCGTCTTGAGCAGGGCGTGGATGGGCTCGCCGTCGACGTTGCGGTGGATCAGGGCCTTGGGGAGGCGCTCGGCGAACTGGGCGGGGCTCGCCAGGGTGGTGAGCTTCGCGGCCAGGGTCAGCGAGCGCGGGCCGTCCGCGTCGAGCAGCACCCACGCGCCGAGCCGGCCCAGTTCGTCGCAGGTCCCCTCGACCAGCCGGCCGCCCGGGGCGAGCGCCCCGGTCATCGTCGCCCAGGCGCCGGCGACCTCGCTCTCGTCGTACTGGCGCAGCACGTTGAACGCGCGGACCAGGGCAGGACGGAGCCCGGCCAGCTCGAAGCCGCCCCGGGCGAACGTGAGCCACGGCGGGTCGGCGGCGGGCTGGGCGGCGGCGACGCGTACCGGATCGATCTCCAGCCCGACCACCCGCACGTCGGCGCGGACCGCGGCGGCGAGCCGGGCCCGCAGTTCGACGGCCGTGACCGGGGTGGCGCCGTAGCCGAGGTCGACCACCAGCGGGTCGGCGGCGGCCCGTACGACGTCACCGCAGGCGTCGACGATCCAGTTGTCCACCCGGCGCAGCCGGTTGGGGTTGGTCGTCCCGCGGGTGACGACGCCCTGCGGTCGCCGCGCCGACCCTGCCATCAACCCACCCGGTGCACCTTGTGCTGGGCGGCCTGCGCCAGCGGGCGGACCACCAGCCGGTCCACGTTGACGTGGTGCGGCCGGGTCGCGCACCAGGCGACGCAGTCGGCCACGTCGTCGGCGACCAGCGGGTCGGGGACCCCGGCGTAGACGGCGGCCGCCCGGTCGGCGTCCCCGTCGAAGCGGACCAGCGAGAACTCGTCGGTCTTCACCATCCCGGGGTCGATCTCGACGACCCGGACCGGCCGGCCGCACAACTCCAGGCGCAGCGTGCCGGCGACGGCGGTCTGCGCGTGCTTGGCGGCCGTGTAGCCGCCCCCGCCCTCGTAGACGGTGAAGCCGGCGGTCGACGACACGATGACGATGGTGCCGGCGCCGGAGGCCTCCAAGGCGGGCAGCAGCGCCTGGGTGACCCGCAGGGTGCCCAGCACGTTCACGTCGTACATCCACTGCCAGTCGCCGACCGAGCCGGTTTCCACCGGGTCCATGCCCCGCGCACCGCCGGCGTTGTTGACCAGCAGGGTGACCGGCCCGGGCGCCGCGGCGGCCGCGGCGGCGAGCCCGGCCACCGAGTCGTCGGAGGTGACGTCGCAGGCCACCGCGGTGGCCGAGCCCCCGGCGGCCGCGATCTCCGCGACCAGGTCGGCGAGCCGGTCGGTACGACGCGCGGCGGCCAGCACGTGGAAGCCCTCGGCGGCGAGGCGGCGGGCGGTGGCCGCACCGATCCCGCTGGAGGCTCCGGTGACGACGGCGACTGAGGTCATCCGCTCATTCTCACCCCCGGCCGCGACCGGTGGCGTGATGAGGTCCGTCACGCCCGGGACCGCCGGGAGGCATTACCGATCCCCGATCGGGAAGATGACATCCGGCGTGGAGGTTGACCGAGAAGCGCCGGTCGTGCGGAACGGCAACAACCGTGACAGAAGGAGCGGGACGTGGCGGAACAGCACACCGGTGTCGGTCGTCAGCGAGGTGCCCGCCCGTGGCCGCGGCCCCGCCGCATCGCGACGCTCTCCGTGCACACGTCGCCGCTGCACCAGCCGGGCACCGGCGACGCCGGCGGGATGAACGTCTACATCGTCGAGGTCGCCCGGCGGCTCGCCGAGGCGGACGTCGAGGTGGAGATCTTCACCCGGGCCACCTCCGGTGACCTGCCCCCGGTGGTCGAGATGGTGCCCGGCGTCCACGTCCGGCACATCACCTCCGGCCCACTGGAGGGGCTGACCAAGGAGGAACTGCCCGGTCAGCTCTGCGCGTTCACCGCCGGAGTGCTGCGCGCCGAGGCCTCCCGCCCACCGGGCCACTACGACCTCATCCACTCGCACTACTGGCTCTCCGGCCAGGTCGGCTGGCTGGCCAAGGAGCGCTGGGGCGTGCCGCTCGTGCACAGCGCGCACACCCTCGCCAAGGTGAAGAACGCGCAGCTCGCGGCCGGGGACCGGCCGGAGCCCAAGGCCCGCGTGATCGGCGAGGAGCAGGTCGTCGCCGAGGCCGACCGCCTGGTCGCCAACACCAAGGTCGAGGCCGGCGACCTCATCGACCGGTACGACGCCGACCCGACCCGCGTCGCCGTGGTGGAGCCCGGCGTGGACCTGACCCGCTTCCGGCCGGCCGCCGGCGACCGCGAGCGGGTCCGGAGCGCCGTCCGCCGCCGGCTCGGCCTGCCCGCCAACGGGTACGTCGTGGCGTTCGTCGGCCGGATCCAGCCGCTCAAGGCGCCCGACGTGCTGATCCGCGCGGTGGCCGCCCTGCGGGAGCGGGATCCGGCGCTCGCCGCTGAGATGACCGTGGTGATCTGCGGCGGCCCCAGCGGCAGCGGGCTCGACCGGCCGACCGCGCTGATCGAGCTGGCCGCCTCGCTCGGCGCCACCGACCGGGTGCGCTTCCTGCCGCCACAGACCGGTGACGCGCTGCCCGCCCTGTACCGGGCCGCCGATCTGGTGGCTGTCCCGTCGTACAACGAGAGCTTCGGGCTGGTGGCGCTGGAGGCACAGGCCTGCGGCACGCCGGTCGTGGCGGCCGCGGTCGGCGGCCTGGTCACCGCCGTCCGCGACCAGGTGAGCGGCGTCCTCGTGGGCAGCCACGACCCGGTCGACTGGGCCCGTACGCTGGCGCAGTTGCTGCCGGACGCGGGCCGCCGGGCGGAGCTGGCCCGGGCCGCGGAACGGCACGCCCGCAACTTCTCCTGGGACCGTACGGTCGCCGGCCTGCTGGACGTCTACGGCGAGGCGATGTCCGAGCAGCGCGCCCGCCTGACGTCCGAACTCGCCACCTGCTCCTGGTGAACCGGCGCCGCGCGGGTCGGTCGGGGCGACCGTAGAGTGGGTGCGATGAGCGGGAAGAGCGATCTCGGGGCGTTGATCGAGTCGGTCTGCGACGAGCGGGACCTGGCGTGGGAGTCCACCGGCCCGAACTCGTACGCGGTCACCCTGCCGGGCACCCACAAGCTCAAGACGGTCTGCAACCTGATCGTCGGCGAGCACGCCCTGCGGATCGAGGCGTTCGTGATGCGGCAGCCGGACGAGCGCCGCGAGGAGCTCTGGGCGTGGCTGCTCCAGCGCAACGCCCGCATGTACGCGGTCTCCTTCTCCATCGACGCCGTCGGCGACGTCTACCTGACCGGCCGGGTCAATCCGGCGGGCGTCGACGCCGACGAACTGGACCGACTGCTCGGTGCGGTGCTGACGTACGCCGACGAGTCCTTCGACACCATGCTGGAGATCGGCTTCGGCACCTCGATCCGCCGGGAATGGGAGTGGCGGGTCAAGCGCGGCGAATCCACCGCGAACCTCGCCGCGTTCGCGCACCTCTTCGAGCCCTCCGCCGCGGGCACCGACCCGGCCGTCGCGGGCACCGACCCGGCCGCCGCGGGTACCGGCCCGGCCGCCGGAGGTTCGGACCGGTCCTGACGGGTATGCCGCACCGCGCGGTGCGGCACTTGGGACCCGCCGCGTGCCGAGAACGGACTGTCGAGGAGCGTGAGCGTCCCATGGCTCAGCGAAGCAGCTCAGGTCGTGGTGGGACTGCGACCCGGACCGGACGGCAGGCGGGGAACCAGACCCCGAACACACCGGACATCTCCGAATCCGCGATCTCTCGGATGAAGGTGGACGAGATCCGCGGGCAGTTGCGCCGGCACGGGGTGTCCGGCGTCTCCGCACTGCGCAAGCCCGAACTGGTGAAGACACTGGCGAACGCGATGCGGTCGGCACGGCGCGGCGGCGGTGCGGCCCGGACGACCACCGGCCCCGCCGGCCGGGCGGCCGGCACCAGGGCGTCGGCGGGCCGCGCGGCGGCGACGAAGCGGGCGGCCGGGCGTACCGCGAAGGCCGCGCCGGCCCGCGCGAAGGCCGCGCCCGCCAACAAGGCCGCGCCCGCGAAGAAGGCCGCGGTGAAGAAGGCCGCCGCCCGCAAGGCGGCACCCGCGAAGAAGGCGGCGGTGGTCAAGAAGGCGGCGCCGGCGAGGAAGACGGCGGCGGCGAGGAAGACGGCGGCGGCGAGGAAGACGGCGGCGGCGAAGAAGGCGGCGCCCGCGAAGAAGACCACGGCGGCGAGGAAGGCCGCGCCGGCGAAGAAGGCCGCGGCGGCGAGGAAGGCGGCGCCCGCGAGGAAGGCCCCGCCGGCGAAGAAGGCCGCGGCGGCGAAGAAGGCGGCGCCCGCGAAGAAGGCCCCGCCCGCGAAGAAGGCCCCGCCCGCGAAGAAGGCCGCGGCGGCGAGGAAGGCCGCGCCCGCGAGGAAGGCCGCCGCGGCGAGGAAGGCCGCGCCGGCGAGAAAGATCACGGCGGCGGCGAAGGCCGCGCCCGCGCCCGCGACGAAGGCCACGGCGGCCCCGTCCGGCCGCGGTACGGGGGTGCGGACCGGGCGGACCACGTCGCGGTCGGTCCTGTCGTCGCAGGTCATCTCCTCGCCGGCCGACCGGCCCGAGCGGCCCGGTCGCAGCCTGGTGACCAGCAACCACGACGTCATCCGGCAGTGGGCCGAGCAGCGCAACGCGAGACCGGCCACGATCGCGGGCACCGAACGGGAGGGCCGCGCCGGCGTGCTGACGTTCAACATGCCGGGTTACCGGGAGAGCAGCCGGGTTCGGGAGATCAGCTGGAACGAGTGGTTCCAGACCTTCGACCAGCGGAAGCTGAACCTGATCTACCAGGAGCAGATGCGGGACGGCCGGCAGAGCAACTTCTTCCGGACCGAGTCACCCGATCGCGAGGACGCCTGAGTGTTTGCGGGAATGGACAACGGGTATGCGCTGTTGGCCAAAGGGAGACCCGTGACGGCGGTGACACCGGGTGGGACACCGGTGCTGTGACCGGCGAGACAGCCGGTTCAGGTTGAATCCGCAATCCGGGCGAACTAACTTTATTGCACCGCGCTGCGCTCGGTTCCGTTCGGGGGAGCGGAGGATCGATCAGATCCGTGCACGAGCGGAGTGCGGGGGACGGGTGGACCAGCACCGTTGGGGGACGGTGGCCACCTGTTTGGACCGGCGGCGCGAGTGGGCGCCGCTTACGGGGGTGAGTGCCGCCCGCCGCCGCCGGTCATACGCGCGAAACGCCCACCACGACGAACTCGTGGTGGGCGTTTCGCGCGTGCGGGCAGTCCGCCGAGACCGGCCCCTCGCTCGCGCCAAGATCCTCGCAACTTCAGGGGAAGAGTGTCCTCGACTCCGCCGTGGGAGGCCACTCTTTCCCTGAAGTTGCGTTCTCAGGTCATGGCGGCGGGGGAGGGGCGGTCAGCGGTCGGTCGCCAGAGCGGGCTCGCGGCGGGTCGCCAGGGTCCGGCGCAGGGCGGCGACGCGGCGCTCACGCGGCGGGCCGGCGAGCAGGTGGCAGCCGGCGGCGAGCAGGCCCAGGGCGCCGACGATCAGCCAGTGCCGCTCGCCGAGGTACTGGAGACTCACGCCGCCGAGGGTCGGCGCGACGAACGACGCCGCCGGGAACGCGAGGTAGAAGACCGACTGGTACCGGGCCCGCAGCTCCGGCGGCGCCAGGTCGGCGTTGATCTGCGCGTTGGGCGGGGCGGCGAGCATCTGGCCCACTGTCCAGACCACCGCCGCGGCCAGGTAGACCCAGAGGTCGTCGGCGACGGCGAGAGCCGCGAAGCCCGCCGCCAGCAGCGCGGTCGAGACGGCCAGGACGCGGGCCTTGCGGTGCCGGTCGATCAGCCGGGGTACGAAGAGCTGCCCCACCACGATGAGTACCCCGCCGAGCGCCACCACCGCGCCGTACGCCGAGGGGCGCAGCCCGTCCGCCCGCATGGCGAGCGGCATGATCGTGGAGGTCTGCATGGTCAGCACGGCCAGCACGAAGGTCAGCCCGACGAAGGCCAGGAACACCCGGTCGGTCAGCGCCGTGTGCAGACCGGGACGTCGTACCCGCCCGGCCTGATCCGTCCGTCCGGCCTGATCCGTCTGCCCGGCCCGGCGCGCGCGGCGGGTGTCCGGCAGCGTCTCGGGCACCTTCGCGGCGATCACCAGCGCCGCGATCAGGGTCGCCCCGGCGTCGACCAGGAAGAGCGCGAGGAAGCTCGCCTCGGCGAGGACGCCGGCGAGCAGCGACGCGACCGCCATGCCGAGGTTGAACGCCCAGAACTGGAGGTTGAAGGCCCGCGACCGGCGTTCCTCGGGCACCACGTCGACGATGGCCGCGACGAAGGCGGGACTGGGCATCGAGTGGGCCACGCCGACCAGGGCGCTGAGCACCGCGATGAGCAGCAGGTGCCGGCTGAACGCGAGCGCCACCATCAGCGCGGTCGTGACGAGGTGGGCGGCGAGCAGGGTGGCCCGCCGCCCCCAGCGGTCGGCGAGCACCCCGCCGAGCAGCACGCCGGCCGCTCCACCCAGCCCGTACGCCCCGACCACGGTCCCGGCCAGGCTCTCGCTCGCCCCCCGTGCCACGGTGAGGTAGAGCGAGAGGAAGAGCATGGCGAAGGCGCCGGCGCGGTTGATCAGCAGACCGGCCCAGAGGTACCAGAACGTGGCGGGGAGCCCGCCGGCGGTGTCGTGCAGCCAGCGGCGCAGCACGTGCCCTCCGAACAGTTTTGTTTCCTAAACGAACTGTTCCCGACCGTAGGAAGGTCAACCCTCCCGCGCCAGCGTGTCGCGCGTCACGCCCATGCCTAACCGGCGGCGACCGTGGTGGTGCGCGTACCCCGATCGGGCGTGCCCGGGAGCGGCTCGGCCGGCGCGGTCGCCGCCGCCTCGCCCGCCTCCGGTGCGGGCGGCTGGAGCGCCACGGCCGGGACCACCGGCGTTGCCGTCCGCAGCGCGGCGGCGCGCCGCTCGCGGGCCGGCCCGGAGACCAGGTGCGCCACCGCCATCAGTCCGCCGATCACGGCGCAGCCCAGCCACAGCGCCGTGTTGCCGGCCTGCTCCCGGACCAGGCCGCCGAGGACCGGCGCGACGGCACCGGCCACCTGCCAGGACAGCGAGAAGACGCCCTGGTAGCGGCCCCGCAGCTCGGCGGGGGAGAGCTCGGCGATCAGGGTGGCGTTGGACGGCGAGTTGAGCATCTCGCCGACGGTCCAGATCAGTACGGTCAGGCCGTAGAACCAGGCGGTCTCGGCGAACGCGGTCAGGCCGAAGCCGATCCCCATCACCACCGCCGCCAGGGCGAGCACGTGCGAGCGGCTGCGCCCCCTGATCAGCCGTGGGACGAAGAGCTGCCCCACCACGATCAGCACGCCGTTCAGGGCGATCACCGAGCCGTACGTGGTGGGGGTGAGGCCCGAGTCGCCCATGGCGATCGGCAGCATCGAGATGTGCTGGAGGAACACCAGCGCGGCGAAGAGGTTCAACGCCACGAAACCGAGGTAGACGCGGTCGGTCAGGATCGTGCGCAGCGCCCCGGCCGGTGCGGACGGCCGCCCGGCGAGGGCCACCACCGGCCGGCGGGTCTCCCCGACCTTGAGGAAGATGATCAGCGCGGTGACCAGGGTGGTGGCGGCGTCGACGACGAAGAGCAGCAGGTAGCCCGCCTCGGCCGCGACACCGGCGAGTACCGCGGCACAGGCGAAGCCGAGGTTGATCGCCCAGTAGTTCAGGGAGAAGGCGCGCAACCGGTCCTTCTCGGGGACGACGTCGATCATCATCGCGCCGAACGCGGGGCGGGCCGCCTCGGCGAAGAGGCCGAGCAGGAGGGCGCCGAGCCCGACCGCCCACAGGTCCCGGGCGAAGCCGAGGGCCAGCATCATGGTCGCGGCGCCGAGGTGGGCGGTGAGCAGGGTCGGGCGGCGACCCCAGCGGTCGGTGAGCGTCCCGCCGATGGTGGTGCCCACCGCGCCGCCGACGCCCCAGAGGCCCAGCACCAGGCCGGCTTGGGAGGCGGAGAAGCCCCGCTCCTGGGTGAGGTAGATGGCGAGGAAGACCAGGACGAACGAACCGAGGCGATTGATCAGGGTGCCGGCCCACAGGTACCAGAAGGTCCGGGGCAGTCCGCCGGCCGTGTCCTGTAACCAACCCCGCATCGTCCGCACGTCGGCGCCCCCGTATTCGTAATGACCGGTGTTATGGCAGCGCCTTACAACCTAGTGTCGCCGCCCGGCGGGGGGCATCGGATTTTCCACGTGGTGGTCGTCACGACCCTTCGCGCGCGTGCGCCGGGTCGGTGCGGCAGGATGATCGGCATGACTGCTAGCGATGGGCCCACCGTCGGGACGCTGGTCCTGCTGCGGCACGGCGAGAGCGACTGGAACGCGAAGAACCTCTTCACCGGCTGGGTCGACGTCGACCTGACCGCGAAGGGCGAGGCGGAGGCGTGCCGGGGCGGTGAGCTGATTCGCGAGCACGACCTGCTGCCGGACGTGGTGCACACCAGCCTGCTGCGGCGGGCGATCCGCACCGCCGAGCTGGCGCTGAACACGGCGGACCGGCAGTGGATCGCGGTACGCCGGTCGTGGCGGCTCAACGAGCGCCACTACGGCGCCCTTCAGGGCAAGAACAAGAAGCAGACCCTCGACGAGTACGGCGAGGACCAGTTCATGCTGTGGCGCCGCTCGTACGACACGCCGCCGCCGCCCATCGCGGACGACGACGAGTGGTCGCAGGTCGGCGACCCGCGCTACAAGCTGCTGCCGCCGGAGCTGATGCCGCGGACGGAGTGCCTCAAGGACGTCGTCGAGCGGATGCTGCCGTACTGGTACGACTCGATCGTGCCGGACATCCTGGCCGGCCGGACGGTGCTGGTGGCGGCGCACGGCAATTCGCTGCGTGCCCTTGTCAAGCACCTCGACCAGATCAGCGACGAGGAGATCGCCAA
Organism: Micromonospora thermarum; assembly: GCF_012034245.1. GTDB lineage: Bacteria > Actinomycetota > Actinomycetes > Mycobacteriales > Micromonosporaceae > Micromonospora > Micromonospora thermarum. The sequence continues at coordinate 139,641 of NZ_JAATEO010000004.1, read as the reverse complement.
GCTGAACATCCCGACCGGGATCCCGCTGCGGTACGACCTCGACTCCGAGCTGCGGCCGCACAAGCTGGGCGGCACCTACCTCGACCCGGAGGCGGCGAAGGCGGCGGCCGCCGCAGTGGCCAACCAGGGTCGCTGACCGAAGCGACGACGGCCCCCGGTCCGGGTGGACCGGGGGCCGTCACGCGTCGCGGCTCAGCCGGCCGACGGCGTCGTCTCGCCGGTGATCAGGTAGACGACGTGCTCGCCCGCGTTGACCGCGTGGTCGGCGAAGCGCTCGTAGAAGCGCCCCAGGAGGGTCGCGTCGATCGCGGTCTCCACCCCGTACGGCCAGTCGTCGCCGAGCAGCACGCCGAACAGGCTCTTGTGCAGGTCGTCCATGGCGTCGTCGTCGCGGTCCAGCTCGGCCGCCAGGTCGGCGTCGGGCTTGGCCAGCACGGTGGCGATCTTCGCGCCCATCCGGTCCGCGATCCCGGCCATGTCGGTGAAGATCGGCCGCAGCTCCGCCGGTACGGCCGGCGACGGGTGCCGCCGCAGCGCCGTCTTCGCCACGTGGTCGGCCAGGTCGCCCATGCGCTCGAGGTCGGCGGCGACGTGCAGCGCGGTGATCATCATGCGCAGGTCGGACGCGACCGGCGCCTGCCGGGCGAGCAGGTCGCACACCCGCTCCTCGACGTTCCGGTAGAGGTCGTCGATCTCCGCGTCCCGCTCGATCACGGTCTCGGCAGCCGCCCGGTCGGCGGTGAGCAGGGCGCGGGTGGCCTGCCGCATCGCGGCGCGGACCCCCTCCGCCATGTCCACCAGCAGCTGGCTGACGAGCTGCAGATCGGCCCGGAACTCCTCGCGCATGATCACGTCCTGTGGTCGGTGTCGCCGGTCGGTGCCGGCGGGATGGCAGTCAGGTGCGGGGCCCACGGTAGGCCGGACGGGCGGACCGCAGATGAACCCCGGTGAACGAGGCCGGACGCAATGGTGAACTTTCCCGGAAGCGAGAGGGTTTCGTCCAGTTCTGGGCGGTCGCCAGGTTAACAATGACCCTACGATCGCCGCGTGGAGTGGGCGGTGACGGTCGCGGTGGCCGTGGGCGTGGTGGCCGGGCTGGCGGCCGGGGTGCTGCTGTCCCGGCTCGCCCCGGCGCTGCGCCAGCGTGCCGCCGCTACGGGGAGCCGCTGGTCCGGCTTTCTCTGGAGCAGGGGGAGGCTCACCATAGCCGAGGATCCGCAGTCCGGCCTCGGCCGCCGGACGATCGACTCCCTCCGGGCCGGTGTCGTCGTGCTCGATCCCGACGACGTGCCCGTCCTGGTCAACCCGGCGGCCCGCGCGATGGGGCTGCTCCGTACGGGCACCTCACCGGGTTCGATCGCGGCCCACCCGTTGATCCGTACGCTCGCCGGCCAGGTCCGGCGCACCGGTGTACGGCGCGAGATCGAGCTGGACCTGCCCCGGGGCCGCGACAACGCGGGGGACCCGCTGGGCGTGCACCTGCGGGCGATGGGGATCGGTGCCGGTTACATCGCGGTCGAGGCCGCCGACGTGACCGAGTCGCACCGGCTCGCCCGGGTCCGGCGCGACTTCGTGGCCAACGTGAGTCACGAGCTGAAGACGCCCATCGGTGCCCTGCAACTGCTGGCCGAGGCACTGTTGGACGCCACCGAACCCGGCGGCGAGGGGCAACCGGACCTCTCCGAGGACCTGGTCGCGGCGCGCCGGTTCGCCGAGCGGATCCAGCACGAGTCCACCCGGCTGGGGCGGCTGGTGCAGGAGTTGCTGGAGTTGACCCGGCTCCAGGGCGCCGAGCCGAAACCGGCTCCCGAGCCGGTCGCGGTGGACTGGGTGATCGCCGAGGTCATCGACCGTACGCGGACCAGCGCCAGCTCCCGTCGGATCGACGTGGTCGTCGACGGCGAGCGAGGGCTGACCGTGTACGGCAGTGACACCCAACTCGCCACGGCGGTGGCGAACCTGGTCGAGAACGCCATCAACTACTCGGGCGAGGACACCACGGTCCGCATCACCGCCCGGGCGGACGACGACCACGTCACGATCGCCGTCGCCGACCAGGGCATCGGCATCGCCCCGACCGACGTCGACCGGATCTTCGAGCGGTTCTACCGCGCCGACCAGGCCCGGTCCCGCGCGACCGGCGGCACCGGTCTCGGGCTCGCCATCGTCAAGCACATCGCCAGCAACCATGGCGGAAGGGTCGAGGTGTCGAGCACTCTTGGTGGGGGGTCGACGTTCACCCTCCGGCTGCCCGCCCGTCCACCGGACGACCTCCTGGCGACACTGCCCTCCGCTGGGATCGAGGCCGGTCCGGCCGAGCTCCGGCAGGTCTGACAGCAATGAAAGGACATTTCCGTTGAGCCGCGTTCTGGTGGTGGAGGACGAGGAGTCGTTCTCGGACGCCCTGTCGTACATGCTCCGCAAGGAGGGCTTCGAGGTCTCCGTCGCCGCCACAGGCCCCTCCGCCCTCACCGAGTTCGACCGGACCGGCGCCGACATCGTGCTGCTCGACCTGATGCTGCCCGAGATGTCGGGCACCGAGGTGTGCCGCCAGCTCCGGCAGCGCTCGCACGTGCCGATCATCATGGTCACGGCGCGGGACAGCGAGATCGACAAGGTGGTCGGCCTGGAGATCGGTGCCGACGACTACGTGACCAAGCCGTACTCGCCGCGCGAGCTGGTCGCCCGCATCCGGGCGGTGCTGCGCCGGCAGAGCGCCGAGGCGGCCGAGTCGGGGGCGCCGACGCTGGCCGCCGGCCCGGTCCGGATGGACATCGAGCGGCACGTGGTCACCGTCGACGGCGCTGCCGTGCAGCTGCCGCTCAAGGAGTTCGAGCTGCTGGAGCTGCTGCTGCGCAACGCCGGTCGGGTGCTCACCCGCGGCCAGCTCATCGACCGGGTCTGGGGAGCCGACTACGTCGGCGACACGAAGACGCTGGACGTGCACGTCAAGCGGCTGCGCTCCAAGATCGAGCCGGAGCCGTCCGCTCCGCGCTACATCGTCACGGTCCGCGGCCTGGGCTACAAGTTCGAGCCGTGATGTGACGGACCCGAAAGGGGGGCTCGCGCCGATCGCGCGGGCCCCTCTTCTCGTCGTCCTCCGTCAGCCCACCCAGCAGTAGCGCCGCTCCGGGCGGCCGGCGGCACCGTACCGAAGGCTCACCTCCGCCCGGCCGGTGCCGGAGAAGTGCTCCAGGTAGCGGCGGGCGCTGACCCGGGAGATGCCCACCCGGTTGGCGCACTCCGCGGCGGACAGCGTGCCGGTGATCTCCCGCAGGGCGCGTTCGACCAGTTCCGCCGTCTCGGGGCTCAACCCCACCGGCAGTGTCGAGGTCGCGATGTGCGACCCGGTACGCGACAACACCCGGTCGACGTCGGCCTGGTCGCTGACGACCGCTGCGCGCAGTGAGTTGCGCCGGGCGGCGTACTGCTCGAGCCGGCTCCGCAGCTCGTCGAAGCCGAACGGCTTGAGCAGGTAGTTGACCGCTCCGTAGCGGACCGCCTGGCGTACCGCCTCGGCCTCCCGGGCGGCGCTGATGACGAGGATGTCGCAGTCGTGCCGGGCGGCGCGCAGGCGGGTCACCACGTCCAGACCGAACATGTCCGGTAGGTAGAGGTCGAGCAGCACCAGGTCGGGGTGGAGCTCGTCGACGGCGGCGAGTGCCTCCGCCCCGGTGCTCGCGCTGCCGACCGCCTGGAAACCGTCGACCCGGTCGACGAAGCCGCGGTGGATCCGGGCCACCATGAAGTCGTCGTCGACGACCAGCACCTTGATCATCGAACCTCCTCCAATGCCCTGGTGAGCGACATCCGGGCGGTGAACATCGCGCCCTCCTCGGTGTTCGTCACCGCGACCTCGCCGCCGCGACGGTGACAGACCAACCGGGTGAGCGCGAGGCCGATGCCGCGCTCACCGCCCTGGGCCGCCTTCGTGGTGAAGCCGTGGGTGAAGACCTCCTTGGCCAGCTCGGGCGCGATCCCGGGGCCGGAGTCGCGGACGACGATCTCCACGGACGACGCGTCCTGGCGCAGCTCGACCTCCACCCATGCGGCCCCGCCCGTCCGGTGACCACCCTCGCCCGGGCCGGTGCCGGCCTGCGTCGTGCCGCCCTCCGCGGGGCAGGCGTCCCGGCCGGTGCCGGCCTGCGTCGTGCCGCCCTCCGCCGGGCCGGCATCCCGGCCGGTGACGGCCTCGACGGCGTTGTCGATCAGGTTGCCGAGCACCGTCGCCACATCGGCCGAGACCTCCGGCGCCAGCCGGTCCAGCCCGGTCCGCTCGGACACCCGCAACTCCACCCGGCGCTCGGCGGCCACGGCCGACTTGGCCATGAGCAGGGCGGCGACCGCGGTGTCGTGGACCCGGCTGGTGACGGTCAGGTCCAGCGACGCCCGGTGCCGGCTCAGCGCGTCCACGTACCGGACCACCTCGTCGTGCTCGCCGATCTGGATCAGCCCGGAGATCGTGTGCAGCTGGTTGGCGAACTCGTGGGTCTGCGCGCGGAGCAGCTCGGTCGTACTACGGAAGGAGCCGATCTCCTGCTCCAGCCGGGCCAGTTCGGTGCGGTCCCGCAGGGTCGTGACCGAGCCGAGCCGCCGGCCGTCCTTGCGCACCGTCATCCGGTTCATCACCAGCACCCGGCCGGCCCGGACCACGACCTGGTCACGGGCTGCGGAGTCGCCACCGGCGCCGGCCAGCACGTCCCGCAGCCGCCCGGAGATTCCGAGGTCGGTGAGGCTGCGCCCGAGGAAGTCCGCCGGCAGGTCCAGCAACCGCCGGCCGACCGCGTTCGCCAGGGTGACCCGGTGCTGCGGGTCCAGCGCGATGACGCCCTCGGCGATGCCGTGCAGGAGCGCCTCCCGGTGCTCGGCCAGGCCGGCGATCTCCCGTGGTTCGAGACCGAGGGTCTGCCGCTTGATCCGCCGGGCCAACAGCCACGAACCGGCCACGCCGAGGGCGCAGGCGATGCCCAGGTAGGTGAAGAGGTACGACGAGGCCCCGACCAGCCGCTGTGACCAGGTCGGCGACGCCTCGCCGATCACCACCACGCCCAGTTGACGTCCGAGGTTCTCCGCCTTGCGGTCGCCGAGCACCGGCACCTGGGCCACCAGCTCGCGCGACCCGTCGACGTCCAGCTCGCCGAACCAGGCACGGCCCTGCGCCACCCTGGGATCACCGAGCACCATGGGGCTGCCCACCAGGGTCGGGTTGGTGGAGCTGACCACCCGCCCCCGCGCGTCGGCGACGCTGACGGTGGTCACGCCGGACTGCGTCAGCACGTTCTGCACCAGCGGTGCGATCGTCTCCGCGGGGGCCGGCTGGGTGAGCCGGTCGCGCAGCAGCGGGTTGCCGGCGAGCTGCTCACCCAGGGCGGCGACGCGGCGCCCCTCGACCCGGTTGAAGGTCGCCGCGGACTGGGCCAGCGACACGGCGGCGACGGCCAGCAGCACCACGACGATGATCGCGAGCTGGAGGACCAGCAGCTGCCCGGCCAAGGTGCGGCGGCGGGACGTGATCGCGACCACAAAGACCTCAACTTCCGCTGGTGACACAACGCAGACGGGCGGTCCGTCCGGAGGCCATCATCTTGCCGCCGGACTCATTCGAAACGGAAGAGAAACAACATGGCAACTAGGAGAAACGTGCTGGTCATGGGCGTCGCCGCCGCCACGGCGCTCGCCCTGGCTGCCTGCGGCGCCACGGCCGACAAGAACGAGGGCGGCACCTCCGGCGGCGACGGCAAGCCGGTCACCGGTCTGCGGATCATGGTGCCGAACACCCCGGGCGGCGGATACGACACCACCGCCCGCACCGCCGCAAAGGTGATGGAGGACGCGAAGATCGCCACCGGTGTGCAGGTGTTCAACCTGCCCGGCGCGGGCGGCACCGTGGGCCTCCAGCGGACCGTCAACGAGAAGGGCAACGGCAAGCTGGCCATGCAGATGGGGCTTGGCGTGGTCGGCGCCTCGTACACCTCGAAGTCGAAGGCGACCCTCACTCAGACCACCCCCCTGGCCAAGCTGATCGAGGAGGCCGGCGCCATCGTGGTGCCGAAGGACTCGCCGTACCGGACGATCGGCGACCTGATCGCGGCCTGGAAGGCCAACCCCAAGGGCATCGCCGTCGGCGGCGGCTCGTCGCCCGGCGGCCCGGACCACCTGCTGCCGATGCAGCTCGCGAAGACCGTCGGCATCGACCCCCGGCAGGTCAACTACGTCTCGTACGACGGTGGCGGTGAGCTGCTGCCCGCCCTGCTCGGTAACAAGATCGCCTTCGGCGCCAGCGGCTTCGGGGAGTTTCTCGACCAGGTGGAGGCCGGCCAGATCCGGGTCCTCGCGGTGACCAGTGAGGCGCCGATCGAAGCGCTGAAGGAGGTGCCCACGCTCAAGTCCGCGGGCATCGACCTGGTCTTCACCAACTGGCGGGGCATCGTCGCGCCGCCGGAGATCAGCGACGCCGACAAGAAGGTCTGGATCGACACTCTGACCAGGATGCACGAGTCCGCGGAGTGGAAGGCCGAGCTGACCAAGCGCGGCTGGACCGACGCCTTCGTCACCGGCGACCAGTTCGGCACGTTCCTGACCGAGCAGGACAAGGCCGTCGCGGACATCCTCAAGCAGCTCGGGCTGGCGTGAGCGCCATGACGACCCGACCGGACCGGGGCGGCGACCCGCCGCCCCGCCCGGCCGCGCCCGGAGAGACGGGCGCGGCCGGCGCCGTACCGTCGATCCCGGAGCAGCCGACCGCGGAGCGTCCGCAGCCGGCGGCGGCGCGGCCCGCACCGGCCGACGTCGCCCCGGCGGTCGTGACGGATGACCCGGCCGACGGCGAGCGACCGGCAACCAGGCCGGACCGCGCGCAGTACGGCGTGTGCGCGTTCCTCGCCCTGGTCGGCGCCCTGGTGATCGTGGACGCGACGCGGATCGGGCACGCGGTCAGCAGCGCCGACCCGGTCGGTCCGAAGCCGGTGCCGATCCTGCTGGGCGTGCTGCTGCTGGTCATCGCCGCGATCTACGCGGTGGACGTGGCACGCGGCGGCACGGGTGAACCCGAGGCCGGCGAGGACGTCGACCTGAGCAGCCCGATCGACTGGCGGACCCTGCTGCTGCTGATCGGCGCGTTCCTGGTCAACGCGGTGCTGATCGACCGGCTCGGCTGGGTGATCAGCGGCAGCCTGCTCTTCTGGGGCTGCGCGTTCGCCCTGGGCAACCGCCACCACGTCCGCAACCTGCTGATCGCCGTCGCCCTGTCGCTGATCACCTTCTACACGTTCGCGATCGGGCTGGGGGTCAACCTGCCCGCCGGCGTCCTGCAAGGAATCCTCTGATGGACAACCTCGCCTCCCTGCTCGACGGGTTCGCCACCGTGGTGACCCCGATGAACCTGCTGATCGCGCTGCTCGGCGTGACCATCGGCACCGCGGTCGGCGTGCTGCCGGGCATCGGTCCGGCGATGACGGTGGCGCTGCTGCTGCCGGTCACCTACGGGATGGAGCCGGCCCAGGCGTTCATCATGTTCGCCGGCATCTTCTACGGCGGCATGTACGGCGGTTCGACAACGTCGATCCTGCTCAACACCCCCGGCGAGTCGTCCTCGGTGATCACCGCGATCGAGGGCAACCGGATGGCCAGGGCCGGTCGGGCCGCCCAGGCGCTGGCCACCGCCGCGATCGGTTCCTTCATCGCCGGCACCATCGGCACCCTGCTGCTGGTGCTGGTGGCCCCACCGGTGGTGGCGTTCGCGGTCAGCCTTGGCGCGCCGGACTACTTCGCCCTCATGCTGCTGTCGTTCGTCGCGGTCACGGCGGTGCTCGGCGCCTCCCGGGTGCGCGGCTTCGCCTCGCTGCTCATCGGCCTGGTCATCGGCATCGTCGGCATCGACGCGGTGAGCGGCCAGCAACGGCTCACCTTCGGGGTTCCGCTGCTCGCCGACGGCATCGACGTCGTGGTGGTCGCGGTGGGCATCTTCGCCGTGGGCGAGGCGTTGTGGATCGCCGCGCACCTGCGCCGCCGGGCTGCCGAGGTGATCGGCGTGGGCCGTCCGTGGATGGGCCGCCAGGACTGGAAGCGGTCCTGGAAACCGTGGCTGCGGGGTACCGCGTACGGGTTCCCCTTCGGCGCGCTGCCCGCAGGCGGTGCGGAGATCCCGACCTTCCTGTCGTACGCCACCGAGAAGAAGCTGTCGAAGCACCCGGAGGAGTTCGGTCGGGGCGCGATCGAGGGCGTCGCCGGGCCGGAAGCCGCAAACAACGCCTCCGCGGCGGGCACGCTGGTGCCGATGCTGGCGATCGGCCTGCCCACCAACGCCACCGCCGCGGTCATGCTGGCCGCCTTCCAGCAGTACGGCATCCAGCCCGGCCCGCTGCTCTTCGAGCGGGAGTCCGCCCTGGTGTGGACGCTGATCGCCAGCCTGTTCGTCGGCAACCTGCTGCTGCTGGTGCTCAACCTGCCGCTCGCTCCCGCCTGGGCCCGGCTGCTGCGGATCCCCCGCCCGTACCTCTACGCGGGGATCCTCTTCTTCGCCTCGATGGGCGCGTACGCGGTCAACGCCCAGCCGTTCGACCTGTTCCTGCTGCTCACCCTCGGCCTGATCGGGTTCGGGATGCGGCGCTTCGGCCTGCCCATCCTGCCGCTGATCGTCGGGGTGATCCTCGGCCCGCGTGCCGAACTCCAGGGGCGCCGGGCGTTGCAGCTCTCCGGTGGCGAGCTGCACGGCCTGGTCGGCGGCTGGGTGTCCTGGCTGATCTACGCGGTGATCGCGGTGGTGCTGCTCTGGCCGCTGCTCGGCCGTTTCGTGGTCCGTCCGCTTCGTGGGAGGTTGGTGACCGGATGACCGTGCTGGTGGGATACGTGCCCTCGCCGCTCGGCGAGGTGGCTCTGGCGGCCGCGGTGGAGCAGGCCCGGTTCCGTGACGAGCCGGTGCTGGTCGTGAACACGTCACGCGGTGACGCGTACGTCGACCCGCGCCTCGCACCGGAGGCCGACCTGGACCGGGTGGTCCGTGAGTTGACCGCGGCCGGAGTGCCGCACAGCGTCCGCCAGCTGATCCGCGGCCGGGACGCGGCGGAGGAGATCGTGGAGATCGCGGAGACGGAGGACGTGTCGCTGGTGGTGATCGGAATCCGGCACCGCAGCCCGGTGGGCAAGCTGATCATGGGGTCGACCGCGCAGCAGGTCCTGCTCGACGCGCCCTGCCCGGTGCTCGCAGTCAAGGCAAGGTGAGCGGGCGAAGGGGGCTCCCGGTTTGACGGGAGCCCCGGTGCGCACTCAGGCGGGCCTGCTGCTCGCGCACACCATCGTGGTGCAGGCGGTCACCTTCGTACTCCGCCCCGCGTCCGCGTACCAGGCGCTGGACCTGGACGTGCCGGCGGCCTGGCTCGGGGTGCTCGGCGCGAGCTTCGCGGTCGTACCGCTGGTGCTCGCGGTCCCCTCCGGCCACGCCGTCGACCGGTTCGGCGAACGCCGGATCGTGCTGGCCGGGTCGGCCCTGCTCGCCGTCGCCGGCCTCTGCTTCGTGCTCCTCGCCGAGTCGGTCGCCGGCCTGGTGCTGGCCAGCATGGTCCTCGGCACCGGACACCTCTGCGCGGTGGTGGCACAGCAGGCGCTGGTCGCCAACCGCACCCCGCCGACCGCTACGACGCCGCGTTCGGCTACTACACGTTCGCGGCCTCGCTGGGGCAGGCCCTCGGCCCCGGCCTGATCGTGCTGTTCGGCGGGGACCGCCCGATCCCGGACACCGGAGGGATCTTCCTCGGCGCGACCGCCCTCACCGTGCCACTGCTGGTCGTCGCCGTCCTGCTCCGCCCGTCCGGGCACCATCAGCGGGCCGCCGGTCCGGGCTGCGGCGGGATCCGGGACCTGCTCCGTCAGCCGGGCCTGGTGCGGGCCCTCACCGTCAGTTGCATCGTCCTGGCCGCCGTCGACATCACCCTGGTCTACCTGCCGGCGCTCGGCGCGGAGCGCGGGATCGCCGCCGGCTCGATCGGCGTCCTGCTGGGGCTGCGCGCGGTCGCCTCGATGGCCTCCCGGCTGCTGCTGGGCCGCCTGGTCGCCGCGGTGGGCCGGCGCACGCTGCTGATCGGCACCGTCGTGCTCTCCGCCGTCGGCCTCGGGCTGCTGCTGCCGCCCCTCCCGGTGTGGGCGATGGCCGTGGTCGTCATCGTCGCCGGGCTGGGGCTGGGCGCCGGGCAACCGCTGACCATGTCGTTCCTGGCCGAGTCGGCCCCACCCGGGCTCCGCGGCCGCGCGATGTCGCTGCGGCTCACCGGCAACCGGCTCGGGCAGGTGCTGATCCCCAGCGCGGCCGGGGCGCTGGCGGCCGGCGCCGGCGCCGTCGGGGTGCTCGCCTGCACCGCCGCGGGCCTGGCCGGCGCGGCTGTCGCCGCCACCGGCCTGCACCGGCCGAACCCGACCGCCGACTAGACGATTCCGTGGCGCGCCCTCGTCGGCGGGAGCCCGGCTGCCGCACGACGCCCCGCGGTGGGTAGCAACGGCCGTCGGCCGTCGCGTCCCGATTTCCCTGCTCAGCCGTTGCTGGCCGGGTGGGGGGCGATCTGGCCCTGGCGCAGCCGGGCGGCGCACATCTCGGCGAGCGTCGCGTACGCGGGGGCGCCGATCAGGGCGGTCAGCTCCGGGCCGTACGAGACGTACATCGGTTCGGTGCCGACGTGCGCGTCCGTCGACGAGGTGCACCACCAGTCCAGGTCGTGGCCACCGGCGCCCCAGCCCCGGCGGTCGAACTCGCCCAGCGTGGACATCAACACCTTGGTGTTGTCGGTCCGCTTGACCCACTCCTGGTCCCGGCGGATCGGCAGCTGCCAACAGACGTCCGGCTTGTACTCCAGCGGGTGCACGCCGTCCCGCAGCGCCTGCGCGTGCAGGGCGCAGCCGCCCCCGCCCGGGAAGTCGGCGTCGTTCAGGAAGACGCACGGACCGTCCGCGTCCCGGGTGGCCGTCCGGCGGGCCGGCGTCTTGCCGTCGACCGTGTCGTCCGCGGTCCAGTTCTTGAAGCCCCGCCGGTGGTGCTGCCAGGTCTCCGGCGTCAGCCGCTTCACCGCGGCGCGGACCCGCTTCTCGTCGTCGGAATCGGTGAAGAACGCGCCGTGCGAGCAGCAGCCGTCGGCGGCCCGGCCGGCGATGATGCCGTGGCAGCCGCGACCGAAGACGCACGTCCAGCGGGACAGCAGCCACGTCAGGTCGGCCCGGACCACGTGCTTCTCGTCGGCCGGGTCGACGAACTCGATCCACTCCCGGGGGAAGTCCAGCGGGACCTCGCGGCTACGCGGGTCGCCCGGGTCGTCCACCAGCACGCGGAGCTCGATCTGCCCTGTCACCCGGCCCAGCGTACGCGCGGAGTCGCGGGCGGGCCGGCGAGCCGGGCGAACGAGTTGGGCCTAGTGTCGTGGACATGCGACTGGGTGTCCTCGACGTCGGGTCCAACACGGTGCACCTCCTGGTGGTCGACGCCCACCGTGGCGCCCACCCCTGGCCGGCGCACTCCGAGAAGGCGGTGCTGCGCCTGGCCGAGCAGATCGGCCCGGATGGCGCGCTCACCGACGCCGGCGCGGACGCCCTGGTGAAGGCGGTCGCCACGGCCAAGGAGGCCGCGGCGGGGCTGGACACCGACGACCTGATGGCCTTCGCCACCTCGGCGGTCCGTGACGCCGCCAACTCCTCCCAGGTGCTGGCCCGGGTCCGCGACGAGACCGGCGTACGCCTGGAGGTCCTTCCCGGTGCGGACGAGGCCCGGATGACCTTCCTCGCGGTGCGGCGCTGGTTCGGCTGGTCCGCCGGGCGCCTGCTGGTGCTGGACATCGGCGGCGGTTCGCTGGAGATCGCGGCCGGCATCGACGAGGAGCCGGACGCCGCCGTCTCGTTGCCGCTGGGGGCCGGCCGGCTCACCCGCGACCGCCTCCGGGTCTCCCCGGACAGCGCCGCGCCGCCGTCGGCCGAGCTGGTGGACGACCTGCGGGCGTACGTGGACGGCCGGCTCGACAAGGTGGTCGAGCAGTTGACCGAGGTGGGCTGGGAGCGTCCGGTCGCCACCTCGAAGACCTTCCGCATGCTGGCGCGGCTCGCCGGGGCCGCCCCCTCCGGAGCCGGCCTGTGGGTCCGCCGCCAGCTGACCCGCTCCGGGCTGCGGCAGGTGCTCGGCTTCATCCGGCACATCCCCCCGGCGCAGCTCGTCGAGTTGGAGGGGGTCAGCGTGGGCCGTGCCCACCAGCTCCTCGCCGGCGCGGTCGTCGCCGAGGCGGTGATGCGCCGCCTCGACGTCGACGCGCTGGACATCTGTCCCTGGGCGCTGCGGGAGGGCGTCATCCTGCGCCGGCTGGATCAGCTCGCGCCGATGTGACGTACGCGGGGGCCCTGCGGAGTTTGCGGACACTCGTCCTGAAGGTCCCATCGACGCCCGCTACCCTCGACGGTGTGACTTCCCGCGTCCCGGTGCTCCTGTCCACGTCGTCGGTCTTTCCCGAGCGGACGGCGGCGGCGTTCCAGCTCGCCGCGGCGCTCGGCTACGACGGCGTCGAGGTCATGGTCTGGACGGACGCCGTGAGCCAGGACGCCGGCGCGCTCGCCGGGCTCGCCAAGCACTACGGCGTGCCGGTGCTCTCCGTCCACGCCCCGTGCCTGCTGGTCACCCAGCGGGTGTGGAGCGCCGACCCGTGGGAGCGGCTGCGGCGCTCCGGTGAGCTGGCCGAGACCCTCGGCGCCCCGACGGTGGTGGTGCACCCGCCGTTCACCTGGCAGCGGGAGTACGCGCGCACCTTCGCCGAGGGCCTGCACGAGGTAACCGAGCGGTTCGGCGGGCTGCGGTTTCCGGTGGAGAACATGTACCCGGTCCGGATGGCCGGCCGGCAGTTCGTCCCGTACGTGCCCGGCTGGGACCCGACCGAGACCGGCTACCCGTCGTACACCCTCGACCTGTCCCACTGCGCCGCCTCGCACACCGATTCACTGGAGATGGCGGACCGGATGGGCGCCGGCCTGGCGCACGTCCACCTGGGCGACGGCACCGGCGAGGGGCGCGACGAGCACCTGGTGCCGGGTCGGGGCAACCAGCCCTGCGCGGAGCTGCTGCGGTCCCTGGCCGGTCGGGGCTTCACCGGGTCGGTGGCGGTGGAGGTGTCGACCCGGGGCGCGAAGAGCCGCGCCGACCGCGAGGCCGACCTGCGGGCCGCGCTGGAGTTCGCCCGGCAGCACCTCGGCACCCCGTCCCCGGTCGACGCCTGAGCGTCGACCCGCCCGACCGGACGGGACGACGAGGTCAGCTGACCGGCGTCAGGGTGTCCGCCGGGGCGGTGGACTGGGCCGCCACCGGAACCTGCTCGCCGACCGCGGCCCGCTTCCGGGCGCGGTGCGCGGCCACGTGGGAGCGGGTGGCGCAGCGTTCGGAGCAGAACCGCCGGCAGCAGTTGGACGAGGTGTCCAGGTAGACGTTGCCGCAGCGCTCGTCGGCGCACACCCCGAACCGGGCACTGCCGTACTCGCAGAGCCAGACCGACAGGCCCCAGACGGCACCGGCCAGGTACTCCGCGCTCACCGAGGCACCGCGGCTGGTGACGTGCATGTGCCAGTCGCTGGAGTCGTGCCCGGAGATGCGCGGCTGCACCGGGTACGCCTCGAGGAGCGCGTTCAGTTCGGCGACCGCCTGGGCGTCCCGCCCGGAGGTGCCGTAGTCGAAGACGTCGCGCAGGCGCTTCTGCGCCCGCCGGAAGATCGCGAGGTCCCGCTCCGACACCTCGTCGCGCATCCACGCGTTGTCGTCGGGGAAGAGGGCCCGCAGGGCGTCGAGGTCGTCCAGCCGCGCGTTGACGAGATCAACGCCGGTCCGGGCGTACGCGTCGAAGTTCACCCCACCAACGGTAGACGACTCACGGGGCGCGTGGCGCGTCGATGTAGTGCGGCAGGAACCGCGCGTAGCCGTCGGTGATCAGACTCGCGCTCTCCCGGACGCCGGCACCGGCCGACTCGCCGTCCACGACCCAGCTGCCCAGCACCATCCGGTTGCCGGCGAACTCGGGCAGCGCGCGGAACTCCTGGTAGCACCAGCCCTCGTTGCCGTAGATCCCCGGATTGACGATCTCGGTGCCGCCGGTCACGATGCGCACCGAGCCACCCTCCCGGCCGAGCAGCGGCTTGGCGACGTACTCGGACATTCCGCGCGGCGAGTCCAGGTACGCGGGAAGCAGCAGCTCGTGCCCCGGGTACAGCTCCCACAGCACGGCGAGCAGCGCCTTGTTCGACAGGAGGAGCTTCCAGGCCGGCTCGATCCAGGTGGTGGGGGTGCCCGGGTCCAGCGTCGGCCGCCCGTACGGCTCGGCGAGCATCCACTCCCAGGGGTAGAGCTTGAAGCAGGTGGTGACCGGGCGATCGGCGGCGTCGACGAAGCGGCGGCCGTCCCAGCCGATCTCCTGGATCGGCAGCAGCTCCACGTCGAGGCCGGCCTGCCGGGCGGTCTCGGCCAGGTAGCCGGCGGTCATGTGGTCCTCGCCGGACTCCTCCTCGCTCGACCAGACCACGTGCACCCGCCGGTCGTGCAGCCCCGCGCCGATCTTGGCCCAGGCGGTGACCAGGCGCTCGTGCAGGCTGTTCCACTGGTCCAACTCCGGCCGGGTGTGCTCCAGCCAGTACCACTGCACGATGGCCGCCTCGACAAGCGCGGTCGGGGTGTCGGCGTTGTACTCCAGCAGCTTCGGCGGCCAGCTGCCGTCGTACCAGAGGTCGAACCGGCCGTACAGGGTGGGCGGCGCCTCGCGCAGCGACCGGGCGACCGCCTCGGCCGCCCAGGCGGGGATGCCGAACTCCGCGTACCGGTTGCGGGCCACCACGTGCTCGGCGGCGGCCACCGACATCCGGTGCAGCTCCTCGGTGGCCTCCTCCAGGCGGAGCACCTCGGGCAGGTCGAAGGCGTACGCGGCGGTCTCGTCCCAGTACGACATGATCCCGCCGTCGGGCAGTTCGGTGTCCACGTACACCAGGCCCTGCGAGCGGACCGTCGCGTCCCAGCCGGCGCGGGGGGTCACCGGCGTCCGGCGCACGTCAGCCGCCGCAGGCGGCGAGGTGGCTGCCGAAGCCGCCGCGCTCCGGCAGCGCGGCCGGGGCCGGCTCGGGGGCGACCCGCGCGGCGCCGGCCTCGGGTACGCGCAGCGCCAGGGCGACCGTGCCGCCACCGCCGACCGGGCCGATGGCGCAGTCGTCGTCATCGTCGTCGGACGTCATGTTGCAGCCGGAGAGGGCGAGCGCCAGGGCGGTGAGCGCGCCGAGCTGCACGGAGGCCGACCGGAGCCGGCGGCGGGGATGTGCGGTCACGTTCATGGTTGTAACCGATGAACGCCACCCGCGTCGTCCCGCGCAGGTGCAAGGAGCGGCCCTTCCTATCGCCTCGTGAGGTGCGAGGGGCCCCTGTTGGCACCTCGGCCGGCCGTGCGTCACACCCCCGGCCGCCGCCCGGCGCGGCTCCCCGTGCTGGCGTTACGCTCAGCTCATGCTCCGTTCTGTCATCCTCGCCGCTTCCCGGTCATCCCAGGTCGAGCGGCTCGTCGCGACAGCCCCGTTCACCCGGGACGTCGTCCGCCGGTTCGTCGCCGGCGCCAAGACCGACGACGCGTTGCGCGCGACCCGCGCACTCGTCGACGACGGTCTCGCGGTCACCCTCGACAACCTCGGCGAGGACACCGTCACCCCCGAGCAGGCGAACGCCACCCGGGACGAGTACCTGAAGCTGCTGCGGCTGCTCGCCGCCGCCGGCCTGACGCCGGCCGCCGAGGTGAGCGTCAAGCTCTCCGCTCTGGGGCAGGCGTTCGACGAGCAACTCGCGTACGACAACGCACGGGCGATCTGCGCGGCGGCCGACGAGGCGGGCACCACGGTCACCCTCGACATGGAGGACCACACCACCACCGACTCGACGCTGGACATCCTCGCCAAGCTGCGCAAGGACTACCCGTCGACCGGGGCGGTGCTCCAGGCGTACCTGCGGCGCACCGAGTCGGACTGCCGCGAGCTGGCCGGCGCCGGTTCCCGGGTGCGGCTGTGCAAGGGCGCGTACAAGGAGCCCGAGTCGGTGGCCTACCAGTCCGCCCGCGAGGTGGACAAGTCGTACGTCCGCTGCCTGAACATCCTGATGTCCGGCGACGGGTACCCGATGCTCGCCACGCACGACCCCCGGCTGATCGCGATCGGTGAGGACCGGGCCCGCTGGTTCGACCGCGGCCCGGAGCGGTTCGAGTTCCAGATGCTGTACGGCATCCGCCCCGAGGAGCAGAAGCGCCTCGTCGGCGAGGGCTACACCGTGCGCACCTACGTCCCCTACGGCGACGAGTGGTACGGCTACCTCATGCGCCGTCTCGCCGAGCGTCCCGCCAACCTGGCGTTCTTCGCCCGCGCCCTGGCCTCGAAGAAGTAGCGCCGCGACGCGGTCGACGGGCCACTTGACGGCATTGGCTAATGACATTAGCTTTAAGGCTATGGGCGTTAGCTTTGTGGAGCGGCCGGGCGGACGGATCGCGTACGAGGTGCACGGGCAGGGCCCGCTGGTCGTGCTCTCGCACGGCATGGGGGAGAACCGCGGCTCGTTCCGCCACCTCGTGCCGCTGCTGGTCGAGGCGGGCTACCGGGTGGCGGCCGTGGACGTGCGCGGGCACGGTGCGTCGAGCGCCGGTTGGCCCACGTACGCCCCGGCCGAGGTCGGCGCCGACCTCCTCGCGGTCGTCCGCGACCTCGGCGGCGGACCGGCCACCCTGGTCGGCAGCTCGTCCAGCGCGGCGGCCGTGGTCTTCGCCGCCACCGACGCGCCGGAGCTGGTCAGCGGCATCGTGCAGATCGGCGCGTTCGTCGGTCAGGCCAAGCCGAACCCGGCGCTGCGGCTGGCCCAGTTCGTGGTGCTGCGCAGCCCACGGCTGTTCGGGGCGTTCCACCGCACACTCTTCCCCGTGCGACGGCCGGCCGACGACACCGCGTACCGGAAGGCCATGGTGGCCACGCTGCGGGAGCCCGGCCGGATGGCCGCGACCCGGGGCGTCGTCGCGCCCGTCGAGCCGCACTGGACCACCCGGGCGCCGCAGGTCCGGCAGCCCGTGCTGGTGCTGATGGGGACCAAGGACCCGGACTTCCCCGACCCGGGCGCGGAGGCGCGCGCCGCCCGGCGGCTCTTCGCCACCGCCGAGGCGCGGATGATCGACGACGCCGGGCACTACCCGCACGCCGACAGCCCGGCGGCGACCGCCGCCCCGCTCGTCGAGTTCCTGGCGGTGACCGCCGGTGCCTAGGGCCGGCCTCACCCCGGACACCGTCGTGCGCGAGGCGGCCCGGCTCGCCGACGAGGTCGGCCACGACCGGCTGACCCTCGCCGCCCTGGCCACCCGGCTCGGCGTCGCGTTGCCGAGCCTCTACAAGCACGTGCGAGGTGCCGACGCGCTCGCGCAGCGCCTCTCCGTGCTGGCGACCGCCGAGCTCGCCGACGAGATGACCGCGGCGGCCGCCGGCCACGCCGGCGCCGACGCGCTCCGCGCCGTCGCCACCGCCTACCGGGCGTACGCGCGCCGGCACCCCGGCCGCTATCCGGCCGCCCAGCGGGCGCCCGACCCGGCCGACGCCGAGCACCAGGCGGCGGGGGAACGGGCGGTCGGCGTCGTCTACGCCGTCCTCCGGGGGTACGGGGTGACCGGCGAGCCGGCCGTCGACGCCGTGCGCATGTTCCGCAGCGCCGTGCACGGCTTCGTGTCCCTCGAGGCGGCCGGCGGGTTCGGGCTCCCGCAGGACGTGGACCGCTCGTTCGAGCGGCTGCTCGACGGCCTCGACGCCGCATTCCGTTCCTGGCCGACGCACTGACCCGTCGCGCGCGGCGGCGAGGGCAGGGTCAATCCGGCGGCGCCGGCGAGCCCCTCGCTCGATGGGGACACGGGTGGGACGTGCTCGCGGGCCGGCTGACGGGGCCGTACCCTTCGGCGGTGACTGAGGGCACACCCGTGACCGACGGCGCGGCGGAGGGCACGCCGGATGGGGCATGCCGGGGCATCGCCCGGTCGGAAGACCCCGACCTGGCGCAACCCGTCCCCCGGGTGCCGGCCGCGCCCGGCGACGCCCCGCTCGGGGAGGGTGGCGCGGAGGGGCCGGCGGAGGTCGTACCCACGCCGGCGCCGCGCCGGTCGCGCCGCTGGGCGCTGTGGACGGCGCTGGCGGCCGTGGTCGTGCTGCTGGCCTGCGGCCTGCCGGCGGCGCTGGTGGCCGGGGAGCGGGGGAGCACCGGGCCCGCCGTGGCGGCCGTCGAGCCGGCGACCGTCGTCGCCCGCCAGTTCGCCGAGCGGGTCGACGCGCAGCTCGACCGCCAGTCGGCCGCCCTGCTGCGCGGCGACCGGGCGGGGTGGCTGGCCGTCGCCGAGCCGGGCGTCCACGCCGAGCTGCGGCGTCGCTTCGCCGCGCTGCGCGCATTGCGGGTGACCGGTTGGCAGGCCCGGCCGGACGGCCTGCCGACGCCGGTCGAGGGCCGGCCGGGCGAGTGGCGGGTGATGGTCGAGTTCCGCTACTGCTTCGCCGTGCCGGACTGCCGGACCAGCCCGGTGCTGACCGCCACCCGCTGGCGGGACGCCACCCAGCCCCGGCTGCTCGCCGTCGAGCCCTCCGCGTCGAGGTCGGCCGGCACCCGGCCGTGGGAGGTCAGCGACCTGGTCGTCGCGGTCGGCGAGCGTACCGTCGTCGCCACCACGCCGGCGCAACGAAAGCGGCTGCCCGACCTGTTGGCGCGGGCCGAATCAGCCGCCCGGATCGCCGACACCTACGCCGTCGACGGGCGGACGCCGGACCGGTACCGGATCTTCCACGCCGGCCCGGCCGAGTGGAAGCGCTGGTACGGCGGCGGCCGGCCCAGATGGACGGCGGGGTACGCGGTCACCGTCGGCGGCGGCCACCACGAGGTGGTGCTGAACGCCGACAGCGTCACCGGGACCGGACTCGACGACCTGCTCCGCCACGAGCTGACCCACGCCGCCACCATGCCCGACGTCGGCTATCCGGGCGCCCGGGCGTGGTGGCTGGTCGAGGGACTGGCCGAGTACGCGGGCGTCGACGGCCGGCCGGTCGAACGGTACGACGGGCTGGCGGACGTCCGGCGGCTGGTCACCGGGGACTGGTCCGGGCGGCTCGACCGCCTCGCGCCGGCCGGCAGCGCCCCGGCCGACCGGGTCTCCGGCAGCTACGGGGTCGCCTACCTGGCGGTCCAGCACCTGGTGGACCGGTTCGGCATCGAGCGGCTGCTCGCGTTGTTCCGGGTCGTGGCGCACGAGGGGCGGTCGCTCGACGAGGCCGCCGACGAGGTGTTCGACACCCCCTGGAGCGTCCTGCACGACGAGTGCGTCGCGTACGCCCGCTCGCTCACCGGCTGAGCCGACATCGGCGCACGTCGCGGTGCCCCCGTCGCGCCGCCGCCGCGCGGACGCGCCTCCCGGCGTCGTAGCCCGGCCCAGGGGACCGCAGACGGGCGCGGGACCGTACTCTTCGCCGCGTGACTGACCGGCAGCCCCTGACCGACCTTCTGCCAACGACGCCCGCCGCGCCGGCCCCGGCGACCGACCCTGCACCGCATCCGGCGCCCGACCGACGACCGCGCCGGCGCTGGCCGTTGTGGTCGGCGCTCGTCGCGATCCTGCTACTCGTCTCCGGCCTGGTCATGGTGCTGCCGGCCGTTGTCGCCCGCGACGGCGCGGCGTTCGCCGGGGTCGTCGCGCGGGCCGAGAACCCCACCACCCGGGCGGCGCGGCTGCTCGCGGGGCGGATCACCGGGCAGCTGGACCGGCAGTCCGCCGCGCTGCTCGCCGGAGACCGGGCCGGGTTCCTTGCGATCGCGGAACCCGCCGTGCACGCCGACCTGCGCCGCCGGTTCACCACGCTCCGGGCGCTTCAAGTGACTGGTTGGGAGGCCCGCCCGAGCGGCCTGCCCACTGAAGCGGGACGACCGGGTGAGTGGCGGTTGACGGTCGAGTTCCGGTACTGCTTCGTGGTGCCGGACTGCCGTACCAGTTCGGTGCTCGTCGAGACCCGGTGGCGGGGGGACAGGGGGGAACCACGCCTGCTCGCGTTGGCCGGGTCGCGGACCGAGACGCAGCTGGCCGGTCGAGCCGAGTGGCAGGCCGAGGCTCTGCCCTGGGAAGTCAGTGAGCTGGTAGTCGCGGTGGGCGGACGTACGCTCGTGGCGACCACCCCGGCGTTGCGCAAGCGGCTGCCGGACCTGCTGGCCCGTGCCGAGGCGGCGGCCAAGGTCGCCGACCGGTACGTGGTGACCGGTTCCCGACCTGACCGTTACCGGATCTACTACGCCGGGCCGAAGGAGTGGAAGCGCTGGTACGGCGGCGACCTGCCGGGGTGGGCAGCCGGGTACGCGATCGGCATCGGTGGCGGTCACCGCGACATCGTCGTCAGGGCGGGCCAATACACCGACACCGCCGTGGACGAGCTCCTCCGGCACGAGCTGGCGCATGCCGCCTCGCTTCCCGACAACGACCGCTGGGACGAGTCGGCGTGGTGGCTGGTTGAAGGCCTGGCCGAGTATGTGGCCTCCGACGGACGGTCGATCAGCCGGTACGACGGACTGAGTGCGACCCGGCGGTTGGTCAACCGCGGCTGGAACGGCAAGCTCGACAGCGTCGCCCCCGCCGACGACGCCTCGCCCCTGCGGGTGGCCGGGAACTACGGGATCTCGTACCTCGCCGTTTCGCACCTCGTCGCCCGGTTCGGCGAGGAGCGCGTGTTCGCCTTCGTCAAGGCGGTCATCCACGATCTCCGGATTCCGAGGCAGACCGCCGAGGAGATCTTCGGCCAGCCCTGGTCGACCATCCACGACGGCTGTGTCGCGTACATACGGGACGTGGCGGGATGACGAGCCGGGACGGCCGTATCGTCGTACGTCGACGTGCCTCGTAGCATGGGGCGCGTGCGCCGCACCGACCCGCCGCGGCTGCCCGCAGCCACGCGCTTCCGCCCCCGCCTGCTCACCGCCCTCCTCGCGGTCGTCGTCCTGACCGGCACCACCGCCGCCTCGTGCGGCGGGGAGGAGTCACCGGTCGCCCTGGCGGCCGCCGGCCGGACCGCTGTCGCCGAGGTCATCGACGCGCCGGCCACCGTGACCGCCCGGGCCGCCGCCACCCTCACCGCCGCCGCGGACGGGACGCTGGCGAGCCTCCGCGTGCAGCCCGGCCAGCGGGTCCGGCGGGGGCAGGTGCTCGCCGTCATCGACTCGCCGCAGGCGGAGGAGCGGCTCCGCCAGGCCCGGGACGCGCTCGCCGCCGCGCGGCGGGCCGGGCGCGGCGGCGGCGGGGGCGACCTGACCGGCGGGCTGCGGGGCACCGACCGCGCGGCCGACGAGACGTACGCGGCGGCCCGCGCCGCGGCGGCGAAGATCAGTGACCCGGAGCTGCGGGAGGCGCTGCTGCTCCAGGTCCGGGACGCCCAGCAGCGGTACGAGACCGCCGCCCGCGCCGCCGACCGTGCGGTGCGCGCGGTGCAGCGCGGCGTGAGCAACCTCAACGCCGCCGTCGGCGCGCTCGCCACCGCCCAGCGCCTCCAGGCCCAGCAGGCGTACGACCTGGCGAAGGCGACCGTCGACGCGCTGACCCTGCGCGCCCCGATCAACGGTGTCGTCCAGGCGGGCGGCACGACCACCGGGGGTGGTGTCGCGCCGGACGCCCTGGCCGGCCTGCTCGGCGGGGGCGCGGCGACCGGCCTGAACCCGTCGGCGCTCGGGCCCGTGCCGGCCGGCCCGCCGCCCGGTGTGGACGTCGCCGTTCCGGTGGGTGGCCTGGTCACCGCCGGGACGCCGGTGCTGACCATCGTCGACACCGGCCAGCTCGGGCTGCTCGCCGAGGTGGACGAGACCGACGTCCTCCTGGTGAAGGCGGGGCTGGCCGCGACGGTCGAGCTGGACGCGGTCCCCGGCGCCACGTACGAGGCCACGGTCCGCTCGGTCGACGTCCTGCCCACCACCTCGGCGCGGGGCGGGGTGGGCTACCGGGTGCGGCTGGTCCTCGGCGCGGGCCGGTTCGGCGAGGGCGAGCCGGCGCCGGCCCCGCGGCCGGGCATGAACGCGGTGGTCCGCCTCCAGGCACGGGAGGCCACCGACGCGGTCACCGTGCCGGCGTCGGCCGTCTTCTCGGCCGACGGGCGCGACGTGGTCTGGGTGGTACGGGAGGGCCGGGCCGAGCGGGCGGCGGTGACGGTCGGCGTACAGGGCCAGGACCTGGTGCAGATCGTGAGCGGGGTGCAGGCCGGCGACCGGGTCGTGGTCCGGGGCGCCGACCAGGTCCGCGACGGCCAGGAGCTGGGGTGACCGCCCCGGCGATCGAGGCCGTGGACGTGTCCCGCACGTACCAGCTCGACGGCGTCTCGGTGCCGGCCCTGCGCGGGGTGTCGCTGACCGTCGCGCCGGGGGACTACGTGGCCCTGGTCGGGCCGTCCGGCTCGGGCAAGTCGACCCTCATGCACCTGCTCGGCGGGCTGGACCGGCCGACCGGTGGCCGGCTGGCGATCGGCGGCCGGGAGGTGGGCAGCCTCTCCCCCGGGGAACTCGCCGCGTTGCGCAACGAGACCATCGGCTTCGTCTTCCAGGCCTTCCACCTGCTGCCCCGTACCTCCGCGGTGGACAACGTGGCTCTACCCCTGGTCTACCGGGGGGTGGGCGCCCGGCAGCGGCGGGAGCGGGCCGCCGCCATGCTCGGCCGGGTCGGCCTCGGGCACCGCCTCGACCACCGGCCGAACCAGCTCTCCGGCGGCGAGCAGCAGCGGGTGGCCATCGCCCGCGCCCTCGTCACCGATCCCACGGTGCTGCTGGCCGACGAGCCCACCGGCAACCTCGACAGCGTCACCGGCGCGGCTGTGCTGGAGCTGCTGGAACGGCTCAACGCCGAGTCCGGTGTGGCGTTGGTGATGGTCACCCACGACCACGAGGTGGCGGCGCGGGCCCGTCGACGGATCGCGATGCGCGACGGTGTGGTCGTGGCGGACAGCGCCGACGAGCGTCATGATCCACCGGTGTCGGCGGGCACCGGGCGACCTGACACACTGGTGCCCGCTCCCAGCGCGGAGTCCCGGTCCGCGTCCGGAAGCGGCCCGGGGCACCCGTCCGGTGGCACCGGTGGCGCCGCCGGAGCCACCGGGCGCCGCGCGGGCGAGGGGCCGGCCGGTGACGCGCCCGCCGTGCCGGCCGACGAGGAGGCCGTCCCGTGAGACTGGCCGAGGCCTGGCGGGTGGCGCTGGACGCCCTGCGCGCCAATCGCCTGCGCAGCGCCCTCACCATGCTCGGCGTGATCATCGGTGTCGCCTCGGTCGTGATCCTCGTGGCCATCGGCACCGGCACCAAGCAGAAGGTCGAGCAGCAGGTCGAAGGGCTGGGCTCCAACCTGCTGCTGGTCGTACCCGGCCGGATCGACGTGGGCTCCGCGCCCGCGCTCTCCCCGCTGACCCTGGACGACGTCGACGCGGTGTCCCGCGTGGTCGGGGACCCCGACCGGGTGGCCGTCACCGTCGCCTCCGGCGCCACCGTCCGGGCGGGCGCCCGGTCGGACTTCAGCACGGTCCAGGGCGTACTGGAGACCACGCCCGCGGTGTTCACCCGTGAGCTGGCCCGGGGCCGCTACCTCACCGGGTCCGACGTGGACACCAGCCGCCGGGTGGCGGTGCTGGGCGCGTCGGTGGCGCGGGCTCTCTTCCCCGACCGGGATCCGGTCGGGCAGCAGGTCACCGTCTCCGGGGTCCGGTTCCGGGTGATCGGGGTCTTCGCCCCGCTCGGCCAGAGCCTCGGCGTGGACCGGGACGACGAGGTCCACGTGCCGGTCACCGCCGCGCAGCGGCTCTACGGCACGCAGCGGATCGACGGCATCGCGGTGAAGGCGCCGGACCGCGAGCGGATCGACGAGTTGGGCGGGCGGATCGTCGCCGAGTTGACCCGTCGCCACCCGGGGACCGAGTTCAGCGCGGTCACCCAGGAGCAGATCCTCGGTGTCCTCGGCGACATCCTCGGCATCCTCACCGGCGTGCTGGCCGCCATCGCCGGCATCTCGCTGCTGGTCGGCGGCGTCGGCGTCTCCAACATCATGCTGGTCTCGGTCCGCGAGCGGACCAGGGAGATCGGGCTGCGCAAGGCGGTCGGCGCCCGCCCGCGCGACATCGGCGTGCAGTTCCTGCTGGAGGCGGTGCTGCTCACCTCGATCGGCGGCCTGACCGGCATGGCCCTCGGGGTTGGTACGGCCCTGACCGTGGCCGCCGTGTCGCCGATCCCGGCGGCGGTCACGTGGTGGTCGCTGGCGCTGGCGTTCGGCGTGTCGGCCGCGGTGGGGATCGTGTTCGGCGTGGTGCCGGCCCAGCGCGCCGGTCGGCTCGATCCCGTGGTGGCGCTGCGCTCCGAGTGACCCCGCGATCCGGACGGGTGAACCGCGAGCCGGACGACCGACCCGCGAAGCCGGTAAACGATGTAACAGACGGTCGGACACCCGTGCGAATTATGATCAGTTGTACGAAGGGATCGCGCCGGTCACAGCGGCCCCGCTACCGTACTGGTAACACGCGCGTCGCCGGTCCGGGCGGAGGTTCCCCGCCGGATGGGACGCGCCGGGCATGGGATGGGTCGGGTGAGCCATGGCCGGGTCGCAGTCCGACGGTCGGCTGTCGGAGGTCAAGTTCCTCACTGTCGCCGAGGTGGCGACGGTCATGCGGGTGTCGAAGATGACGGTCTACCGCCTGGTGCACAGCGGCGAGCTCACCGCGGTCCGGGTCGGCCGGTCGTTCCGTGTTCCCGAGCACGCGGTGCACGAGTACCTGCGCGGTGCCTTTCAGGAAACCGCCTGAGCCGCCGCCGGGGCAGGCGGACCAGCCGGCGTGACGGGCATCGAGGGGCCGCGTTGGTCCTGCTGAGGCTCTCCGGCTACCCTGGACCCCGACCGTGACCGCAGGTGCGCTCCGCCGCCCGTCCCGCTGGTCCGGTCCGTTGTCCGCAAGCGGTCGCCGGCGTCACCCGTGGCGTCATCCGGTCCGCCCCGCACGTTGCATCGAAAGGCTGTCGTATGGGCTCGGTGGTCAAGAAGCGCCGCAAGCGCATGGCTAAGAAGAAGCACCGCAAGCTGCTGCGCAAGACCCGCGTCCAGCGTCGCCGTCTCGGCAAGTGACCGGGGCCGGGCCCGGCCCGGCACCGTCGTCACCGCCAACTGTCGACCCTCGGAGGCTCAGGTGATCAGGCCGTGGACGTCCCGGCTCGGTCCCGCCTGCCGGGGGAGGTGCGAGACATGACCCCCGGTGGCACCCCTGGTGCTCCGGGGGTCGTGGTCGTGACCGGGGTGAGTCGGTACCTCGGCGCCCACGTCGCGGCCCGGCTCGCCGCCGACCCGCGGATCGAACGCGTCATCGGCGTCGACCCGCCCGAGTCCGGCGCGGAGCTGACCGACCTGCTCGACCGCGTCGAGCGCGTCCGGGTGGACGCCGGCTCGATCGGCGGCCTGCTCGCCGACCTCGACGTGGACGCCGTCGTGCACCTCGCGCTGGTCAGCGCACCGGACCCGCAGCACGGGGGCCGGGCGGGCATGAAGGAGCAGAACGTCATCGGCACGATGCAGCTGCTCGCCGCCGCCCAGCGTGCTCCCCGGCTGCGCAAGCTCGTCGTCCGCTCGTCGACCGCCGCGTACGGGGCCTCGTTCCGCGACCCGGCCGTCTTCACCGAGGAGACCGAGCCGCGCGAGGTGCCGCGCGGCGGTTTCGGCCGCGACATCCTGGACATCGAGGGGTACGTGCGAGGTTTCCGCCGCCGCCGGCCCGACGTGACCGCCACCGTCCTGCGGTTCGCGCCGTTCATCGGCTCGACCGCCGACACCACGCTGACCCGCTACTTCTCGCAGCCGGTGGTGCCCACCGTCTTCGGCCGCGACCCGCGCCTGCAGTTCCTGCACTTCGACGACGCGCTGGAGGTGCTGCACCGGTCGATCGTCGAGGATCATCCCGGCACGTACAACGTCGCCGGTCCCGGCGTGCTGGCCCTCTCCCAGGCGATCCGGCGGGCCGGCCGCATCGCGATGCCGGTCCTCGAACCGGGCCTGTCCGGGGCGGCGGCGCTCGCCCGCAGCCTCGGTTTCGGCCGCATCGGGCTCGACCAGGTCGACCTCTTCGTGCACGGCCGGGTCGTCGACACCGGTCGGCTGGAGCGGGAGTACGGCTTCACGCCGCGCTCCACCGCCGCCGCGTTCGACGACTTCATCCGCGCCCACCGTGGTGGGGCCGTGGTGACCCGGGACCAGCTCGCCGCCGCCGAGCGGCTGGTGCTGGACGGGATCCGGCAGGTCCGGGCGGCCGCCCGGGAGCGGTCGTGACCGCCCGGCCCCGGCGCGAGCCCGCCGGCGGCGACGGCCGGTACGACGTACCCCTGGCCGTGCCGGATCCGGCGGCGGAGCCGGCGCGGGCCAACGGTCACCGGCCCGTCGCGGCGGCGGTGCCGGTGCCCGACGAGCTGGACACCTCCGCGACGGACGAGGCTCTGGCCGTGCCCGACGAGCTGGACACGGCGGCGACGGACGAGCCGGCGGCGGTGCCGGACGAGCTGGACACGGCCGTGACCGACGACACGCCCGGTGCCGTCGAGCGGGCCGCCGTGGCGCCGGACGGGCCGGCCGTCCCCGACCGGCCGGGCGACCACTGGGACCGCAAGGTGGCCACCGGCCTGGCGTTCCTGCGGCGGAGGCTCGCCGGGGAGTACGAGGTCGACGAGTTCGGCTTCGACCCGCAGATCACCGAGGCGGTGTTCCACCCGCTGCTGCGGCTGCTGTACCGGGACTGGTTCCGCACCGAGGTCAGCGGCCTGGAGAACGTGCCCGCCGACGGCGCCGGCCTGGTCGTCGGCAACCACTCCGGCACCGTCGCCCTCGACGCGCTGATCCTCTCGGCGGTGCTGCACGACCGGCACCCGGCGCACCGGTTCCTCCGCCTGCTCGGTGCGGACCTGGTCTTCCGGATGCCGGTGGTGTCGGAGATCGCCCGCAAGACGGGCGGCACGGTCGCCTGCAACCCGGACGCGGAGCGCCTGCTCGGCTCCGGTGAGCTGGTCGGCGTCTTCCCCGAGGGCTTCAAGGGCATCGGCAAGCTGTACGCGGAGCGCTACAAGCTGCAACGCTTCGGCCGGGGCGGGTTCGTGTCGGCGGCGCTGCGCACCGGTACGCCGATCGTGCCGGTGGCGATCGTCGGGGGCGAGGAGATCTACCCGATGCTCGCCGACGTCAAGCCGCTCGCGCGGTTGCTCAAGCTTCCGTACTTCCCGATCACGCCGACCTTCCCGTGGCTCGGCCCGCTGGGCATGGTGCCGCTGCCGAGCAAGTGGCTGATCGAGTTCTGTCCGCCGATCCCCACCGCGCACCTGACCGACTCGGCCGACGACCCGCTGGTCGTGTTCAACCTCGCCGACCAGGTGCGGGAGACGATCCAGCAGACCCTGCACAAGCTGCTGGAACGCCGGCCGGATCCGTTCGGCCCCTGACCGTCGGCTGCCGGTGGCGGGGAGCACCTCGCCGGTAATGCGGGTGCGCCACCCCGTCCGGCGTCGTACGGTCCTGGGTTTGTGAGCAGGGTCGTGGAGGCCGTCGTACCGGCCCGGTTGGGGAATGGTTTCCGCTGGTTGCTGGCCTCGTCGTGGGCGACGAACCTCGGCGACGGGGTGGCGGTCGCCGCCGGGCCGCTGCTGGTGGCGTCGCTGACCGACAATCCCTTCCTGGTCTCACTGGCGGCGCTGCTGCGGTGGGCCCCGCCGATGCTGTTCGGCCTGTACGCGGGCGTGCTCTCCGACCGGCTCGACCGGCGCCGGATCGTGATCGTGGCGAACGCCGTCCGCGTCGGCGTCCTGGGCGTGCTGACCCTGGCGCTGGTCGCCGACCGGCTCTCGGTGTTCGGAGCGCTGCTGGCGCTGGCGCTGCTCGCCACCGCCGAGGTCTTCGCCGACAACACGACCGGAACGCTGACGCCCATGCTGGTGCGTCGGGAGGACCTGGCGATCGCCAACTCCCGCGTCCTCGCCGGGTTCATCACGCTCAACCAGTTGGCCGGCCCGGCGATCGGTGCGGCGCTCTTCGCGGCCGGCCAGGCCTGGCCGTTCGCCGCCGAGGCCCTCCTCGCGGCCGCCGGGCTGCTGCTGGTGTCCCGGGTGTCGCTGCCGCCCCGCGACCCGGCCCCGACGGAGGCGACCCGCAGCGTGCGGCGGGACATCGTCGAAGGGCTCCGGTGGACCGTCCGCCATCCGGCCGTCCGGACGCTCTGCCTCACCATCCTGGTCTTCAACATCACGTACGGCGCGGCGTGGTCGGTCCTGGTGCTCTACGCGAGCGACCGCCTCGACCTGGGTGCCGTCGGCTTCGGCCTGCTCAGCACGGTGACGGCGGTCGGCGGGCTGCTCGGGACCGTCGGGTACGGGTGGCTGACCCGCCGGGTGAGCCTGGGCCAGATCATGCGGATCGGGCTGATCATCGAGACCCTCACCCATCTCGGTCTCGCCGTCACCACGTCACCGTGGGTCGCCTCGGCGATCCTCTTCGTCTTCGGCGCGCACGCGTTCGTCTGGGGGACCACCTCGCTGACCATCCGGCAGCGGGCCGTCCCCGCCCAACTCCAGGGGCGGGTCAACAGCATCAACACCATGAGCACGTACGGCGGTCTGGTCGTCGGTTCGGCGGTGGGCGGCCTGCTGGTGACCCACTTCGGGGTGACCGCGCCGTTCTGGTTCGCGTTCGCCGGCTCGGCGGTCCTGGTCGCCCTGCTGTGGCGCGAGTTCACCCGCATCGCGCACGAGGACGACCCGGCCCCGGAGCCGGCCGTGGCGACCGGCTGACGGTCTCCGGAAGTCAGGAGCCGCGGTGGCGGCGCCGGTGCAGCGCCAGCCCGGCGGTGACGGCACCCGCGACGAGCCCGGCGGCCGCGGTCGACGGGACCGCGATCTTCACCGCCCGGCGCCCGGTGCGGAAGTCCCGCACCTCCCAGCCCCGCTGCCGGGCCTCCCGCAGCAGCGTGCCGTCCGGGTTGACCGCGACCCCACGACCGACCGCGCTGAGCATCGGCAGGTCGTTGGACGAGTCGCTGTACGCGGTGCAGCGGGACAGGTCCAGCCCCTCGACCGCGGCGAGCTGGGTGACCGCCTCGGCCTTCGCCGGCCCGTGCATCAGGTCGCCCACCAGCCGCCCGGTGTACGCCCCGTCGACGACCTCGGCAACGGTGCCGATCGCCCCGGACAGCCCCAGCCGGGCGGCGATGATCCGGCCGATCTCCACCGGCGCCGCGCTGACCAGCCAGACCCGCTCGCCGGCGTCGAGGTGACGCTGGGCGAGCCGGCGGGTGCCGGCCCAGATCCGGGGGGCCATCAGCTCGTCGAAGATCTCCTCCGCGAGCCGCTCCACGTCGTCCACCCGCCAGCCCTCGATGAACGCGAGCGCGGTCTCCTTGGCCTGCGACATGTCACCCGCGTGCTCGGTGGCCAGCACCCGGAACCGGAGCTGCTGCCAGGCGAACCGGAGCAGGTCCCCGGTGGTGAAGTAGTTGCGCGCGGCCAGCCCACGGGCGAACCAGTAGATCGAGGCGCCCTGCATCATCGTGTTGTCCACGTCGAAGAAGGCTGCGGCCGTCGGATCCGGCGCCGGGGGCGGGGCGTCCGCCTCCGCCCAGCCGGAGGTGTGACCGTGGGTGTCGGTGCTGACCGTCACCTTACGGCTGCGGGCCACGCGCCCTCCCTCCGCTCGATCGGCGCGCCGTGCGCCACCTGGCGAGGGTAGCCGGACGCACGGCCGAGCCGGCGACCCTCCGGGCAACTGTGGCGTGGACGGCCCGCACGGCCGGTGCCGACGTCACGCCGGGGTACGGAAACGGCACCTGTGTCCGGGCCGGTCGGGGCCGGACCTCCCCCGCGGCTCGTGCCCGGACGTCGAGGGCCGGTGTCGAAGTCCCTGGCTGGACTCCGCCTCGGCTCGACCGAGGACTTCGACACCGGTCCTAGCGGTCGGCGGGGCAGGTGGCCGGGGCCGGGCCGAGGGCGTCGCTGCCGGCCGGGGCGGGCAGGCCGCACGCGATGGCGGCGCGCAGCGCGTCCGAACGCTTGCGGACGGCGTCCAGCAGGGCGAGCGAGCGGCGGGTACGGTCCCGCTCGGTGCGCGTCCCGTCGTCGAGCAGGCCGCTGACCGCCTGCCGCTGCGCGGTGACGAAGGTGTTGACCGCGTCCAGCGGAGCCGGGTCGGAGCGCTGCACGGCGGCACCGGTCAGCAGGCGTACGCCCTGGCGGGTGTCGGCGTCCATGTCGTCCAGGACACCGCTGTAGCCGGCCCGGTCGCCCCGCAGCTCCGCCGCCTCGCTCAGCCGGGTGCGGGCGAAGCCCAGGAAAAGCTGCCCACGGCTCACGTCCGAGCTGGTGAGCGCGAGCTGGGCGCGCTCGGTCGAGCGCTTCATGCCGTAGAGGGCGTCACCCGGCACGGCGTTCTCGCTGGCGGCCGAGATGCCGGAGACGGCCACGGCACCGGCCGCGATACCGACGAGGATGGCGCCACGGGCGCGGGCCCGTCGGGCGGTGACCGCCGGCAGCAGCGACGGGCGGAATGCTTTCGTGCGGCGCGTCGTCGAGCCGGACGCGGCGTCGGTGGCGGGTGCGCCGATGCCCTCGCGTTCGGCGGTGGCCAGCAGCATCGCCCGCAGGCCGGTACGGAATTCCGGGTCCACCTCGACGGCCGGCGGGGCGGCGCTGAGCCGCTGCCCGACCGCGACGAGGGCGGCGAGCTGATCGTCCACGCGGGACCGTTTGTGCTGCCGCCGGCCGCCGTTCGCCTCGTCGAGAAGTTGAGCGAAGCGCTCGGCGCGCCGACGGGAGAAGAGGTCGCTGTCCACCGTGGGGCACCTCCTCTCGCTGGTCACGGCCGGTCGGCCGCGGTCGTCACCGGCGACCGGTGACGACGGCACACCACAGGGAGGCTCGTGGCCGGCAGGATCGCCGGACCTGAGGAACCCGGGGGGACGCCGGGACTGCCAACGGTCGCACCCGGAGAAACGCGCCGCGCAGGGCATGGGTTACGGGGCCGGCGCGGGAGAAATCACGGAAAGTGATCGGTCTCACCAAGCGATGCCGCCGCCGAGCTGCGCGGACGTCCGTCGGGCCGCCCGGGGGTCACGGTTGGAAGCCGTCGGGCAGCAGCCGAGCCAGCGCGCGGACCGCCCGGTACTGCAACGCCTTGATCGCACCCTCGTTCTTGCCCATCGCCCGGGCCGTCTCCGCCACGGAGAAGCCCTGGAGGAAGCGGAGCACGATGCACTCCTGCTGCTCCGGGTTGAGCTGCTTGACGGCGCTGAGCAGGGCGACGTTCGTGATGTGCTCGACCACCGCCGCCTCCGGGCTGCCCTCCGGTCCCCGGTCCTCGCGGTCGGCGTCGAGGACGTCCCCGGTGGTCACCTCCAGCCGGTACCGGCCGGACTTGAAGTGGTCCGCGACGAGGTTGCGGGCGATCGTCACCAGCCACGCCCCGAGGTCCCGACCCTGCCAGGTGAAGCTGCCGATCCGCTTGAGCGCGCGCAGGAAGGTGTCGGACGTGAGGTCCTCCGCCAGTTGGCGGTTGCCGACGCGGAAGTAGACGAACCGGAAGACCGTGTCGACGTACCGGTCGTAGATCAGACCGAAGGCCTCGGCCTCACCGGCCTGCGCCCGCTCGACCAGCGCCCAGACCTCGGTGGCCGGGTCGGACGGGTCGGGGCGGCTCGGGAAGCCGGTCGTGGTGCCGGGCGTGGCGGCGGACACCGCCGGCAGCACCGCGGTCTCCGTGGTGGACGGGTCGGCCGTGGTCGGCGGGTCGGTGGCCCGACGGCCCTGCACCGGCATCGTCGGTCGGGCCGGTGTCGCGACCCGGCCGCCGATCGGCTTGGCGTTCCCGCCCGGCGTCGCCGGTCGCACCGGCGGCTCGTTGTGGTGCGGTCGGTTACGCAGGCGGTTCGACGCCCCGTCGCCACGGGTGGCGAGGCTGCCCGTGTCCTCCACCGGGCCCCGGGCGGCCGGGCGTTCGTTCGTCGCGGGGCGTGGGGCCGGACCGGTCAGGCCGAGCGGGCGGTCCGCGTAGCCGAAGGTCGTCATCGGGCCACCTCCGTCCCGCCGGTCACACGCCGCGCGCCCGGCGCGCCGGGGACGCGGGAGGCGGGCAGGGCGGGTCGGGGGCGTGCCGACAGGCGGCAGATCCCCTTGAGGTGCTGGTCCAATGCGCTCACGGGCACGGGGGCCTCCTCGGGCTGAGGGGTGTCGACTCACGGCAAATGGGGTGAGCCGACCCGAGTGATGATAGGGCCAACGTCACCCGCGCGTGGCAAGTCCGTTACACAGGGCCGAAGTATTTCCCGCGGTGTCGCACAAATGGCGGACCGGTTGTCCGTCGTGTGCGGTTGACTTTCGGATTTGCCGGTGATCCGCAATGGATTCCCAGGTAGAGCGCCTGCGGCGAGCCGACTCGGCGGTCCGCTCGACCCGGTCGGCCGAGGGTGGGTCGGTGTGTCGGCCGGATCCGGTGTGTCCTGTGGACGGGACCGAAGACGTCACGGCAGGCGTCGAACGTCGGTCCTGTCGGCGGGACCGAGCCGGATATCTATCGAGGATTGCCGATGCCGGCGGGCGACATTCGGCGTGGGTCCCGTTGCGGCATGGCCGGCCGACCCGGCCTGTGCCAGACTCAGCGACCGTGCAGGACGCAACCGGAAGCACCCTGTCGACCCTCGCCGACCGGCTCCGCCGGGCGGCCGCCGCCCACGGCGACCGCCCCGCGCTGCACTGGCGCGACGACACCCTGACCTGGTCCGAACTGGACGCCGCGGTGACCGCCGTCGCGCACGCGTTGGCCGCGCAGGCGCCCGGCGCCGACCGGCATCCGCCCCGGGTCGCGATCGCGCTCGGCAACACGCCGGACTTCGTGGTCAGCTACCTGGCCACGCTCCGTGCCGGCCTGGTCGCGGTGCCGGTCAACCCCGCCTTCACCGCCCGCGAACTGACCCACGTCCTCGCGGACTCGGGCGCGTCCGTGCTGATCGGCACCGCGCCGGTGCGCGACCGCGTCGCCGAGGTGGCCGGCGACCTGCCGGCCCTCGCCGCCGTGCACACCACGCCGCCGACAGCGGACGGTGACGGCGCGTTTCCCGCCCGGAGCGGGGACGACCTGGCCGTGCTGCTCTACACCTCCGGCACCGAGGGGCGGCCGAAGGGGGCGATGCTGTCGCACCGCGCCCTGGCGGCCAACCACGAGCAGGTCGACCGCATCGAGCCGCCCGTGGTGGGCCCGGACGACACGGTGCTGCTCGCGTTGCCGCTGTTCCACGCGTACGGGCTCAACTCCGGGCTCGGCGCGGTCGTCCACCATGGCGCCACCGGGGTGCTCGTCGACGACCTCGGCGGCGACGCGGGACTGGCGGAGATCGCCCGGCACCGGGTGACCGTGCTGGTCGGCGTACCGTCGATGGTCGCGGCCTGGTCCACGGCGGACCCCGGGACCGCCGCGACGGCGCTGGCGTCGGTGCGGGTCGCGGTCTGCGGCGCGGCACCGCTGGAGCCGGCCGCCGCGGCGCGCTTCAGCGAGGCCACCGGGCTGCCGGTGCATGTCGGGTACGGGCTGACGGAGACCGCTCCCGTGCTCACCTCCACCCTCGTGGGCGGGGAGCCGAAGCCCGGCTCGATCGGTCGCCCGCTGCCCGGTGTGGAGCTGCGGCTGGTCGCGCCGGACGGCACCGACCTGTGGCGGGACGGCGTGGCGGTGCCCGACGAGGACGCCGACGAGCTGGACATCGCCGACACGGCCCCGGGCGCCGACCCGGGCCAGATCGTGGTGCGCGGGGCCAACCTGTTCTCCGGCTACTGGCCCGACGGGCGGGACGGGCCCGACGCCGACGGCTGGTGGGCGACCGGGGACGTGGCGTACGCCGACGAGGACGGCGACCTGTTCCTGGTCGACCGGATCGGCGAGCTGATCCTCGTCAACGGCTTCAACGTCTACCCGCACGAGGTCGAGTTGGTGCTCGCCGCGTACCCGGGCGTGGCGGAGTCGGCGGTACTGGGTGTGCCGCACCCGCGGACCGGCGAGACTGTCCAGGCGTACGTGGTGCCGGAGCCGGGGCGGGAGGTGACGGCGGAGGAGCTGCTCGCCCACTGCGCCCGCAACCTGGCCCGCTTCAAGTGCCCGACCGCCGTCGAGTTCGTCGACGAGTTGCCGTACTCGGCGATCGGGAAGGTCCGCAAGACGCTGCTCCGGCCACCGGCCGGGGCGATGCCCGCGACGCCGGCCCCGGCGGCGGCGCCGGCCAGCCACCCGCCGGTCCCGGCCGGCACGACGGAGGAGACCGATGCGTGAACCCCGCCTCACCCTGATCACCCGGCCGGGCTGCCACCTCTGCGAGGACGCGAAGGCGGCGCTGGACCGGGTGGTGTCGGTCACCGGGGACCGGTGGATCGAGAAGGACGTGACCGGCGACATCGAGCTGGAGCGGGAGTACGGCGACCGGTTGCCGGTGGTGCTGCTCGACGGCAAGGAGCACGGCTACTGGCGCGTCGAGGAGGACCGGCTGCTGCGCGACCTCACCACCCCGCAGCTCTGACCGCCCCGAATGTAGGGTGCGGCGATGACCCCTGCGCACCCCCACCTGGTCTGGGACTGGAACGGCACCCTGCTCAACGACCTGGACCTGGTCGTGGCGTCCACCAACGCGGCCTTCGCCAGCGTCGGCGGGCCGGCGGTCACCGCCGACGAGCACCGGGTCCGGTTCCGCCGGCCGATCGCGGACTACTACGCGGAGGTGCTCGGGCAGGCGGTCGACGACGAGGCGTTCGGTCGGCTCGACAAGATCTTCCACGACGCGTACCGGGACGGGCTGACGACCTGCGCGCTGGCGCACGACGCGGTCGAGGCGATGTCGTCCTGGCCGGGTGGCCAGTCGTTGCTGTCCATGTGGTTCCACGACGAGCTGGTGCCGGCCGTCCACACGTACGGGCTGACCGGCCGCTTCCTGCGGGTCGACGGGTTGCGGGCGACGGTCGGCGGTGACCGCAAGGCCGAGTCGCTGGCCCGGCACCTGGCCGAGCTGGGGGTCGACGGCCGGGACGTGGTGCTGATCGGCGACTCCCTCGACGACGCCGACGCCGCCCTGTCCGTGGGCGGCCGCGCGGTCCTCTACACCGGCGGCTTCACCGACCCCGCCCGCCTGAAGTCCTCCGGCCACCCGGTGGCCGACACCCTCACCGAAGCAGTAACCCTGGCCCACACCCTGTAACCCGCCCCGTGGCCCCCGCCCGCCCCCGCCCCCCCCGCCCCCGCTTGCGTTGATCATGGAGTTGGCGGGTGCTTTGATCTCCGGACCACCCGTCAATTTCATGATCGACGGGGTTCGGCTCGGGCGTCAGGTGCGGAGGTAGGTCAGGACGGCGCGGACCCGGCGGTGTTGTTCCGTGTCCGGGGGCAGGTCGAGCTTGGTGAAGATGTTCCGGACGTGCTTCTCCACCGCGCCGTCCGTCACGACCAGGGTGCGGGCGATGGCCGTGTTG
Source organism: Micromonospora thermarum (assembly GCF_012034245.1). Taxonomy (GTDB): domain Bacteria; phylum Actinomycetota; class Actinomycetes; order Mycobacteriales; family Micromonosporaceae; genus Micromonospora; species Micromonospora thermarum. The sequence continues at coordinate 104,105 of NZ_JAATEO010000004.1, read as the reverse complement.
GACTGGCCCTCGGCCATCAGAGCGAGCACCTCCCGCTCCCGCGGCGTCAGGTTGCGCAGCGGGTCGTCGCGGCGGCGCCGGGCGAAGAGCTGGCCGATCACCTCGGGGTCGAGCACGGTGCCGCCACGGGAGACCCGCTCCAGCGCGTCGAGGAACTCGCCGATCGCGGCCACCCGGTCCTTGAGCAGGTAGCCGATCCCGGCCCCGGTGGCGAGCAGGTCGTCGGCGTACGACACCTCGACGTACTGGGACAGCACCAGGATCGGGGTCCGGGGCACCAGCCGCCGGGCCTCCACCGCCGCGCGCAACCCCTCGTCGGTGTGCGACGGAGGCATCCGGACGTCGACGATCGACACGTCCGGTCGGTGGGCCTCCACCGCCGCCACCAGGGCGTCACCGTCGCCGACGGCGGCCACCACGTCGTGCCCGCGTTCGGTGAGCAGCCGGACCAGCCCCTCCCGGAGCAGGACGGCGTCGTCGGCGATCACGATCCGCATGGCCGGTTGTCTACCACGTCGGCACTACGCCCGGCCGGCTCGTCGTCCGGCAGCCGTCGCCGCGGCTCACCGCGGGAGGTCCGCGCGTACCTCGGTGGGGCCGCCGGCCGGGCTGGTCACGGTGAGCCGGCCGCCGGCCGCCCGGACGCGGTCGGCGATGCCGGCCAGCCCGTGGCCCTTGGCCAGGTGCGCGCCGCCCTCGCCGTCGTCCTGCACGGCGACCCACAGCAGCGGGCCGTCCCGCTCCACGATGACGCGGCACTCGGTGGCCCGGCTGTGCTTCGCCACGTTGGTCAGCGCCTCCGCGACGACGAAGTACGCCGTGCTCTCGACCGCCGGGTCGAGCCGACCGCCGGACGCGCCGAGCGCGGGGTCGACCCGCAGCTCGATCGGGATCAGCCCGCGCCCGGCGAGCGCGGCCAGGGCGCTCGGCAGGCCCCGGTCGACCAGGATGGGCGGCGCGATGCCCCGGGACAGGGCGCGCAGCTCGGCGAGGGTCTCCCGGGTCTGGGCGACCGCCTCGTCCAGCGTCCGGCGGGCCGCCTCCGGATCGGACGCGAGCTGCTCGCGCGCCCGGCTGAGGTCCATCGCGAGCCGGACCAGGCGCTGCTGAGGCCCGTCGTGGATGTCGCGCTCCAGCCGGCGCAGCGCGCTCGCCTCGGCGGACACGGCCGCGCGCTTCTGCTCCTCGAGAGTGGTGATGCGGTTGCGCATCTCGGCCACCCCGGTCAGCAGCGAGCGGGCCAGGCCGGCCTGGAGCCGGGCGCAGGCACGGGCGACCAACGGCAGGGTGAACAGGAAGAACACGCCGATGGCGGAGTTCAGGAAGATCCGTGCGCCGGTGCCGTCGCCCATCCCGAGGAGCTGGCTCAGGTCCTGGTCGTCCGGGCCGCGCGGGATCGCCCAGTCGTACGCCCCGTAGAGGGTGCCGGCGAGGACCGGCAGGCCGAGCGTGGTTACCAGCAGGGCGGCGGTGAGTGAGATCCCGGCCACGGCGAGCACGAAGCCGACCAGCGCGAGCGGCAGGCCGAAGAGCACGTAGCCCGAGTCGCGCAGGACCTGACGGGCGACGCTGCGGACGGGTGTGACGGGGGCCGGTGCGGTGCCCACTGGTACGGCGGTCATGCAGCGAGGCTATGGGCCGGTGGCCGTCCGGCCCATCCCGTACACCGCCCTCCGGACAGTGGTGCTGGCCCTACCGCGGGTCGATCCGGGATGTGACGCGCCCGCGCGCGATTGGTCAGAGAAGTCGCAATTGAGCAATAATCGGCGGGCGGCGCCGGCGGAGGCCGCCGGATCGATCTTGCGGAATGGAGGGCCTGGTGGAGCCGCGTCGCGCGCGACCAAGATCGCGATTTGTGCGTGTCTTCACAAGCGCCTACGCTGTAGTTCCGACGCGCACTGCTAGCACAGCCGGCAACCTCGGTCGCCAGCGGGAGTCCCTCAGCGGCCGACCGGCGGAGTTGGCCCAGGATCGCACCGCACGGAGTCGCATGAGTCAGCACCGCCACCCAGGCGCGCCCGACCGCCCCGGGGCCGTCCCCGCGCTGCCGGACCTGCCCGAGGCGACCGTCGCCCGGCTCCCCGAGTACCTCCGTGCCCTGCACAACCTGGCCGAAACCGGCCACGAGACGGTGTCGAGCGAGGGGCTGGCCAGCGCCGCCGGGGTGAACTCCGCCAAGCTCCGCAAGGACCTGTCGCACCTGGGGTCGTACGGCACCCGGGGCGTGGGCTACGACGTGGCCCTGCTGATCGACCAGATCGAGTACGTGCTCGGGCTCACCCATCGGCGGTCGGTCGCCCTGGTCGGGGTGGGTAATCTCGGTCACGCCCTGGCCGGCTACGACGGCTTCGCCACCCGTGGCTTCCGCATCGCCGCGCTCTTCGACGCCGACCCGTCCCGCGTCGGTGAGGAGATCAACGGACTGGTCGTCCGGCACGTCGACGAGCTGCCCGGGGTCGCCGCCGAGGAGTCGATCGCGATCGGCGTGATCGCCACCCCCGCCGCCGCCGCGCAGCGCGTCGCCGACCAGCTGGTCGCCGCCGGCGTGACGAGCATCCTGAACTTCGCGCCCTGCGTACTCTCGGTTCCGGACGGTGTCGACGTGCGCAAGGTCGACCTCGCCATCGAGCTGCAGATCCTGTCGTTCCACGAGCACCGCAAGGCGTCCCTGACCGCGCTCCCCGCCACCGGCGGGTCCACCCTCACCGCCCTGCCCGGCGGCCTCGCGGTCACCGACCCCCAGGAGGCGATCGGCACGTGAAACTGCTCGTCGTCGGTGCGTCCTACCGCACCGCTCCCGTCGCCACGCTGGAGAAGCTCGCGGTCGCGCCCGCCGATCTCACCCGCACCCTGGACCGGCTGGTCGCGCAGCCGTACGTCACCGAGGCCGTGCTCGTCTCCACCTGCAACCGGGTGGAGGTGTACGCCGCCGTGTCCGGCTTCCACGGCGGTCTGGGCGACATCTGCGCCGTCCTGGCCGAGCAGGCCGGCTGCCAGCCGGCGGCGCTCGCCAACCACCTGTACGTGCACTTCGACGCCGCCGCCGTCGACCACGTCTTCCGGGTCGCCGCCGGCCTGGACTCGATGGTGGTGGGCGAGGCGCAGATCCTCGGCCAGGTCCGTGACGCGTACCACTGGGCGTCCGGCGCCGACACCACCGGCCGGTTGCTGCACGAGCTGATGCAGCAGGCGCTGCGGGTGGGCAAGCGGGCCCACTCCGAGACCGGCATCGACCGCGCCGGGCAGAGCGTGGTCACCGCCGCGCTCGACCTCGCCGCCGAACTGCTCGACGGCGACCTGACCGGCCGTCCGGCGCTGGTCGTCGGGGCGGGCGCCATGGGCTCGCTCGGCGTGGCGACCCTCTCCCGGCTGGGTGCCGGGCCGATCACCGTGACCAACCGCGGTGCCGACCGGGCGGTCCGGCTGGCCGAGTCGTACGGCGCCGCCGCCGCGCCGATGGCCGAGCTGACCGCGACGCTCTCCACGGTGGACATCGTCGTGGCCGCCACCGCCGCCACCGAGCCGGTCCTCACCCGCGAGGTCGTGACCCGGGCGCTCGCCGACCGGGACCCGGCCCGCGGCCCGCTGGTCCTGCTCGACCTGGCCGTCCCGCGCGACGTCGAGGCCGGCGTCGCCGAGCTGCCCGGCGTCGAGGTGATCGACATCGACCGGATGGCCGCGCTGATCGCCGACGGCCCGGCCGCCGCCGACGCCGCCGCCGTCGAGGGGATCGTCGTCGGCGAGGTCGACGCCTTCCTCACCTGGCTGCGGGGCGCCGACGTCGCGCCGACCGTCGCCGCCCTGCGGGGCCGCGCCGACGACGTGGTCAGCGCCGAGCTGCGCCGGCTCGCCCAGCGCCGCCCCGACCTCACCGACGACCAGCGGGCCGAGGTGGCCCGGACGGTGCACCGCGTCGTCCAGCGCCTGCTGCACCAGCCAACCGTGCGGGTCCGCCAGCTCGCCGCCGAACCCGGCGGCGACCAGTACGCGGCCCTGCTGCGCGAGCTGTTCGACCTCCAGGTGCCGCAGACCTCACCGGTCGACACCGTTCCCGACGTGGTGGAGCCCGAGGTCGTCCCGCCGCTCGGCGGCACCGCCGGCCTTCCACCGCTCGACGGCGCCGCCGGCCTCCCGCCGCGCGGCCACGCCGTCGACGTCCCACCCACCGGAGGTGAGCGATGAGCACCACCCCCCTGCGCCTCGGCACCCGGGGTAGCGCCCTGGCGATGGCCCAGTCCGGGCACGTCGCCGAGGCGCTGACCGCTGCCACCGGCCGCCCGGTGGAGCTGGTCGAGGTGGTGACCGCCGGCGACCGCTCGAACGCCCCGGTGCACCGGCTCGGTGTCGGCGTGTTCGTGTCGGCGCTGCGTGACGCCCTCGCCGCCCGCACCATCGACTTCGCGGTGCACTCGTACAAGGACCTGCCCACCGCGGCGGCCCCCGGCCTGCACATCGCGGCGGTCCCGCCCCGGCAGGACCCACGTGACGCGCTCGTCGCCCGGGACGGCCGTACGCTCGCCGAGCTCCCGCCCGGCGCGCGGATCGGCACCGGCGCCCTGCGCCGGATGGCCCAGCTGTACGCCCTCGGGCTGCAGCTGGAGGTCCAGCCCATCCGGGGCAACGTCGACACCCGCCTGGCGCGGGTGCTCGGCCCCGAGGCCGACCTGGACGCCGTCGTCCTGGCCCGGGCCGGGCTCGCCCGGCTCGGCCGGACCGACATGATCACCGAGACGCTCGACCCGATGCTGATGCTGCCCGCGCCTGCCCAGGGGGCGCTGGCCGTGGAGTGCCGGATCGACGATCCGGACCTGGTCGAGCTGCTCGCCGTGCTCGACCACGCACCGTCCCGCGCCGCGGTCGTCGCGGAGCGGGCGCTGCTGGCCACCCTGGAGGCCGGGTGCAGCGCACCGGTCGCCGCCTACGCCGAGCTCGCCGAGGGCGACGCCGGTGAAGAGATCTACCTGCGCGGGGCGGTGATCAGCCCGGACGGCACCCGTGACCTCCGGCTGTCCCGCACCGGAACGCCCGCCGACGCGGCGGAGATCGGTAAGGCACTCGCCGCCGAACTCCTCGACCTCGGCGCCGACTCGATCCTCGGCCAGGAAGGACACACCGGCCCGGGGACCCAGCAATTTGGGAGCACAGAATGACCCGCACCCGTAAGCCCGTAGGCCGTATCGCGTTCGTCGGGGCCGGTCCCGGCGACCCGGGCCTGCTGACCCGCCGGGCGCACGACGCCCTGGTCGACGCCGACCAGGTGGTGTACGACCGGGGAGTCCCCGAGTCGCTGCTCGACGTCGTCCGCGCGGAGGCGAAGGAGGACGCCCAGTTCACTCCGGCCGAGGGCGCGCCGGGTGACGTGGCGAAGGTGCTGATCTCGGCGGCCCGTTCCGGGCTGAACGCGGTGCACCTGGTCGCCGGGGACCCGTTCGGCCACGAGTCGGTGGTCAAGGAGGTGCAGGCGGTCGCGCGTACGGCCGCGCACTTCGAGGTGGTGCCGGGCGTCGGGCAGGCCGAGGGTGTGGCGACGTACGCGGGCGTGCCGCTGCCGGGCGTCCGCACGGTCGCCGACGCCGAGGACGTGACCACGCTGGACTTCGACGCGCTGGCCGCGGCCGTCGCGCGCGGCTCGCTGGCGCTCGCGGTGGACGCGGGCGACCTCGCCGCGGTCCGGGACGGGCTGCTCGCCGCCGGCGTCGACGGGGTCACCGCCGTCGGGGTGACCGGCGACGGCACGGGCGAGACGCAGTACACCACCACGTCGACCGTCGACTCCTTCGTCGCGGCGGCGCTCGGCTTCACCGGCCGGGTCGTGCTCACCGTCGGCGACGGCGTCGGCCAGCGGGACAAGCTGAGCTGGTGGGAGAACCGCCCGCTGTACGGCTGGAAGGTGCTCGTCCCCCGGACCAAGGAGCAGGCCGGCGCGATGAGTGCGCGGCTGCGTGCGTACGGCGCCATCCCCTGCGAGGTGCCGACCATCGCGGTCGAGCCGCCGCGCACCCCCGCCCAGATGGAGCGGGCGGTCAAGGGCCTGGTCGACGGCCGGTATGCCTGGGTGATCTTCACCTCGGTGAACGCGGTCCGCGCGGTGTGGGAGAAGTTCGCCGAGCACGGTCTCGACGCTCGCCACTTCGGCGGCGTCAAGATCGCCTGCATCGGTGAGGCGACCGCCGACGCCGTCCGCGCGTTCGGCATCCAGCCGGAGCTGATCCCGTCCGGGGAACAGTCCTCGGAGGGCCTGCTGGCCGAGTTCTCGCCGCACGACGAGGTGCTCGACCCGGTCGGCCGGGTGCTGCTGCCGCGCGCCGACATCGCCACCGAGACGCTCGCCGCCGGGCTCACCGAGCGCGGCTGGGAGGTCGACGACGTGACCGCGTACCGGACGGTCCGGGCGGCCCCGCCGCCGGCCGAGATCCGCGACGCCATCAAGTCGGGCGGGTTCGACGCCGTGCTCTTCACGTCGTCGTCCACGGTCCGGAACCTGGTCGGCATCGCGGGGAAGCCGCACGCGCGTACCGTTGTTGCTGTCATCGGGCCCAAGACGGCGGAGACCGCCACCGAGTTCGGCCTCCGGGTCGACGTGCAGCCTCAGCACGCCTCGGTGCCCGACCTGGTGGAGGCGCTGGCCGCCTACGCCGTCGAGCTGCGCGAGAAGCTCGCCGCCATGCCGGCGAAGCAGCGGCGCGGTTCGAAGGTGCAGGGGCCGACCGCCCTGAGGTTCCGCTGACCCTGGAGGCTTCCGTGCCGTACCCCGAGATCCGGCCCCGCCGGCTGCGTCGCAACGCCGCCGTGCGGCGGCTGGTCTCCGAGACCCGCGTCGACCCGGCCGAGCTGGTCCTTCCGATGTTCGTCAAGGAGGGGCTGGCCGAGCCGCGGGCCGTGGCGTCGCTCCCGGGGGTGCTCCAGCACTCCCGGGACTCGCTCCGCAAGGCCGCTGTCGAGGCGGTCCAGGCCGGGGTAGGCGGGATCATGCTCTTCGGGGTGCCGGAGTCGCGGGACGAACGCGGCTCGGGCGGGATCGACCCGGACGGCATCCTCAACGTCGCCATCCGGGACGTGGTCTCCGAGGTGGGCGACGCCACGGTCGTGATGAGCGACCTGTGCCTGGACGAGTTCACCTCGCACGGGCACTGCGGCCTGCTCACCCCCGACGGCGGGGTGGACAACGACGCCACCCTGGCCGCGTACGCGGAGATGGCGGTGGCCCAGGCCGCCGCCGGGGTCCACGTGGTCGGGCCATCCGGCATGATGGACGGCCAGGTCGGCGTGGCCCGCCGGGCCCTGGACGCCGCCGGGCACCAGGACGTCGGCATCCTCGCGTACGCCGTGAAGTACGCCTCGGCGTTCTACGGCCCCTTCCGGGACGCGGTGGAGTCGGCGCTGGAGGGCGACCGCCGTACCTACCAGCAGGACCCGGCGAACCTGCGGGAGTCGCTGCGCGAGGTCGAGCTGGACGTCGCCGAGGGCGCCGACATGGTGATGGTCAAGCCGGCGCTGCCGTACCTCGACGTGGTCGCGGCGGTCCGGGCCGCGGTGGACGTCCCGGTCGCCGCCTACCAGGTCTCCGGCGAGTACGCGATGGTCGAGGCGGCCGCTGCGAACGGCTGGATCGACCGTGAGCGGGTGATGCTGGAGACGCTCACCTCGATCCGGCGGGCCGGCGCGCAGATCATCCTCACCTACTGGGCGGTCGAGGCCGCCGGCCTGCTCCGCCAGCGCTACTGAACGCTGACGCGTCAGGCACACGCCTCCCACCCGGGATCGGTTCCCACCCCACGTCGGCCCGTCTCTGGCGCGCGGGTTGAAGCAGAGCAAAAGGCGGCGGAGAGGGTCGGAGGGGGCGCCTACCGTCGTTGTCCACAGGCTTATCCACAGGGGTTGTCGCGCCGGCCGCCGAGCCGGGACAGTCTCGACATGACCTCCGCCTTCGACCCGCCGACACCGGCCCGACCCTCGGCCCGTTTCCGGTCGAGGGGCTTGTCCGCCGGGCACGCCGGATCCTCGGCCTCAGCCAGATCCGCATGGCACGCTTCGGTCGCGCAGAACCGGACCGTTCCGCGCCCGCCGAGCCCGCGCAACTACCGGTGACGGCCCGTCGGCCAGGAGCGAGACCTGGCCGACGGGCCGTCGATGAAACGGGGCGACGAGGGTCAGTCGTCGTTGACGATCGTGCCGGCGCCGAGCGGGTCGGCCAGGCGGAGCCCCGGCACCCCGGCCACCAGCAGCGTCAGCTTCTCGTCGCCCTCAAGCTTCCGGTCACCGCGCACGGTCACCGGGAACGTGAGGGTCGTCTGACCGGCCGCCAGGGTCTTGCACCCGACGTACGACTCGTAGTCCGAGCCGGACTGGGCGGTCGTCCCGTAGGTCGCGGCGCAGACCAGGACCGGCTGGGACAGCGGCCGCGAGACGGTGACGGTGAAGGCGAGCTGGGTGGTGTCCCGGTCGCCCTCGACCACCGACGCGTCTCCCACGCTCAGGGAGGCGCGGGAGCGGAACCGGGCCACCTGCGGGTCGTGGTCGCTGGAGCCGCGCGTGCCGTCACCGGCGTGCTCGGCCGGCCAGTCGGCGTTGATGTGCGCGGCCCGCATCCGCACCAGGTCGCCGTGCAGCGCCTCGTTCACGAACAGGTGGTCCAGCGTCTGCGCCTGCCCCTCGAAGCTGTACGAGTACGCGGACGACGGCGCGTCGGCGAGCAGGTCCTCCCAGAGGTTGCGCAGCCCCGCCTCGTACAGCGGGCCGAGCTGGTCCGACGGGGTCGGGTCCGCCCCGGTCGCGATCGGGTCATCGGGGCGCGGGAACACGTTCAGGTCGCCGCCGTACACCACGCGCGCGTTCGGGTCGGACGCCTCGATCGCCGTCACGATCGCGGCACCGTACGCGGCCTGCTCCCGGCGCTGCCCCACCCGGCTGTCCGGACCGGACGAGTAGTGGTTGCTGGCCGCCCACACCGTGAACCGCTCGCTCGACCCGGGCTCGGCGGCCACGGTGAACTTGCCCAGCTGCGGCGCCCGGGTGAAGACGTTGTCGCCGTCCTTGCCGGTGGAGGTGTCCACATCGGACGGCAGCACCGCGTTGAGCGCCTTCGGGTTCTGCACGTCCGCGTTGGACGGCAGCCCCGCGGCGCGGTACTGCACCGTCGGCGACGAGCCCAGCAGCGGGTCGTCGGCGGTCGCCTCGGCCAGCGAGACGCGGTCGGTGCGGTAGAGGAAGGCCGCCGTGATGCCCCGGGCGTCCGCGCCGGTGCGGTCGTACGCGGCCGCGTAGGCGGGACCGCCGTTCGCGGCGATGGTCAACGCCAGCTCCTGGAGGGTGTCCGGCGCGCCGTCGGCGTTGTTCGTGGTGCCGCAGACCAGCTCGCTGCCGCTGACCGTGCAGATGTCCTGGTCCTCCGCCTCCTGCACGAGGATCAGGTCGGGGGAGTGCAGGTCGGTGGTGATCTGGTCGGCCAGCGCGGCGAGCTGATCCCGGTACTCCTGCTCGCTGCCCGGCACGTAGTCGAACGGCGGGCGGACCCCGGTGCAGCCGGCGTTGCCGGTGAAGTCGCAGCCGTCGAACGGGTCGTCGCGGAAGTCGTACAGGTTCTCCACGTTGTACGTCGCGACCGCGAACTCCTCCGACCGCTTGGCCGGCTGCGGCGGGTTGTTCTTCGACGGGTCGGCCCCGGCGGTGAACGCGGCCGTCTCGACCTGGACGCCGTACTTCTCGAACGAGTAGTAGAGGCCACCGACCGCGTCGCCGGTCAGGGTGTCGAAGGTGTGCGCCGGCGGCAGCAGCGCGCCACTGTCACCGGTGGTGCCCTTGACGCCCATGCTGCCCAGCATGATCCGCTGGCCGTTGCCGTCGTCGAAGGTACGGGTCGGGTCGTTGTCGAGCGGGTGCGTGTCCCGGAAGACCCGGCGGGTGTACGGGTCGGCGCGGTCGAGCAGCGGGTCGTCCCGGTCGATGACGAACGTCTCGGCGTCGGCGGTGGAGGCGAAGACGTTCCGCCCGCTCACCGCGGCGCTGCCGGCGCGGACCCGGAGCCGGGCGCCCTCGTGCCGCTCCCAGAAGCGCTGCGCGTCGGCCAGGTCGACCGGCGGAACCGCGTCGGTCACCGCGACCACCGCGTCCACGTCCAGCCCGGAGGCGAGCTTGCGGACCAGCGACGCGCTGGAGAGCTGGGTCATGTTGAAGTACTCGGAGACGCGGGCGCGCAGCACCACCTCGTCGCCGACGGTCGGCACGTAGCCGCCGACGAGCGACGTGAACGAGCCCATGAAGACGAAGATGCCGTCGGAGCTGGTCGGGTCGCCGTCGGTGGCGTCGGAGCGGCTCTGGAGGAAGAAGCCGTGCTGGTCCCGGCCGGACGAGTCACGGGCCAGGGTGCGCTGGGTGATCACGCCGCGGACGTCGTGCAGCGCGCTGCTGGTCCCGTTGCCGCTGGCCGGCGCGAGCGGCGAGCGGTCGGCCGGGCCGGCCTCGGCGTCCGTGGTCGGGCCCTGCACCTCGCCGACGGCCAGCTCCCGGGTCACCTGCACGGCCAGGGTGCAGGTGGCGGTGGTGCCGTCCGCGTCGGTCGCGGTCAGGACCACGGAGTACGCCCCGGCGGCCAGGTCGGCGCTCGCGGTGACGGTGGCCCGGGCGGTGCCGCCGGCCGCGTCGGCGGGGGTGACCGCCGTACGGCTGATCGAGCCGGCGGCCGGCGTCGGGCTGACCGAGGTGACGGCCAGGTCGACGATCCGGTCGTCCGGGTCGGTGGCGGTCACCTCGCGGGTCGCGGCGGTGCCGGCCGGGGTGACGAGCGCGCCGCCGCACGTGACGGTGGCCGGCGCGTCGACCGGGCCGCCGCCGTCGGTCGTGTGGGCGCCGAGCCCGTCGACCGTGTCGACGGCGAAGCCCGCCCACTGGGCGGCCGGGTCGAAGGCGTCGGCGGGATCGGTGTCGCCGGCCGTGACGCCGCCCAGGCGGCGCAGCGTGTTGTCGGCGGTGCTGGTCACGCCCGTGCCCCACTCGGCGCCCGGGTCCACGCCGACCTGGCCGATCGCGTCGAGCACGGTGTCACCGCGCCGCAGGACGATCGCGTCGTCGCCGTTGAACAGGCCGGCGCCGGTGGTCTGGTCGGCCTGGGCGAGGATCGCGGCGTTCGCCGACGAGTGGGCGAAGACGTGGACGTCACCCGCCGCGACCGTGCCGGTCAAGGGGAAGGCCGTCGGCGTGGTGGAGCCGTTGAAGTACAGCAGCAGCTGGTAGCCGCCGGCGCTCAGGTCGATCGGCGCGCCGGTGCCGTTGAAGAGCTCGATCGCCTTGTTGTTGGACGAGCCTTCGACGTACTCCGAGATGAACAGGTCGGTGGGCGCGGCGCTGGCCGCGGTGGGTGCGACTGCGACCGCCGTGACGGTGACGGCGGCGGTGGCGGTCGCGAGCGCGGCGAGTGTGCGGCGCGGGCGCATGGAGCCTCCACGGTGGGTGGACGTGAACTAACGCACGTTAAGGGGCGTGGTTGACCGCCGTCCATCCCCCGACGGACCGTTTCGTGAACTTCTCAGCGCCCCGCGTCGAGCCGATGGACGAGGTCGGCCACGTCCACGCTGTACTCGCACCACTCGCGGTCGGGGCGGTACCCCAGCTCGGCGTTGACCTTGAGCATCGCCTCGTTGGCCTGGGCGTTCCAGGTCTGCACCTCGGCAAGCTGGGGCTCGGCCGAGCGCAGCTCCAGCAGCATGCGTGCCTTGATGGCCCGGTCGATGCCGTAGCCGCGGTGGTCCTGGACGACGATCGTGTCGTACTGGTCGGCGCGGGTGGGGTGCTGGGCCGGCACCACCACCTCGGTCAGGCCGGCCACCTCGCCGGTCTGCTCGTGCAGGGCGAGCACGATGTACGGCTTCATGCCCCGCCGGTGCAGGCAGTCCAGGCTGTCGCGCAGCCGCTGCGGGTCGTACGAGCTGGGGCGCAGTTCGCCGTCCTCGATGTCGCGCACCTCGGCCTTGGCGCGCGCGTACGCCTCGATCAGCTCGTCGGGCGGCCCGCCGGGGTGGAACTCCAGGTGGTACCCCGCGCCGATGCCGGTGGACATCTCGGTCAGCTCGGCCCAGTCCACCGCGGAGAGGTCGAGCACGCTGCGGGTCTCCACGTACTCCTTGGCGAAGCCGAGCGCCTCGTAGAAGGCGACCGCCGGGGTGTCGCCGACGACCTCGACGCCGATCGACTGGAACCCCTCCTGGTAGACCCGGCGGGCGGCGGTCAGGACCAGCTCGCGGCCGAGGCCGGTGCGCCGCGCGGACGGGTGCACCAGCACCTCGAGCACGCCGATGTCGCCGAGCAGCAGCACGTGGACCTGCCCCAGGATCGCCCCCGGGACGCCGTTGGAGGCCGGCTCCGCCTGGGCGACCCAGGAGATCCGTCGCTCGCCGGGCATCACCTCGGCCAGGTATTCCCGCAGGGAATGCTCCTGCCACGGCGGATCCTGCGGCAGATCGGCCGCCAGGACCGCGTTCAGCGTGTCCAGCAGCGACGCGATCTCGGCGGACGACGCGGTCCTGGGGTCCCACTCGCGCACCATCACCCGTCTAGCTTGCCGCTAACGGCTGCTCGGCGGAAGTGTCCAGTTCTCCAATGTATGCGGACGATCACGTCACGTGCGGCTGGCCTGCCCGTACTGGTTGGCCTTGTCGAACACGTCCTGCGCGTACCGCCGGACGTCGTTGTACGACAGGATGGCGTTCCACCAGTCACCGGCGATGGTCAGGTTGCGGCCGCCCTTGCACAGGTAGTTCGCGGCGGCCAGGGCGGCGTCGTCGATGTCGTGCGGGTCCTTGCGGCCGTCGTTGTCCGCGTCGGCGCCGACCTCCTGCCAGGTGGTCGGGATGAACTGCATCGGCCCGATCGCCCGGTCGTAGATCGTGTCCCGGTCGAGCGCACCACGGTCGGTGTCGCGGATCAGCATCCGGTTGTCCCGCCCGTCCAGCGGGAGGCCGATGATCTCGGGGGCGGCTCGGCCGTCCGTGCCGAGCCGGGCGCCGTTGGCCTGCCCGTGCGCGGACTCGACGTGCCCGATCGCGGCCAGCGTGGTCCAGCTCAGCGCGCAGCTCCGGTTGGTCTGGGCGAGGACCAGCTCGGCGTACCCGTACGCCTGCATGGCCACCGGGGCGATGCCCACCTTCGGGCCGATCTGGGCCGCCCACCCGGCGAGGGCGTCGGCGGGCCGGCCGGTGCCGGGCGCCGGGACGACGGTGCCGCCGGTGGGCGCCACGGCCGTCGGCCCGCCGAGCGGCGGCAGCGTCGTGGCCGGCAGCGGTGCGCCCGCCGCCAGGGTCGGGTCGGGAGCGGTCGTCGGTGCCCCCGCGCTGGCGTCGACCGCGACCGGCCGGGACCGTACGGCCGCGGGCACCAGCAGGGCACCGGCCGCGGCGGTCGCCGCGACCAGGAACAGCAGGAAGACGCCGGGTAGGGTGAGCCGGCCGCTGGGGCGCCGCGACCAGTCGCGGACCGCCCGTGTCGCACCCACCGCCAACTGTCTCGGCCGGGTACGTACGGCGTGCGCGAAGGGGACCCGGCGCCGCCGGGCTGCCGCGGGCCGGTGCGGGGCGGCCGGGTCGAGCGGAGCCAGCGGGTCGACCCGGGTGACCGTGAGGTCGTCGCCGGTGCGCGGCGGCGCCGCCGTCGACGGTCCCTCCGTAGGCGCCCCGCCCTTGGTCGTCGTCACCGGCTCCGGATCGGCCTGCGCCGCGGGCCGGTCGTCCGTCCGCGCCGCGGGAGGGTCGTCCGTCCGCGCTGCCTCGTCGTCGGTGTGCGGCGCCTCGTCGTCGGCGGGTGTCGCCGATCGCAGCCACGGCCGGCGCGGGCGGGGCACCGGCGCGAGCGGCTCGTCCGGGGCGGCGCCGGAGCCGGCGACCGGCCCGTCGGGCGGCGCGGCCGGCCGGAGGGGTCGAAGGTTCGTCCTGTCCTCGCCGTCCACCACCCGTCGAGTATCACCCATGTTCCGCGTGGCGTCAGGACCGGTCCTAGGCTGGTGTCATGCCCCGGTACGAGTTCCGCTGCCGCGCCTGCGGCGACACCTTCGAGGTCAACCGTCCGATGGCGCGGGCCGCCGAGCCGGCGTCCTGCCCGCAGGGGCACGACGACACGGTCAAGCTGCTGTCCACGATCGCGGTGACCGGCCGCGGCGGGGCGGGCGCGCCCACCCCGGCGCCGAGCGGTGGCGGCTGCTGCGGCGGCGGCTGCGGCTGCTGAAACGCACTCGGAGTCCGTCGGTACGGCCCCCGCGCTTGCCCGCACGAGGTGCTAGTGGCACGTTGGGGCGGAGCCGGGACGGCCGTTCTCACGATGCGTGACGGCTTGCCTTCAGGCAGCATGAACCCGACGTCACGGGGCGGAGGTTCCACGCATGTCGCCACGGATCCACCTCCCGGCTGGGTGGGTGACCTTCGTCTTCACCGACATCGAGGGTTCGACCCGGCTGGCCCAGCTGCTCGGCCCCGACTACCGGCCGGTGCTGCGGGAACACCGGCGCCTGCTGCGCCGGACCATCGCCGCCACCGAAGGCGCGGAGCTGCTCACCGAGGGGGACTCGTTCTTCCTGGCCTTCGGTGACGCGTCCGCCGCGCTGACCGCCTGCCTGACCGCCCAGCGGGCCCTGGCCAGTCATGACTGGCCGACGCAGGAGGCCGTGCCCCGGGTGCGGATGGGCCTGCACACCGGGTGGGCCGAGCCGCGCGACGGCGAGTACGCGAGCCCCGAGGTCCACCGCGCCGCCCGGGTCGCCGCGGCCGCGCACGGCGGGCAGGTGCTCTGTTCCGCGGCGACGGCGAGGCATGCCGACCCGCTGCCGTCCGGCGCGTCCCTGCTCGACCTCGGCCTGCACCGGCTGCGCGGCTTCGACGACCGGGAGCGACTGTTCCAGCTCGTCGCCCCGGGGCTGGAGCGGCAGTTCCCGCGCCCGCGTACCGCCGACGCGGTGGCGCACAACCTGCCGACCCAGGTCACCTCGTTCGTGGGCCGGCAGAACGAGTGCGCCGAACTGCGGCGGCTGGTGGAGGGGCACCGGCTGGTCACCGTGCTCGGTGCGGGTGGCGCCGGCAAGACCCGCCTCGCCGTGGAACTCGCCAGCGACCTGGTCGAGTCCTATCCGGACGGGGTGTGGTTCGTCGACATCGCCACCGTCACCGACCCGGGTCTGGTGGCGTTCGCCATCGCCGCCGTGCTCGGCCTCCGCCCGGAGCCGGGCCGTCCGATGGTGGACACCCTGGTGGAGTACGCGGCCGCCCGTCAGATGCTCGTCCTCCTCGACACCTGTGACGCCCAGCCGGCCGCGTCGGCCGAGGTGATCTCCCGGCTGCTCGCCGGCGGGATGGGCGTCCGGGTCCTCGCCACCAGCCGGGAGTCGTTCGGTGTGCCCGGCGAGGTGGTGTGGCGGATCCCTCCGCTGTCGGTGGACCCGCCTCCGGACGGCGCGGAGAGCGACGCGGTCGCACTGCTGCTCGACCGGACGGCCGCGGCCCGGGGCGGCCGGCAGCCGGACCCGGCCGAGTCAGCCGACCTGCGCCGGGTCGTGCAGCGGCTGGACGGCCTGCCGCTCGCCATCGAGCTGGCCGCCGCCCGGCTGCGGGTGCTCTCCGTCGGCCAGCTCGCCGAACGACTCGACGACGTGCTGGGCACCCTGGACGCCGGCCGGGACGACCCGGAGCCGCCGCCGGCCGATCGCGGCTGGATGGGCAACCAGCAGGACACCGTGGACCTGGTCGCGGCGGCGGCCGGGATGAGCCCGCCCAGTCCGGCCACGCGCGCGGTGCAGCGGTCGGCGACGGAACGGCACCTCACCATGCAGGCCACCGTCACGTGGTCGTACCGGACGCTCGGGCCGCGCGCCGCCCGGCTGCTGCGGTGGTTGGCGGTGTTCGCCGGACCGGTGGACCTGCCGACCGTGGAGTGGCTGCTCGAGGACGATCCGCTCGACCCGCTGTCGGTCCTGGTGGACAAGTCGATGGTGCTGGCCGAGCCGCACGCCTCGGGCAGCACGTACCGGATGCTCGACCCGATCCGCGCGTACGCGGCCCGGCGGCTGGTGGACGCGGGGGAGGAGCAGGCCGCCCGGGACCGGCACGTGGCCTGGTCCGCCCACGCGCTCCAGCGGGCGCACCTCGGTCCGGACGGCCGGCCGGCGACCCTCTCGCTGTACGCGCTCGACCCGCTCGCCGGTGAGCTTCGCGCCGCGCTGCGCTGGTGCGCCACGGGCGGCAGCGCCCGGGCGGGGCTGGAGCTGGCCGGTGGGCTGGACCAGTGGTGGCGGGAGCGGGGGCTGGCCCGGGAGGGGCGGCTCTGGCTGTCCCGGCTGTACGGCCGGATCGCCGAGACCGGGGAGCGGATCCCGGAGGCGGAGCTGGCGGCGGCGTACCACATGCACTCGCTGCACGCCGGTGCCGACGGCGAGTTCGCCGAGGAGCTGCGCTTCTCGCAGCGCGCGGAGGAGGCGGCGCGGCAGGCCGGCGACGCGGGCCTGCTCGCCCGGGTCCTGGCCGGTCGGGCGGCCCCCCTGGTCGACATGGGACAGTTCGCCGAGGCCGAGCGGGTGTGCCGGGAGGTGATCGATTGGGCGCACCGGCAGGACGTGGTGGGTGACGCCCTGTTCGCCGTGTTCAGCCTGGCCGAGCTGCTCTGGTGCCGGGGCGCGCTGGACGAGGCGGCCGAGCTGCTCGGCGCGGCCCGCCCGGTGGAGGCGGCCCGCCCGCTGGAGCGTGGCCGGCGCTCGGTGGACATGCTGCTCGGCCTGGTCGCGCTGGCCCGGGGGGATCTGATCGCCGCGCACGAGCACCTGCTGGTGGCGCTCCGCTCCCGCATGGCGCACGGCTTCCACGGCCGCGCCTGCGACACGCTGCACGCGATCGCGGTGCGCTGCGCCGCCGGGGGTGACCCGCTGACCGCCGCGCGGCTGTTCGGGGCGGCGCAGGCGACGCGGGCGAGCCTGCGCTGCACACCGGGCATCTACGGCGCGTACTGGGCGCAGCGGCAGGCGGAACTCCGCGCGGTGCTGGGCGACACGGCCTTCGACGACGCGTACGCCGTGGGCGCGGAACTGAGCCTGGAGGAGGCGGCGGCGGTGGCGCTCGGCGTAGAGCACCCCGACCTGGCCGCGGACTCGACCCGTTTCGCGACGGGCGCCGCCAACCCCGCTCCCCGCCAACCCACCGGCACCCCCACCCCGACCCCCCACACGGAGCACGCCTGACCCTCACCGCGTTGATCATGAAGTTAGCGGGTGCTTTGATCTCCATATGACCCGCTAACCTCATGATCAACTTGGTGAGTGGGGGTTAGGTGCGGGAGGTGGTGCGGGCGCGGCGTTCGGCGTCGGCCTTCATCCTGGCGGCGCGGTCGATGTCGGACTGCTGGACGGCGGCGACCGAGCCGAAGACGCTGACCGCCTGGTAGTAGGTCCAGGCCAGGCTGTAGCAGGCCGGCCGGACAACCGAGCTGTACGTGGCGCAGACCCGCTTCAGGTCCTCGTAGAAGGCGCTGTCCAGGCGGGCCTTGTTTGACGAGAACAGGCCCATCGCCTTGTAGTTGCGGTACCCGAAGTCGTGCCGGTAGCAGGACAGGGTGAAGTTGAACCCGAGCGGGTTGTCCGGGCTCGACGAGCAGTAGTCGGTGGACCAGTCGAAGGCGTACTCGGACCAGGCGGCCTTGTTCAGCCGACCGGCGTTCCAGGCGTTGTAGCTGGTCGCGCTGGTCTGGGTCCAGCTGGACAGGACGGAGAGCTTCTGCTCGCGGGTGACGGCCGCGGCGGGCGAGGCCAGGCCGAGGGCGACGAGCAGGGTGACCGTGAGCGAGGCGAGGAGGGTGGCGAGGCGTCTGGACACGATTACCTCCGCGAGGGTGTGCGGGACGGCACGTTACCGGCCGGTTACCAGGTGTAGATCAGTGTCGATCCCGTGCCTCGCGCCGACCTCGCGGCGGTCTCAACAATTCGTTGCCGGCGCCTAAACAGACGAATGCCCCGGGCGCCAGGGGCACCCGGGGCGTTCATCGAGGAAGGGTCAGCGGACGAAGGCCGGCGAGCTGGCCGGTCCCTCGTTGGCCACCCGGCCGAGCGCCCGCACGTAGTAGGTGTACGAGCGGCCCGCCCCGGCGGTGGTGTCCACCCAGGACTCGACGCCACCGGTCGCCCGGACGGTGTCGACCAGGTGCGCCGCGTCGGCGAAGTCGCACCGGCCGGCCAGGTCGAACCCGTCGAGGCGGTAGATCGCGTACGACGTGGCGGTGCCCAGCGGGCCGCTCCCGTCGGCCGGCTGCCGCCAGGTCAGCCGGATCCCGTCGTCCTGCCGCTCCTTGTCGGTGACCACCGGCATGAGCAGCGGCTCGGCCGGCAGGTGCGGCATCGCCGGCACCAGCGCCGGGCGGGAGTAGTGCTCGGCGGCGTAGATGTCGGTCGCGCCGAGGCGGTTGGCCCGCACCTGGACGGCGGAGAAGTGGACGTTGCCCAGCACCTCGGGGTACTGCCGGTTGAGCGTCAGGTGGTCGGACAGCTCGCGCGGGTTCATCCAGAACGAGCCGTACACCGGGTCGCCGCTCTTGTAGTCGGCCTGTCCGATGTAGAGCTGCACGCGGGTGCCGCGCACCTGCTCCGCCCACCACGGCACCAGGCGCGCGTAGTCGGCGGCCGGGTACTGGCCGATGTACCAGTAGAGCTGCGGCACGACGTAGTCGATCCACTCCTCCTTGATCCACTTACGGGTGTCGGCGGAGATGATGTCGTACGACTGGCTGCCGGTGGTGTCCGAGCCCAGCGGGTCGACGGACTTGTTGCGCCAGATGCCGAACGGGCTGACGCCGAACTTGACCCACGGCTTCTCGGCCTTGATCTTGGCGTTCATCTCCTGGATCAGCAGGTTGATGTTGTCCCGCCGCCAGTCGGCCTTGTTCGTGAAGCCCCGGTTGTGCTCCGCGAACGTCGCGTCGTCCGGCACCTGGTGGGTGCCGCTCGGGTACGGGTAGAAGTAGTCGTCGAAGTGGACGCCGTCGATGTCGTACCGCTTGACCGCGTCGAGCATCGCGGTCTGGACGAACTCGCGGACCGCCGGGATGCCGGGGTTGTAGTAGAGCCGGCTGCCGGCGACGCCGGCCGGCGGGTACGCGAAGACCCAGTCGGGGTGCTCGCGGGCCGGGTGGTTGGGCGCCAGCTTGCTGATGTCGGCGCCGGCGCCGCTCGGTGCGGGCATCGAGACGCGGTACGGGTTGAACCAGGCGTGGAACTCCAGGTTCCGCTTGTGCGCCTCCTCGACGACGAAGGCCAACGGGTCCCAGCCCGGGTTCTTGCCGCGTTCCCCGGTCAGGTACTCCGACCACGGCTCGTACGGCGAGGGCCAGAACGCGTCGGCGGTCGGGCGGATCTGCACGACGACGGCGTTGTGGTTGAGGCGCTCGGCGAGGTCGAGCCAGCCCAGGTACTCGGCCTTCTGCGCCGCGATCTGGTCCGGTGCGGTCCAGGAGCCCTTGGTGGGCCAGTCGATGTTGGTGACCGACGCGATCCACATGGCACGGAACTGCCGCTTCGGGGTGGCCGGGTCGGTGGTGCAGGTCGTGGTGGAGGCGCTGGCCGTGTCGGGTGCCGCGGTCGCCGGGGTGGTGGCGACGAGCGCCCCCAGCAGCGCCGCGGCGAGCCCGGCGGCGCCGAGCCGAGTTGCCTTCATGCGGTGTGTCCCTTCGTTGGGCCCCCGTGACAGGGTTCGAGCGGCGCCCTCGGCAACATCCGCCGCTGACTAGGTTCCGCTGGTAGAAAATTTTCACACCGTACGCGCTCCGCGCAAGGGTCTGCGACTGATCGATCCGTCCGTCGCTTTCCGGGTCCGTCGAGTGGCCCAGCTCACCGTGCGGACCGTGACGACCTACACGCGCCTGGTGGCGACCGGGTTGCGGCGAGAAGTGGGGGTTGAGGCGGATCCGCCCTGGGTAGCTTGGCCCGACGCCGACCACCGCGGGGGTGGTCGAGGGAGGGGTGAGCGCGGTGTCCGTGCTGCGTACCAAACCGATCTCAGACGTCATCGCCCAGAGCGCGGCCGACCGCCGGTGCTGCCGATCGTCTCCGCCCTGGCCTGCCGCTACCTGATGCTCAACCTCTCGGTGGAGACCTGGCTGCGGTTCGGCGTCTGGATGCTGCTCGGCGCCCTGATCTACGTCGGCTACGACTACCGCCGCAACCGCCTGGCCACCCGGGAGCAGGCGCCCTCCCCGGAGACCACCTCGGCGTGACGAGGAGCCACGTAGGGACGGTCGGTAGACACCGACCGTCCCTGGGGTCTGTGCCGAAGTCCCTGGCCGGCCTGCGGCGGGCCCAGGCGCCGACCGAGGACTTCGACCCAGACCCTACGTCGGCGGGACCGTCAGAGACCGTTGGTGAACACCAGCCGGTTCGGCGTGCCGGCCAGGTCGCCCTGGACGACCCCGGTGGTGGCGTTGCCGACCAGCCAGCTGTGCAGGGTCGCCTGCGGGGTGTCGCCGTTCGCGCTCTTGTACAGCGCGGCGATCCCCGCCACGTGCGGCGTGGCCATCGAGGTGCCGTTGAAGACGGCCGTGGTGTTGTTCGGCTGGGTCGACAGGATCGCCGAGCCGGGGGCGTAGAGGTCGACGCAGGCGCCGGTCGAGGAGTAGCTGGCGCGGGCGTCGGTGTTGGTGGAGGCGGCGACGGCCACCGCGGCGGTCACCGCCCGGGGCAGCCGGTCGCAGGAGTCGGCGCCGGTGTTGCCTGCCGAGGTGGCCAGGAAGACACCGGAGTCGATCATGCCGGTGATCGCGGCGGCCATCGTGTCGGAGTAGGTCCAGTTCCACGACGTGTTCGCCACCGCGGGCCGCACCGCGTTGGCGGTCACCCAGTCGATCGCGGCGATGGTGGCCGAGGTCTTGCCGGACCCCCGGCAGTTGAGCATCTTCACCGCGTGCAGGCGGACGCCCTTCGCCACCCCGTACGTCCGGGAGCCGATCGTCCCGGCGACGTGGGTGCCGTGCCCGTCGCAGTCGGTGTCGCGCCGGTCGATGGCGTTGTAGTCGAAGCTGGCCCGTCCCTCGAAGTCCGGGTGGGTGACGTCGATGCCCGTGTCGATGACGTACGCGTGCACGCCGGCGCCGGTCGCGGTGGTGGTGTAGCTCGCCGACAGCGGCAGCGTCCGCTGGTCGACGCGGTCGATACCCCAGGACGGCGGATTGGTCTGCGTGCCCTCGGTGACGTCGTCGAGCCAGGCGTCCTGCTCCACGGCGAGCACCGCGGGATCGCGTCGCAGCGCCTGCACCTGGCCGGCGGTCAGTGTGGCGGCGAACCCGTTGACCGCCCGCTCGTAGACGAAGTGCGGGGTGACCGCCAGGGCGCGGGCGAGGCCGCGCGCGTCGGCTCCCGGTCGCAGCCGGACGATGTAGTCGCCCGCGACCGGCCGGACACCGGGCGCCGCCGACGCCGCGCTGATCGAAGCGAGCGACTCCGACGCGGGTGCCGCCGTGGCCGGTACGGCGAACAGGGCGCTGCCGGCGGCCACCAGCGAGGCGATCAGGACTCGTGATCTCATGCTGCCTCCCAGACTCACCCGGCGTCATCAGGGGTGGAGTGATGACGTCCGTGGTGAGGAGGCACGTTAGGTGGACGGATGTCGAAACGTCAATGGCCTGTCCGGGTCGGTCCCCCGGGCCCTGCCCGCCTCCGTAACCGGCGTCAGGGCCGGGACTGGCGGGTGGCGGTGGGGCCCTTGACGACCGGCTTGCCGTTCTCCCAGACGACCTCGTCGAGCCAGACCTGGCGGCCCGGGTCGATCGTGCCCTCCTGGCCCGGCGGCCAGGCGTGGTAGAGCAGCCAGGTGCGGCCGTCCTCGACCACCATCGACGCGTGGCCGGGGCCCGAGGCGACCTCGTTGCTGCGCAGGATCGGGTTCTCCGGCGCCTTCACGCACGGGCCGGCCGGGCTCTCGCAGACCGCGTAGCCCTCCGCGTACTCGGCGCGGTCGTACGCGTTGGCGGCGAAGAACAGGTACAGCTTCCCGTCCTGGCGGTGCAGGAACGGCCCCTCGATCAGGGTGCCCTCCCACGGCTCGCTCTGCTTGAGCAGCTTCGTCGGCTCGCCCACCAGCGTGAGCCCGTCGTCGGCGAGGCGCTGCGACCAGAGCCAGGTGTCCACCCCGATGGCGTTGCCGTCGTTCTTCCACAGCAGCCACAGGCTGCCGTCGGTGTCCCGGAACGGGCTGGCGTCGATCGCGCCGCCCAGCTCCGCCTGGCAGATCAGCGGCCCGGTCGAGTCGTCCCGGTACGGCCCCGCCGGCGCGCTCGCCACCGCCCGCCCGACGCACTGCCGGCCCGACTCCCGTCCGGCCGCGGTGTAGTACAGCACGAACCGGTCCGGGGCCAGCTCGATCGCCTCGGGCGCCCAGTTCTTCCCCGGCTCCACCCAGGCCGGCAGGTCCGGCAGGGCGTCGCCGGCCGGCGTCCAGGTCACCAGGTCGGGCGAGGTGAGCACGGGGACGTTCCGGCCGCCCGCGTTGGTGTGGAACAGGTACCAGGTGTCGCCGACCCGGATCGCCTGCGGGTCGGGGGCGTCGCTGCGGACGACCGGGTTGGTGAACATGGACGCGTCGTCTCCCGTACTCGAAGGGGCTTCTCCACCACTGCAACCGGCGGCGAGCAGCGCGGCGGCGAGCACTGCCGCCGCGCGTCGCCGCGTGGGTCGCGCCGTCACCCCTTGAGCCCGCTGCGCGACACGCCCTGGATGATGTGCCGCTGTGCCAGCACGAACAGGATCAGCACCGGCACGCTGGCCAGCACCGCGCCGGCCATGATGACCGGGTAGTCGGTGACGTACGAGCCCTGGAGCAGGCCGAGGCCCGGCGGCAGGGTCAGCGTCTCCGGGCTGAACAGCACGTAGATCGGCCAGAGGAAGTCGTTCCAGTTGGTGAGGAACGACAGCACGGCGAGGGTGGCCAGCGCCGGCTTGGAGAGCGGGAGCACGACCTTCCAGAAGATCTGCCACTGGCTGGCGCCGTCCAGCGTGGCGGCCTCCTCCAGCTCGCGAGGCAGGGAGAGGAAGAACTGCCGCAGGAAGAACACCCCGAACGCGCTCGCCGTACCGGGGACGATCACCACGGTCAGCGTGTCGAGCCAGCCCAGCGAGTCGACGATCAGGAAGTTCGGGACGATCAGCGAGGTCGGCGGGATGAACAGCGTCCCGACGACCAGGGCGAACAGCACCTTGCGGCCGCGGAACCGCAGCCGGGCCAGGGCGTACGCGGCCATCGAGGCGGTCACCAGCACGAGCAGCGCGTGCAGCGTGGCGGCCACCATGCTGTTGAGGAACCAGCGCAGCACCGGGTTCGCCGTGTTGTTCAGGATCTGCTCGTACCCGTAGCCGGAGAGCGGGTCCGGCAGCCACGTCGGCGGGATCTGCTGGGCGCCCGCGTAGGTTTTCAGCGAGGTGATCAGCATCCACACCAGCGGCATGAGGAAGACCAGGGCCAGGGCCACCAGGGTGGCGTAGAGCGCCGTCCGGCGCAGCGCGAGCCCGGGGGCGCGCGTGGGCGCCGACGCGTCGGTCACCGCCGGGGCGGGGCCGCGCGTGGTGGGCGTGGACGTCGTCATGGCGGCCCCCTCAGTCTTCCCGGTAGCGGAAGAGGCGGAAGTTGGCGATGCTCACCACCGCCAGCATCAGCGCGAACACGATGCTCATCGCGGCGGCGCGACCGGCGTCGTTGTCGCGCAGACCCTCCTCGACGATGAACCACACCACGGTGCGGGTCTTGGTGCCCGGCGCGCCCTGCGTGATCAGGAACGACTGGCCGAACACGTTCGCCGAGGCGAGCACGGTCGTGGTGATGATGAAGAGCAGCACCGGCCGCAGTCCCGGCAGCGTGACGTTCCGGAATCGGTCCCAGGCGTTCGCGCCGTCCACCTTTGCCGCCTCGTACAGCTCGGCGGGGACGTCCTGGAGGCCGGCCAGGTAGATCACCGCGTTGAAGCCGGAGGTCCACCAGACGGTGACCCCGACCAGCGAGATCCAGGCCCACGGGGTGCTGGTCACCCACGGGGTGTCCGACGGGAGCCCGACCATGCCCGCGAGCCGGTTCACCAGGCCCAGGTTGGCGTCGAGCAGGAACCGCCAGAGCAGGCCGATGACCGCCACACCCAGCACGTACGGCGCGAAGTAGACCGCCCGGAAGAAGGTGCGGCCGGGGAACGAGTGGTTGAGCAGCAGCGCCAGCCCCAGCGGTACGACCACCAGCAGCGGCACCGACAGCACGGTGAAGATCGCCGTCGCCCGGACGCTCTGCCACCAGTCGCCGTAGATCGCCGAGTCGCTGGAGAACAGCTCGGCGTAGTTGTCCAGCCCGACGAAGGGCCGGTTGGGCAGCTGGAAGTCCCACTGGTGCACGCTCAGCCAGAGGCCCAGCACGATCGGCAGGAGGCCGAAGACCCCGAAGAGCAGCAGGTACGGGGCGAGGAACAGGTACGGCGTCGCCCGGCCGGCCCGGCGTACGGGAGCGTTCCGCCGGCCGGGGCCGGCCGCCGGGGGCGGCGCGTCACCACGCGCCGCCCCGACCTCGATCACGTCCGCCACAGGGGATCAGCTCCCGTACTTCTTGCGGTTGTCCTCGAGCTGCTTGTTGGCCTTGGCCACCCCGTCGTCCAGCGCCTGCTTGGCCGACTTCTTGCCCAGCACCGCCTCGTTGAACGAGTTGTAGAAGGTGGTCATGACCTCGCCCAGGCCGGGGGCCGCCGGCGGGAACGCCGCGTACTCCAGCTCCGGGGCCAGGGCGTTGACCTCGGTCAGCGCCGTGAACTCGCCGCTCTCCCGGACCGCCTTCCGGGCCGGCACCTGGCCGCCCTTGGCCCAGTCGAGGGAGTGCTGGCTGAGCCAGTTGATGAAGACCTTCGACGCGGAGACCTTGTTGGCGTCGTTGGCGCGGCCCTTGACGATGGTGAAGTTGTGGGAGTTGGCCCACGCCGCCGGCTGGGAGCCGATCTGCGGCAGCGGCGCCACGCCCCACTGGATCTCCGGGCTCTTCTTCAGGTCGTTGATCTGCCAGATGCCGTTCCAGTTGAACGCGTTCCTGCCGCTCTTGAACGCGAGGTAGTCCGCGTCCTGGCCGACGTTGGCCGGGGAGTGGCCCTGCTTGATCATGTCGATCAGCCAGGTGGCGGCCTCGACCGCGGGCTCCGAGTTGAAGGTGGCGGTGCGCGCCTCGCCGTCGAAGACGCTGCCGCCCCACTGGTGCAGCAGCGAGTAGAAGGTCATGCCGCCGGTGAACTGGAAGGGGCTCACCCAGAAGCCCTGCACGCCCGACTTCTTCAGCTCGGTCAGCGCCGCCTCGTACTCGGCGCGGGTGGTCGGCGGCTTGTTCGGGTCCAGGCCGGCCTTCTGCATGACCCCCTTGTTGTAGTAAAAGCCGAGCGGGTGCATGTCCAGCGGGATGCCGTACCGCTTGTTGTTGTAGAGCCCGCCTTTCCAGACGGTCGGGGCGAAGTCGCCCTCGGTCAGTTCCAGAGTCTTCGCCACGTCGTCCAGCTCGGTGATGACGCCGCGGGCGGCGAACGTGGCGAGCTGGTCCATGTGCATGACCGCGATGTCCGGTCCGTTGCCGCTCGACGCCGCGCCGGGGAGCTTGTTGTAGTAGTCGTCCCACTGGTACGTGGCGATCGTCACCGCGATGTTCTGGTGCTCGGTGTTGAACTGGTTCACCAGCGTCTTGAAGATGTCGCCGTCACCGCCGGTGAACCCGTTCCACAGCTTCAGGTCCACCTTCGGGCCGGTGTACTCCTTGCCGCCGTTGCCGGCCGCCGGCCCGGCGTCGTCGCCACCGCCGCAGCCGGCCAGGGTCAGCGACGCCGCGGCGCCGAGCCCGAGGCCGAGCCCGAGCAGCCGCCTCCGGCTCATCTCGTTGTGGATCATGCTGTTCAACTCCTTGGGGGACGGGATGAATTCTGCCTGGTCAGAGCCGGTGCTCAGACATCGCCGGTGGGGGCGAAGCGCAGCACGTTCCAGGACACAGCCGGCAGCAGCACGGAGGACCGGCCGCCGTCGGTGGTGGGGGTGTTCATCTCCCGGGGCGTGACCCGCTCGGGCTCCGCCTCGGTGTTCGTCGCCGTCGGGTCGTCCCCGGCGGCGAGGCTCGTGTGGGCCAGCCCGCGCAGGCCGGGCAGCCCGCGCAGGTCCAGGTCCAGGGGCAGGTCGGTCTCGCCCCGGTTCACCGCGAAGACCGTGAGGACCCCGGTCTCCTCGTCGTGCACGGCGACCGTGTCCAGCACCGGGACCTCGCCGTACTTCTTCGTCTCGTACGTGGGCGAGACCGGCTCGGTCCGCAGCACGGTGCCGCGGGCGTACCGGGCGGTCAGCGCGAAGGGGTGGAAGATGCTCTGCCGCCAGGCGGGCCCGCCGGTGCGCGTCCGGATCGGGGCGATCACGTTGGCGAGCTGGGCCTGGCAGGCGACGCCCACCCGGTCGGCGTGCCGGAGCAGGGTGATCAGCAGGTCGCCGACCACCACCGCGTCGACGGCGGTGAAGTCGTCCTCGATCAGTGCCGGGGCCTCGACCCAGCCGCGCCGGTCGAGGTCGGCCTGGAGGCGGGACTCGTACCAGACGTTCCACTCGTCGAAGGAGATCCTGAGCTTGCGCCGGTGGCGCTGCTTCGCCGCCACGTGGTCGGCGGTGGCCACCACGTCGCGGATGAAGTTGTCCATGTCGACGGCGGAGGCGAGGATGCTCGCCCGGTCCCCGTCGGACGGGTCGTAGTAGGTGTGCGCCGAGATGTAGTCGACGTGCTCGTACGTGTGCTCCAGCACGGTCGCCTCCCAGGAGGCGAAGGTCGGCATCCGCCGGTTGGAGCTGCCGCAGGCCACCAGGCTGATCGACGGGTCGATCATCTTCATCGCGCGGGCGGTCTCGGCGGCGAGGCGGCCGTACTCGTCGGCGGTCTTGTGGCCCACCTGCCACGGCCCGTCCAGCTCGTTGCCGAGGCACCAGAGCCGCACCCCGTACGGCTCCTCGGCGCCGTGCTTGCGGCGCAGGTCCGACAGCTGGGTGCCGCCCGGGTGGTTCGCGTACTCCAGCAGGTCGAGCGCCTCCCGCACGCCCCGGGTGCCGAGGTTGACCGCCATCATCGGCTCGACGCCCGCCTCGGCCGCCCAGGTCATGAACTCGTCCAGCCCGAACGCGTTGGTCTCGATCGTCTTCCAGGCCAGGTCGAGCCGGCGCGGCCGGTCACCGACCGGGCCGACGCCGTCCTCCCAGCGGTAGCCGGAGACGAAGTTGCCGCCGGGGTAGCGGACCACGGAGACGCCCAGCTCCCGGGTCAGTGCCAGCACGTCGCCGCGCAGCCCCCGTCCGTCGGCGGTGGGGTGGCCGGGCTCGTAAACCCCGCCGTACACGCAGCGGCCCATGTGCTCGACGAAGGAGCCGAAGAGCCGGCGGTCCGCCGGGCCGATGGTGAAGGCCGGGTCGATCGTGAGCTGCGCGGTCCGCAAGGGGGTGCCACCTTTCCTGTCGCCGAGCCGGGTGACCCGGGTCACCCGTTCCGCTCGCTTTCTACAACGTTGTAAGCAACGTTGTAAAGAGGTCGTGACCCGCCCGTGACGCGGTAGAGTGCGGGCCAGCGTCTCGCGGGAGGAAGCAGTGCGGCACAGGCTCAAGGACGTGGCGGAGCGCGCCGGCGTGTCGGTGAAGACCGTCTCCAACGTCGTCAACGGCTACGTGCACGTCCGGCCGGACACCCGGGCGCGGGTCGAGGAGGCGATCGCCGAGCTCAACTACCGGCCCAACCTGTCCGCCCGTAACCTGCGCAAGGGGCGCACCGGGGTGATCGCCCTGGCCGTGCCCGAGCTGGACATCCCGTACTTCGCCGAACTGGCCCGGCACGTCGTCACCGCCGCCGCCGAGCACGGCTGGACGGTCCTGATCGACCAGACCGGCGGCGGCCGGGAGCAGGAACGGGTCGCCGCCGCGGGCATCGGCGACCACATGATCGACGGTCTGATCTTCAGCCCCCTCGCGCTCACCGCCGACGACCTGGCCGGCCTCGACGGCACCCCGATGGTGCTGCTCGGTGAGCGGGTCGACCACGGCCCCGCCGACCACGTGGGGATCGACAACGTGGCCGCCGCCCGGGAGATGACCGCCCACCTCATCGGGCTCGGCCGCCGCCGGGTCGCCGCGATCGGGTCGCAGCGCACCCCCGAGGGCGCCAGCGCCCGGCTCCGGCTCGCCGGCTACGCCGCCGCGCTCGCCGACGCCGGCATCGCGTACGACGAGTCGCTGGTGGCCTCCGCGCCGGCCTGGCACCGCGCGGAGGGCGCGGCCGCGATGCGGTCGCTGTTGGCCTCGGGGGTACGCCCCGACGCCGTCTTCTGTTTCAACGACACCCTCGCCCTCGGCGCCCTGCGTGCCCTGCACGAGGCCGGTCTGCGCGTGCCCGAGGACGTCGCGGTGGCCGGCTTCGACGACATCGAGGACGGCCGCTTCTCGGTCCCCACCCTGACCACCATCGCCCCGGACAAGGAACGCATCGCCCGGCTGGCCGTCGACCTCCTCGCCAACCGCCTGGGAGGCGACCGCACGGCCCCCCCACGAGAACTCCCCGCCCCCTGGACCCTGATCCCCCGCGAATCCACCACCCCGGCCTAACCCCCGCCCCCCGCCCGTTACCCCCCCCGGGCCCCGGCCCACCCCGCCCGGCCCCGCCTGTCCTGGTTGATCATGGAGTTAGCGGGTGGATTGATCTCCAACTCACCCGCTAACTCCATGATCGACCCGACGCGGGTGGGGGCCGGCGGGATGCGGAGGGGGTTAGGCGAAGAAGCGGGCCAGGTGGGACGGGGATGGGCCGTCGGCGTCGGGTGGGAGCGGGGTCAGGTCGGCGAAGATGCTGGCGCCGTCGCAGCCGGCGTGCAGCGGATACCAGCGCGGGGTGCCCGGTGGGCGCTGCATGCAGATGCCCTTGATGGTCTGGACGTCGAGGAGCCGGACGTGGGTGGGATCGGCGACCGCGTTGACGTGCCCCCACCAGGGGCTCATCACGTGCAGGACGCCCCCCGGCCGCAGCACCCGGTGCGCCTCGTCGACCAGCGGCAGGAAGTCGATCAGGTGCTCCAGGATGTGGACGGTGAAGAGCACGTCCACCGAGTCGTCGGCCAGCGGCAGGGTGCCCGACAGGTCCGCGACCACGTCCACGCCGGATGCCGGGAAGATGTCCAGCCCCAGGTTGCCGGGCCACTGCTTGGTCGCCCCGCAGCCCAGGTCCACCACGACGGGATCCCGTCCGCCGACGCGGACCCGGCACCAGACGGCCAGGACCCCGGCGAGCCGGCCGACGCGATCCCGCACCAGACGCAGGTCGTCCGGCTCGCCGACCTCCCCGGTCAGGTGAGCCACCCCCCGGTCGAAGCGCACCTCGACGGCGAGGTCCCGCAGGCGGTCGTCATGCCGGGCCTGGTCCGTCCAGGCTTCGGCGAGGAACTCGTCGACCGCCCGCAGCCGCTCGGCCGAGGGCGGGGTCAGTGCCAGCGCGACCATCGGCCCACCTCCGGCCGCCCGTTACCCACATCCCCGCCCGGTATGCCCCACCTCTCGGAGGTTAGCCGGAGAGGGTGCGGCGGGGGCGGCCCACCGTACGCATCCGCTGGCGTGGCTGGGGAGCGGCGGGTTTGGGCCGCTTCAGGTGGTAGCGGTGGAGTTCGTTGTTGCCGGGCAGGGACGGGTCCTCGCTCATCGCGACGAGTTCCCAGCCCTGGTCACCGGCCCGGTTCAGGTGGGCCAGCGCGGTGTCCCCGTACGGGGTGACGTCGACCATCGAGCCGTCCGGGCCGTACCAGACGAAGACGACCTCCCAGCCGATGTCGTTGGTGGCCGCCTGCCGACGGCGGACCAGCAGCGCGTACTCCCACTTGAGCATGCGCTCATTCTCACCCGGCGCGACCGGGTCGGCACGGATCAGTCCTCGGCGATCCGTCCGGCGTCCACCCGGAGCCGCCGGTTGACGCTCACCGCGTCGAGCATCCGCCGGTCGTGGGTGACCAGCAGCAGCGTGCCGGGGTAGCCGGCCAGCGCGGATTCCAGCTGTTCGATGGCCGGCAGGTCGAGGTGGTTGGTCGGCTCGTCGAGCACCAGCAGGTTCACCCCGCGCCCCTGCAGCAGCGCGAGCGCCGCCCGGGTGCGCTCGCCGGGGGAGAGGGTGGCCGCCGGCCGCAGCACGTGCGCCGCGCGCAGGCCGAACTTGGCCAGCAGGGTCCGCGCGTCGGCCGGCGACAGGTCGGGTACGGCCAGCCGGAAGGCGTCGAGCAGCGGCGCGTCGCCCAGGAAAAGCCCGCGTGCCTGGTCGACCTCGCCGACGACGACACCCGGCCCGAGCGACGACTGCCCGGCGTCCAGCGGCAGCCGGCCGAGCAGGGCGGCGAGCAGGGTGGACTTGCCGGACCCGTTCGCCCCGGTGACGGCCACCCGGTCCGCCCAGTCGATCTGGAGGTTCACCGGCCCGAGGGTGAAGGCGCCGCGGCGTACCACGGCGTCGCGGAGCGTGGCCACGACGGCGCCGGCGCGGGGCGCGGCGGCGATCTCCATGCGTAGCTCCCACTCCTTGCGCGGCTCCTCGACCACCTCCAACCGTTCGATGAGCCGCTCGGTCTGCCGGGCCTTGGCCGCCTGCTTCTCGGTCGCCTCGGAGCGGAACTTGCGGCCGATCTTGTCGTTGTCGGTGGCCTTGCGCCGGGCGTTCTTGACGCCCTTCTCCATCCACGACCGCTGCGTCCGGGCGCGCGCCTCCAGGTCGGCACGGGTCTCGGCGTACTCCTCGTAGTCGGCGCGGGCGTGTCGCCGCGCCACCTCCCGCTCCTCCAGGTAGGCCGCGTAGCCGCCGCCGTAGTGGTTGACCTGCCGCTGGTGCAGGTCCAGTTCGAGGACGCGCGTCACGGTGCGGGTGAGGAACTCGCGGTCGTGGCTGACCAGGACGGTCCCGGCGCGCAGCCCGGTGACGAACTCCTCCAGCCGCTCCAGCCCGGCCAGGTCCAGGTCGTTGGTGGGCTCGTCGAGGAGGAAGACGTCGTACCGGCTGAGCAGCAGCGACGCCAGCCCGGCCCGCGCGGCCTGGCCGCCGGAGAGGCCCGTCATCGCCATGTCGAGGGAGACGGCGAGGCCGAGGTCGGCGGCGACCTGTTCGGCGCGTTCGTCCAGGTCGGCGCCGCCGAGGGCGAGCCACCGGTCCAGCGCCTCGGCGTACGCGTCGTCGGCGCCGGGGGCTCCCGCGGTCAGCGCCTCGGTGGCCGCGTCCAGCGCCGCCTGCGCCCCGGCCACTCCGGTGCGCCGCGCCAGGAAGTCGCGGACCCGCTCACCGGCCCGCCGCTCCGGCTCCTGCGGCAGGTGCCCCACGCTCGCGGTGGGCGGGCTGATCGTGACGCTCCCGGCCTCGACAGGGAGCAGCCCGGCAAGGGTACGCAGCAACGTCGACTTCCCGGCGCCATTCGGCCCGACGAGCCCAACCACGTCCCCCGGCGCAACCACAAAATCAAGCCCGGAGAACAACTCCCGCTCCCCGTGCCCAGCACCCAACCCCTTGACAACCAACGTCCCACTCATCAGCCCGCAACCCTATCCGGCCCCCACCGCTCCCGCGATCTTGCACTTCCTGTCCGGACATTAGCTCGCAAAAGCGGCATATCGCGGGCCAAAAACGCATGATCGGCGAGGGTGGTCCGGCGCGGACCGGGCACACTTCTCGGCGTGGTGACCACTCTCGCGATCGACTGCGGCGGCGGCGGGCTCAAGGCGTCCGTCCTCGACGCCGCCGGGACGATGCGGGCGCGGCCGGTGCGCGTGCCGACGCCGTACCCGCTGCCGCCCGCGCTCTTCGTCAAGACGCTGCACGACCTGGGGTCGCAGCTGCCGCCGGCGGACCGCCTGACCGTGGGCATGCCCGGCATGATCCGGCACGGGGTGGTGGTGGCCACGCCGCACTACGTCACCCGTTCCGGCCCCCGCAGCCGGGTGGATCCCAACCTGGTCGCCGAGTGGTCGGGGTACGACGCGCGCAGCGCCCTCGCCGACGCCTTCGGGGTGCCGGCGCTGGTGCTCAACGACGCCGAGGTGCACGGGGCCGGCGTGGTCGCCGGCACCGGTTGCGAGCTGGTGCTGACGCTCGGCACGGGGCTGGGCAGCGCCCTCTTCGACGGGGGCGTGCTCGCCCCGCACCTGGAGCTGTCCCACGCCCCGGTGCGCTGGGGCACGACGTACGACACGTACGTCGGCGAGGTCGAGCGGCGCCGGCTCGGGGACGCCTTCTGGTCGCGCCGGGTGCGGCAGGTGGTGGAGGGGTTGCGGCCGGTGTTCCGGTGGGACCGGCTCTACCTGGGCGGGGGCAACTCCCGGTTGATCCGCCCTGAGCAGCTGGCCCGGATGGGCGACGACGTGGTGGTGGTGCCGAACACGGCCGGCATCGTGGGCGGTGTCCGCGCCTGGGACCTCGCCGCCGCCCGGTCGGTCTGACGTGCGATTCCCAGCGGGGAACAGTCGCGGTGCGGCTGGTGTTGTGCCAGCGTCGGTGCAGTGACGACGTGACACGAGGGGGTGGGTCGAATGGATCTTCTGGCTGAGTACCGGCGGGCGACTCTGTTCTTCGAAGCCGGTGACCCGACCGGAGCGGCCCGGCTGCTCGAGCCGATCGTCGAGGCCGAGCCCGGCAACTCCGCCGTCCGGCAGCTGCTGGCCCGGGCCTACTTCCAGTCGGCCCAGCTCAACCGGGCCGAGGAGCAGCTCCGCGAGCTGGTCGACCGGGATCCCAGCGACCACTACGCCCACCACGTGCTGGGCCGGACGCTGGAGCGGCTGAACCGGCCGGCCGACGCGCTGCGGCACCTGCGCATCGCGGCGGCCATGCACCACGGGAACGACGACTACCAGGCGGCGCTGCGCCGGGTGGAGACCCGGATCGGCCGCTGACCGAACACGACGGGGCAGCCCTTCGGGGCTGCCCCGTCGTCGTCTGCCCGGTGTCAAACCGGGAGGCGGTAGACGGACACGTGGGAGCGGGAGTCCGCGGTGAACTCCGCCCCGGTCCAGTCCGCGTGCCGGCTCTCCAGCTCGAACCCGGCGAGCTGGGCCATCAGGTCGAGTTCCGCCGGCCAGATGTAGCGGTGCGGGCTGAAGTACACCCGGGCCGTGCCGTCCTCCTCGTACCGGACGTGGTGCGACACGGCCCGCTGGTGGAGCACGTCGTACGTGTCCAGGCCGATGTAGCCCGGTTCGTAGTGCCAGACCGTGGCCGCCTGGCCCGGTGGGAGCTTGCGGAGCTCCGGCACCCACAACTCGATCACGAACCGGCCGCCGGGTGCCAGGTGCCGGGCGGCGTTACGGAAGCAGGCGACCTGCTCCGCCTGGGTCTGCAGGTTCGAGATCGTGTTGTAGACGAGGTACACGAGCGTGTACGTCCCCGGTGCGGTGGCGACGGCCATGTCGCCCTGGACCACCGGGATCGTCTCCTCGTCCACCTTCGTCCGTAGCTGCTCGATCATCGGACCGGACAGCTCGATCCCGGTGACCGGTACGCCCCGCTCGGCGAGCGGGACCGCCACCCGGCCGGTGCCGATCGCGAACTCCAGGGCCCGGCCCCCGCCGGCCAGCCCGGCGAGCCGATCCGCGGTCGGTTCCAGCACCTCGGGTGCGAACATCCCGCTGCCCGGTGTGTCGTAACGCCGCGCGGCGTCGGTGTTCCAGAGATCCTCTTGGCGCATCCCCCGACGATCGTCACCGGCAGGAGGGACGTCCACCGATTTCCGGCGCCCAGCTCACCCCGGCCTACCATGGGCAGGCCATGGAACCCGACCCGCTGGAGGCCCGGCCGTGAAGCTCAAGCTGGACCTGCACGACATCTACAACAGGGGCATCGACATCGACCGCGCCCTGCGCGGGATCATGGACGAGGCGGTGGCGAAGAAGGCCACCCTCGTGGAGATCATCCCCGGCAAGGGTTCCGGCCAGCTCAAGAAGCGGGTGCTGCGGTTCCTCGACCAGAAGGACGTCAAGGCGCTCTACCACCGCGTCGAGAAGGACTCGAAGAACTTCGGCCGCCTCTTCGTGCACTTCCGCTGGAAGTAGCCGCCCGCCCCCGCGATCTTGCAGTTTGTGCCGCCGGGACGCACCTTTCGGTCCGTTTCGCCGGGGCAGGAAGTGCAAGATCGCGGAAGCGGGGTCAGGGCGGGGAGCGGGAGCGTCAGAGCGGGTAGGTGCGGGCCACCGCGAGCATCTCCGAGCTGTGCGAACCGACGATCCCGACGTCCGGCGGGCGGGGCCGGAAGCCGGGTACGGAGTCCAGGCCGTCGCTGGCGTCCATCGCCCGGAACGCCACCTGGCCCGCCTTCGGCGTCACCGTCAGCGTCACCTCGATGCCCTCAGCCGGCGGGGCGTGGAAGACCACCCCGAAGCCCCAGCGGCCCTCGCGCGGCTCGACCGGCACCGACCGGCCGGCCACCTCGGCGCGCAGCACCGTCGCCGTGCCGGAGTCGACGTGCAGGGCGGCCAGGCGGACCGGCCGCTGCGGGGTGAGCCGTAGCCGCAGCATGCGTTCCGCACCGGCGGTGGTGTCGGCGAGCACGTCCAGCCTCGGGGCGGGAAGGCCCGCCGCCCGCGCCGGACCGGCCAGCAGCTTCTCGTCACCGAAGACCGGGAACTCGTCGGCGACGGAGACCGGGTCGCCGTCCACGTACCCGTCGGTCCACGCTTGCGGCTCGGCCTCGTGGCTGAGCCAGCGGGCCTGGCCGGTGCCGGCGTCGAGCGCGTACATCAGGTGGGTCGGCGCGGGGTGCGCGGCGTCGAACCGGTCGACGGTGAGCCCGACCCCGGCGAACACCGCGGCCGCGAGGGTCGCGGCGGCGGCCGGCAGCGCGCCGAGCCGGCGGGCCCGGAGGGCGACCATCCCGCGTTGCCCGCCGGCCTGCGGGTGCAGCAGGTCGACCACGGGCAGGGCGGCGAGGCCGAGCAGCACCGCCACGAGCGCGGCGACGCCACCCATCGCCATGCCGAGCGCGGGGAAGAGCAGCACGACGGTGGGCAGCAGCACCACCACGGCCACCGCGCCGGCCAGCGTCACCGCGACCACGGGCCACGGCCCGTCGATCCGCGTGGCGAGCGCGACCAGCCCGGCGAGGGCGCCGGCCAGGGCCGGCAGGGTCACCAGGTACGCCCCGCCGGGCACCAGGGCGGCGAACAGCACACCGAGCAGGGCCAGCCACCCGAGCGCGCCGATCGCCAGCGCGGCCGGGCCGACCCGGCGGCGGGTCAGCGCGTACCAGGCGAACAGGACCGCCGCGGCGAGCGCCAGCACGGCGAGCCGGTACCACGTGGGTCGGTACGGGTCGAGCAGTTCGGCGTAGCCGGGGCGTGCCGCGGTGATCCCCGCCCAGAGCAGCGTCGCGCCGACCGGGGCGACCACCAGCGGCACGAGCGCCAGGCCGAAGCCGGCGGCCAGCCGGCCGGCGGTCACCCGCCCCCGGCGCCGCGCGAGCCAGCCGAGCGCGACCACGCCGGCGAGCGCGAGCAGCGCGAGCGGCAGCGCCAGCCAGCCCGGGTAGCGGACCAGCCCGCCGGGGACGGGGAAGTACGTGGCGTCGTGCCCGGCGTCGAGCGTCGCCAGGTCGACCCGGCCGAACTCGCGGGCCAGGGCGAGCGCGTTGTCGCCGTGGTGCTGGAGGCTCGCCCGGTCCATCGCGGCCGGCGTGTCCAGCGGGGTGTGGTAGATCGCCCCGCCGTCGATGTACGCCGAGTTGAGGCCCACGAAGCCGGCCTCGTCGAGGAAGGCGGTGAAGTCGGTGTCGTTCGGCAGCGCGCGGTAGATCTCGACCGCGAACGAGGTGCCCACGGGGTGCGGGGCGGCCCGGCCGAAGGCGTCGACCAGGGCGGCGTTCCGTTCGGACGTCTCGAACATGATCACCGGCCCGGTCGAGCCCCGCGCCTCCAGGTTCAGCACGACGCCGCCGTCCGCGGCGAGCGGGTGGGTCGACGCGAACGCGGACGCGCCGCACAGGCACGCCTCCTCGGCGTCGGTGAGCACGAAGACGACGTCGTTGCGGGGCCGCGGAGCGGCGGTGAGCGCCCGGGCCACCTCCAGGATGGCCGAGGTGCCGGCGGCGTCGTCGTTGCCACCCGGTCCGACCTGGACGGAGTCGTAGTGCGCGACGAGGAAGACCTTCCCGGTCGGGTCGGTGCCGGGGAGGCGGGCCACCACGTTGCGTACCCGGGCCAGGGTCGCGCCCCCGGCCGCGCCGCTGAGCTGGCCGGCCTCCGGGGCGACCGTGTCCTGCACGCCGGTCTCCAGGCCGAGGCCGCGCAGCACCCCGACCAGATGCTCGCGGACCTGGTCGTTGGCGGGACTGCCGGCCACGTGGGTGCGGGCCGCGATGACCCGCACCTGGTCGTACGCCCTCGCCGCGCTGAACTCGCCGGGCGGTGCGTCGGCCGGACGCGGCGCGGGGGTGCGCAGGTCGACCAGGGTCACGGCGCCGACGGCGACGAGCGCGACCAGCGCGGCCACCGCGGCCGCGAGCCGCCGGCGGGGTCGGGCCAGCGTGCGGTCGGAGGCGAGGACGAGCGCCGCCGCGGCGATGGACCGGTGCTTCGTGGTCGGGATGGGAGGTACGCCCACGGGGACTCCTCGGGGGTGGGGGTGGCACCATCCTGCACCCCTCCGGGCGTCGGCGGGACTCCCGGTGTGGCCCGACCGAGGTCGCCACTTGCCGGATTCGTCCCCTCTGCACCTGGGGCGTCCCGTGATCGGGAGCATCGGGCGTCGGGCCGAGGCCGTCGTGTTGTGTGGGACCGTTGTCTAATACAGGATCAGCAGGGCACTTGGAAGGAGCCCGACATCACCAGCGATCTTCCGCGTCTCGCGGCGGTGACCCGGCCGCACCGGGGGACCGGCCTGGCCGGTCCTTCCGTCGTGGGCCGGGCCGACCCGCTCGGCGGTCTCGGGCACCACGCCAGCGTGCCACCGGGCGAGCGGCTGCGCGTGCTGCTGGTCGAGGACGACGAGGGCGACGCCTTCCTGGTCGGCGAGCTGCTCGCCGAGACCAAGTCGGGTATCGACCTGCTGGTGGCGACCAGTCTGCGCGAGGCGCGCAAGCGCGTGATGGGCGTGGACTGCGTCCTGCTCGACCTCGGCCTGCCGGACGCGCAGGGCATCGACGGGCTGCGCCAGGTGCTGGAGATGGCCAGCGGCGCGGCGGTGTGTGTGCTCACCGGCCGGTCCGACGAGCACCTCGGCATCGTCGCGGTCGCCGAGGGTGCGCAGGACTACCTGGTCAAGGGCCAGGTCGACGGTGTGCTGCTGACCCGCGCGCTGCGGTACGCGGTGGAGCGCAAGCGGGCCGACGAGAACGCCCGCCGGCTGCGCGAGGTGGAGCTGCGCCAGGCCGAGTCCGCCCGCCTGGAACGGGGCCTGCTGCCGCAGCCGCTGATGTCGACCGAGCAGGTCGCGGTGCACACCTTCTACCGGCCGGGCCGGCACGCCGCCCTGATCGGCGGCGACTTCTTCGACGTGGTGCAGACCCGCCCCGACCGGCTCGACCTGATCGTCGGCGACGTCTGCGGGCACGGGGTGGACGAGGCGGCGCTCGGCGTCGAACTGCGGGTCGCCTGGCGGGCGCTGATCCTGGCCGGCGTGCCGGACGACGAGGTGCTGCCGGCGCTGGAGCAGGTGCTGATGAGCGAACGCCGGCTCCAGGAGATCTTCGCGACCGTCGCCACCACCCGACTCCACCTGGGCGCCAACCGGGCCACCGTGCGGCTGGCCGGGCACCCGCCGCCGCTGCTGCTCCGCGGGGGGCGGGTCGCGCCCGTCCCGGCGCCCGGCGGGCTGCTGCTCGGCGTACGGCCCCGTCGGCCGGTCGCGTACGACCTGGAGTTCGACACCGAGGACTGGTCCCTGTTGATGTACACCGACGGTCTGATCGAGGGGCGCGTTGGCGAGGGCGACGAGCGCCTGGACGTGGACGGCCTGGCGGGCCTGCTCGCCGACCCGGCCACCGCCGGAGTGCCCCTGTCCGAGCTGCCGGCCTGGCTGGTCGGGCGGGCCGAGCAGCTCAACGGCGGCCCGCTGGCCGACGACGTCGCCATGCTGCTGGTCACCAGCGGTGGTGGCCGGTGATGCGCGTGGCCGGGGGTTGGACGCTGCGCCAGCGGGTCGTCACGCTGCTCACCGTGGTCGCGCTGCTCCTGGTCGCGCTGGCCGGCGGGGCGGTGGCCGTGGCGGCCCGCAACCGGACCCACATCGACGCGATCCTCAACAAGACCGGTCCGCTGCGGGTGCAGGCCCAGGAGGTGCTCAACGCGCTGCTGGACCAGGAGACCGCCGTCCGTGGCTACGCCGTCAGCGGTGATCCGGCAGACCTGGCTCCGTACGAGGACGGCGTGAAGCTCGAGCGCGAGCGGGTGGCCTCGATGCGGCGGATCCTCGTCGACTACCCGGAGATCCGGCAGGAGCTCGGGGTGGTCGAGGAGCGGGCGGAGCAGTGGCGCCAGGCGGTGGCCGTACCGGTCATCACGACAACCCGGCAGGAGGGCACCGCCGCCGGGCAGGCGCTGATGACCGAGGACGCTCGCCAGCGGTTCGACCTCGTCCGGACCGCCGTGGAGGAACTCCAGTTCTCGATCTTCCAGGCTCGGCAGAAGAGCGCCCAGGACGTCCGAAGCACCAGCAACCTCCTGGTCATGCTGCTGATCATCGCCCTCGCGGTGGTGATCCTCGCCGGAACGGTGCTGTTGCTGTCGCTGGACCGGATGGTGATCCGGCCGCTCTCCGGCCTCGCGGACCAGGTGCGCGAGGTCGCGGACGGGGACTACCGGCACGGCATCACCGGCGCCGGCCCGGCCGAGTTCGTGCGGCTCGCCGGCGACGTGGACGCGATGCGGCAGAAGATCGCGAGGGAACTCGACGAGGTTCGCGAGGCCCGCGAGCGGATCGAGTGGGTCAACAGCCAACTCCAGAAGCAGGCCGAGGAGCTGACCCGCTCCAACCGCGACCTGGAGCAGTTCGCGTACGTCGCCTCGCACGACCTCCAGGAGCCGCTGCGCAAGGTGGCCAGCTTCTGTCAGCTGCTCCAGCGCCGGTACGCGGGTCAGCTCGACGAGCGCGCCGACCAGTACATCGCGTTCGCGGTGGACGGGGCGCAGCGGATGCAGCGGCTCATCAACGACCTGCTCGCCTTCTCCCGGATCGGCCGGCTCACCACCGGCTTCACCGAGGTCGACCTCAACAAGGTGATGGGTGACGTGGCCGCCCAGACGGAGGCCGCCCGCCAGTACACCGACGGAGAGCTGACCTGGGGCGAGCTGCCGGTGATCCGGGGCGAGGAGCCCCTGCTGACGAACCTGCTGGCCAACCTGGTCAGCAACTCGATCAAGTTCCGTCGCCCGGACGTGCCGCCGAAGGTGCACGTGTCCGCCCGGCTGGTCGGCGACGAGTGGGAGATCAGCTGCGAGGACAACGGCATCGGGATCGAGCCGGAGTTCGCCGACAAGATCTTCGTCATCTTCCAGCGGCTGCACGCGAAGGACGCCTACCCGGGCACCGGCATCGGGCTGGCCATCGTCAAGAAGATCGTGGAGTACCACGGCGGCCGGGTCTGGGTCGACACCAGCCTCCCCGAGGGGACGGCGATCCGGTTCACGCTGCCCGCGTTGCCCGAGGACGTGGAGGCCGCCGCGGCCGGCGACGCCGCGGCCGAGAACGTCGCGGCCGGCGACGCCGGGGACGGCACGACGGCCGACGGGCCGGCGGGCGAGGGGTCGGGCGGTCGCGTGGACGGTGGCCCGGCGGAGGACGCGGTGGCCGGGGACGGGCCGACGGACGGCGACGGCGACGGCGACCGTGCCGGTACGGCGGACGGCCCCGGTGGCGAGCCGGATGGCGGTAGAACGGGTGACATGAGGGAGACGGTGGGATGACCGTGCCGGCGGACGGCAACAGCCCGATCGAGGTGCTGCTGGTCGAGGACGATCCGGGCGACGTGCTGATGACCCAGGAGGCGTTCGAGGAGCACAAGCTCCGCAACCGCCTGACCGTGGTGTCCGACGGCGCCGAGGCCCTGGCGTACCTGCGGCGCGAGGGGCCGTACGCGGACGCGATCCAGCCGGACCTGATCCTGCTCGACCTGAACCTGCCCCGCCGGGACGGGCGGGAGGTGCTCGAGGAGATCAAGAAGGACGAGCAGCTCTGCCGGATCCCGGTCGTGGTGCTCACCACCTCCCAGGCCGACGAGGACATCCTGCGCAGCTACCAGCTCCACGCGAACGCGTACGTGACCAAGCCGGTGGACTTCGAGCGGTTCATCTCGGTGGTGCGTCAGATCGACGAGTTCTTCGTCAGCGTGGTCAAGCTCCCGCCGCGTGGCTGACACCCTGCTCGACGACGTCGGTGGGCTGCTGCGCGAGGCGGCCGACCAGGCCGTGCTGCCGCTGTTCCGCAAGCTCGACGACGACGACGTCGCGGAGAAGGCCCCGGGCGACCTGGTCACGGTCGCCGACCGGGCGGCCGAGGAGCTGATCTCGGCGGGCCTGTGCCGCCTGCGGCCGGGGTCGGTGGTGGTCGGCGAGGAGGCGGTCGCCGACGATCCGGGCCTGCTGCGGCACCTGCGCGGATCGGGTGACGTGTGGCTGGTGGACCCGGTCGACGGCACCGCGAACTTCGCGGCCGGCCGTCGACCCTTCGCGCTGATGGTGGCGCTGCTGACCGACGGGGAACCGGCCGCCGCGTGGGTGCTCGACCCGCTGGCGGACACCCTGGCCGTGGCTCGGGTCGGCGTGGGGACGTACCTCGACGGGCGGCCGGTGCGGACGGCCGACGTGCCGTCCACGCCCGGCGACCTGCGCGGCGCCGCGATGTCCCGCTTCCTGCCGTCCCGGGCCCGGGCCCGGGTGGAGGCCGGCGGTGCGCGGCTGGGCGAGCTGCTCCCCGGCCAGCACTGCGCCGGTCGGGAGTACCTGGACGTGCTCACCGGCGACCAGCAGTTCGTGCTCTTCTGGCGCACCCTGCCGTGGGACCACGCGCCCGGCACCCTCCTGGTACGGGCGGCCGGCGGCGTCGCCCGGCGGTTCGACGGCACCGAGTACCACCCGGCCGACGAGGGGCACGGGCTGCTCGTCGCGGCGAACGAGCGGGTGTGGTCCGAGGTGCGGGAGGCGCTGCTCGGCGGAGCGTGACCGGCGCCGCGACGGAGCGTCGATGTTCGATGGTTCGCCGGGTCGCGGGCCTGGTCAGCGGTCGCCGGTCCGGTATCGTGTCCGGCGGTCTCCGCCAGCAGGCCGCCACCCGGCGCCCGGTGGGGCCGCCGCCGCGCAAGAGCACCGACCGGGGGCCGGCGGCCGACGGAAGGATGAACGTGCGTACGACCCTGCCCCGCGGGCGTCGCGGCCCGCTGATCGCTCTCCTCGCCGCCGTGGCGCTGTTCCTCGGCCTCGGTGCGGTGCCCGCGCACGCGGAGCCCAACGAGGGCGGGACGAAGAAGCTGCGGGACGCCCTGGCGGCCACCGCCAAGGCGCACCTCGAGGCGACGACCAAGCTGGAGAACTCGAAGCGGCGGCAGAAGGCCCTGACCGCGGAGGTGAAGGCCCTCGAGGTGCGCCTGGTGGACCTCACCGCCCAGGTGGGGGAGGTGGCGGCGCAGTCGTACCGGCTGGGCCGGCTCACCTCCGCCGCGATGCTGCTGGAGAGCAAGTCGCCGGAGGCCTTCCTGGAGCGGGTGGCGAGCCTGGACACGATGGCCCAGCGCGACGGCCGGAAGGTGCGGGAGCTGACCGAGGCCCGGCAGGCGGCGCGGGATGCCAAGATCGCCATTGACGCCGAGGTCCGCGAGCAGACGAAGCAGGTCGCCGTGCTGAGGAAGAACAAGCAGGCGGCCGAGGCGGCGCTCGCCGCGGTCAGCTCCGGAAGCAGCTCCGGCTTCAGCGGATCGTCGACCAGCGCCAGACCGGCCCCGCGCAACTCGGACGGCTCCTGGCCGTCGGAGTCCTGCTCGGTGGACGACCCGACCACCTCGGGCTGCATCACCCCGCGCACCCTGCACATGCTCAGGCAGGCCCAGGCGGCCAACTACAAGCGGTACGTCTCCTGTTACCGCAGCGGCGGCGACGGCGAGCATCCGAAGGGTCGGGCCTGCGACTTCTCCGCCGCCAGCGGTGGCTTCGAGAACGTCTCCGCGACCGGCGGCGACAAGGCGTACGGCGACAGCCTGGCCGCGTACCTCAAGAACAACGCGAGCCGGCTCGGCGTGATGTACGTGATCTGGTACCGGCAGATCTGGATGCCGAGCACCGGATGGCGGTCGTACAGCGGTGGTGGCAGTCCCGCCGCCGACCACACAAACCATGTTCATGTTTCGATGTACTGACCCGGGCGGCCAGGTTCGCTGCGTACCATCGCGCGGGTGAACCCTGCATCGTCCGACGTCACCGTCCCGGCCCGGCCCGCACCGGCGACCGGCCGGGCCCTGCCCACCGGGCTCGCCGCGTTCCTGGTCTTCTTCTCCAGCGGCGCGGTCCTGGTGCTGGAGACCGCCGCGCTGCGCCTGGTCGGCCCGTACGTCGGGGTGACCCTCCAGGTGACCAGCTCGGTCATCGGCATCGCGCTGGCCGCCATCGCGTACGGGGCGTGGGCCGGCGGGTGGCTGGCCGACCGGCGGGATCCCCGCACCCTGCTGGCGCCGGCGCTGGTGCTGGCCGGCATCGCCACCGCGGTGACCCTGCCCGCGGTCCGCTACGCTGGTGAGGTGCTGCGGGGTGGGGCGGCCACCGCGATCCTCCTGCTCGTCGCGCTCGCGGTGTTCGTTCCGGCGATGCTGCTGTCGGCGGTCACCCCGATGGTGGTCAAGCTTCAGCTCGCCGACCTGCGCCGCACCGGCCAGGTCGTCGGCCGGCTCTCCTCCATCGGCACGCTGGGCGCCGTCACGGCCACCCTGGTCACCGGCTTCGTGCTGGTGGCGGCCCTGCCCAGCACGGTGATCCTGCTCGGCCTGGCGGTGTCCCTCGGGGTCACCGGGCTGGCCCTCGGCGTGTGGCTGCGCCGGGCTGCCGGCGCGCCGGTGACCGGGCCGGCCCGGGTGTCGGCGAGTCTCGCGGTGCTCGGCCTGATCGGTGCCGGCCTCACCACCGTCGCGCCGAACCCGTGCGACATCGAGACCGCGTACCACTGCGCCCGTGTCGAAGCCGACCCCGGCCGGGAGACCGGGCGGACGCTGCTGCTCAACTCGGCGGAGCACTCGTACGTGGACCTGGCGGACCCGACCTACCTGGAGTACGCGTACACGAAGTGGATCGGCGCGGTCGCGGACGTGGCGGCCCCGGCCGGGCGACGGCTGGACGCGCTGCACCTCGGCGGGGGCGGCTTCACCGTGCCGCGGTACCTGACCGCCACCCGCCCGGGCACCGACAACGTCGTGTTCGAGATCGACGGCGGCCTCGTCGAGCTGGGCGAGGAGAAGCTCGGCGTACGCCAGGGGCCGGACCTGCGCGCGGTGGTGGGTGACGCCCGGATGCTGGTCGCCGACGAGCCCGCGGGCAGTCGCGACATGGTGGTGGGGGACGCGTTCGGGCACCTGGTGGTGCCCTGGCACCTCGCCACCCGGGAGATGGCCGCCGAGATCCGCCGGGTGACCCGTCCGGGCGGCGTGTACGTGCAGAACGTCATCGACTATCCGCCGCTGCGGTTCATCCGCAGCGAGGTCGCCACCGTGGCGGCCGAGTTCGGGCACGTCGCGCTGATCGCGCCACCGGCCGCGCTCGCCGGCACGGAGGGGTCGAACTTCCTCATCGTCGCCTCGGACGCCCCGCTGCCGCTGGAGGCGGTCCGCGCCCGGCTCGGCCGGGTCGACCCGTCGGTGACGGTGCTCGACGAGGAGGCGCTGGCCGATTTCGTCGGCGACGCTCTGGTGCTGACCGACGACTACGCCCCGGTGGACCAGCTGCTCGCCACCGCCTGATCGGGTGACATTGCGAACCGGATCCGATTCGGAGGTGTAGCCCCGCCGGTCCGGGGCAACAACGATCCCCATGGGTGGAGGTGTCCGTGACGGCGCGCAACTGCTCGGTGAGCGGTACCGGCTGATCGAGCAGCTCGGTGCCGGTGGCATGTCCGTGGT
Organism: Micromonospora thermarum; assembly: GCF_012034245.1. Taxonomy (GTDB): domain Bacteria; phylum Actinomycetota; class Actinomycetes; order Mycobacteriales; family Micromonosporaceae; genus Micromonospora; species Micromonospora thermarum. Next base: position 60,008 of record NZ_JAATEO010000004.1, on the reverse strand, counting down.
CTGGCGGGGCTACGACGAGGTGCTCGGCCGCCAGGTGGCGGTCAAGGTGCTCGCCTCCCGGCTCGCCAGCGACCGGGCCTTCCGGCACCGGATCCGCGTGGAGGCCCAGGCCGCCGCCCGGCTGTGCCACCCCAACATCACCAACGTGTACGACTACGGCGAGTCCGAGCAGGTCGGGCTGACCGTGCCGTACGTGGTCATGGAACTGATCGACGGCGAGTCCCTGACCGGGCGGCTGCGGCGGGGGCCGCTGCCCTGGCGGGAGGCGGTGACGGTCGGCGCGGAGGTGGCCTCGGCGCTGGCCACCGCCCACTCGCGCGGGGTGGTGCACCGGGACGTCACCCCCGGCAACATCATGCTGACGGCCACCGGCGTCAAGGTCGTCGACTTCGGCATCTCGGCGCTGGTGGGGGAGAAGGAGAAGGGCCCGGACGGGGCGCTGCTCGGCACCCCCGCGTACCTGGCCCCGGAGCGCCTGGACAACGGTGACGTGTCGCCGGCCACCGACGTGTACGCGGTGGGCCTGCTGCTCTACCGGATGCTCACCGGTCGGCTCCCCTGGGAGGCGAGCACCACCACGCAGATGCTGCGCGCGCACATGTACAACGACCCCGAGCCGATGCCGCCGGTGCCCGGGCTCCCCGACGAGGTCGCCGACCTGGTGCGCCGGTGCCTGGCGAAGCGCCCCGAGGACCGGCCGGTCACCGCCGAGGTCGCGCGTACGCTCGCCGCGGCCGCCGGAATGATGGCCGCCGTGCCCGTCTCCCCGGCTCCGGCTGGCCTCGTCGACGCGACCACCGTGGCGAACCTCGGCACCACGATCCTCCCCTGGTCGGCGGCGACCGACGCGCTGCCGTTCTCCCGTCGCCGCAATCGGCGAGCGTTGACCCGGCGCCGGCGGGTGGAGGCCGGGGTCGCCGCCGCGGGCCTGGTCGCCGTGACGGCCACGATGTGGGGAGTGACCTCCGGCAGTTCGGCGAGCGGCGGCGTCGACCAGCCCACCGAGGTGCGGATGGGCGCCGAGGAGAAGATCTCCTGCCGGGTGACGTACGCCCTGCGCACGGACTCGGGCAAGGACTTCGCAGCCGAGCTGTCGCTCACCAACACCGGCGATCGCGAGCTGCGCGACTGGCGGCTCGCCTTCGCCTTCCCCGGCCAGCAGACGGTGACGAAGGCGTCGCCGGTGCCGGTCCGCCAGGAGGGCCGGAACGTCCACGTGCAGCCCGTGCCCCAGCGGGCCGCTCTGGCGCCCGGAGCGACCGAGAAGTTCACGCTCACCGGCCGCTACACCGGGGTCAACCCGCTGCCGGTGGAGTTCCGCATCGCCGACGAGCTGTGCGGTGTCCAGGTCTCCGGGGTGGCCGGGACGGTCCCGAGCACGGCTCCCGCCACGAAGGCACCGGCGAAGAAGGCGCCGCCGAAGAAGGCGCCGGTGAAGAAGGCCACCACCTCCAGTCGCGGCTCGACCGCGAAGGTCGTGAGCGACAGCAAGGGCAAGGGCGATGGTGGCGGAAAAAGCCGCGGGGAGGGAACAGCGCGACGATGACGACTGAGCGCGCCGCGCTCAACTGAGCGCCGCGAACCGCTGCACCCCGTCGATGCTGCCCTCCACGATCAGCATGCTTCCCGCCACCGGGACGGTGGCGTCGGTGGCGTACCGGTACCGTTCGTTTGGGAGCTTGACCCCGACGACCCGGACGCCGTAACGGTCCGCCGGCCGCAGCTCGCCGAGGGGACGCCCGGTCATGCTCGGCGGGGCGAGCACCTTGGCGATGGCGAAGTCGTCGCCGAACTCGACGAAGTCGAGCATCTTGCTGACGATCAGGTGCGCGACCCGCTCACCGGTCTCCTGTTCGGGAAAGATCACGTGATGGGCGCCGACCGACGACAGGATCTTCGCGTGCTTGTTCGATGTCGCCCGGGCCCAGATCTGCGGCACGCCCAGCTCGACCAGCGCGAGCACGGTGAGCACGCTGGCCTCGACCGAGTCGCCGATCGCCACCACGGCCCGCTCCATGTCGGCCAACCCGAGCTGCCGGAGGACACCCTCCTGCGTCGCGTCGGCCTGCACCACCCGGTCGAGCTGGTCGGACCAGCGTTGCACCGGGGCGGCGTCCCGATCGATCGCCAGCACCTGGTGGTGCTGCCGGATCAACGAGTCGGCGAGGTGGGACCCGAACCGGCCCAGCCCGATCACCACGATTCCACTACGTTCCGCGTCCCTAGCCGACAATGGGCTGCTCCTCCGGATAGCGGTAGAGGCGGCGTCGGGTGTTGATCGCGATCGCCGACCCGAGTGTCAGCGGCCCGACCCGGCCGATGTACATGAGGACGGTCAGCAGGAAGACGCCGCCGTCCGAAACTGACTGCGTGATACCGACGGACAGCCCCGTCGTGCTGAACGCGGAGGTGACCTCGAACAACGCCTGGTAGAACTGGACGCCCGAGGTGATCAGGATCAGCGTGGCCGTGCCGGCGACCACCAGCGCCACGCTGAGCAGCGCGACGGTTATCGCCTGGCGCTGGCTGGCGGTGGCCACGCGCCGCCGCCCGACCGCCACGTCCGGCTCGCCGCGCAGCTCCGCCCAGATCACGAAGGCGAGCAGGAAGAAGGTGCTGACCTTGATGCCGCCGGCGGTGCTGGCACTCCCGCCGCCGATGAACATCAGCGCGATGAGCAGCGGGTAACTCTCCTCCCGCAGGTAGCCGGTGGGCAGCACACTGAACCCGCCGGTGCGGCTGAGCGCGATCTGGGCGAACGACGCCACCACCTTGCCGGGCACGTCGTACTGGCCGATCGTGCGCGGGTTGGCCCATTCGGCGATCAGCAGCACGACGAAGCCGACGACCAGCAGCACGACGCTGCCCCAGATGGTCAGCTTGGTGGCGACCGCCCACCCGGCCGGGTGGCGCCACTCCCGTACAGCCTCGAAGAGCGCCGGGAAGCCGAGGCCGCCGATGATGGCACCGAAGGAGAGCGGCAGGGCCACCCAGGGGTCGCGGGCGAACGCCAGCAGCCCGTCGGAGTACAGGGCGAAGCCGCCGTTGTTGAACGCCTGCACCGAGTGGAACAGGGCGGACCACAGTGCGCGACCGGGCGAATAGTCGTAGCCGAACCAGAGCCGCGCCGTGATGATCACGGTCATCACCGCCTCCGTGACGAACACCGTCGCCACGATGCGGAACAGCAGCCGGCGCACGTCACCGATGCCGTACTCGGCGGTCTCGGCCTGCACCAGCAACCGGTTCCGCAGGCCGAGCTGCCGGGACACGGCGAGGACGACCAGCGCCGCGCCGGTCAGGATGCCGATCCCGCCGATCTGGGTCAGCACGGTGATCAGGACCAGGCCGGGCCCCGACCAGTAGTTCGGCGTCTCGGTCACCGCCATCCCGGTGACCGAGACCGCCGACGTGGCGGTGAAGAGCGCGTCGATGAACGGCGTGGGCTGATACTCGGTTCTGGCCGGGCGCAGCATCAGCAGGCCGGTGCCGATCAGGATCGCCACCAGGAACCCGACCGGCACCAGCCGGACGGGGCGACGCAGCAGCCAGCGCACCTGACAATCTTCACTTTTCGGTACGGGCGGCGGTGGCGGAAACGGCATCCCGGAGGGTTCACCCGGCGGCCAGCAACCGACCACCTCGCCGTCAACGTCGGCGGTTCTGCTGAGGCGGTTGCCCCGACGAACGACAGGAGACGGCGTTGCGACGACGCACCCTTTCCGCCCTCGGCCTGGCCGGCGCGCTGCTCGCGGCCACGGTCGCCGTGCCGGCCGTGACCGCCTCCGCCGACCCGGCGCCGGCCGCCGACCGGTCCCGCGCCGATGACCGCCCCATCGTGATCGCCCACCGCGGCGCCAGCGGCTACCGTCCCGAGCACACCCTCGAGGCGTACCGGCTGGCGATCCGGCAGGGCGCCGACTACATCGAGCCGGACCTGGTCGCCACCCGCGACGGCGTGCTGGTCGCGCGGCACGAGAACGAGATCAGCGGTACGACCGACGTGGCGGCCCGCCCGGAGTTCGCCGCCCGGAAGGCGACGAAGACCATCGACGGCGTGGCGGTGACCGGCTGGTTCACCGAGGACTTCACGCTCGCCGAGCTGAAGACGCTGCGCGCCAAGGAGCGGCTGCCGCAGGTCCGCGTGGCGAACACCGCCTTCGACGGCCGGTTCCAGGTGCCGACCTTCCAGGAGGTCATCGACCTGGCCCGGACCGAGGGCAGGGCACGGGGGCGGGTGATCGGTGTCTACCCCGAGACCAAGCACCCGACCTACTTCGCCTCGATCGGGCTGCCGCTGGAGAAGCCGCTGGTCGAGGTGCTGCGGCGCAACAAGCTGACCCACCGGAACTCGCCGGTCGTCATCCAGTCCTTCGAGACCGCCAACCTGCGTGAGCTCAACAAGGTCATCGACGTCAAGCTGGCCCAGCTGCTGAACGCCAGCGGCCGCCCGTACGACTTCACTGTCGCCGGCGACACCCGTACCTACCGCGACCTGGCCGCACCGGCCGGCCTGAAGTGGATCGCCGGGTACGCCGACGGCGTGGGCGCCAACAAGGACCTGATCGTCCCCCGCGACGCCGCCGGCAAGCTGCTCGCCCCGACCACGCTCGTCCGGGACGCGCACCGGGAGAAGCTGATCGTCCACGCCTGGACGTTCCGGGCGGAGAACCAGTTCCTGCCGGCCGACTTCCGGGTCGGAACCGACCCGAACGCGCGCGGTGACATCCAGGCCGAGTTCGAGCTCTTCTACGGCCTGGGCCTGGACGGCGTCTTCACCGACCACCCGGACACGGCCGTGGCCGCCCGCGCCGGCCTGCCCCGCCACTGACGCCGCCTTCCTCCTGTCGGCCCGCCACCCCGGTCCGGGTGGCGGGCCGACGCCTGCGGTGCGCCCCGGGGCCGGCGCCAAGAGCATCCCGCCTTCATGGAAGTCGGGCTGTCCGGCACGGCGTGACACCCCGACTTCCATGAAGACGAGTCGATCGTGCTGGTCCGGACGGTGCCGGCGGCTCGGTGATCGGCCAGGGCACCTGTCGAGCTGCCCCGCCTGTGCGACCGCTGCCGCAGGGAGCGACCTTGTCGGCCCCGAACTGCCCGCCACCATTCGTGAGCGGGACACGGGTCAGGGGTCACGTGCGGTCGCGGGTCCTTTGGAGCTGATGTCGTGGATGGATCAACCGGCTCATCGGCAACGGACATAGCCGTGCGTTGCCTGTCGAGCGAGGAGACCATCTCGATGATCGACTCCGTGCCGGCGGCATGGGGGTGCCCGCCCGCGCCGGTCGGATACCGCGATGCCACCGGCATGGAGACGATCACCGGCTTTGGGCCTCGCCTGGTTATCCTGCGGAGTGGTTACCGCCCGGGCTGCTCCGCGACGTAGGTGCCCCGGCCGGGCTGGCCGGTGATCAGCTCCCGGTCGTGCAGGAGGGACATCGCCCGGTAGGCCGTGTTCATGCTGACCTCGTACTGGTCGGCAATCTGCCGGGTTGACGGCAGCTTGTCGCCGGGCTTGAGCTCGCCGCTCTTGATCTTCGCGGCGAAATCGTTGGCGATCACCTTGTAAGGGGCAGGCGCTGTGGGCATGGCGAAGACTCCGGTTGGTTCGGCGACTTCGATCCTGCCCTACCTACACAAGTAACTGCAACAAGTTGCGACGCGGCGGCGGTTCGAGGCTCGACCAACGCAAGATACTGGTGTAGGTCTCGGATGTCCGGCTCCGGTTGGTTCGGCAAGCCTCGGGGTCGGGCCCGAAAGTGGGCTCCGGGGTCGTGCCGCCGATGAGGGCTGCGGTTGCGGGGCCGGCGGTCCGGTCCGCGTCCCCTATCGGCGGGCCGGACCGCCCTCCAGGTCCCGTCATCAAGGAGGTCCGGCTTGCGCAACGTGCTCAACCTGTTTGGCGAGATCAGAACCAGGCGGCCGGGGCGGTCGCCGAACGGCGGGTGGTACCGGTCGGAGTCGTGCCGGCCGTTGACCGCGAGGCAGGTGCGGGACCGGCAGTTCCGGTCGGTACGGCGGGGGCTCGACCCGGCCGAGGTGCACGCGTTCCTGCACCGGGTGGCCTGTGAACTGGCCGCCGCTCGGCGCGACCTCGTGGCGGTCACCGAGGAGAACGCCCGGATCAAGCGGGCGCTGCGGAGCTGGCAGGCCCGGTTCGCGTCGGAAGCGCGGCGGTGAGCCGGGACCGCTTCGTGGTGCACCTGCCGGTGCTCGCCGCCGACCTGGCCGCCGCGAAGCGCTTCGCCCGGACGATCACCCGCTCGCTCGGCTTCCTGCCCGACATCGACCCGGCCGAGACGACGGTGTCCGAGGAGGACGCACAGTTCGTACGCCATCGGGTCTTCTGCGACGCCCGGTTGGACGGCGCCGGCCGCTGCGCGCGCCTGGCCGACCACGACGGCCCCTGCGTCCCACCGCCCACCACCTGACGCCCCCGCTCGTCGATCTTGCAGTTTCGGCCCCCGTTATCTACAGGTTCACCCGATTCGCCGGGGCAGGAAGTGCATGATCGCGGGCCTGGGGTGGGGCGCGGCGTGGGTCGGCTGGTCGGGTGGGGGTGGGTGGCGGGACGGGTGGCCCTGCACGGCGTTCGGCGATGGTGGTGGCGGGGGGCGACACACGGCCGCCGCCGGCCGTGGCGGCGACGGCCGTAGCATCCGGAGGCCGTCACTGCCGGTCAGGCGACGCTGTCACCGAGGGCCATCCATCCCCTGTTACTTGTGTGTTTCGACCACATAGCCCGTGCATGACGTCACTTCTAGCGTGAGCCGACAAACGAGTTCCCTTCCTCCGAGTCCTCACGTGGAGTCGCAATGACGGTCCGGACGACGCGGCGGGTGTTCCTCTCCGCCGCCACGATGATGGCGGCGGTGCTCGCCGCCACGGCCTGTGGCAGCCCGCAGGAAACCGCCTCCGGTGGCGGCGACAGCGCCGCGCCGGTGAAGGTTGGCCTGGTGTACTCCCAGTCGGGAGCCCTGGCCAGCTACGGAAAGCAGTACATCGAGGGGTTCAAGGCCGGTCTCGACTTCGCCACCAAGGGCACCAACAAGGTCGGTGACCGGGCCGTCGAGCTGACCGAGGTCGACGACGCCGGTGACCCGGCGAAGGCCGTCAACGCCGCCAAGGACCTGATCGGCAAGGGGCACAAGATCATCGCCGGGTCGACTGCGTCCGGTGTGGCCCTCCAGGTCGCCCCTATCGCCGCCCAGAACAAGGTGCTGTTCATCTCCGGGCCCGCCGCCACCGACGGCGTGACCGGCGCCAACAAGTACACGTTCCGCTCGGGTCGGCAGTCGTACCAGGACGTCGTGACCGCGAAGTCGTTCATCGGCGACCCGGCCGGCAAGAAGGTGGTCGTCTTCGCGCAGGACGGCGCGTTCGGCGACGCGAACGAGGCGGCCGTCAAGGCGGTCATCGGCGGTGCCGGCGCCACCGTCAGCAGCGTACGGGCCCCGGCCAGCGCGACCGAGTTCACGCCGTTCGCCAGCCAGATCAAGGCCGCCAAGCCGGACCTGCTCTTCGTCGCCTGGGCCGGCACCACCGCCCCGGCGATGTGGCAGACCCTCGACCAGCAGGGCGTGCTGACCTCCACCACGGTCGTCACCGGCCTGGACATCCGCGCCTCGTGGCCCACCTTCGGCGCCGCCGGCAGCAAGATCTCCTTCCTGTCGCACTACTTCGACGGGGCCACCGACAACGAGGCCACCAAGGCCGCCAAGGCGAAGATCCCCGGCGGCACGCTGGACCTGTTCCACCCGGACGGGTTCCACGCGGCGCAGATGGTCGTCCGCGCCATCGAGGAGGGCGGCGACGACGTCGAGAAGATGGTCACCGCCCTGGAGGGGTGGAGCTTCGAGGGCGTCAAGGGACAGCTGACCATCCGCAAGGAGGACCACGCCCTGCTCCAGCCGATGTTCCAGGCGAAGCTCTCCGGCAGCGGCCAGGCGTTCACCGCCAGCGCGCAGAAGAGCCTCACCGGTGACGAGACCGCGCCGCCGGTCGTGGCGATGAAGGGCTGACAGGAATGCTCGCCACCCGCGGTCTGACCTGGCGGATCGGTGAGGTCGCCATCGTCGACAGCGTCTACCTCGACCTGGCGCCCGGGGAGTTCCTTGGCGTCATCGGGCCAAACGGCGCCGGCAAGACCTCACTGTTCAACCTGATCACCGGCCTGCGCCGGGCCACGGAAGGTCGGATCACCCTCGACGGGCAGGACATCAGCGCCCTCCCGCCGTACAAGCGGGCCCGCCTCGGGCTCGGCCGTACCTTCCAGGCGTCCTCGGTCTTCGGTTCGCTCAGCGTGCGGGAGAACGTCCGGCTCGCCGTGCAGGCGTACCGCGGGGGCTCGATGAAGCTGTGGCGGCGGGCGGCGGCCGACCGGGAGGTCGCCGCCGCCGCCGACGCGGCGCTCGAACGGGTGGGCCTGGCCCACCGGGGTACGGCGCTCGCCGGCACCCTCGCCCACGGCGAGAAGCGCAAGCTGGAGATCGCCCTGCTGCTCGCCGGTGAACCGCGGGTGATGCTGCTGGACGAGCCGATGGCCGGGGTCAGCGCCGAGGACGTGCCCGAGCTGGTGCAGGTGATCCGTTCGCTGACCGGCGACAGCGGTCGCTCGGTGCTGATGGTCGAGCACCACATGGACGTGATCCTGGAACTGGCCGACCGGATCGCCGTGATGCACCACGGCGCGCTGCTGGCCTGCGACACCCCGGAGACGGTCATGGCCAACCCGACGGTGCAAGAGGCCTACCTGGGGGAGTCCCTATGACCGAGCCGGTACTCAGCGTGGCGGACCTGTCGGTCCGGATCTCCGGGCTGCACATCCTCCAGGGGGTGTCCTTCACGGTCGCCCCGACCGGCGTCACCGTGCTGCTCGGCCGCAACGGCGTCGGCAAGACCACCACCCTACGGGCCATCGTCGGGCTCACCCCGCGGGCGGGCGAGGTGCACGGCACCATCCGGATGGGCGCGCAGAGCCTGCTGGCCCGGCCCACCCACCGGCTGGTCCGCGGTGGGCTCGGCTACGTGCCGGAGGACCGCTGCGTCTTCGCCGGCCTCACGGTCGCCGAGAACCTGCGGCTCGCCGAGCGGCGGGGGACCACCCCGGCGTACGACCGGGTGTACGCGCTCTTCCCCGAGCTGGACCGGCGGGGACGGCAGCGGGCCGGCTCGCTCTCCGGCGGGCAGCAGCAGATGCTGGCGATCGGCCGGGTGCTGCTCAACGACAACCGGCTGCTGCTGATCGACGAGCCGACCAAGGGCCTCGCGCCGAAGGTCGTGACCGAGGTGGCCGAGGTGCTCGAACGGGTCGCCGAGTCGGTGCCGGTGCTGCTGGTCGAGCAGAACCTGGCCGTGGTGCGGCGGCTGGCCCGGGACGCGGTGGTGCTCGCCGCCGGCAAGGTGGCCTGGACCGGCGACGCGCAGGAGCTGCTGCTGGAGACCGGCCTGACGAAGTCGCTGCTCGGCGTGGGCTCCGCGGAGGTGCATCACTAGTGGACACGATCATCCTGTTGACGCTGACCGGGCTCGGCCTGGCGGCGCTCTACTTCCTGGTCGCCTCCGGCCTGTCCCTCGTCTTCGGCCTGGCCGACGTGCTCAACTTCGCGCACGGGCTGTTCCTCGGCGTCGGGGCGTACGCGACCTGGTGGGCGGCCGGCAACCTGCCCGGCGCCGGCGGTGACGGGTTCGGGTTCGTCGTCGCGGTCGCCTTCGGCGTGCTCGCCGGCACCCTGGTCGCGGTCCTGGTCGAGCTGGTGCTGATCCGGCCGTTGTACTCGCGCACGATCGAGCAGGTCCTGGTCACCGTCGGTCTCTCGCTGGCCGGGGTGGCGCTGCTCCAGGCGACGTGGGGTGCCGACGCGCGCACGTTCCCGCGCCCGGAGTGGACCCGGCAGGTCACCAACGTGCTGGGCGCCAACGTGCCCAACGGCGGCCTGCTGCTGATCGTCGCGGCGGTGCTGGTGCTCGGCGCGATCCTGACCTTCCTCCGCTGGACCCGCTACGGCCTGGTGATCCGGGCGGGCGTGGAGAACCGGGAGATGGTCACCGCGCTCGGCATCGACGTCCGGAAGGCGTTCACGCTGGTCTTCGCCATCGGTGGGGCGGCCGCCGCGCTGGCCGGGGCGCTCGGCAGCGTCTACTTCGGCACCGTCTCACCCGGGCAGGGCGGCTCGCTGCTGATCTTCGCGTTCATCGTGGTGGTCATCGGCGGCATGGGCTCGGTCGTCGGGTCCGCGTACGCGGCCGTCGCGGTGGGGCTGCTGCAACAGTTCGTCAACTACTACGGCACCTCCGGGCTGGGCGACATCTGCGTGGTCGGGCTGCTCGCCGTGGTGCTGCTGCTGCGCCCCCAGGGCATCGCCGGAAAGGTGGCAACGGCATGACCGAGGTCAAGAGTCCCGAGGTTCCGGCGCCCCCGGCGGCGGTGCCCTCCGAGCTGACGCCCGGCGGTCGCTGGGGTCGCGTGCGCCCGTTCCTGCCGCTGGTCGCGCTGGCTGTGGCGCTGACCCTGCCGTACTCGACGCTGCACCTGCCGGGGATCTTCGAGGGCGCGCTGAACGAGCCGGGCACCCTGCAACTGCTCGCCGTCTGCATGGTCTTCGGTGGGCTCGCCGCCGGGTACGACCTGCTGTTCGGGCGGACCGGGATGCTCTCCTTCGGGCACGCCCTCTACTTCGCCGCCGGTGTTTACGGCACCGACATCCTGGTCACCAAGGCCGGGCTGCCGCTGTGGCAGGCCGCGCTGTTCACGATCACCGGCGGGACGATCCTCGCCGCGCTGATCGGCGCGGTGGCGCTGCGGACCGTCGGCATCGCGTTCGCCATGGTCACGCTGGCCTTCGCCCAGGTCGGCGCGATCCTGGTGGCCCGCGACTTCGGCGGGCTGACGGGCGGCGAGGAGGGCCTGCCGCTGGACGTCTCCGGGGTGCCGGAGGCGCTGGTCGGGGTGACGAACACGGTCAACCTGTACTGGCTCGCGCTGGCGTACCTGGTCGTCGTGGTGTTCGTCGTGCACCGGGTGAGCGGCTCGCCGACCGGGCGGGTGCTCGCCGGCCTGCGCGACGACGAGCGGCGGGTCGGTGTGCTCGGGCTCGACCCGTACCGGTTCAAGCTGGTGGCGTTCACGCTGGCCGGCGGGCTCGCGGCGGCCGGTGGCGTGGTCTACTGCCTGATCGTCGGCGGCGCCTCCCCGCACATCACGTCCAGCGAGTTGACCCTGTCGCTGCTGGTCATGGTGGTGCTCGGCGGGCCGGGCACCCGGTGGGGGCCGGTGCTCGGCGGCATCCTCTACATGTACCTGGACCACCGGCTGGTCGCCTTCGGCGCCAGCGAGGCGGTGGACGCCCTCCCGGCGTTCCTCAGCCGGCCCCTGTCCCAGCCGCTGTTCGTGCTGGGCGCCGTGTTCATCCTGGCCGTGTACTTCTTCCCCGGCGGTCTGGCCAGCCTGGCCCCCCGCCTGGCGCTGCTCCGCGGTTCCCTCCGTATCCCGTCCCGGGGTCGCTGACCCGAACAGCGCACCGGGACCACCCGCCGATCATGAAGTTACTGTTGCGACACGCCGTGTGTCTGGGCGATAACTTCATGATCGGCGGGGTTTCGGCGGGTTGGGGAGGACGACGTATGGGTGAGCGGCTTGCGGTCGTCAGCGGCGGCGGGACCGGGATCGGGGCCGCCGTCGCCCGGGTGCTGGCCACCGACGGGTTCGACGTGTTCGTCGTCGGGCGGCGGGCGGACGTGCTCACGGACACCGCCGAGCGGATCTCCTGGGACATCGGGCGCCCCCGTGCCGTCCGGCCCGTGGTCGCCGACCTGACCGACCCGGAGCAGGTGTCCGAGGTGGTCGAGGCGGTCGGGGACCGGGCGGTGGACGCGGTCGTCAACAACGCCGGCGGATACCTCGGCGGCGACACCGGCGGCCTGGCCGGGATCGCCGCGCACTGGCGGGCGAACCTCGACGCCAACGTGCTCACCGCGGTCCTGCTCACCGAGGCGCTGCGGTCGGCCCTGCGCCGCCCCGGCGGGCGGGTGGTCCTGGTCAGCTCGATCGCCGCCCAGCGGGGCGGCGCCGGGCCGTACTCGGCGGCGAAGGCGGCGCTGCACGGCTGGGCGTACGACCTGGCGGCGCAGCTCGGGCCGGACCAGATCACGGTCAACGTGGTGAGCCCCGGTTACGTCGCCGACACCGAGTTCTTCGGTGACCGGATGACCCCGGAGGGGCACGCCAAGCGGGTGGCGGCCACCCTCGTCGGCCGGGCCGGCGTACCGGACGACATCGCCGAGGCGGTCCGCTACCTGATCGGCCCCGCCGCCGGTTACGTCACCGGGCAGGTCCTCGGCGTCAACGGCGGGTCCGTCCTCGGCCGATGAGGCGGACGGCGAAGGGGCCGCGGCTCCCCGTGTGGCCGCGGCCCCGTACGCCGTGTGTCAGCCGTTGAACATCTCGTACGCCGACGCCGGTGCCGCCTTCGCGCCCTCGGGCGCGGTGATCGCCGGCGCCTTGCCGAAGTCGTAGTACTTCACGACGTACTTCAGCGCCTTCTGCTTGCCGGCGGCCGGGATGTCGAGGGTCAGCGAGGTGAGGTTGCCGTCCGGTCCGACCACCGCGGTGAACGGCACGGTCTTGGCGGCGTCACCGAGCGCGGCGACGTCGATGCTGTCCATGGCTTCGACCGCCTCCGGGCCGGACAGGTCGACCGTTCCCGCGTACGTCCCGTCGGCCTGCTTCTCGACCGTGGTGGCGGTGGCGATGATCGGGCGGGCGTTGCCCGGGTCCGCGCCCTCGTAGCCGGGCACGGCCTCCGCGTCGGTGAGCTTCGCCTTGTCCAGCTCCATCCAGTTCTTCGGCAGCTTGAGTAGGGTGTGCAGCTCCTCCGCGCCGCCGAAGTCCACCTTCACCCAGGACTGCTGGTCCACGAAGCGGAAGGACATCTTCATCGTGAAGCCGGCCTCCGCGTCCTTCTCGGTGACGTTCAGCTCCATGCCCTTGCTGGCCGGGTCCACGGAGCCGGTGACCGTGCCGTCGGCGTCGGTGCCGCTGAAGAGGAACGCCGGGTCCTTCTCGTCCGGCACGGCGGCCAGCAGGTCGGCCTTCGGGTCGGGCGACGGGGACGGCTCCGCCGAACCCCCGTCCTTGCCGGTGCACCCGGCCAGCAGAGCCGTGGCGGCCAGCACGGCGGTCGCGCCGGTGACGGCCCGGCGGGCCAGGGCGGCGGTGCCGGTTCGCTGCGTCATCAGATGATCTCTTTCTCGTACGGGGCTGTTGCCAGGGCCGATACTGGCACGAGTTCGCTGCCGCGCCACTGCCGCTATGCTGCCGTCCGACTGCCGCACGCTGCCGCTTGGCGCGCGGCCGGGTGTCAGGAGCGGTGAACTCGCATGTCAGGGTCGTTGCGCTTCGAGCTTCTCGGGCCACAGCGGGCCTGGTACGCCGACCGCGAGCTGGACCTCGGTCCGGGCAAGCGCCGTGCGGTGCTGGCCGTGCTGCTGCTCTCCGCCGGCCGGCCGGTCCCGACCGCGCACATCGTGGACGCCGTCTGGCCGGACGATCCACCGGCGAACGGCCCGAACGTGGTGCAGAAGCACGTCGCCGGGCTGCGCCGGATCCTGGAACCGGAGCGGTCGCCACGGACACCCGGACAGGTGCTCGCCTTGACCGACGCCGGTTACCTGCTCCACGTGGACCCGGAGGCCGTCGACGCGATCCGCTTCGAGCGGGGCGTACGCCGGGCGGAGCGGCACCGGGAGGAGGGCCGGCCGGCGGAGGCGCTGGCTGAGCTGGCCGCGGCGCTGGACCTGTGGCGGGGCGAGCCGTTCACCGGCTTCGGCGGGCCGTTCTTCGACTCGGTCCGGCAGCGGTACGTCGACCTGCGGGCGACCGCCCTGGAGAACCGGGTCGAGGTCGAGCTGGACCAGGGCCGGCACCGGGAGCTGGTGGGCCCGCTCGTGGAGCTGGCGGTGGAGTTCCCGGTCCGGGAGCGGCTGCGGCGGCACCTGATGGTGGCCCTGTACCGCAGCGGCCGGCAGGCGGAGGCCCTCGCGGCGTACCGCGACCTGGACGAGCTGCTGCGCGACGAGTACGGCATCGAGCCGGGCGAGGAACTGCGCGAGCTGCACCGCCGCATCCTGTGCGCCGACCCCGAGTTGCTGCGCGCCGCGCCCCCGCCGCCCCCGGCCGCGCCGGCCCCGGCCGCGACATCCGAGCCGGCCCGGCCCATGCCCACCGCGTCGGCACCGGCTGCGACCGACCTGCCGGCCCCCGTCGGGTACGCGGTGCCCGCGCCGGTGCCGGCCCCGCACACATGGCCGCCCGTGCCGGCGCAGGTGGCACCCCCGGCCGTCCCGTGGCCCGCCGTCGCCGCCACCGTCCACCAGATCGCGGTCGGCCCGGCCTCCCATCCCGTGACCACCGCGCCGCTCCGGCGGGCTCCCCGCTGGCTCGGTGTCGTCGCCACGGTCGTCGGCACGCTGACCGTCCTGCTCTCCTTCGGCGGGCTCACCTGGCTGGTGATGCTCGGGTACGCGGCCTGGCGGCGCAGTTGGCTGCTGGCGCTCGCCGGCGCCGGATACCTGGCAGTCCTCGTCGGGCTCGTCGTCGTGGGCGCGCAGGTGGATCCGGATCCCGACGTGGAGCTGCCCGACTCCCAGTTCCTCTTCCTGGTCGGCGCGGTGGGCGTGTGCTGGCTGGTCGGGGCGCTGCACGTGATCCTGCTCGACCGGGGGGTCCGCGCGTTGCTCGGCGGCGGGCGACCGGCCGGCGACGGACACCAGCCGGGCGGCGTGCCCGGACGCTGGTAGAAATGCCGGATGAGCCAGGACCGGACGGCGGTACGCGAGCGGGCCGAGGCGGTGCTGCGGCAGCTCGCCGGGGAGCACGCCCGGCTCCGGGAGGACCAGTGGCGGGCGATCGAGGCGCTGGTGGTCGACCGGCGGCGGGTGCTCTGCGTCCAGCGCACCGGGTGGGGCAAGTCGGCCGTCTACTTCGTGGCCACCGCCCTGCTGCGCGAGACCGGTGAGCACGGCCCGACGGTGATCGTGTCGCCGCTGCTGGCGCTGATGCGCAACCAGGTCGACTCGGCAGCCCGGGCCGGCATCCGCGCCCGGACCATCAACTCCGCGAACCTGGACGAGTGGGACGAGATCACCGCCGAGATCCACGCGGGGGCGGTGGACGTCCTGCTGATCAGCCCGGAACGGCTCAACAACCCCGACTTCCGGGACACGGTGCTCCCGAAGCTGGCGGCCACCACCGGGCTGCTCGTGGTGGACGAGGCGCACTGCGTCTCCGACTGGGGGCACGACTTCCGCCCGGACTACCGCCGGCTGCGGACGTTCCTCGGCAACCTGCCGTCGGGCACGCCGGTGCTCGCCACCACGGCCACCGCCAATGCCCGCGTCACGCAGGACGTCGCCGAGCAGCTCGGCGACGTAGGGCCTGCGCCGACGTCACAGCCCGGCCGCGCCGGACCCAGACGACGACCGGCGGCGTTGGAGATCGGTCCGGATACAACACCGGTATCCGGACCGATCTCCGCCTTGCCGGATCGCCGCCTGGGCCTCGCCGCAGCTCGGGCCGGGACGTCGGCGCAGGCCCTGGTCCTGCGGGGCAGCCTGGACCGGGAGTCGCTGCGGCTCGGCGTGGTCGACCTGCCCGGCCCGGCGCACCGGCTGGCCTGGCTCGCCGACCACCTCGACGAGCTGCCCGGCTCCGGCATCGTCTACACGCTGACCGTCGCGGCGGCGGGGGAGACCGCCGAGTTCCTGCGCTCCCGGGGCTACGCGGTGGCCTCGTACACCGGGCAGGCCGAGGACGCGGACCGCCGCGCCGCCGAGCAGGACCTGCTCGACAACAAGATCAAGGCGCTGGTCGCCACCAGCGCGCTGGGAATGGGCTTCGACAAGCCGGACCTCGGCTTCGTCGTGCACCTCGGCGCACCACCGTCGCCCATCGCGTACTACCAGCAGGTCGGCCGCGCCGGCCGCGCCGTCGCGCACGCCGAGGTGCTGCTGCTTCCCGGCGCCGAGGACGCGGCGATCTGGCGGTACTTCGCCTCGCTCGCCTTCCCGCCGGAGGAGCAGGTGCGGGCCGTGCTCGCCGCCCTGTCCACCGACCGGCCGCTCTCCACCCAGGCCCTGGAGCCGGTCGTCGACCTGCGCCGGGCACGGCTGGAGCTGATGCTCAAGGTCCTGGACGTCGACGGCGCGGTCCGCCGGGTACGCGGCGGGTGGCTCGCCACCGGCGAGCCATGGGCCTACGACGAGGCCCGGTTGCGGCGCGTCGCCGCCGCGCGCACCGCCGAGCAGGCGGCGATGCGGGAGTACGCGACAACGCCCGGCTGCCGCCTGCGTTACCTGCGGGAATGCCTGGACGACGCCGGGGCGGCGGACTGCGGCCGGTGCGACCGGTGCGCGGAGCCCATCTTCTCCGTCGACGTCTCCGAGGCGGCGCTGCGCGCCGCGCAGGCCTTCCTCGGCCGCCCCGGCGTCGAGGTGCCGCCGAAGAAGCTCTGGCCGACCGGGCTGGAGGCGGTCGGCGTACCCCTCAAGGGGCGCATCGCGCCCGCGGAGCAGGCGCTGCCCGGCCGGGCGGTCGGGCGCCTGTCCGACCTCGGCTGGGGTGGCCGGCTGCGCGAGCTGGTCGGGCCGGACGCGGCGGACGTCGACGTCCCGGACGACCTGGCCGCCGCCGTGGTCGAGGTGCTGAAGGCGTGGGCGCACGGCGACGATCCCTGGCCGCGCCGGCCGGTGGGGGTGGTCGCGGTCGGGTCGCGCCGCCGGCCCCGACTGGTCGGCTCGCTCGCCGGGCGGATCGCCACGGTGGGGCGGTTGCCGCTGCTCGGCGCCGTAACCGTGACGGCACCGGGCGGCCCGCGCGGCAACAGCGCCCAGCGGGTACGCGCCCTGCACGGCGCGGTCACCGTGCCGCCGGACCTGGCCGGTGCCCTCGCCGGGCTGGACGGGCCGGTGCTGCTCGTCGACGACCTGGTCGACTCGGGCTGGACGCTGACCATGGTCGCCCGCGACCTGCGCCGCGCCGGAGCGCCGGACGTGCTCCCGCTCGCCCTGGCCGTCGCGGGCTGACCGCGGGGATGCGTCCTGACCTGCCCGTACGTCGTCGGACGGGCCGGAGAAGTTCCCGGGCCCGGCGGATTGCGACGGTCACCACGCCCGGCGGGCACCCGCCCGGCGGGGCGCGTCGCCGACGGTAGCGTGGACGGTATGACCGATCAGCCGCCGCCGGACGCCGCGCGCGCTGACCGTGTCTCCGCCGTGCCCGACCGGAGCACGCTGCGGCTGGCGCTGGTGGTGGGCGGGCTGATCCTCGCCGTCCTGCTCGGGTTCGGCCTCGGCCGGACCGGCGGCGGCGACCCGACCACGGAGGTCGGCTACGGCAGCGCGCTCGCCGACCACACCCACGCACCCGGCACCGGGGCCCACGAACACGGTGCCGACCAGGGCCTGGCGGCGGAGGCCACCGGCCTGTCGGTCAGCGCCGCCGGCTACACCCTCGCCCCGTCGGCCGTGGACTTCGTCGCCGGCCGTCCCGGCGAGCTGAGGTTCCAGATCCGCGACGCGCAGCGCCGCCCGGTGACCCGGTTCGCCGTGGTGCACGACAAGCCGCTGCACCTCATCGTGGTGCGCCGTGACCTCACCGGCTACCAGCACGTGCACCCCACGATGGCGGCCGACGGCACCTGGTCGGTGCCGCTGACGCTGCCGCAGCCGGGCGTCTGGCGCGCGTACGCCGACTTCACCGCCCTCGCCGACGACGGCCGGCAGACGGCGGTGACCCTGGGAAGAGACCTGGTCGCGGCCGGCGACTACGACCCGCGCCCGCTGCCGGCGGCGACCACGTCGACCACCGTGGGCGGGTTCACCGTCGACTACCAGGGCACCCCGCAGGCCGGCGTGTCGGTGCCGCTGACCTTCCGGATCACCGGCGAGGGTGGCCGACCGGTGACGCTGGAGCGGTACCTCGGGGCGTACGGGCACCTGGTCGCGCTCCGCGCGGGAGACCTCGGATACCTGCACGTCCACCCCGAACCGGCCCTGGTCGACGGGACGGTGCGGTTCTGGGTGACCGTGCCCGGCTCCGGCCGGTACCGCCTCTACCTGGACTTCCAGGTCGACGGTGTGGTGCGGACCGCCGAGTTCACGCTCGACGCCTGACCGGCGGCGCACGCCCCGGCCGGGGCGCGGCCCCGCCCGTTCGTCAGCCGACCCGGCGGATCGGGCGGCGGGCCAGGTAGCGCAGCAGGTCCCGGATGTGGTGCTTCTCCTCGGCCGGCACGGTCGGGTCGGCGAGCCGCTGGAGGATCACCCGGACGTCCGCGTCGACCGGCCCGTCGTCGCTGCGGCGGCGGGGCGTGGGGCCGGCGTCCGGCAGGCCGAGCGCGCGGAACGCGGCCGCGACGGGCAGGTCGAGCGCGGCGCAGAACCCGCGCACCTTCGCCAGCTCGGGGTAGTCCTGCCAGTCACCGGCGAGCCAGCGGAAGACGGTGGAGCGACCGACACCTGTGTGTGACGCCAGGTCGGTGACGGTCCACCCGCGCTCCTCCCGGGCGTCGTCGATGGCGCGCCGCACGAAGCGCGCGAACGCCGCCTGCGGCGATAGCTCTACCGAAGCCATTCCAGCGGGTCTTCCCTCCCGGCCGGCACCGACGGTGCGTGGGTTCGAGGGTAGTACGGCTCGCGGTGGAAGCAATTGACTGACCGACCAGACCGTCCCGTCGACGGGACGGTCCGTCGTGCGGCCGCAGAACGCGCGCCGGTACGAGCGATGATTGTCGTTCATCAATCAGGCACGACGTTCGGAACGGCGACCGCCGCCGCTGACCCGGCGTCAGCCCGCGGTCGCCCCGGCGGCCGTGCCACCGGTGACGGGGCCCGGCGCGGCGGTGCTGCCGTCGGTGGCGTCGCCCACCGGCCCACCGAGCAGGGTCGCCAGCCTCGGCGTGACGCCCCACTGGTCGACCAGCGCCCGGTACTCCGCCCGCTGCGCCCCGGTCGGTGCGGTGGCGGTGCGCCGGGCCCGGATCAACAGGTTCCGCGGCGTGTGCCGCGAGTCGACGAATTCGACCACCTCGGCCCGGTAGCCGTGCAGCCGCAGCAGCCCCGCCCGCAGCGCGTCGGTGAGCACGTCCGCGAAGCGCTCCCGGAGGATGCCCTGCCGGGTCAGCAGGTCGTACGGCGGCGGCGCCGGCCGGGAGCGCAGCTGCGCCGCGACGTCGTGGTGGCAGCACGGTGCCGCGAGCACCCAGCGAGCCCTCCAGCGGACGGCCCGCGCGAGCGCCTCGTCGGTGGCGGTGTCGCAGGCGTGCAGCGCCAGCACCAGGTCCGGAGCGGGCTCGACGATCGCGTCGGCGATCGAGCCCGCGACGAATCGCACCCGGTCCGCCCAGCCCAGCCGCTGTGCCAGCTCGGTGTTGCGCTGCCGCTGGTCCTCGCGGACGTCCACGCCGACCAGGTGCACGTCGAGCCCCCGCTGGGCCAGCCACCGGTACGCGGCGAACGTCAGGTACGCGTTCCCGCACCCCAGGTCCACCACCCGCAGCGGGCCGGTCAGGTCGTCGGGGAGCGTCGCGGCGAGCGCCCGCAGGAAGGCGTCCACCTGACGCCGCTTCGCCGCCGATCCGCCGATCTCGGCGAAGATGGGATCACCGGGGTCCAGCAGGTAGTCCTTCGCCCGGTCGTGACCGGCCGGCTCGGCTGTCGGGCGGTCCGTCGCCGCGCGGTGCACCTGTGCCTCGCCCGACTTCGTCACCCGCAGTTGCAGGGTCGTCCGCACGGTCTCCACGTGCCAGTTGCCGAACGGCTCGGCGAGCAGCGCGTCCACCGCCGCGTCCGCCTCCGTGCCGGGCGCCACATTGCGGGTGTAGGGCCGGCTGCCGTCGGACGTGGCGATCTGGAGGCGGGGGCCGGCCTTGAGGGTGACCGGCCGCAGCTCCGCCCGGACCACCGAGGGGCGCTGCCCGCGCCGCCGGCCGGCGGCCACCGCCCGCGTCAGCCCGGGGTCGAGCAGCAGCGCCCGCACCTCGGCGAGCGCGGCGTCCAGTGGCTCCGGCATGGGTTGATCCTCCCCGGTGGGGTGTTGTGCCCGGCGGCGACGAACTGATGTACCCGCAGAGCAAAGGAGGCCGGCCGAGTGGTCGACGGTGCGGCCCGTGTCTTCCTGAGCGCGCGACGTCCCCCGCTCCCTAAGGAGACGGGGGACGTGGGATGTGCGCGTGTGTCAGTCGGCGGTCGCCTCGGCCGGCGTACCCGCGCCGGAACCACCGCCACCACGACGGCGCCGGCGGCGGCGCGGCTTCGGCGACGCCGTGCCCTCGGCGGCGATGGCCGCCGCCAGCTCGGTGCCGCCCTCGGCGGAGATCACCGCGGTCGGCTCGCCCGCGACCACCTCGCCGGCCCGGCGGCGCCGGCGGCGGCGCGGGCTGCGCTCCTCGCCGTCCTCGGCGGCGTCGGTCGGCGCGTCCGTCGTCGACGCGGCGGCCGCCTCCCCGCCCCGGCTGCCCCGGCGCTCCCGCCCCCGGCCCTCGCCACGCCGCGAGCCCCGGGCGTCGCCCCGGCGGGACCGGCCGCCGAGGTCCTCCTCGACCTCGGCGGAAAGCCCGGCGCGGGTGCGCTCGGCGGTCGGCAGGGTGCCGGTGACCTCGGTGGAGATGCCCAGGTCGGTGTAGATGTGCGGGGACGTGTGGTACGTCTCCGGCGGCTCCGCCATGTCCAGGCCGAGCGTCTTGTCGATGATCCGCCAGCGGGGCATGTCGTCCCAGTCGACGAAGGTCACCGCGACGCCGGTCGCCCCGGCCCGGCCGGTGCGACCGATCCGGTGGGTGTAGGTGTCCTGGTCCTCGGGGCAGTCGTAGTTGATGACGTGGGTGACGCCGGAGACGTCGATGCCGCGCGCGGCGACGTCGGTGGCGACCAGGGTGTCGATCTTGCCGGCGCGGAACGCCCGCAGCGCCCGCTCGCGGGCGCCCTGTCCGAGGTCGCCGTGCACAGCGGCCACGGCGAAGCCCCGGAAGTCGAGGTCCTCCGCGACCCGGTCGGCGGCCCGCTTCGTCCGGGTGAAGATCATGGTGAGCCCGCGTCCCTCGGCCTGGAGGATCCGCGCCACGATCTCGACCTTGTTCATCGAGTGGGTGCGGTACGCCAGCTGCTTGGTCTGCGGCGACGGGCCGGTCTCGGCGGTGTGCCCGGCGTGGATCGTCACCGGACGGCGCAGGAAGCGCCGCGACAGCGCGACGATCGGGTCCGGCATGGTGGCCGAGAACAGCATCGTCTGCCGGTCCTCCGGAAGCATCGCCAGGATCTTCTCGACGTCGTCGAGGAAGCCCAGGTCGAGCATGCGGTCGGCCTCGTCGAGGACGAGCGCGTGGACCCGGTCGAGGCGCAGGTGCTTCTGCTTGGCCAGGTCGAGCAGCCGGCCGGGGGTGCCGACCAGGATCTCGACGCCCTTGCGGAGCGCCTCGATCTGCGGCTCGTACGCGACACCGCCGTAGATCGGCAGGACGCGGACGCCCCGGGTGCTGCCCGCGGCCTGGAGGTCCTTGGCGACCTGGATGCCCAGCTCACGGGTGGGGACGACGACGAGCGCCTGCGGCTGGCCGTCACCGCCCTCGGACGGGGCGAAGACCCGCTCCAGCAGCGGGATGCCGAAACCGAGCGTCTTGCCGGTGCCGGTGGGCGCCTGGCCGATCAGGTCGGTGCCGCGCAGCGCGATCGGCAGCGCGTACTCCTGGATGGCGAAGGCGCGGGTGATGCCGGCCGCGGTCAGCGCCTCGACGGTCTCCCGCCGGGCGCCGAGCTCGGCGAACGTGGGTGCCTCCGGTCGTACCGGGGCGGTGGGGGCCAGCTCGTGGCCGTCCATCAGTTCTTGCGTCAGCTCGCTCATGTGGATTTGGGGGTGCCCTCTCGTGGGTGCGCCCCGTTGAGTCCTCAGGGCGCGGACGGTATGGCGCGGGCCACACGGTCGGCGGCGGATCTGCCGCGCGGGACCGGGCCGCACGCGCGCCGTGGGACCGGCTGCGACCAGATCAAACGTCGGTCGGCGCCCACGGCAACTGCTCCAGTCTACCTGAACAGGTCCGACCCCGTTCTGATTCCTGGTCGGGGTGCCGTACGCCGTCCTGGTCAGGGTGCCCTACCCGGAAACGGACAGGTGTGACGGCGTTCACAGCGAGGCGATTTCGCTGCCGGACGGTACCCTGCGCTGGTGTCCGCCCCAAGCGATCCCACGTCAACCGATTCCGCCCCGACCGACGCCGCCGTGGCCGATTCCGCGCTCGTCGACCTGCTCGGCCTGGTGGCCTTCGGTGAGCTGCTCGCCTTCGAGCGGATGGCCGCCGACGCCCGGCTGGCCCCCGACCTGCCCCGGCGGGCGGCGCTGGGCGAGATGGCCGCCGCGGAGATCCGCAACTACCGGCGGCTCGCCGACCGGCTCGGGGAACTGGGCGTCCTGCCCGACGACGCGATGGAGGTCTACGTGGAGCCGTTGCAGGCGTACCACGACTCCACCGAGCCGAAGGACTGGGCCGAGGCGGTGACGAAGGCGTACGTCGGGGACGCCATCACCGACGACTTCATCCGGGAGATCGCCGACGTGCTGGCCGAGCCGGACCGGGGACTCGTGCTGGAGGTGCTGCACGAGTCGCGCTACGCGGAGTTCGCCGCCGCCGAGATCCGGGCGGCCATCGAGGCCGACCCCCGGGTGGCCAACCGGCTGTCCATGTGGGCGCGCCGGCTGGTCGGCGAGGCGCTGTCGCAGGCCGGCCGGGTCGCGTCCGCCGACCGGGGCGCGTTGACCGCGCTCATCGCGCGGGGGGAGCAGGTGGACGTGCCGGGCCTGTTCCGCAGGTTGACCGCCGCCCACACCGCCCGGATGGCGGCCGTCGGCCTCAACAACTGACCGGGGACGCCGCGGCAGGTGACGGGCACCTGCCGCGGCGTCGGGCCGAATGGTCGGAGGTGCGTCTGGGTGCGCCGCGGCTCAGCGGACGGTGAACCCGACCGCCCGGGGGGACGCCTCGGCGATCTCCACGTAGGCGACCTTGTCGACCGGCACGATGACCCGCCGGCCCTTCTCGTCGGTGAGGGAGAGCGTGCCGGCGTTGCCGGCGATGGCGTCGGTCACGATCTGCTCGATCTCGGCCGGCGACTGCGCGCTCTCCAGAACCAGCTCGCGCGGCGCGTACTGCACGCCGATCTTGACCTCCACTGTGCCTCCTCAACTGGGGCGAATATGCCGCCCTGCGAAGGCTATCCGATCACCGGGCTGGCGGTCAGGCTGACTCACCTTGCAGCGGGAAGCTGGCGATGCCCCGCCAGGAGAGCGCGGCCACCAGGGCCTCGGCCTCCGCCTTGGGCACCTGCCGGCCGCTGGCCAGCCAGAACTGCGCGGCGGTCTCGGCCGCACCGACCAGCCCGGACGCGAGCAGCTCCGCGTGCGCCCGGCTCACGCCGGTGTCCGAGATGATCGTGTCGGTGATGGCCGCGATGCAGCCCTGCTCGACCCGCTCGACCCGCTGGCGTACGGCCGGGTCGTTGCGCAGGTCCGACTCGAAGACGAGGCGGAAGGCCTCGCTCTCGTGGTCGACGAAGTCGAAGTAGGCGCGAACCGAGGCACTGACCCGCTCCTTGTTGGAGGTCGTACCGCGCATCGCGTCCTGCACCTTCGCCACGATGGCGTCGCAGTGCGTGTCGAGCAGCGCCAGGTAGAGCTCCATCTTGCCGGGGAAGTGCTGGTACAGCACCGGCTTGGAGACCCCCGCGCGCTCGGCGATGTCGTCCATCGCGGCAGCGTGGTAGCCCTGCGCGACGAACACCTCCTGAGCCGCGGCGAGCAGCTGCTTGCGGCGCGCGGAACGGGGCAGGCGGGTGGGCCGGCCGGCGGTCTGTGCACCGTTCCCCACAGCGGTCATGGGAACCTCCGAGTTCTTCGTACGAGCCGGCATTTCACCCGAACCGGTCAGGGCTGTTCGTCCGTCGCGGAATTGGCCCGCCGCTGTAACTTATCGCCACTGTCACCACACGGTAGCCTCAGCGGGGGCGACCAAGGAGCGCGCGGTGAGTGAAGCAGGGCAACCCGGTGCCGCCACCCCGGGAGAGCACGGCGACGGGACCGGTCCACAGGAGGATCATTCCCGCTCCGGCGGCGGATGGGTGCCCCCGGCGGCCGGTTGGCCCCCGGAGCCGGCAGCGTCCTGGCGGCGGTCCGACCCGACCCCCGGCTGGGCCACCTCCTCCCCACGTCACGGTGACCTGCCCGCCCCGGTGCCCGGCGCGTCCGGCGCCGAGTCGCGACCGCACGTCAACGGCCATCGGGTCAACGGCTTCCCGCACGCCCCCGCCCAGGCGCCGCCCGCCCGCCAGTCCCCCGTGAGCGCCCCGCCCGGCCTCTCCGGTGAGCCGCGCCGCGACACCGACGGTGGTGACCGCCTGGTGGTGCCCGCCCCGCGTCCCGCGCCCGCCCTCGAGCAGCCCTCCGGGCCGGCCGAGCCGGAGGCCGGTCCGGCGCGGCACGCCTCCGAGGAGCCGCCGGTCACGCGCGCGTCCCGGTGGGCCGAGCCCGGGCTGCCGACGTCGGCGCCGCCGGCCGTGCAGGTCCCGCCGGTCGGCACGGCCGCGAGCGGTTTCGAGGTGCCGCCCGGCCTCCACGCGCCGACGGCCGACCGGTCGCCGGAGCCGCCGTCCGCCCGCGACGAGCCGCGCACCTGGGAGCCGTCGTACCCGCCCGAGCCGGCGCCGCGCGACCCGCGCGCGTTCCCGCCGCCGACCGAGCCCCGGGCCGGCGACCGCACCGAACGGCCGCCCGCCGGTGACCGCGCGTTCGGTGAGGCCGCGGCGAGCCGCGCCGCGGCCGAGGGGCCGGCCGGTGACGGCGACCCGGCGTACGACGCCGACCGCCCGCGCGCCCGCTGGGAGTCCGGCGACCGGGTGTCCGGGATCGACCGTGCGCTCGGTGCCGACGACGCCGACAGGGGTCCGACCGGCTCACCGTCCGGTGCGCCGGCCCGCCCGGCGGAGCCGGGATCGGCCCCGGTGGTGGACCGCCGCGCACCGCTCCCCGAGCCGGACTGGTCCGGTCCGAGCTGGAACCGGCCGAGCTGGGGGAACGAGTGGGCGCCCCCGTGGGCGCGGGTGGAGCCGGAGGCGCCCGGTCGCGGGGCGCGCGACGGCTCCGAGCAGGCCGGCCGTGACGAGCCGGGTGACCGGTGGGAGCCGTCCGGGCGCCGGGTCCGGGACGAGGCCGAGCCGGTGTCGTCCGGTCCCGAGACGTCCGGCCGCCGGGCTCGGGACGAGGCGGAGCCAGTGCCGTTCCGCTCGGGTCCGGAGGCGTCCGGCCGCCGGGCCCGCCCGGAACCCGAGGCCCGCGACGCGGAGCCCGCCACCGGCCGCCGCGCGCGCGACGAGCGCCCCGCCTGGGCGGTCGAGCCGCAGCGCCCGTACGAGCCGGTACGTGCCGACGCGTATCCCCCGCCCGCCGAGTCGGGCCGCGCCCCCGGCATCCGGCCGATGTACGAGCCACCCGCCGACCGGGCGCCGGCGACCTCCCCGGTCCCGCCGGCCGACCGGTCCGCCTGGGCGCCGGAGCGGCCGGCCAGCGCGCCCCCCGCCGCGGCCGCGGCCACACCCGACAAGGACGACGCCTCGCTGGAGAGCCGCCGGCCGTTCCGCCTCCGCCCGGAGCCTTCCGCCCCGGCGGACCCACCCGCCACCGGACCGACGGCCGCCGGTCCCACCACGAGCGGTCCCGCCGCCGCGCCCGCCACGAGCGGCGCCGGCGGTC
Source organism: Micromonospora thermarum (assembly GCF_012034245.1). Lineage (GTDB taxonomy): Bacteria > Actinomycetota > Actinomycetes > Mycobacteriales > Micromonosporaceae > Micromonospora > Micromonospora thermarum. The sequence goes on along the minus strand of NZ_JAATEO010000004.1, from coordinate 34,222 downwards.
GCGACCGCATCCCCACCGCGCCCGCCCCGACGAGCGCACCCCCCTACGCGGCCCGCCGATCCGCCCCGGAACCGGCACCGACGACCGGGCCGGTCGGCAACGACCGGCTGCCGGACCCTGCGTCGGCGGTGTTGCCGCAGCGCGTCCCCGCCGAGCCGGACGTGCCCGTCGTGCCGGAGCCGCCAGCCGTGGAGCCACCCGCCGAGACCCCGGAACTTGCCCGCATCGCCACCCATCTCCGCCGCGACGACGAACCGGCCCCCTTGCGTGACCGCCCCGAGGGCTTCGACGTGGACGCCATCCTCGACGCCGTGCGCGGGGTGGCGGGCGTCCGGGACGCCGAGTTGCGCCGTACCCAGGCCGGCGCGCACAGCCTCCGGCTCGACCTCGCCGACGGTGCCGACGCCGCCGAGGTGAGCCGGCAGGTCGCCCGGCTCCTCCAGGAGCGGATGGGCCTCGCCGCCGCCCCGCAGAACGTGCCCGGTGTGCCCGCCGAGCCGGCACCTCCGGTCCGCCGGCGGTCCGCCGAGCGGCCCGGCGCCGAGTCCCGGCCCGCCGAGTCCCGGGTGCCCCGCCCGCCGGCCGGGCGGGACGGCCTGCCGTCCCGCTCCGAGCGGCCGGAGGCGGCCCTGCCGGAGACCCCGCGGCGGCGCCGGCAGTCCGGCGGACCGCACCGGGGCCGGGCCACCGTCGACGAGCCGGGTTCGGTCGCCGCGCCGCCCACCGGCAGCCCGGCGACGGCCGGCACGTCGTACACCGGGGGCCAGGTCACCACGACGGAGGCGGCACCGTCCCGCCCGCTCGACACCGGCGGCCAGCCGGGCCCGCGGGTGGTGATCGACCACGTGCAGGTCAGCACGTTCGGGCTCGACGCCACGGTGGAGGTTCGGCTGACGGCGGCCGGCGCGCCCGCGGCCGGGTACGCGACCGGCCCGGCCGTCGACGGGTACGTGCTGCGCCTGTGCGCGGTGGCCGCCGCCGCCGCGGTCGACGAGCTGCTGCGCGCGTCCGGACCGGAGTCGGGCCGGGGACGCTGCTTCGTCGAGCACGCGGCCGTGGTGCCGTTCGGCAACTGCGAGGTGGCCATGGTGGTGGTCCTGCTCGTCTGCGACGGCTGGGTCGAGCAGCTAGCCGGCTCCGCGCTGGTCGCCGGCGACCCGCGCCAGGCCGTCGTCCGGGCGACCCTGGCCGCGGTGAACCGACGCCTCGAGGCGCTGCTCGCCTGACCGCCGCCGGCGGGTATGCCGGTGGCGGGTACCTGCCGGTGGTCCTCGTCGAGAGCTGGTGGCACAGCGAGCGGGTGCACGGCCATCGCCCGGTCGCCAAGGGCCGGGCGCCGTCGGATGCGCTGCCGGTCGCCGCCACCACGGGCAGACTGGAGCGATGAAGCGCGCCACCCTCTGGCCGGATGACCTGCTTCCCGAGCACTCCGTCCCACCCCCCTGGCCCGGTCGGGAGGTACGCCTCGACGGCATCGTCACGTACGTCCGGGAGACCCCGGCGACCGCGCCCGGCGCGGAGCCGGCGCTGTACGTGCACGGGCTCGGCGGCTCGTCGCAGAACTGGACCGACCTGGCCGGCCTGCTCGCCGACCGGCTGGACGGGCAGGCCATCGACCTGCCCGGCTTCGGCCGCAGCGAGCCGGGCCGCCGCTACACGGTCCCCTCGTTCGCGCAGCGGGTGATCCGCTGGATCGAGCACTCTGGCCGTGGCCCGGTGCACCTGTTCGGCAACTCGCTGGGCGGCGCGATCTCGGTGCAGGTGGCGGCGGTGCGCCCGGACCTGGTCCGGACCCTGACCCTGATCTCGCCCGCCCTGCCGTTCCTCGACTTCCGGCGGTCGTTGCAGGGTCGGATGCTGCCGCTGCGTGGCGATCCCCCGGGGCGAACGGCTGGCCGCCTGGCGGCTGGCGCAGATGGCGCCCGAGGTGATGGCGCAGCAGGTGATCGAGGCGTGCGTCGCCGACGTGAGCCGGATCAGCGAGCAGCGCCGCCGGGAGGCGCTGGAGGAGATCCGGGTCCGCTACGAGGCCGCGCACTACGCCGCCGCGTACGTCCGGACGTTCCGGGGGCTGGTCTCCTGCTTCCTGCGGTCGTACCTGCCCGGCTCCGGCTCGATGTGGCGGCTGGCCAACATGGTCCAGGCGCCGACGCTCGTCATCGGCGGCCGGCACGACCGCCTGGTGGACGTGCGGGTGGCGCCGCAGGCGGCGCGGGCCATCCCGGACAGCCGGCTGCTCATGCTGGACGGCGTGGGGCACGTCGCCCAGCTCGAGGTGCCGCGCCTGGTCGCCCGCGCTGTCCTGCCGCTGCTCGCCGAAACTGGGGACTCCGCGAAGCGACCCGACATGGCAGGCTGAGCGGGATGCCCTCCGCACGTAGCATCGCCAGCTCCTCGATGCACCCTCGTACCCCCGCCGTCCCGCCGGGCACCCGGGGCGGCCGGGCCGCCGTGCCGGCCCCTGCGCCGAACGGCGGTCGGGCGACCGCACCCGCTGGGAGCCGGGTGCCTCCGCCGGCTGGTGGCCGGGCAGGCGGGTACCCGCCCGCCCAGCGCTCCGGTGGTCGTGCCGCGGCCGCGGCGGCGGGGTCCGGAGGCCGTACGCCGTCCCGCCCGCCCGCTGGCGAGGTCCGGGGCCGGCACCGTCGCCGGAGCAGGCGGACCCGGCGTGTGATGGAGGCGATGGCTCTCGTGCTGGCGGTCGTCGCGGCGGTGGCGGTGGTCGTCGACCAGCGCGGTGTCGACGTCGGCGCGGAGGTCGTCACCGCGCCGACCCCGGTCACCGCGCCGACCCCGGTCACCGCGCCGACCCCGGTCACCGCGCCGACCCCGGTCACCGCGCCGACGTCGGCGCCCACGTCGGCCGCACCCAGCCCGTCCCCGGCGACAGTGGCGGCGGAGCCACCGGCGACCCCGGTGTTCCAGATCGCGGGGCCGGTGCCGTCGGCCGGGCGGGGCACCTTCGGGTACGACGACCGCCTCGGGCCGCTGCTCGGCGAGGCGGGCACGCTGCGCCGGTACCGGGTCGCCGTGGAGAACGGGGCGCAGGAGGACGCGGCCGAGTTCGGCGCGACCGTCGAGGAGGCGCTCGGCGGGACGGGGAGCTGGGTCGACGGTGGTCGGCTGCGGTTGCAGCAGGTGCCCGGCGACGCCGCCGCCGACTTCACGGTCTACCTGGTCACCGCGCAGACGGCCGGCCGGATGTGCCTCGCGGGTGGGGTCGACATCCGGATCGGCGGCCGCCCGTACACGTCCTGCCGGGCGCCCGGCAAGGTCATCATCAACCTGGACCGGTGGCGGCTGTCCGTCCCGCACTTCGTCGCGATGAAGGTGCCGCTGTCGGTCTACCGGCTGTACGTCGTCAACCACGAGGTCGGGCACCAGTTGGGCAACCGGCACGAGCGCTGCCCTGGTCGGGGCCGGCCGGCGCCGGTGATGATGCAGCAGACGCTCTTCCTCGACGGCTGCGTCGCCAATCCCTGGCCGTACGTCGACGGGCGGCGGTACACCGGCCCGCCGGTCTGAGGTCGACCGCTCCGGGGGTGTTTAGCCAGCAGTTGCGGGGTATTGCCCGATTGTTCTGAGACGCTGGCGGCATGGCCACGCCGTCCCCTCCCGGCCCGTCCGCCCGCCCGCCACGGCGGCCGAGCGGCGTCCGCAGGCGCCGCCGTGCCCGGTGGCTCGGCCTGGTCCTCCTGCTCGCCGCGGCGGCATCGGTGGCGCTGGTGCAGGCCGCCGAACGGCCGGCGGGCACAGCGCCCGACCGCACCTCGTACGGGGCCGCCGAGCGGCCGCAGCCCGGCGGCTACCCGCGCACCGGAGCGGGCAGCTTCGTCACCGCGACCGGCGGCACCGACGTCCGGGGCGGCGACGGGCCGCTGCGCCGCTACCGGGTGGCCGTGGAGCGCGACATCGGCCAGGACGCCGGCGCCTTCGCCGCGACGGTCGACGGGGTGCTCGGCGACTCCCGCAGCTGGATCGGCTCGGGGGAGCTGCGCGTGCAGCGGGTCGAGGACGCGGACCTCGCCGACTTCACCGTCTACCTCGCCACCCCGGAGACGTCGGAGCGGATGTGCGCCGAGGGCGGTCTCAGCACCGAGGGCTACACCTCCTGCCGCCTGCCCGGCCAGGTGATCATCAACCTGGCCCGCTGGATGGAGGGGGTGCCCGACTACGGGGCGCCGCTCGCCGTGTACCGCAGCTACGTGATCAACCACGAGGTCGGGCACGAGTTCGGGGAGTGGCACGAGGACTGCCCGGGCCCCGGATCGCCCGCGCCGGTCATGCAGCAGCAGACGTACGGGCTGGACGGCTGCGTCGCCAACCCCTGGCTGTACCTGGACGGGCGGCGGTACGCCGGCGAGCTGGTTCCCGGTACCTGAGCTTGCTCCCGCACTTATTCCCGCTCCCGCAGTGCGGACGAGTGTCGCTCCTCATGGCCGACCGGCCGCCCGGCGAGCGACAATGGCCCGGTTCGCCACCGCCGATCCCGGGGAGTCCACCGTGTCGTTGCCCCCGCTCGTCGAGCCCGCCGCCGAGCTGACCGTTGACGAGATCCGCCGCTACTCCCGCCACCTGATCATTCCGGACGTCGGCGTCGAGGGTCAGAAGCGGCTGAAGAACGCCCGGGTGCTCTGTGTCGGCGCCGGTGGTCTCGGCTCTCCGGCCCTGATGTACCTGGCCGCCGCCGGGGTCGGGACGCTCGGCATCATCGACTTCGACACCGTCGACGAGTCCAACCTCCAGCGCCAGATCATCCACGGCGTCTCGGACGTCGGCCGCTCCAAGGCCGAGTCGGCCGCGGCCTCCATCCGCGAGATCAACCCGCTGGTCAACGTGGAGATCCACAACACCGCGCTGGACCGGGACAACGTCCGCGAGATCTTCGCCCAGTACGACCTGATCGTCGACGGCACCGACAACTTCGCCACCCGGTACATGGTCAACGACGCCGCGGTGCTGCTCGGCAAGCCGTACGTGTGGGGGTCGATCTACCGGTTCGACGGCCAGGCGTCGGTGTTCTGGGCCGAGCACGGCCCCTGCTACCGCTGCCTCTACCCGGAGCCCCCGCCGCCCGGCATGGTCCCGTCCTGCGCCGAGGGCGGCGTGCTCGGCGTGCTGTGCGCGTCCATCGGCTCGATCCAGGTCAACGAGGCGATCAAGCTGCTCGCCGGCATCGGCGAGCCGCTGGTCGGTCGGCTGATGGTGTACGACGCCCTGGAGATGACCTACCGCAAGATCAAGGTCCGGAAGGACCCGAACTGCGTTCTGTGCGGCGAGAACCCGACGGTCACTGACCTGCTGGAGGACTACGAGGACTTCTGCGGCGCGGTGTCGGTCGAGGCGCAGGAGGCGGTGGTCGACTCGACCATCACCGCCCTGGAGCTCAAGGAATGGCAGGACGCCGGCAAGGACGTGTTCCTGGTCGACGTCCGGGAGCCGGCCGAGTACGAGATCGTGCGGATCCCCGGTGCCCGGCTGATCCCCAAGGGCGAGATCATCTCCGGCGAGGCGCTGGCCAACTTCCCGCAGGACAAGCAGATCGTGCTGCACTGCAAGTCCGGTGTCCGCTCCGCGGAGGCGCTCGCCGCCCTGAAGGCGGCCGGCTTCAAGGACGCGGTGCACGTCCAGGGCGGCGTCCTCTCCTGGATCAAGCAGATCGACCCGTCACTGCCCGCGTACTGACGGCGACTTGGTGGCCCCTTCTCGACGAGGAGGGGCCACTACTTTACCTCGGACAAGCAGTGGCGTCGGCTAGCCGATTCACCGAGGCGGAGTCACGTTTGCACAGGTAGCGTGTCCGCCGTGGTGGATATCGACGCCGCGATCGGCTTCGTGGTGGCGCACGGGGACGTGGTGGACCGTGCCCGGCTCTCCCGGCTGCGCACCGGCACCCCGCCCGGCCCGGACGTGCTCGACGTGGTCGAGGGCGGCCAGCTGCCGGACGGCGGCTGGCCCGCGTACCTCGAGGGCAAGGTGCCGTCCGTCGACGCCACCTGCTTCCGGCTCGCGGAGCTGGACGACCTGGGCGCGATCGACCGGCCGGCGGCCCGGCGGGCGCTGGACTGGCTCGCGTTCCGCCAGTTGCCCGACGGCGGCTGGGAGGAGGACGCCGCGCTGGCCGACACCGCCCCGGAGTGGGCCCGGCCGGGCGACCCGGAGGCGGGGTTCTACCTGACGGCCAACGCCGCGTTCTGGCTGACCGTCGCCGGGCTGGACGCGCGGGCCGCCGGGCCGCTGGACCACCGGGTCGGCGGGGTGTACGCGGGTGTCGTGCACGCCGCCGCGTTGTCGCTGGTCGCGCGACTCAACCCGGACGGCAGCTGGCCGTCCTTCCTCGCCGCCGGCTGGCTGAGCGCGGGCGTGCTGTTCCGGCAGGAGATGTTCCAGGAGTCCGCCCGCATCCAGGTGGCGCTCGCCGAGCGGATCGCCGACATGTCCCCGGCCAACGTCGCCTGGCTGGCCGCGTCCCTGCGCCGGGTCGGCGTCGACGACCAGGACTGGATCCTGGTGCGGGCCCGCCGCCGGCTGGCCGAGACGCAGCGCAGCGACGGCGGCTGGGAGAGCGACGACGGGCACCAGTTCGACGTGCACGCGACCCTGACGGCGATCCGCGCCTGCCGCTGACGGACGCGCCCCACGCATGACGGGCGCGCCCGTCATGCGCCGGGCGTGTCGGGACGGACCCGCACCCCTCAGCGCAGGTGACCGTCCCCGGTGACCACGTACTTCGTGCTGGTCAGCTCCGGCAGCCCCATCGGGCCGCGCGCGTGCAGCTTCTGCGTGGAGATGCCGATCTCCGCGCCGAAGCCGAACTCGCCGCCGTCCGTGAAGCGCGTGGACGCGTTCACCATCACGGCCGCCGCGTCCACCCGGGCCACGAACTCCCGCGCCGCCGCCTGCGAGTCGGTGACGATCGCCTCGGTGTGCCCGGTGCCGTACCGCCGGATGTGCGCGACCGCCGCGTCCAGCGAGTCGACGACGGCGACGGAGATGTCCGCCGACAGGTACTCGGTGGCGAAGTCCTCGTCGGTGGCCGGCACCACCGCGTCGGAGAGAGCGGCCACCCGGCCGTCGCCGTGCACGGTCACCCCGGCCTCGGCGAACGCGGCCAGCATCGGCGGCAGGAAGGCCTCGGCGACGTCGGCGTGCACCAGCAGGGACTCGGCCGTGTTGCAGGTGGAGAGGCGCTGCGTCTTGGCGTTCAGCGTGATCGCCACGGCCTTCGACACGTCCGCCGCGGCGTCCACGTAGACGTGGCAGTTGCCCACGCCGGTCTCGATCACCGGCACGGTCGACTCCTCGACCACCGTGCGGATCAGCGACGCGCCGCCACGCGGGATCAGCACGTCGACCAGGCCCCGGGCGCGCATCAGCTCCTTGACCGAGTCGCGGGAGGTGGCGTCGAGGAGCTGCACCGCGTCCGCCGGCAGGCCGGCGCCGGCCACCGCGTCCCGCAGCACCGCGACCAGCGCGGCGTTCGAGTGCATGGCGGAGGAGGAGCCGCGCAGCAGCGCCGCGTTGCCGGACTTCAGGCAGATGCCGGCGGCGTCGACGGTCACGTTCGGGCGTGCCTCGTAGATGATCCCGACCACCCCGAACGGCACCCGGACCTGCCGCAGCTCCAGGCCGTTCGGCAGGGTCGAGCCCCGGACGACCTCGCCGACCGGGTCCGGCAGCGCGGCCATCTGGCGCAGCGCCTCCGCGATGGCCGCCACGCGCCCCGCGTCGAGGGCGAGCCGGTCCAGCACGGCCGCGCTCAGCCCGGCCTCGCGCCCGGCCGCCAGGTCCGCGCCGTTCGCGGTCAGGATCCCCGGCGTACGCGCCACCAGCGCGTCGGCCATCGCGTGAAGCGCGGCGTCCTTGACCGTACGCGTGGCGACCGCGAGGGCCTCCGCCGCCGCCCGGGCCCGCCGCGCCTGCTCGACGACGCTCATCCTGCACTCCTCGATCCGTTCACGGGCCCACCCATCGGTGGCCCCTCCCTACAACAGCACCAGGTCGTCGCGGTGGACGACCTCCCGCTCGTACGCCGGGCCGAGCGCCGCGGCGAGTTCCGACGTGGAGCGCCCGAGCAGGCCGGGCAGCTCCACCGCGTCGTAGTTGACCAGCCCCCGGGCCACCGGCGCACCCTCGGTGTCGACCAGGTCCACCGGGTCGCCGGCGGTGAAGGCGCCGTCGACGGCGGTGATGCCGGCCGGCAGCAGCGACTTGCGCCGCCCCACGACGGCCTGCACCGCGCCCGGGTCCAGGTGCAGCCGCCCCCGGGGCGAGGTGGCGTGGGCGAGCCAGAACAGCCGGGCGGCCGGTCGCCGCCGGCTGGGGTGGAAGAGGGTGCCGACCGGCTCCCCGGCCAGCGCCTCGGTGGCCAGGCCGGCGGCGGTGAGCACCACCGGGATGCCGAAACCGGTGGCGATCCGGGCCGCCTCGACCTTGGTCACCATGCCGCCGGTGCCGACCCCGGCCCGGCCGGCGCCGCCGATCGTCACCCCGGACAGGTCCCGGTCGTCACGCACCTCGGCGATCCGCGCCGAACCCGGGCGGGTCGGGTCGCCGGTCCAGAGCGCGTCGACGTCGGAGAGCAGAACCAGCAGGTCGGCGTCGACCAGCGCGGCGACCAGGGCGGCGAGCCGGTCGTTGTCGCCGAACCGGATCTCCTCGGTGGCGACCGTGTCGTTCTCGTTGACGATCGGCACCGCGCGCAGGTCGAGCAGTTTGCGCAGGGTCCGGTACGCGTTGCGGTAGTGCGCCCGCCGGGTCACGTCGTCGACGGTGAGCAGCACCTGCCCGACGGTGAGCCGGTGCCGGGCGAAGGCCGTCGCGTACCGCCCGATCAGCAGGCCCTGCCCGACGCTGGCGGCGGCCTGCTGGGTGGCCAGGTCGCGCGGGCGGCGGGCCAGCCCGAGCGGGGCGAGGCCGGCGGCGATCGCGCCGGAGGAGACCAGCACGACCTCCCGGCCCTGGCCGGCGAGGGTGGCGAGGGTGTCCACGAGCGTGTCGACCCGCCGGTCGTCCAGCCCGCCGGTGGCGGTGGTCAACGAGGAGGATCCGATCTTGACGACCACCCGCCGGGCCGTCGTCACCATGTCGCGCACCCGCCCATTCTGCGTGGTCGGTCCCGCGCCGCCGCGGCGCGTTCCCATATCGTGGCGCGTCGTGGGACCGGATGAGTACGTCGAGGCGGTGCTGGAACTGGTCGAGCGCATCCCGCCCGGCCGGGTCATGTCGTACGGGGCGGTGGCCGACGCGCTCGCCGAGCGGTCGGGCCGGTCGTCGGCGCGGCTGGTCGGGTCGATCATGGCGCGACACGGTGGCGGGGTGCCGTGGCACCGGGTCGTGACGTCGTCCGGGCGGCTGCCGCCCGGTCACGAGCGGGAGGCGCGGGCGCGGCTGCTCGCCGAGGGGACGCCGCTGCGGTCCGCCGGCGTGGACATGCGGGCGGCGAGCTGGTCCCCGGAAGAGGGGATGTGACCGGCGCCATAACGTAAGTAGCATTCGGCGCCATGGACGCGCCGCCGGCTGGAGCGGGATCGCCCGCCGCCGGCCCGTCCGCCGGCACCGCCGACCCGGCTCCCGCCGGCACCGCCGGACCGGCCACCGCGGCCGGGCCGGGGCCGGCCGGCGTACTGCCGCGGCGGGTGCACGCCGGGTACGCGCTCGGCTCGCTCGCCACCGGCGCGTTCGGCACGGTGCCTGGGCTGCTCCTGCTGCCGTACCTGACCGACACGCTCGGCGTCGCGGCGGGCGTGGCCGCCCTGCTCGTGCTGCTGCCGAAGGCGTGGGACGTGCTGGTCAACCCGGTCGCCGGGCGGATCTCCGACCGCACCCGCTCCCGGTGGGGAGCCCGCCGGCCGTACCTGCTGGGCGCCGGCCTCGCCCTCGGCGTGCTCTTCGCCGCCATCTTCGCCGCGCCGTTCGGGGCCGGGGCGGCGGCCGGCCTGTACGTGGCGCTGGCCTTCCTCGCCACCGCCACCGCGTTCGCCTTCTTCCAGGTCCCGTACGTGGCGATGCCGGCCGAGCTGACCGGCGACTACGCCGAACGTACCCGGCTGATGACCTGGCGGATCGCGGTGCTGGCGCTGGCCATCCTGGTCTCCGGTGCGGTGGCGCCGCTGCTCCGGGACCGCCCTTCTGGTGATGCCCCTGTGGAGCCGGGTCGGGCGGCGGTTCGGCAAGCTCGCCGGGCTGGTCGCCGCGTCGCTGATCTTCGCCGCCGGCGCGCTGGCCCTGGTCGCCGCTCCCGTGCTCCCGGCCGTCGGCATCTACCTGCTGGTCGCCCTGATCGGCGTCGGGTACGCGGGCCAGCAGGTCTTCGCCCTCGCCATGCTGGACTGCGTCGCGTACGACGAGGCGCGCACCGGCCGGCGGCAGGCGGGCGTGTTCACCGGCCTGTGGACCGCGGGGGAGACCTTCGGCCTGGCGCTCGGTCCGGGAATTTTCGGGCTGGTGCTGCAGCTCTCCGGCTACGTCTCCTCGGACACCGGCGCGGCGTCGGCCCAACCCGACAGCGCCCGCCTCGGCATCCTCCTTCGACGCATGGCGCCGGCGCTGCGGGAGCGACTGCTGGTGGAGTTCGTCGGCCTGCTGCAACGACCCTCCTGGTGACCGCCGGTCCGGCCGAACGCTGCCCGCGCGGCCCGGCACCGGCTGCCGCCCATCGAGCCGGACACTCCGTGCCCCCAACGCGCCCGGGTGCATCGCCGGCCGGGCCCCGCGATCTCCCCCGAGGGACAGGGCTGGCCGGATCCCGCCCGACCTGCTGACGCCGGCCGCCGGCCGGTCGTCCGGTCGGGGGCCGCCGTCAGCCCCCGATCGCTGCCCGGTGCCGCCGGGGAGAGAGCGCTGTGGCGGTACAGACACGTCCGACCGCCGCCGCCGGTTGCAGCCGGCTCGAAACCGCCGTCAGTCCCGAGCGCCGGGGAAGCGGGTCGGGCCGCTCACCTGCGGGAAGGCCGTGCCGTCCCAGCGGTAGCTGCGCCACTGCCGGTGCGCTCGTCCCGGCACCTCGCCGTCGCTGTGCACGGCGTCCGTCACCTCGATCCGGATCAGCCCGTCCGGTCGGACGTCCAGCGCGTACAGCCACTCCGGCCGGTCCGGGTCCGAGCGGAAGACCTGGCCGAGGACGACGATCCGGCCGTCCGTGGTGCGGTCGAGGACGACCACCTGTTCGGGGTACATGCCCTCGTCGACCAGGCAGCGGAGCAGGGCCACCGGCTCGGCGACGCCGTCCCGGTCGATGTCGCCGTAGCCACCCGCGAACGTCGACAGGATCACGTCACCGGGCCGGCCGGGCGGGTCGACCAACCGGGTGGGACCGGGAGCGCACGGTGTCCCGGCCGGCCAGTCGGGAAGGTCGACCGTGGTCGCGAGCAGTTCCTCCCGGCTGAGCCGGCCGGGCGGCGACCCGGTCGGGTCGGCGGATTCCGTGGACGCGTCGGACGCCGCGGGGCCGACGGCGACGGGCGTGTCCGGCGCGTCCCGGCTGAGCTGACGCCAGGCGGCCAGCGGGACGGTGGCGGTGAGCACCGCCACGGCCGCCGCCAGCACCGTCGCCCGTCGCCGCCGGCGCTGGCGGACCGCCTCCCGGACGGCGTCCGGACCCGCGGGCCGGACCACCGCCCGCAGGGTGTCGCGGTACGCCACGAACTCGCCGTCGAGCCGGTCGTCCGCCCGGTCACGCATCCTCGTTCACCTCGTTCGCGGGGTTCAGGTGCCCGGCCAGGGCCGTACGGGCCCGGTGCAGCCAGGACTTGACCGTCCCCGGTGCCACCTGCTCCTGCTCGGCGATCTCCGCCACGCTCAGGTCGGCCAGGTAGTGCAGGACCACCGCCCGCCGGTGGTGCGACGGCAGCTTGGCCAGCGCGCTGTGCAGCGCCACCCGGTCGGGGCTCGGCCCGGGGACGTGCTCCTCACGCTGCCGGCGGAGGAAGGACTGGGCGGTGCGCAACCGGCGCCACCGGCTGGTGGCGAGGTTCCAGGCCACCCGCCGCACCCAGGCGACCGGGTCGTCGTACGCGGCGATCGTCGACCAGCGGACGAACGCGCGGCAGAACGCCTCCTGGGTCAGGTCCTGGGCCAGCGAGAGGTCGCCGACGTACGCGGCGAGCTGGGCCGCCAGGGACCGGAAGTGCGCGTCGTACACCTCGTCGAAGCTGGCCGGCCCGCCCGGCCGGGGCTCCGCCCCGAGCTTCGCCGGCCCGACCTCGGCCGGCCCGACCTCGGCCGGGTCGACCTCCGCCATCTCCGGCGGGGGGTCGTCGAGCAGTGCGTCGATGGTCACGAACACCGGTGCCTCCCCTGGGCGCAGACCCGGCAACTCTTCTCACACGTCCGGGCCCCCCGACCGGTTGCGGGGACCGTACCGGAATCCTGTGGTTGACTGTCAGGCCGGGGAGACGTGAGGGAGGCCCGAGGTGCAGTTGCCGGCGGTGCTCGGCGAGCCGATCCGGTTCGTCCTGAACTGGGGCCGCCGCTACTCGCTCTGGGTCTTCAACTTCGGTCTCGCCTGCTGTGCGATCGAGTTCATCGCCACCAGCATGAGCCGGCACGACTTCATGCGGCTCGGCGTGATCCCGTTCGCCCACGGCCCCCGCCAGGCGGATCTCATGGTGGTCTCCGGCACCGTCACCGACAAGATGGCGCCGGCGATCAAGCGGCTGTACGACCAGATGCCCGAGCCGAAGTACGTCATCTCCTTCGGCGCCTGCTCGAACTGCGGCGGGCCGTACTGGGACTCGTACTCGGTGACCAAGGGCGTCGACCAGCTCATCCCGGTCGACGTGTACGTGCCGGGCTGCCCGCCCCGGCCGGAGGCGCTGCTGCACGGCATCCTGCGGCTCCAGGAGAAGATCGCCGCCGAGAGTTCCGGCGTGGGCGGTGTCGCCCGCCCGGACGTGCTCGCCCCGCCGAGCGACGGCACCGCGGCGCGCTCGGCCGAGTCCCTCACCGCCCCGCCGGTCCGCCCGCCCGCGTCGACCTGACGCCTTGCCGGCCCCGCCGGTCGGGGTGGGAAGCCCGGTGACCGATCCGGTGGGGTGGACTGGGCGGTCGGCCGACGGTTCGGGGTGGCCCACGGGCGCTAGCGTGCGCACCATGACCGACCCCGCGGACCGGCGTTCCGCCCTCATCGTCGACGTGCTCACCGAGGAGTTCGGGGAGTCGATGGCGCTCGACCCGGCGGCGTTCCGCCGCAAGTTCCGCAAGATGGCGGCGTCCCCGTTCGCCTTCTACCGGGGCAGCGCCGCCCTCTTCTACGCCGACCAGCGCGGCGACTTCGCCGACGGCGCGTTCCTGGACGGGCGCACCAGCCGCGTGTGGATCCACGGCGACCTGCACGCGGAGAACTTCGGCACCTACATGAACGCCTCCGGGCAGCTCGTGTTCAACGTCAACGACTTCGACGAGGCGTACGTCGGGCCGTTCTCCTGGGATCTGAAGCGCTTCGCGGCGAGCGTGGCGCTGCTCGGGTACGCCAAGGCGCTCTCCGACGACGTGATCAGCGACCTGGTCGGTGTCTTCGCCCGGTCGTACCTGGCCGAGCTGCGCGGCATCGCCACCGGTGGGGACGACGTGATCGGCTCGATCACCCTGGACACCGCCGACGGGGTGCTGCTGCGGGTGCTCCAGCAGGCCCGGCTCAACACCCGGGTCGAGCTGCTGGCCGGGCAGACCACCATCGACAACTACGAGCGGCGGTTCTCCCTCGGCGACGGGGTCTTCGAGATCGACGGGGACACCCGGGACAAGGTCTGCGCCGCGTACGAGGACTACCTGGACACCCGGCCGCCGTCGGCGTCGAAGCTGCGGCCGGTCGCCGCGCAGATCAAGGACGTGGTGCTCCGCAAGGGGGTGGGCATCGGCTCGGCCGGGCTCCCGTCGTACAACCTGCTGCTGGAGGGGCACACGCAGGCCCTGGAGAACGACGTCGTCCTCTACATGAAGCAGGCGCAGGTGCCGGCGGTGGTGCGGCACATCACCGACGAGACGGTCCGCGGCTACTTCCGGCACCAGGGGCACCGCACGGCCGAGTCCCAGCGGGCCCTCCAGGCGTACGCGGACCCGTGGCTGGGCTTCACCGAGCTGGACGGGGTGGGCCAGCTCGTCGCCGAGGTCTCCCCGTACGCCGCCGACCTCGACTGGGCCGACGTCAACGAGCCGGAGGAGCTGACCAACGTCCTCGGCCACCTGGGTCACGCGGTCGCCCGGATGCACTCGGTCGCCGACGACGAGTCCAGCCACGACCTGGTCGACTACTCCACGGAGGAGGCGATCGTGGCCGCGGTGGGTGACGACACCGACGGGTTCGTCGCGCACCTGGTCGAGTTCGCCCACCGGTACGGCGCCCGCACGCGGCAGGACCACCAGCTCTTCGTGGACGTGTTCCGCAACGGCCAACTGCCCGGCATCTGAGCGGGACGGGCCGGTCGCTGGGTCGTGCCGGCCGGCCCGGCGCCGCTCAGGAGGTGAGGTCCAGCATCACCTTGATGTCCTCACCCGTGTGCTCGTACGCCATGGCGAAGTCGGACATCGGCACCCGGCGGGTGATCAGCGAGTTGAGCCACGACTGGTCGGCCCGGGCCAGCGCCTCGGCGGCCTGGTCCCAGTGCCTGCGGTTGGCGTTGACCGAGCCGAAGACCACGTTGTTCTCCAGCACCAGCTCCCGGTTCAGGGCTCCGGCGTCGAAGTTGATGGTGCGGCCGCCGCTGGACACGCCGGTCAGGCACACGATGCCGTTCGGTCCCACCTTGCACATCGCGTCCAGCACCACCACGGGCGCGCCGGTGCACTCCACCAGCACGTCCGGTTTGAAGTCCAGTTCGTTCACGGGCGCCGTGTGGTACGTGGCGCCCAGCGCCCGGACCAGGTCCGGCTTCGGCCCCGTGGTGTTCCGGTCGAGCACGTGCACGGTCAGCCCGCGTTGGGTCCCGAGCAGCGCGGCGAGCAGGCCGATCGGTCCGGCGCCGGTGATCAGCACGGTCTGCGGGTTCCACTCCGCGCGGTTGCCGATCCGTTCGATGTGGTCCCACGCCTTGGCGACCACGCTGGCCGGCTCCAGGAGCATCCCCACCGGGGCGAGGACGGGATCGAGCCCCACGGCGAACTTCGGCTGCACTCGCCACCGCTCGCGGGCGAAGCCGGGCAGCCCCTTGATGCCGTGCTCGGTGTACCGCCCGTTGCGGCACATGTCCCACTCGTCGACGGCGCAGTTGGGGCAGGGCACCGGGTCGGGGTGCCGTACCACGCCGGCCACCAGGTCGCCGGGTTCCAGGGAGCCCGTCGGGTCCTCCAGCACCCGGCCCAGCGCCTCGTGCCCGATGACCAGCCGTTCCTGGCCCGGTGGGGCCTCGCCGTAGTGCCCGGCGATGATCTCCAGGTCGGTGCCGCAGATGCCCACCGCGAGCGCCTCGACCAGGATCGCGCCCTCCTCGGGGGCCGGCTCGGGCCAGTCGTCCACGAGTCGCAGGGAGTCGGGGACCCCGGGAGCCACAGTCACAGCGCGCACGGTCCTCATCTTTCCCCGGGCGGCGGCGGTCCGCGTCCGGAACGCGGCAGAAGGCACCGGCGCGGGCGGCCCGACGCGCCGCGGCGGTGCCGGTCATAGGATCAGCGGCATGACTCCGGAGGAGGTCGGCCAGCGGCTGGCCGCGCTGCTCGCGCCGGCCGAGGTCTCCACGTCGGTCTCCGGCGGCCAGGAGCACGCCCGGGCCACGGTCGACGTGCCGCCGGCGAGCTGGCCCGACGCGCTGCGCGCGGCCCGCGACGACACCGAGCTGGCCTGCGACTTCTTCGACTGGCTGTCCGCCGTCGACGAGCTCGCGGCCGGCTTCGACGTGGTCGCCCACCTGTGGTCCACCACCCACCGGCACGGCGTCCTGCTGCGCACCCGGGTGCCCCGTGCGGCGCCGACGATCCCCTCGGCGGTCACCGTCTACCCCGGGGCGGCCTGGCACGAGCGCGAGACGCACGAGATGTTCGGCATCGGCTTCGCCGGCCACGCCGACCTGAAGCCGCTGCTGTTGCCGCCGGAGTTCGAGGGGCATCCGCTGCGCAAGGAGTTCGTCCTCGCCTCCCGGGTCGCCAAGCCCTGGCCGGGCGCGAAGGAACCGGGCGAGTCGGAGGCCGGAGGGGGCCGCCGCCCGATCCGCCCGCCGGGCGTACCGGCCCCGGGCGAGTGGGGCACCACCCCGGCGCCCGCCGGGGCGGCCGGCGTCGGTGAGGGCCCGCGCGGCGGGGTGCCGGCCCGGCCGGCCCGGGAACGGCCCGCGCGACCTGCGCCGGGCGCCCGTCCGGCGCGTACCCCTCGGCCCGGCGGCGCCGCGGACGGCCCGGCGCCCGCCGACCCGCGCGCGCCCGACGCCACCGCGGAGCCTCCCGCCGACGCCGGCGCGGCCCCGGCCGCGCGGGGTGACCGGCCGGCCGGCACCGACACCGGTCCGCTGCCCGGGGCCACGGGCGGCACCGGGGACGGCCCGGCGCGCTCGGGCCCGCCGGCCGACCGGCCGTCGCCGCGAGGCCCGGCGGCGACCGAGCGGGCCCACGACGACGGAGGTACGACCTGATGCCGCTGTGGGTGGAGCTGCTGCTGCGGGTGGGCGGGGTGGTGGTCGCCTTCCTCACCCTGCCGCTGCTGGTCGGCCAGGCCGAGCACAAGGTGATGGCCCACATGCAGGGGCGCCTCGGCCCGATGTACGCCGGCGCCTTCCACGGGTGGGCCCAGCTCGTCGCCGACGGCGTCAAGTTCGTGCAGAAGGAGGACGTGACGCCCCGCGAGGCGGACCGGCCGGTGTTCCGGCTCGCCCCGGTCGTCGCTCTGGTGCCGTACCTGCTGGTGCTGCTGGTCATCCCGCTCGGCCCGGGCGACCTGGTCGGGCAGCCGCTGGACATCGGGCTCTTCTTCGTCCTGGCCGTGGTCGGCGTCGGCGTGGTGGCGGTGCTGATGTCCGCGTGGGCGTCGGCCAACAAGTACAGCCTGCTCGGCGGGCTGCGCGGTGCGGCCCAGCTGCTCGGCTACGAGCTGCCGCTGGTGCTCGCCGCCGCGTCGGTGGCGATGGCGGCCGGCACGCTCAGCCTGTCCGGCATCGTCGAGGCGTGGGAGCCGTGGTGGCTGCTGTGGCAGGCCCCCGCCATGATCGTCTTCTTCGTGGCCGGGCTCGCCGAGATCCGGCGGCCGCCCTTCGACATGCCGATCGCCGACTCGGAGCTGGTCTTCGGCTACCTGACCGAGTACACCGGGCTGCGGTTCGCGTTCTTCCTGCTCGCCGAGTACGTGGGGATCGTGGTGATCGCCGCGCTGACCACGGTGCTGTTCCTCGGGGGCTGGCAGGGCCCGTTCGCCGACGCGCAGCTCGGCTGGCTCTGGACGCTGCTGAAGGTCTTCGCCGTCAGCTTCGTCATCATCTGGCTCCGCGTGAGCTACCCACGCCTGCGCGAGGACCAGCTCCAGCGCCTCTGCTGGCTGGTCCTGGTCCCCGTGTCGCTGGCCCAGCTGGTCCTGACCGCGGCGGTCCGCGTCGCCCTCTGAGGCCGCTCAGCGCAGCGGGGTGTGGGCGGGGTCGACGCGTTCCGCCGCCGGCGGGGGCGGCGGGGGAGTGCCGTCACCGAAGGGGCGGCCACCGAGTTCCTCGCGGTTGTGCGGGGTGAGCCAGTTCGACAGGTCGGGGCCGAGCGGGACGACGCCGGTCGGGTTGATGTCGCGGTGCACCTCGTAGTAGTGCCGCTTGATCTGCTCGAAGTCGATCGTGTCGCCGAAGCCGGGCGTCTGGAACAGGTCCCGCGCGTACGCCCACAGCACCGGCATCTCGCTCAGCTTGCTCCGGTTGCACTTGAAGTGGCCGTGGTACACCGGATCGAAGCGCACCAGCGTCGTGAACAGCCGCACGTCCGCCTCGGTGATCGTGTCCCCCACCAGGTAGCGCTGCCCGGCCAGCCGGTCGCTCAGCCAGTCCAGCCGGTCGAACAGCCGCCGGTACGCCTTGTCGTACGCCTCCTGGCTGCCGGCGAAGCCGCAGCGGTAGACGCCGTTGTTGACGTCGGCGAAGACCACCTTGTTGACCTCGTCGATCTCGTCGCGCAGCCGCTCCGGATAGAGGTCGGGCGCCCCGTCGCGGTGGTACGCCGTCCACTCCGTCGACAGGTCGAGGCTCATCTGCGCGTAGTCGTTGGTCACCACCTGCCCGGTCGGCACGTCGACGAGCGCCGGCACGGTGATGCCCCGGTCGTAGCCGGGGAAGCGCTTCATGTAGGCGTCCGCCAGGCGCTCGATGCCGAGCACCGGGTCCCGCCCGCCCGGGTCGAGGTCGAACGTCCAGCTCCGCTTGTCGTGCGTCGGACCGGCCAGCGCCATCGAGATGGCGTCCTCGAGGCCGAGCAGCCGCCGGACGATGACCAGCCGGTTGGCCCAGGGGCAGGCGCGGCTCACGGCCAGCCGGTACCGTCCAGGCTCCACCGGCCAGCCGTCGCGTCCGTCGCCGGTGATCCGGGTGGCGATGTAGCGCTGGTCCCGGGTGAACTCGCCGCCCGGCTCGACGTACTTTCCGCCGGTGCGCAGGAGCACCTCGTCGTTGCTGGCCGCCGCCGTACCCTCGGTCACGCCGTCTCCTCCGATGTCCGCGAGCCCTCGTCCCATCATGGCCGCCCCGCGGCCGGCGGGCGCGCCGAGCGCGCCGATCGCCCCGCCGGATCACGCGGGAGCGCCGGGGCGGTCCGCGGGCTGAGGGCCTGTCCTAGGCTGCCGAGATGACCGATGTGGAGGCGGCGGCGCGGCGGTTCGTCGCCGACGTGTGGAACGCGGGGCGCGAGGAGTCGGCGTACGACCTCGTCGCACCGGAGTGCCCCGGGCTCGGCGGCACCGGGCCGGACGCGACGCTGGCCTGGCACCGGGACCGGCGGGCGGCCTTCCCCGACCTGCGCTACAAGATCGTGGACCTGGTGGCGGCCGGCGACCGGGTGGCCGTCCACTGGCGGGCCGCCGGCACCCAGGCCGGGCAGTTCGGCCCGGTGCCGCCCACCGGCCAGGTGGTCAGCTACTCGGGGGCGACGTTCCTGCGTTTCGACGACGCCGGCCGGATCGTCGACGTGTGGATCTGCAACGAGCTGTTCCAGCTCCTCCAGCAGCTCGGCGTCGAGATGGTCCCACCGGCTCCGGCCGGCTCGCCCGCTCCGCGGACGTCCTAGAGTCACCGACCGCCGGGTGGTGGTCGCGCGCGCCGGGGGCACAGGGCAGGATGGTCCGCATGAGCGACCCCAGCGAGCGCAGCGGCGTCGGCGAGCGCGGCCTGCCCGGAGCGGGCCTGGTCAAGGGGCTCGCGGTCACGTTGAAGACGATGACCCGCCGCTCGACCACCCAGCAGTACCCGGACGTCGCCCCCGAGCTGCCGCCGCGCTCCCGCGGGGTGATCGCGCTGCTCGAGGAGAACTGCACGGTCTGCATGCTCTGCGCGCGCGAGTGTCCGGACTGGTGCATCTACATCGACTCGCACAAGGAGGAGGTGGCGGTGCCCGGCGCCGCCCGCCCCCGCCAGCGCAACGTGCTCGACCGGTTCGACATCGACTTCTCGCTCTGCATGTACTGCGGCATCTGCGTCGAGGTCTGCCCGTTCGACGCGCTCTACTGGTCGCCGGAGTTCGAGTACGCCGAGTACGACATCAAGGACCTCCTGCACGACAAGGACCACCTCGGGCAGTGGATGGGCACCGTACCGCCGCCGCCCGCGCACGACCCGAACGGTGAGCCGGCCAAGGAGGAGAGCGCCGCCGCGCGCAAGGCCGCGGTCCCGGCGAGCCCCGCCGCCCGTCCGGCCGCCCCGGCGGTACGCCCCGAGCGCGGTCCCGCCGGAGAGGCCACCACCGGCGACGGGGAAGGCGGCGCGTCGTGACCGCCGCGGACGTGCTGCTGCTCGCCCTGGGCGCGGTGGCGGTCGGCTCCGGCGTCCTGGTCGTGGCCACGAAGCACCTGGTCCGGGCCGGCCTCTACCTGGTGGTCTGCCTCGGCGCGGTCGCCGGGATCTACCTGGTGCTCACCGCCGAGCTGGTGGCCTGGGTGCAGGTGCTGATCTACGTCGGTGCCGTGGTGGTACTGCTGCTGTTCGCGGTGATGCTGACCCGCGCCCCGATCGGCGCCTCCGACGACCTGGACCGCCCGGGCTGGCCGGCCGCCCTGATCGGGGGCGGCACCGGGCTCGGGCTCGCCGCGCTGCTGGTCGACGCGTACCGGTGGTCGTCGGTGGAGCTGCCCGCGGCCGGCACGGCGGGCCGCATCGGCGACCAGATCTTCCGCAGCTGGGTGCTGCCGTTCGAGGTGCTGTCGGTGCTGCTGCTCGCCGCCCTGGTGGGGGCGATCATCCTGTCCCGGCCGGACATCGGCCGGCCGCCGGCAGACCGGGCCGCCGACAGCGGCCGATCCGGCGTCCCGGCCGGCCGCACCGGCGCCGCGCCGACCGCCGGGGACGGGCGGTCGCGATGAGGCCGGTCATCCCGTACGTCACCGCCGCGCTGCTGTTCGGTCTCGGCGTGTACGGCGTGCTCCGCCGCCGCAACGCGGTCCTGGTGCTGATGGCGGTCGAGCTGATGCTCAACGCGGTGAACCTGGTCCTGGTCACCGCCGACACCACGGTCCGGTCGGAGCTGCCGCACGGCGGTCAGGTCTTCGCGCTGTTCGTGATCGTGCTGGCCGCCGCCGAGGTGGGCGTCGGGCTGGCCATCGTGCTCCAGCTCTACCGGCTGCGCGCCAGCGTCGCCGTGGACGAGGTGCCGCTCACCGAGCCGCCGGCCACGCTGGCCCCGGCGGGCGCCGGCACGATCGAGGAGAACCGGTGAGCACACCCGTCCTGCTCGGCGCGCTGCTGCCGGTCGTGCCCCTGGTGGCCGGCCTGGTCGGCCTGCTCCTCCCGCCCGCGCCGCGCCGCACGGAGACGGGCGAGGCACCGGCGCGGCGGTTCGCCATCGCGCTCGGCGTGGCCGGCGCGGCGGCCTCCCTGGTGCTCGCGCTGGCGCTGCTGGCGACCCTGGACGGGCTGGCCGACGCCTCCTGGACCTGGGTCGACCTCGGCGGGCTGACCGTCACCCTGGGCGTCCGGCTGGACGGGACGGTGGCGCTGGTGGGGGTCGCGGTCGCCGCCGTGGCGCTCGCGGTGCAGGTCTACTCGACCGGCTACCTCAAGCGGGGCCCGCACGACGACGTGGACGTCGACCACCGCTACCCGCCGTACGCGGCGCAGGTCAGCCTCTTCACCGCCGCGATGCTGCTGGTGGTGGTCTCCGATGACCTGATCCTGCTGCTGGTGGGCTGGGAGGTGATGGGCCTCTGCTCCTACCTGCTGATCGCCCACGACCGCCGGCTCCCGGAGGCGCCCGCCGCCGCGATGAAGGCGTTCCTGGTCACCCGGGTGGGTGACGTCGGCTTCCTGCTCGGCATCGCGCTGCTCGGCGTCTCCGCCGGCAGTTTCCGGATCGCCGACGTGCTCGGCCACGAGCACTCCACCGCCACGCTCACCGCCGCCTGCCTGCTCCTGCTCGCCGGGGTCGCCGGCAAGAGCGCCCAGTTCCCGCTGCACACCTGGCTGCCGGACGCGATGGCCGGCCCGACCCCGATCTCCGCGCTGATCCACGCCGCGACGATGGTGGCGGCCGGCGTGTACGTGGTCGCCCGCCTGTTCCCGCTCTTCGCGCAGGCGCCGGTCGCGCTGGCGGTGCTCGGCGTCATGGCCTCGGTGACCCTGCTGCTCGGCGCGTTCGCCGCCACCGCGCAGGACGACCTGAAGCGGGTGCTCGCCTGGTCGACCGTCTCCCAGATCGGCTACATGACCGGCGCTCTCGCGGTCGGCGCACCCCAGGCGGCGCTGTTCCACCTGCTCACCCACGCCGCCTTCAAGGCGCTGCTGTTCCTCGCCGCCGGAGCGGTGATCCACGCGGTGGGCACCACTCTGATGTCCCGGATGGGCGGCCTCCGGCACACGATGCCGGTCACGTTCTGGTGCACGGTGGTCGGCCTCGGGGCGCTGGCCGGGCTGCCGCCGCTCTCCGGCTTCTTCAGCAAGGACGGCGTCCTGTACGCGGCGGAGCAGGCCGCCCTGAACGGTGCCGGCCACACCGCCGCCTGGGTCGGCTGGCTGGTCTGGCTCGCCGGCCTGCTCGGCGTCGCGGTCACCGCCTGGTACGCCACCCGGCTCCTGCTGCGCACGTTCCTCGGCGAGTCCCGCACCCCGCTGGTCGAGCCGCACGACCCGCCCGCGGTGATGCGCTGGCCGGTGCTGCTGCTCGCCGTCCCGGCCGCCCTGCTCGGCCTGGCCGGGTTCGCCGGGGCGTTCGCCGCGCGGCTCCGGCCGGTGCCGCCGGCCACGCGCGAGCAGCCGTCCGACCTGCTGCCGCCGGAGCCGCTGGTCCACCTCAGCGCGGCGGTGCTCCTGCCGCTCGCCCTGCTGGTGCTCGGTGCGGGGCTCGCCTGGGCGCGCTGGCGGCGGGACCGGGCCGGCGACCCGGCCGCCACGCTGGGTCCGCTGCGGCCGCTGTTCGCCCGCGCGTTCCGGCTCGACGACGTCCAGCACGCCCTCGTCGTACGCCCGGCGACGGCGCTGGCCGCGGCGACGCGTACCGCCGACGAGGTGGTGGTGGACGGCGCGGTCACCGGCAGCGGCCGGGCCGCGCTCGGCCTCGGCGGCGGGCTGGCCGCGCTGCACCGGGCCACCCTGCCGCGGGCCGCCGCCGGCGTGCTCGCCGGCGCGCTGCTGATCGGGCTGGCCGCCGCCCTGATCGGAGGCGTCGCGTGAGTGCGAGGAGTGAGCCGGGGTTGCGAGCCCCGCAGTCGCGAACGAAGGTGGCGCGGTGATCCTCGGTGAGTTCCTGCTGGTCGCGGTGCTGGCGGTGCCGGCGCTCGGCGCGGTCGTGGTGGCCGCGATCCCGCACGATCGGGCGGCCCGGGTGGTCGGCGTGGTGGTCGCCGCGCTGACCCTGCTCGCGACGTTGCCGCTGCCGGCCGGCCGCGAGCGCGGCTGGTTCGCCTACGCGCCGCTGCCACCCTCGCCGGAGGCGTCGGTGGCCATCCACCCGTGGCACCAGGTCGACGCGCCCTGGGTGCCCGGCCTGGACCTGCGCTTCCACCTGGGCGTCGACGGGATCTCCTGGCCGCTGGTGGTGCTGACCGCGCTGCTCACCCTGCTCTGCTGCTACTACACGCTCTGGAAGGTGCCGGAGGGTAGCAGCGGCCGGGCCCTGGTCGCGCTGCTGCTGGTGGTCGAGGTCGGCATCCTCGGGACCTTCCTCGCCTTCGACCTGGTGCTGTTCTTCGTCTTCTTCGAGGTCGTCCTCCTGCCGATGTACGCGGTCATCGCCGGTTGGGGCGGGCCGGACCGGCGGCGCGCGGCGCGGAAGTTCGCCCTCTACACGCTGTTCGGCTCGGTGCTGCTGCTGGTCGGCGTCTTCGTGGTGGTCGCCGCCGCCGGCACCGCCGACCTCCTGGCGCTCACCGGCAGCGCCGGGATGTCCCGGGGTACGCAGCTCGCCGCGTTCACCCTGCTGGCGCTCGCCTTCGCGGTGAAGAGCCCGCTGTGGCCGCTGCACTCCTGGCTGCCCGACGCGCACACCCAGGCACCCACCGTCGGCAGCGTGATCCTCGCCGGGGTCCTGCTGAAGATGGGCACGTACGGGCTGATCCGGATCGCGGTCGGTGTCGCGCCCGAGGGCGCCCGCTGGGCCGCGCCGGTGCTCGGCGTGCTCGCCGTCGCGGCGATCCTGGTCGGCGGGCTGGTCTGCCTCGCGCAGACCGAGCTGAAGCGGTTGATCGCGTACTCCAGCGTCGGCCACATGGGCTTCGTGCTGCTCGGGATCGCCACGCTCACCGCCACCGGTCTCCAGGCGGCCCTGATCGGCAACGTCGCGCACGGCGTGATCACCGGCCTGCTGTTCTTCCTCGCCGGGGCCGTCAAGGACCGTACGCACACCGGCGACCTGGGCGACCTGTCCGGGCTGCGGGAGACCGCGCCCCGGCTGGCCGGGCTGCTCGGCTTCGCCGCCGTCGCCTCGCTCGGGCTGCCCGGGCTCGCCGGCTTCTGGGGGGAGGCCTTCGTCGTGGTCGCCGCGGTGCAGGTCGGCGGGGCGCTGTGGACCACGCTCGCCGTCCTCGCCGCGGTCGGCGGGGCGCTCACCGCCGCGTACTTCCTCCGGCTGCTGCGCCAGGTCACCCACGGGCGGCCCAGTCCCGCCGTCGCGCGACTCACCCCGGGCCTGGCCGGCGCGGAACTGGCCGCCTGGGCGCCGCTGGTGCTGCTCGCCCTCGCCGTCGGCCTGGCCCCGACGCTGGTGCTCGGCGTCGCCGAGGCCCCGGTCGACGCGCTGTTGGAGGTCCTGCCGTGAGCGCGAGGAGTGAGCTTGCGAGCCCCGCGGTCGCGAACATCGCGGACACCGTGAGCGCGAGGAGTGAGCTTGCGAGCCCCGCGGTCGCGAACATCGCGGACACCGTGAGCGTCGTGCAGAGCGTCGACAACGTGGCGTTGCTCCCGGCGTACCTGGCCGCCGGCACCGCCGTGCTGGTGCTGCTCGCCGACCTGCTGGTGGCCCGCGCGCGGGTCACCGTGGTGGCCGCCGCGCTGGGCGCCACCGCCACGGTGGTCGGTGCCGTGCTCGTCGGCTCCGGTGGGGAGCGCCGGACGTTCTGCGTGGGATCCGACTGTTCGTACGTCTTCGACGGCCGGGCCGCCCTGGTCGCCGTGGTCGTCGCGCTGCTCACCCTAGGGGTGCTCGGCCTGTCCGGGCCGCTGCTGCGGGACGGGACGTCGCCGGCGGGGGAGTACTGCTTCCTGCTCGCCGCCTCGATGACCGGCGGTGTGGTGCTCGGCGCGGCCGGTGACCTGATCACCCTGATCGTGGCTCTGGAGACCCTGACCCTGCCGCTGTACGTCCTGGTCGGGCTGCGGCGGGGGAGCCTGGCCAGCATCGAGGCGGCGGTGACGTTCTTCGTGGTGAGCGTGGTCGCCACCACGCTCACGCTGCTCGGGGCGGCCCTGCTCTACGCGGCGACCGGGGCGCTGCACCTCGGGCGGCTCGGGGCGCTGTTCGCCGAGCGGCCGGAGCTGCTGGACCTGCCGCTCACCACCGCCGCGGTCGCCCTGGTCGTGCTGGGGCTGGCGTTCAAGGTGGCGGCGGTGCCGTTCCACGCCTGGGCGCCGGCCACGTACGACGGTGCGCCGCTGCCGGTGGCCGCGTACCTGTCGACCGCCTCGAAGCTCGGCGGTGTGGTGGCCCTGCTGGCCGTGGTGCAGCGCGCGCTGCCGGCCGAGGTCACCGGCCCGGTGCTCGCGCTGCTCGCGGTGCTCACGATGACCGTGGGCAACCTGGTGGCACTGCGCCAGCGCCGCACCGTCCGGCTGCTCGCCTGGTCGTCCGTGGCCCAGGCCGGTTACATCCTCGCCCCGCTCGGCGCGCTGGCCCTCGCCGCGGGCCGCACCGACGACGCCCGGGCCGCCGCGTACGCGGCCGCCGTCGCGTACGCCGTCTTCTTCGTGGTCCTGGAACTGGGAGCCTTCGCGGCCGTCGTGGCGCTGCGCCCGGCCGGCGCGGCCGGCGGCACGCTCGACGACCTGCGCGGAGCGGCCCGCCGGCGGCCCTGGCCGGCGGTGGCGCTCGCGCTGGCGCTGATCGGCCTCGCCGGGCTGCCGCCGGGGCTCGCGGGGCTCTTCGCGAAGGTGACCGTGGTCCGGTCGCTGCTCGACGGCGGCGCCGGCTGGCTCGCCCTGGTGGTGGCGGTCAACGCCGTGATCGGCCTCGCCTACTACCTGAAGGTCACCGCCGCGCTCTGGGCCGCTCCGGTACCCGGTGGGGTCGCCGGGCCGGCGGCGTCGGGGCCCGGCGAGCCGGTGCCGGTCGGCCCCGTGCCGGCGCCGGCCGTGCGGGCCTGGTCGGTCGCGGCGGTGCTGGTGGCGGCGACGGCGGCGGCCCTGGTGCTCGGCGTCGCGCCGCAGCTCGTCCTCGACCTCGCGGCCCGCTGACCCGACCCGGGCGGGACGCGGCGTCCGGCGGTGGGCCGCGTGCGGGAACACCGCACCCACCCTGAGCTGGGAGCCCGCTGGCAGCGCTCCCAGCCATTTCACAGCCATACGACGGATGGTTGACGGGTACCGGTGGTGTTGAACCGGTCAGCGGATCCCCTCGATCCGCGCACCGAAGGAGTGATCGTGCACTACAACCGTCTGAAGACCGCCGCGCTGCTCGGCCTGCTCACCGCGTTGATCCTGGCGGTGGGCTACTGGTTCGGCGGCAGTGGCGGACTGGTCATCGCCGTCGTCCTCTCGCTGGTGATGAACGGCGTCAGCTACTTCTTCTCCGACAAGCTCGCGCTGCGCGCGATGCGGGCGCAACCGGTCAGCGAGGCACAGTTCCCCGAGCTGTACCGGATGGTGCGGGAGCTGGCCACCGAGGCCCGGCAGCCGATGCCGCGCCTGTACGTGAGCCCGACGGCGCAGCCCAACGCGTTCGCGACCGGTCGTAACCCGCAGAACGCGGCGGTCTGCGTCACCCAGGGGATCGTCGAGATCCTCGACTACCGCGAGCTGCGCGGTGTGATCGGGCACGAGCTGTCACACGTCTACAACCGCGACATCCTGATCTCCAGCGTGGCGGCCGGCCTGGCCGGCATCATCACCGCGCTGGCGAACCTGGCGTTCTTCATCCCGCTCGGCGGCGGGGACGACGAGGACGCCCCGAACCCGGCGGTCCTGCTGCTGACCATCATCCTGGGCCCGATCGCGGCCACGCTGATCCAGCTCGCGATCAGCCGCAGCCGGGAGTTTCAGGCGGACGCCTCCGGTGCCCAGCTCACCCGGGATCCCCTGGCGCTGGCCAGCGCCCTCAAGAAGATCCACCGGGGGACCCAGCTGCGGCCGCTGCCGCCCCAGGGTCAGCTCACCAGCACCGCCCACCTGATGATCGACAACCCGTTCAAGGGTGGCGGTGTGGCGGCGCTCTTCTCCACCCACCCCCGGATGGAGGAGCGGGTCGCCCGCCTGGAGCACATGGCGGCCGGTGCCGGCCCGGTCCAGTAACCGCTGACGCACGTCACGTCCGCACCCCGCGCCGCACCGGGCGCGGGGTGCGGTCACGTCCGGGGTAGGCGATAACACGTTTTCCGCCGGGCCCGCCGGCGTTAGGGTCGAGACGGCTCCCACTCATTACACCTACGGAGGTCCACCGTGGCCGCACTGCGCCAGTACCTGGGCGTCTGGTGGATCCCCGGGGCGCCGATGCTGCTGGTCACCGGCATCCTCGGTCGGCTCGGGATCGGCATGACGCCGCTGGCGCTGCTGCTCGTCGTCGAGCAGGTCACCGGCCGCTACTCCCTCGCCGCCGTCGCCGGCGGCATCTACGCCCTGTCCGGCGCCGCGCTCAGCCCGGTCGCCGGACGGATCGCCGACCGGATCGGCCCGAGCCCGGTGCTGCTCGGCACCGCCGTCGCCCACCCGCTCGCCCTGCTCGGGCTGCTCTGGGCGGCCCGCACCGACACGGGCAGCCTCGCCATGGTGTTCGTCGCCGCCGGCGTTGCCGGTGCCACGTACCCGCCGCTGACGGCCGCGATCCGGGGCGCCTGGAACGACCTCACCGCACCCGCCACCGGCCGGTGGCACCTGCGCAACACCGCCCTGGCGGCCGAGACCACCCTGTTCGAGCTGGTCTTCGTGCTCGGCCCCCTGCTGGTCGCCGCGTTCGTGCTGCTCGCCGACGCCGGCGCCGCCCTGGTCGGCTCGGCCGTGGTCACGTTCGCCGGCACCACCGCCGTGGCGCTCGGCCGGGTCATGCGCGGCTGGCGGCCGCACCCGCACGAGCACCACACCAGAGGGCTCGGCCCGCTGCGCGTCGCCGGCTTCCCGGCCCTGCTGGTCTGCGTGGCGAGCCTCGGTATCGCCTTCGGCGCGGCGGGCGTCATCGTCCCGGCCTTCGCCACCGCGTACACCTCCGACGACCCGGACAGCCTCGCCGGTGTCCTGCTGGCCGTCTGGGGCATCGGCAGCGCCGTCGGCGGGCTGTGGTTCGGCACCCGCCGGCCGGCGAGCAACATGAGCCGCCAGTTCGCGCTGCTGCTCGGGGCCGTCGCGGCCACCTTCGCCGTGTTCGCGGTGATGCCCACCCCGGCCGCACTGGGCACCGCACTGGTAATCGGCGGCGCCACCATCGCGCCCGCGCTCACCCTGGAGAACACCCTGATCGGGCGGATCTCGCCGACCAGCATGCTGAACGAGGCGTACACCTGGGTGGTGACCATGTCGGTCGGCGCGAGCGCGGCCGGCGGCGCGGTCGCCGGCCTGATCGTCGACCACGGCGGCGGGGTGCCGTGGGCCTTCCTCTTCGCGGGGGCGGCCGTCGCCGTCGGGGCCGCGGTCGCAGGCCTGCCCGCCGGGCCCGTCGCCCGCGCGGAGGCCCACGCCGTACGCGCCGAGCAGCCTGTCCCCGCCTGATCCGCGCCGGGACGGGTACACCGTCCGGATGTTCGTCTTCTTCTCGAACCGGATCGGCTGCCTGGGTTCGCTGCTGATCAGCGCCGTGCTCACGGTGATCCTGCTGCTCGTCTTCGCCACCTGAGCGGGCAGCATCTGCCGCCCGGTCACGGCGGCGGAGGCGGTGCGCGGTGGAATTGACGGCGTTCGGACCGTCGCACGCGGCGAGCGTGGCCGGCTGGGCCCGGTCGGCCGAGGAGACCCGGCGCTGGTGCTCGCGGGACGAGGTGACACCCGAGGTGGTCGCCGGCTGGTCCGCTGCCCCCGACGCGGTCGCGTACGTCGCCGTCGTCGACGGCGAGCCGGTCGCGTACGGCGAGCTGTGGCTCGACGACGAGGAGGCCGAGGTCGAGCTGGCCCGCCTGATCGTGGCGCCCGCGTACGGCGGCCGGGGGCTCGGCCACCACCCGGCCGTGTTCATGCGGGTGCACCCGGACAATGAGCCGGCGCTGCGCTGCTGGTGGCCGTCGCCGGTTCGGCGGTCGTCGGTCCGCTGCTCCTGTTCTACGGGTGGCTGCTCCTGTGGTTCCATCCCGAGATCACCAATCCCGGGTGGTGCGTCCAGGAATCAGCCGACTGGGGCTTCGACAACGGCACGTTCGTCTGGCTGGTGACCTGCGCGCACACCGTCGCCGGAATCGTGTGCTTCGGGCTCGCCCTGCTGAACCTGTACCGGGGACGGCGCTGGTGGCTCTGGCTGATCCTCGCGGCGGTGTTCCTGGGCGCCGCGTGGCCGTGGGCGACGGGACTGTCCCGCGCGGCGTGGTGCCCGCCGTTCTGACGCAGCCTGAGCCCGGCGGCGCATCTGCCCGTCACCGCGCTACGCCCAGGTGAGGCGTTGGCGGAGGAGTGATCGTTCGGCGGGGTTGGCGGCCAGGGCGAGGGCGCGTTCGTCGGCGGCCCGCGCCCGGGCGGCGTCGCCCACGTCGCGGAGCAACTCGGCTCGGGTGGCGTGGAACAGGTGGTAGTCGTTCAGGTCGCCGGCCAGGGCGTCGACTTCGGCGAGCGCGGCTGACGACCCGGTGACGTAGCGCAGGGCGATCGCCCGGTGGAGGCGGGCGACCGGTGACGGTGCCAGGTGCAGCAGCATGTCGTAGAGCACGGCGATCTGGGCCCAGTCGGTGTCCTCCCACCGGGCGGCCTCGGCGTGGCAGGCGACGATGGCGGCTTGCACCTGGTAGGACCCCGGTCGCTTCTGCGCCGCGGCACGGGCGATCAGCCGGCCGGCGTCGTTGATGGCCTGGTGATCCCAGCGGGACCGGTCCTGGTGCTGGAGCTGGACGATCTCGTCGTTGTGGTCGAAGCGGGCGCTGGCCCTGGCCCGGTGGAGCCGGATCAGGGCGAGCAGGCCGGCGACCTCCGGTTCGGTGGGCATGAGCTGGTGCAGCAGCGCGGCGAGGAACTCGGCGTCGTCGGCCAGATCCCGCGACTGGGCCCGGTCACCGCCGGTGGACAGGTAACCCTCGTTGAAGAGCAGGTAGATGACCGCGAGGACCTCGGCGAGGCGGGAGCCGAGGTCGTCCGGTGAGGGGATCCGGTACGGGATGCCCGCCTCGCTGATCTTCCGCTTGGCGCGGGTGATGCGCTGCCCGACGGTGCTCTCCGGGACGAGGAACGCTCGTGCGATCTGCGCGGTGGTCAAGCCGCACACCACGCGCAGTGTCAGGGCGACCTGGGCAGCGCGGGGCAGGGCCGGGTGGCAGCAGGTGAAGATCAGCCGAAGCCGGTCGTCGGGTTGCGGCTCGGGCGGCCACGCCACCAGCGCGAGCTTCTGCCGGTGGCGCTGCTCGCGACGGAGCTGGTCGAGACCGCGGCGGCGGGCCACGGTGTACAGCCAGGCGTCCGGCCGCTCCGGGATGCCCTCGACGGGCCAGTGCGTCAGCGCGGCCTCCACGGCGTCCTGGACGAGATCCTCGGCGGCGGTGAAGTCGCCGACCAGATGCACCAGGGACGCGGCGAGCCGGCCCGCGTGGTCGCGGACCACGCGGGCGAGCTCGGCGTGCGTCGGTCGGCTCATCCGGCGACGGGTCGGATCTCCACCACCGGGCAGGCCGGCCAGGACCTGGCGATCCGCAGTGCCTCGTCGAGGTCCGCCACGTCGATCTCGGCGTAGCCGCTGACGATCTCCTTGCCTTCCACGAACGGCCCGTCGGAGACCAGCGGCTCGCCCCGGTCCAGCCGCAGGGTGGTGGCGGTGTCCGGCGGCATCAGGTGCGTGTGGTGGGTGATCCTGTCGTGGTGGTCGGCGAACCACTGCCGCACGCGGGCGTAGGCGCGTTCCCGCTCGGGCTCGTCCATGGCGGCCAGGTCGGCGGCGAACTGCTCGGTGTCGACGAACAACAGCACGTACTTCATCGTTCCTCCGTCGGTGCTCTACGCGAAAAGGGCGGCCATACGTCGGGCCAACTCGTCGTGGCTCACGTCCTCCACGTGCGTGGCGACGGTCCAGCCGTGCCCGAACGGGTCCACGATGAAGGCGTCCCGGTCACCGTAGAACTGGTTCTCCGGGGCGCGCCGCATGGTCGCGCCCAGTTCCACGGCCCGTGCCACCGTCGTGTCGACGTCCTCGACGTAGACGAACTGGAACACCGGGGTGCCGGGTAGCCCGCCGACCGGCGGAGCGGTCGTTCCCCGCTGCGGGTCCTCGTCCTCCACGATGACCACCGCATCCCCGATCTCGATCTCGGCGTGGGCGACGGTGCCGTCCGGGCCGGGGAACCGCATCCGCTCGGCCGCGCCGAACACGTCGGCGTAGAAGTCCAGGGCCTTCGCGGCACCGCGTACGACCAGACACGGGGTGACCCGGCGATAGGTGTCCGGGATCGGGCTCGATGACGCCGTCATGGCGCTCCTCCTCTTCGTTGGTGGTGCCCTCACCAACGAAGACGACCGGGGAGCGACCGGATCCGACAACCGTCCGGAAGATTCCTGTCAGGCGGAGCCCTCCTGCGCCGCCTCGCGCACCATCCGGTTTGGCCGTGTCCGGTTCGTACCCGGTCGCGCGGAGCAGGTCACTCGCCGCCGTGCGGAGCTGGGTCACCATCGCGTCGGCGTACGACTTCAGGCCCCTTGCGCGGGCCTGGCCGGCCAGGCGTGCGACGTCCAGAACCGCGTGGCGTGTCCGCTCCGGTGGCTGGCCTTGCCGGGTCTCCAGGGCGCAGTAGCCGGAGCGCCTCGGCGAGCCGCTCCACGGCGGCGACGCCGGCGCGATCGAGCACGCGCATCGGGTTCGGGGCCAGGCGGGCCGTCTCGATCAGCGGCCATGAGCGGATCACCCCGCGTGTTCCTCGCGAAGCGCCGGGGCCCGGAGGCTTGCCACCACCTCGGACGAGCTGCTGCCCCTTACCGGTAGTTGGTGAACTGGAGCGCGACCCCGAAGTCCTCGCCCTTCAGCATCGCGATGACGGCCTGGAGATCGTCCTTCTTCTTGCCGGTGACCCGGAGCTGGTCCCCCTGGATCTGCGCCTGCACGCCCTTCGGACCCTCGTCGCGGATCTTCTTGCTGATCGCCTTGGCCTTGTCCGAGTCGATGCCCTGGATGATCTTCGCGTCGATCTTGAAGACCTTGCCCGACGGCCGCGGGTCGCCGGCGTCCAGCGACTTGAGCGAGATGTTCCGCTTGACCAATTTCTCCTTGAAGACCTCCAGCGCCGCCCGCACACGCTCCTCGGTCTCCGCCTGGAGGCTGACCGCCTCCTCGCCCGACCAGGAGATCTCGGCGCCGGTGCCCCGGAAGTCGAACCGCGTCGCGAGCTCCTTCTCGGCCTGGCGAAGGGCGTTGTCGACCTCCTGACGGTCGACCTTGCTCACGATGTCGAACGACGGGTTGGCTGCCATCCTGATGCTCCTGTTGTCCGGGCGGTCTGTCCTGTTCCGTGCACCACTGACCAGTGGCACGACCCCCTGACGGTACCCGGTTGCACCAGCGGCGGGGGGAGCCGCTATCCTTGCTTCCGCTGCCGCGTCACGACGCGGTGGGTGCCCTGGCGGGTTGCCCGAGCGGCCAATGGGAGCGGACTGTAAATCCGTCGCGAAAGCTACAGAGGTTCGAATCCTCTACCCGCCACCAGGTGCACCAACGGCCCCTGACCAGCAGGAATGCTGATCAGGGGCCGTTGTCGTTCGTCCGGTGGAGTCCGGCTGCGTCCAGCGGTTCACGACTGGTTGTGGGCAGATCGTGGGCGGGTCGATCTTGCCTCTGAGTGCTCTTCTGGGGCTGCGTCTGCTGGTGTTGGTGGCGCTTTCCGAGCTGGCGCGGGCCGTGCCCGTAGGGACCGGCTGAGGGCTCCACGCGGGCCTCGCCGCTCTGGGAGGTAGCCCGGGGGCAAGCCAGTCCCGGGGTTGGACTGGTGCGGCAGGCGGAAGCCCCGACCACGACGGAGGCTGGGGCGGCGGCTTCCGTAGCGGACCTCGTGGTCCAATCCGTGGGTGGGCTGGGAGGAGCGGGTGCCGGAGTTGCTGGCGCGCCTGGGGGAGTTGGGCCTGGTTGGGATCGTCAAAATTGACGGGGAGCGAGACCACAAGCCCTGGACGGTGGTGATCTCGGGTCAGCGGCTGGCCGGGGCACCGATCAGGTGCGACGGCAGCAGCCTTGACTACTGCATGCGCAGCGCGGCTGCCGCGCTTCGTGAGCGTTACCCGGACGAATTCGACCTGGAGTGATCGGTGCCTGCTGTAGGGCGGGGTCCCGGCGGCTGTCGGTGGCTGACCGCCCCGGCGCCGTAGGCGGCCGGGGCGGCTTGCCGCCGGCCGGGCTTGCCGCCCCGCACCGCGCGGAGCGCGGTGCCTTGATCCAGAACAGAACAAGTCGGCAGTAGCGTGGCCACAAGAGATGTCCTCCGTCGGCGATGTGCGACACGCGTCCGCCAGGTGATCTGCAACAGTGGTCGGGTTCGGCACTCTGGGCCCGTACCTCCGGGCGCTGCCGGTCGACTACCCAGTGGATGCTGGGCCTCACCGCGCTGCTGCACATCGAGGCGTTACCGACCGGCCCGCTCGCCAAGGGACTCGAACCCTGGACCCCCCCAATCTCTGGGGTACCTCAAACGTGCTGGTCGGCGCTCTCGCCGGGGCGATCCCTTCGGCGGGTCTAGCGTCGCCCAGCGGTCGGACATAGGTGGTCGAGGGCGGTACGGTTCCATGCCGTGACCCCCGACCAGATTCAGGCATATGCAGGCGTCGGCACCGGACTGCTTACCGCTGGCGTCCTGTGGTGGGAGATCCACACCCGCAACCGGGAGCGAAGAGATGCAGAGGCCGCACAGGCACGTACGGTCGTCACCGAAGTACGGCCGGGCCAGCACACTACAAACGCCGACTACGACCGCACCCTGCACGAATACCTTTTCAGCGTCACCAACCACAGCAACGCGCCCATCCTTGGGGTACACCTGACGGCTTGGGTATGGGGCAACGACGGCATGGACGAGCCGGCAGCGGGCGAGGACAGGGCCGAAGAGTGGACTGATTTCGTGCCACCGGGAGGAACTCTGTCCGGGGCTCAGTACCTAGCCGGCCGTCTCTGGCAGCAGGGTGAAAAAGCGCCGCTGGAGCAGATAGCAGTGGAAGTGGTCTTTACCGACGCCGCAGGGCTGATGTGGCAGCGCCGGGACAACGATGGTCCTCGCCGCTTCATCAACCCCACGATCCCGACTTGGAGACTGCGTATCAGGGACCGGGTCAAGTCGTGGTTCAACCGGCTCCGAGGGCGTGAGTTGTCCCGCTGACATCTCGCTTTCAAGTTCTAA
>NZ_JAATEO010000039.1 GCF_012034245.1 Micromonospora thermarum | reverse complement strand
AGGCCGTGACACGTGACCGCCAGGCCGGTTGTCCACCCCGGCCGGGCGGTCATGTTCGCGGCCTTCGCAGTGGCCACCGTGTTCCCGGGTCGCCAGTGCCGCGTCGGCCCGGCTGGATCTGCGCGCCACCATCCCACTTCACTGCGCGGCCGGGGAGGCGTTCGGGTCGTTCACGGTACGGGCCGGCGAAACACATGGCTTCACCCTGGGGTACGCGCCGGCTTACGATGCCGGCCCGCCGGCGGTGCTCGATGCCGAGCAGGTGATCGACAACGCCGTCGCGGGCTGGCGCTCCTTCATGGGCCTGCACGACTACCGCGGCCTCTACCGTGACCAGGTGCGACCTCACCAAACATCATCTCGAGCACCTGGCCGGCTACGCCGGCAGCCGCCCGGTACTGGTGGGCAACGACGCCTGGCGACAACGGCAGAGCGACGTGTCCGGTGAGGCGCTCGCCGCTGCCTGGCTGATGCGCGAACATCTCGACCCGATGCCGCCAGACGTCCGCGAACTGCTGCGCGCGTTGATCGAGCGGGCCGAGCAGGACTGGCACCTGCCGGACGCCGGGATGTGGGAGGCACGCGACGCCCCGCGCCACTACGTGTCATCTAAGGTGCAGTGCTGGACGGCGTTGGACCGAGCCGTCCGCTTCGGACCCGACCTCGGCTCCAAGGCCGACGTCGCCAGGTGGGCAGCGGTACGGGACGAGGTGCGACGAGCCGTGCTGAGGCGGGGCTGGAGCGACCGCTTGGCGGCCTTTACCGCGGCCTTCGACACCGATGAGCTGGATGCGTCCGTGTTGGTGATGCCGCTGGTCGGCTTCCTTTCCGCCAGTGACCCGAGGATGCGATCCACCATCCGGATGATCGAGGAAAGGTTGTCCCACAACGGTCTGCTGCGCCGCTGGGAGGGCGACCCGGCCGGCTTCGTGATCTGTTCGTTCTGGTTGGTCAGCTGCCTGGCGCTGGCGGGCGAGCGGGACCGGGCCGGGCAGCTTTTCGAACGGCTCGCCGACGGGTCAATGACCTGGGCCTCCTCGCGGAGCAGATCGACCCGTCCAGCGGGGAAGCCCTGGGTAACTTTCCTCAGGCGTTCTCGCACATCGGTCTCATCAACGCCGCGGGTGACCTCACCGACCTGGACGCTGGGCGTCATGACCTGCCGCCGGCACCGAATCGGCTCATCCCGGCCATCGGGGAGAGCGGTCGGCCGGGGAACGACCAGCGACGGTGAACGGGGTGGGGCGGTCAGCCCAAGGGATGTGCTTGGGCTGACCGCCTTCACCTGTCGCAGCGTCTGGTCTGAATCGGGCGGATGCCGCCGGATCAGTCGGTGGCGTTGGCTGCTTCGGTGATGAGCTTGGTCACCGCGCCGGGCTGGCTGGCCATGACGCTGTGCGAGGCGCCCTCCACCTCGACGATCTTGCGAGCGCCGGCCCGGTTGTACTCGAAGCGCTGCAGGTCGGCCGGGATGGCCTTGTCAGCGGTCGCGACCAGGCCCCAGGAGGGGATGGTGCGCCAGGCGACGCCCTGCGTCGGGTCGGCGAATGCCTGGGCGCTGAACGGCCGCTGGGTCGCGGACATCACCGTGGTGGTCGACTCCGGCAGGTCGGCGGCGAAGACCGCACGGAACTTGTCCGCCTTGAGGTAGAGGTCCGTGCCGGTCGAGCCGTCCGGGTTGGGGTACGGCACGTGGTTGAGCGCGGCCTCGATCTCGCTGCCCGGGTACTTCGAGATCAGTTCCCCGAGCGACTCGCCCGTGTCGGGCACGAAGGCCGCGATGTAGACGAGCGCCTTGACGTCAGGGTCGTTGGCGGCTGCGTTGGTGATCACCGCACCGCCGTAGGAGTGGCCGACCAGCACGATCGGCCCCTCGATGCTGTCCAGCACGCTGGCGAGGTAGGCGGAGTCGGTGGCGAGGCCACGCAGGGGGTTGGCCGGCGCGACAACCGGGTAGCCCTGGTCCTGGAGCCGCTTGACCTCCCCTTCCCAACTGTTGGTGGCGTCGGCGAAGCCACCGTGCACCAGCACGACCGTGGGCTTGTCCTTGCTTCAGCCGAAGTGCTGCATCGGTGCGGCGGAAGCCATCGAGGCGAGAATGCCCGCCACGGCGGCGGCACCGGCCGTTGCGAGCCAGGCGGAAGGCCGCAGGATACGGCGAAGGTTCATTTCTACTTCTCTCTCGTGGAGGGGAAATGGGTAGCGGCCGCTGCTACACCAGGGCAAGCAGCCGGGTGAGAGCCGTCCGCAGCGGTCAGCCACGGCGAAGGGCCGGATCAGGATGTGCAGGAATTTCCGCAGGTTCGGCAGCAGCTGTTCAGCTGGCTGTCGACGCCGGGACGGGCATGGGAGGCCCTGGTCGCGACCCCGTCGACCGACGGCAGGCGACCAGGGTCTTCCGCGGCGGTCGAACTACGAGGCGCTGGTCGCTCCGCTGGCCGCCTGCTTGATCAGCGAAGCCACCGCGGCGGGCTGGGACACGTAGATCGAGTGGCTCCCCGCGGCCTCCACCACTGTCGCGCCGGTGCGCTCGCTCATGGCCCGCTGCGCGGGCGGCGGGATCATCCGGTCCTCGGTGGCGACCAGGTACCAGCTCGGCTTGCCGCGCCAGGCCGGCTCGGTCACCTGACCGCCGAGGGCGTGCACGCCCCACGGCACCTGCGAGTCCGCCATGAAGGCGGCCTGCTGCGCTGGCAGGTCGGCGGCGAAGGAGTCGGCGAACCTCTCGCGGTCGAGCAGCAGGAAGCCGTCCCGGGGCGGCAGGATCGGCGGCACCGGTGCGCCGGGCGGCGGGTCGGCGATGAGGGTCTGGACCGACTCCCCCTTGTCGGGAGCGAACGCCGCGATGTACACCAGCGCGGCCACGTTGGGGTGGTTCCCTGCCTCGCTGATGACGACGCCTCCGTAGGAGTGGCCAACGAGGACGACGGGGCCATCCTGTCCGTCCAGGACCCACCGGGTGGCCGCCACGTCCCCTTCGAGCGAGACGGTGGGGTTCTGAACGATGGTGACGTTGAAGCCGTCCTCGGTGAGCTGGTCGTACACGCCCTGCCAGCCGGACCCGTCCACGAAGCCACCGTGCACGAGGACGACGTTCTTCGTCGTCCAGTCTGCACTCATTGTGTTCCTCCTGTTTCAGAGCGCCACCGTGTGGCGCGTCTACGACAGTAGGGCGGCCCGGGTGTCGGCCGATTCAGTCATTTGACTTGCCCTCTGGAATGCCCCAGGACGGCCCGCTGCCCATCCCGCGCGGGCCGCATGCCCACGCATGCCGGCCGTCATTTCGGACCACGGCGGTCAATACCGCCCTACTCCGCCCTGCACGTGACGACGTTTCCTGCTGGTTGCACCTTCGGTGTCACCCTGAGCCGTCTGTGGCCGGGCGCTATTCGTACTGCCGCGGTTCGTCGACTTCCTTCGTCGGCAGCTTCGTGAGGGCGTCCCGTAGACCGGCGCGAGACGTGATGCCCAGTTTGGGGAAGAGCTGGTACAGATGGGCGGCCACGGTGCGGGAGGAGAGAGCGAGCCGGGCGCCGATCTGTTTGTTCGTCATGCCCTGCGCCGCCAGGATGGCGATCTGTTGTTGCTGGGGCGTCAGCACGGCGAGATAAATGGCGCGGCCGGTGGGGACGGCGAGGCCTGTTGCGCGCAGCTCGGCGGTGGCGCGCTCGACCCACGGGTCTGCCCCCAGCCGTTGGAAGGTCTCGAGCGCCTGGGTGAGATGCCGTCGACTTTCTGTGGTGGCCTTGCTGCGGCGGAGACGTTCCCCGTAGATGAGGTGGACCCGGGCCAGGTCGAAGGGCCAGCGCTGGGTATCCGGCAGCGAGAGCGCCTCCTCGAAGAGCTCGACGTCCCGGCCGGCGGGAGCGGCGACAGCCGCAGCGGCGGCCACGAGTAGCGCCAGACGCGGGGAGATGGCGGCGATTCCCGCCTGCCGGGCTGCGGCGGCGTGAGCTGTGGCCTCCCGGTGCCGTTTCGTCCGGGCAGCGGCCTCGGTGAGGTCCAGCACGAGCCACATCGCGTGGGGGTTGTGGGAGGCCAGGACTCCTGCGGGGCTGACCGCGGCGGCGTGCTGGTATGCGGCCCCGACGTCCCCTTCGCCGAACGCCGCCAGCGCCCGCACGTGAGCGGCATAGCACTGGACCAGGGCGACGCCCCTGGGGGTGGCCCATCCGGTCATCTCGTCGGCCATCGATGACGCTACGTCCGTCCGTCCCCGAGCAGCGTGGAGAGCCCTCGCAGGAACACCCCGGGCCAGGTCAACACTCGATAGCCGTGGTCGTCACACAGTGTGAGGCCTTCCTCGATCGCGGCGAGGGTTCGGTCCCACTCCCCGGCGAAGAAGCCGTCGTTGGCGAGCAGGAACAATGCCTCGATCGCCGAGGCAATCGCGCCACCGGCACGTCCGTTGTCCACCACTCGCCACAGTGCGGCGCGGCATGAGGCGAGCCGGTCGACGTAGGCGCAGGCAATGCCGATGCGGACGATCCGGCTCGGGTTCGCCTCGCTCTCGAGGCCGGGCAGCATGGCGTCGAGCCGGTCAAGGGCCTCCGGTGCGGTACGAGCCGGGTCGCCGACGGTCCTTCTGATGACCCAGAGGAGCTCGGGGGTCCGGGAGCCGAGTTCGCTGAGTACCGCGTCGAAGGGCGCGTACAACTCCGGTCGGCCGCCGAACAGGCAGACCAGGAAAACATGTGCAACGCCTCGACGAGGTTCTTCTCCTCAACGAGATCTGTGTCGCTCTGCATCTCCAGGGCGCTGACGAGCAAGCGGTGCGCCGTGTCGACGTCACCGTCACCGTTAAGCAGGAGCGACGAGGCCGCGACTGCTGCGGCAGTCAAGCAGTCGTAGAACTCTCGCCGGAACCTGTCCAGGTCCCCGACGGCATCAGCCGGACCACAGTCATGCACACTGGTCACCAGAACAGCCCTTGGTTATCGATGTTCTTCCCTAGACAAGAAGATCATCGACCAAGGGCTGTTTCCGTGATCGGTCGGGGTCCCCGCAGGACCTCAAGGGGGTTAAAGATCAAGTCAGTCCGGCACACCCTCCGCCTCGCGTTTCCCACCGCCGGGCGCACGCTACGCCGCCTCATCGACGGACGAGACGCCTGACGACTCCGCTGCCGCCAGGCAGTCACGTGGTAGCTACACGTCATCGGCACCCTTCGAAATCCACGAGGTCAGTGCGGCATGGCGGCCACGACACGGGTCAGCGCGGCCAGGAAGAGTTCCTCGTCCAGCGGCTCCTCGATGGCGATCATCGAAACCGTGACGAGGGTGTGGTCCACCCGCACGGTGGCCTGCGCCATCCGGGCCCGCACGGTGGCACCGGCGACGGTCGAGAGGTCGTAGTCCACCCGCCAGGCCTGGTCACCGACGCGGGGCGCGGTTGCGGCGTGCACCTCGTAGCTCAGTTGAAAGCCGTCGGCGGTGGTGGTTCTGAAACGTGGACAGCGAGCGCGGGCCCGTTCCGCATCGTGCAGCACCGTGTCGGGCACCGCGGAGGCGTACGAGACAACGGTGACCGTCATCGACGACGACGCCAGCTGGCCGCCGTTGCCCAGGAACAGCTGCGCCGACGCGCGTCGATCGCGGGCGAGGGGTTCGAGGAACCCGTCGGTGGCCAACGGCTGGCAGGCGGGCGGGTCGTAACTCGGTTCCGCCGAGGAATTTCCCTGCTCGTCGTCGGCCGTCCGCTTCCAGTGCGGAGGCAGGTCCCGCGCCGCCGCCTCGGCGGCGGCCGTGGCCTCAGCGGTGGTGAGTGCACGCCCGGGACGCGCCGCAGGACGCTCGACAGCGGCTGGTGCCGACGGCACGGGTGCAGCCGTCACCCCGTCCGGCTTCCCGGAGACGTACGTCGCGCGCAGCAGCCCGCCGCCTGTCCCCAACAGCACCGCCAGCAAGGCAGCAGACCAGGCCCACCGAGCCGCCGGACGGTGCGCCACCAGACGCGCCAGCAGCCCGTGGACCGCCGTGTGCACGACGGCCACCGCCACGCCGGCCAGCAGAGCGGCCAGCGCCCCCTTGACCGCCAGGGTGTCCAGCAGCCTGAGCGCCCAAGGCAGGTCGTCGGGGAGATCACAGGTCGACCAGCGGAACCGGAACGCGGCGACGCATCCGCCGAGCGTCTGCCCGGCGAGGACGGCCACGGTGCCGAGCACGGCGACCACGGCGGCGCCCAACTGCCCCAGCACCAGGCCGAGGGGACGGCCCTTGGCAGCCAGCACGCCACCGACCAAAGCCTGCACCAGACCCGCCGCCGCGAGCTCCGCGTAGTAGAAGTAACCGGAGAAGCCCGCCGTGCCGACCAGTTGCGGGACGGACAGCCGAAGCACCGCCCGGGCGGCCAGCACGGCGCCGGCGAAACCGGCGGCCCCGAGCAACGCCACCCGCAGGGCGGCACGCACCCCCTCGCCGAGACGCTGGTCGTCCGGTACCGGTGAACCGCGAGCGTCGTCCCCGGACGAGGAGATTTCCGGCCCATCAGGAGCGCGGTCGACGACTTCCCGGAGGCCGTGGGCGTCCCGCTCCGGCCCGGCGGCGTCGCAGCGGCGCACCGCTGACCGGTGACGCCGACCGGGCCGGCCCCACAGCCCTGCGGCGAGCGGGTACAGCCAGGCCAGCGCCACCACGGGCGCCGCCAGCAGCCGGCCGCGGAAAATCTCCAGCGGCGGGTAGAACAGTGTCAGCACGGCGAACCCGGGCCCCGGCCAGATGTCCACGCCAGCACGGGCGAGGTCGGCGGCGCCGATGCTGTAGAGGTGACCGACCAGG
The DNA here is from genome assembly GCF_012034245.1 of Micromonospora thermarum. Taxonomy (GTDB): domain Bacteria; phylum Actinomycetota; class Actinomycetes; order Mycobacteriales; family Micromonosporaceae; genus Micromonospora; species Micromonospora thermarum. The sequence goes on along the minus strand of NZ_JAATEO010000039.1, from coordinate 37,481 downwards.
TAGGGGGCCACGCGCACCGGGTGCCAGGTCCCGATCCAGACGGCGAACGGCACAGCGGTGACGGCCACGCCGAGCGCCCAGGCCCAGCGGCCGGCCGCGCCCGGCGCCGACCAGGTCCGAGCGCCGGCCGCGCTCACCCCGGCCTGCGCCAGCATGCCGCCGGCCAGCAACACCGCCGCGAGGAGCGCCGAGCCCGCCCCGAAACCGCTCATCGTCGCGCCGTCGCCGACCGGAACCCGACCACCGGTCCACGGGCTGCCGAAGACCCCCCAACTGCCCGGGGCGATGGAGATCGTCACCAGGTCACCGACAAGCCAGCCGAGGCTGAACCCGAGAGCCGCGACGACCACGGTCCTGGTCCGGTCGGCGGGCGACCCGGGGCCGAGGCGGGCCCGCCAGGCCGCCGCGCCCAGGATCCCGGTGACGACGGGCGCGACGATCCAGGCGGCGGCACGGGGCCCGGCTGCGCCGTCGTGCGTCACCGCGAGCACGACGTAGTGGGACAGTCCGCTGAATGCGATCACCGTGGTCAGGCCGGCGAGGAACAGTTCGCCGAAGCCGGGCCGGTGCCGACGTGCCGGGTCGTCGACCGCGGCCAGCCGGGCCGCGACGGTGGGGTGGACGCCGAGCCGGCGCAGCCATCCCCGGGCGCCGTGCGGCGTCGCCGTGAGGGTGACGGCTCGGCGCAGGTCGGCTCCGGCGCCGAACTCGGCGACGCGAGCGTCGGCGTGCGTCTCGCGGGCACGCAGCACCGCGTTGCGGGCGAGGTACGCCACGGCGACGAAGACGACGGCCCGCCCACCCACATGCGCCACCGTCGGTTCGTAGCCGGAAACGTCCCACGGCGCCCGGCCAGGGTCGGCCACGATCGTGGGATACAGCAGGACGACGGCCAGCGGGACGAGGGCCACTGCGACGCAGGCCCGCCAGAGCGCCACCACCGCGTACGCCAGGTCGACGTCCCGGTTGCGGAGGTGGGCGAGTTCGTGTAGCACGACGGCGCGGAACGTGCCGGGACCGGTGACCGACAGCGGCACCAGCCCGGCGTTGATCCGCACCGCGTACCGGCCGACCCGGCCGAAGGCGAGCCCGCCGGGGCTGCCGGCGGCCGGATCGAGCAGAAAGGACGGTGGCCGCGCCAGCCCGGCAACGCTGGTGAGCCGAACCAGTTCGGCGTGCAGCCGGGGAAACCGGCCGGGCGTGACCTCGACCAGCCTCCCCCGGCGGCGGATCCACCCGGGCGTGGTGAGAAACAGCGCCGCCGCAACGGCCAGGAGCACAGCGAGACCGACGAGCACCCATCCGGCCTGGGCCTGTTCGAACGGCGCGAGGCAGCGGACCAGGTCCTGCTGTGCCCGCTCACTGGCGGCAACGTACCTGTCGAGATCCGCGTCGGCGGCGGGCAGTGCGTGGCGGTACGCCTCGGTGCACCGAGCGTAGGTCACCCCTCCGGCGGCGGCGTGCTCCGGCACGACGTAGTAGAGGGAACCGAAGGCGTACGTGGCGGTGCCGAGCACCGCGATGACGAGCGCGACGAAACGCAGCGTGGTGCCGGTCACCGGCGGTTCGTCCGGACGCCGGGAACGTGCCGCGCGCACGGTCACCCGTCGTGGTGAAGGGCACCGACCACGGCGTCGGCGATCAGGCCGGCCCGGTCGTCGTCGACGCCGGCCTGCCGGCACCGGGTGAGGACGATCTCGCGGATCCGCGCGTGGTCCGCAGGAGGAGCGGGAGCCGGAGAGGCGGCGGGGGCGGCCTCGGGGTCGCCGGTGTGCGGGGCGGGAGTCGCCTGCCCGTCGGCCGGGTCGGCGTCGCGCCGCCGCCGGAGCAGGCCGCGCAGCCGGTCGCCCACCTCGATCGCGCCGACCGCCTCCATGGTGAGGTGACGGACCACCTCGGCGCTGATGCCCAGCGCCAGCGGGGTCAGCAGCGCGGCGGCCGCCTCGACGCCGAAACCGAGCATCTGGTCACGCCCGCCGCCCGGACTGGTCAGCCGCTGCGGGTCTCGGCGGTAGGCATCCCGCACGATGTCGAAGATCTCCCCCTCCTCGGGGGCAACCCGCGATACCACCCGGCGGGCCAGTTCCTGCACCACGGCGTCCTCGACCGACGGCAGTTCCGAAACGCGGCGACTCTCCACGGAGCTGACCATACTGACCGACGGCAGCACGAACTGTCGCGTTTCCGTCGTGGACGGTCCCACGGTCGCCTGCCGCGCCCTTGTGCACCGGTGCCCGGCGAACGGCAGACCCTCCCGGACCTGCTGGTGCCAACGACCAGTAGCACGCCTCTCCTCGGACTGCGGTCATGGCATCAGGTCCAGTAGAGCCAACCTGGCTGAGGAGTACTTCGCCTAGAAGCGAGCGTCAGTTTGGAAGAGCGTGATCCGTCGCCCGTGATGCCCGAAACGCCTGCGGCCGGCGGCAGAGCCTGGGCCCGTCGTGCCCGCTGATGACCGCTCCGCGCCACGGCTACTGGCCCGTGGATGGCCCATGCCGCGCCTCGGTCTACTTCCCTTGATCCTGGCGTCCTTCGCGCCACAGCTCGTGCTCGCGGAGCACCCAAGCGAGCCAATAGAGGCCGAAGGAGACCACGAAGACGGCGAGCAACACCAAAGCCGCGACGCTCACAAAGCCGTTCGACGGCGGCTCGTTCAGGGCGAGAAGCACGATGCCCAAGACAGAGTGAGGTCAACATCAGCGATCGAAAGACCGGTTGCTCCACCGGATGCTTGCGGGGACTCGGCCTCAGCACTCCTTCCCGAGGTGGGCTCATACTCACGATTCAGGCAGCTTCCGGCAAGGGGCTGATCCGGTTGGAGTGCTAGCAGCACGAGGCGCGTTTGTCGGGTAGCGGATCTCCTCGTCGGGCAGTCGGCAGACCGTCCAGCCTCCCCGACGGGGACCAAGTGGAGCGCCCTACCGAATGAACGACCTGGTCCCCGCCCGGGGAGGCTGGTAGCCCTTGTGGTGCCCGGCGAGGTGAGCCGCGGCGGCATCTCTGAGGAGGGTCGGGGTTCGGGGCGGAGTCCCGAGGTCTTCATGGACTGGTCGGTCCAAAGCGGGGCCGGCCGGCCCGGCGCGGCCCGCTTTGCGGGCCGCCTTGATCCAAAGAGCGAACGATTCGGCAGGCATCCCGGCTGGACGCTTGAGACTTGACCAGCGGTCAAAAATCGTTAGCGAGCGTCGACGACCGATCGTGGTCCCCAGAATGCCGACAAGGCTGGCCCGACGTTTCGGACCAGCCTTGTGATCTGCTGTTTCACCTTGTCGGGACGGCCGGATTTGAACCGACGACCCCTTGACCCCCAGTCAAGTGCGCTACCAAACTGCGCCACGTCCCGATGCTCCCGCGCGGTCCTCCCCGCGACAGCCGGTACAGCGTACCGCACGATCTTCCTTCCGCCGCAATCGCCCCTCCCGCGCCACGAGGGCCACCGGCTCCACCCGGCGACCCTCGTCACCACCTCTAAAGCGTCCTAGGAGGGTGGGTCAGGGCGAGGATCGGTCAGCCGTGCGCCTTGCCCCGGCCGCCCGGGCCGAGCTTCTTGCGGGGGCGTACCGAGATCTCGATCGGGCTGCCCTCGAAGCCGAACTCCTCGCGGAGCTTGCGCTCGACGAAGCGCTGGTACCCCGCGTCCAGCGGACCCGTCGTGAACAGGACGAAGCGCGGCGGCGCGACGCCGGCCTGGGTGGCGAAGAGGATCTTCGGCGCCCGTCCCCCGCGCACCGGGTGCGGGGTCGCCTGCACCAGGGCGGTCAGCCACGCGTTGAGCTGCGCGGTCGGCACCCGGGTCTCCCAGCTCGCCAGGGCCTTGCGCAGCGCCGGGGCGAGCTTGTCGACCGCGCGCCCGGTCTTCGCGGACAGGTTGAGACGGATCGCCCAGGGGATGCGGCGCAGCTCCCGCTCGATCTCCTTGTCCAGGTAGTACCGGCGGTCGGCGTCGACCAGGTCCCACTTGTTGAAGGCGATCACCAGGGCGCGGCCGGCCTCGGTGACCATCGACAGGATCCGCTGGTCCTGCTCGCTGATGACCTCGCTGGCGTCGAGCAGCACCACGACCACCTCGGCGGCCTCGATGGCCGACGCGGTACGCAGGCTCGCGTAGTACTCGGTGCCGCTGGCCTTGCCGACCCGCTTGCGCAGGCCGGCGGTGTCGACGAGTTGCCACGTCTCGCCGCCGATCTCGACCAGGCTGTCGACCGGGTCGACGGTGGTGCCGGCGACCGCGTCGACAACCGCCCGCTCCTCGCCGGAGAAGCGGTTGAGCAGGCTGGACTTGCCGACGTTGGGCCGGCCGACCAGGGCGACCCGGCGCGGGCCACGAGGCCGGTGCTCGACGATCTTCGGCGCCTCCGGCATCGCCTCCATGATGGCGTCGAGCAGCTCACCGGAGCCGCGACCGTGCAGGGCGGAGACCGCGTGCGGCTCGCCGAGGCCGAGCGACCAGAGCGAGGTCGCCTCCATCTCGATCGAGCTGTTGTCGGCCTTGTTCGCCACCAGGATCACCGGCTTGGCGCTGCGGCGCAGCATCCGCACCGCCGCCTCGTCGACGTCGGTGGAGCCCACCATGGCATCGACCACGAACAGCACCACGTCGGCCGTGGCGACCGCCGACTCGGCCTGCGCGGCGATGGCGGCGGCCCGGTCCTTCGCGTCCGGCTCCCAGCCGCCGGTGTCCACGACGGTGAACTGCCGGCCGTTCCACTGCGCGTCGTACGGCACCCGGTCCCGGGTCACCCCGGGGATGTCCTCGACGACCGCCTGGCGGCGGCCGATGATGCGGTTGACCAGGGTCGACTTGCCCACGTTGGGACGGCCGACCACGGCCACCACGGGCTGCGGGCCGGGCGCCTCCTCGACGTCGAGGTCCGGCTCCCGCAGCTCCACCCAGCCTTCGAACTCGCTCACGCCACTCCCCGCTCGGTCAGCAGGTCGCGCAGGCGCGCCACGACCTCGTCGATGCCCAGTTCCGTGGTGTCCAGCACCACGGCGTCCGCCGCCTGGGTCAGCGGGTCGGCCGTACGGGTCGAGTCGAGCCGGTCCCGGCGGGCCAGGTCGGCCGCGGTGACAGCCACGTCGGTGGCGTCCTCGACACTGCGCCGGGCCGCACGGGCGGCCTCGGAGGCCGTCAGGTAGACCTTCAGGTCGGCGTCCGGCGCGACCACCGAGCCGATGTCGCGCCCCTCGACCACGATCCGGCCGGCGGCGGCGATCATCTCCCGCTGCCGGGCGACCAGAATCGCACGGACGGCCGGCACGGCGGCCACGGCGGAGACCGCCGAGGTCACCTCGGGCCCCCGGATCTCCACCTCGACGTGCACGCCGTCAGCGGTCACGCCGTACCCCTGGGGGTCGGTGCCGATCCGCAGGTCGGTCTCGCCGGCGACCTTGGCCACCGACGAGGCGTCGGCCAGGTCGACGCCCGACCGCAGCACCGCCCAGGTGACCGCCCGGTACATCGCGCCGGTGTCCAGGTAGCGGGCGCCGAGGCTGACCGCGAGCCGCCGGGAGACGGTGGACTTACCCGAACCGGACGGCCCGTCCACAGCGACCACGCAGCGCCCGGTCCGTGCCTTTTCCTCCACCGTCGTCCTCCTCAGTCCGTACCTCGCGGATCCTGCCCGCGAGCGGAAACCACACACACTGCCTTCAATCATGCCCGTCGCCGCGCCGCGCGCCGGCATCACGCCACCACGAGGCGACGCGCGACACCCGGAGCGAGGCCGCCGGAAGCCTACCGGCACCGGTACCCGCAGCCGCCCGCCTCAGTCGCCGACGGCCTTGAACAGCGCGGCGACCTCGGCGTTGGTCAGCCGGCGGGTACGCCCGGAGCGCAGGTCGCCCAGCCGGATCGGCCCGATCGAGGTCCGCACCAGCCGCGACACCGGGTGGCCGACCTCGGCGAGCAGGCGCCGCACGATGTGCTTGCGCCCTTCGTGCAGGGTCACCTCCACCTGGGCGGTCTTGCCCAGAGTGTCCACCACCCGGAAGGAGTCGACCTTCACGGGGCCGTCCTCCAGCTCCACACCCGCCGCGAGGCGCTTGCCGAGGTTACGCGGGATCGGCCCGGTGACCTGACACAGGTACGTCTTCGGCACCCCGTACGACGGGTGCATGAGCCGGTGCGCGAGCGTGCCGTCGTTGGTGAGCAGCAACAGGCCCTCGCTGTCGGCGTCGAGCCGGCCCACGTGGTAGACCCGCTGCTCCACCCGGTTGCCGAGGAAGTCGGCGAGGGCGGTGCGCCCCTTCTCGTCGGCCATCGTCGAGACCACGCCGCGGGGCTTGTTCATCGCGAGGTAGACCAGGCGGGTGTCGACCTGGAGGCGCTGCCCGTCGACGTGGATGACGTCGCGGGTCGGGTCGGCCCGGTCGCCGAGCTGCGCGACCCGGCCGTTCACCGTCACCCGCCGACGGAAGATCAGGTCCTCGCAGGCCCGCCGGGAGCCGACGCCCGCGGCGGCGAGCACCTTCTGGAGGCGCTCGGGACCGGTGTAGACGGGCGCGTCGGACTTCGGGGCACGGTCATCGCGAGGCATCGGCAAGGTCTTCCACATCGTCGGGGAGGAACGGGGCCAGCGGCGGCAGGTCGGCGACGCTGTCCAACCCGAGCTTCTCCAGGAACAGGGTGGTGGTCCGGTAGAGGTGGGCGCCGCTCTCCGTCTCGGTGCCGCACTCCTCGACCAGCCCCCGGGAGACCAGGGTACGGATCACGCCGTCGCAGTTGACACCGCGGATGGCGGAGATCCGCGAGCGGGTCACCGGCTGCTTGTAGGCGACCACGGCCAGGGTCTCCAGCGCCGCCTGGGTCAGCCGCACGGACTGCCCGTCCAACACGAACCGCTCGACGTACCCCGCGTATTCCTGCCGGGTGTAGAGCCGCCAGCCGCCGGCGGCCCGGCGCAGCTCGAACCCGTGGCCGGCCGCCGTGTACCCGGCGGCGATCTCGGCCAGCATCGCCGCGATCCGCTCCGCCGGCTGCTCCAGCACGTCGGCGAGGGTCGCCTCGGCGACCGGCTCGTCCACCACCAGCAGGATCGCCTCCAGCGCGCCGCGCAGCTCCGCGTCGTCGAGGACCGGCGCCGGCTCCGGCGGTGCCGTCACCCGCCGCCGGGGTCGTGGCGCCCGGTCGGGTACGCGGGCAGCCTCCCCACCCGGCGCCGGCTCCCCGGCCTCGGCCGTCGGCGCCACCGGCTCCCGGGCCTCGGCCGTCGGCGCCACCGGCTCCCCGGCGTCCACGCTCGGCCGCTGCTCCTCGCCCGCGGGCCGCCCCACGCCCGCAGCCGCCTCCTCGGCGGCCGCGCCGTGATCGTCGCTCGCGGACTCCCCCGAGATCTCGGCAGGTTCCGGCCCCTCCGGGGGCCGTTCCTCGCCCCGACCTTCGGTGCGATCGGCGGGCGGTTCCGGACGGCGTTCCCACGGGGGGATCCAGGCGGCGGCCTGGTCGGCCAGGGAGTCCCGGCGCTCCTCGTCACTCATCCCGCTCGCCCTCCGTCGATCCCGTCCCGTCCCCCGCCGCAGCCGGCTCCGGCGGCACGGGCTCCCCCGGCTCGGCCGCGCCGGCCGGCTCCCCCTCGGCCGCGGGTGCGCCGGCCGGTGACGGGGTGCCGGCGTACTCGTCGATGTCCAGGTCGGGGCCGCCGTCGGCGGGGCCGGTCCAGCGTACGGTCAGTTCCTCCAGGGCCTGGTCCTGGACGAACGCGACGAGGCCCTCCCGGTACAGCTCCAGCAGCGCGAGGAACCGGGCCACCACCTCCAGGGTCGCCTCGCAGTCCGCGCAGAGCCCGGAGAACGTCGCGGTGCCGGCCCGGCGCAGCCGCTCGGCGATGATCCCGGCGTGCTCGCGGACGCTGACCCGGACCATGTGCACGTGGGCGATCGACACCTCGGGCACCGGCTTCGGGGTGAACGCCTTCACGGCGAGCGCCCGCAGCCGCTCCGGCCCGATGCCGAGCACCAGGTCGGGCAGGGCCTGCGCGTACCGGGGCTCCAGGGTGACCGCGCGCGGCCAGCGCCGCCCGCCGGCCTCCTCCAGAACCCCGATGTGGGCGGCCGCCTCCTTGTACGCCTTGTACTGCAGCAGCCGCGCGAAGAGCAGGTCCCGCGCCTCCAGCAGCGCCAGGTCCTCCTCGTCCTCGACCTCGGCGGCGGGCAGCAGGCGGGCCGCCTTCAGGTCCAGCAGGGTGGCGGCGATCAGCAGGAACTCGCTGGTCTCGTCCAGGTCCCACTGGTCGCCCATCGCCCGGATATAGGCGATGAACTCGTCGGTGACCTTGTGCAGCGCCACTTCGGTGACGTCCAGCTTGTGCTTGCTGATCAGTTGCAGCAGCAGGTCGAACGGGCCGGTGAAGTTCGCCAGCCGGACGGTGAAGCCGCTGGTCTCCTCGACCGTCGCCGCGTCGGCGGGCACCACGCCGTCAACCTCGGCGGCCAGCTCCGCGGCGGCCACGGGATCGTCGGCGCCGTGCGGCGGGTCGAGGGGCGGAGCGGTCACCGGAAAACCGTAGTCCACGGCGCGGACACCCGGCGTTCGGCCCAGGGCGTGTGTCGTGGTCACCGCCCGACCGCTCCCGGACTACGCGCGCTCCGACTGGGCGGCGATCACCTCGCGGGCCAACTGGCGGTAGTTGCGCGCGCCCGAGGAGGCCGGGTCGAGGGTGGTGATCGGCGCACCGGCGACGGTGGACTCGGGGAACTTCACCGTCTTGGTGATGACCGTCTGGTAGACCTTGTCGCCGAACGCCTCCACCACCCGCTGGAGCACCTGCCGACAGTGGGTGGTGCGGCTGTCGTACATGGTGGCGAGGATGCCCTCGAGCTCCAGGTCGAAGTTGAGCCGCTCGCGCACCTTGTCGATGGTGTCGAGGAGCAGGGCCACACCCCGGAGGCTGAAGAACTCGCACTCCAGCGGGATGAGCACCCCGTGGGCGACGGTCAACGCGTTGATCGCCAGCAGGCCCAGGGAGGGCTGACAGTCGATCAGAATGAAGTCGTACTCCTTGCGGACGCTCCTGAGCACGCGGGCCAGGGCCATCTCGCGGGCGACCTCGTTGACCAGCTGGATCTCGGCCGCGGAGAGGTCGATGTTGGCCGGGAGCAGGTGCAGCCCGGCCACGTCGGTCTTGATGAGCACGTCCTCGGCGGTGACGTCGTCCTGCATCAGCAGGTTGTAGACCGACAGGTCGAGGTTGTGCGGGTTGACGCCGAGGCCCACCGAGAGGGCGCCCTGCGGGTCGAAGTCGACCAGCAGCACCTTGCGGCCGTACTCGGCCAGCGCCGCGCCCAGGTTGATGGTCGTCGTGGTCTTGCCGACGCCGCCCTTCTGGTTGGCCATCGCGATGATCCGCGCCGGGCCGTGCCGGTCGGTCGGCATGGGCTCGGGGATCGGCTTGCGCATCGTGTACGCCGCCGGATCGGCCGGACCCAGATCCGCGCCGAGCGTGGCCTGCTGCTCACGGAGCTCCGACGTCCAGGTCTCGGCACGGTCACCGTTGCCTGCCATGTCCTCGTTGCCCCCTCCCGACGACCACCCGGCGTCGGAGTCGACCGACGTCCCTTTCGCGGCGCCGCCGCGCACCCTGCGTCCGCGTCGCCCCGCCAGGTCCGCGCCGAACCCGACTCTACGCCACCGGCGAGCAGGGCGTTCGGCACCGGTACGGCGTGTCGGCGGGCGGCGTCCTAGCCCCGGGCCCGCGGGTGGGCCGTCGCGTACACCTCGCGCAGCCGCTCGACGGTGACCAGTGTGTAGACCTGTGTGGTGGTCACCGAGGCGTGGCCGAGCAGTTCCTGCACCACCCGGACGTCCGCCCCGCCGTCGAGCAGGTGGGTGGCGTACGAGTGGCGCAGCGTGTGCGGGGAGACCGCCGCCGGCCCGTCGACGGGCAGCCCGGCCCGCTGGGCGGCCCGGCGCAGGATCGTCCATGCCCCCTGCCGGGACAGCGGCCCGCCCCGGGCGTTGAGGAAGACCGTCGGGGTGCCCCGGCCGGCGGCGGCCAGCGCGGGCCGGGCCCGGACCAGGTACGCGCGCAGCGCCTCGACGGCGTACCCGCCGATCGGAACGAGCCGGCTACGGCCGCCCTTGCCGCGCAGCAGCACCGCTCCCTCGGTGGTGTCGAGGTCGTCCACGGCGGCGCCGACCGCCTCGGAGATGCGCGCGCCGGTGCCGTACAGGAACTCCAGCAGCGCCCGGTCGCGCAGCGCGAGCGGCGCGCCGTCGCCGGTGGCGGTGACCGGGCCGGCCGTCTCCAGCAGGCGGACCACGTCGTCGACCGGCAGGGCGCGCGGCAGCCGGCGCGGCGGCGTGGGCGGGCGGACGTCGCGGCTCGGGTCCACGCCGGCCAGTCCCTCGCGCAGCGCGAAGCGGTGCAGGCCGCGGACGGCGCTGGCCGCCCGCGCGGCGGACGAGGCGGCGAGCGGCGGCTGCCCGTCGTCGCCGGCGCGCAGCCGGGCGAGGTGGGCCTCCACCTGACCGGAACCGACCGCCGCCAGGTCGGTGACCCCGGCCGACGCCAGGGTGTCGAGATAGCGGTCCAGGTCCCGGCGGTACGAGGCGAGGGTGTTCGCGGACAGTCCACGCTCGACGGTGAGATGGTCCAGGTAGCCGCGGACGGCACGGCGCAGGGCCGGCGCGGGCTCCACGCCCGTGCCGGCCCTGTCGTGCACTGTGGTCAGGCTGCCGCCCCTCAGGCCAGGACCTCGGCCAGCGGCAGGGTGGCCATGCCGTGCGCCTCCGCGACCGGGCCGTAGACGACCTGGCCGGCGTGGGTGTTGAGGCCCAGGGCGAGCGCCGGGTCGCGGCGCAGCGCCTCCCGCCAGCCGTGGTTGGCCAGCTCCAGGGCGTACGGCAGGGTGACGTTGGTCAGCGCGTACGTGCTGGTGTGCGGGACCGCGCCCGGCATGTTCGCCACGCAGTAGAAGATTGACTCGTGGACCTTGTACGTCGGGTCGGCGTGCGTGGTGGGGCGCGAGTCCTCGAAGCAGCCGCCCTGGTCGATGGAGATGTCGACCAGGACGCTGCCCGGCTTCATCCGGGAGACCATCTCGTTGGAGATCAGGGTCGGGGCCTTCGCGCCGGGCACCAGCACCGCGCCGATGACCAGGTCCGCGTCGAGCACGGCCCGCTCGATCTCGTACGCGTTGGAGGCGACCGTCTGCAGGTGGCCCCGGTAGATGGCGTCGGCCTGGCGCAGCCGGGCGACGTTCTTGTCGAGCAGCAGCACCTCGGCCTGGAGGCCGAGCGCGATGGCGGCGGCGTTCATGCCGGACACGCCCGCGCCGATGACGACGGTCTTGGCCGCGTACACGCCGGAGACGCCGCCCATGAGGATGCCGCGCCCGCCGCCCTGCCGCTGCATGTGGTACGCGCCGACCTGCGGGGCGAGCCGGCCGGCCACCTCGGACATCGGGGCGAGCAGGGGCAGCGACCGGTCGGGCAGCTCGACCGTCTCGTACGCGATGCCGGTGACCTTGCGGTCGATGAGCGCGTCGGTGCACTCCTTCGAGGCGGCCAGGTGCAGGTAGGTGAAGAGCACCTGCCCCTCGCGCATCCGGTGGTACTCCTCGGCGATCGGCTCCTTGACCTTGAGCACCAGCTCGGCGGTGTCCCACACCTCGTCCGCGGTGGCGAGGATCTTGGCGCCGGCGGCGGCGAAGTCGTCGTCGCTGATGCTGGACCCGACGCCGGCACCCGACTCGACGAAGACCTGGTGGCCGGCGCGCACGAACTCGTTGACGCCCGCCGGCGTGATCGCCACGCGGTACTCGTGGTTCTTGACCTCGCGTGGGATTCCGACCTTCACGATGCAGACACCTTCCTCCGGGGCTGCCGCCCCGACTGCTCGGCGCCACGACGGCCCCATTGCCGCCGCGGTCCACCGGTCCCGCCGGCGGCAGTCTAGGCGCGCCGCCGTCCGCGGGGAGCCAGCACAGTGACATGCGGTGACCGCTCCCCCTGACGAAGTGTCAGGCGCCGGCCTGACCGGCGGTCGGAGACCACCTCAGCCGTCAGGACAGTGTTCACCATTATCGTCCCACTCGGCGTGTCCCGCCGGGGACAGGAGGCAAGTCGATCACTATTGTGTCGCCCCATGACCACTCCTCCGTACCAGCCGGGTTACCCGGCGGGCGTTTCCGACAAGAGCAAGATCGTCGCGGGTCTCCTCGGCATCCTGCTCGGCACCTTCGGTGCCGGCCGGTTCTACACCGGCCACACCAAGATCGCCGTCCTGCAGCTCGTGGTGAGCCTCGTGACCTGCGGCGCCGGTGGCCTCTGGGGCCTCATCGACGGGATCCTGATCCTCGTCAACGGCGGCACCGACGCGCAGGGCCGGCCCCTGCGCGACTGATCCGACGCGTACGAGAAGGGGCCGCGCGGTTCGCCGCGCGGCCCCTTCTCACGTACGCCCTCAGCGGGGCAGTGGCGCGTCCGCCCGGCGCAGCGCCGACCAGCCCACGTCGCGGGCCCGCGCGGCGGCGAGCAGCCCGGCGACCGCCGAGGCGTTGGTGATCTCGCCGTTCAGCACCATGCCGACCGCCTCGTCCAGGTCGATCCGCACCACCTGGAGGTCGGCCTCCTCCTCCCGGCGGTCGTGCCGCTGGTCGGCCGGCACGTCGGCGAGGTCGCGGGCGAGGAAGACCCGGACCAGCTCGTTGGTGAAACCAGGCGAGCTGTGCAGGTCGACCAGGACGTCCAGCCGCCCCGCGCTGAGGTCCGCCTCCTCGGCCAGCTCCCGCCCGGCGGTGACGGCCGGATCCTCGCCGGTGACGTCCATCAACCCCGCCGGCAGCTCCCACAGGTGCCGCCCGACCGCGTGCCGGTACTGCCGGATCAGCACCACCTGGCCGGCGTCGTCCAACGCCACCACGGCCACCGCCCCGACGTGCCGGACGTGGTCGCGGACGGCCGTGCCGCCGCCGGGCATGGTCACCTCGTCGCTGACGACCTCGAAGATCCGGCCCCGGTAACGCTCCGTGCGCGAGCGCAGCTCGTACCGGTGCTCGACGGCACTCACGCCGCCGCCCCGGGTGTAAGGCGCCGCGCGCTCACGACTTCGCCGTGGCCTTCGTCGCGGCCGTGCCGCCGTTGCGGGAGGCCTTCGCCGCCGCCGGCGCCGTGCCGTCCAGGTCGACCGGGAGCTGGTCGGCCTCCGAGTACGCGATCGCCGCCTTCACGAACGACGCGAACAGCGGGTGCGGCCGGGTCGGGCGGCTCTTCAGCTCCGGGTGCGCCTGGGTGGCCACGAAGAACGGGTGCAGGTCGCGGTCCAGCTCGATGAACTCGACCAGCCGCCCGTCCGGCGAGGTGCCGGAGATGTGCAGCCCCGCCTTGGTCAGCGCGTCGCGGTAGGCGTTGTTGACCTCGTACCGGTGCCGGTGCCGCTCGCTGACCTGGGTGCTTCCGTACGCCTCGGCGACGAGCGAGCCCTCGGCGAGCGCCGCCGGGTACGCCCCGAGCCGCATGGTGCCGCCCAGGTCGCCCTTGCCGGCGACGATGTCCTCCTGGTCGGCCATCGTGGCGATGACCGGGTGGGCCGCGTCCTCGTCGAACTCCAGCGAGTTGGCGCCGTCCAGCCCGGCGAGGTGACGGGCCACGTCGATGGTCATGCACTGGAGGCCGAGGCAGAGGCCGAGCAGCGGGATGCCGTTCTCGCGGGCGTACCGGGCGGTGCCGATCTTGCCCTCGATGCCGCGCACGCCGAACCCGCCCGGGATCACGATGCCGTCCACGCCCGCCAGGGCGGCCGCGGCGCCGGCCGGGGTGACGCACTCGTCGCTCGGCACCCAGCGCAGCTGCACCCGGGCCCGGTGACCGAAGCCGGCCGCCCGGATCGCCTCGCTGACCGACAGGTACGCGTCGGGCAGGTCGACGTACTTGCCGACCAGCGCCACGGTCACCGCGTGGCGCGGCTGGTGCACCCGCTCCAGCAGGTCGTCCCAGCTCGACCAGTCCACGTCCCGGAAGGAGAGGCCCAGCCGGCGCACCACGTACGCGTCGAGACCCTCGCGGTGCAGCACCTTCGGGATGTCGTAGATGCTCGGGGCGTCCGGGGCGGCGGTGACCGCCTCCAGGTCGACATCGCAGTAGAGCGACAGCTTCTGCTTCACCTTGTCCGGGATGTCCCGGTCGCAGCGGAGCACCAGCGCGTCCGGCTGGATACCGATGCTGCGCAGCTGCGCGACCGAGTGCTGGGTCGGCTTCGTCTTCAGTTCGCCCGACGGCGCCAGGTACGGCACCAGCGACACGTGCAGGTAGAAGCAGTTGTCCCGGCCCAGGTCGTGGCGAACCTGCCGGATCGCCTCCAGGAACGGCAGCGACTCGATGTCGCCGACGGTGCCACCGACCTCGGTGATGACCACGTCGGGCACCTGGCCGTCGGCGTCCGGGTCGGCCATGCCGAGGATGCGCGACTTGATCTCGTTGGTGATGTGCGGGATGACCTGGACGGTGTCGCCCAGGTACTCGCCACGCCGTTCCTTGGCGATCACGTCCGAGTAGATCTGACCGGTGGTGACGTTGGCCTTCCCGGACAGGTCCCGGTCGAGGAACCGCTCGTAGTGGCCGACGTCGAGGTCGGTCTCGGCGCCGTCCTCGGTGACGAAGACCTCGCCGTGCTGGAACGGGTTCATCGTGCCGGGGTCGACGTTGAGGTAGGGGTCGAGCTTCTGCATGACCACGCGCAGACCGCGCGCGGTGAGCAGGTTCCCGAGGCTGGAGGCGGTGAGGCCCTTACCCAGCGAGGAGGCCACGCCCCCGGTGACGAAGATGTGCCTGGTCGTCCGTGCTGAAGGGGCCAAGGCCTGCTCCCGTGTCGTCCGTCGCGGTCGTGCAGACCGCCGTGCCGATCAACCAAGTGATCACGCGATCCACGGGATTCCACGGTAACACCTCGCCGGCCCCCGGGCCCGGGCGCACCCGCGTCGGAGCGCCGGGTGTCGCGCGCCGGTCAGCCGGTCGTGACCTCGCTCGATGTCCGGGCGGTCGGGATCCGCCCCCCGCTGTCCGGGGCGGCACCGGCCGACCCGTCCCCTCCTGAGCCCCCGGGGGCCGGGCCCGTACCGGCCGCGTCCCCGGCGTTCCCGCCGCCGGCGTCCGGGGCCCGCGTCGGGCGACCGGCCGCCGGGCCGCCACCGGTGGGCGCGCCGTCCCGCCGCGGAGCGCCGCCTCCCCGACCGTCGCCGGGGTCGGCCGGGCGGGAGCCGCCCCCGGCCGGACCGCCGTCGCGGGTGGTCTCCGGCCTCGTGCGGTCGGTGGAGTGGTCGAGCACGCGCAGCGAGGCCAGCGCCGCCATCGGCACCACCAGCGCGGCGGCCGCACCGGCGACGTCGAGCGCGGAGCCGCCCAGCACCCCGCCGATCACCGCCGCCACCGCGGTGCCGGTCATCGCCGCCCGCACCGCCGGATAGATGCCGAAGAGCCGCATCAGGCCACCCCACGGCTGCATCAGGGCGAACCAGACCAGGAGGGCACCGGCCACGGCGAGCACCGTCAGCGGGCTGTCGACCAGCGTCTCGACGTTGGCGGTGCTGGACCGGTGGACGGTCAGCCCGCCGGTGCCGTCGCCGATCGCGGCGACGAACCGGCCGAGGCTGCCCCGCTCGGCGACCGGGCGGCGCGCGTCCACGACGGCGACGCCGATCGTCAGGGCCAGCCCGGCCATCGTCGCCCAGGCGAGCCGGCTCAGCGTCAACCAGCCGCCGGCGCTGATCGCCGCGGCGACGCTCACCCCGGCGGTCAGCGCGACCGCGCCGATCGAGTCCGCCCCGAGGTACGGGCTGCCGACCAGCACCACGGCGGCGCCACCGACCGCCACCATCACCATCGGCCGCCAGGACCGGCGGACCCGCTGGGCGAGCCAGCCGGCGGTGAGCAGCGCCCCGGCCAGCAGCACGCCGAGCCCCACCGTGCCCAGGCCGGCGTACCGGCCGCCCTCCAGAGCCGAGTAGCCCACCACCGCGTTGAGCTGGAGACGGGCGCCGGTCAGCACGTCCGCGCCGACGGTGAGCGTGGCGAGACCGGCGACCGCGCCCAGCGGGCCGAGGGTGCTCGCGTACCCGGGTAGCGACCGCACCAGCACCGTCGCCGCGACCACCAGCGAGACGGTGGCGGCGGCGAACCACACCCCGGCGTGGTCGCCGCGCCACCACGGCACCACGTCGGCCAGCAGCGCCGCGGGCACGGCGAGAGCGGCGGCGACGAGCAGCAGTTCCACCGTCGCCACGACCCGCCGGGACACCGGCTCCGGGCCGTACGGGCCGGCGTGCCGGCGGGCCCGGCGCAGCAGCGGCAGGACCGCCACCGCGAGCACCACCTGGGCGGCGGCGAGGAGACCGAAGAACCAGCCGGCGACCTCCCGCTGGGCGCCGGCCTCCCGGTCGGCGTCCGCCGGGCCGGCGATCGCGGCGGCGAGGTCGGCGGGCCGGCCGTCCAGCGGTTCGGCGGGCCGGCCGAGGAACGGCCGCTCGGGCAGCGGCCGGCCCAGCGCGGTCAACGCGGTCGGGGCGAGGTCGACCAGTTGCAGGTACCCCTCCCGGGCGGTGGTCGGGGAGGTCAGCCAGCCGCGTTCCCAGCCCGGGCCGTGCGCGACGGCGACGTGCAGCCGGGACGGCGCCTCGGTGTCGGACACCCCGGCGACGATCACCAGGGAGCGGGGTGGGCGGGCGGCCAGCACCCGGGCGAGCCGCGTGTCGGCCGCGCGGGCCGCCGCGGCCCGGGCCGCCGGGTCGTCGCCGGCGACCGTGCCGAGGTCGACGATGCTGAGCACGCACGAGCGCAGCAGGCCGGACGGGTCGGCCGGCAGCTCCGGGGCGTACCGGTCCACCCGCCCGAACGGCCGTGCCGCGGCCACCGCCGCGCCCGGGCCGACCGCCACCGAACAGCGCACCGACTCCGACAGGGAGCCGGGGACCGCGCCCCACGGCAGCCGCTCCTGGTTGTGCAGGACCACGCTCTCCTGGTCGGGCAGGTTCGCGCCGATCCCGTCCGGCCGCTCCACCGTGACGTCGGTGGCGGGGCAGGTGCCGGCCGGCCGGCTGGCGGGCCACGCCGCGAAGCTGCCGGCCCCCAGAGTCAGCCAGCCGTCCACCGGGCAGGTCGGCCGGTGCGCCGAACGCACCGACAGCGCGCCGATCGAACCGTCGCGGGCCATCCGCCACAGGGTCGGCGTGGTCTCCGGGTCGACGTCGTCCCAGCGCAGCCCGGCCACCCCGACCAGAACCACGTAGTCGGCGGTGCGCTCCGGTGTGCGGTTGGCCGGGCGGGCGGCCAGCGCGGTGACACCGAGCGCCACGACGAGGAGGGTCAGCAGGACCGGGGCGAGTCGGCGCAGCATCACCGGCGTCCCGTCGACCGGGTGCCGGTGTCGGGGGCCGTCGGGCCGGCCGCGTCCAAGGTCAGCTCGGCGTAGAGCGCGGTGAGCTGGGCGAGGGTGTCCGCCTCGGTGGGCCAGGTCGCCGTGCGGGCGGCACCCCGACGGCCCAGCTCGGCCCGGCGGGGAGGGTCGTCCAGCAGGCCGCGCACGGCGTCGTCGACCGCGTCGACGTCGCCCGGCGGCACCAGCACGGCGGCGTCGCCGACCAGCGCCGGCAGGCCGCCGACCGCGGTCGCCACCAGCGGTACGCCGGCCCGCATCGCCTCCTGCGCGAACAGCTGCCGGGCCTCCCAGTCGCTGGTCACCAGGGCGAGGTCGGCCCCGGCGAGCAGGTCGGCCACGTCGGTGCGGTGCCCGAGCAGGGTGACCGGCGCCCGGGCGGCGGAGATCCGGGCGGCCAGCGGCAGGTAGGCGGGGCCGCTGCCGGCGATCACCACGACCGGCGCCGGCGTCCGCGTACGCCACCGCGCCGCGGCGTCCACCAGCACGTCGTACCGCTTCTGCGGGTGCAGTCGACCGACCGAGACGATCAGCGGCTGGTCACGGCCGACGCCGAACTCGGCGCGGACCGCCTCGCGGCGCCGCCGCGGCGGGGGCAGCGTCGGCGCGGCCACCGGCGCGAGCCGGGCGTCCGGCGCGCCCAGCCCGGTGGCGCGCTCGACCAGGTCGGCGGAGGCGCCGAGGCTGACCCGGGCGCCCCGGGCGACGATCCGCTCGACCAGTCGCGACACGCTGCCGCGCAGCCCGCCGGCGAGCACGGCGTTGTGCCAGGTGACCACCAGCGGAACCGCGGGTCGGGCGAGGACGGCCACCAGCCCGGCGCGCAGCCCGTGGGCGTGCAGCACGTCGACCGGCTCGGTGGCGAGGGCCCGGCGCAGCGCGGCCACCGCGCGCGCGTCCGCGGGCGTGGGGCTGGCCGGGATCTCCACCGCCTGGAAGCGGGCGCCGACCCCGGTGAAGCCGAACTGCTCCTCGGTCGCGGCGGGGCCGCAGACCAGCACGGAGGCGCCGGCGGCGGTGAGGCCGGCGGCCAGCGAACGGACGTGCTGCCCGACGCCACCGGTGCTGGAGGCGAGCAGCAGGGCGACCGTGCCGTGCCAGCCGGCGCGTGAGGTCGGTTCCGTCACCGGGACACCGTCTCCTTCCCGTCGCCCCGCTCCGGGGGGACCCCGTCCTCCCGCGTGCCGCCGTCCGGGGCGTCGGTCGTCCCCCGGCGGGCTCGCCCGAGGCGCCGCAGCACCCCAGCGAGCAGCGGTCGTACGTCCGGCCGGTCGAGCGTCCAGGCCACCGCGAGGAACACGGCGCCGACCAGGACACCGGACAGCATGCCCTGTACGAGTGCCGCCGGTGCGCCCGGGGTGCCGTCGCCGGCCGCCGCGAGCCACCGCGACGCCGCCCATCCGGCGAGGGCGGCCAGCACCGCCGCGAGCAGTCCGGCGCCGGCGGCCCGGGCGGCCCCGGCGAGCGCGGCGGCACCGGCCGCCCGCCGGAGCGCGACGACCAGCAGGACGCCGAGCACCAGCATCCCCACCGAGTTGCCCAGCGTGACCGCCGGCACCCGGTCGCGCAGCGGCAGCGCGGCGGCCAGCAGGAGCACGGCGACGGGCACGACGAGGAACCCGGCCGCGATGGCGCGGGTGGCCGCCCGCGTCCCGCCGCGGGCGTAGAGGGCGCGGCTCAGCAGGGCGAAGAGCGCGTACCCGACCAGACCGGGCGCGAAGCCGGCGATCGCGGCGGCGGCGGTGCCGGCCGCGGGGCCGTCGAAGAAGAAGTGACCCACCGGGACGGCCGTGCCCACCAGGGCGGCGGCACCCAGGAGGCTGAACAGCAGCACGCCCCGCACGGCCGGCGCCAGGGTCGCCCGGTACGCCTCCTCGTCCCCCGCGGCGTGGGCGGCGGCCAGGTTCGGGTACGCGGCCACCGCGAGCGGCACCGCCAGCACGGCCCACGGCAGCAGGTAGACGGTCTGCGCGAGGTTGAAGACGCCGACGTCGGCGGTCGCGCCGTAGGCCACCTGGTTCAGGCTCACCACCAGCGCCACCTGCTGCGCCGTGACGGTCACCGCGCCGGCCACGGCGAGCCCGCCGACCCGGGCGCGGGCCCCGGCGGGGAACCGGAACCCGGGCAGCGGCGTGACCCCGAGCCGGCGGAACGGAATCAGCAGGGACAGGGACAGCACCACCACCCCGGCGGTGGTGCCCGCCGACAGGAGCAGTTCCCCGCCGCGGCTGACGTCCGCCACACCGGCCAGCCGCCCCTCGGCGAGGGTGAAGCCCAGGTACACCGCGATGACGGTGACGCTGGACAGCAGCGGCGCGATCACCGGCCACGCGAACCGGCGGTGCGCCTGGAGCACCCCGGTGAGGACGATGCCGACGCCGTACAGCGGCAGCTGCGGGGCGAACACCCGCAGCATCCGCTCGCCGCTGGCCTGCTGGGCGACGCTGAGGCCGGCGCCCTGCAGTTCCACGATCGGACCGGCCAGCAGCGCCACCACCAGCGCGAGCGGCACGAGCAGGGCGAGGGTCCAGGTGAGCAGCGCGCCCGTGGTGCGGGCCACGGTGGCCCGGTCCCCCGCCGCCACCGGCCCGGCCAGCAGCGGCACGACCAGGCTGGCCAGGGCACCGCCGGCGACGATCTCGAAGATCACGTTGGGGACGGCGTTGGCCACCACGTACGTGCCGCCGAGGTCCGTGGGGGCGAGGGTAAAGGTGAAGACGGCGGTGCGGCCGAAGCCGGCGAGCCGGCTCACCACGGTGAGGACGGCGATCAGCGCGGCCGCCCCGGCGACGCGGCCGGCGCCGGCGAGGGGTGCCGGAGTCGTCACGTCAGTCGGCGCGACGGCCCAGCGCGTCCAGCTCGCGCAGCCCGGGGGTACGCTGGATGACCTGGGTGAAGCTGACCTTCTCGCTGGCCGCGGTGAGCCCGGCGAGGACGGCGAGCAGCCCGGCCCGGCCGACGGGGCCGGTGCGGGCGGCGAGCGTGACGCCCAGCAGCGCACCCAGCGCGTTGGCGCCGCTGTCGCCGAGCATCACGTCCTCGCCCAGGTCGGCGGGGAGCAGGCCGGCGGCGGCGCCGACCGCGCCGGCGGCGATCCCGCCCTGCGGCCCGCGCAGCAGCGGGGTGCCGACCAGCAGCCCGGACTTCAGTGCCCGGCCCGGCCGCAGGTCGAGCAGGTTGAGCAGGTTGGCGGTGCCGGCGATCACGCCCGCGCCGAGCAGCACGTCGACGCCGCGTCCCACCGCGCCCTGCCGCTGCCGCCGGCGGTGCCGGGCGACGGTCGGGTCGGCGGCGAGCAGCGCGGCGGCACCGAGCCCGGCCGCCCCCACGCCGACGATCTTGACCAGCCCGGCGGTGACCCGCCCCTCGCGCAGCGCGGCGAGGTGCCCGGCGAAGCCCTTGGCGGCCTTCTGCTCGGGCCGCGCGCCGACCACGTCGTCGTAGAGGCCGACCGCGCCGGCGCCCAGCCCGGCGACCAGGGCCGCCCCGCCCGCCGCGCCACCGGACGCGCCGAACGCACCGGCCGCGGCGGCACCGGCGGCGAGCGCCGGGCCGGCGGCCAGGGTCACCGTACGGCCGCGGAAGTTCGTCCGCTCCAGCGCCGGGCCGGCCGGGGAGGTGCGCACCTCGCGCAGCGCGTACCGGGCGACGGCCGCACCGGCACCGGCGACGAGGATCCGACCGAGCAGCCTCACGCCGTCACCCCGCTCCGCTCGGCGACGGCGCGGGACGCCCGCCTGCTGTGCCTGACGGTTCGCTCGGCACGCTCGCTCACACCGCCCCCTCTCGACGCGGGATGGACGGACCGGACACCGGGGTGGATGCGTCGCTCACTGGGGCAGTCTAGGCAGCAGGGAGGTGGCGCTGTCGCCGACGCCGTACTGCCCGGCCTTCTTCTCGGTGAGCTGCTGCACCAGCGTGAGCGCGGTGACCAGCTGGCCCTGGACGGTGTTCGCGTTGTCGACCGTCGAGATCGACTCGGCCAGCACGGCGTCGCCCCGGACGAACGCCACGAGGTTGCCCCCCGCCGAGCCGTTGCCGGCGACGACGATCGCGCCGGTCCGGTCGAACTGCTCGGCGACCTTGACGACCGACTCGTCCTTCTTGGCGGAGTCCTTGTCGACGTACGGCTGGCCGCTGACCACGACGACCGCCTCGGCGGAGGCGGTGACCCGCTCGGAGGTGGTGAGGTAGTTCGCGTTCGTGTACGCGGCCAGCACGGCCCGCCGGTCGGCCTCGCTGACCGGCGTCCCGCCGGGCGCCCGGTCGAGCAGCACGGTGGCCAGCAGGGCGCTGGAGGTCTCCACACCGTGCCCGTTGGGGGGCAGGTTCGCCGTCGCCGCGCTGGTCGGGCGGGCCGCCGCGACCGCCAGCTCCAGCAGGTCGTTGTTGTTGTCCGGGTTGATGAACTTGTCCTGTAGGTCGACCCGGCCGACCACGTCCGCCCCGCCGAGCTGGAGCATCTTGATCACGCCCTCGGTGTGGTCGCGCCCGGTGGGCAGGCTGAGCACCAGCACCCGCTTGCCGGCCAGCTTGCCCGGCAGGACCACCCCGGCGATCTCGGCCGCGAAGTCCTCCTCGCGGGCGAGCTCCTCCTCAAGGTTGTTGACCGCCTGCCGCATCTGCTGGTTGTCCTTGCGCAGGGCGTTGACGTTCTCCTTCAGGGAGTCGGCAACCGGCCCGTTGAGCGCGGCGGTGCCGACCACCAGGCCGATCGCGAGCGCCAGGAAGACCGCGGTCAGGGACACCACGTGGTACCGGAAGTTGATCACACCTGCAGCCTCTAGGTCGGTGGAGCGGCGTCAGAAGAGCCGTTCCAGCTGGAACACAAAATTGTTCCACCACTCGGAGACCACGCCCAGGTACGCCTTGCCGACGGTGGAGACCGCCACGGCCGAGGCCATCGCGGCGATCGCGGAGAGCACCAGCAGCAGCAGGGAGGACCCCGAGATGCTCTGCCGGTAGAGCCGGCTCACGCCCTTGGCGTCGACCAGCTTGCCGCCGACCTTCAGACGGGTGAGGAACGTCGACGCCATGCCGCCCCGACCCTTGTCCAGGAACTCGACGAGCGTGGCGTGCGTGCCGACGGCCACCAGCAGCGAGGCGCCCTTCTCGTCGGCGAGCAGCATCGCCAGGTCCTCGCTGGTGGCGGCGGCCGGGAACGTGACCGCCGGCACACCGAGGCCGTTGACCCGGGCCAGCCCCGGCGCCCGCCCGTCCGGGTACGCGTGCACGATCACCTCGGCGCCGCAGCGCAGCACGTCGTCGGTGACCGAGTCCATGTCGCCGATGATCATGTCCGGCGTGTAGCCGGCCTCGACCAGGGCGTCCGCCCCGCCGTCCACGCCGATGAGCACCGGCTTGAACTCCCGGATGTACGGGCGCAGCACGTCCAGGTCGGCCTTGTAGTCGTAGCCGCGGACCACGATGAGGCAGTGCCGCCCCTGGATCTCGGTGCGGATGTCCGGCACGCCGACGCCGTCGAGGAGCAGGTCCCGCTCCTGCTTCAGGTAGTCCATGGTGTTGGCGGCGAATGCCTCCAACTGGACCGAGAGCCCCTCGCGGGCGTCGGCCATAGCCTTCGCCACGGTCTCCGCGTCCTGGCGGGCGCCGTGGGCCACCGGCTCCTCGCCGACGTAGACGGTGTTGCCCTCGATCCGGACGGTGTCGCCCTCGCGGATCTGCTCGAAGACGCACTCCCCCAGGTCGTCCAGGAGCGGGATGCCGGCGCTGATCAACACCTCCGGCCCCAGGTTGGGGTAGCGGCCGGACACCGACGGCTTCGCGTTGAGCACGGCGGCGACACCGACCGCGACGAGCGAGTCGGCGGCCACCCGGTCCAGGTCGACGTGGTCGATGACCGCGATGTCGCCGGGCCGGAGCCGGCCGACCAGGCGTTTGGTCCGGCGGTCGAGGCGCGCGGTGCCGACGATCCGGCCCGGCTCCGCGGGTCGGGTCCGGCGCAACGTGGGTAGACGCATCGTGACCATCCTGGCATGTGAGGCAGGCATCTCCGGCGCGACATGCCTGAGCAGGGCCGCCTGTCCAGGGAAGCACACTACGGCGCGGGCTGGTGTGCCCGTGGTCACAATCCGCTCCGCGCTACCCCCGCCGCTCCCGCGCCGCCACGGCCAGCAGCTCCTCCGCGTGCGCGATACCCAGATCCGAATCGGGCAAACCCGCGAGCATCCGAGCGAGCTCGCGTGCACGCTCCGTGTCCTCCACGACGCGGACCCCGCTGGTGGTGACCGCGCCGCCGGTGTCCTTCGCCACCACCAGGTGCCGGTCGGCGAACGCGGCGACCTGCGGCAGGTGGGTGACCACCAGCACCTGGTGGCTGCGGGCCAGCCGGGCCAGCCGCCGGCCGATCTCGACCGCCGCCCGGCCACCCACCCCGGCGTCCACCTCGTCGAAGACCAGCGTCGGCGGCCCGCCCGAGCCGGCGAAGACCACCTCGATGGCGAGCATCACCCGGGACAGCTCACCGCCGGAGGCGCCCCGCTGCAACGGCAGCGACGGCGCGCCCGGGTGGGCCAGCAACCGCAGCTCCACCTCGTCACCGCCGTCCGGCCCGACGCCGACCTCGACCCCGTTGACCGGCAGGCTCGGCTCGGACCGCCCGGCCGCGCGGGGCAGCACCCCCACCTCGACGCGCGCGTGCGGCATAGCCAGCCCGGCCAGCTCCTCGGTGACCTGCGCGGCGAAGCGCGTCGCCGCCTCCTGCCGCGACGCCGACACCCGGCCCGCCAGGTCGGCGACCTCGCCCGCCAGCCGGGACGCCTCCCGGTCCAGCTCGTCGAGCAGCTCGTCGGAGGTGTCCAGGTCGGACAGTCGCGTCCGCGCCCGCTCCGCCCAGGCGATCACCCCGTCGACGTCGTCGGCGTACTTGCGGGTGAGCGCGCGCAGCGCCGCCCGCCGCTCGTAGACCGCCTGCAACCGGGCCGGGTCGGCGTCCAGCCCGGCAAGGTACGCCGACAGCTCGGCGGCGACGTCCGCGACCAGGGTCGCCGCCTCCTCCAGGCGCGCTGCCAGCTCCCCGAGCGCGGGGTCGGTGCCGGTCTGCGCCTCCAGCGTGCGCCGCGCGGTGCCGAGCAGGGTGGTCGCGTCCGGGGTGTCGTCGGCGGCCTCCACGCCCCCGGCCACGCACTGCTGGGCGAGCTGCGCGGCCGTGCGCAGCCCCTCGGCGTGCTCCAGCCGCTGCGCCTCCGCCTTCAGCTCGTCGTCCTCCCCCGGCTGCGGGTCGACCCGGGTGATCTCGTCCAGCCCGAGGCGCAGCAGGTCGGCCTCCTGGTTGCGCTCGCGCGCGTTGCGCCGCCGGTCGGCCAGGTCGTCGACCACCGACCGCCACCGTGCGTACACCTCACGCAGCGCGTCGAGCAGCTTCTCGTGCTCCGCGCCGGCGAACCGGTCGAGCGCGGCACGCTGCTCGCCCGGGCGCAACAGCCGGAGCTGGTCGGACTGGCCGTGCACGGCGAGCACCTGCTCGCCCACCTCGGCGAGCATCGACACCGGCATGCTCCGGCCACCCAGGTGGGCGCGGGAGCGCCCCTCCACCGTGACCGTGCGGCTGAGCAGCACCGACCCGTCCTCGTCCGGCTCGCCGCCGGCGTCGGTGATCCGGGCGTGCACCGTGTCGGCGACCTTGCCGGACAGCCGCAGCCGGCCCTCGACCACCGCGCGGCCCGGTTCGGCCCGGACCCGGCCGGCGTCGGCCCGCCCGCCGAAGAGCAGCCCGAGACCGGTCACCACCATCGTCTTGCCCGCGCCGGTCTCGCCGGTGATGACGTTCATGCCGCCGGTCAGCGGCAGCGTCGTGTCCTCGATGACGCCCAGTCCGGTGATGCGCAGCTCTTCCAGCACAGCACCCGACAGTAGACGCGGGCCCCGACAGTTGACCAGCCGGCGACTCCGCGTCGTGGCCCGGCGGGCGGGGTCGTACAGTTCTGCCCCGTGCTGGACGTGATCGGTCTGACCCCGGACGAGGAGCAGGTCTACCGCTGCCTCGTCCAGCTCACCGCCGCCCGGGTCGAGGAACTGGTCGAACGGCTGCGCCGGCCGCGCGCCGAGGTGCTCGCGCGGCTCGACGCGCTGCGGGACAAGGGTCTGGTCCTGCCGACCGGGCCGGAGCCGGACGCGCCCCTGCGGCCGCTGGCGCCGGACGTCCCGCTCGGCGAGGCGCTGCTGCGCCGGCAGGAGGCCCTGGAGGCGGCCCGCGCCGCGGTCACCCAACTGACCGAGGAGTACCGGGCCGGGATGCGGCGGCACGACGCCGACCATCTGGTGGAGGTGGTCACCGGCGCCCGGGTGCTGCGCGAGCGGCTGCGGGACGCGCAGAACGCCGCCCGGGTCGAGGTGCTCTGGTTCTGCCGGGCGAACCCCATCGCGATGCCGGGCCACGAGAACGTCGAGGAGTTCGACGCCCTCGCCCGCGGCGTCCGCTACCGGGCCATCTACGAGCGGGAGATGCTCCTCGAGCCGGGCGCGCTGGAGGACGTCGAGCGGGGCGTACGCGCCGGGGAGAACGCCCGCGTCCTCGACCGGCTCCCGGTCCGGCTGGCCATCGTGGACGGACGGACGGCGATCTGCCCACTCGTGCCGGAGCGCGGCGACGGCGAGCCCACCGCCGCGGTGATCGGCCGCAGCCAACTGCTCGACGCGCTGCTCGCCCTCTTCGAGAGCCACTGGCTGATGGCGACGCCGCTGCGCTCGTCCACCCCGGCGCCGCACCCGGGCGCGGACGGCTACCGGCCGGACGCCGAGGAGGCCCGGCTGCTGTCGCTCTTCGTGGCCGGCGTGCCGGACAAGTCCATCGCCTCGCAGCTCGGGGTGAGCCGACGCACCGTGCAGCGGCGCCTGGGCGACCTGATGACCGTGGCCGGGGTCGACACCCGGCCCGGCCTGGCCTACCAGGCCGCCCGCCGCGGCTGGCTCTGACCCGGCCGGCGCCCGCCACCGGCCGCGCCGCCGTCGACACCGCCACCCGAAGGCGGTGCCGACGGCGGCTCCGGCCGCGGCCCGGCCCGGTTGCCCACCACTCCTCACGGGCAACCGGACGGGCCGCCGGGGACGTCCGCGCGGTCAGGGGGGGTCGACCCGCGCGGACGCCGGCTCAGCGCAGGCCGTACGCGTCGATCACGGTCTGGTCGACGACGTTGCCGGCGCGGTCGGCGGCGTGCACCCGCAGCGACACCGCCCCCGTGCCGGCGGGCACCTGCGCGGTGTACCCGGTGCCCGAGCCGCGCACCGGCACCGACCGCCACGTCGCGCCGGAGTCGAACGACACCTCCATCCGCAGGCTGGTGCCCTTCGGAGCCGGTACGCCGGCCGGCTGGCGCAGCGTCAGCCCGAGCTGGTGCCCGCGCCCACCGGAGACCTCGCCACGCAGATCGGCCGGGACCTGGTAGTCGACCTGGAGCAGCGACAGCGGCTGCGCCCCGTCACCCGCCGGGCGGGCCGAGGTGAACTCCCAGGCCGTCTCGGTCCGGGTCGCCCACCGCCACTCCTCCGAGGAGCGCTGCGTGGTCACGTCGAGCCGGTAGCGGGCCGGTGCCGCGGTGGTCGACACGGGCTCCCAGCCGCCGGAGAGGTCGGCGATCGGCCGCCCGTCCCGGCTCAGCCGGCGCTCGACGGTGTCCTGCTCCTCGCCGAACCCGGCCGGGCTGTAGTGACCGTCGGCGTCGACGAACTCGGCCACCCGCAGGTCGAGGGTGTCCCCGCTACGCGTGGGCACCGGCAACCCGCCACCGGCCGGCACCGCCGGGCGCACCACCGGAGCGTGCCAGGTCTCGGTGATCCGGTCGTCGGCGGCGTACCGCCGGGGCTGCTGGATCGCGCCCCCGGTCAGCCGGCCCCAGGACCAGGGGAGCCGGTGCAGCACCCGCTGCTGCCACCAGTTGTCCCCGGCGCTGACGAACTCCTGCCGCGTGGTGCCGGTACGCACCAACCGCTTTTCGTCCATCCAGGAGTACTCCTGCCACGGCCGCCAGCCGAACCGCTGCTCGCCGGCCCAGTCGAACCCGCCGGTGTCGGCGTAGCGGGCGGTCACCTCGGCGGTGTTGTCCGCGGTCACCCGGTGCACGATGCGATCCGGAACCCGCCCCTTCGACACCTGCCACACGTCATACAGGTAGGGGCTGTTCGGGGTCAGCGTCAGGTCCAGCGTCACGCGTCCGGCCTTCGCCGCCGCGATCATCCGCTGCCCGTCGTCGTACGCGACCACCATCGACGGGATCGGCAGGCGGTCCCCGTCGGGAGCCCAGACCGTCCACGCGCTCCAATTCGCCGGCCGGACGATGAGCACCATCGCGGCGCCGGCCGCGGCGGCGTCGGCGACCAGCTGGTCCTCCGCAACGTGTTCGGGGTCGCCGGCGACCAGCGCCGCCGCACCTCGGACCCCGGCCCGGGACAGCTCGGCGGGGGTGCCGTCGCCCGCCCACACCAGCGGCAGCTTCCGCCGGCCGTCGGGAGCCGGCGACTGGTGCAGCAGGTTGATGTCCAGCGGACCGGCGACGTTGCTGACCTCGGCGTCCACCAGGGGGGCGACCAGCTGCCAGCGGGAGGAGAACTCGAACTCGCCCTGGCTCACCTGCCGGGTCGGCGTGACGTTCACCTGCTGGATCGTGCTGAACGTCATCACGCCGTGGTCGACCTGCCGGCCGTTACCGAAGATCCGGTGCTCGTAGAAGCTGATCACCGCCCGCTGCTCGGTCGGCTTCGGCGTCTCGATCCGCACCGGGGTGCCCTTCCGCGGGTCGAGCACCACGGTCAGGTCCCGGTCGACCATCAGCTCCGGGTCGGTGACCAGCGTGATCTGCTCGTCCAGCGGAGCGCCGTGCTCAATCAGCCCCTCGAGCAGGTACGGGCCCTCCTCGACCTGCACCTGCACCTCGCCGGGGATCCAGCCGAGCTGGTCCGACTCGCGGTTCTCGCCGAAGAGCGTGAACACCGTCACGACGCCGGGCTGCCCGGCCATGTCCAGCGCGCGCAGGGTGACAGTGTGGATGGGGCCGCTGAGGGTCAGCCCGACGGCCGTACGCACCGCGACACCGTCCGCGCCGGTGGCTACCAGCCACCCTCCGTGCACTCCCCGGTCCAGCTTCGCCGGGTCGGCGCGCAGCGGGACGTTCACGCTGCCGCCGGCCGGCACGGTCACCTCCGTGCCGTCGAGCGACACCCCGTCCGGCTCGATCACGCCGCGGTCCAGGTTGCGGAGCTCCAGGGCCAGCCGCAGGGTCTGCGGGGACGATGTGCCGTTGGTGTACGTCACGGTCCGCTCCGCCACCGCACCGCCGGTGTTGACCCGGCCGAAGTCGGCGGTGGCCGATCCGTACACCCGCTGGCTCAGCGCGCGGGGCACGTCGACCCGACCGCCGCCCTGCTCGAAGACCGTCAGCGCCGGGTTCGCCTTCGTCGTGCTGACCAGCGCGTCCTTGAGCGTGCCGGCGGTCCAGTCGGGGTGTTCCTGGGCGAGGATCGCGGCCGCGCCGGCGATGTGCGGGGTCGCCATCGAGGTGCCGGACGCCCGCGTGTACGCGTCGTCCACCGGCGTCCCCATGGCGGTGCCGGTGGCCCGGGCGGCGACGATGCCGACGCCCGGCGCGGTGATCTCCGGCTTCACGCCGTTGTCGCCCAGCCGCGGGCCCCGGCTGGAGAACTCGGCCAGATTGTCGTCGCGGTCCACCGCGCCGACGGTGAGCGCCGCGCCGGCCGCGCCCGGCGATCCGACGGTTTGCGCCGCGCCGGAGTTGCCGGCGGCGATCACGAAGAGCGTGCCGGTCTCGGCGGTGAGATCGTTGACCGCCTGGCTCATCGGGTCGGTGCCGTCGGTCGCGGAGCCGCCGAGGCTCATGTTGACGACCTTCGCGCCGGAGCGGGCGGCCCACTCCATGCCCGCGATGATCCCCGAGGCGTAGCCGCTGCCGCCGTCGCCGAGGACCTTGCCGACCAGCAGGCGGGCGCCGGGGGCGACACCCTTGCGCAGGCCGTCCGAGGCGGCGCCGCTGCCGGCGATGGTGGCGGCGACGTGGGTGCCGTGACCGTGCCCGTCCCGGGGGCTGCCGCTGCCGGAGAAGTCCTGCGCGTCGGCGATCCGGCCGGCCAGATCGGGGTGAGTGGCGTCGACGCCGGTGTCGAGCACCGCCACCGTGACGCCGCTGCCGTCCCGACCGGCCGCCCAGGCCGCCGGGGCGCCGATCTGTGGCACGCTGTGCTCCAGCGCCGGGCGGACCCGCTCGTCCAGCCAGACACGGGCGATCCCGCCGCCGAGCCGGGGCGTGCCGGCGGCGGTCCGGGCCTCCGGCGTGCCGCGCAGCGTGGTCCACAGGCCGCCGAGGTCGCCCTTGCCGACGCGCAGCGCGGCGCCGTTGATGCTCTCCAGCGGCCGGGCGTCGGTGGCACCGGTGAGGGGCCGGACCCGGCCGGCGGCGTTCTCCTGGTAGCGCACGATCAGCGGCAGGGCGCCCTGCGCCGCGTCGCCGTACCCGTCGGCGACCAGTTCCTGCACGTCGAACAGGTTGGGGTCGACGGCACCGGCGGAGACGTACGGCACGACGTCGCTCGGGAGCACCCGCAGCCCACCGTCGGCCTCGACGGTGTGGAAGGTGATCCGGTCGCGACCGGGGCCGGGGCGGACGGTGGCGGCGACCCGGCCGGGTGCGGCCGGGACGAGGTCCACCTGGTCGCCGGTGATGAGGGTGATGCGGGCGGGGGTGGTGCCCGGGGTGGACGTGCCCGGGCTCGGTCCGGTGGGCCGGGCGGGCGGGTCGGCGGACGCCGGTACGGCGAGGCCGACCACCAGCGCCCCGGCCGCGCAGGCGGTGAGCCAGCGTGGGGGCCAGTGCATGCGATGCGCTCCTCTACTCCAGGGGCCGGTCTCCGGGAGATCGACCGCTCGGAGTCTGCGACGGAGCGCGTGGGGTGGTCACTAGGTACGGCACGCCGCACCGGCGACATGTCGCCAGGTGGACATCCGTTCGTTGCCGGCCGGACCACCGGATGTCCGGCGGGTCACCACCGGATGCGCCACCCGGTGCGAAGGTGCGAATCCGCGACGGTGGCCGGCAGGAGCCCGGGAGGGGGCGTCAGCGGCGGCTGCCCCGCCAGCCGTGCACCGGCAGGTCGAACTTGGCCACCAGCCGGTCGGTGAACGGCCGGGCCTTCAGCCGCACGATCCGCACGGGCAGGCCGCCCCGCCGCACCGTCACCCGGGCGCCCGGCGGCAGGTCGTAGACCCGCCGGCCGTCGCAGCACAGCACCGCCAGGGTGGTGAACGGGTCGACGGTGATCGAGAACGTCGAGGTGGGCGCGGTGACCAGCGGCCGGCTGAACAGCGCGTGCGCGCTGATCGGCACCAGCAGCAGCGCCTCCACCTCCGGCCAGACCACCGGGCCGCCGCCGGAGAACGCGTACGCCGTGGAGCCCGTGGGCGTGGCGCAGACGACGCCGTCGCAGCCGTACCGGGACAGTGGCCGCCCGTCGACGTCGACGAGGAGTTCGAGCATCTGGGCCCGCTCGCCCTTCTCGACGCTGACCTCGTTGAGCGCCCAGGACTCGATCGTCGGGCCGCCGTCGAACTCGGCGGTCACGTCCAGGGTGAGCCGCTCGTCCACGGTGTAGTTGCGGCCGACGACGTCCCGGACCGCGGAGTCGAGGTCGTCGATCTCGGCCTCGGCGAGGAAACCGACCTTGCCCAGGTTGATGCCGAGCAGCGGCACCTTCGCCGGCCGGGCCAGCTCGGCCGCCCGCAGGAAGGTGCCGTCGCCGCCGAGCGCGAAGACGATCTCGGCGCCCTCGGCGGCCTCCGGGCCGGTCACCGGCACCACCCCGGGCAGGTCCAGGTCGTCGGCCTCCTCGGCGACGACCCGGACGACGAAGCCGGCCGCGATCAGGTCGGCGGCGACCGCCCGGGCGTGCTCGGTGCTGCGCCGGCGCCCGGTGTGCGTCACCAGCAGCGCGGTCCGGCTCACCGCGCCGGCCGTCCCGTCGGCACCGCGCGGTCGGCAGTCCCACGCGCCCCGGGGCTCGCCAGCTCGCTCACCCGGCCACCTCCTCCGTCGCCGTGTCCGGCAGGTCGCCGGACGCCGGGCCCCCCGGCCCGGCCGTCACCACGGCACGCACCCGCTCCGGATCGGCGGCGGGCGCATCCCGGCGTAACCATACGAAGAACTCGACGTTGCCGCTCGGCCCCGGCAGTGGACTGGCGCACACGTCGGCGAGGCCGAGACCGAGGTCGGCCGCCGCGGCGGCCACGTCCAGCACCGCTTCGACCCGAAGCTCCGGCTCGCGCACCACGCCACCGGCGCCGACCCGCTCCTTGCCCACCTCGAACTGCGGCTTGACCATCAGCGCGAGGTCTCCGTCGGGCCGGGTGCAGGCGGCGAGCGCCGGCAGCACCAGCCGCAGGGAGATGAAGGACAGGTCGGCGACGGTCAGGTCGACCGGCCCGCCGATCGCCTCCGGGATCAGCGTACGGACGTTGGTGCGCTCGAACACGTGGACCCGGTCGTCGGTACGCAGCGACCAGGCGAGCTGCCCGTAGCCGACGTCGACGGCGA
The DNA here is from genome assembly GCF_012034245.1 of Micromonospora thermarum. Classification (GTDB taxonomy): domain Bacteria; phylum Actinomycetota; class Actinomycetes; order Mycobacteriales; family Micromonosporaceae; genus Micromonospora; species Micromonospora thermarum. The sequence goes on along the minus strand of NZ_JAATEO010000039.1, from coordinate 5,563 downwards.
CCACCTCGGCCGCCCCCGCGCGCAGCAGCACGTCGGTGAAGCCGCCCGTGGATGCGCCCGCGTCGAGACAGCGCCGGCCGGCCACGGTCAGCCCGCCGGGGCCGAACGCCGCCAGCGCACCGGCCAGCTTGTGCCCGCCCCGGGAGACGTACTCCGAGGTCGGATCCGCGCCGGTGACCACCAGCGGGTCGGCGGGGTCGACCATCGCGGCGGCCTTGCGGGCCGGCACCCCGCGCAGCTGGACCCGGCCGGCCTCCACCAGCGCGGCGGCCTGCTCGCGCGAGCGGGCCAGGCCGCGGCGGACGAGTTCGGCGTCCAGCCGTGTACGACGTGCCATGGGTGGTTCTCCGGCTCCTCAGGACTGGTCGATGCTGGCGAGGGTCTCCCGCAGCGTCTCGTAGGCCGCCTCGTACTGCGCGATCTGGTCGGCCGGCGGGAGCCCGGCGGCGTTGACCATCGCCTGCACGGCGGCGTCGACGGCCGGGTGCCGTACCTCCTCGTCGTCGCCGACCTGAACGGCGTCCGGGCGCGGCCCGGGCCGGTGTCCGGCGGGCGGTCCGGGCCGCGGGCCCGGCTGCGGTCCGCCGGGCCCGCCGGGCCGGACATGCTGCGGTACGCCGGGCGGCGGCGGGCCGGGGCGGGCGCCGGGCGGCGGACCGGGGCGGCCCGGGGCGGTCACGACCGGCTCCCGGCGCGGCGGGTGACGGGGCTGCCGGTCACGCCGCACCGCCCGGCTGCTGCTTGCGCGGCGCCTTCTTCGCCGGCCGCGGGGCGGGTGACTCCTCGGTGAGCGCGAGGTCGGTCGGCGGCCGGGTGGACACGACCTTCTTCGCGACCGCCTTCTTCACGACCGCCTTCTTCGCCACGGCCTTCTTCGCCACGGCCTTCTTCGCGGGGGCGGGCGCCGCGGCGGCGTCCCCGGGCGTCGTGACGGGCGCGGCGGCCGAGGGCGGCGTGGCAGGCTCGGCGGCGCCGGGACCGGGCCATTCCTCGGTCGGTTCCCCGGCGCCGGGCGCGACCGGGCCCGGACCGCCGACGGCGGCGCCCGTCCCGGCGGCCGTGGCGACCGGGGTGGTGCGGGCCTCACGGAGCTGCCGTTCCAGCTCGTGCACCCGGCGGGTCAGCTCGGCCACCTCGTCGGCGGTGGCGAGCCCGACGGCCCCGAGCGCCCGGTCCACCTCGAACCGGACGAGCTTGGTCAACGCCTCCCGGTTGGCCGCGCTGGTCGACATCAGCTCCTCGGCGAGCGCCTGGAGCTGGGTGGCCGTCGCGCCGCCCGTGCCGACGAGCCGGCGGACCGCCTCCTGTGCCTTCTTCCGGGGCGCCTCCGTCAGGCCCATGGCCAGCTCGAGGTAGGCGCGCCACGCGTCCTGCATGCCTGAGTCCTTCCGCGGGGCGGGGGTGTGCGGTCCTCACGCTACCGGGCCCGGCGGAACCCACCGTGCGGTACGGTGCCGGGGAGTGCGTGGCGAGCCGTGAGGGGGCGATGGTGGCCAGCGTGGACGAGTGCCGGCAGGCGTTGCGGGATCTCGCCGCCCGGCTGGACCGCAACGCCGAGGCGGTGCGGGAACGTGTCGACCTGGACCGCACGCTCGCCTGCCGGATCACCGACCTGGACACCGCGTTCCACGGCCGGCTCGTCGACGGCCGCCTGGTGGACCTCGCCGACGGCGACGACCCGAAGGCCAAGATCGCGATGAGCACCGCCAGCGACGACCTGCTCGCCCTCGTCCGCGGCGAGCTGGACGTCACCCGCGCGGTGGCGTCCCGGCGGGTCTCGATCAAGGCGAACCCGTTCGACCTGATGAAGCTGCGCAAGCTGCTCTGACCGCGGGCGACCGCGCCGGGTCAGTCGGCGAGCAGATCGAGCGCCGCGAACGCCAGCTCGGCCTCGGGCGAGGCGGCCCGCACCGACACCGGTTCCGCCACCGACCACGCCGCCGCGCAGAGCGCCGGCAGCGCGTCCAGCGGGCGTCCCGCCCCGGACAGCTCCACCCGCCCGTCGCGCAGCGCCGCCGACCAGCCGGCGGCCTCCGCCGGGCCGGGCACCCGCACGACGGCCGCCGGGTCGAAGAGGCCCGCCAGGTTCTCCGACACGTACGTCGGCCGCTGCTCGGGCACGGCGGCCAGCAGCTCCGCCACGCCGCTGACGCCGGTGAGTACGAGCAGGCTGTCCAGTCCGGCCCGGACGGCGCCCTCGATGTCGGTGTCCAGCCGGTCGCCGACGACGAGCGTGCGGCCGGCACCGGCGTGCCGGGCGGCCGTGGCGAACAGTTCCGGCGACGGCTTGCCCACGACGACGTCCGGGTCGCGGTTGAGCGCCGTCCGCAGGGCGGCCACCAGGGCGCCGTTGCCGGGCAACGGGCCACGACCGCTGGGCAGGGTCCGGTCGGTGTTGGTGGCGATCCAGGCGGCGCCGGCTCGGATCGCCACCGCCGCCTCGGCGAGGTCGCTCCAGCCGACCTGCGGCCCGTACCCCTGGACGACCGCGACCGGCGACTCCTCGGCCCGCGTGACCGGGGTGAGCCCGACGGCGCGGACCTCGGCGCGCAGCGCCTCCGCGCCGACCACCAGGACCGGCGCCTCCGCCGGGTACCGGTCGCCGAGCAGCTCCGCGGCGGCGGCCGCGGACGTCAGGACCTCCTCCGGCCGGGCCGCGACGCCCATGCCGGTGAGCAGGTCGGCGACCTCACTCGATCGGCGGGAGGCGTTGTTCGTGGCGTACGCGACCGCACGCCCCTCGGCGTGCAGCCGGCCGACCGCCTCCACCGCGCCGGGGATCGGCCGGTCGATCAGGTAGATCACTCCGTCCAGGTCGAAGACGACCAGGCGGTACCCGTCGACCAGCCGCCGCCCGTCCGTCATCGCCCGTCGGCGCCCGGCTCGTCGCTGCGGGCCGCGTCGACGTCGGTCGCGCCGGCGTCCTGCGCGCCCCCGAGGCGGCGGGCCTCGGCGTCGGTGAGCTCGTCCTCGGCCAGGTCGTCCGCCACGGCACCGGCGTCCGGCACGGCCGCGCCCTCGACGTCGGCGTCGCGGTCGTCGAGATCGGCGTCGGCGTCGGCGTCGGCGTCGTCAGCGGCGAGACGCTCGTCCGCGTCCGCGTCCGCGTCCGCGTCCGCGTCGGCCGGCTCGGCGTCGCGGGCGTGGCCCGCGCCGGTGAGGTCGGCGTCCGGCTCCGCCGGGACCGCGCCCGGCGCACCGGGGCCGGTGGCGAAGTCGTCAGCCTCGTCCTCGTCGCCCTCGATCACCACGCCGTCGAGCTCCAGCAGGCGCTCCGCCGCGTCGGTCTCGCCGTCGGTGTCGACCTCCGCCGCGCGGGAGAACCATTCGCGGGCCTCCTCGCGACGGCCGACCGCGAGCAGCGCGTCGGCGTACGCGTACCGCAGCCGGGCCGTCCACGGCTCGGCCGCGTCACTCGTCAGCTCCGGCACCTGGAGCATCGCCACCGCCGCGTCCTTCTGGCCCAGGTCACCGCGTGCCCCGGCGGCCACGATCAGCAGCTCGATCGCGACGGCCTGGTCCAGCTTGGTCCGGTCCGCGCCCCGGAACAGGTCGATCGCCCGCTCCGGACGGCCCAGGGCCCGCTCGCAGTCCGCGAGGACGGCGAGGTGGCTCTGGAGGCCGGTCATCCGGTGGTACGTCCGCAGCTCGGCCACCGCCGTCTGCCACTCCCCCGCGTGGTACGCGGCCAGCCCGACCGCCTCCCGGACCGCGGCGATACGCGAGGCGAGCCGGCGGGCCGCGAGGGCGTGCGCCAGCGCCTCGGCCGGGTCCTCGTCGATCAGCTGACCGGTGGCGACCAGGTGCCGGGCGACCTTCTCCGCCACACCCTTGGCCAGGGAGAGCAGTTCCGCCCGCACGTCCTTGTCCAGGTCGGTCGCGACGATCTCGTCGGGCAGCTCGGGCGCGGCCGGAGCCTCGGCCTCGCGCTCCCGGCGTTCATCCCGGAAACCGCCCTCGCGGCGCTCGCCGCCACGGAAGCCCTCACGCTCACCGCCACGGAAGCCACCCTCACGGCGCTCGCCGCCACGGAAGCCCTCACGGCGCTCACCGCCACGGAAACCGCCCTCACGGCGCTCACCGCCGCCCTCGCGGCGCTCGCCGCCACGGAAGCCCTCACGGCGCTCACCGCCACGGAAACCGCCCTCACGGCGCTCACCGCCGCCCTCGCGGCGCTCGCCGCCACGGAAGCCACCTTCGCGGCGCTCGCCACCGCGGAAGCCCTCACGCTCACCGCCACGGAAGCCACCTTCACGGCGCTCACCGCCACGGAAGCCACCCTCGCGACGCTCGCCGCCACGGAAGCCCTCACGGCGCTCACCGCCACGGAAGCCACCCTCGCGGCGCTCGCCACCGCGGAAGCCCTCACGGTCACCGCCACGGAAACCACCCTCACGGCGCTCGCCACCGCGGAAACCCTCGCGACGCTCGCCGCCCCGGAAGCCGCCCTCACGGTCACCCCGGAAGCCACCTTCGCGACGCTCACCGCCGCGGAAGCCGCCTTCGCGGCGCTCGCCGCCACGGAAGCCCTCACGGTCACCGCCGCGGAAGCCACCTTCGCGGCGCTCACCGCCACGGAAGCCCTCACGCTCACCGCCACGGAAGCCACCCTCGCGGCGCTCGCCGCCCCGGAAGCCGCCCTCACGGTCACCCCGGAAGCCACCTTCGCGACGCTCACCGCCACGGAAGCCCTCACGCTCACCGCCACGGAAGCCACCCTCGCGGCGCTCGCCGCCCCGGAAGCCGCCCTCACGGTCACCCCGGAAGCCACCTTCGCGACGCTCACCGCCGCGGAAGCCGCCCTCGCGGCGCTCGCCGCCACGGAAGCCCTCACGCTCACCGCCGCGGAAGCCACCCTCGCGGCGCTCACCGCCACGGAAGCCCTCACGGTCACCGCCGCGGAAGCCGCCCTCGCGGCGCTCACCGCCACGGAAGCCCTCACGCTCACCGCCGCGGAAGCCACCCTCGCGGCGCTCACCGCCACGGAAGCCCTCACGCTCACCGCCGCGGAAGCCACCCTCGCGGCGCTCACCGCCACGGAAGCCCTCACGCTCACCGCCACGGAAGCCACCTTCACGGCGCTCACCGCCACGGAAGCCCTCACGCTCACCGCCACGGAAGCCACCTTCACGGCGCTCACCGCCACGGAAGCCGCCCTCACGGTCACCGCCACGGAAGCCACCGTCCCGGGGGCCGGACCGGTAGCCCTCCTCGCGACGGAAGCCCTGGTCGGGACCGCGGAATCCCTCGCGGTCGCGACCACGGTCGCCGCCTTCGCGGCGGTCGCCGCCACGGAAACCCTCACGGTCCCGGAAGCCGCCCTGCCGCTCGCCGTCGCGGGGCCGGACGTCGCGCCGGCGGTCGCCACCGCGGTCGTCCCGGTACGACGGTCGGTCGTCACGGCGCGGGGCGCCGTCGCGGCCGGCCGGACGGTCTTCGTTTCGACGCGGGCGGTCCTCGCCGTGCGGTCCTGAGCTCACAGGTTCATCCTTCCTGATTGCGCCACCTGGGGCGCCACGCAGTCGAGGGCCGACCCGGATGGGGCGGCCCTCGACTGGAAGAT
>NZ_JAATEO010000038.1 GCF_012034245.1 Micromonospora thermarum | reverse complement strand
CGTTCGGGACACCCCGACTTCAGCGATGTCGAGTTGACCTTGCGGCGGTTCTGACCCGGCGTTGCGGCTGGTCCCGGGACTGCCGGCGGTGGGAGACTTTCAGCGACCTCACAGCGCCGCCCGATACCGTGCCTCCGTCAATCGTCCCGCTCCGGCGGAGCGTGGGCACCAGACCCAGCGGGAGTTCCGATGGTCTTCAAGAAGATGTTGAGCGCGTTCGGCGTCGGCGGCCCCAGCGTGGACACCGTCCTCGCGAACCCGAACACCCGGCCCGGCCTGACCCTTGAGGGGCAGGTCAACCTGCTCGGCGGGGACGCGCCGGCGGCCATCGAGCAGATCGTCGTCGGCCTGGTCACCCGGGTCGAGATGGAGGGTCACGACACCGAGTACGCGGGCATCATGGAGTTCCACCGGATGCCCGTCTCCGGGCCGCTCCAGCTCGCCGCGAAGCAGCAGCTGTCGATCCCGTTCCAGCTGCCGGTGCCGTGGGAGACCCCGATCACCGACGTGTACGGCCAGCGCCTGCACGGCATGACGATGGGTCTGCGCACCGAGCTGGCGATCGCCCGGGCCGTCGACAAGAGCGACCTGGACCAGGTGAACGTGCACCCGCTGCCGGTGCACGAGCGGATCCTCGAGGCGTTCCAGCGGCTCGGCTTCCGGTTCAAGCACGCCGACCTGGAGCGCGGCCGCATCCGGGGGACGCAGCAGACGCTGCCGTTCTACCAGGAGATCGAGTTCTTCGCCGCTCCGCAGTACGCGCAGACCATCAACGAGGTCGAGCTGACGTTCGTCACCAGCCCGCACGGGGTGGACGTGATCCTGGAGTGCGACAAGCGCGGCGGCTTCTTCAGCTCGGGGCACGACGTGTTCGGCCGCTACCAGGTCTCGCACGCCGACGCCGACCGCGTCGACTGGGCGCAGGTGGTCGACGGCTGGCTGCGGGAGACGACCTCCCGCTACGGCAGCCTGCGGGCGCAGGGCTTCGGCATGCCGCACCAGCACGGCCACGGGCACCACGGCCGCGGAATGGGCGTCGGCGGGGTGGTCGCCGGTGCCGCACTCGGCATGGCCGGCGGCATGATCGCCGGCGAGATGATCGAGGACGCGGTCGAGGGCGACTTCGGCGGGGACTTCGGCGGCTTCGAGGAGTAGGACCCGACACGTGTGGCGCCCTCCGGGACGGGATCCCGGAGGGCGCCACACGTGTCGCGCACGGGAGTGGCCGGTCAGTGCCGGGCCTTACGCTCCTCGGCGGTACGCCAGTTGCTGCCGGCCTTGGACAGACCACGGCTGACCAGGTAACCGATCGTCAGCAGCGTCACCATCAGCCAGGCGTTGTCGGCCCGGAAGATGTCCACGCCGGCGGAGTTCTTACCGGCCAACTGCGACGCGGCCAGCACACCGATCACGGCCGCGATGTAGACCCAGAACTCGGTGGTCCGCAGGGACGGCTTGGTCTCGGTACCCGGTGCCTGCACCGGCTCCCGGCGACCGTCCGGTATCGCCGCCATCGGGCGGGTGGGCGTCTCCTGCATGGCCGCGCGGTTCTGCACGTCCGTCGCGGGACGGTTCATCGGCCTGGTGGATGCAGCCTGCGTGCTCATCTGTCCTCCCTCAAGGATTGATGAGTACCTGCGATCCCTCGCCCCGCTACCGCGTGTCGGCCACGGCACGGTTCACGTTCCTGGCGGGGGCACCCCGCGTCTACCCGACCGGCCGGGGGCAGTAACACCACCCCCGGCCGAAAAAGTCGGGCTCGCGGTCAGCGCAGGCCGTTGCGGATCGCCACGCCGATCAGCAGGTCCGGGTCGTCGGTGATGATTCCGTCGACACCGAGGTCGATGACCCGCTGCATGACCCTCGCGTCGTTGACGGTGTACGGGATCACGCTCAGCCCGTACCGCCGCTGGAGGGTGCGGACGTCCGGTCCGTGGAAGTATGCCGGGTTCTCCCGCAGGTACCAGTCGGCGGACGCGACCGTGCCCTGCGCCGGGTCGTGGACCTGCCAGTTCGACGAGACCGTCCCGGCGCCGGCGGCCCGGACCAGCTTGCCGAGGTCCCGGTACCGCCACCAGTCGAGCCCCCCGGTCCACGGGCTCTTCACCGACGGGTCGCCGTAGACCGCCCGCAGCGAGCACTCGTCGGCGAGGCTCGCGCACTCCGCCGGTCCGTACTGCCAGACCAGGGCGACGGTGTCGATGCGGCGGTCCAGCTCGCGGGCGTACCGGATGGTCCGCCAGTCGAACGACTGGACGGTGACCCGGTCGGTGAACCGGGCCCGCTGGAGCGCCGTGACGAGCTTGCGGGTGAAGACGTCGTACGGCGCGGTGTCGTTCGCCACCGGGCTGATCTTCGTCTCGATGTTCATCCGGACGTCGTCCCGGCCGCTGGTGCGCACCAGGGCGAAGACCTCGTCCAGGGTGGGGATGCGCGCCCCCGGCACGGCGACCTGGTCGGGCGCGTCGGCCGGGGTCTTCGAGCCGCAGTCCAGCGTCTTGAGCTGCGCCAGGGTGAGGTCGTGCACCCGCTTGCCGACGTACGGGAACTCCGGGTCACCCGGCCAGGCCGGCGTGGTGTCCTCGCAGTGTGAGCCGTTGACGGTCCGGTCGTGCAGCACGACCAGGTGCCCGTCGGCGCTGACGCCGGTGTCGAGCTCCAGGGTGGAGATCGCCGGGTTCTCCAGCGCGTGCGCGAAGGCGGGCAGGGTGTTCTCCGGCCGGGTCGCCCGGCCGCCGCGGTGGGCCTGCACGTCGAACGGCGACGCGTACGCCTCGGGCAGGCGCATCCCGCGCTGCGCGAGCAGGCCGCGCAGCCGGTCCGGGTAGTCGGTGATGATGCCGTCCACCCCGTCGTCGAGGAGCTTGGCCATGGTGGGCACGTCGTTCACGGTCCACGGGACGACCGTGATCCCGTTGCGGTGGGCGTGCGCGACCAGCTGCTTCGTCACGTACGGGCGGTAGCCCGGGTCGGTGACGGTGCCGTTCTGCGGGAAGCCGTGCACCGGCGAGAACGCCGTCGCGCCGAAGCTGCGGATCGCGGCGATCGGGTCACCGCCGAAGTCGTCGATGTCCAGCCCGCCGAGCCACGGCGAGGCGCCCGGTTGCCCGGTCTGGAGGAAGTCGTAGTTGGTCAGCGCGACCAGCGGCAGCCGCGGCTCGACCTGGCGCATCCGCATCAGCGCGCCCCAGTCGAAGCTCTGGATCGTCACCTGCTTCAGCAGGCCGGCGGCGCGGATCTCGGCGGCCGTCACCTGCACGAACTGCTCGCGCGGGGCCGTCTCCGAGGGGGCGCCGGCCTCCACCTTCGTCTCGACGTTGAGCGTCACCCCGTCCGCCCGGTACCGCTTGACCAGGGCGAGCACCTCGCGCAGCAGCGGCATCCGGGCGCCCGGCACGGCGAGCTGGCCGGGTCGGTCGGCCAGCGTCTTCGAGCCGCAGTCCAGCGTGCGGACCTGCGCGAGGGTCAGTGTCTTGACGTACTTCCCGACGTACGGGAACTCGGGGTCGCCGGGGGTCACCGGCGCGGTGTCGACGCACTTGGCGCCGCTCACGCGGCGGTCGTGGGTGACGACCGCCTGACCGTCCTCGGTGATCTGCACGTCCAGTTCCAGGGTGTCCACACCCAACTGGAGCGCGTTGCCGAAGGACGCGAGGGTGCTCTCCACCCGCAACCCGAGGCCCCCGCGGTGGGCCTGCAGGTCGAACGTCCGGTCCGGTCGGGGTTTCGCCTCGGCGGGTGCCGCGAGCCCGGCTGTCACGGTCGCGGCCACCAGGGCGGCGACGGCGGTACGGCGTACGGTGCGCACGCTCTTTCTCCCTCCCGCGGGGGTGTCCCGCTGGTCCGCCGCTCAGCATCGGCAGCGCGCACGGCGGGCGGGCGAGCACGGGGCGACATCCGGGTGAACCGGCCGTGCGGGTTTGGCCGCCCGGGGGTCGGGCACGCAGTGGGACACCGACGATTTCTGCGAGGTGAGACAGCATGCGTGAGGACGACATGCGGAACGAGGCCGCCCGGCGGGCCGAGGAGCGGATCGCCGGTGGGGTGTACGGCGAGGGTGTCCTGGACGAGGTGACCGTGCCGCAGACCGACGTGCAGCGGGTCATCCAGGACGAGGACCCGGACGACCCGGCGCACGTCCGCGTCGATCCCCAGGTGTTGCGCGACGGCGGTCCGACCCGGGGCCAGGGTGCCATCACGACGACCGGCGGCACCGCCGGCCCGGCCAGCGTCCGCCGGGTGGCCCGCCAGCCGGAACGGCACCCGGGCAAGGTCGCCCCGACGACGACCGGCGACGCCGGAACAGGTGGCCTGAGCACCCCGACCTCCGGCTCCACGAGCGACCAGTCGGGCCCGGCAACCCACATCGCCAACGTCTCCCGCGACTGACCAACTACGCCGGCCCCGGCCGGAGCACTGTCGATCATGAAGTGAGCGGGTGGTTTGATCTCCGGATCACCCGCTAACTTCATGATCGCCGAGGCTCCGGCCGGGGCCGGGGCCGGGGCCGGGGCCGGGGCCGGGGGGTCAGGGGTCAGGGGGTTGGGCGGAGGATGGTCAGGCGTTGGGTGGCGCGGGTGAGCGCCACGTAGAGGTCGTTGCGGCCTCTCGGGGACTCGGCGGCGATGCCGTCCGGGTCGACCAGGAGGACCGAGTCGAACTCGAGGCCCTTGGCCTGGGCGACGGTGAGGACCACCGTGCGGCTCTCCAGGTCGGGGTCGGCGCCGAGGGCCGCCTCGGGCAGCGCCCCGGTCAGGGCGGCGCCCAGGTCGTCCATCCGGGCCGCCGGCACGATGATGCCGAGCCGGCCGTCGGTCAGGTCGGCCACCTCCCGCCGCGCCGCGTCGACCAGCTCGGCCGCGAGCCGCCCCGCCGGCACCGCCCGGTCGGTGGGCGGCACGCCGGTGGACCGTACCGAGCGCGGCGGGCGCAGCGCCGGGTCGATCTCGGCGAGCACGTCCGCCGCGGCCGCCATGATCTCGGCGGGGGTGCGGTAGCTGACGGTCAGCTCCTCCAGCCGCCAGCGCTGCGCCACGTACGGCTCCAGCGCCTCCGCCCAGGACGCGGTGCCGGCGAGCGCGCCGGTCTGCGCCACGTCCCCGACGATCGTCATCGACCGGCTCGGGCAGCGGCGCATCAGCAGCCGCCACGCCATCGGTGACAGCTCCTGCGCCTCGTCGACGATGACGTGGCCGAACGCCCAGCCCCGGTCGGCGGCGGCCCGCTGGGCGGTGGTCAGGTGCTCCGCCTCCTCCTGCCGCTCCAGCAGGCGGTCGGCGTCGATCAGGTCCGTCACCCCGAGGATCTCGCCGCCGTCGGCCTCGTCCTCGACGTCGATGGACCGGGAGCCCCGGGCGATCTCGAGGACGCCCTCGGCGTACTCCCGCTGGAACGCCCGGATGCGCTCCCGGCGCGCCTCGGCGGCGCGGTCGTCCTCGCCGAGCAGCTCCGCCGCCTCGTCCAGCAGCGGCACGTCCGCCGGCGTCCAGCCGCCCGGCTCCCGGTGCAGCAGGGCCCGCTCGGCGTCGGTGAGCATCGGCGCCGCGACGGCGATGCGGTCCGGGTCGGCGTACAGGTCGGCGAGGAGGCGCTGCGGGGTGAGCACCGGCCAGAGCTGGTCCAGTGTCGCCCGGACCTCCGGGTCCTCCCGCAGCTCGCGGCGGATCTCGGCCAGGTCGGCCTCGTCGAGCAGGTTCTCCCCGCCCAGCGGGTCGGCGCCGATGCGCTCGGCCACCTGCGCGGCGAGCGCGTGCACGATCTCGACGTCGAACAGCGCCCGGGCCAGGTTGTGCGGGCGGTCGGAGCGGCGGGCCCGGTCCCGCGCCGCCCGCACCGTGTCGGGGTCCAGCAGCAGGATCTCCCGCTGCGGCTGCTCGATCTCCAGCGGCTCGTCGGGCACCCACTGCCGGTCACGGACGGCGGCGGCCAGCACGTCGACCATCACCTCGCGGCCCTTCAGCGCCGCCGCCTCGGCCGACTCGACGCGCCGGGCGGAGACGCCGGGGAAGAGGTCGGCCTGGGTACGCAGCAGCACGCCGGTCTCGGCCAGGGCGGGCAGCACCTGGGAGATGTAGCGCAGGAAGGTCGCGTTGGGCCCGACCAGCAGCACGCCCCGGCTGGAGAGTTCCCGCCGGTGGGTGTAGAGCAGGTACGCCGCCCGGTGCAGCGCCACCGCGGTCTTGCCGGTGCCCGGGCCGCCCTGCACCACCAGCACGCCCGGCAGGTCGGCCCGGATGATCCGGTCCTGCTCGGCCTGGATGGTCTCCACGATGTCGCGCATCCGGCCGGTACGGCCGGCGGTGAGCGCCGCGAGCAGCGCCGCCTCACCGGTCAGCTCCTCGTGCGCCGTGGGGGAGGCGGTGGCGAGGTCGAGCACCTCGTCGTTGATCCCGACCACCTTGCGCTGCCGGGTGCGCAGGTGCCGCCGGCGACGGACGCCCTGGGGGTTGGCGGCGGTGGCGAGGTAGAAGGCGCGGGCCGCCGGCGCCCGCCAGTCGATCAGCAGCGGGTCGTAGTCGCCGGTGGTGTCGAAGATGCCGATCCGGCCGATGTAGTGCCGCCCGTCGCCGTCGGTGTCCAGACGGCCGAAACACAGGCCGTTCTCCACCGCGGAGAACTGCTCCACCTGGTCGGCGTACATGCGGACCGCGCTGTCGCGCTGGGAACGGGCCTGGAGGGTGCCGCCGGTGGTCCGCAGCTCCTCGCCCAGCCGCCGGGAGGCCTGCTCACGCAGCCCGTCGAGCCGGTGGTAGAGCATCGAGACGTACTCCTGCTCGTGGCCGATCTCGTCGCCCGCGGGCAGGTCACCGGAATTGCCGGATTGCCTTGACAAGCCGTCTCCCAATTGGTTAGTATCTCTCTCAGAACGGCCATTGAGCCGTTCTTTTTTATTGCCTCGAACTGAGAAAGATACCGCGCGACGAGCCGCCGCCCCAAGCTTTCCCGGCCATGTCACGGGACGAGGGGGCCCGCGCCACGCGCGAACCCCCTCGTCGGGTTGGCGTCGTCAGCCCCGGGCCACCTCGTAGAGCCGCTCCGGGGTGACCGCCCCGGCGATCAGGCGGCCGTCGTCGGTCAGCAGCGCGGTCACCAGGTCGCTGCGGAACAGCCGGCCGCTGCCCCAGTCGCCGCTGACCGCCGGGAACTGCTTGGCCAGCACGTCCAGGTCGGGACCATCCCCGGCGTCGGCGGGGCGCGACGCGCCGTCGACCTTGGCGACCACCACCGTGGTCCAGCCCTCCCCGACGGTACGGACGTCCGGCCGCTCGTCGCCGGCCGGCTTCTCCGGCCTGGCCGGGCGGGCCCGGTCGGTCCCCTCCTCGGTGACCTTTACGCCCGGCGGCGGGTTGAACCGGAACTGGTCGTCGTCCGGCCGCGCGTAGTCGATCTGGGTGAACGCCACCTCGAACGCCGGGCGGTCACCCCCGTCGGCGAACACCTCGAACCGCAGCGGCAGGTGCTCGGTCGCGTCGATGGCGATCCGTACCTGGTGCACCAGTGAGGCGGCGTCGCGTGGCGTGAGCACCAGCTCGTACGCGTCCCGCCCGGCCACCGTGGCGGCCCGCCCCACGCTCACCTCGGTGGTCGGGTCGACGGCGGCGAGGGCCGCGTCGGCGGCCTCCTGCGGGGTGTCGGGCAGCTCCGGCGGGGCGTCGGGGCCCTTCTCCTCGGGCAGCGTGCGGTGGGTGGCCGTGTTGCTCCGGCTGTTCCACGTCCAGAGGTCGCGTCCGTTACGGACGATGTCCCGCTCGCCGAGCGTGTCGACGAGCGCGACCCGCTGCTTGTCCGGCCCGGAGTGCCAGACCCGCAGGGTGTGGGTCCCGGTGAGCAGGTCGGCGGGGCCGTCCCCGGCGGCCAGCCCGGCGATCGGCGGCAGGCCCAGGTCGGCGCGCTGCACGACGGTGCCGGAGAAGCCGTCGTGGCGCGCGGTCTGCAGGTCGACGAGGAGCTGGGCGGCGGTCCGGGGCGGCAGGCTCGGCTCCGCCTGGGCGGCGAAGCGGCCGAGCGCGGCGCCCCCGCCGACGACGGTCACGACGGCGGTCACCGGGACCAGCCAGCGCAGTACGGGACGGCTTGTCAGGACGGACATGGGTGGCACCTCCTGCCGACCATCGTGCCCGCCCCACCCTGTGAGGGCGCTGAGGACACCCGATCGGGTACGGGCGCCGGGGTGGCACCCTTGACCCGTGCGGCTGCTGGTGGTGGAGGACGAGGCCCGGTTGGCGTCCGCCCTGCAACGCGGCCTCCAGGCGGAGGGTTTCGTCGTCGACGTGGCGGCGACCGGCCCGGCCGGCCTGGAGGCGGCCCGGCACGTCGAGTACGACGCGATGGTCCTCGACGTCATGCTGCCCGGCCTCTCCGGGTACGAGGTGGTCCGCCGCCTGCGGGCCGAGCGCCGGTGGCTGCCGGTGCTCATGCTGTCGGCCAAGGACGGCGAGTACGACCAGGCCGACGGGCTGGACTGCGGCGCCGACGACTACCTGACCAAACCCTTCTCGTACGTGGTGCTGCTGGCCCGGCTGCGCGCGCTGCTGCGGCGCGGCGCGCCCGAGCGGCCGACCGTCCTGGCGGTGGGCGACCTGCGGCTGGACCCGGCGCGCCGGCGGGTGACCCGGGACGGCGCCGAGGTGGCCCTGACCGCCCGGGAGTTCGCGCTCCTGGACTACCTGATGCGCCGCCCCGGGCAGGTCGTCTCCAAGACCGAACTGCTGGACCACGTGTGGGACGCCGGCGTGGACACCGCCCCGAACGCGGTGGAGGTCTACGTGGGCTACCTGCGCCGCAAGCTCGGCCGCGAGCGCCTGGAGACGGTCCGCGGCGCCGGTTACCGGCTCACCACATGACCCGCGGTACCGCCGACCCCCGGCAGCCGACGGCCGACCCGCTGACGCCTGCGCCCGGGCCGCGCCGGCGGCTGTTGGCGGCACTCGGCCTGCGCGGTCGGCTGATGGCGATCGGGGTGCTCGGGGTGTCGGTGGGCCTCGCGGTCGGTGGCCTGGTGCTGCTCGCGGTGCTCACCTGGGCCCTGCACCGCAACGTCGACACGGAGGCGCTGCGCACCGCCGACGCGGTCGCGCTGCTGGCCGCCGAGGACGCGCTGCCCGACCCGTTGCCGGTCGCCGGCGGCCAGGTACGGGTGCAGGTGGTCGACGCGCAGGGGCGGGTCCGGGCCGCCTCGATCGACGCCGACCGGCTGGTGCCGATGGTCCGGCCGGAGCGGGTCGACCGGGACGCCCGGCAGGGGATCACCGTGGCGGGGGAGCGGATGGGGCTCGTCGGGCCGGTCCGGGTGGTGGCCGTCCCCGCCGGCACCGACGGCGACCCGCTCACCGTCCTGGTCGCCCGGTCGCTGGTCGACGTGCGGCAGAGCACGCACGTCGTCCGGACCATCCTGCTGGTCAGCTTCCCGCTGCTGGTGGCGGTGCTCGCGGTCGTGGCCTGGCGGGTGGTCGGCGCCACCCTGCGGCCGGTGGAGGCGCTGCGCCGGGGCGCCGAGGAGATCACCGGGCGGAACGGGACCGGGCGGCTGCCCGTACCGGCCTCGCAGGACGAGATCCACCGGCTCGCGGTCACGCTCAACGACATGCTGGACCGGCTGCGCGCCGGCCGGGACCGGCAACGGGCGTTCGTCGCCGACGCCGCGCACGAGCTGCGCAGCCCGCTGGCCAACATCCGCACCGAGCTGGAGGTCGCGCAGCGCCTGGGGGAGCGGACCGACTGGCCCGCCGTGTCGGCGAACCTCCTCGCCGACACCGAGCGGCTCGGCCGGCTCGTGGACGACCTGCTCCTGCTCGCCCGGCTCGACGAGGCCCCGCCGGCGCGGGCCACCGGGCCGGTCGAGCTGGGCGCGCTGCTCGCCGAGGTGGCCGGCCGCCAGCCCGCGCGGCCGGTCGAGGTGGTGCCGCCGCCGGAGCCGCTGTGGACGGTCGGCGACCCGGACGAGCTGCGCCGGGTGCTGACCAACCTCGTGGACAACGCCGTCCGGCACGCGCGTACCCGGGTGGTGCTCGCCGCCGCGCCGGACGGTTCGGCGTACCACCGGGTGACGGTGACCGACGACGGGCCCGGCATCCCGGCGGCGGACCGGGAGCGGGTCTTCGGCCGGTTCACCCGGCTCGACCCGGCGCGGGACCGGGACGCGGGCGGCGCCGGCCTGGGCCTGGCCATCGTGCGCGAGCTGGTGCGGCGGGCCGGCGGGCAGGTCGACCTCGGCGACGCGGATCCGCCGCCGGGGCTGCGGGTACGGCTGCTGCTGCCGGCGCTGACCGAGGACCCCGATCCGACCTGACGCTCAGCTCCGGTCGGTGCAGACCTCCTTCGACCGGGCGATCGTGTCGGTCGACCAGACCACCGCCACGGTGAAGCAGTAGTCGGTGCTGCGGCTGAGGCCGTAGACGACGAAGTCGGTGGTGCCGGCGGGCAGGTTCGCGAAGGCCGTCTGCGGCTGCCCGGCCCGGCCGCCCGAGATGACGACCGGTCCCTCGCCGCCGGCCGGGTACGTCCAGCGCAGCGCGACGTTGTCGCGGTTGTCGCGCAGCGTCACCGCGTCCGGGGGGGTGCCCGGCGTGGCGGCGGCCGGGGGTGTCGCGCTCGACGTCGCCGGGGCCGGTGTGTCCGTCGCGGGTCCCGCCGTGCCGGTGGCGACCGGCGGCGCACCGTCGAACCGGGCCACCCCGGCGATGACCGCGGCCGTCCCGAGCAGCACCACCGCCACGCCACCCACCACGAGCGGCAGCAGCCGGTTGGCCGACGGCGCGGGGGCGTGGTGCACCGGCACGGGCAGCAGCCGGGACGGCTGGTACGCCGGATCGTCGGGCGTCGCGTCGTGCCGGACGCGGTGGACCCCGGCGGCCTCGTCGCCGCCGGCGAGGGGCAGGACGGACGGGGGTACGGCGGCCCGATCCTCGGTTGGCGGCCGCCAGGGATCGTCGGTGTGCTCCCCGGCCGGTGGCCCGGGCCGCCAGGGGGCGTCGGCGCCGGCCTCGGGCGGCCAGCCGTCCCCGAGGTCCTGCTCGGGCGGCCACCGGTCGTCGGCGTCGGGATCCGGGGGCCGGTGGTCGGCGCCGCCGTGCTCGGGCCGTCGCCAGGCCTCGTCGGCGGGCGGGTCCGGTGCCGCCGGCCGGGCCGTGCCGTCGAGCGGCTGGCGGGGCGTCGGCACCGTGGGCGGCGGCGCGTACCCGGTCGCGGGGTGCTCGTCCGGGTCGGGCCCCTCCGGGTCGGGCTCGGTCGGGGCGTACGGGGTGGCGGGCCGGTAGCCGGGCTGCGACGGGTGGTCGGGGACGTGGTGCGCCTCGTCGCCGGGCGGGGGCGTCCGGGCGGACGGCACGATCGGGGTGTCCCGGCCGACCGGTGCCGTGTCGGCGCAGGTGTGGTCCGGGTTGGCGGCCGCCCGGGCGAGCGCGGCCACCTGCGCGGCGAGCGGGTCGTCCGGGGCCAGGTGCTGCCGGCACAGCTCCTCGGCCAGCGCGAGGTGGTCGTGCGCCTCGGCGAACAGCCCGCAGTCGCGGTGCATCGCGCCGAGCCGGGCGAGCATCTTGATGCCGCTGGGGTGCCCGTCGCCGTACACCTCGCGGTGCAGTTCCCACGCGTCGGCGAGCCGGTCGCGGGCGACCTGGCACTGGCCGCGCGCGTACTCCACCGTGGCCAGGTCGGCGTGTGCGGCGAGGACGCGCAGCGACTCGGGACCGTCCAGGGCGGTCAGCTCGATGATGACCTCCTGGTAGAGCCGGGCCGCGCGGGACCAGCTGCCGACCCGGTGCAGCACCGCGGCGAGGGTGGCGGCGGCGGCCACCGTCCGCTCGTCGGAGCGGCCGTGCAGCCGGGTGGTCGCCG
This sequence comes from Micromonospora thermarum, assembly GCF_012034245.1. Classification (GTDB taxonomy): domain Bacteria; phylum Actinomycetota; class Actinomycetes; order Mycobacteriales; family Micromonosporaceae; genus Micromonospora; species Micromonospora thermarum. Next base: position 37,382 of record NZ_JAATEO010000038.1, on the reverse strand, counting down.
CGTACGCGTACGCGGCCCAGCCCCGGGCGGCGTGCGGGTCACCGAGGGCCACCAGCACCCGCGCCTGGAGGCCCGCCGCCTCGGCCAGCTCGGGGGTGGCGGTGGCGGGGCGGGGATCGGCGTCGGTCAGCGCGTCGGCGAGCAGCCGCTGGGCGCCGGCGAGATCGCCGGTCGATACCAGGTGGTGCGCGTGGTCAGTCAGGTCACCGAAGCCGGAGGGCACGCCCCATCGTGCTCATCCGGCGACGGTATGTACAAGACCCGCGCCGGTCAGGTTTCCCGGAGATGGTCCACCAGGGTCTCGCTGATCCGCCGCAGCTGGTCGACCTGCGCCGGAGTGAGCGCGTCGAACAGGTGCCGGCGTACGCCCTCGACGTGGCCGGGCGCGGCGGCCGCCAGGGTCGCGAAGCCCTCGTCGGTGAGGAGCGCGAGCTGCCCCCGCCGGTCCGTCGGGCACTCCTCGCGGCGGACCCAGCCGGCGGCCTCCAGCCGGGCGATCGCGTGGGAGAGCCGGCTGCGCGACGACCCGGTGGCGTCGGCGAGGTCGCTCATCCGCAGCCGGCGCTCCGGCGCCTCGGAGAGCCGCACCAGGATCTCGTAGTACGCGTGCGGCATCCCGGCGTCGCGTTGCAGCTCGCGGTCGAGCGTGTCCATCAGCCCCCGGGTGGCGGTGAGGAACGCCCGCCAGGTGCGCTGCTCGTCCTCGTCCAGCCAGCGGGTCATGACCACCATCGTACGCCATCTAGTTGAACGCTCAACTAAATCGCGCTACCGTCGGGGCATGGGAATCCACCGCCTCAACCACGCCGTCCTCTACGTCAGTGACCTGGAGCGCAGCGTCGGCTTCTACACCGACGTGCTGGGCTTCCGCCGGGTGCCGATGACCCCGGACGGCTTCCGGGGCGCCGCGTTCCTCCAGGCGCCCGACTCCGCCAACGACCACGACCTCGGCCTGTTCGAGATCGGCGCGGGCGCCGGCCGCTCCGCCGCCGGCCGGAGCACCGTCGGCCTGTACCACCTCGCGTGGGAGGTCGACACCCTCGACGACCTGGCCGCCACCGCGCAGCGGCTCGCCGCCGTCGGGGCGCTGGTCGGCACCTCCGACCACGGCACCACGAAGAGCCTCTACGGGCAGGACCCGGACGGGCTGGAGTTCGAGGTTGTCTGGCTGGTGCCCGCCGACCGCCTCGACGACGCCGCCCTGGCCGCCCGCACGCGCATCGGCCGCCTCGACCTCGACGCCGAGCGCCGCCGCTACGGCGGCCAGACCCGCGGCGGCATCGGCATCAGCGTCCCCGCGGCGAGCTGAGCCCCGCCGATCACGGAGTCGTGGTGCCGGTGCGCGTTTGTCACCCGCCACCACTCCAAGATTGGCCGGCATGGGGTAGAAACCAGGGCGTGATGGACGAGGTGCTGCGAGAGGTGCTCGTCCGGCACGCCGAGGTGTGGGTGCCCCGGGTGTCGGGGCGGGGGCGGCGCGGTGTCGTCGCGCTCGCGTACGGGGACGGTGAGTCCGCGGCCGCGTCGGCGGAGGCGGTGCTCGGCGTGATCGCCGAGTACGCCGACCGGCTGCGCGGCCGGCAGCTCAGCGTGCTGGTGCTCGCCGACGCCACCGAGGACCTGCCGGCCCGGCTCGGTCCCGTCGAGGCGGCGCTGCCGGCCGAGGTCGCCGTCCACCTGGTGCCCGGCGGGCCGGCCCGGCTGCCCGTCGCGCTCAAGGCGGCCGGCGCCGCCGGGGCGCCGCTGCTGTCGTACCTGGAGGGTCCGGGCGCGACCGACCCGGCAGTGCTGACGGCCGCCGCCGGCCGCTCCGCCGAGGTGCTCCTCGTCACCGGGGCCGCGGCCGACGTGTCCCTCCGGGCGGCACTCGGCAACGCCGGGTTCCCGCTGGTGGCCGAGGTCGACCTCGTGCCCGGGGACGGGTCGCCGGCACGGCGGCTGGCCTTCGGCACCGGGTACGACCGCAGCCTCGAAGCGTTCAAGGACCTGCTGTGGGCGGTCGACGAGTACGCCGGCGTGCGCTACCGCGACCCGGCCGACCCCGCCGGGCGGCTGCTGGACATCGCGCTGGACCCCGAGCCCGGGCCGCTGCGCCGGGAACTGCTCGCCGAGCTGGCCCGCTCCGGCCCGCGTACGGTGACCGAACTGCGCCGGCACGCGCTGACCGCGACCGTGTACCGGTCCGCCGACGTGCAGCGGGCACTGGCCGGCCTGCTCCACTCCGGCGCGGTCACCCGCGACCCCGGGCACGGCCGCCTCGGCGGGGACGTGCTCATCGCGGCGGCGCACCCGGCCGCCCCGCCCCCGGCGGCGGCGGACCCGCCGGCCGCCCGGCCGGGCGTGGATCCGGGCGCCGGCCCGGAGCCAGCTCTCTGACCACGAGCGACACCCCGGTGGCGATCACCCCGATGCTGAAGACCATCTGCGCGCTGACCGCGGCCCGGGCGATCTGCCCCTGCGGGTGCACGTCGCCGTACCCGATCGTGGTGAGGGTGGCCAGCGCGAAGTACAGCGCGTCGATCCGGGTGTCCAGGTCGACGAACTGCCCGGGCGAGCTGCGGGCGATGACGTAGTCGGCGAGCGCGAACGCCAGCAGGCCGGCCACCAGGGCGACGGCCAGCCGCAGCAGGGCCGGCACCTCCGCCGCGGGGCCCGTGCCGCCCGCGGCGAGCTGCCGCCGGACCTGTGTGGTGACCAGCCAGGCCACCCACGCCACCAGCAGCAGGGTGGCCAGGCTGCGCACCGCCAGGCGCGCACCGTTCGGATCGGACTCCACCGGTACGACGAAGTACGCCACCAGCAGGAGCAGGCAGGCCAGCAGGGCGTGGCGGCGCTCGCGCCGCCAGGGCCGGGTCATGCCGCGATTCTCCGTCGCGCCGTCCGCCGCCACGGCCGTTTCGGCGAGGGGGCTGCCGGCTGTGCCGGACATGGCGAAGGGACCCTTCCGCAGCGGCGGTCGGGTCCCTTCGTCGTGCCGCAGCCGTCAGGTGCGGGACTTGTCCTGCTTCCAGGACAGCGGACCGGGCAGGTCCACGCGGTGGGCTCGCGCCCGCGAGTTCCACGACCAGCGGCCGATCTTGATGCTCCAGGAGGAGAAGCCGTTCTCGGTGAAGTTCAGGATGATCGGGCCGATCTTCTTGCGCTTGCGGAACATGAGACCCATCGCGGGGCTCCCTTCGGTATCCCTTCCCTGGCGTGTCGAACCTGAACATGCCCGGATCGCTTTTTCGCGAAACCCTGGCGCGCCTCCACCGTGGACGCCCGGCAACAGCGCCGGCCGCCGCTGTCCACGGAGGAGGTGGCGCGGACCCGGTCGGTCCACGCCGGCCGGGCTCAGCCAGCGGAGGTGACGGCGAGGACGCGGGTGGTCGTGCCGTCGTCCTCGGCGATGTCGCGCTCGTGGGCGAAGCCGATCTTGCCCAGCAGGGCCAGGCTGGCGTGGTTCGCGTCGGCGACCGTCGCGTACACCGCCGGCAGGGCGAGCGTGTCGAAGCCGTACCGCACCAGGGCCCTCGCCAGCTCGGTGCCGAGGCCGCCGCCCCAGGCCGACTTGGCGAGGGCGTACACGATCTCGTGCCCGTCGACCTGGTCGGTGCGCTTGATCTCGGCGTGCCCGACGTAGCGGCCGTCGTGGCGGACGGCCCACACGTCGAACAGGTCGTTCGCGTACACCTTGCTGAACACGCGGCCGAACAGCGCGCCCGCCTCCGCGGCGCCGAGCGGACCGTCGCCCATGAACCGGCCCACCTCCGGGTCGGTGAAGAGGGCGACGAAGTCCTCGGCGTCGTCCGGACGGTACGGCTCCAGCAGGAGACGGTCGGTGTGCAGCACGGGGGTGGGCATCAGCGGGGCTCCCAGGCGTCGGGCAGGGCGGTCAGTCTGCGCACGTGCGCGGGGAGCCGGCCACTGATTATCTCGGCGAGGCTCACCTCGTCGACCACCCGCCGCACGGCCGCCCGGACGGCCACCCACAGGCCGGGCAGGTTCTCCGCCGCGCCCTCGTACCGTGTCTCCTCCGGACGCAGGCCGCGCACCCCGGCGAGCGGGCCCTCCACGGCCCGCAGCACCGCGCCGACCGTCACCTCGCGGGGCGGCCGGGCCAGGGTGTAGCCGCCCTCGGCGCCCCGCTGCGCGCGGACGATGCCGGCCCGTCGCAGATCGGCCAGGACCGCCTCCAGGAACTTGCGGGGCATGTCCTGCTCCGCCGCGATGGCCTGGGTGGAGAGCAACCGGGGGTACGCGGTGGCGAGGCTCAACGCCGCCCGTACCGCGTAGTCACCGCGCGCCGAGATCTGCACTACGCCATCATGCCGGGCGCCGGTCCCCGGCGGTGTCGGCAGGTGGGCGTGGGCGGACGACCCGCCCGGTCGCCCCGGTCTCCCGGGCCGGAACGGCCGGCGTGTCCGGCGACTCGTGGGGTCGGCCGGGCTCGGGTGCGGGCCGGCCGCCGGAGCCGGGCTGCCCCGTACCGACGCTGGCCGGTGCGCCGGGTGCGGGCGTGCCGCCCTGGCCGGAGGGCCCGCCGGCCCGGTGGTCCGGTGTTCCGGTGAGCGGCTGGTCGCGGGCGGCGCGGAAGGCGCCCGGGCTCATCCCGACCTCGCGCGTGAAGAACCGCCCGAAGTTGGTCGGCTCGGAGAAGCCGAGACGGCGGCCGATCCGCGCCACGGGCTCGTCGGTCGCCGCGAGCAGCCGTCGGGCCTGGAGGGCGACCCGGTCGTCGACCACCTGCTTGGCGCTGCGCCCGGTGACCGCCAGGCAGGCCCGGGTGAGGGTACGCACCGAGCAGCCCAGGTGGGCGGCGTAGTCCTCCACCCGGCGGGTGTGCTGGTAGCCGCGCTCGACCTCCCGGCAGAGCCGCTGGAAGGTGACCGTCTCGGCGCGCGGTGCGGGCCGGGCTGCGTCCGGCAGCAGGGCCAGGCGGAGCAGGACCACGGCCAGTTGGTGGCGGAGCAGGCCGGCGGCGTCGGCCACGCCCCGGTGCCGCTCGCAGTCCACCGCGAGCTGGCTGACCTCGGTGATGATCGCGTCCTCGTCCTCACCGGCCAGTTGGAGCCAGGCCGGGACGGCATCGGGGTCGACGTCCAGCCCGCGCAGCGCCTCCGGCGCCCAGCGCACCACCGTCGCGTCCAGCTCGGGAACCGCGCAGCGGAGCACCTGGCCGGCCTGGACCCGCAGCAGCGTGCCCGGCCGGCAGGCCAGGGCCTGGAAGTCCAGCTCAGCGCCGCCGTGCCCGCCGGTGAACAGGACCAGCAGGTCCCGTTCCAGCAGGAGTGGACGCCGCCACGCCGGGTCGGCCACGAGGTCACCCAGGGCGAGCGTCTCGATCTCGGGTGGCGCGGAGAACGGAACAGGGGAGGGCTGACCAGGAGAAACCATCACCTGCGACCGTAGCCCGGGGCGACGATCATCGCATCTCTGAGCGCGCATCCGACGCACCATTCCCTGTCCCGCGCCCCGCCCACCGCTCGTCCCGGGCCCGCCGTCATGCGCGCACTTTCACGGAAGAAGTGGCCTCCGGCCGCTCCCAGGCCGCTCGGATGGGCTCTCTTTCCCGGAAAGTGCGCCCACCAACCCGGTGTGGCTGGGCGGCGCGGTGGGGTCGGTGGGGTTGTGGGGGCGGGTGGGGGCGGTTACGTTACCGGGCGGTAGGGGTGTACCGCGAGAGGATGGGCATGGCGGATCTGTTCTCGGTCGACGGCAAGACGGTTCTGGTCACCGGCGGTTCCCGGGGAATCGGCCTGATGATCGCCCAGGGCTTCGTCCAGGCCGGCGCGCGCGTGATCATCTCCTCGCGCAAGGCGGACGTGTGCGAGGCGGTCGCCAAGGAACTGTCGACGCAGGGGCACTGCGAGGCGATCCCCGCCGACCTGGGCGGCGACGCCGGTGCCGAGGCGCTCGCCGCCGCCGTACGGGAGCGCTACGACCGGCTCGACGTGCTGGTCAACAACGCGGGCGCCACGTGGGGAGCGCCGCTGGAGGCGTACCCGGAGAGCGCGTTCGACAAGCTGTGGGCGGTCAACGTGAAGGCCGTCTTCCGGCTCACCACCGCACTGCTGCCGGCGCTGCGCGCCGCCGCCACCGCCGACGACCCGGCCCGGGTGATCAACATCGGCTCGATCGACGGCATCCGGGTGCCCTGGATGGAGGTCTACGCGTACTCCGCCACCAAGGCCGCCGTGCACATGCTGACCCGCAGCCTCGCCCACCAGCTCGCCGGCGAGCACGTCACGGTCAACGCGATCGCACCCGGCCCGTTCGAGAGCAAGATGATGGCGTTCGCGCTGGAGGACCCCACGTCCCGGGCCGCCATCGAGAAGCAGGTGCCGTTGGGCCGGATCGGCCGTCCGGAGGACATGGCGGGCACCGCCATCTACCTGTCCTCGCGCGCCGGTGCCTACCTCACCGGCGCGGTCATCCCGGTCGACGGCGGCATCACCACCCACGGCTGAGCGCGCCACGGCTGAGCCTGGCCCGGGCGGGAGGCTGTCCGCGTACTCCCGGCAAGCCGGAGCCGCGCGGACTCGGCAGATCCGCGCGGCCCCGTTGTGGCCGGTTGTTCCGGTTTTTCAGCGGCCGGCGAGCAGCCGGTTCACCGCCGTGTCGACGTCCAGGTGCTCGGCCTCGCGGCCGCGCGGTACGACGACGTAGGTCCGCCGCAGGAAGCGCACCAGGACGCTCCGCGGCACCTCGAACAGGGCGTTGCCGTCCGGGGACGACAGCGCCAGAGCGACGAAGTCCCCGCGCGGGGTGGCCCACGGCCAGACCCGCACATCGCCGATGCCGGCCGGCTCGTCGAGGCCGGTCACCAGCAGTTCCCGGGCGAACGACCAGCTGACCGCCTCGCCGCCCGCCGATTCCGCGTGGAACAGGACATGGACGGCATACGGGTCAGCAGGGTCGTAACGCAGACTTGCACGCACCGGCAAGGCCGTGGCGTCAGGTGCGACGAGCCTTAGCGACGTCTCGACCTCTACGGTCGTCGGTCGGATGACACTCATGGACGTTCTCCCCCCGGCACCGCTGCGGAACGCGCGTGTCCCGCTTTTCCCATACTCAGGTGCTGCTCCTAGCTACGCTCCGCCATACGCTGACTTCACCCAGTGGTGGGAAGGTGATCGGAACGTCCTCGAGAATGTGAAGATTCCTGTAGGATTTCCGCTTCTACCCAGTCCGCGGTGCCGCCCGGCATCGGGTGGTTCAGACGTCGACTTACTCCGGTAACGTCCAGTCCACGGTTGCAGTGACGGGCGCGCGCCACACTGGGGGAGGAAATGGTGACGAAGCGATCCTCAATGGATCCGGTCACGCTGCCAGGTGCGCCGAACGTCGCGCTTCGGGCAGCCGAAAAGCGGGGGTACGGGGTGCCGAACGAGCATGGTGACCGGCCCGGTCGGCCGGCACCGGACAGGGGTGGGTCGTCCGGGGGGACGGCGCTTGCCGCCCGACGGGAGCGGCCGCGCTGGCGGCAGCGGGTCTCCACCACCCTCGCGCTTATCCGGGCCAACCCCACCGGCCGGGTCGCCCTCAAGATCTTCATCGCGATCGCCGGCGCGCTCGTCGTCACCATCGGCCTGGCGCTGATCCCGCTGCCCGGGCCCGGCTGGCTCCTGGTGATCGCCGGCCTCGGCATCTGGGCGGTCGAGTTCCACTGGGCGCGACGGCTGCTCACCTTCACGAGACGGCACGTCCACAACTGGACCGAGTGGGTGAAGCGCCAGTCGCTCACCGTACGGTTCGTGCTCGGCGCCGTCGGCCTCGTGTTCGTGTCGACCGTCGTGTGGCTGTCGCTCAAGTACAGCCTCGGCATCGACGTGGTGGCCCGGGCGCTGCACTACCTCGCGACGCACTGAGGGCCGGTTTTTGGTCCGCGCGGACGATCAGGTAGAGTCGTCGGCGCTGAGGGCGATTAGCTCAGCGGGAGAGCGCTTCGTTCACACCGAAGAGGTCACTGGTTCGATCCCAGTATCGCCCACGCAGGTAGAAGGCCACTTCCCATTGATGGGGGTGGCCTTTTTGCTGCCCGTACAGCAGCGAAGTACAGCAGCGGTCATTTGTCGAGGGAATCGCCGAGCCGCTTGAGTGCTTCTCTCGTCGCCTTGGACGAGACCTGGGTGTAGATCTCCATCGTCACGGCGAAGCGGGCGTGGCGGAGCACCTGCATGGCGACTCTCGGGTGGACGTCGAGGTCGGCCAGGAGGGTGGCGCAGGTGCGGCGGGCGTCGTGGACGGTGATCGGCTTGACTCCCGCCTTGTAGCACCGGGTCTGCCAGGAGCGTTGGAAGTTGCGTGGCTCGATGGGTGTGCAATAGCGGGTGGTGAATACGAGGCCGTTCTCGTGCCATGCGTTGCCGGCGGCGGCTCGTGCCTCGTCGCGCTGTTCGCTTCGCAGCTTGAGCGCCGTCAGGCAGATGTCGGGCAGGGGAGTGTGGCGTCGGACGCCTGGGTCTTGGTGTCCCGGTGGAGGAGCTGCCCGCGTACGCGCTGCAGTTGGCGGCCGATGGTCAGCTCTCCCGCGTCGAGGTCGACGTCCTCCCAAGTCAGTCCGAGGGCCTCGCCCTTGCGGAGGCCGGTGACGAGGACCAGGGCGTAGGCGGCGTAGAGCGGGTCCTCGGCGGCGCGGGCGGACTCCAGGAACCTACGGGCCTCGTCGCTCGACCAGGACTTGCCCCGCCGTCAGCGGACGGTGGCCAAGGTGACCGGCACGGCTGGGTTCTTGGTGATGAGGTCTTCGGCCTGGGCGTGGGTGAGGGCGGCCCGCAGCGTGGCCCGGATGTCGCTGACCGTGCGAGTCGACGGAACAGCCTGGCAGCAGCGACCGACGGCGCAGCAGCGCCTCTTGAGCTTTGGCCGGGCGGCGTCCTTGCCCTGGGCGCAGCACTGGCAGGTGCGGGCCACCTGGTTGATCCAGGTCTGCACGTCCCGCGACTGGAGCCGGTCGAGCCGCTTACCCCCGAGGCCGGGTGCGATGTAGCGGCGGACGAACGTCTCGTAGGTCGCGTAGGTCAGGGGTGCCCGGTTCGGCTCGATGATCTCGGTCAGCCAGTAGGTGAGGAAGGTGCTGACCGTCGGGGCGTTGGTCGCCACTGGCCCCTGTTTCGCCTGCTGGTGCAACTTGATCCACTTGTCGTGGACGGCCTCGCGGGTCTTGCCGTAGACGTACTTGCGGTCACGCCGGCCGTCGGGCTTGGTGACCCAGACGTACGCGGCGAAGCCGTTGCGGTAGGGGAAGATGGAGCCTTCGCCGTTGGCGCGGGTGCGTCCGGGCATCAGGCGGCCTCCTGGCGTTCGACCTGTTCGCGGATGTAGTCATCGACCCATTCGGGGAGGATGCGGCGGTACTTGCCGTCCTTGATGGATGCAGTTGGCCGGTGATGCGGCCGGTGTCGGCGTCGACGGTGGCGATGGTGCCGGTGAGGCGGATCGGGCGAGCACAGCCGCCGGCGGGGCGAATGTGCTCCAGCCAGCCGAAGAACTCCGGCGAGGCGGCGCGATGCAGGACCTGGGCGTCCCGACCGACGGCAAGGCCGGGACGGTAGATGGTGAGCGGGGCGGACATGACGGTCTCCTCTTCTGGGGGTGGCAGGGACGGGAGACGAAACACCACCAGCCGTGGACGTGGGTCCGCTGGTGGTGTTCGTCGTGTCTCCTGGCACCGCCGAGAGGGCGGCTGACGCCGGAGGGCGGAGTCGTGGTCGTGGCACTTCCCGCCGATGGGTCATGTCCTTCCAGGTGATCGAGGACTGGGTGATCGGGGCCGGCACGGGTGGGGAGCCTGGGATATCGGCATCTGGTTGCCGTAGGCTGCCCCACCCGTGAGGTGTGCGAATCCGGGCCATCGTGGACGGCAGACAAAGGCCGTGCTGGGCCGCTCAACGGATTCGGGAGACCGGCTCAGCGGCCGGTGCCATCGAGAACCGGCGGGACGTGACCCGCATCAGCGGCAGGAAGGCCGCTCGGCATCTCCGAAGTCGAGTCCAGCGATCCGGCAGGAAGGCCGCGCTGGCGTGCTCGACGAGCGTCAGAGTAGCACCGGGTACCGTCACGTCAACCCGTCGTGAATGGGGAATCCGGCATCGATGGTCGGCTCCGCGCTGCCGCATCCCGGGCTGATGCTCTCATTCACATCCCACGTGTGCTGCTAGCTTGGCTCTTCGGCCCACCGACATGGGGGTGCACATGCTCAACGTGGCCCTCATCGCCGGGCCGGTGGTCGACCTGGGTTCCGCTGCGTCGGCTCTGGCAGACGCCATCGGCCTACAGGTCGTCAGCGCAGGCAACGTCTTCCGCAAGCACGTGCAGCAGCAGACGCCGCTGGGCAAAGAGGCGAACCGGCACATGCAGGCCGGACATCTTGTCCCGGATGAGCTAATGGTCAGAGCCCTCGCTGACGCCCTAGCCAACCTCGACGGTGGCTGGGTGCTGTACAACTTCCCGCGCAAGGTCCGCCAGGCTGAGTTGCTGGCGCAGAACGGCCATGTCCCCGACGCAGTGATCGAACTTGTCCTTACTGAGGACCAACTTCGCCTCGCCGTTCACAGCCGGGTGGAACGGCAGATAGCACTGGACTCCCAGCAAGCCGAGCGACGCCAGGAACTCTTGCTCATGTACTCGCACTCGCAGGAGAACTACCAGGAGCAGGTCGAGCCGTTGCGCGCTTACTACCGGACCCATGGCCTGTTGCGAACCGTCAGTGGCTTCGGTGGCTTCGAGGACGTAGCCGCCAGGCTGATCCCGATCGCCTCCGACGGTCAACGCCACCCGTGAGATCGGCCAGGGTAGGCCGGTGCCGACGTGGGAGGACTTTCTGTACATCCATCAAGGCGGCCCTTGACGGGCCGCACGCGCCGCCGCCTGGGCGCGCGCCGGCCGCTGCCACTGTCGCTCTGCGGCCGTCACGCCTGATGACCGGCGGCTGGCGCGGACAGCGGGAAGCCCGGAGGGCCCGCCGCAGAACGACAGACGTTAGCGGTGTTGTGGTGGGCCGGCAGCCGGCTGGGCGCGCGGCCACGAGCCCGCGCGGCGTAGGGAAGCGCACGCCGGCCGCGTCGGCGAGCTGGCGGCGGTCGCCGGGTTGCGGTTAGAGCGCCTCCGGCGGGGGCGCTCCGGCTCCAGGATGGCCGGAGCTCCGCCGGCGAGCCAAGGTTCGTGGGTGGTTGCGGTAGGCCATCCCGTCTGCCATCGACCCGGGCAAGCCGAGCAGACCACCGCCCGACCCGCCAGCGCCCGTACGAGCCGTCAAGGTCCGCTTGACGTGGCGGGCCGGGCGGCGGCCCGCTCCCCAAGAGGGCGGGTCGAGGGCAGACGGGATGGCGAGGTGCTCCCTGGAGGTGCGACGGCGAGCACGAGGGGCAGCTTCGGCATGTTGCGGACTTACCAGTCCCGCCACCAAGAGGGCTGCGGGCTTTGGCAGATTTCGGTTTGGGTGGCGTGGGGGAAATGACGGGGACTGGCGGGCATAGTGCCTGTCTCACCGCAGGGTCACGACCAGCCCAGGCCAGGGGCGTTTCCAAGTGCCCCCTGGCAGTGTGGGGCACACACAGGGCACAAGACACCGTGAAACGTCGTGAAATAGCCATCAACGATGGCAGCCGGAGACGCCGTGTGAGCAGGCGTCGGGAGCCGTTCCCGCTGGTGGCGAGGCAGCGGCTCTACGTTCCGCTTCAACCTCCCCAAGTCACCCCCGCCCACCCGAGGCACCCCCTGGTCCCCGATCGTCACCGGCGCGTGCTTCAGGTTAGGACTTGGCGATGCGCTCGACCCATTCGTTGATGTTGCGCAGGTGGTCGGCGGAGGCGAACCCGTCGCGGTCCGTCACCGCCTCGTGCATCACTTGACCTCGGCGTGCTTCAGCTGCCAAGAGGCGTGCAGTAGGCCACCTTAGCGGTGCCGGGTGGTCAGAGTGGTGGGTGTTCCTCGCCCAGGAGCCGCGTTTCCGCGGCCAGCACGAAGCGGTACTCGGCCTCGGCTTGTTCCAGCTCCCCCCGGTCGCGCAGCACGCTAGCCAGCGCGTGTCGGGTGGCCAGAGTGGCGAGATGCTCCTCGCCCAGGATGCGTCTACGGGCGGCCAGCACAGAGTGGTATTCGGCCTCGGCTTGTTCCAGCTGCCCCCGGGCGTGCAGCTGGCCAGCCACGTTGTGCCGGGTGGTCAGGGTGGCGGGGTGTTCCTCGCCCAGGAGCCGCGTTTCCGCGGCCAGCACGAAGCGGTACTCGGCCTCGGCTTGTTCCAGCTCCCCCCGGTCGCGCAGCACGCTAGCCAGCTCGTGTCGGGTTGCCAGGGTGTCAGGGTGCTCCTCGCCCAGGATTCGGTTGCTGGCGGCCAGCACGGAGCGGTACTCGGCCTCGGCCTGCCCCAGGTGCCCCCGGTCGTGCAGCACACCAGCCAGAGAGTGCCGGGTGCTCAGGGTATTAGGGTGCTCCTCGCCCAGGATTCGGTTGCTGGCGGCCAGCACGGAGCGGTACTCGGCCTCGGCCTGTCCCAGCTGCCTCCGGACGCGCAGCACGGTGGCCAGAGAGTGCCGGGTGTTCAGGGTGTCAGGGTGCTCCTCGCCCAGGATCCGTGTACGGGCGGCCAGCACGGAGCGGTACTCGGCCTCGGACTGCTCCAGTTGCCCCCATAGGTGCAGCAGTCCAGCCAGGGTGTCGCGGGTGGTCAGGGTGTCGCGGTGCTCCTCACCCAGCAGCCTCGCTTCCACGGCGAGTACCCTGCGGATATCGCTGTCGGCCTGTGCATAACGGCCGGTCGCGATGTAGTAGTAAGCGCCGTAGGTTGCGGGCCAGCCAATTTTCTCTGTGGCTTGGTGGGGCAGGTCGGCGTTGGGCGGTAGCAGGTGCAGGGCGCTCGGGCCGTGGGGCGCTAGGGCCTGCCAGACGGGCCAACAAGCTGGATCATCTGGGTCACGATTGTCGATGTCCATGGCCTGCAACAGCAGCTGGGTGACGAGCGGAATGTATGCGTCGAGGTGTTCGGCAACATCGGGATGTGCCCGGTTGGTGTCGCGAACCACGGGATGCAGCGCGAGGATATCCGCAGCCTCCTCGGCGGCGGCGGGGTCCTGCGTGAGAGTGACCAGGCTCAGGCTGGCAAGCGCGGTCAACGCCTGCCAGAGCCGGCCGGCGTTGAGGCCGGGGAACAGCGGGGAGGCGGCCATCCTCGGCACGTGCAGCAGTAGACCGTAGGGAATAGGTCCGATCTCGAAGCAGGACAGCAGGCGCAGTAGTGGCCGCGCCTCGGCGATGCCGCGCCGCTCCAGCAGAGCCAGGGACAGCTCCCACGTCTGGGTGATGACGGCGCTGCCCACCTCTTGCGCTGAACCGTTCAAAGGGTTGGACGACAGGAACAGCCGGCCAAAGTCACGGTCAAGGGCCGCTCGATACTCGCTGAACGTCACGGGGGCTGTGGGCTCGCGGAACGCCACGGGTGTCATGGTGACCGTCGCCAGATAGGAGCCAGCCAGCTGCAGCGCGAGCGGCAGCCCGCCTAGCCGTTCGGCGAGTGCATCGGCTTCAGCGCGGGAACCCGCCGCCGGACCGGCGTAATCCAGTAGAACCTGGCCGCCGTCGTGCCCGCTGAGTTCCGGCACCTGATGTAGGACGGCTTGCGGTCCCCATGTGCGAGGGTCTCCATCGCGGGTAGTGATGAGAACGGCCCCGTTTGGTCCGGCTGGCCTCAGCCAGCCCGTCTCGTCGGCTACCTGCGCGTTCGGAGCCAGCACCGGCTGCGGATCGTCGGCGTTGTCAATCACCAGCAGCCACCGCTGCGTACGCTGGCGGAGTAGCCGCCAGACCAGATCCGCAGGGTTCGTCTGCGATAGTTGTTCGACGGTAGCCCCGAGCCGGTGTGTGATCGCCTGCATTCCTGCGGCAAAGACTCCGGAGTCGACGGCCGAGACCCACCAAACCTCCACATCCTGCACCGCCGCGCGGTGTGCGACCTCCAGCGACAGGCGCGTCTTGCCGGCTCCGCCCAGGCCGTACAAGACGTGCACGCGCAGACCGTCGCTCTGCGCGCTCACGATCTGGCTCAGCCGGTCGACCAGGTTATCCCGGCCCCGCAGCGGCGCATGAGGGTTCCGACGCCCCCACGGCGGGGCGATCGACGGCAACGCCTCGGCCGATGCGGGCACCAAGAAGTAGTTGTTCTGGGTGCCGGACGCCTGCACTGCCTGCTGCGCTCGGCTGGCGGCCGACACAAACTGATCCACGACATGGGTATGTGCCTGGCGGGGGACCTCCCTCGGTAGCTTATCGGCCGGTTGCATCCGAGCCGCCGCCGAAGGTGTTTGTCTGGACCCCTTGGCCCTGTACCGCCTGCTGGGCGTTGTCGAACGCGACGGCGTGCTGCTGGACAGAGTCGACAGTGGTCTGCGGCACTCGGGCAGCCACCTCCTTCACCAACGCCTCTAGGAGTACAGCCGCGTCGGGGTCATCCTCCACCAGGTCGCTGAGCCGAGCCTGCCAGGCCGCCGCCACTCTCGACCGAGCCTGTACCAGCTCCCGACCGGACAAGCCCTCCAACTCTGCCCGTGAGCCCTCCAGCCGCCGCTCCACGGCCTCCACCCGTGCCGGGTCGCTCCGGCCAAACAGACGCGCAAAGTTGGTCTTGGCCCAACCCCAGGCATCCGTAGCCATTGCCCCCACCAGTGCACTGCCCGCCGCCGCCAACAACTCCACCGACATCGCCGCCTCCAGGCTCCACCCACCGTGGTCCTAGTAGTACACGCAGAGACAACAGTTTGAAACCCTGTAGAGGCTGAGGGCTGCGGTCAGAGGAGCACAGCTGAACGCCAAGGCGACGGCACGCCAGGTCATGCAAGATCGAGAGGTCCCCCTGGCGATGTGGGAGTCCGGCAGCGACTGTCGACAGCTACGGTGACAGCAACGATCTGGGACGAGGCCAGCCGTCGGCAGGCGGACACGAACAGTCGCCCGAGGTCGCGGACGCGGACGCACCACGCCGGACGAAGTGCCCATAACTTACAAGCGAGGGGTTGGGCCGCCCATGGCCGTCGCGCCTGTTAAGGAGATCGATGTGCCTCGCGTGGCTCTTGTTGCATCACCCGGTCGCGGTGGTACGCGTTCAGGCTGGCGACGGGAGTACCGTCGACTGTGGCGGCCCGTTGGAGTAGCGGCCGGCGGCCGCCGCCCAGACCGCTACCTGGGAGACGATGATGACGGACCCGACGACCTTCGGTGCGCGCCTACGCGCTTACCGCGAACGCGCAGGGAAGACCCGCCCGGTCCTCGGTGGCTTGGTTGGCCGCAGTGCTGAGTGGGTCAAGGCTCTGGAGAATGGCCGCCTTCTTCCGCCCCGCCTGCCCATGCTGCTCCGCCTGGCTGAGGTGCTGGACATCTCGGACCTGGCGGACCTGACCGGCGATCAGTCCCTGTCGGTGGCGTCGGTGACCCGTGCCGGTCACCCCGATGTCGACAACGTCGCCGCCGTCATGCAGCGCACCGCCGTGTCGGTCAGCGATCCGACGCCAGTCGACGTGCTGCGCGGCCTGGTCGACCAAGCGTGGGCGCTGTGGCACCGATCGACCGCCGAGCGTACGGCGGTCGCCGCGGTGCTTCCTGGGCTGCTCGTGGAGGCGCAGGGCAGCGCTCGCCGGCTGGACGGGCTGGCGCGCCGGCACGCGCTCGTCGAGCTGGCGCGCGTTTACCACCTCGCGCAGTTGTACCTGGCCCATCAGCCATATCCGGAACTGGTGTGGCTCGCCGCCGACCGGGCGATGCTCGCCGCCCAGGACGCCGACGACCCTGCCGCGATCGCGGTAGCCGCCTGGTACTACGCCCACGTCTACCGGGGAGCGAACCAGATCGACGCCGCCGAGCAGGTGCTCGTCGGCGCTGCCGGTCTGGTCGACCCGGCCGCCGGCGGTGAGCAGTTGGCCCGGTGGGGGCAGGCACAGCTCGGCATCGCGCTGGGGCACAGCAAGGCCGGCCGGGCCGGGCAGGCATGGCGTGCGTGGGACGCCGCCGACGAGGCCGCGAGCCGGCTCGGCAGCGGGTACGCCCACCCGTGGCTGATGTTTGGTCCGGCCGCCTGCGCGGCGTACGCGGTCACCATCGAGACTGACCTGTGTCGGGCTGGTGAGGCCGTCCGGCGGGCCGACACGATGGATTACCGGGCACTGCCGTCGTGTACGCGGCGGGCCGCTGCCTTGATCGAGGCTGCTCGGGCGCACGTGCTGCACCGGGGTGAGGTGGCGGCGGTGCATCTGCTCGGACGAGCGTTGCGGGAGAGTGTGGATACGGTTCGGCACCATCCGTACGCCCGTACCGCCGCCCTGGAGCTGTCGAACCGGCCTGGCACGGTCGGGGAGGACGCGCGGGAGCTGGCTCTCGCGATCGGGGTGATGGGGTAGCGCTCCCTCGGGTACAACCTCTCCCCGCCGCCGTCCGTGACCGCTCGTAGCGTGCTGGTCACTGGCGGCGGCGGTGCTCTGGTCCGGCTCGACACCCGATAGAGCCGGGGGAACTTCGCCGCCGCCTGCCGACGCTCGACGGAGAGGCGGAGCACGTGGCGGTCTGGTTTGAGCTGTGCAAGCTGATGCGGTGGTTGCTCCGGCGGCCAGCGCCGCTACCGCAGGGCATCGGGCAGCGGTACCAGGCGGCCGAGCAGGCGGAGGCGCAGCGGCGGCTGCTCGACCAGGCGGAGGGGTTGCGGAGAACGCAGCGGTACTCAGGCAACGGGACCAGGGACCACGGGTGAGCCGAGTGCAGGCTGGCTGCCGTGGCATGCCGGTTCCAGGCAGACGTCCCATTCCGCCGTACGACGAATACCTCCTCGCCACCGCCCTGACTCTTGCCCGTCGGCATCGGCCGGTCTGGTCCTGGCGGAAGTGGCGGCGGATCTGCCGTTGTGGAGCCCACCTGCCCTGCCGTGCCCGGCACCGCATCCCGATCAACCGTGGCTACTGGCCGGGAGAGGAGGCGCAGTGAAAGAAGGTCAGGAGCAGGCGATCCTCGCTGCACACGTTCAAGCGCCCGACGGCCTCTGTACTGGCTGTCGTGCCTGGTGGTCGCGCCTTGCCCCGTACCCGTGCTGGCAGGTCGAATGGGCGACCAGCCGGCAGGCCCGGACGACCACCCACCGCTTCCTCCGGGGGCAGGCGTGACGACCCACGGCCCGGTCATGCCGATCTGGAGTTGCGGAGGTTGCGGCCTTCCGTGGCCCTGCCAGACGCGGAGGCGGGAGCTTCGCGCGGAGTACGCGGATGCTCCGGTGTTGCTGGCCCTCTATCTCGGCTCCTACCTCGTCCAGGCGGCCGAGGACATGCCCTGGACGCCGGCCGGCGTGCTGCACCGCCGCTTCCTTGGATGGGTCAGGGCGGCCGACCTGCCGACGCCAGCAGTACAGCAGCGAAGTACAGCAACCGTGCCAGCCGAACCGAGCCGAGAAGCGCCTCAGCAGTCCGATTGACCTCGCATAAAGCCCGACCCGACCCGCTCGCCGACAGTTCACACCGAAGAGGTCACTGGTTCGATCCCAGTATCGCCCACCAATAGCCCCTGAGCTGGGCAAACGTAAGACAGTTGTTGGCAGTGCGCGAACCGCATCTGTCAGATGTGCGATGAGCTGGGAAACGTTGCTCTTCGGGTCTCGCGGTCGAGGTCTGTGCGTGACGGCCGTGTGGTTCGAGAGCCTGGGTGCCGGTTCAGTCGACTCGGCTGCTTCGGCGACAGCGACAGCAGGGGTGACGGCCAGCAGAGGGCTCGGGCTCGGCTGGGGTCGTCGGCCGGCCCCGAGACTACGCAACGCTTCCTGGCGGGTGCCGTACGGCAGATGCGCACGCGTGATCTCCCCGACGGCTTGGCCATGAGCTGGCCGCTGCGCATCGCGCATTGTCAGCGGCATGACAGTGCGCCAGGTGGTTGGCCGTGGGTGTCTTGCCGAGACGGTGGGTGATGGATCGAGGAGGCGGCTACCGGGTGCGCCGCCGGGATGTTGAGCCGGTCCAGATGTGGGGGCGGATCGGGTAGATCTCGTGGGCAGCCGACTAACGGCATCGGTTTGTGGTGATACGCGCCATGTGCCGCTCGCCCCAGTCGCCGAGGGGGAGGAGTGCCTGGTTGAGGGAGACACCGAAGTCCGTGAGCGAGTATTCCACCTTGGGCGGCACCTGTCGGTAGACCTCGCGGTGTACGAGCTCGTCGGCCTCCAACTCGCGTAGCTGCTGGATGAGCATCTTCTCGCTCACCCCCGGCAGCCCTCGACGCAGCTCGGCAAACCGTCGGGGACCCGTGTGCAGTTCCCACAGGATCAGGGCCTTCCACTTGCCGCCGACCAGGTCGACTGCCGCGTCCAGACCACAACTGTACGGGCCGTGTCCCGCCATCCCACTTACCTTTCGGTTAGTACCGCACTTTGAAGTAGGTACTTGTCTGACACTACCGCTGTTGATGAGCCTGGAACGGGACACCCCGCCTACCGCAACACAGTTCCCGCTACTGCGCGGTGCTCGCTTGACGCCGACCCGGACATCCACCGCTGTGGAGAGGAAGAATGCATATGTCGAAGTCAACTCCGACAGTCGCCGTGCTAGGACAGGGCCCCATGGGGGCCGCACTGGCGCACGCCCTGCTGAAGGCGAAGGTTTCGACCGTCGTCTGGAACCGAACCCGCCAACGCGCCGAAGCACAGGCGGCCGCAGGGGCCCGCATAGCGCCGACCGCAGAGGCCGCCGTCCGTGACGCGGACCTTGTCCTTGGCGTGTTGAGAGATGGCAACGTGACACGCGCGGTACTCGAGCCGATCCCCGAGGACGCCTTCAGGACAAGCACGATCGTCAACTTCGCCACGTCAACTCCTCATGCGGCACGCAAAGAGGCAGGGTGGGCAGCTGAGCGCAGAATGTCATGGCTCAGCGGCGCCATCATGGTCCCCACTCCGCTCGTGGGCCAACCCGACTCGCTGTTCCTCTACAGCGGCGAGCGGGCACCGTTCGACATTCATGCGGACGTGCTCAAGGTCCTCGGAGGCGACGCGCGGCACGTAGGCACCGACCACGGCCTGGCCTCGCTGCTCGACACCGGCATGCTCGAGCTGTTCTTCGCCGGCATGACGGGATTCCTGCATGCAACGGCCATGGTCACCGCTCAAGGGCTCAAGGCCACTGACTTCCTCCCGTTCGCCGAGACCATGGTTGACATCCTGCCCGCGTCCTTGGCCGGCCTCGCTCGAGACGTCGATGCCGGGACGTACCCCGGAACCGAGGACAACCTAGCCATGGAGCTGGCGGCCCTCGGTCACATCGTCGACACGAGTGACGACATCGGCCTGGACGGCAGATTCCCGCGGGTCATGCGCGACCTCGCAGCCGCAGCCGTCGACAGTGGCCATGGCGGCCACGGCTGGTCCCGAATCATTGAGCAGCTCCGAAAGCCGGCCTGAACTCCGAGGACATCGCATACCTGCTGCCCTGTGCGATCGAAGAGGCCCCGGAGCTGCTCGGATGTCCCGAACTGATGGCCGCGATGCCGTCCCGGCTGCAACAACTGGACGAGCAGATAAGCAGGCTCGATCGGTCCCGCAACGCTCTCGCCGACCACATCGACGCGGCCGAGCGAATGGGTGGCGACACGTAGCCGCCTCTTGGCGATGCGAAGCGCGAAAGCGTCCCCGCCTGAAACCAAGAGTGCTGGCTGCAACTGAGCCGTCCGACCCCGGCAGGGCTGCCAAGATCAGGCATCCCCTCTTCGGCAAGAGAGTGAGCCCCGGGTACTGGGACGAACTGCGAAACCGCGCAGTCGTGCAGCGTGGGCGCCTGCCGGATCTGACCTTGCCATGGCCGCTTGCTCGTGCTCGCTGGGGCTTTCACTCGTATGCCCACAGCACACCCTTGCGAGGGTTCGATCGGGGAGCGCATTGGGAGCATCTGGGAGCACTAGACGGCATTGAATAGTCACCCGCTCATACCTATGAGTTGTAGCTTCCGCAGGTCGTTGCCCGTCAGCACCGTTGAGCCTGCTCAAGTGACCTCTTCGGGAAGACCGAGGGGGTCAGGCTGCTCCGCCGTTCTGCCGTGGCCGGCAGGCGGCGGTCCGCGCAACAGGCGGCTCCGCGGGGTGTGTAGACCCAACGGTGTCACTCGGGTTGAGGTGGCCGTCGGTCTGTGGCGGGCGTCCATGGCCAGGCCCGAACAGAGTTGATCGCCGGACCAGCGATTGGCTGGCGGAGGTGGCCGTCCGGCATACCGGGGTCCGCGACCTCGGTGGTGCTGCCGCTGGGCATGACGTGTCCGGGAGTGGTCATCGGCTGATGGGCGGCGAGCGGCACGTTGAGGTGATCGCCGTGTGCTGCCGTCGCGTTAGGTGATCTTCCTCGACGCTTCTGTCCGATCCTGGCTGATCCGTCCTCACCAGTTGTAGTGAGGTCTGTTCATTGTTCGGCTGGGCCGCTACGTTGCCCCCGTTGATCATCAACCGTACGGGGGAGGGCCTGGTGGCTCGGTTGTCGTCTGGCGCTGCATCGCGCGCGTCCGCCCACCCTTTCCGGCTGGCACCCCGGGTGCCCGTTTCGTCTATCGGGCGAGCGTTCGGGTCGAACGTGCTGGCGGGCCGGTGGCAGGTCGCCGCGGCTGAGCGGCGCAGGCTCGTTCGTTCGGTTGCCGCCGGTGTGGTCGGCCTGCTGGTGTCGTCGCTCCTGCCGATGGTTGGCGGCGTGGCACCGGCGTCGGCGTCTGCGCCTGCGGGTTGTGTGTCCGCTGTCGCGGACGAGGCCGAGGCGGTGCGGTTGGCGATGGAGTGCGGGCAGCGGGTGGAGGTGCTGTCCGCGCGTACGCCGTGGGTGACGACGACGGCGGAACCGACGGGGGAGTTGACGTGGAAGGCCGCGACGCTCGCCGAGCGGACGAACGTGGGCGGCCAGTGGCGTTCGGTGGACCCGACGATCACGGCGGGGACAGGGCCGTTGTCGCCGACTGCGCCGGTGCTGCCGATGAGGTTCAGCCCTGGTGGGGACGGGCCGTTGGCGCGTATCGAGCATGAGGGTCGGGCGCTGGAGTTGTCCTCGCCCGTGGGGTCGCTGCCGGCGCCGTCGGTGTCGGGGCGAACGCTGGTCTACGAGTCGGTGCTGCCCGATGTGGATCTGCGGGTGTCGGTGGATGACGACGGCACCGGCTTCTCTGAGGTGCTGGTGGTGCACACGCCGGAGGCGGCGGCGAACCCCGCCTTGGAACAGCTCAGCTTTCCGTTGCGCACCGAGGGTGGGCTGTCGGTGATGGAGGTCGACGGTGGGCTGAGTGTGGTTGACGGTGCCGGGGTGGAGGTGTTCACCTCTCCGACTCCGCTGATGTGGGACTCGTCTGGCGGTGTCGACGCGTCGACCGCATCGCTGGGCAGTTTCGGGACCTTGGGGTTCGATGACGAGCCGGTGCTGGTGGAGCGGGAGGTGTCCCCGGCGCCTGAGGATCAGGTGGCGGAGATGCCGGCCGAGTTCGATGGGCGGTCGGTGACGATCACGCCGGATCAGGGGATGCTGACCAGCCCGGAGACGGTGTGGCCGGTGTTCATCGACCCGACGTTCGACGCTGGTCACGGTGTGACCCGCAACGAGTGGACGATGATCGCGGAGGCGTGGCCGACGCAGAGCTACCACAACTTCTCCGGTAGCAACGGTGTGGGGCTGTGTTCGACGAGCTACGACTCGGACTGCGTCAGGACCGGCCGCAAGCGCCTCGTGTGGGAGTTCAACATCCCATCGTCGATCCACGGATCGGTTGTCTCGTCGGCCTCGTTCAGCGCCTACAAGACCACTGCCTACAGCTGCAACCAACCGGGCTGGGTGCGGCTGTACCGAGTCAACTCGATCTCGTCGTCGACGACGTGGAGCAGTCACCACGCCCACTGGGACGACGGTGGCACCGCCCCGAGTATCGACTCGCAGGCCCCCAACGGGCAGTGCACGGGGTGGGAGGAGTGGAATGCCACCGCCGGCGCCCAGTCCGCGGCCGACAACAACTGGGACGTGCTGACGATGGGGCTGCGCGCGATGAATGAGGGCAACATGCCCGATTACTGGCGCCAGTTCCGCAACGACGCCTCGTTGTCGATCACGTTCAACCGGTACCCGAACATCCCGACCAACGTGTCGTTGGACCCGTCGACCACGGTCGGGTCGGGGCCGAGCGGCTTCATCACGCGGGATGCCACGCCCCAGTTGTTCGCGACGGTGTCGGACCCGGACCGCAACTTCGGGCAGACGGTGCAGGGTGTGTTCCAGATCTGGTGGGGCAGCACGAAGGTGTGGGAAGGCCAGTCCGCCCTGGTCCTCGGAGTATCGAACGTAAGCCCCCAGACCGCCCCACCGGCGTTGGTGGAAGACCGCCTGTACACGGTGCGGGTGTGGGCCAAGGACGCCGCCGGGTTGATGTCGAAGCAGTGGTCGGACTTCATCCAGTTCACCGTTGACGTGACCCCGCCAGCGGTGCCGCCGGTGGTGGTGCCGCAGGAGGTGGCCACGGGAATTACGGCGAAGTACGTCGAGAACGCCTGGGCCGGCGGGCCGGGCCAGGCGGGCGCCTTCGCGTTCAAGCCCAACGGCGTCACCGACGTGAACCGGTACCAGTACTCGTTCGACAGCTCCACCTACACCGGCGAAGTGGGGGCTGCCGCCAACGGTGATTCGGCGAGCTTGATCTCGTACACGCCGTCGTCGCCGGGCATGCACACGCTGCGGGTGTGGACGGTGGACAAGGCCGGCTGGATCGTTGACGAGCCGGAGGAGTATCAGTTCTGGGTTCACACCGCGCCGAAGGCGGCCTGGTGGATGCTGGACGGCGACGGCACCGACTCGGCCATCGATGGTGCGAACCCGCTCACCGTCACCGGCACCGCCAGCTGGCCGGCAGGTGCGCTGGCCGGCGTGTATCCGACGGACAAGGCGCTGCATCTGGACGGCGCTACGACGGGGGCGGCGACGGCAGGCCCGGTCGTGCAGACCACCGGCAGTTACACGGTCACCGCTTTCGTCAAGACCGGCGGCAGCGGTGGGTCGGGCGTGGCGGTTAGCCAGGACGGCGTGTATGCCAGTGGGTTCCGGCTCGGCATCACCGACAAGGACTGCCCCACGGAGCTGGGGAGCAGGTGCTGGGCGCTGTCGCTGGCGAACATTGACAGGGCTGTGCCCGAACCCGGCTGGACTGTTCTCAGGCCGGATCCGCTGCTTAAAGCGAATCCGCAGTACTTCGCGATCAAGCCGGACACGTGGACCCATCTGGCGGGGGTGTACGACGCCGGGGCTGGCAAGTTGCGGCTGTACGTCAACGGCGTAGCGGCGGGGGAGATGTCGTTCACGGCGACGTGGGACGCGGTCGGCAGGCTCCGCATCGGCCACGCGAATGATGGCACGAGCGCGGTGCAGCGCTGGTCCGGTGACATGGATGACGTGCGGGTGTACAGGGTTGCGCTCGACGACAACACCATTGGCCGGATCTCCCAGGGCTCTCGCGGTACAGCTGATATCCCGCAGTAGACGAGCAGCACGACTTTAAGCAAGCGATTGATATTCAGCGTCAGCGGCCGCATCTGTGGCTTTGTGTTAAGGAGCAACGTGGACAGGACCGGTGCGGTGCTGACGGATCGCGTTCGTCGCCTGCTGGCAGGCGGGGTCGCGGTGGCGTTGACCGTCGGGTTGACGTTGGTGGTGCCGGCCGGGGTTAGTCCGGCCACCGCTGGCGGTGACCCGCAGGCGGACCCGCGGTGGCGGGAAAAGCGGATGGCGGCCTGGCCTGACGTCCCCGACACGCCGACGACCCCTGGCCGGGAGCAGAAGCCGGCCGCCGTCCCGCAGCCACCGCGCCTGCCGTCGGTCACCCTGCCGGCACCGGTGTGGCCGACCGCAGGTTCGGCGGTGATCTCGATCCCCGGCGGCGGCGGCGCGGATCGGTCCAGCGCGGCGGCGCCGGGTGGGTTGCGGGTCGAGGTGTCGCGAGCCGGGGGAGCTTCCGCCGCGCCGGCACCGGTCGGTGCCCGGCTGGACGTGTTGGATCGTTCTGCCGCGAAGGCCGCCGGTGTGGAGGGGCTGCTGCTGCGGCTGCGGCCGGAGGCGGGATCGGGCCGGATCCAGTTGCGCGTGGATTATTCGAAGTTCGCTTACGCCTATGGTGGTGACTGGGCGTCCCGGCTTCGTCTGGTCCGTCTGCCCGACTGCGCCGCGACGACCCCTAAGCGGGCCGCCTGCCGCACCGGCACCCTGGTGGAGTCGCGCAATGACATCGCGGCGCGAACGGTTGACGCCACGGTCACTCTGACCGGTGGCACCGCTGACCGCGCCGGGCGGACGGGCGGAGAGTCGACGGCGTCCGCTGCGTCCGTCGAGTCCACCGGCGCGCTGTTCGCGTTGTCCGCAGGCACGTCGGGGTCGGGCGGGGACTGGTCGGCTACCCCGTTGTCGTCGTCGGCGAGCTGGCAGGTGTCGGCGCAGACGGGCGACTTCTCCTGGTCGTATCCGCTGCGTGTGCCGCCGTCGGTGGGCGGGCCGGCGCCGCAGTTGTCGTTGTCGTATTCGTCCAGTTCCGTTGATGGGCGGGTCGCCTCCACCAACAATCAAAGCTCGTGGGTCGGTGACGGCTGGGACCTGTGGCCGGGCTACGTCGAGCGCAAGTACGTGCCCTGCGCCGAGGACGACACGACAGGTGCGAACAACGTCGGGCACGAGACCGGTGACCTGTGCTGGAAGAGCGACAACGCCACCATCTCCCTCAACGGTGAAGCCTCCGAGCTGGTCAAGGACAAAGTCACCGGCACGTGGCGGTTCAAGAACGACAACGGGTCGAAGGTCGAGCGGTTGACTGGGGCGTGGAACTCGGACAACGACACCGAGTACTGGAAGGTGACGGGCACCGACGGTACGCAGTACTTCTTCGGACGGGACAAGCGCTCCGCGACGGATCCGCAGGGCTTGTACTCGGCATGGGACGTTCCTGTGTTCGGTAACCACCCGAACGAGCCCTGTTACCAGGCAAGTTTCGCCGCCTCGTACTGCACACAGACATGGCGCTGGAACCTCGACTACGTGGTGGACCCGCGCGGCAACACCATGACCTACATCTACAGCCGCGAGCTCAACTACTACGGCCGCAACCTCAACCAGGCGGCATCGCGCTACGTCCGCGGCGGCTGGCTCACTGCAATCGAGTACGGCGAGCGGTCCGGGTCGGAGGCGTCCACCACCGCGCCGATGCGCATCGAATTCGGCACGGGGGAGCGGTGCCTGTCCAACTGTTCCAGCTTGACCGAGGCCACGAAGGCGAACTGGCCGGACGTGCCGTTCGACCTGATCTGCGACTCATCGACCACCTGCCCGAACGTGGTGTCGCCGGCGTTCTTTACCCGCAAGCGACTCACAGTGGTTACCACGAGGGTGTGGAATGGCACCGGCTACGACAACGCCGACACCTGGACCATGGCGCACCGGTTCCCTCCCCCCGGCGATGGGTTGAGCAATCCGGTGCTGTGGCTGCACACCATCGAACACAAGGGCGTTCGGGGCCCGGCCGGCACCGAGGTGACGCTGCCGAAGGTGACGTTCCAGGAGGTGCAACTGGCCAACCGGGTCGACACCGCCGGCGGCGACGCCGGTACGGCGATGATGCGCCACCGGATCGCGGGTATCGACAACGGCACCGGCGGGCGAATCAGCGTCAACTACGATCCGGCGGACTGCAGCCCGTCGAGCCTGCCGAGCACGCCGGAGTCGAACACCCGGCGCTGCCTGCCCGTGTACTGGACCCCGGAGGGTGCCTCGACTCCGATCCTTGAGTACTTCCACAGGTACCGGGTCGACAAGGTGACCGCCGATTCCGACCCGGCCGTGCCGGGCGATGGGGAGGTGGTCACCGACTACGTGTACGGCGACGCCCCGGCCTGGCACTACGACGACAGCGAACTCATCGAACCGAAGTACCGCACCTGGAGCGAGTTCCGCGGCTACGGCACCGTCGACGTGCTCGTCGGCGGACCCGGGAACCAGTCCAAGACCCGCTACCGCTACTTCCGCGGTATGCATGGTGACCACCTGCCCGGCGGCAGCCGGCAGGTACAGGTCGACGGCATCAACGACCACGACCGGTACGCCGGCTTCCTCCGCGAACAGATCACCTACAACGGCGCCACCGGACCGGAACTGACCGCCACCGTCAACACCCCCTGGCTGTCAACCGAAACCGCGACCGGCGCCGACGGCACCAAAGCGTTCCTACTCGGCACCGGCACCTCGGAAACCCGCACCACCGCCCCCGCTCTCACTGGCGGAGTGCGACGCACCAAGACCGTCACGACTTTCGACCAGACGTACGGCATGGCCGAGAAGGTTGACGACCAGGGCGACACCACCACTGGCGACGACGATCTGTGCACCACCTACGAGTACGCCCGCAACACCAACCTGCACATCGTCAACACCGTCTCCCGCACCGAAACCCTCTCCGTAGCCTGCGGTGGCACGCCCTCGCGTCCCGGTGACGTGGTCTCTGACACCCGCAGCTACTACGACGGCTCGACGACCTTCGGCGCCGCGCCGACCAAGGGCCTCGTCACCAAGACCGAGGAGGTCAAGTCGTATTCCGGGACGACACCGGTCTACGTCACGACCTCCACCGCCGGCTACGACACCCACGGCCGGGTCACGTCGGCCGCGGACGCGCTCGGGCGTACGACCACCACCACCTACACCCCGGCATCCGGCGGCCCACTGACCCAGACCATCGTGAAGTCGCCGGACCCGGACGGCACCGGAGTGCTGACCACACACGACACCACCACCGACCTCGACCCGGCCTTCGGCGCACCGAGGAAGGTCACCGACGCGAACGGCAAGATCACCGAGGCCAGCTACGACGCGCTGGGCCGGCTGCTCAAGGTGTGGCTGCCCGGCCGGGCAACCGCCCTGACGCCGAACCTGGAATACAGCTACCTCGTGCGGACCAACGGCCCGAACGCCGTCACCACCAAAAAGCTGATCCACAACGGGTCGCAACTGTCCAGCGTGGCGCTGTTCGACGGGCTGCTGCGCCCGCGGCAAACCCAGGCCGCCGCCGTCGGCGACAACGGTGGGCGGGTGATCACCGACACCCGCTACGACGCCCGCGGGCTCGTGACCGCCACCAACCACGAGTACCACGACCTCGGCGCACCCGGCACCGACCTGTTCATCCCCTCCACCACGGTGCCCGGCCGCACCGAATACCTCTACGACGGCGCCGGCCGCGCCACCAACGACATCTTCCTCAAGCAGGGCGTCGAACAGTGGCGCACCATCACCAGCTACGGCGGTGACCGGGTCACCGTCGATCCGCCGACCGGTGGCACCGCCACCACCACGATCAGCGACGCCCGCGGCCGCACCAGCCAGCTGTGGCAGTACCTCGGTGACGCCCCCACCGGCACCCACCAGGACATCACCTACCGCTACGACCACGCCGGCCGCCTCGCCTCCGTCACCGACCCCGCCGGCAACCAGTGGACCTACGGCTACAACCTGCGCGGCCAGCAAACCACCGCCACCGACCCCGACCGCGGCCAAACCATTTCCACCTACGACGACGCCGGGCAACTCACCACCACCCGCGACGTCGGCCGTGACCTGACCCTGGCCTACAACTACGACAACCTCGGCCGCAAGACCGAAGTGCGGGACACCTCGGCCACCGGCAGGCTACATGCGAAATGGGACTACGACACCCTTGCTGAGGGGCAGCTCACCTCATCGACCCGCTACGACGGCACCGCCCAGTACACCACCGCCGTCACCAGCTACGACAACGCCTACCGCCCGCTCGGCCAGTCCGTCACCCTCCCCACCACCGACGCACCGACAGGGGAAGGGATCATCGGCAAGACCTACACGACCAACTACACCTACACGGTCGACGGGCAACCCGAGACCCTAGCGTTTGAGTCGACCGGCAACCTCGGCGCCGAGACCGTCACCACCTACTACGACGCCGCCTCAATGCCCGAATGGATGGCAGGTGGCATCGGCTGGGGCGCCTACGTCGCCGGGTCGACCTGGTCAGCGTTCGGGCAACCGACGCTACTGGACCTCGGCAACACCTACTTCCAGCACGTCACCTACGACTACGAGACCGGCACCAACCGGCTCAAGAACCAGAGACTGCTGCGCCAGAACGCCACGGGCAACGACCTCGACGCCACCTACGACCACGACAAGACCGGCAACATCACCTCCATCATCAACCGGGCCGCCGGCGTCGCCGTCGACGCCCAATGTTTCACCTACGACGGGCTGCGCCGCCTCACCAACGCGTGGACCCCCGCCAACGCCACCTGCCCCACCCCCACCGTCGCCGGCCTGGGCGGCCCCGCCCCCTACTGGACCAGCTACACCTACGACGCCGTCGGCAACCGGGACATCGAAACCCGGCACGCGGCGGCCGGTAACACCGTGCGCGACTACAGCTACCCCACCCCCGGCAGCGCCCGCCCGCACGCCGTCACCCAGATCAGCGAAACCGGGCCCGCCGGCGCAAGGACCTACCAGTACGCCTACGACCCGGCCGGCAACACCACCTGCCGGCCAGCAGGCACGGCCAGCAACACCTGCCCCACCGGCACCGGATCGCACACACTCACGTGGAACGCCGAAGGACGGGTCCAGTCGGCCACGGCCGACGGGAAGGCTAGCTCCTACGTCTACACCGCCGACGGCGAGCGCCTCATCCGCCGCGAAAACGGTGTCACCACCGTCTACCTCCCCGGCGGACAAGAACTACGCCTCACCGTCGCCACCGGCGCCACCAGCACCACCCGCTACTACACCTTCGCCGGACAAACCGTCGCCGTACGCACCGGCACCGGCCTCGCCGGCGTCTCCACCCTCATCAGCGACCACCACGGCACCGCAAGTCTGTCGATCGCCAACACCACCAACGTCCTCACACGACGCTACAGCGAACCGTTCGGCAACCCCCGCGGCGCGAACCCCACCTGGCCCGGCGACCACGGCTTCCTCGACAAGCCAGCAGACGCCACCGGCCTGACCAACATCGGCGCCCGAGAGTACGACCCCACCACCGGCCGGTTCATCAGCGTCGACCCCATCATGGACCTCACCGACCCTCAGCAGTGGCACGGATACGCCTACGCCAACAACAATCCCACTACCTTCAGTGACCCCAGCGGCCTAATCAACATCGAGGGAAACACCCAGAGCGAAGGCGGCCAGATCGGCTATCAAACCGGCGGCGGCGTCGTGGTCACGGGTCAGCCGTTGAACCTTCCCAAGCCGCCCCCGCCGCCTGGCGGCGACGTGATCGCCGGGGACGAGAACTACCAGCTCACCATGACGTCGGGCGCGCTGTACCTGAACGGCGTCCCGGTTCCCACCGGTCCGAGCGTGGGAGAACTCGCGAAGGCTCTGGTCGGATTCTGTGAAGGTGATGGCCGCGTCCACTGCGAGCAGTCGCTCGGATGCGCATACGTGTACGTCGAGGACTGCGCAGACGTGTGGAAGTGGGGCGCTCTCGACGTCATGCGGGGCGCTCTCTCTGGCGAATACGGCTACGCATACGACCGGGCCCTTTACGGCTCCTTCTGGCAAGCCATGCAGGAGGGGTGGATTCGATTCGGCTGGGACGGCGGCGGCGCCGGTCTCGGCACTTTCATGGGCAAGGGCTACAAGAGTGGTTCGTGCGGCCACAACAGTTTCAGCGGTGACACCGAAGTCCTGATGGCAGACGGCAGCACCAAGCCGATCAAGGACATCAGGGTCGGGGACCTGGTGTGGGCCACAGACCCCGAAACGGGCGAAGAAGGTCCTCGCGAAGTGACCCACCTCTGGGTCCACGACGACCAGATGGTCGACCTTCGGGTCGATCGTGGTGACCTCACCACGACGGAGGACCACCCCTTCTGGAACGAGACCGACCAGCAATGGCAGGAGAGCCAGGATCTCGACGCTGGCGACTTGCTGCGTACGACCGGAGGGAAGGTCGAGGTCATTGGCCTCGACTGGAACGCCCTACAGCGTGGCTTGGCCTACAACCTGACCGTCGCCGACATCCACACGTACTATGTGATGGCCGGCAACACCCCGGTCCTCGTACACAACTGCGGTGGCCAGACGCTCTACCGAAGCGATACGCGTCCGCCGAGTGAAATTTTCGAGACTGGATTTGCGCCACGAGGAAACAACATGGATGTGTTGGAACACGCTTCGGGATGGTCTCGAGATTCCGGATTCGTAGCAACGACCACGAGCGAGAGAGTCGCTATCGGGCGCGGTGGTTACGTTTACGAGGTACGAGCCGATGGTATTAACGTGAACAAGGCTTTCCCTGGTAACCCATTTTCGCACGAACTAGAAGTTGCGGTGCCCGGTCGAATTGGCCCTGAATGCATCGTGTCGTGTCGACTACCTAACGGTACCCGAGTTGCGAACCCGAACTACGGAGGAAGCTGAGAGACGTGGCGGCGAAACAAGTCAGGCTCGTGGCCTGCGGAGATGCCACCGGGAACGTTGAGGTTTATCTCAGTGTGGCGTCGGAGCATCCTGCTGCCTTGCTAGTTCAGGTGGGTCGCGATGAGCAACGAGAGTTTCCGGGAGTTGATCTTTTTGACTGCCTGCTCTCTCTCCGTGAGCATCTCGAATCGTGCGGTCTTCTGTTGTGCTGTCAGGGCGCGCGGCGCGACGTAAGTCCGTCTGGCATGACGAGGCAGATGAGTAACGGTAGATTGGCGTATATCCTTCGGCCCAACGCTCGGGTATCCGACGACGATTTAGTCGACATATTCGAGCCTGCGGATTGCAAGGATGTGGTGTCTGTTGCCCAGCAGAAGGCGGAAATCATGAAGATCTTCCGTCACTCTTCTGGTCAATAGACGATGACGCAAAGGCGGAGCGGTGCCATTACTTCGCGTATTGGTGCCACTCCGTTGTGCGTCGAAGGGTGCGGTTGTGCGCTCCGGTTGATGTCACGGTTGATGTCAGATACTTGGAAGACATGCGAATAGATGGATATTGCCCGGACGGCTGCCGTTGCCTGGGTGACGTGACTGGCCCCAGCTCAGGGCGCGTTGACTGCTGGCTCGTCCGGCTGGAGGAGCTGTCCGTTGGCTCGTCGCGTAGCGGCGGGGCGTCGACCCCCGGAAGTTCCGTTGGGCTCGACCCGTGAAGGGGTCGTTACGGTCTGCTGTTCGCTGGTCCGCCGCCATTGCCGGATTCAGTGGCCGTTGCGTGGGTGCGTGCGCGCGGGCCGGAACGGCTGTAGCGCGTGCGCGCGGCCCGGCGTGAGCCGGGCCGTTCTTGATCTGATGAAGCAGTTTTTAGCCCAGTGGCTCCGTCGTGGCGGGGCTGCTGAGTTATGCTTTGGGGTCGCGGCGCTGCTTCGTCGATGTCGGCGGTCCGGCGGGTGCGGGCGTTTCGCTGGCGGCGGCTCGTCCGAGGTTGGCTTCGTAGGCGGCGAGGTCGTCGGCGAGGTCGGTGTGTGCTTGCTGGAGGGTGGCGAGTTCTTCGGTGGCTTGCCAGGCGGCGGCTGTGTCCTTGTTCATGAAGGCGTCGACGATCTTGCCGCTGATGCGGTCCCGCTCTAGCAGGTAGAGGGCGAGGCGCCGGTTCAGGGCCGGGCTGTCGCTGATGACCGGCGTCTGGGTGGTCGCGGCGATGGGCCGGCCGTCGGCGTCGGTGCCGATGCGTTCGGGCGCCTGGGGGTGGATGAAGGTGCCTTTGCCGACGACGGCGTAGGTGAGTCCGCGGTGTTGCAGCTCGCGTAGGGCGCGTTGGGCGGTCATGGAGGCGACGCTGTAGGTGTCTGCCATGCGCCGGGCGGTGGGGAGTACGTCGCCGGGGGCGAGTTTGCCGGTGCGGATCTGGTCGACGATGTCGTCGACGACCCGTTGGAACAGGGCGCGTCGGTCGTCGGCGTCGTGCGGCATGTGCTGATCGTAGTCGTGTTGTCCTGGTTGAGCTACACGGGCTACTCAAGATTCCTGGGTTAAACCCCTTGACTAGATCACGATTGTCACGTGAAACTCAGGAAGCCTAGTAACCATGCCGTTGGGGTGTGGTGGGCGAACGAAGGAGAACGCTCGTGTTGGTACTGCCGATTGACGGTGGTAGGGGGCTGCTGGTGCTCGCTGCGGCGACACCGCAGTTCAAGGACAAGGAGAACGGGGTTGCCGCCACGGACCGCGCCACTGGTGCGCCGTTGGTGGAGGTGCCCCTGGCGTTGACGGCCGACGGTGGGACCCCGCAGGTGTTACGGGTGTCGGTGCCGCAGCCGTCGGTGCCGAAGGACCTCGCGGTCGGCCAGTGGGTCAAGGCGACCGGGCTGACGTTGGTGGCGGGGGAGAAGAACGGCCGGCCGTGGCAGATCTTCCGTGCGTCGGCGTTGACGGCGGTGAAGCCTGGATGACGATCGATCCGACTCATCTGAGGTTCCTCACCGCGGTTCCCGCCGTGCTGCTGGGCGCGGCGGCCGTCGTGGTGGTCGTCTGGCTGGCCGCGCGCCTGCTGCGGTATCTGCTGGCCGACGCCGAGATCCGGCCTGCGATACGTGTCGCCTGGCGGATCCAGTGGACGTGGCGGCGTACCGCCGTGCGGGTGGGCCTGGGTCCAGACCGAACACGTCCGTCCGCCGTTGTGGTCGTCTCGGCCGCAGACGGTGGTGGTGCGGCGGGAGTTGGTTCCGGCGGTCCGGGTGCGGGCGCGACGCTGGGGTGTCGAGGTGGACGCCTCAACGGTCGGCCGGCTCGGTCTGGTCGAGTTCCAGGACGCCGCCGGGCATCTCGCCGACGCGTGGCGGGTGCCGCAGGTGCGGGTAGCGCAGGTCCGTCCCGGTCTGGTCCGGCTGCGGGCGTTGCTGGTCGACCCGCTCACCCAACCGGCCGCCTGGGATGGGCAGGCCGCGACCGCCGATCACCTGGAGACGTGGTCGGCGGGTGTCGACGCCGACGGGCAGCCGGTCACCATCCGCTCGTCCGGGGTGTCGGGGGTGGTGGTCGCGGGGCTGGCCGGCTTCGGTAAGACCTCGCTGCTGAATGCCCGGTTCTGTCAGCTCGCGGCGAGTCCGGCGGTGCAGTTCGTGTTGATTGACGGCAAGGGCGGCCCGGACTACGACGACCTGTTCCGCCGGGCGTGGCTGTCGGCGAAGGACGATCCGGAGCAGGTCCGTGACCATCTCGCGCGGGTGCATGAGCTGATGACGGGCCGTCAGCGGTGTATCCGGTCGGTGCTCGGGGTGAAGAACGTGTGGCATCTCGGCCCGTCCGCCTCCTGGCCTCTGGTCGTGGTGGTGATCGATGAGGCGCACACGTTCTTCAACGAGTCCAAGGGCACCGACGCCGAGTCGAAGAAGCACGATGCGGTGGCACGGCAGACGGCCCGGCTGGTGGAGGAGTTGGTGCGTAAGGGCCGCAACGTCGGTATCCAGGTGATCCTGGCGACGCAGAAGGCGACCGGCGATGCGATCCCGACGAAGATCCGGGACAACTGCCAGGTCGCGGTCAGTTTCGCGCAGCGCACCAGCGAGGCGGCCACGGCGGTGCTCGGCTCGGACATCACCGGCTTCCCGGACGAGCATCCGCGCCGGTTGCAGGACCCCGCCTACATCGGGGTCGCCTCGATGGTGGCCGAAGGCCGGCCCGGGTTCACGCTGGTCCGCACCCCGTACGTCAATGACGCCACCGCTGACCGGATCGCGGCGGACACCGCCGGACTGGTGCGTGACCCGCTGCGGCTGCTCGCCGACGCAGCCGGGGCGATTCCGCCGGATGGTGAGGACAGGGAGGGCGGCGGCTCATTCCGCCAAGAACACTCCGCCGCTCTCCCCGCAAGCAGCCCTCCCATGAGTGGAGAGGAACTGCGCCGATGATGCCATCCACCCCTGTCGGCGTCGACCTCGACACCCTGCTCCACATCGCCGCCGCTCAGCAGGTCGAGGGCCGGGTCGGTGTGTGCCGGGCACCCGATCCGGTTGACCGGCCGTGGTCTGCTGGTCGAGGCCGGCACCGGCCGTGTCCTCGCCGACACCGGCGACCGGCAGACGATCACGGTGCGGTGCCGTAACCGGCGTGCCGCGCGGTGTCCGGCGTGTTCGACGCTGTACAAGCTCGACGCATTCCACCTGATCGCCGCCGGGCTCCGCGACGAGGTGACAGGTGGTGTACCTCGGCCGCGGGTGTTCGTGACGGTGACCGCGCCGTCGTACGGGCTGGTGCACCTCGGCCCCGCCCGGGGTGGCGTCCTTCGTGCCTGCCACCTGGACCGGTCCGGGTGCGGTCGGTGGCACCTGCCGGGCGATCCGCCGAGCGGTCCCCCTCAGCACCGTCACCACACCAGCGGCGGCAACCGTCGATGCGCGTCTGTTGCGGTGGGGTCGGCAGGTCGACATCCAGCCCCTTCCCTCCGGTGACCTGGTGGTGGCCCGGTACGTGGCGAAGTACGCCACGAAGACCGCCGAGGCCGTCGGCGTTGACGTGCCACCGCTGTTCTGCCGCGTGTGCCGAGGCGACGGCTTGCGTCCTGGCGGCGACGCTCGGCGCTGGTGCCGGGTCTGTTCGGGCACCGGCCGACGTCCCGGGGTCAGCCTCGACCAGCTCCCCGCGCACGGCCGCATGTTGGTGGAGACCTGCTGGCGGCTCGGCGGACTGCCCGACCTGCGGGGGCTGCGGCTGCGCCGGTGGGCGCACCAGCTCGGCTACCGGGGCCACGTCACCAGCAAGTCACTTGCCTACTCGACCACGTTCGCCGCGCTGCGCGGTGAGCGGCACCGGTGGCGGCTGACCCGCCACGCCGCCACTGTCGGCGTCGACCCGACCACCGACCTGCTCGCCGTCGGGGACTGGCGCTACACCGGACAGCTCGGGGAGGACCAATGAGACACCCCGACCTGTTGACCGTCACCGACGTGATGGCCCGCCTGCAAGTCGGCCGGCACACCGTCTACGACCTCATCCGCTCCCGCCGGCTGCACTCCGTCCGCATCGGCCGCTGCCGCCGTATTCCCGCCCGGTCCCTGGCCGGCTACCTCGACTCACTGACCAAGGAGACCGATCATGGCCGGTAGAAAGGCCAACGGCGAAGGCACCATCTTCCAACGCGCCGACGGCCGCTGGTGCGGCGCCGGCTACGTCCTCGCCGCCGACGGCACCCGCAAGCGCATCTACGTCTACGGCGCCACCCGCCGTGAGGCGGCCGACAAGCTCGCCGAGAAGCTGGCCGACTCGAACCGGGGCCTGGTCGTGGCCGCCGACCCGAACCTGACCGTCGGGGAGTACCTGACCGCGTGGTTGACCGGCGTGGCCCGGCACCGGCTCCGGGCCACCACCTACGTCACCTACGAATCCCTGGTCCGCCGGTTCCTGATCCCCGGCCTCGGGGCGCGGAAACTCGGCACGCTGACGGTTCGGGACGTGCGGACCTTCCTCGACCGGCTCCCAAGCGTGTGCCAGTACTGCGCGCAGGGCTGGGACGCCAGCCGGAACCCGAACCATCCGGTGAAGGCCCGCCGGCCGCGCTGTTGCGCGATCGGCAACTGCTGCCGCAAGCACATCCGCCCGGCCACGGTCCGCTACATCCGGGCAGTGCTGTCGGCCGCCCTCGCCGACGGCGTCCGCGAAGACCTCCTCGGCCGCAACGTCGCCAGCTCGGTACGGCTACCCACATTGCGCAGCGACTTCCAACCGTTCACCGCCGGCGAGGCCCGCCGCTACCTGCTCGCCGCCGCCTACCACCGCCACGGGCCGCTGTTCGAACTGGCGCTACGCACTGGGCTACGTCGGGGTGAACTGCTCGGCCTGCGCTGGGACGACATCGACCTCGACGCCGGGCACCTGTACGTGCGGCGCACCCTGGCCCGCACCCGAGGCGGCCCCACCTTCCAGCCAGTCAAGACCCACCGCTCCGCACGGCGCATCGTCCTGCCCCGCGACTGCGTCACCGCACTCAAGCGTTACCGCACTCGGCAGGACATCGACCGGCGCGAGGCCGGCGACAACTGGACCGAAACCGGGCTCGTGTTCGCCAACAGCACTGGCGGGCCGATGGACCCGGCCGCGGTGCACCGCCACCACCAGGCGATCTGCGAACTCGCCGACGTCCGCTACATCCGGTTTCACGACCTGCGACACACCTGCGCCACGCTGCTGCTGGAACAGGGCGTGGATCTGGTGACGATCAAGGACCTGCTCGGCCACGCGCAGATCCATACCACCGCCGACGTCTACTCCCACGTCCGGCTCCGCCTGCAACGCCACGCCGTTGAGTCCATGGACCAGGCGCTGCAACCGGACGAGCCCGACGTCGGCTCCGACGACTGAACCTCACCAAGAGTGCCCCGCCGGGATCACCGCTCTGGCGGGGCGCTCTCGTTGCTGTGGCGGCCGTCGGATGGTTCGTACGGCCAGGTGAAGAACCGGCGATACATCGTCCCCGACGTGATGGCCGGCATGTCCACGCACGCCTCGACGAAGAACCGCGACAGGTAGAGCATCAGCGACACCCGCGCCCCGGCGAACTCGGCCAACAGTTGACGCTTGCGGGTGAGGCACGGCCACGCCTGCCCACACCCGGCGCAGGTCCAGACGGGACGGACCGGCAGGTGCATCGACATCGCTGCTCAACCCTCCGCGCACGTACGTGGTCTACGGTGGGAGGGCCGGGCACGCACCCGGTTATGAAGAATGCCGATCTTCGTAACCGGTCCCGGCCCTCCCGGAACAGCACCAGCCAGGTCCGGACTCGATGCACGTCCCCGCTGGGCCTGCCACCAGGATCAGCGGAAAGAGATGACCATGGAACCGCAACAGGGTCTTCCCCCGTCTACAGAAGACACCGCCGACCTCGGTGCCCACCTGCGCGCTGCCCGGGAAGCCGCTGGGCACAGTCTTGCCGGGATGGCCGCTCTCACTCACTTCAGCAAGTCCTACCTCGGCCTCGTCGAAACCGGCCGCCGCCCTGCCACCCCCGACGTCGTCGAACGGTACGAACACGTCCTCGGCGTCCCGATCGGCAGCCCACACGACCCGGTCCGCCTCACCCACGAATGGCTCCTCGGCAACCCACCCGCCACCGGCAGCCTGCGCGCTGGGCGTCGCATCGGCGCCAGCCTGATCGAAACGTTGGAATCCCGGGTGATCGAACTACGCCACCTCGACGACACCGTCGGCAGCCGCACCCTGCTCCCCGTCATCCGCGCCGAACTCGACCAGGCCGAACATCTCGCCCGCACCGCCTCCTACACCGATGCTTCGGGTAAACGGCTGTACACCGTGATCGGTGAACTGGCCCAGCTCGCTGGCTGGGTCGCCAGCGACGCTGGCCGCTACCCCGACGCCCAACGCCTCTACCTGTCCGGCGTCACCGCCGCCGAATCGGCAGGAGACCGGGCACTGGGCGCGCAACTGCGGCCTCTACGCTCTCGCCT
>NZ_JAATEO010000037.1 GCF_012034245.1 Micromonospora thermarum | reverse complement strand
CCCGTGTACCACCCCCACCTCCCCCACCTCCGCCACCCCCTGACCCGCGCGATCTTGCACTTTCGGCCCCTTTTTCGCGGCCTGTGCCCCGTTACGTCCGGGCCGGAAGTGCAAGATCGCGCGGGAGAACTCGGAGGGTTACCGGCGGGTGACAGTGGGGTGGTACACGGGGTGGGGGTGTTTTCTTTCGCGGAGACGGCCGGCAGAATCTGGCCATGGTGGAAGACCGCTGGCGGTGGACCGACGCCTGGATCTTCGTCTCGTTGGTGATCGCGAGCGGCGCGGGCCGGCACCGCCGGGCGGCGTCCAGCCGTCGCCCCGAAGGAGTACGCCTCGCCGACGTGCTCTCCACCGCCGACCACCTCAACCAGTCGATCCCCGAGCGGCACGACGTCGAGATGGCCGTCCGCCGGTTGGTCGGCGCGGGGCTGGTGAGCGTCACCGACGGCTGGTTCCGCATCACCCCCGACGGCGAGCACCTCTGGCGCACCCGCCCGAACGCCGGGCTGGCGACGACCGTCGACGCGGTCCAGAGCGCGCTCAGCCGCCGCCACACGCCCGGCGACGCGGAGTGGCACCTGGAGGAGGCCGACCACGCGGCGGCCGTGCAGGAGTACGTGGTGCGGTCGATCCCGGCGCCCCGGCGCTCCCCCGAGAACCACGCCCGTCGGGACTGACGGGGCGCGGTCCGGGTACGCGAGACCGCGCGCCGGACCGCGACGGAGCGGTCAGCGGACGGGGTGGCCCGCCCCGCGCAGCGCGTCCTTGACCTGAGCGACGCTCAGCTCGCCGAAGTGGAAGACGCTGGCGGCGAGCACCGCGTCCGCGCCGGCGCCGATCGCCGGCGGGAAATGGGCGACCTCGCCCGCGCCGCCGCTCGCGACGACCGGAACGTCGACCACCTGCCGCACCGCGCGGATCAGGTCGAGGTCGAAGCCGGCCTTGGTGCCGTCGGCGTCCATCGAGTTGAGCAGGATCTCGCCCGCGCCCAGCTCGGCGCCCCGCCGCGCCCACTCCACGGCGTCGATGCCGGTGCCGCGCCGGCCGCCGTGGGTGGTGACCTCGAACCCGCTGGGCGTCGTGCCGGCCGGAGCGCGGCGCACGTCGAGGGAGAGCACCAGCACCTGCCGGCCGAAGCGGTCGGCGATCTCGGCGATCAGCTCCGGGCGGGCGATGGCGGCGGTGTTCACGCCGACCTTGTCCGCACCGGCGCGCAGGAGGGTGTCGACGTCCGCGACCTGCCGCACCCCGCCGCCGACCGTCAGCGGGATGAACACCGACTCGGCCGTGCGCCGGACCACGTCCAGCATCGTGCCGCGGTCGCTGGAGGAGGCGGTCACGTCGAGGAAGGTCAACTCGTCGGCGCCGGCGCGGTCGTACGCCGCGGCCAGCTCGACCGGGTCGCCGGCGTCCCGCAGGTCGAGGAAGTTGACGCCCTTGACGACCCGTCCGGCGTCCACGTCCAGACAGGGGATGACCCGTACCGCCACCGTCATGCCGAGAGCCTATCCAACGCGCGTCCGCCGGTGGCCGACCTGTGAGGCCGGCCACCGGCGGGTGCGTCGGTCACAGCCGCACGAGCATCTTGCCCAGGTTCTCGCCGCGGAGCAGGCCGAGGAAGGCCGCCGGGGCGTTCTCGATGCCGTCGACGACCGTCTCGTCGTACGCGAGCCTCCCGTCCCGCAGCCAGCCGGCGACCTCCCGCACGAACTCGTCGCGCAGGTGGCCGTGATCGCCGACGAGGAAGCCGCGCAGGGTGAGCCGCTTGCCGATGAGCAGCGCCAGGTTGCGCGGCGCGGCCGGCGGCTCGGTGGCGTTGTACTGCGCGATCATGCCGCAGACGGCGGCCCGGCCGTGCAGGCGCATCGCGCCAATGGCGGCCTCCAGGTGCTCGCCGCCGACGTTGTCGAAGTAGACGTCGATGCCGTCCGGGGCGGCCGCGCGCAGCTGGTCCCGCACCGGGCCGTCGTGGTAGTCGAAGGCGGCGTCGAAGCCGAGGGCCTTCAACCGGTCGACCTTCGCCGGGACCCGGCGCTGCCGACCACGCGGGCGGCCTTGGCGTCGAGCAGCGCGTACTCCCGCCAGCCGAGCCCGTGCAGCACGGTGTCGCCGGGCGCGAACCCGTCGGCCTCGCTGGCCACCACCTCGCCGACCGCCCCGCCGTCCAGCGGCGCGTCCAGGGCGAACGGGGCCACGTACGACTTGACGTCGTTCATCCGCCCGCGCATGTACGGGTCGACGGACATGTACGTGTTGCGGACCACGATCTGGCCCGGCCCCGGGGTCGGGACTTCGGTGGTGACGAGGCGGGCCAGCCCTGTGGGCGGGCGGCCAGGTGGATCTCGCGGTTGGTGGTCACGGGCGTCCCTTCGTCGTACGCGGGCGGGGGCGCCGGGGCGTCACGCCGCCAGCGCCTCGCGGACGCGCAGGGCCACCTCGACGTTTCCCCGGGTCGCGTTCGAGTACGGGCAGACCTGCTGGGCCTGGGCGACCAGCTGCTCGGCGGCCTCCCGCGGCACGGCCGGCAGGTCGACCACGAGGGCCACGGTCAGCCCGAAGCCGCCGCTGCCGTTCGGCCCGATGCCGACCTCCGCCTCGACGACCGAGCCGGTGACGTCGACCTTCGCCCGGCGGCCGACCATGCGCAGCGCGGAGTGGAAGCAGGCCGCGTAGCCGGCGGCGAACAGCTGCTCCGGATTGGCGGCGTCGCCCGCGCCGCCCATCTCCTTGGGCGCGGCGAGGTCCAGTTCGACGGTGCCGTCGGAGGTACGGACGTGACCGTCGCGGCCGTCGCCGGTGGCCGTGGCGTGGGCGGTGTAGAGCACCTGCATGGTCGTCACTGCTCCTTCTGTCGATGGATCGTCTCGGTGACCCGGGTGAGGGTGTCGCGCAGCGCGACGAGGTCCGCCGTGGCCAACCCGGTCGCCCGGGCCACCTGCTGCGGCACGTCCGCCATGCGCTCGCGCAGGGCCCGCCCCTGCGCGGTCAGCTCCACCTCGACTCGCCGCTCGTCGGCCGCGGACCGCCGCCGGACCACCAGACCCGCTCCCTCCAGCCGCTTGAGCAGCGGGGAGAGCGTGCCCGAATCCAGGTGCAGGCACTCGCCGAGCGCGGAGACGGTGGCCGCCTCGTCGCGCTCCCCCAGCACCAGCAGCACCAGGTACTGCGGGTAGGTCAGGCCGAGCCCGTCGAGGATGGGCCGGTACACGTCGGTGAGGGCGCGTGACGCGGCGTAGAGCGCGAAGCACACCTGCCGCCGCAGCACCAGATCATCGGTCACCCCAGAACCGTAGCGCACAGTCAAGTTGTGCACAATTGATTTGGGCGGACGCCACTCCGGGTCGGAGTGGCGCCGGAGCCCGCCTACGCCTCGGCGAGGACCGCCAGGGCCTCGGCCACGGTGAAGGCGCCGGCGTAGAGCGCCTTGCCGGCGATCACGCCCTCCACCCCGACCGGTTCCAGCGCCGCGAGGGCCCGCAGGTCGTCCAGCGTGGACACACCGCCGGAGGCGATCACCGGCGCGTCGGTGCGGGAGCAGACCTCCCGCAGCAGGTCCAGGTTCGGCCCGCGCATCGTGCCGTCCTTGGTGATGTCGGTGACCACGTACCGCGACGCCCCGGCCTTGTCCAGGCGCTCCAGCACCTCCCAGAGGTCACCGCCGTCCCGCGTCCAGCCCCGGGCCGACAGGGTACGGCCACGCACGTCGAGCCCGATCGCGACACGGTCGCCGTACTCGCCGCAGACCCGGTCGCACCACTCCGGATCCTCCAGGGCTGCGGTGCCGATGTTCACCCGGGTGGCCCCGGTGGCCAGCGCGGCGCGCAGCGACGCGTCGTCCCGGATGCCGCCGGACAGCTCCACCTTCACGTCGAGCCGGCGCACCACGTCGGCGAGCAGGCCGGCGTTGGAGCCCCGGCCGAAGGCGGCGTCGAGGTCGACCAGGTGGATCCACTCGGCGCCGTCGCGCTGCCAGGCGAGCGCGGCGTCGAGAGGGTCGCCGTAGGTCGTCTCGCTGCCGGCGGCGCCCTGCACGAGGCGGACGGCCTGGCCGTCGGCGACGTCGACGGCGGGCAACAGGGTGAGGCTCACGGATTCTCTCCTCGGATCAGGTACGACGGTCCAGGGCGATCACCACGATCGCCGGCAGTACGAGCAGCAGCAGCGCGACCAGGGCGAGTCGCAGCGCCAGATCGTCCACCAGGGACCAGATCAGCAGGATCGCCGCCCCGGTCAGCACCACGATCGCGGCGCGTTCCCCACGGCTGTGCCGCGGCAGCCGGCCGGTCCGCCCCCGGCGCAGCGTCGGCGTCACCCGGCGGGCCAGCGCCCGACGGCGGGCCCGGTGGGCCAGCCGCCGCTCCCGGATCACCCGCTCCCGCGCCGCCTCCGCCTCCCGGACGGCCCGGCGCCGCGCCCGCTCCTTGCTCACCGGGCACCCCCGGCGGCACTCCCCGGCCCAGCCACCCGCCTAGTCACCGGCGGGCAGCGTCGCGAGCCAGTTGCGCAGCAGCGCGGCACCCGTGTCGGCGGACTTCTCCGGGTGGAACTGGGCGGCGGAGAGCGGGCCGCGCTCCACGGCCGCCACGAACTCGGTCTCGTGGCGGGCGGTGGTGACCGCGGCGCCGGCGACGGCGAGCCCGGCCACGTCGCCGACGGCGTACGAGTGGACGAAGTAGAACCGGCTGTCGTCGGGCAGGCCGGCGAAGAGCACCGAGCCGGCCGGCGGGCGCACCGTGTTCCATCCCATGTGCGGCAGTCGCCGGGCCGGCAGCCTCGACACCCCTCCGGGCAGCAGCCCGAGGCCCTTCGTCACGACGCCGTGCTCGTCGCCGTGCTCGAAGAGCACCTGCATGCCGACGCAGATGCCGAGCACCGGCCGGCCGGCGGCGACCCGGCCGGCGATGACCGGGCCGGCGCCGAGCGCCTCGATGCCCGCCATGCAGGCGGCGAACGCGCCCACGCCCGGCACCACCAGGCCGTCCGCGTCGGCGGCGGCGGCCAGGTCGTCGGTGACCGTCACGTCGGCGCCGGCCGCGGCCAGCGCGCGTTCCGCCGACCGCAGGTTGCCCGAGCCGTAGTCCAGCACCACCACACGGCTCATGCCGCCCCCCTCCGGTCGGCGCCGCCGGGCGACGCCGGTGCGCTGTACCGCTCGCTCACGACCCCTCCCCCGGGAGCAGCCACAACCCGCCGGCCACGGCGGCCAGCACGGCCAGCACCGCGGTGACCACCACCGCTCCACGCGGGGCCCCCTGCCGGTGCAACGACAGCACCCCACCGGCCAGCACCCCGGCCAGGACCAGCAGCAGGATCGGCAGCAGACTCGCCATCAGAGCGCGCCCTTCGTGCTCGGCACCACGCCGGCCGACCGCGGGTCGATCGCGGTCGCCTCGCGCAGCGCCCGGGAGACCGCCTTGAACTGGGCCTCCACCACGTGGTGCGCGTCCGGGTGACCGCCGGGGCGGGCCGCCCGCAGCACGTCCACGTGCAGGGTGATCCGGGCCGACTGCCCGAAGGACTCCCAGATGTGCCGGGTCATGCTGGTCGGGTAGACCGGGCCGATGTACGGGGCGAGCGCCGGCTCGTCGTGCACGACGTACGGGCGGCCGGACAGGTCGACGGCGGCCCGGACCAGCACCTCGTCCATGGGAACGGTGGCCGAGCCGTACCGCCGGATGCCCGCCTTGTCGCCCAGCGCCTGGTCGAACGCCGCGCCCAACGCGAGCGCGGTGTCCTCCATCGTGTGGTGGGCGTCGATCTCCAGGTCGCCGACGGTCTGCACGGTCAGGTCGAAGCCACCGTGCCGGGCGATCTGGTGGAGCATGTGGTCGTAGAAGCCGACACCGGTGCTGATCTCGGCCTGGCCCGTGCCGTCGAGGTCGATTTCGACGAGGACCTTGGTCTCCTTGGTGACCCGCTCGATCCGGGCGGTCCGGCTCATGACAGCTTCTCCATCGCAGACAAAAAGGCGTCGGTCTCGGCGGGGGTGCCGGCGGTGACCCGCAGCCAGCCCGGCAGGCCGACGTCGCGGACCAGCACCCCGGCGTCCAGCAGCGTCCGCCAGGCGGCGGCCTGGTCACCACCGGTCTCGAAGAGCACGAAGTTGGCGTCGCTGTCGGCCACCCGGTAACCCCGGGCGCGCAGCTCGGCCACGATCCGGTCCCGCTGCTCCATGATCGCGGCGACGGCGCCGAGCAGGGCGTCGCGGTGGGCCAGCGCCGCGCGGGCGGCGGCCTGGGTGAGCGCCGACAGGTGGTACGGCAGGCGGACGAGCTGCACCGCCGCCACCACCGCCGGGTCGGCGGCGAGGTAGCCGAGCCGCCCGCCGGCGAACCCGAACGCCTTGCTCATCGTGCGGGTCACCACCAGCCGGGGGTGCCCGGGCAGCACCGCGAGGGCGCTGACCGTGCCGGGTCGGGCGAACTCCGCGTACGCCTCGTCCACGACCACCATGCCCGGCGCCGCGTCGAGCACGGCCGCGACCACGGCCGGGTCGAGGGCCGTCCCGGTGGGGTTGTTCGGCGAGCAGAGGAACACCACGTCCGGCCGATGCTCCCGGACCTGCGCCACCGCCTCGTCGGCGGTCAGGCCGAAGTCGGCGCCGCGCCGGCCGGGCACCCACCGGGTGCCGGTGCCGAGCGCGAGCAGCGGGTGCATCGAGTACGCCGGCGTGAAGCCGAGCGCGCTGCGCCCCGGCCCGCCGAACGCCTGGAGCAGCTGCTGCTGGATCTCGTTGGAGCCGTTGGCCGCCCACACGTGGTCGACGGTGAGCCCGTGCTCCAGGTACGCGGCCAGGTCGGCGC
Organism: Micromonospora thermarum; assembly: GCF_012034245.1. Taxonomy (GTDB): domain Bacteria; phylum Actinomycetota; class Actinomycetes; order Mycobacteriales; family Micromonosporaceae; genus Micromonospora; species Micromonospora thermarum. The sequence continues at coordinate 45,224 of NZ_JAATEO010000037.1, read as the reverse complement.
GCAGGGCCACCGCGTCCCGGTCCGGGTAGCGGTTGAGGTCGCGCAGCTCGACGGCGAGCGCCTTGGCGATGGCGTCCACCACCGGCTCGGGCACCGGGTACGAGTTCTCGTTGGTGTTCAGCCGGACCGGCACGTCGAGCTGCGGCGCCCCGTACGGGGACCGGCCGCGCAGGTCGTCCCGGATCGGCAGGTCGTCCAGGGCGCTCATGCCGCCGCCTCGCTCCGCTCGGCGCCGCCCTGAGGGCGGCGAGCGCTGAGCCCGATGGTTCGCTCGCTCCGCTCGCTCACGGGGTCTCCCCCGGGAAGCGCGCGCTGACCGCCTGGCCGTGCGCCGGCAGGTCCTCGACGGTGGCCAGGGTGACCACGTGCGGTGCCACCTCGCGCAGCGCGTCCCGCGTGTACTCCACCAGGTGGATGCCGCGCAGGAAGGACTGCACCGACAGGCCGGACGAGTGCCGGGCGCACCCGCCGGTGGGCAGCACGTGGTTGGAGCCGGCGCAGTAGTCGCCGAGCGACACCGGCGACCAGGCGCCGACGAAGATCGCGCCGGCGTTGCGGACCCGCAGCGCCCACTCGCGGGCGTTCTCGGTCTGGATCTCCAGGTGCTCGGCCGCGTACGCGTCGACCACCCGCAGCCCCGCCTCGAGGTCGTCGACGAGCACGATGCCGCTCTGCTCGCCGGACAGCGCCGTGGTGACCCGCTCGGCGTGCTTGGTGGCCGGGACCTGGCGGGCAAGCTCCCGGTCGACGGCGTCGGCCAGCGCGGTCGACGGCGTGACCAGCACGCTCGCCGCGAGGGGGTCGTGCTCGGCCTGGCTGACCAGGTCCGCGGCGACGTGCGCCGGGTCGGCGGTGTCGTCGGCCAGGATGGCGATCTCGGTCGGACCGGCCTCGGCGTCGATGCCGACCACGCCGCGCAGCAGCCGCTTGGCGGCGGTGACCCAGATGTTGCCCGGGCCGGTGATCATGTCGACCGGGTCGCAGAAGACCGTGCCGGCGGGGTCGACCGCGGCGCCGTACGCGAGCATCGCCACGGCCTGCGCACCGCCGACGGCGTAGACCTCGTCCACCCCGAGCAGGGCGCAGGCGGCGAGCACGCGCGGGTCGGGCAGGCCCCCGTTGTCCTTCTGCGGCGGGCTGACCACGACCAGCGAGCGCACCCCGGCGGCCTGGGCGGGCACCACGTTCATCACCACGGTCGACGGGTACATCGCGAGGCCGCCGGGGACGTACAGGCCCACCCGGTCGACCGGCACCCACCGCTCGGTGACCGTGCCACCGGGCACCACCTGGGTCGTGTGGTCGGTGCGGCGCTGGTCGGCGTGCACCCGCCGGGCCCGCGTGATCGACTCCAGCAGCGCGGCGCGCACCTGCGCGTCGAGCGTCCCCTCGGCCTCGGCGATCGCCTCGGCGGGCACGCGCAGCACCTCCGGGGAGACCCCGTCGAACCGCTCGCTCGCCTCCCGGATCGCCGGGTAGCCATGCTCGCGCACCGCCTCCACGAGGGGGCGGATCCGCTCGACGGCCACGGACACGTCGAGCTGGGCACGGGGCAACAGGCGGCGCGGGTCACGGACACCGCCGCGCAGGTCGATCCGGTTCAGCACCCTTGCGAGTCTAGGCGGACACATCCGGCGACGACCGGCACCGCCCGCACGGCGGGACGGTGAGCCGGGACACGCCGCCGGTACCGGATCCGGCTACGCTCGACGCGTGACTGCGCGGCTGCCGGTGTTTCCGCTCGGAACCGTCCTCTTCCCCGGCCTGGTGCTGCCGCTGCACATCTTCGAGGAGCGCTACCGGGCCCTCGTCCGGCACCTGGTCGATCTTCCCGACGGGTCGCCGCGCGAGTTCGGTGTGGTGGCGATCCGGGCCGGCTGGGAGGTCGCCCCGAAGGGGCCGGACGGCCGTCCGCTGCCCGGAGTCGGCGAGGTCACGCTGCACGACGTGGGCTGCACGGCCGAGCTGCGGCAGGTGACCGAGCTGCCGGACGGGGGCTTCGACATCGTCACCGTGGGCCGGCGACGGTTCCGGGTGGGCGAGGTCGACCGGGCCGGCGCGCCCTACCTGACCGCCGAGGTCGAGTGGCTGCCCGAGCCGGAGGCCCCGGACGAGGCCGCCGACCTGCTCGCCGCACGCGTGATCGCGGTGTTCCGGCAGTACCTGGGGCTGATCCGCAACGACCCGGAGGAGATCTCCGAGCAGCTCCCGGAGGACCCGACGGTCCTGTCGCACCTGGTCGCCGCGACCGCCGCGCTGACCGTCGCCGACCGGCAGCGGCTGCTCGCGATCGACGACACCGCCGCCCGGCTCCGCGCCGAGCTGCGGCTGCTCAACCGCGAGGCGGCTCTGCTGCGCCAGGTGCGGGCGGTGCCGGTGCCGCTGGGGGAACTGGCGTCGCCGCCGATTCCCAACTGACGCCGGGCACCGGCCCGGGGTGCAGCGACGGCCACCGGGACCAGCCGGCCAGCAGGGTGTACGCGACGGCGGCGCCGAACGCGGGCAGCAGCACGTTGCCGAACGGCACCGGGAGCACGCCGAGCACCCATTCGATCCCGCCGGCCCGCAGGTCCGCCGGCTTGCCGAACGCCTCGCCCTCCGGAGCGCTCGTCAGCAGCCGCTCGAAGGTGGCGAGCCCCACCCGGCGGCCGACCTGCCAGGCGACCAGCGCCGCGCCGAGCGAGCCGAGCACCGCGGCGACCAGCCCGACCGGGCCCCGGGTCCGGCGCAGCACGAACCACAGCGCGACGGCCGCCAGCACGCCGAAGCCGAGACCGAGCAGGCTGAACCAGCCGTCGGCGGCGATCGGCTGCTCGGGCTGCGGCTCGCCGTAGATGGCGCCCTCCGCGGTCTTCACCACCGGGGTGTCGGGCGCGAGCGTGGCCCAGAGCAGCCCGAGCGGCGCGCCGAGCACCACGAGGCCGAGCGCCGCCACCACGGCCTGCGCGACGCGCGGCCGAGGCGGCTCCTCCGCGACCGGGGGCGGACCGCCGTACCAGGTCGCCGGGTACACCGGACCGACCGGTCCGCCGGCGGGCACCGCCGCCGGACCCACCGCCGGGGCGGGCCCCACCGGCGCGGCCGGTGCCGTCGGGTCACCGGCGGACGGGCACTCCCCTGCGGCCGAAGCGGCGGGGCCGGCGGGCGGCGCGGCCGGAGCCGCCGGCTCGGCGTGCGACGCGGCCGGAGCCGGCGGGCGCTCCCGCGGCGTGGCCGGAGCCAGCGGGTCGGCGTGCCCTGCCACAGCCGCGGGCCGCGGCTCGGGGCGGTCGGGGTCGGGGTCGGGGGTGTCCGCGCTCACCCCGTGATCCTCTCAGGCGCGGCGCCGCGACGGGTCGCCGGTGGACGAGACGCGCCCGGCCGGTCAGCGGGCGAACGGCTCCAGCATCACGGCGGCGGCGTTCAGCCACGCCTCCCGGGTCGCCGGCTGGAGCTGGTGGTACTCGATCGACGAGCCGCTCTCCAGTGCCGGGTCGTACGGCACCACCGTCACCGCCCGGGTCCGGGTGGCGAAGTGGCGCTCCAGGTCGGCCTGGAGAACGGTGCGGCCCGGGGTCGGGCAGGAGATCAACGTCACCGCGTTGTCGGCCAGCTCACCCATGCCGACCTCGTGCAGCAGGTCGAGCATCCAGTCGGCGCTGAACGCCGCGTCCTCCCGGGGCACCGTGGTGACCACCAACTGGTCGGCGGCCTGCATGACGGTGCGCCAGTTGGCGCTCTCCACGTTGTTGCCGGTGTCCACGCAGATCACGTCGTGGGTGCGCCGGAGCAGCTCCAGCACCCGGCGCACGGTGAACTGGTCGAGCCGCTGGGCGAAGCGGGGGCTCTCCTCGCCGGCCAGCACGTCGTACGAGCCGTCCGAGGCGTGCCGCAGGTAGTCGTCCAACTGGTCGAGCAGCTCCGGCCCGTCCTTGATCTCGATATGGGCGAGGTCGGTGATCAGGTGCCGGATGGTGCGCGCGTGCCGGGCGCTGCCGGCGCGCAGCCCGAGGGTGCCACGCAGCTCGTTGTCGTCCCAGGCCAGCACGCCACGGCCGCGGACACTGCCCACGGTCGCCGCGGCCAGCACGGTCGCCGTGGTCTTGTGCACGCCGCCCTTCGGGTTCGCGAACGCGAGCACCCGGGGAGTGCCCAGGTCGCGCCGGAGCACCGACGCGGCCCGCTCGCGCTCGCTCTCCACCGCCTGCGGCCGCCACTCCACCCGGGCATAGCCCCGGTCGGCGGCCGGCGGCGCGTACGCGGGCTCGGGCTGGTGGCCGGTCCCGGGCGGCGCGTACGCGGGCTCGGGCTGGTGGCCGGTCCCCGGCGGCGCGTACCGCGGCTCGACCGGTGCGTGCCGGTAGCCGTTGTCGAGCAGGGCGTACCGCGACTGGGCCGGCGACGGTGGCTCGGGCTCGGTGTAGCGCGGAGCCGGCGGCGTCCGGTACGCCGGATCGGCGCGGTAGGTCGGCTCCACCCGGTAGGTCGCCTCGGCAGGGTAGCCCGCGTCGCCCCGCGCGCCCGCGCCGTACGGCGGCGGTTCCGCGCCGTAGGGCGTGGGCTCGGCGCCATACGCCAGCTCCGCGGGGTGCCCGATGGCCGGCACCCGGGCGGCGTAGCCGTTGCCGGCGGCGCGCCGGGGCAGCGGCTCAGGCGCCGGGGAATCCGCCTGCCGGTCCGACTCGCCCTGCTCCGCGGCGCGGCCAGCCAGCCGCGCCCGGTCGAGCAGCGCCCGCCACCGCGGTGCCGGTTCGGCCGACCGTCCCCAGCCGGTCTCGCTGCCCTCCACGGCTCGCCCTCCCGACGCCATCCTGCTCCGCCTGACAGGCTACGAACCAAACCCTATTCGGGCCACACCGGTCCGCGCACCGGCGGGCCCACCCACTGTCAGGAACTGGGCTCCGGCGATCGGCCGTCGGAGGAGTCTGCCGAGGTCACCGGCGACTGCGAGGTGGCCGGCGACGACGGCGCGGCCGACGGGACCGGTGACGAATTAATCACTGGCGGTGCCGGCGCGGACGTCGCGGTGGCGCCGGGCGTGGGCGCGGTGGAGCTGGGGACCGGACCGGCGGTCGGCGCGACCGGCGCGGGGAGGGCGGCGTCCGTCGGCGGACTCGCCACCTCCTCCTGCTCCGGCAACGGCGGTGTGAAGACGGTGCGGTCGAGCCGGCGCACCTCCGGAGCCGGGTCCACCACCCGCACCCCCGGCCGGGACGCCACGCGGCGCAGGGCGACCGGCTCGGCCCGGACCACCGCCGCGTAGAGGCAGGAGCACCCGGTGCGGTACGCCGTCGCCTCCGCCGCCGCCACCTGGGCGCCGCTGACGTACCACTCGCGGAGCTCGCGCTCCTCGGGGCCGCCGCCGGTCACCGCGGCGGCCCGCGCCCGGTAGTCGGCGGCCTCCCGGTCCTTGCGGGCGGCGACCTCGCCCATGGCGGCCACCACGTCGTCGGGCAGCCGCTGCGCGGCGATGCGGACGATCTCGGTCTGCCGGTCGGGCAGCGGCACCCGCCCGAAGACGGCGGCGACCGGCACGTCGCCGAGGACGGTGGCCGCCCGCTGCGGTGTCAGGTACGCGGAGAGGGAGACCAGCGCGTACGTGCCGTCGCCGGACGTCGGGGCGGTGGTCGGCAGCGCCGCCAGGTCGGCGGCGGCGGCCTGGACGTAGCCCGGGATGGAGTCCCCGGCGGCCACCCCGACCCGGGTCACCTCGCCCACCGTGCGGTCGCCGACCGGACGGTCGTCGGTGGCCCACACCGCGGTGAGGAGCACGGCGGCGCAGGAGAGCAGCGCCGCCGTGGGCAGCACCCGGGGCCGGGCCGGGCCCTGGCCCAGGCGGCCGGCGGCGGCCAGAAGGCGGGGCAGCAGCTGCTGGTCGAGCTGGCGCAGCAGGTCACCGGCGCGCACGGGCGGGAGTCCCCCTCGTCGGGTCGACACGTTCCAGGGCGGTCGCCGCCGCGGTCAGTCCCGCAGGAGTGCCAGCGCGCGGTTCAGATCGTCAGGGTAGTCGCTGACGAAGCGCACCTCGTCCCCCGTTCGGGGGTGGCGGAACCCCAACTCGCGGGCGTGCAGCCACTGCCGGTCCAGGCCGAGCCGGGCGGCGAGGGTCGGGTCGGCACCGTACGTGAGGTCGCCCACGCAGGGGTGGCGCAGCGTCGAGAAGTGCACCCGGATCTGGTGGGTGCGGCCCGTCTCCAGCCGGACGTCGACGAGGCTCGCCGCCGGGAACGCCTCGAGGGTGTCGTAGTGGGTGATGCTCGGCTTGCCCCCGGAGACGACCGCCCAGCGGTAGTCGTGGTGGGGGTGCCGGTCGATCGGGGCGTCGACGGTGCCGCGCAACGGGTCCAGGTGGCCCTGCACCACCGCGTGGTAGCGCTTGTCCACCTCGCGGTACTTGAAGGCCCGCTTCAACACCGTGTACGCCTGCTCGCTCTTGGCCACCACCATGATGCCGGTGGTGCCGACGTCGAGCCGGTGCACGATGCCCTGCCGCTCGGCGGCGCCGCTGGTGGAGATGCGGTGGCCGATCCCGGCGAGCCCGCCGACCACGGTCGGGCCGGTCCAGCCGGGGCTGGGGTGGGCGGCGACGCCGACCGGCTTGTCCACCACGACGATGTCGTCGTCGGCGTACACCACGGTCAGGCCGGGTACGGCCTGCGGCACCACGGCGGGCGGGGCGGCCGGCGCCGGCAGCGTCACCTCCAGCCAGGACCCGGCCCGCACCTTGTGCGAGTTGGCCCGGACGGTGCCGTCCACGAGCGCGGCGCCGGCGTCGACGAGGGCCGCGGCGGTCGTCCGGGAGAGCCCGAAGAGCCGGGCGACGGCCTGGTCGAGCCGCAGGCCGTCCAGCCCGTCGGGCACCGGCAGCGAACGCTGGTCGCCGCCGGCCGCGAAGGCCGAGGTCATGCCCGCTCCCGCGGCTCGCCGTCGCCGGTCGCCGGGTCGGCGGCCCCGACCGGGCGGCCGTCCCGCCCGAGCCGGCTGCCGTCGCGCTGGCGGCCGGTCAGCTCGAGGAGCACCGCGAGGATGACGCCGCAGACCAGGGAGCTGTCGGCCAGGTTGAACACCGGCCAGACCCGCCCGTACGGGTCGAAGAGGCTGACCATGTCGACCACGTGGCCGACGAACCAGCCGGGGGCCCGGAAGATCCGGTCCATCAGGTTGCCCAGCGCACCACCGAGCACGAGGCCGAGCGAGATCGCCCAGGGCAGCGAACGCAGGCGCAGCGCCATCCAGAGGATCCAGCCGACCACGCCGACGGTGATCAGCGGGAAGACCCACGTGTGGTCGGCGCCGATGCTCCACGCCGCGCCGCTGTTGCGGGTGAGGCTGAGGTAGACGAGGCCGCCGAACAGCTCGACCGGCTCGCGGTCCTCGAGGGCCTGGAGGGCGAGATGCTTGGTGAGCAGGTCCAGGGCGAGGGAGGTCAGCCCGACGCCGAGCAGTACCGACAGGGCCCGGTGCCGCGGCGTACGCCCGCCCCGGGTCGGTGGGTCGGCGGGCGCGGCGTCGCCGGCGGGCCGGGTGTGGCCAGCCGTCTCGGCGCCACCGGCGGTGCCGGGCTGGCCGGCCGTCTCGGCGCGGCCGGGTCCGGGGGTCGGTGCTGCGGTCATCTGCTCCCCATCGACGCTCGCGGCGGCGCCGGGGCGCCGCCTCCTCTCCGCCGCCGGGGAGCGTCGCTCAGCTCAGCGCCGCTCCTCCAGCTGCTTGCAGGTCACGCAGAGGGTGGCCGACGGGAAGGCGGCGAGCCGCTCCACCGGGATGGGGTTGCCGCACCGCTCGCACCAGCCGTAACCACCCTCGTCGAGCCGCTCCAGCGCCCGCTCGACCTGCGTGATCCGTTCCAGGATGCTGTTGGCGAGGGAGATCTCCTGCTCCCGCTCGAACGTCTTGGTGCCGGTGTCGGCCTGGTCGTCCCCGGCCGAGTCGGTCAGCCGGTCGCGCTGCAGCTCGGTGATCTCGCTCAGCGTCTGATCGTACTCGGCGCGGAGCTCGTCGCGCCGCGCCGCCAGGGCCGCCCGGATCTTCTCGGTCTCCGCCGCGCTGCGGGTGGCCTTGGCCACCGGCTTGCGGCCGGCGGTCCTGGTGTCGGCTGGCTTCGCCATCGTCGCTCCCTCGGCCGCGGAGCCGCGGGGACCGCGGCACCTGGACAGGGGTCGCCGGTTCGGCGCCCCCAGGTACGAAACGGGCGCGCCACCACAGGGCAGCGCACTCCGGAGGTTGGCAAGGATACGGAACGTACAGGCGTCCGACAACGTGCCGCACCGACGCCCCGTCGTTCAGCCCCTACTCATGCCATATCGGGGCAAAGGGAACGCTAGCAGATCAACCATCCCGGTCCTCGCCGTACTCGCCAAACCACCGGGCCAGGCGGCCCTGCCGGCTGACCGCCCGCAGCCGCCGCTCCGCCTGGTCGCGCACCCCGTGCGTCGCCACGATCAGCAGGCTGTCGCCGGTCTTCAGGCGGAAGTCCGGGCCGGGTACGAAACCCACGCCGTCGCGCAGCACGAGCGTCACCGAGGCGCCGAGCGGCAGCCGCAACTCGTCCACGTGCACCCCGGCCAGGCGGGAGCCGGGCGGCACCTCCACCTGGAGCAGGTCGGCGCGCATCCGCTCCAGCGGCGCCGTCTCCACCCGGATCTCCGCCGCCTCCGCCGGCGCGGCCACCCTGAGCCAACGGGCGGCCGGAGCCAGCGTGCCGGCCTGCACCAGCGTGAAGATCACCACCAGCACGAAGACCGCGTCGAAGAGCCGGTCCGCGCCCGGCACCCGCTCCGACAGCGGGATGGTGGCCAGCACGATCGGCACCGCCCCACGCAGCCCCGCCCAGGACAGGAAGGCCTGGTCCCGAAGGCCGACACGGAACGGCAGGGCGGACGCGGCCACCGAGACCGGCCGCGCGAGCAGCACCAGCGCGAGCCCGGCGACCAGCGCGGGCAGCACCGCCGCGCCCAGCCGACTCGGCGACACCAGGAGACCGAGCAGCACGAAGAGCCCGATCTGGGCCAGCCAGGCCAGCCCGTCAGCGAAGCCGAGGATGGCCTGGCGGTGCGGCAGCCGGGCGTTGCCGAGCAGCACGCCGGCGACGTAGACGGCGAGGAAGCCGGAGGCGTGCAGCACCGAGCCGGCCGCGTACGCCAGCACGGTCAGGCCCACCGCCGCGATCGGGTAGAGCCCCGCCGAGGGCAACGCCGCCCGCCGCAGCGCCCACCGCCCGCCCACGCCGGCCGCGAAGCCCACCAGGGCGCCCACGCCCAACTCGTAGGTGACCAGGCCGACCTCGTACCACCAGGGGTGCTCGACGGTGGGCCGGGACAGGAGCACCACCAGCAGCACGGCCGGGGCGTCGTTCATGCCCGACTCGGCCTCCAGGGTGGCCACCAGCCGGGGCGGCAGCCGCAGCCGGCGCAGGGTGGCGAACACCGCCGCCGCGTCGGTCGAGGAGAGCACCGCGCCGTAGAGCAGGGCCAGCCGCCAGTCCAGCCCGAGCAGCAGGTGCACGACGAGCCCGACCACCAGGATGCTCACCACCACGCCGACGGTGGCGAGCGCGGCGGACAGGCCCAGCACCGGCCGCAGGGTGCTCCACCGGGTGCTCAACCCGCCCTCGGCGATGATCAGGATGAGCGCGCAGAAGCCGAGCGTGCGGGTGAGGTCGACGTCGTCGAAGCGGATGCCGAGCCCCGCCTCGCCGATCGCCACCCCCAGTGCGAGGTAGACGAGCAGGCTCGGTACGCCGAGCCGGGTGGACAGGCGGATCGCGCCGACCGCCACGAGCAGCACCGCCGCGCCGAGCAGGAGCGCGACGTCCAGACCGGGACTCACCCCTCAGCCGTCGCGGAGGCGGTGCAGCGCCCCGACCAGGTCCGGGGTGGCCTTCTCGACGAGGAAGAGCTTGTCGCGGCTGGCGGCGCCGGTGCGCAGCGACACCGCGGCGGGCCGGACGCCGAGCGCGTCGGCGAGGGCCTTGCGGGCCGCCTCGGTGGCCCGCCCGTCCACCGGAGGCGCGGTGACCGCGACGATCAGGGCGGGACCGTGCGGGCCGTCGAACCGGCCGCCGACCCGGGTACGGGCGGAGCCGGGCTTCACCCGGACGGCGACGGTGAGCGGGGCGACGCCGGCCGGCGCGTCAGGCACCCGCGCCACCACTGGTGATCCGCCCGTCCTCGGCGAGCAGGGCGGTGGCCGGCGTGCAGTGGACGCACGGCGTGAAGCCGAGCTCGACGGCCTCGGCCACGGGCAGCGGCTCGTGCTCCCGGCCGACCAGGTGTGGGCACCCGGGGAGGTGGTACCGGGGGCGACCGTCGACCACCCGCACCTCGTTGTCGAGGCGGGCCAGCCGCGCGGCGTCGGCCACCGGGACGTCCTGCGTGGCGGGCTCGTCGTCGAACGGTTCGACCGGTGTCGACGGGTCGGCCGCCGGCGGCTCGGGTGGTTGCCGCCACCCGGCGCCGCCGTCGTCGACCGTCGGAGGAACGTGCTGGACGGGGACGCCCGTGTCCACGGGCGGCCCGTACGCGCCTGTGGTGTCCGGACCGCCACGCGGCCGGACCGGTTCCGCCGTCGCTCGGGCGGCGGCCACCTGGCGGGCACCCGCGACCAGCGCGACGGCGGCCAGCAGGCTGGCCGCGATGGAGATGATCAGCAGGAGGCTGGAGCCGCCGGCCAGGCCGATCACCAGCAGCACCACCGCGAGGAGGATGAGCAGGAGACTGGCGACTATCACGGCTCACCCCCGCCGCGTCGTACCGATGTGGCGAAGCCGGCGACCGTCACCGGGGACGGTCGCCGGCCGGTGGTCAGCGACCGCCTTCCAGGGTGCCGGAACGACCGCCGCCGTAGGAGCCGGCGAGACCGGCCGCGGCGAGGCCGTTGCCGCCCGCGACCCGGCCGCTCTCGGCGCGGTTCATCTCGGCCTCCAGGCCCTGGCCGCGACCGTCGAGGTCGCGCAGCTGGCTCTCCAGGTAGGCCTTCAGGCGGGTCCGGTACTCACGCTCGAACTGCTTGAGCTCCTCGATGTGCTTCTGCAGCGCCGTGCGCTTGGCGTCGAGACCACCCATGGCCTCCTGGTGACGCTGGCGGGCGTCGCGTTCGAGGGCGTCGGCCTTCGCGCGCGCCTCGCGGGTGACCTCCTCGGCCTTGGAACGGGCCTCGGAGAGCAGCTGGTCGGCCTCACGGCGGGCGTCGGAGACGTGGTCGTCGGCGGTCCGCTGGGCCATCATCAGCACCCGCAGCGCCTGCTGCTCGCCGTCGCCGGACACCGCGGCGCCCCCCGTGGCGCGGACCTGCTCCAGCTCCGCCTGCATCGCGCGGGCGGCCTGCTCGGCCGCGGCCTTGTCGCGCTGCACCCGGTCGAGCTGCGCCTTGACCTCGTTGAGCTCGGCGGCGAGACGGGCGTCGCCACCGGGACCGGCGGGGGCCGGGCCCCGGCCGCCGCGCTCCACCTGGGCGCGCAGTTCGTTGTTCTCCTCGATCAGACGGGCAAGCTCGCGCTCGACCTCGTCCAGGAAGGCGTCGACCTCCTCCTCGTCATACCCCCGCTTGCCGATCGGCGGCTTTTTGAAGGCGACGTTGTGGACGTCGGCCGGGGTCAGCGGCATCGAAACTCCTCGGGTCAGTTGCGGCCGCGAAAGCGCGTCGGTCATCAGGTGGTCCCGATGATCAACGGCCTCAACACGAACTCCATCAGCACGAACAGGATAACCAGGAGCACAAGGGAGGCCAGGTCGATGCTCACGGTACCAATTCGCAGCGGAGGGATCACACGCCTCAACGCGCTGAGAGGGGGATCAGTGACGCTCCACACGGATTCCAGACCCGCCGATGCCCCGCGCCCCGGCTGCCACCGTCGGCCGTACTGGAGAACGGCGCTCAACACGAATCGGGACAGAAGAAGCAAAAGGAAGACATACAGGATCAGGTAGAGAACCTGCAGCACGATCGACAACACGACAGGCGACGTCCCTTGCGCTCGGGCGGGATCAACTGAGACTGAAAAAGCCGCCCTCAGCGATCTTGGCCTTGTCCTCCGCGGTGACCTGGACGTTGGCCGGTGAGAGCAGGAACACCCGATTGGTCACGCGCTCGATCGTACCGCGCAGCCCGAACGCCAGACCGGCGGCGAAGTCGACCAGGCGCCGGGCGTCCGCCTCGTCCATCTCGGTGAGGTTGATGATCACCGGCACGCCGTCGCGGAAGTGCTCGCCGATGGTGCGCGCCTCACGGTAGGTGGTGGGGTGCAGCGTGGTGATCTGGTACCGCTGCTCCTCGTCCGCCACGACCGCGCGCTCACGGGCCGGTGCCTGCGGCGCCAGGGCCAGGTTGTCGCGGGTGTGGTAGGTCAGGGCACCGGACGTCTCGGCGGCGGCGGACCGCGTGATGGACCGGACGCTGGACCGCTCGACCCGCTCCGGCCGCTCCGTCTCCACCCGCTCGCCGTCGCCGGACCGCGCGGCGGCCCGCTCGGTCAGCCGGCCCCGGTCACCCAGCCGCGGCCGGGGCGCCGGCGGCTCGTCGGCGTCGTCCTCGTCCTCGTCGGTGAAGTCCTCCGAGTACCGGCTCGACCGGTACCGCGAATCGCGGTAGCCACCCTTGTCGTAGCCACCGTCGTCGTAGCCCCGCTCGTCGTCCTCCTCGACCAGACCGAGCCAGACCCCCGCCTTGCGCAGCGCACCCATCCCGCGCCCTTCCCGTCCGCCGTGCGGCACGCACCCCCGTGCCGTGTCGCTTGTCGCGAGTGGATCATCTCTGCCCACCGGACCGGACCGGCAATCCCCCGGCGCACGATTCGCGTCGCGCGCCACGACCCCCGATCCGGGGAATGCCGCTCCCACCAAAACAACACCGATGTAATTTGCTTCTGGCGGTCAGGCTACCGCAGCGTGGGACGCATTCCGAGCAACGCGCTGCCCACCCGGACATGTGTCGCGCCGTAGCGGATCGCCATTTCCAGGTCGCCGCTCATTCCCGCCGAGAGAACCGTCGCCTCCGGATGACGCGCCCGGAAAGCGGCCGCGACCTCCGCGAGCCGGGCGAAGGCCCGCTCCGGTTCCCAGCCCAGCGGCGCGACCGCCATCAGGCCGCCGAGCCGGAGGCCGTCCGCCCCGACCACCGCCTCCGCGACCGGATCCAGCCCCGCGTCCGGGTCGGCGGAGCCCGGCAGCGCGCCCCCTCGGGCCGCGTCGCCGTCGATGCTGACCTGCACCAGCACGTCCAACGGCCGGTCCCGGCCGGCCGCCGACGCCGCGTCCAGCGCCCGGGCCAACCGGACACTGTCGACGGACTGCACCACGTCGGCGTACCGGACCACCGACTTCGCCTTGTTGCGCTGCAACTGGCCGATGAAGTGCCACCGGGGCGTCACCCCGGCCGCCGCCACCTCGGCCGCCTTCCCGGCCGCCTCCTGGTCGCGGTTCTCCCCCACGTCGGTGACCCCGAGCCCGACCAGCGCGACCACGTCGCCAGCCGGGTACGTCTTCGTCACCGCGATCATGGTGACCTCGCCCTGGTCCCGGCCGGCGGCGGCGCAGGCGTCGGCGATCCGGGAGCGGACGCGGGCGAGGCCGGCCGCGAGTTCGGCACGCCGGTCGGGACGCACCGGAGCGTGACTGTCGGTCATCGGCAGGGCTCAGGAACCGTTCTTGAGGAAGTCGGGCACGTCGACGTCGTCGAAGAGGACCCGGCGGGGCGACTGCTGCGGAGCCGGCATGGTGGCCGGCGGCGGGACCGGTGTCGCGGGCGGCGCCGGCTGGTTCTGGTTGGTCTTGCGAGCCGGCTCGGCCGCCTTGTACGAGGGCGCACCCCCGTCGAAGCCCGCCGCGATCACGGTGACCCGCACCTCGTCACCGAGGGCGTCGTCGATGACCGCGCCGAAGATGATGTTCGCGTCCGGGTGCGCCGCGTCGGTGACCAGCTGGGCGGCGTCGTTGATCTCGAACAGGCCCAGGTCCGAGCCACCGGCGATGGAGAGCAGCACGCCGCGCGCGCCGTCCATGCTCTGCTCCAGCAGCGGGCTGGAGATGGCCGCCTCGGCCGCCTCCACCGCGCGGTTCTCCCCGCGGGCGCTGCCGATGCCCATCAGGGCGCTGCCGGCGCCGCTCATGACGCTCTTGACGTCGGCGAAGTCCAGGTTGATCAGACCGGGGGTCGTGATCAGGTCGGTGATGCCCTGGACACCGGAGAGGAGCACCTGGTCGGCGGTGCGGAACGCGTCCATCATGGAGATGTTCCGGTCGCCGAGCGCGAGCAGCCGGTCGTTCGGGATCACGATCAGCGTGTCGCACTGGTTGCGCAGCTCGTCGATGCCCGACTCGGCCTGCACCTGGCGGCGCTTGCCCTCGAACGAGAACGGCCGGGTGACCACGCCGATGGTGAGCGCGCCGAGCTTGCGGGCGATGTTCGCCACCACCGGCGCCCCGCCGGTGCCGGTGCCGCCACCCTCGCCGCAGGTCACGAAGACCATGTCGGCGCCCTTGAGCACCTCCTCGATCTCGTCGCGGTGGTCCTCGGCGGCGTTCTTGCCGACGTCCGGGTTGGCACCGGCGCCCAGCCCTCGGGTCAGCTCACGGCCGACGTCCAGCTTGACGTCGGCGTCGCTCATCAAGAGCGCCTGCGCATCGGTGTTGATCGCGATGAACTCGACGCCCTTGAGCCCAACCTCGATCATTCGGTTGACGGCGTTCACGCCGCCGCCCCCGATGCCGACGACCTTGATGACCGCCAGGTAGTTGTGCGGAGGTGTCATCTGAAGGTCCTTTCCCCCTCGAGATTGGCATGGGCCGGCCCCACACGGCTTGGCCAGGGTCAGCGGTCGACGGACGCTGTTCACCAGCGGGGTTCGGGCCTAAACCCTCACCCTCTACTAGAGGGTTACAGTTATGTCAACCACTGATCCTCTTCGGGGCAACGTATGCGCCCCCGCCCGTCGAACCAAGCAACCACGCGGCGTGTCGCCGCGTTCGGACACGTCACACTCACCGGAAGGTCACCACGTCGGGCGCGCTCACGTCGATCGTCGCCGCCTCGCGGTCCAGCAGCGCCGTGGCGACCCGCGCCTTGTCCTCGCCCCGGGTCGCGTCGCCCCACACCACCCGCCGCTCGCCACGCAGGTTGAGCGTGATCCGGGCGAGCCCCTCGACGGTCACGTCCACCAGCTCCGCCCGCAGCTGCGGGGTCAGCGCGGCGAGCACGTCCAGAGCGGCACGGGTGTCCGCGTCCGCCGGGCCGGGCGCCGCCAGCCGGACCAGCGGCAGGCCTCCGGGCCGCTCGGCGAGGGTCCGGAAGACCACCCCGGCCCGGTCGACGACGACGAACTGCTCCCCCTGCGGTACCACGGCCACACCGGTCCGCTCGGTCACCCGGATCACCAGCGCGTCCGGCCAGTCGCGGGTCACCTCGGCCCGCTCGACCGCGGGCAGGGCACCGATCCGCCGGGCGGTGCCGGCCAGGTCGACCCGGGCCAGCGGCGTACCGTCGGCCACGCCGGCGGCGTCGCGCACCTGCACCGGGGTGACCAGCTCCGCGCCCTCCACGCGCACCTCGCGGACGCCGAACAACCCCGTCCCGAGCACGGTCCACGCGACGAGCGCGGCGAGCGCGAGCACGCCGGCCGCGACCGCCCAGGGCAGCGCCGCCCGCATCCGGCGCTGCCGGGCGCGGGCCATGAACCGGCGGGTCGAGGCGGGGACGGCGTCACTGCCGGCCCGGACCAGCTGCCAGCGGCGGGCCGCGCCCCGGCGGCCGCCGCCGTCCGCGCCGGTGGTGCGCCCGCGCGCCGGCCCGGGACTCATCCGGCCGTGGACGCGTCCGGTACCGCGCCGCCGGCGACACCCGGGACGGTGCCGCCGATCGTCGTCGCGCCACCGGTCTCGCCGCCCGGCACGGTGCCGGTGGGCGGGCCGGCACCGCGCACCGCCAACGCGTCGAGCAGCTGGTCACCCATGAGCGAGATGGGCGGTGCGCCCATGGTCACCACGACGTCGCCCGGCCGGGCCCGCCGGGCCACCTCGGCCGGCACCGCGTCCCACGAGTCGACGAAGACCTTCCGGTCCGCCGGCAGCGGCACCGCCTCGATCAACGCCGCCGAGCCCTCCCCGGGCCCGCGCTGCTCGCCCGGGCCGAAGACCTCCAGCAGGACCACCTCGTCGGCGATCGCGAGAGCCCCGGCGATCTCCGTCTGGAGGTCCCGGGTGCGGTAGAGCCGGTACGGCTGGAACACCACGATCAGCCGGCCGTCGCCGGCCACCTCCCGCAGCGTCTGCAGCGCCAGCGTCATCGACGTCGGGTGGTAGGCGTACTCGTCGTACACCAGCACGTCGTCCGCGACGCCCTTGCGCTCGAAGCGCCGCCGCACGCCCGGGAAGGCCGCCAGCGCGGCCTCCGCGGCCTCCAGGGGCAGGCCCAGGAGGTACGCGGTGAGCACCGCCGAGGCGCTGTTGAGGCCCATGTGCCGCCCCGGCACCGGCAGCCGGAACTCGCCCAGCGAGCGCCCGTCGATCTCGGCGAGGTAGCGGATCCCCTTGGCCGACGACGTCATCTCGGTCAGCCGCAGGTCGGCGTCGTCGGACGTGCCGTACGTGTACACCCGCCGGCCCTCGCCGCGCAGCGTCTCGGCCAGCCGCCGGCCGCCCGCGTCGTCGGCGCAGGTGATGATGAACCCGTCCGGGTCGGTGAGGCGGGCGAACTCGGCGAACGTCGCCTCCAGGTTGGCCAGGTCGCCGTACGTGTTGAGGTGGTCCGCCTCGATGTTGGTGATCACCGAGACGAACGGCCGGTAGATGAGGAAGGAGCGGTCGCTCTCGTCCGCCTCCACCACGAAGTACTCGCCCGTGCCGTGGTGCGCCCCGGAGCCGACCTCGGAGATCTCCCCACCGATCACGAAGGACGGGTCCGCGCCGGCCTGCTGGAGCACCATCGTCACCATCGACGTGGTGGTGGTCTTGCCGTGGGTGCCGGCGACCGCGACCGTCCGGCGGCCGGTCATGGCCGCCGCGAGCGCCTCCGAGCGGTGCAGCACCCGCAGGCCACGGCGGCGTGCCTCCACCATCTCCAGGTGGTCCTGCGGGATCGCCGACGAGTAGACGACGGTGTCCACGCCGTCGAGGTTGGACGCCTCGTGGCTCATGTGGATCGTGCCGCCGAGCGCGCGCAGGCCGGCCAGCGAGGGCCACTCGCGCAGCTCGCTGCCGGAGACCGGGATGCCCCGGGTGAGGAAGAGCCGGGCCAGGCCGCTCATGCCGACCCCGCCGACCCCGATCAGGTGGATGGTGCCCAGGTCCTCGGCGGTGAGCGTGCCGGCCGGGGTGAACTGCGCGGTCATCGGGCCACCGCCTCGTAGACGAAGTTGAGCAACGCCTCGTCGCCGTCGCGGCGCCCGTACGCGCCCGCGGCGGCGCCCATCGCGGCGAGCCGCTGCGGGTCACGGATCAGCGGGATCAGGGTCTGCTCGACCCAGGCCGGGGTCAGCTCGGAGTCGTCGACGAGCAGGCCGCCCCCGGCCTCCACCACCGGCAGCGCGTTGCGCCGCTGCTCCTGGTTGCTGTGCGGGTACGGCACGTACACCGTGGGCAGCCCGATCGCGGCCACCTCGGCGCAGGTCATCGCCCCGCCCCGGCCGAGCATCAGGTCGGCCGCCGCGTAGCCGAGCTCCATCTGCGACAGGTACGGCAACGTCACGTACGGCACCGGCAGGTCGGTCGGCACCGGCACCGGCTCGTTGCGGGCGCCGATCACGTGCAGCACCTGCACGCCGTTGCGGGCCAGTTCCTTGGCCGCGCCGGACACCGCGAGGTTGATCGACCGGGCCCCCTGTGAGCCACCCGCGACGAACAGCACCGGCAGGTCGGGACGGAGACCGAAGTGGGCGCGGGCCGCGTTGCGCATCGCGTGCCGGTCGAGGCCGGCGATGCCACGGCGCAGCGGCACCCCGACCACCCGGGCGTTGCGCAGCGCCTCGGCCTGCGCGGGCTGGTGCGGGAAGCCGGCGGCGACGTGCTTGGTGAACTTCATGCCGAGCCGGTTGGCCACCCCCGGCGGCACGTTGACCTCGTGGATGACGATGGGCAGCTCGCGCCGCCACGCGGCGAGGTACGCCGGCACCGAGACGTACCCGCCGAAGCCCACCACCACGTCGGCCTGCACCTCGTCGATCACCTTGCCCGCGGCGCGGGCCGCGGTCCACATCCGGCCCGGGGTCTTCACCAGGTTCATGTTGACCGAGCGGGGCAGCTGGTACGCGGGGATCTGGCGCAGGTCGTAACCGGCCGGCGGGATCAGCTCGTTCTCCAGGCCCTTCGGCGTGCCCACGCAGGTGATCCGGACGCCGGGGTCGTGCCGGCGCAGGCAGTCGGCGAAGGCGAGCAGCGGGTAGATGTGCCCCCCGGTGCCACCTCCCGCGAGCACCACCGAACGCAGCGGACCCATCACCGTCTCCTCTCGTTCGCCGACCCGCGCCCGGTCCGGTCTCCCCGGACGCGCGGTGCGGCCTGGTCGTCTCCGCGCCGCTCCCTGGGCACCCGTGCCCGGGCGGCCGGCGGGGCACCCGCCCGGCGCCGGCCGGGAAGCGGCGGCAACGGGGCCCACACTAGTCGGACCCATCGGGCCGGCGGACGGGCATGCAGGGCTCTCGCCGCATCAGGTTCGGCGCGGGCGAACGAGGCGAGCATCCCGATCGCGGCGAGCGTGACGACCAGGGCGCTTCCGCCGTCGGAGATGAACGGCAGCGGCACGCCGGTCAGCGGCAGCAGCCCGACCACCCCGCCGATGTTGATGACGGCCTGGCCGACCAGCCAGGCGGTGGCCCCGGCGGCGGCGAGCCGCCGGAACGGGTCGGCCACCCGGCGGGCGATCCGCAGCCCGGTGTACGCGAGGACGGCGAAGAGCACGACGACCACGCCGCACCCCACCACGCCCAGCTCCTCGGCGATGACGGCGAAGATGAAGTCGTTCTCCGCGGCGGGCAGCCACTCCCACTTGAGGGTGCTCTTGCCGAGGCCGGTGCCGAACCAGCCGCCGTTCTCGATCGCGTACCGGGCCTGCACCATCTGGTAGCACTCTTCGAGCTTGCACTGCTCCGGCGGCGGCGGGTCGATGAAGTTGGTCAGCCGCGCCAGCCGGTAGTTCTCCGCGCCCCGCTCGCCGGACCCGGCGCCGAGCGAGGCGACCGCGACCAACAGGCCGATGCCGAGCAGGCCGACGGCGGTGAGGGTGGCGAAGACCCGCAACCGCACCCCGGCCGCCCAGAGCAGCCCGACCACCAGGGCGAGCAGGCAGAGCATGGTGCCCAGGTCGTTGTAGCCGACCAGCACGAAGAGCAGCCCCACCACCGGGAAGAGCGGCGTGGCCAGTTCCCGCCACCAGCCCAGCTTGGCGCCCTTGCGGGCGATCACGTCCGCGCCCCACAGCACCAGGGCGAACTTCGCCAGCTCCGACGGTTGCAGCTGGATCGGGCCGAGATGCAGCCAGTTCAGGTCCGCGTAGAACGGGCCGATACGCCGCACCCCGGCCAGCGACTGAAGTGCCATCAACGCGTTCAGCAGGAGCAGCAGCACCACGGAGACGCCGAGCGCCGGCCACGCGACCGCGCGGAAGGTGCGCGTCGGCAGCCGCTGGCACGCCCAGAACGCGACGATCCCGATCACCGCGAAGATCGCCTGCTTGGCGAGCGTGGCGGTGGCGTTGCCGCCCTCGGCGTAGTCGCGCACGCTGGTCGCCGAGAAGACCATGGTCAGGCCGATCAGCAGCAGCAGGCCGGCGCTGGACAGCAGCAGGTAGTACGACGCGAGCGGCCGGTCCAGCAGGCCGCGCAGGGCGGCCAGCCCACCGGCGGCGTCCAGGCCGCGCAGGCCCGGCGGGCCACCCGACCCCTCCGGCGTACGCGGTGCGGCCGGTCGCCCGGTCGTGGCCTCCGTCGTCACCTCAGTGCCTCGCGCCTCCGTTGCATCTGAGCGCTCATGAGTGCTCATGCAGCCGCGCCTTGCGGTGCGGCGGTCCCGGTCTTGCCCGCCTCGGCGGTGCCGGGTTGACGTTTCATGGCCACCGGCCCGCCGGGGCGGAGCGCGGCAAGGTTGCGCGCGGCGTTGAGATCCCGGTCGAGGGCTAAGCCGCAGGTGGTGCAGGTGTAGGTGCGCTCGGACAGGGCCAGTTTGGTTTTCACCGCGCCACAGCCCGAGCACGTCTTCGAGGACGGATACCATCGATGGGCCACAACCAGCCGGCCACCGTTCCATCCGGTCTTGTAGCTCAATTGCCGGCGCAGTTCACCGAAGCCAGCATCGGCGATGCGCCGCGCCAACCGCCGATTCGTCAGCATTCCGGCCACGTGTAGGTCTTCGACCACGACCGTGCCGTACTCGGCAGCGAGCCGGGTGGTGAGTTTGTGCAGATTGTCGCGGCGCGGGTTCGCCACCCGAGCATGAGCGCGGGCGAACTGGACGCGGGCGGCCTCCCAACGCCTTGACGGCCGGCGGCCGGTACGCCAGTCCGGTCCGACGCGGCGGGACATGCGGCGGGCGAGGCGCATCCGCCGCGCAGCGGTGTCCAAGTAGCGTGGATTGGGGACCAGTTCCCCGGTGGACAACACCGCGAGATGCGTGATGCCTACGTCCAACCCGACGGTCGCGTCCGGTCGGGCCGGGTGCCGCTCAGCGCGTTCAGTCTCGACGCAGAAGCTGACGTGCCACCGTCCGCCGTCACGGCGGACTGTCGCGGACAGGATCCGGGCGGTGCCCGCGTCGAGACGACGGACGAGCTTGCGGGCCGACTCGTGCAGCTTCAGCCGGCCCAACCTCGGCAGGACGACGTGCTTGCGGTCCGGCTCGACCCGGATCGCGCCCGTGGTGAAACGTACGCTGGGTGTGGACCGGCGCCGGGACTTGAACCGGGGGAACCTGACCGGTTTGCCGGCGCGTGTGCGCCTGCGGGAGTCAGTCCAGTTACCGAGGCCTCGGGCCAGGGCGTCGAGACCAGTATTGAAAGCCTCTTTCGAACACTCCGCCCACCACGGCGCTACATCGTGCTTCGCGGCGTTCCACGCCTTGCGCAATGCCGGCAAGGACCAACCGAGCGTCGGAGTGAGCTGAACGTCCGGCACGCCGTACGTGCGCTCTGCGGCCCGCTGATCCATGACCGCACGCACCCGACTGAGAGCCCAGTTATACGCGAACCGGGCCGCCCCGGCGTGGCCTAGCACCGCCCTTTCCTGCGCCGGCGTCAGATCAAGGACGTACCGGTACGCCTGCATCGTCTTCACACCAAGCTGTCCCCGTCGACGGCGGCAGCGTGGCAGGCCCGGCTCGCCGCAGCGCGGCACCCGCACCGGTGGGAGCACGAACCGGCAGGCATCTCCGCCACGTCACCCACTACCACAGCGCACCAAAAAGCACACGAGCACCCATGCGCCAGCAGTGACTCACTCCCCACCTGTACATCATCGCCGCTGCCGGGCGCCACCACCCCCGCAACACGCCTTCTCGGCGTGTCGGAGGGGACGACCCGCCCGGTCAGCCGACGTGGGCGAGGAAGTCGCTGTAGAAGAGGCCGAGCGCGATGGCCACCCCGATCCCGGCGATGATCCAGAAGCGCACCACGATGTTGACCTCGCTCCAGCCGGCCAGTTCGAAGTGGTGCTGCAACGGGGACATCCGGAAGACCCGCTTGCCGGTGGTCCGGAACGAGATGATCTGGATCACCACGGACATCGTGATGATGACGAAGAGCCCGCCGATGATCGGCAGCAGCAGGATCGTCCGCGTCGACATCGCCATGCCGGCGATCAGGCCACCGAGGCCGAGCGCCCCGGTGTCCCCCATGAAGATCCGCGCCGGCGACGTGTTCCACCAGAGGAACCCGACGCAGGCGCCGGCCGCCGCCCCGGCTATCAAGGCGATCTCCAGCGGGTCCCGGACCGTGTAGCAGTAGTCCTGGGTGTAGTTCGGGTCCGCGCACCAGTGCCGGTACTGCCAGAAGGCGATCAGCGCGTACGCCGCGAGCACCATCACGGAGGCGCCGGTCGCCAGCCCGTCCAGACCGTCGGTGAGGTTCACGCCGTTCGTCGCCGCCATCACCACGAAGATGAAGACGATGACCGCGCCGACCTTCGTCAGGTCCAGCGCCGGGATGTCCCGGATGAAGCTCAGCGTGGTGCTGCCGACGGTCTCGGTGTTGGTCGCCTGGCCCTCGGCGTCGGTCATGCTGCTGGGGAAGTACAGGGCGATCACGCCGAAGAGCGCGCCGACCAGGATCTGGCCCAGCAGCTTGCCGCGCTTGTTGAGACCGCCGCTGTGCCGCTTGCGCACCTTGAGGAAGTCGTCGATGAAGCCGACCGCGCCGGAGAAGACCATCAACCCGAGCAGCACCAGCGCGGTGATGGTCGGCTCGACCTGGGCGATCTGGGCGTCCGGCAGCGTGGTCAGGGCCAGGTGGCCGGCGACGTACGCGATGACGGTGGCCAGGATGAAGACCACGCCGCCCATCGTCGGCGTGCCCTTCTTGCCCTGGTGCATCGCCGGGCCCTCGGCCCGGATCGGCTGGCCGGCCTTCAGCCGCGTGAACACCCTGATCGCGATCGGGGTGCAGAACAGCGAGACGAGGAACGCCACGCCGACGGCGACGATGACCGCCCTCATGCGGGGTCACCTTCGGTCGCGACTGCGGGGCTCGCGAGCTCACTCCTCGCGCTCCCGCCCGACCCGGACGCCGGCACGGCGTCGGCGCGCAGCGCGTCCGCAACCTCCCAGGTGCGGTACCGGGAGCCCTTCACCAGGACGACGTCGCCCGGCCGTAGCTCGTTCCGCAGCACCTCGACGGCGCCCGCCTGATCGGTGAGCAGCACCGATTCTCCTCCCCAGTCACGTACCGAATTCGCGCCCTCGTGGATCGGCGCGGCCGCGTCGCCCACCACGAGCAGGCGGTCGACGCCCAGCTCGGCGGCGAGCCGGCCGACCTCGACGTGCCCGTCGTGCTCGAACGGTCCCAGCTCGGCCATGTAGCCGAGCACCGCCACCGTGCGCCGCCCCTGCCCGACGCCGGCCAGCGCGCGCAGCGCGGCCGCCATCGAGGCCGGGTTGGCGTTGTACGAGTCGTCGATGACGGTGACCCCGTCGGTACGCTCGAACACGTCCATCCGGCGGGTCGACACCAGACCCAGCTCGCCGAGCGCGATGGCCAGCTCGGTCAACGGCATGCCCAGTTCCCGCGCCACCGCCGCCGCGGCGAGCGAGTTGGAGACCTGGTGCCGCCCGGTCAGCCCGAGCCGGACCGGCGCGTCACCCTCCGGCGTCACCAGCGTGTACGACGGCCGGCCACGCTCGTCCAGCGTCACGTCGACCGCGCGGATGTCGGCGTCCGGCGCCTCGCCGTACCGGATCACCCGCGCCGCCGTCCGCGTCGCCATGGCGGAGACCAGGTCGTCGTCGGCGTTGAGCACGGCGAGCCCGTCCGCGGGCAGCGCCTCGACCAGCTCGCCCTTGGCCAGGGCGATGGTCTCCCGGGAGCCGAACTCGCCGATGTGGGCGACCCCGACGTTGAGCACCACGGAGATGCGCGGCGGCACGACGTCGCACAGGTACCGGACGTGCCCCACGCCCCGGGCGCCCTTCTCCATGACCAGGTATCGGGTTTCCGGCCCGGCCTGCAACGCCGTGTACGGGTGCCCCAGCTCGTTGTTGAACGAGCCGGGCGGCGCGACGGTCGGGCCGAGCCGCGCGGTGAGCTGGGCGATCAGGTCCTTGGTGGTGGTCTTGCCGGACGAGCCGGTGAGGCCGATGACGGTCAGGCCGGGCAGCCGGTCCACCACCGCGCGGGCCAGCCGGCCCATCGCCGCGAGGGCGTCGTCGACCAGCACCATCGGCACGCCGGGCACCTCGCGGGTGCCGAGCACGGCCACCGCGCCCGCCTCGACGGACCCGGCGGCGTAGTCGTGCCCGTCCACCTTCTCGCCGGGGAAGGCGACGAACAGCCCGCCGGGGCCGACCTTGCGGGAGTCGAACTCGACCGTGCCGGTGACCGTGGCCTCCGGGTCGGCGGCGACCAGCCGCCCGCCGACGGCGGCCGCCACCTCGGCCAGGCGCAGCGGGATCACCGCTTCCCCTCCGGCTCGCCGAAGCGGGCGCGCAGGGCGGCCGCCAGCTCGGTGCGGTCGTCGAAGGGGTGCACCTCCCCGGCGACCTCCTGCCCCTGCTCGTGGCCCTTGCCGAGCAGCGCCACCACGTCGCCCGGCTCGGCCAGGCGGACCGCCTCGGCGATGGCCGCGCGCCGGCCGGGGACCTCCAGGATCCGGGCGTCCGTGCCCGCCCGGTACGCCCCGGCGAGCACCTCGGCCCGGATCTCGGCAGGGTCCTCGGTGCGCGGGTTGTCGTCGGTCACCAGCACCACGTCCGCTCCCTCCGCCGCCGCCGCGCCCATGAGGGGCCGCTTGCCCCGGTCCCGGTCACCGCCGGCGCCGATCAGGCAGATGAGCCGGCCGGCGCTGAGCTCCCGCAGGGCGGCCAGCGCGGCGACGATCGCGTCGGTCTTGTGGGCGTAGTCGACGACGCCGCGCACCGGTCCGGGCGCCGGGACCAGTTCCAGCCGGCCGGGGACGCCCCCGCAGGCGGCGACGCCCTCGGCGGCGGTCTTCGGGTCCACCCCGGCGGCGACCAGAGCGGCGATGGCGAGCAGCGCGTTGGCGACGTTGTGCCGGCCGGGCAGGGACACCCCGGCGGGCAGGGTGAGGCCGTCCGGCCTGTGCAGGGTGAAGCGCTGCGCGTACCCGTCGCCGCCGATCTCGTCCGCCCACCAGGTGGCGGACCGGTCCCCGGCCGCCGAGTACGTGACGGTGGCCGGCTTGTAGAGCGGACGCAGCGCCGGGTCGTCGTGGTTGAGCACCTCCACCGCACAGCGGCCGTCGAAGAGCTTCGCCTTCGCGGCGAAGTAGTCGGCCGAGTCGGCGTGGAAGTCGAGGTGGTCGGAGCCGAAGTTGGTGTACCCGCCGACGGTGAACCGGACCCCGCCGACCCGCCCCATGGCGAGGGCGTGGCTGGACACCTCCATGACGAGGGCGGTCACGCCCCGCTCCCGGGCCGCGGCGAGCATCGCGTGCAGGTCGGTCGCCTCGGGCGTGGTGCGGACGCTGTCGATCACCAGGTCGCCGAGGCGGGTCTCGACGGTCCCGATCAGGCCGGTGGTGTGCCCGGCGGCCCGCAGGCCGGACTCGACCAGGTACGCCGTGGAGGTCTTGCCGGCGGTGCCGGTCACCCCGATCACGGTCAGCCCCTCGGTGGGATCGCCGTAGACGGCGCTGGCCAGGTCACCGAGCACGGCGCGCGGGTCCGGCACCACCAGCGCCGGCAGGCCGGCCTCCTCCGCCGCCGGGGCTCCGGCCGGGTCGGTGAGCACGGCCACCGCGCCGGCCGCCGCGGCGGCGGGGACGAACTCCGCGCCGTGCCGGCGGGCTCCCGGCAGCGCCGCGTACAGGTCGCCGGGGCGGACCTCCTGGCTGGCGTGCGTCACACCGGTGACCACCGGCTCCGGGGCGCCCGCCCGGGGATCGACGGCACCCGCGCCGGGCTCGGCGGCGAGGCGGGCGGCGAGGTCGCCGAGCCGGACTCCGGTCACGGTGCGGGGGCGAGGATTGCCGGACACGGCGTCAGACCCTACCCGGTCGTCCGGTTCCGGCCGCACAGCCGCCCCGGTGGTTCGTCCGCACTCACCGATGATGTCCCGTTCCCGCCGGTCAGCGCTGAAAGACCTCGAACTTCGGCGCGGCGGCGGACGACGGCGGAACCCGGTCGTGACGCAGGGCGAACTGCATCATGTCCCGGAACGCCGGGGCGGCGATGTCGCCGCCCCCGCCGCCGGGTGTGTGCGCGAAGACCGCGATCACGTACCGGGGCTTCTCGGCCGGTGCCATGCCGATGAACGAGGCCACCTCGCCGGGCTGCTTGCGGCCGTCGACCAGGCGCCAGCCGGTGCCGGTCTTGCCGGCGACCCGGTACCCGGGGACCGCGGCCGCCAGGCCGGTGGCGGAATCGACGGTGGTCACCGCCTCCAGGATCTTGCGCAACTCGGCGGCGGTGTCCGGGCTGAGCACCGACCGGGTCGGCGGGGCCTCGGGCTTCGTCCGCTTCCCGTCCGGCCCGATGATCTCCTTGACGAGGCGCGGCGCGACGTACGTGCCGCCGTTGGCGATCGTGGCGTACGCGGCGGCCATCTGCAGCGGCGTGGCGTCGACGCTGTGCCCGATCGGCACCGACCCGTGCGACGACTCGCTCCACTCCTCCGCCGGCAGGAGCCGGCCGCTCGCCTCGCCCGGCATGCCGACGCCGGTCGCCTCGCCGAGCCCGAACCGCTTCTGGTAGTCGATGAGCCGGTCCTTGCCCAGCTTGTCGGCGATGGCGATGGTGCCCACGTTCGACGAGTACGCCATCATCCCGGGCAGGCTCATCCGCCTCCCGCCCGCCGGGTGGGTGTCGGCGAACCAGGTGTCGCCCTTGCGGACGGCGTTCGCGACCGGCAGCGTCGTGTCCGGGGTGATGACGCCCTCCTGGAGGGCCGCCCCGAAGGTGATCGCCTTGTGCACCGAGCCCGGGTCGACCACGAAGCTCGTCGCGACGTCCTCCCGCTCGGTCGGCTTGCTCGCGTCCGGCTTGGCCGCGTCGTAGGTGGGGTAGGCGGCCTGGGCCAGCACCTCGCCGGTGCCGACCTCCAGCACGACCGCCGCACCGGTGGAGCCCTTGACCTGGGCCATCCGCTGTGCCAGCAGGACCTGCACCATGTACTGGAGGTCGCGGTCGATGGTGAGCTGGAGCGAACTGCCCGGCTTCGCCTTCGTCGTCTCGCTGTACCCGCCGGGGATCGGCGCGGCGAGGTCGCCCAGGCCCACCTCGTAGACGCGCTTGCCGTCGACGCCGGCGAGCAGGTCGTCGTAGCGGGCCTCCAGGCCCTCCAGGCCGATCATGTCCGGACTGGTGAAGCCGAGCAGGTTCGCGGCCAGGTCGCCGCCGGGAACCTCGCGCCGCTCGTCCCGGTGGGTGTTGATGCCCGGCAGCTCCAACGCCATGATCTGCCGCGCCCGGGCGACGTCGACGCCCCGGGCCAGGTACTCGAACTGGGAGTCGCTGCCGTTGGGCCGCTTCCGCGGCTTCATCTTCTCCACCAGCTCCGAGGGTGGGATGCCGAGCAGCGGCGACAGGGCCTTCGCGGTCGCCTGCGGGTCCTCGATCTGGGTCGGGTCGGCGTAGACGTACCGCGCCTCGACACTGTGCGCGAGCGCCGCCCCGTCGCGGTCGTAGATGGCGCCACGCGGCGCCGGCAGGACCACGGTACGCAGCCGGTCGGGAAGGCCGGCGTCGGCGTACGCCGCGCTCTCGGTCGCTTGGAGGACGACGAGCCGGATGCCGATGACGGCGAACAGGGTCAGGGCCAGCGCGGTGCCGAGCCGGAGCCGGCGGCTGGGGTCGGCCAGCCGGGGCGGCTTCGGCGGCTTGCGGGACGGACGCCGGGCCGCCGGCCGGGCCGGCGCGGTGCGCGCGGGGCGGCGGCGCGGGGGCGGTTCCTTCCGCGGCGCGCGCTCCGGCATCGTCCGGACCACCGAGGTACGGCGGGGCGGCGGCTCCCGCCGGCCCACCCGCCCGCCGTCGAGCACCTGGAGGGCGGGGCGGAACGGGTCGCCGGAGCGCCCGCCGCGCGGCGTGCGTCGCTGCTCGGCCCGGGCGGCTCGCGCGTCGCCCAGCCGATCCTCGCCGATCGTGCGCCCCCGCGGGGTGTACGCGCGGGCGCCGGAGATCCCGCCGACCCCCGGCTCACCCGTACGCGGATCGGCGGTCCCGTCGCCACGGGACGGGCCGCGCCGGGAGCCCGTGGCGTCCCGGCGCGGTTCCTCCGATCTCGGGGGCACGGCCTACCCCCCGGCGCCCTGCTGGCTGGTGACCGACGGCTGCCCGCTGGCCGGCTGCGGCACGCCGATGGTCTTGCCGTCCGGCAGCCGGATGTACGCCGGCTCGCCGGCCTCGACGAGGCCGAGCTTGCGCGCGGCGGCGGTCAGGTTGCCCGGCGCCTCCGCCTCGGCGATCTGCCGGTTCAGCTGCTGCTGCTCCAGGTCCAGCTTGGCCTGCTGCTGCTGGAGCTTCTCCAACCGGAACGCGTTCTCGTTGATCTTCGTGTTGACCAGCAGGATGCCGAGCACCCCACCGACGACCAGCGTCACGACCAGCGCCGCGAACGGCGCGCGCGGCACCGACACCGGCGCCGGCGGCGCCACCCGCAGCCGGGGCGGGCGCGTCGCGGTCGCGCCACCCCGCTCGGCCGGGCTCAGCGCCGCGGTGCCCTGGGTCGGGAACTCGCGCGCCCCCCGGGCGCGAGTCTCTCCCAGCCGGCCCGTCCGGTCCGCCCGCGGCGTGCCCGTGCCGACGCGCGTGGCCCGCTCCGCCGCGATCCGGCCCCCCGACCGCGGTGTGCGCTGCCCGCCGCCGGTCACGTCCCGGCGGTCGCGCTTGTCAATCGTCATGTCCCTCCCCCTCTTCGTCCGTCCCTGTCCCATCCCCCGGAGCCGGCCGTCGCGCGGCCGACCCCGTCCCCGGTTGGTGCATCGCCCGGACCCGCCGGCGGTACCGTTCGCGGTCGGTACGCCGGTGCTGCTCCGCGGTCGGGTCGAGCCGCTCCGCGGCCCGCAACCGCACCGAGGCGGCGCGCGGGTTCGCCGCGACCTCCACCTCGTTCGGCAGTTCCGCGCCCCGGCTGAGCAGCCGGAACGTCGGACCGGTCCCGGGCAGCTCGACCGGCAGGTCGACCGGGCCCGTGCTGCGGACCCGGTCGGCGAGCGCCGCCTTGGTGAGCCGGTCCTCCAGCGAGTGGTAGGACAGGACCACCATGCGGCCGCCCACCGTGAGCCGGTCGAGCGCCGCCGGCAGCGCCGCTTCCAGCGCCGCCAGCTCTTTGTTTACCTCTATCCGTAAAGCCTGAAACGTTCTCTTTGCCGGGTGTCCACCGGTTCGTCGGGCTGGTGCCGGAATGCTCTCCCGGACCAGCTCGGCCAGGCGCGCCGACGAGGTGATTCGGGCGCGTTCCCGCTCCCGGACGATCGCCGACGCGATCCGCGTCGCGAACTTCTCCTCGCCGTAGACCCGCAGCACCCGGGCGAGTTCCGGGTGCGAGTAGGTGTTGACCACCTCCTCGGCGGTCACCCCCCGGGTCTGGTCCATCCGCATGTCCAGCGGCGCGTCCTGCGCGTACGCGAACCCGCGGTCGGGCGCGTCGAGCTGCAACGAGGAGACACCCAGGTCGAACAGGATCCCGTCGACCGCCGGGTACCCGAGCCGGTCCAGCACGTCGGGCAGCTCGTCGTACACGGCGTGCTCCAGGTGGATCCGGTCGGCGAACCGGGCCAGCCGCGCCCGCGCGTGGGCGAGGGCCTCGGTGTCCCGGTCGAGCCCGACCAGCACCGTCCGCGGGTGCGCCTCCAGCACCGCTTCGGCGTGCCCGCCCAGCCCCAGCGTGGCGTCGACGTGGACCGTGCGCTCCGCCCGGTCCAGCGCGGGGGCGAGCAGCTCGAGACACCGCTCGAGCAGCACCGGCACGTGCGTGCCGCGAAGCTCCCCCATGTCGACCCCCACTGCTTGAAACCGTCCGTCGTCTCGCGCCTGTCGTCGGACGACGCTGTGCCGCCGTACCGCCAGATCCCCATCCGCTCCCGCCCGCCTTCCGGCCACGGCCCCCCGATCGGATCGTGCGCCTGGCACCGGGGAAGGGATGCCAGGAACTCGAAAGCGGCTGGAGATCTCGCAGTACGCCGGGCGCCGTCACGCCCTACAGACCGCCGGGCAGCACCCCCTCCTCGATGTCGGCGAAGTCGTCTTCGCTCTCGGAGAGGTAGGTCTCCCAGGCAGTCTTGTCCCAGATCTCCACCCGCGTGTGCGCGCCGATCACGACCAGGTCGCGGTCGAGTGCGGCGTACTCCCGGAGGTGGGCCGGGATGGTCACCCGCCCCTGCTTGTCGGGGACCTCGTCGTGCGCGCTCGCGAAGAAGACCCGGCTGTAGGCCCGGGCCGCCTTGTGCGTCATCGGCTGCGCGCGCAACTGTTCCGCGATCCGCTGGAACTCCGGCGTCGGGAAGACATAGAGGCAGCGATCCTGCCCTTTGGTGATCACGACACCCCCCGCCAGCTCGTCCCGGAACTTCGCCGGAAGGATCAACCGGCCCTTGTCGTCCAGGCGCGGGGTGTGGGTGCCGAGGAACATCGGCCCAACCCCCTCGCCCATCTAGCGGCGTTCGCGGCGCCGCTGACCCCCCGGGCCGGTGGGCCCTCCCGGCCTCACCATCGCGCCCCACTCTACTCCACTTCCCTCCACCCGCAACCGGAATCGCCCATGTGGCGCGCGTGTCGCCCGGCCAAAACCGCACGTCAACGAGGGTGGAGCGAAGTGGAGGGCGGAACGGCTCCCACGGCGCCGTCCGCTTTCCGACATAGATCGACTCCGTCCGGCCGATGCCCGCCCGGCCGGCCGCCGCGGCGCCACCGGCCGAACGGTTCACCGTCGGCGGCGATCTGGGGGGCCCGCCGGTGGAGTAACCTCGCTCGCGTGACGGACGCGAAGATGCCCCTGCGGGCGAAGGTGGCCAGCTCCGTGTCGCGGACCGCCGCGGCGCTGTCGCGCGCCGCGGGGCGCGGCGACGGCTCGGTCATCGGCGGCTGGATCGGCCTCAAGATCGACCCGGACCTGCTCGCCCACCTCGCCGCCGGCCGCGCCATCGCGCTGATCTCCGGCACCAACGGCAAGACCACCACCACACGCCTCACCACGGCCGCCGTCGGCGTCCTCGGCAAGGTCGCCACCAACTCCTTCGGCGCGAACATGCCCACCGGGCACACCTCCGCGCTGGCCAAGGCCGGCAGCACCCCGTACGCGGTGCTCGAGGTCGACGAGCACTACCTCGCCCAGGTGCTGGAATCCACCGAGCCGCACGTGGTGGCACTGCTCAACCTCTCCCGCGACCAGCTCGACCGCGCCAAGGAGGTCGCCATGATGGCGCAGCTCTGGCGCGCGGCCCTGGTCAAGCACTCCGACGTCCGCGTCGTCGCCAACGCCGACGACCCGATGGTCGTCTGGGCGGCCACCCCGCCGCCGAACCACGACCACCGGATCACGCCGCCGCACGTCACCTGGTTCAGCGCCGGCCAGCGCTGGCACGACGACTCGTGGGTCTGCCCGGAGTGCGGCTCCACGATCGCCCGCGAGGGCGACCAGTGGTGGTGCACCGGCTGCCCGCTGCGCCGTCCCGAGCCGCACTGGACGGTGGAGGACGACGGCGTCATCGACCCGACCGGCGCCTGGCACAAGGTCAAGCTGCAGCTCCCCGGCAAGGTCAACCTCGGCAACGCCGCCACCGCCCTCGCGGTCGCCGCCGAGTTCGGCGTACGCCCCGTCGACGCGGTGCTCAAGCTCAGCAGCGTCACCTCGGTCGCCGGCCGGTACGCGCAGGTCGAGCGCGACGGACGGCTGATCCGGTTGCTGCTGGCGAAGAACCCGGCCAGTTGGCTGGAGGCGTTCGACATGGCCGACGAGGCGCCGACCCTGCTCTCCATCAACGCCCGCGACCCCGACGGGCTGGACACCTCCTGGCTCTTCGACGTCGACTTCAGCCCGCTGCGCGGCCGGCAGGTGCTCATCACCGGCGACCGGGCGTACGACCTGGCGGTCCGGCTCGACGTCAACGACGTGCCGTTCCAGCACGTGCGCACGTTCGCCGAGGCGGTCCGGGCGGCTCCGCCGGGCCGGCTGGAGGTCATCGCGAACTACACCGCCTTCCAGGACATCCGAGCGGAGTTGGACCGTGTCCTCTGAAAGTCTGCGTATCGTCTGGGTCTACCCCGACCTGCTCTCCACCTATGGTGACCGCGGCAACGCGCTGATCCTGGCCAGCCGCGCCCAGCGGCGCGGCTTCCCCGTGGAGGTGCTGGAGGTCCGCTCCGACCAGCCGCTGCCCGCCACCGCCGACATCTACCTGATCGGCGGGGGCGAGGACGGCCCGCAGGCGCTCGGCGCCCAGCGGCTGATCGCCGACGGTGGCCTGCACCGCGCCGTCGCGCAGGGGTCGGTGGTGTTCGGCGTCTGCGCCGGCTACCAGCTGCTCGGCTCCTCCTTCTTCGCCAAGGGCACCAAGTGCGCGGGGCTGGAGCTGCTCGACCTCTCGTCGGACCGGGGGCCCACCCGGGCCGTGGGCGAGCTGGCCGGCGACATCGACCCCCGGCTCGGGCTGCCGCCGCTCACCGGCTTCGAGAACCACGGCGGCCGCACCCACCTCGGTCCCGAGGCGGCCCCCCTCGCCCGGGTCACCGCCGGGGTCGGCAACGACGGCGCCACCGAGGGCGCGTGGCGCGGCAAGCTGCTCGGCACGTACTCCCACGGGCCGGCCCTGGCCCGTAACCCCGCCCTGGCCGACCTGCTGCTGCGCTGGGCCACCGGCGTCCACCAGCTGCCCCCGCTGGACGACACCTGGTCCGACCGCCTCCGCGCCGAGCGCCGCGCCGCGGTGGCCGCCGCCGCCCGACCGTGACCCCCGCCGGCCGCCGGCCGCGGTTCGGTCCGGCGGCCGTCCGGCGGGTGCTGCGGGAGCCGTCCGCCGTCCGGTTCGGCGTCCTGCTGCTCCTGCTCGCCGGGTTCGGCCTGGCACTGCTCGTGGTGCCCCGCCCGGACCCGGCCCACCTGCCCGACCTCGCCGACCGGCTGGGCGGGTACGCCCCGGTCGCGGCGATCGTCGGCGGGGCGCTGCTGCTCGTGGCGCTGGTCCCGCGCACCTTCATCACCCTGGCGTCCGGGGCGCTCTTCGGCGCCCTGGAAGGGGCCGCGTACGCGCTCGGCGCCGCGCTGCTCGCCGCGGCGATCGGCTTCACGGTGGGTCGGCTCCTCGGGCGGGAGTTCGTCGCCGAGCGGGTCCGTGGCCGCCTGGCCCGCCTGGACGGCTGGTTCGCACGGCAGAGCGTCCTCGGCGTGATCACCGTCCGGCTGCTCCCGATCGCCGGCTTCGGCCTGGTCAGCTACGGCTACGGCACCACCGGCGCCCGGGTGCTGCCGTTCCTCGTCGGCAGCCTCATCGCCTCCACGCCGACCGCGTTCGGGTACGCGGCCGTCGGCGCCGCGGCCACCTCCCCGGGCGAGGTCAACTGGTTCGCCGCCGCCCCGGCCGGGCTCGGCCTGATCGCCAGCGCGGTGCTCATCCGCCGCTGGTGGCGCGCCGAGCGGCTCCGCCGCCTCGGGCCCACCTGATGCCGGACGAGGAGCCGCTGCCCGGGGGCTTCGTCACCGACGTGGTCCGCGTCGGTGGGACGGTCCGGCGTACCCCCGGACCGAACGCCGACCGCGTCGCGGCGCTGCTGCGTCACCTGGAGCGGGTGGGCGCGGACCTGGCGCCCCGCCACCTCGGGTTCGACGAGCACGGCCGGGAGGTGTTGAGCTAGCTCGACGGCACCTGGCGCGGCATCGAGGCCGGCGCCGACCGTGGCGAGCCCGCGATGCTGCGGCTGCGCGGGCTCGGCGTCCCACCGATGATCCGGGGCTGGCACGACTGGCTGCAGGCCCACCGCCCGACGGTGCGCGCTGTCACCACCCAGCCCCGGTCGATCATGGAGTTGTGGTGGGGACGGAACGTCCCGGACCGGCATCAGCCGGACACCACAACTCCATGATCGGCGAGCGGACCGGCTCAGGCGACGACGGAGACCATCCGGCCCTTGACGACGATGACCTTGCGGGGTTCCTTGCCGGCCAGGGAACCGGCCACCGCCTCCAGGGCCGCCGCCCGCACGTCGGCCTCGGCGGCGTCGGCGGGAACCTCGACCCGGCCGCGTACCTTGCCGTTGACCTGCACCGGGTACGTCACCGTCTCGGCCACCAGCAGGGCCGGGTCGGCGACCGGGAAGTCCGCGTACGTCAGCGAGGTCTCGTGGCCCAGCCGGCGCCACAGCTCCTCGGCGACGTGCGGGGCGAACGGCGCCAGCATCAGCACCAGCGGCTCGGCCACCTCGCGCGGGGTCTCCGACAGCCGGGTCAGCCCGTTGGTCAGCTCGATCAGCTTGGCGATCGCGGTGTTGAACCGGATCCCCTCCATGTCACCCCGAACCCCGTCGACCACCTTGTGCAGCAGCCGGCGGGTGGCCTCGTCGGCCGGGGCGTCGGTGACCCGCAGGGCGCCGGTCTGCTCGTCGACGACCGCCCGCCAGACCCGCTGCAGGAACCGGAACGAGCCGACCACGGCCCGGGTCTCCCACGGGCGCGAGACCTCCAGCGGGCCCATCGACATCTCGTACACCCGGAAGGTGTCCGCACCGTACGCGGCGCACATCTCGTCCGGCGTCACCACGTTCTTCAGGGACTTGCCCATCTTGCCGTACTCGCGGTTGACCTGGACGTCGCCCAGGTAGAAGCCGCCCTCCCGCTCGACGACCTCCTCCGCCGGCACGTACGCGCCCCGCGCGTCGGTGTACGCGTACGCCTGGATGTAGCCCTGGTTGAACAGCTTGCGGAACGGCTCGAACGACGAGACGTGACCCAGGTCGTACAGCACCTTGTGCCAGAAGCGGGCGTACAGCAGGTGCAGCACGGCGTGCTCGGCGCCGCCGACGTACAGGTCGGTGCCGCCGCAGTCGCCCTCGCCGCGCGGGCCCATCCAGTAGCGCTCGTTGTCCGGGTCGACGAACCGGTCCGCGTTGGTCGGGTCCAGGTAGCGCAGCTCGTACCAGCAGGAGCCGGCCCACTGCGGCATCACGTTGGTCTCGCGGGTGTAGCGCTTCGGCCCGTCACCCAGGTCCAGCTCGACCTCGACCCAGTCGCGCCGCCGCGACAGCGGCGTCTCCGGGTTCGACTGCGCGTCCTCGGGGTCGAAGGTGCGCGGCGAGAAGTCGTCCACCTCGGGCAGCTCGACCGGCAGCATCTCCTCCGGCAGCGCGATGGCGGCGCCGGTCTCGTCGTACACGATCGGGAACGGCTCACCCCAGTAGCGCTGGCGGCTGAACAGCCAGTCCCGCAGCCGGTAGGTCACCGCGCCCTGGCCGTGGCCGTTCGCCTCCAGCCACGCGGTGATGCGCGCCTTGGCGTCGGCGACCCCCAGGCCGTTCAGGTCCAGGCCGCGGTCGGGCGCGGCGCTGTTGATCGCCGGCCCGTCCCCGGTGTACGCCTTGCCGTCGAAGCCCTCCGCGGGCTGCACGGTGCGGACGATCGGCAGGTCGAAGACCTCGGCGAACGCCCAGTCCCGCTCGTCCTGCGCGGGCACCGCCATGATCGCGCCGGTGCCGTAGCCGGCCAGCACGTAGTCGGCGATGAAGATCGGGATCCGCGCGTCGTTGACCGGGTTGGTGGCGTACGCGCCGATGAAGACGCCGGTCTTCTCCTTCGTCTCGGCCTGTCGCTCGACGTCGGTCTTCGCGGCGGCCGCCTTGCGGTAGGCCTCCACCGCCGCGCGGGGGCTGGCGTGCCCGCCGGTCCAGGCGTCCTTCGTCCCGTCCGGCCAGGCGGCCGGGACCAGCGCGTCGACCAGGTCGTGCTCGGGGGCCAGCACCATGTACGTCGCGCCGAAGACGGTGTCCGGCCGGGTGGTGAAGACCCGGATCGGCTCGACGGCGGTCGGGAAGTCGATGTGCGCGCCGGTGGAGCGGCCGATCCAGTTGCGCTGCATCATCTTGATCGGCTCGGGCCAGTCCAGCGTGTCCAGGTCGTCCAGCAGCCGGTCGCCGTACGCGGTGATCCGCATCATCCACTGCTTCAGGTTCCGCTTGAAGACCGGGAAGTTCCCCCGCTCGGACCGGCCGTCGGCGGTGACCTCCTCGTTGGCCAGCACGGTGCCCAGCCCCGGGCACCAGTTCACCGGGGCCTCCGAGACGTACGCCAGCCGGTGGTCGTCGACGATCCCGCGACGCTCGGCCTCGGTCAGCTCGGCCCAGGGGCGGCCGTCCGGTGTGCGCCGGGTGCCGCCGGAGAACTCCGCGATCAGCTCGGCGATCGGGCGGGCACGCTTCGCCTCGGCGTCGTACCAGGAGTTGTAGATCTGCAGGAAGATCCACTGCGTCCAGCGGTAGAAGTCGGTGTCGATGGTGGCCACCGAGCGGCGCTCGTCGTGGGCCAGGCCCAGCCGGCGCAGCTGGGCCTTGTACCGGGCGATGTTCGCCTCGGTGGTGGTGCGCGGGTGGGTGCCGGTCTGCACGGCGTACTGCTCGGCGGGCAGCCCGAACGCGTCGAAGCCCATCGCGTGCAGCACGTTGCGGCCGGCCATCCGCTGGTAGCGCGCGAAGCAGTCGGTGCCGATGTAGCCCAGCGGGTGGCCGACGTGCAGGCCGGCGCCCGACGGGTACGGGAACATGTCCAGGACGTACAGCTTCTCCGCCCCCGCCCGCGGGTGGCCGGGATCGGCCAGCGGGCCGGACGGGTTGGGGGCGTGGAAGGTGCCCTCCCGCTCCCAGATGTCCTGCCAGCGGTGCTCGATCTCGTCGGCCAGGGCCGCGGTGTACCGGAACGGGGGAATGTCGCTGGCCGGTGCGGCTGCCTCACTCATGGCTCTCCTCGCTTCGCTCGGCGCGGGTCGTCTCGTGCGGTCTCGGTCGGTGCTCGCCGCCCGCCTGACGGAACCGGGCCGACGACGGGCACAAAAAAGCCCCTCGCGCAGGAGGGGCCGCCGTGCTGTCGCGCGTTCAGCGCATCAGCACGGCCCGGTAAGAAGCAGGAAGACTCCGGCCATGTCACGGAGTGTACCGTGCCGCCGGTCCGGCGGGCGTCCCGCCACCGGGCGGCAGCGTTCGGTGATCGTCTCCGGCACCTAACGCAGCCGGCCCGGTCCCCCGTCCCGGCGAATATTCGGGGTGTAACCGACCGTCTACCTGCGGGGGTCGGCGACAGCGAGAAACATGGTTAGCCTGAGAGACCAGTGAGATTTCTGCGGCAGACGAGGCTCGCTCGCGCGAACCGAACAGCGGGTCCAGGTGCTCTATACAGAGCTGCCGTCCAGGCGACGAGGAGGAGGCCCGTGACACAACAGACCTGGGACGAGGTGGGCGGTCTGCTGCCGCACGACGAGTTCCGCGCCGCCAGTGACGCCATCGTGGCGAACATCGAACAGGTCATCGAGGGCAAGACGGCCACCGTACGCCTCGCGCTCGCGGTCCTGCTCGCCGAAGGTCACCTGCTCATCGAGGACGTGCCCGGCGTCGGCAAGACCAAGCTGGCCAAGGCCCTGGCCCGGTCCATCGACTGCTCGGTCCGCCGCATCCAGTTCACCCCCGACCTGCTGCCCAGCGACGTGACCGGCGTCAGCGTCTACAACCAGGAGACGCACGACTTCGAGTTCCGTCCCGGCGCCGTCTTCGCCAACCTGGTCGTCGGCGACGAGATCAACCGGGCCTCGCCGAAGACGCAGTCCGCGCTGCTGGAGTGCATGGAGGAGCGGCAGGTCACCGTCGACGGGGTGACGTACCAGCTCCAGACGCCGTTCATGGTGATCGCCACGCAGAACCCGATCGAGATGGAGGGCACGTACCCGCTGCCCGAGGCCCAGCGCGACCGGTTCACCGCCCGCATCGCGATGGGGTACCCGGACGCCGGGGCCGAGCTGGCGATGCTCGACGGGCACGGCGCGACCGACCCGCTGCAGGAGCTGCGGCCCGTCTCCGACGCCAACACCGTGCGGCGGCTCATCGCGCACGTCCGGCAGGTGCACGTCGCCGACGCCGTGAAGCAGTACGCGGTCGACCTGGTCACCGCCTCCCGGGAGGCGCCCGACCTGCGCCTCGGCGCCTCGCCCCGGGCCACCCTCCAGCTGCTGCGCACCGCCCGCGCGGTCGCCGCGCTCGAGGGGCGCGACTACGTCCTCCCCGACGACCTGCAGGTGCTGGCCGTGCCCGTCCTGGCGCACCGGATCATCCCCACCGCCGACGCGCAGCTCGCCCGGCGTACCACCGACGCGATCGTCTCCGACCTGGTGCACCGCCTGCCGCTGCCGCACGAGCGCCGCCGCTCGCCGTACGACACCCGGCCCGCCACCGGCAACGGTCGCGCCCCGTACGAGCCGCGGAGGCCGTGACGTGCGCGACGGGCTGCGCGGGCTGACCACCCGCGGCCGTTCCTTCCTCGCCGCGGCCGTCGCCGCGGCGATCTCGGCCGCGATCCTCGGCGAGAAGGACCTGCTGCGGGTGGCCGTGCTGCTCGGTGTCCTGCCGCTGCTCGCCGCGCTCTACGTCGGCCGCAGCCGGTACAAGCTGGCCTGCCACCGGTCGCTGGACCCGCACCGGGTGCCGGTCGGGGCCAGCTCCCGGGTGGTGCTGCGCCTGCAGAACCTGTCCCGCCTGCCCACCGGCACCCTGCTCCTGGAGGACCGGCTGCCGTACGCGCTGGGCAGCCGTCCCCGGGTGGTGCTCGACCGGCTCGGCGCGCACCAGGCCAGCTCGGTGGCGTACACGGTGCGCGCCGACGTGCGCGGGCGCTACGACGTCGGCCCGCTGGTGGTCCGGATGACCGACCCGTTCGGCTTGTGCGAGCTGACCCGGGCCTTCCCCAGCACCGACCGGCTGACGGTCATCCCGCAGGTCCACCCGCTGCCGACGGTCCGGCTTCCCGGCGAGTACGCGGGCAGCGGCGACAGCCGGGCCCGGTCGGTGGCGGTGCACGGCGAGGACGACGCGGCGACCCGGGAGTACCGGGTGGGCGACGACCTGCGGCGCGTGCACTGGAAGTCGACCGCGCGCACCGGCGAGCTGATGGTGCGCCGCGAGGAGCAGCCCTGGGAGAGCCGCGCGACCGTCCTGCTCGACACGCGGGCGTACGGGCACCGCGGCGACGGGCCCACCGCCAGCTTCGAGTGGGCGGTCTCCGCCGCCGCGAGCATCGCCGTGCACCTGCGGCAGGGCGGCTACAAGCTGCGGTTGGTGACCGGCTCCGGCGCGGACGTCGACGCGACGGAGCTGGCCGGCGACGGCGTGCTCCTCGACCACCTCGCGGAGGTCCGCCTCGCCCAGCGGGTGGAGATCACCACGCTGGTGCAGCGGGTCCGGCAGCGCTCCGACGGCGGCCTGATCATCGGCCTGTTCGGGACGCTGAGCACCGCCGAGGCGGAGGTGCTGGCCGGGCTACGCGGCAACGGCGCGACCTGCGTCGCGTTCCTGCTGGACAGCTCGACCTGGCTCAACCTGCCGGCCAAGGCACGGGCCGAGGCCGACCAGGCGCACGGCACCGCCGCCCTCGCGCTGCTGCAGAGCGGGTGGCGGGTGATCGGCGTCGACCACGGCACCCGGCTGCCGGTGCTGTGGCCGCAGGCCGCGCGGGGCTCGCAGGGCTTCGCCGTGCGGGCCGCCCTGGCCGAGACGGTCGCCGGCGGCATGCGATGAACGGAAGGCTCCCCTCATGATCGCCCACCGGAACCTGGGCCTGGTCGCGGCCGCCGCGACGCTGCTCGCCGCGGCGCCGCTGTCGGCCATCTTCGACCGCTGGACGTGGCTGATCCAGGCCACCATCGCGGTCGCCGTGGTGGCCGCGGCCGCGGCGCTGACCCGGCTGGGCCGGGTGCCGCTGTGGGGCCAGGTGCTCAGCATGGCGGCGGGCCTGACGCTCGCCCT
The DNA here is from genome assembly GCF_012034245.1 of Micromonospora thermarum. GTDB lineage: Bacteria > Actinomycetota > Actinomycetes > Mycobacteriales > Micromonosporaceae > Micromonospora > Micromonospora thermarum. Next base: position 5,682 of record NZ_JAATEO010000037.1, on the reverse strand, counting down.
GACGTGGCTCTTCCCGTCCGGCTCCGAGCTGCTCGGCCTGGTGCCCACGCCGGCCACCTTCGAGCACTTCGGATCCCTGGCCGCGGCGTCGATGGAGGACATGCGCACGTACGGCGTCAAGGTGCCGGACACCGACCCGCTGCTGTTCATCACGGTGCTCGGCATCGGCGGGGTGGCCGTCCTGGTCGACCTGGTGGCGGTCGGGATGCGCCGGCCGGCGCTCGCCGGCCTGCCGATGCTGGCCGTCTACTCGGTGCCGGTGGCGGTCTACGTCGACAGCGTCCCCCCGGTGCCGTTCGTCATCGGCGCGGCCGGGTACCTGTGGCTGCTCGTCACCGACAACGTCGACAAGGTCCGCCGGTTCGGCCGGCGGTTCACCGGCGACGGCCGGGGCGTGGACGTGTGGGAGGCATCCCCGCTGGCGTCCGCCGGTCGCCGGCTCGCGGCGGTGGGCGTGGCGGTCGCCGTCGCCGTGCCGCTGGCCGTGCCGGGGATGACCGGCGGCCTGCTCGACACGATCGGCTCCGGCACCGGTGACGGCACCGGCCGGCCCGGCCAGGGCGGCTCGCCCGGCCGCATCGACCTCTTCGCGGCGCTGAGCGGGCAGCTCAACGAACGTGAGGTCGCCGACCTGGTGAAGGTCACCACCAACGAGCCCGCGCCCTTCTACCTGCGCTTCGGCGCCGCCGACGAGCTGCGGCCGGACGGCTTCCGGGTCCGCACCCCCACCGGCCGCCCGGTGACCCGCGAGCTGCCGGGCCCGCAGGAGCCGGACCGGGCCGGGGTCGAGCGCAACCGGTACCGGGCCACGGTGGAGGTGACGAAGAACCTCGCCATGCCGTACCTCCCGGTGTACGGCGACCCGGTGCGCACCGAGGACCTGAACGGCAACTGGTCCTACGACACGAACCTCCAGGTCGTCTTCTCCGGCCGGGAGACGTCGCGGGAGAAGCGCTACGCGTTCGAGTACGTGCGGACGACGTACAGCCCGGCGGCGCTGCGGCAGGCCCGGGCCCTCCCGGCCGACCACAGCCTGCGCCGGCAGTTGCAGCCGCCGCGGGTGGCGGAGGTGGAGACGCTGGTCGACACCCTGACCAAGGGCAAGAACACCGAGTACGACAAGGTCCGGGCGATCTACGACTACTTCTCCGCGGACAACGGGTTCAGCTACGCCCTGAGCACCGAGGGCGGCACCAGCGGCCAGGACATCGTCAACTTCCTCAACAACAAGGTCGGCTTCTGCCAGCAGTACGCGGCCGCGATGGCGTGGCTGGTCCGCGCCGTCGGCATCCCGGCGCGGGTGGCGTTCGGCTTCACCAACGGCGCCAACTCCGGCGGCGGCACGTACACCCTGACCAACCGCAACCTGCACGCGTGGACCGAGGTCTACTTCGTCGGCTTCGGCTGGGTGCCGTTCGACGCCACGCCCGCGTACGGCGTCCAGGGCGCCGCCCGGTCCGCCTGGGCACCGGACACCGACGCCCCGGAGGAGGAGAGCCCCGAGCCGGGCGCGACGGCCGGCCCGGCGGAGCCGGAGGCCACGCCCAGTGCGGAGCGCCGCAACGAGGGACAGGAGGACCCGTCCTCGGGGCTGCCCGTCGACTCCGGGACGCCGACCCAGTCGGTGCCGGTGTGGCTGTGGTGGGCGGCCGGGGTACTGGCCCTGCTCGTGCTGCTCGCCGTCCCGGCGCTGCGGCGGCTCGCCCTGCGCCGGCGGCGCAGCGGTGGGCGGGCCCCGGCACCGGTCCCCGAGGCCGCCGAGCCGGACGTCGTCGGGGCGCCGGCCGACGGGCGGCGCATGGTGGTCCTGGCCGACGCGGAGCGGGCGCGGGCCGACGCGCACGCCGCCTGGGACGAGTTGCTCGACACCCTGGTGGACTTCCGCCTCCGGGTCGACCGGACGGAGACCCCCCGCGCCACCGCCGAGCGGCTCGCCCGGGAGACGCTCACCGAGGACACCGAGGCGACGACTGCGGTCCGCCTGCTCGGCCGGGCCGAGGAGCGGGCCCGGTACGCCCGGAACCCGCTCACCGGGGAGCCGCTGCTGCCGGCGCTGCGCCGGGTCCGCGGCGCGCTCGCCGCGCGGGCCGACCGTCGCACCCGCCTGGTGGCGGCGGTCCTCCCCCCGTCGGTGCTGCTGCGCTGGCGTATCGCCACGGCGGACGGGTCGGCCCGGCTGGTGGCGTCCTACGGGCGGGTCCGGCAGGCGACGCTGCGTTGGAGCCCGCGCCGCCTGCTCGCCAGCCGCCTCGCCCGCTGACACCCTCGCGCACCGCTCCGCGTGTGAAGAAGCCGCCCCCTTGGGGGGCGGCTTCTTCGAACGCTCTCGACGGGCACCCCCTCCCGACCCAGCAAGATCGTGCTCGAACACGGAAAGTAGTGGCCTCGTTGACACCATGACACCGCGAGGCCACTACGTCCTGGTTTGAGCACGATCTTGATGCAGGAGCGGGCGGGGCGTGACGAGGCGAGGGCTCGGTGCGGTCGTCAGGGCGCACGGAAGCGCGAGGCGTCGCCGGAGCGCGGGCGACGCGACCGCCCCGGCGACGCCGGGGTGGGGTCAGGAGGGGGTCAGCGGTGCCCCTCCGGGCGCTGCCGCCACCGGTCCTCCATCCGGTCCAGGATCGACGGACGCCGACCTGTCCGCCCGCGCGGACGGCGACGTGTGGTCGTCCCGCCCACGACGTGCAGGTCGGGTGACTGCGCCCGCCGATGCGACTGCACCGCGAAGCCCAACGCGGCCAGCATGACGACGAACCCCGCCACTGCCAGCGGCGGAGTCTTGATCACCGCGCCGTAGACCAACAGGGCCAGGCCGACGACGACCACGCCGGCAGCGACGAGCAGGCGACGCCGCGCGTGGAAACGCGGGTCGCTGGCGCGCACGGCCGAGGCGAATTTGGGGTCCTCGGCAAGCGACCGCTCGATCTGCTCGAACAGCCGCTGCTCGTGCTCCGAGAGCGGCACGGCACTCCTCCCCGGTCACGTGGGTCGGCCCGGTCGGGCCGACAGACCGTGGCAGCCAACTGGCTGCTTACCCGCAAGTCTACGAGGGGCCCCGCGCGTCGGAAAGCGGGACGACCTATGGCCGGCGCGGATTTTCGTCCGGGCGCGGATCTCGGACTCGGAGCAGACTGGCCGGACCTATGACGGACCGCCCGAAACGGGCAGCGGCGGCGTCGGCGGCAGCTTCCGCCTCCCGCCAGCCGCGCTCGGGCGCGCCGAGCGCGAGCTGGCGCGGGGTTTCCCGGGCCGCCGAGAGCCCCTCGGCCCGTACGCCGACCAGGCGGATCGGCTCACCCGGGTCGAGGGCCGTGAAGAGCGCCCAGGCCGTGTCGAACATCTCCCGACCGACATCGGTCGGCACGTCGAGGGTGCGGGAGCGGCTGACGGTGCGGAAGTCGGCCAGGCGCACCTTCAGCGCGACCGTCCGCCCGACCTGGCCGGCACGGCGCAGGCGGGCACCGACCTTCTCGGCCAGCCCGAGCAGGGCGCGGCGGATCTCCTCCGGGTCGGCCACGTCGGCGTCGAACGTCACCTCCGCGCCGATCGACTTCTCCACGTGCTCGGGGGTGACCCGGCGCGGGTCGCGCCCCCACGCCAGGTCGTGCAGGTGGTGGGCGGCGGCGTCGCCGAGCGCCTGGCGCAGCATGCCGTACGGCGCCTGCGCCAGCTCGCCGACCGTGGTCAGGCCGAGCCGGCGCAGCGTCTCCGCGGAGCGTTCCCCCACGCCCCACAGCGCCGACACCGGCAGCGGGTGCAGGAAGTCGAGCACCCGGGCGGCGGGGACGACCAGCAGGCCGTCGGGCTTGGCCCGGGTCGAGCCCAGCTTCGCGACGAACTTGCTGGGCGCCACCCCCACCGAGCAGGTGAGGGCCTGCTCGCTCGCCACCCGCTCGCGGATCAGCCGGGCGATCTCGGCCGGTGGGCCGAACAGCCGCCGGGCGCCGGCCACGTCGAGGAACGCCTCGTCCAGGGAGAGCGGCTCGACCAGCGGGGTGACGTCCCGGAAGATCCGCATGACCGCTCGGGAGGCCGCCGAGTAGGCGGTGAAGTCCGGCGGCAGGAACACCGCCTGCGGGCAGAGCGCACGGGCCCGCATGGTCGGCATGGCGCTGCGGACGCCGTACCGTCGGGCCTCGTAGCTGGCGGAGCTGACCACGCCGCGGGGGCCGACGCCGCCGACCACGACGGGCCGGCCGCGCAGCTCCGGCCGGCGGCGCACCTCGACGGAGGCGAAGAACGCGTCCATGTCGACGTGCAGCACCGGGCAACCGGAGTCGTCGGCGTCCGGCCCGAAGCGCGGATCGCCGCCCCGGGGCAACGACTGGCTGCGGCCCATGCCGGAAGGCTAGCGGCGGTGCCCGACGAAACGCCGGGTCAGCCCCGCACGACCAGCAGCGGGATGGTCATCTCGGCGGCCGTGTCCGCCCCGTGGTACGCGACCAGCCGGCTCGCCATCGGCGGCTCGGAGCGGGTGGCCAGGACGGCGTACGTGCCGTTGCACACCACCACCACGTCCCCGATCCGGCTCAGGTGCTCCTCGGGCACCGGGCCGAACCAGCCGGCGGCCACCGCCTCCTCCCGGGTGCGTACCCGGGCCGCCGGACCGAGCACCGCCGACCAGGTCGCCACCACGTCGTCGCGGGCGCCGGGCCCGACGTGCAGGTAGCGGACGCGGGGCTCGCCCGCGACCACGGCCACACCGTCGCGCAGGCGCGGATCGGTGTCCAGGTCGAACCGGTGACCGGCCGGGACGTCGAGCTGCCCGTGGTCGGCGGTGACCAGCAGCGCGGCGTCCGGTGGCAGCCCGTCCACGAGGCGGGCCAGCAGCCGGTCCACGTCGGCGGCCGCGATCCGCCACGGCACCGAGTCGACCCCGCTGAGGTGGCCGTGCCGGTCCAGGTCGGGGTGGTAGCCGGAGACCAGGGTCGGCCCGGTCCCGGCGGTCAGCGCGGCGAGCATCTCCCGGCCCAGCGCGTCGACGCCGGCCGCGCCCCGGTAGTCGCCGCCGCGGTTGGCCGCCACGGTCAGCCCGCTGCCGCCGAACTCCGGCCGGCTCACCACCGTCACGTGCACACCGGCGGCCCGTGCCCGCTCCAGCTGGGTCGGGACCGGCTGCCAGCGCAGCGGCTCCGGGTCGCCGGCCCACTCGATGTGGTTGAGGACCCGGTCGGTCCCCGGGACCCGCAGGGTGAAGCCGAGCACGCCGTGCGCGCCGGGCGCGGCCCCGGTGCCCAGGGTCACCAGGCTGGTCGGGGTGGTGGACGGGAAGCCGGAGGTGAGCGGCCGGCCGACGGTGGCGGTGAGACCGGCCAGGGTCGGCGCGTACGGCGCGGCGGTCGGGATCTGGTACCACCCGAGGCCGTCGACGAGCAGCACGGCGATCCGGCGGACGCCGGCCAGCGCCGCGGTCAGGCCGAGCGCGTCGGTGACGCCGGGCACCCCGAGCACCGCGAGCGCGGCGGGGAGGACGTCGGCGAGGCTCGCCGCGCCGTACCGGGGGGCGACGGTCTCCAGCGGACCGGGCGACCGGCCCGGTCCGGGCGGTGCGGTCGAGGCGGTGCCGCCCCACCCCGCCGCACCCGACGCCGCTCCGGCACCGGGCGCCGCGCCCGCACGATCGGACACCAGTCCGGGACCACCGGACGCGCCCGCACCACCCGGCGCCGCGCCCGCACC
>NZ_JAATEO010000036.1 GCF_012034245.1 Micromonospora thermarum | reverse complement strand
GGCCGGGAGGTCTTCGGCCATGTGGCTCCACGTGATCGCGTATCAGGCGGTGGTCGACGTGTGCGTGCATGGGGTTCTCCGTTCTGTGCTCTCGGTGGGCGCGTCGTGCCGGGCCGCCTGGTGCGGCGCGGCGAGCCTGTGGTGTGCGTCCGGCTCTGATCGGCCCCTATCGGGGCGTGGCAGGTCTCCATTGGGCGTCGTGGTCGGGGTCGGTGTAGGGCAGGTCGATGAGTCGCTGTCGTGGGCTGGTGTTGCCGAAGACCTGCCACACGTCCTCGGCGGGAGTCTTGCCGGTGTGGGTGAGGTAGTCAGCGGCGGTGGTGGCGATGATCGCGGGAGGCCGCCGCTGGTAGGCGGTGGACAGCCGGTCGTGCCAGTGCTGCTCGCGCAGCACTGAGGGCAGCATGAACAGGACCGGCCAGGCCCAGGAGCGGCCAACCGCCGTGCCTGCGCCCCATCATCGGAGACGGGCGCGGCTACAGCGGCAGGCATGTCCACGGCGTCGCGTTCGCTCACAACCTCCGGCCTGCCACCCCACCCAGACCACGGATAGCAGCCCGCCCAAACGAGCACCCCTTCAGGGGTTACCAGTCAGCCCACCCCGCCGGGCCTGTACGGGCCTGCCGAGCTGGCTGTGTCGGCGGTCGAGCCAGTCACTCCGCCTGGCCGAAGGCATCGAACGTCGAAGCGCCGGGCCCGGCGAAGTCGGCACGCGTCCCGATCAGCTCCATCGGGCGGCGGCGGGGAAGCTGCCGCGCGTGGCCGAACAGCACCGCGTGGGCGGTGTCCCGCTGGGGGCACGGCTCCAACTCCCCGCACGCCAGGCACCGGCCACCGACGTCGGAGCGAAGATGCTGGTCGATCACCTGGCGCGCGGCCTCCGGCCCTGCTAGCGCCTGCGCCGCAAACGTCGCCCGTACTCCGCTCACGACTCGGCCCTGCCGGTCTCACGCGAGCGCTGCCATCCGCTCGTGATCTGCTCGACCGTCGTGCGGCCTTCATCGTTGAGCCGCCACGTCAGACTCCGCCGGCGTGGCAGCACGTCGACCAACCGGTCCCCGAGAAGCAGGTAAACGGTCGTGCGGACCGCTTCCACCGACACATCCGGCACCTGCTCGGCCAACTGACTGACCCGCCACCCCCGCCCCGGCGCCGCTAGCAGCGCCCGGTAGATCCGCTCACGGGGCTCGCTGTACACGGCAAGAACTGGCGCGTGCAGCGCTTTCACGACCGGCCGCCCGCCGCCTTGTTACCGGTCACCTTCAGCGCCCACCGGGCCTGCGTGCACGGGAACCGAGCCAACGTGCACGTGAACTCCAAGCACCCGGCGCACAGTCCGTCCGGCGCGGCGCGGTGTATCAGCAGGATCCGCCTCGCATCGGCTTCGTCCGTGCCGGGCTTGTCCGTCTCGATCATGACGACCATGGACCCGTCCTCACCTCCAAGGTTTCGATCTGCTCAGCGCCCTATCCCGCAAGTGCGGTGCACCCAGCCGGACGGAGGCGTCGTCACGTCCGGCCAGGGCGGTCCGCCGGTTTGCCTGCGGATAGTGGCAGGGCCGGTGTTGCGCATCCACGATCATCTACACATCGCACCGGTGGCTACCCGGCGTTATCGGGAGATGCCGGGGCGTCGTTTCCCGTGTCACGGGGAAGTTCCGTGGTCCGGGTTGGATGCGTACCGTTTGGCAGGTAAGCGTCGATGCGTGTCGCTGATCGTGGGGGGTGGGATGGCGGAGGGACGGTCGGAGAGCATGCGCCGGCAGCAGGCACGCTTGGCTGCCGAGTTGCGTTCGGCGGGCAAGACCTGGGTTGAGGCGGCCGAGGTCTTCCAGACGCGGTTCCGGCTCAATCCTCGTGTGGCGTTTCGGTCGGTGCGGGGATGGAGCCAGGCGCAGGCAGCCGAGGAGTGGAACCGCCGCTGGCCGGACGAGCCCAAGACCTTCAAGTCCTTCTCGTACTGGGAGATCTGGCCGGGCAAGGGCGGATACTCGCCGTCACACGACAACCTCGTGCGGCTTGCCGAGATCTACGAATGCAGCGTGGCCGATCTGCTGGCCGACCTGCCGAGCTTCCGTCACCTTGACTCGGCGGCCGGGGCGACTTTGGCAGTGCCTCGGGGTACGACCAGCACCGTTGCGGGTGAAATCATGGTGCCGAGCGAGGCGGAGACCCTGCTTCGCGACCTGCTCGGCCGGCGCCCCGGTGCGGAGGCGAGTGCTCCGTCACAAGCGAACGCCACCGGCCTGTACCGCCTGCCCGAGGAGGTCGACTTCGGAGAATTGGCGCAGGTCATCGTCATGTGGATGCAACGGACACCGCACTCCCCGGCCCGCAGGGACATGCTGGGCAAACTGGCTGCCGCGCTGGCTGCCGCCATGGCAGCGCCGCTGACGGAGCTGGCGGGCTTGGCGGAACCAGCCAGCGCCGCCCCGGCGCAGGATCTCGGCAGGTTCGACCCGGCCACGCTGGCGCACTGCGAGGCCATGATGCCCAACCTTCGCAAGCAGGGCGACGTGCTCGGCGCGAGCACGGCGCTGCCCAGCGCGTTGGCCTACCGACGTGTCGCCGAACAGCAAGCCAAGGCCGCCCCCAACGGCACGCAGCGCGACCGCGCGGTGGCCGCATACGCCGAGCTGACCCAGCTGACCGGCTGGCTGTGCTTCAACATGGGCGATTACGGCTCGGCGCAACGGTTCTACGACGATGCGCGGGCCGCCGCGCACGAGGCGCGCGCCGTGGAGCTGGTGACCTACATCCTGTGCACGATGAGCCACCTGGCCACGTGGCAGGGGAAGCCTCGCGTCGGTATCGACCATGCTGTCGCCGCCGCTGCATGGGCCGAGCAGAGCGGCAGCCCGTATGCTCGCGCCTACGCCGCCGACGTGGCCGTGCGGGCGCTGACGGCGGACGGCCAAGCGGATCGGTCGAGAGACGCCCTCGACCGGGAGTACGCCGCTCTGCAAGCGGCGCTGACCGGCCAAGGCCCGCGCCAGTCGTGGTGGTACTTCTACGACGAGTCGTTCTTCTGGAGCACCAGCGCACAGAACGCGTTGAAGTTCCGCGGTGCCGACCAGGTGCTCGCGGCGGCCGACAAGGCACTGAGGCTCAGCGACCAGGGCAACCTGCACGAACGGTCGTTCCGGCTGCTGTTTCGTGCGGAGGCGTTCGCCCGGCAGCAGAACCTCGGCCTGGCCTGCCAGACCATCACCGAGGTCGTGGAGCTGACCTCAGTGAACTCGACGCGCCGCATCGAGCAGCGGGTGCAGGAGCTGCGCCGCAGCCTCGACCCGTGGAAGCGGACGCGGGCGGTGCGGGCACTCGATCAGGCGATCCGTGCCTACCGGTCAACTCCGGTCGGCTAGCGGAAGCGGGCGCACGAACATGGCGTACTCGCGGTAGTAGGCGCCGGGCCGTCCGGGGATGGTGCCCACACGCTGCCAGCCCCACCCCGCATAGAGTGCGTGGGTGGCGGTCGCGGCCGGGTTGGCCGTCAGCGTGGCACGTTCCTCGCGACGGCCGCCGAGGAACGTGTCGTGCAAGCCCCGCCCGATTCCCTTGCCCTGCCACCCTTTGCGTACCTCGATCTCAGCCAGGACCACGGTTCGCTCACCACCACGCTCGTCGGTGAACCCCGGCTCCGGAGCCGGGTCGAGCCCGGCGAACCAGTCGCGCTCCTGCCGCAGGCTGTAGCCGAAGACGAACCCGACCAACTCGTCACCGACCCGAGCCGTGACCAACTCGAAGTTGCGGGCACCCAGCGCACCGGTGGCCCGGTCGCGGAAAGCGTCGGCCTTGACGTTGGTGTCCTCACCGGGAACTTCGCCGTAGGCGTCGGCGTAGACCTCGCACAACTGATCCATCAAGGCGGCGGCCGCATCGGCGTTGAGGCGCGAGTAAGTCACGTCGGTCACGCCAAGCACCATACGTGCGTACGGCTGACCGCCATTCCCCGTGGCGCAGGGAAATACCCTCAGTAGGCACCTTCCGGTACGAAACCCGCCGATCAGCGGGCTACAGTCCGCTGTCATCAACGTAGGGATGATCAAAACGTCCAGCTCGGGCGTCGATGCAATCGCCGTAGCACATGGCGGGCTGCCGGCGGAGCTGCGCCTCGGCGGCGTTGCTACAACATGGCGGCAGTAGCCAGACGGCGGAAGTGCCGAGGATACGAAGTCGAGCAGGACAGGTGCGGCGTTGTCGGCTGCGGCGTTGTCGGCAAGGTCAAGCTCGGGGAGCTTGCCTGCGGGTATGAAATCCATGGAGCGCCTTTCGCCTACACGATGTCATCTGGGTTGGCGTTTGTGGCGGCGCAGTACACGTAAGCGGTGAGCCTTCGGTCGGCCGGTGATACCCGACCAGAAGAGGGGCTAGCTCGCCGTCGATGGATAGGCCGGTCTCTTCGTGCAGCTCGCGGCGGGCGGCATCTTGTGGTGCTTCGCCGGAGTTGACAAGTCCACCGGGTATGCCCCAGCGGTTCGCGTTGGTCGGCGGGTGGTCGTCCCGTAGCTGCAACAGCACGGAGCCGTCTGACCATACGAGCATGATCCTGCTGCCTGCATTCCTCGATCTTCCGTGTGGCACGGGGAGATCGGTGCCAGAGCAGTTCCTGAACGCGCCGGGTGTCCGGTCAGGGCCGGCTTAGACAACCGTGGGTGTGGTGCGGTGCCGCTGTGTCGTCGCTATCGAAGTCGGGTGTGGGAGCCCCTTGGCCGCACCGTTGCCATCTGACCCGCCTCGGGCCAAAGGAGCAAGCCATGCGCCATGACAGGCCCGCGACTCTGTTCGCGGGCACGCCTCGACCACGGCCGGGCCGGCAGGCTGACGCCGGCCCAGGAGTTCCGGGCGAACGGAGGGCGCCGACCGTGACGGTCCGCCGGGTGATTCCCCATGAACCGATGCGTCCGCTCTGGCGGTGCCGGGGGTGCGGCGCGGAATGGCCCTGCCAACCCGCCCGGCTGTCCCTGCTCGTGGAGTACCGGGGTAACCGACCTGGCCTGATGGTCTACCTCTCCCAGCAGATGGCCGAGGCGCGTGACCAGCTCAGCCAGCTCAACCCGAGCAACCCGGTCGACCTGACCGACCGCTTCCTGAAATTCACTGAACGCAGCGGGTCAGCCGGTGAGTCGAGGCCCACCTGAAACACCCAACCGGCAGGCTCGCACCCCGAGGCGCCCGGCCTGATCGCCTCCCGTGGAAAGCAGACGACCAGGCCGGGGTGAAGGTGCACCACCGGCGCGGGGACCGAATCCCCGCACAGCAGTACCCCTGAGAGGAGATCGTCTCATGGATCAAGGCCAGGATGACCTGTACGCGGTCGACGCCTCCGGCGTGAACCTGCGGAAGCTCTGCGGAGGCGGCATCACGAACACGATGGAGAGCTGCGTCGCCGCCGCCATCCTGCCGGGCAACCCCGACGCCGTCATCATCGGCGACTCGAAGCTGGGCGCCGACTCACCGTCGCTGCGGTTCACCCGCAAGGAGCTGGACAACTTCTTCGCCGCGTACCAGGCCGGCGAAATCTGATCGGCCCGGGCTGGCCGCGCGCTGCCGCGCGGCCAGCCCTCCATTCAGGGGGAGCAATGACGACTGGGCATCACTGGCACGGCTACGGTCCGTGGACGGGCCCGCACCAATTCTTCGGGCGGGAGCACGACCACGAACGGCGGCCCGGCCGGAATCCCGGCGACCCGGAGACGGCTGCGTTCATCCGCGCGACGTCGCCGCCGCTGGAAACCGGCCACTACCTGCTGCGCCGCGACCAGACGAAGCGGCAGCTGACCTGGACCGACGTGCAGGGCGCGCTGGACTGGTTGGCCGCCACGTACGCCCAGCAGCCGCCCGACCCAACGCTCGACTACCTGGACAAGGCGGCACGCCTGGAGCACACACGCACCGAGCTTGAAGGCGGAGCCGACTCCATCTGGCACTACACCGTGAGCCTGAGCGCCAACAGGGTCGCCGTGTTCGCGGTGATCTGCTGCCCGCACCGCCATCACACTCGGACGCCATGCCCCCTCCCGCCGAACTGACCTTCGACACTGGGAGATCCCATGTCCCTCGAAATGCTCCTCGGATGCGACGGCGCCGCCGCCGTCCTCAAGGAGTGGCCCGAACGCCCCTACACACTGACCCTGCCGGACAACAGCCCGATTGGCCGGACGATCACCGCCCAGACGATTCGGGGGTTCCTCGCCGCCGGCTGCGCGCCGAGCGATTACGTCAACGTCTTCCACAAGGGTGAAGGGTTACACCCGGCCAGATTCACCGCCGATGACCGAGTGGTGCCGGCCTCCGTGCAGCTCCTACTCGACCAGGGCTGCACGATCCAGCTACGGGAGCTGAACCGCTGGCACCCCCCGTTGAGCGCCATCTGCGCGGGCATCCAGTCGGAGACCGGCTGCACGGGATACGTCACGGCGTTCATCACGCCGGGCGGCACCCAGGGGCTTGATTATCACTGGGACCAGTACCTTGGGATCGTCGTGCAACTGGAGGGGTCGAAGACCTGGGAGCTGTTCGAGCCCGTGGTCGCGTCGCCGTACCGTGACCATGCGATGTCGACGAGCCTCTGGCAGGACGAGTGGGTCAAGCAGTGGCAGGAGTCCGGCCCGGACCAGACGGTCGAGCTGACCGCCGGGGATGTCCTCGTACTGCCGAGGGGCTGGGTGCACAATCCGCACTCGCGCAAGTCCGCCGGGGCCAGCGTGCACCTGACCTTCGTGTTGAAGGAGCGCGTGCCGCTGTGGATCGCCGAGCGGCTGATCGGGAGTGCGATCAACGATTCCCGCTTCCGTGCCGTCATCCCGCCATCAGGGCTTGATCCCGCGAAGATGCCAGAAACCATCGAGGGCGTGCGGTCGCTGATACTCGACTACCTCGCCGGGCTGGACGTCGATGAGATGTCGGGGGCGCTGCGGCGCACCGCTCAGCAGGAAACGAGTCACGCCACGCTGTGACCACCGCGCGGCCCCGGATACCTCCCGCGAGGGACCGGGGCCGCCCTTCTGCCTGCTCAAGTGCGGGTGCAGTTCGGGCGACCAAATGGCGCGACGAACTCGGCGCGATTCTCCCGTCGCCATGCGAATATCGGCGTGCAACCGGTTGGGCCGCCGCAGGGATGGGTGAATCGGTTGTTGGTTCGTCAGGTTTCCCCTCCGGCACCGGGTCGAACACCCAGTACTCCCACGGGAAACCGGCCGCACCGACGATGGACGCGTACCCCTTCTCGGTCTCGACGGTGCCACCGACGACGCCGGCCCACCACCTGGCCTGGGCTGCCGGGTCGGCCGTGTCGACCACCAGCTCGAACGGGCCGGGCCGGCTGTCCTCCCGCGCCGCGAACGCGCAGAACAGGTTGCCCTCCGGGTCCGCGAGCACCCACCAGTCGATCTCCGCGTCGAGCACCCGCCCCCAGAACCCGCCCAGCCTCCCGGGGTCGGCCGCATCCAGGCACAGATCCTTGAACCGCGCGATCATGCGCGCATGAACTCCCACCTCGCCCCACCCCGCACGCCCCGGCCCCGCCGCCCGCGTCGCTCGCCGTCCGGCCCGCCGCCGGGCAACTTCCCTTGACGTTGTGAGGATCTCTGGTCAGTGGCGGCCGCGCTTCAGTTCGTGGAAGGTCGGCAGGCGCATCAGCGGGACGGTGCAGTCCCAGATGGTCAGGGCGTCGTCGGTGCCGGGCACCTCGGTGAGGATCGGCCCGTGCAGGCCGCGGTCGGCGCCGGGCACCATCAGCACCGGCGAGCCGATGTCCGGGCCCGCCGACGCGTACGCGAGCGCGTGCGACTCGCGTACCGGCTCGTCCCACCGCTCGTCGTCGAGGGCCGGCGCCGCCGCGCCGAGCCCGGCCGCCTCGACGGCCGCGTCCACGACCTTCGGGCCCGGCGGGTTGCCGGCGTCGTGCGTGCGCGCGCCCCACTCGGCGTAGAAGCGGCCCACGTCGTCGTGCCGCCCCTCGGCGCGTAGCGCCTCCACCAGGCGCAGCGCCCGGCTCGCGGCGGTCATCGCGTCGGCGTACTGCGGCGGGATCCTGCCGTCGTTGAGGATGGCCAGGCTGAACGCCCGCCACTCGATGCGCAGGTTGCGGGCGTCGGCGACGGTCACCAGCCAGCGGGACGTACGCCAGGTCCAGGGGCAGGCGGGGTCGAAGAAGAAGGTGACGTCCATCGGGCGAGCGTAAGGGCGTCCGCCGCGACCCGCAGGCTGGTGATGTGCGCCACATCGGGACGGACCGTGGCGCTCCGGTTGCCGTCAGGTTTCGGAACTTCGCAGGTCGGGCAGTGTTGGGGCCACGAAACGCCCGGGGCGCGACGCACTGTCTGGTCGGCGCCCCGTCCGTCTCGCCGTGCGCCGGGGCACGGAGCCTTCCCCCGGCTTTGGCCGAGAAGGAGGGGAGGGGTGATGAGCGACTCTGACCAGGCCCGACGGCGGCGTGGACCCCGCGCCCGCGCGGTCGCCGCCGCCGCGGCGCTGGCGATGGCGGCGCCCATGGCCGCCTGCGGGACCGGTGGAGACGGTGGTACGCCCACGATCAACCTGTACTACCCGCCGGAGCAGAACCTGCAGAAGGTCGTCGACGACTGCAACGCGCAGGCGCAGGGGCGGTACAAGATCGTCTACCGGGTGCTGCCCCGGCAGGCCGACGAGCAGCGGGTGCAGATGGTGCGCCGGCTCGCCGCCGAGGACACCGGCATGGACGTCCTCGGCCTCGACGTCACCTGGACCCAGGAGTTCGCCAGCGCGGACTGGATCCTCGAGTGGACCGGCGAGAACAGGGCCGAGGCCGAGCGGGGCACCCTGGAGGGCCCGCTGGAGACCGCCCGGTACGAGGACCGGCTCTACGCGGCGCCGAAGAACACCAACGTGCAGCTGCTCTGGTACCGCAAGGACCTGGTGCCGGAACCGCCGACGACGTGGGACCAGATGATCTCGCTGGCCCAGCAGCTGAAGGAGCAGGGCAAGCCGTACCAGGTGCTGACCATGGGCGCGCAGTACGAGGGCCTGGTCGTCCTCTACAACACCCTGGCCGAGAGCGCCGGCGGGCGGATCCTCAACGAGGACGGCACCGAGGCGGTGATGGACGAGGGGACGGTGCGAGCCCTCGACCAGCTCCGGCGCTTCGCCACGTCGGGCGTGGCGTCGCCGTCGTTCAGCAACGCCACGGAGGACCCGGTCCGGCTGGAGTTCCAGTCCGGCAACGGCGCCTTCCAGGTGAACTGGCCGTTCGTCTACCCGGCGATGCAGGAGGCGAACCCGGACCTCGCGAAGCAGGTGGGCTGGGCGCGGATCCCGGGCGTCGACGAGGGCACCCCGAGCAAGGTCACGATCGGCGGGGTGAACATGGCCGTCAGCGCGTACTCGGAGCACCCGGAGGAGTCCTTCGAGGCCGCGAAGTGCATCCGTAACGAGAAGAACCAGAAGTTCTCCGCGATCAACGACGGTGTGCCGCCGACCATCGAGGGCGTCTACGACGACCCGGAGATGACCGAGGCGTACCCGATGAAGGACACGATCCTCGAGGAGCTGAAGGACCCGGCGGTGCGTCCGCTGACGCCGGCGTACCAGAGCATCTCCACGGTGACCTCGGCGATCCTCTCGCCGCCGTCGGCGATCCGGCCGGAGCAGACCGCGAACGAGCTGCGCGACGCCATCGCGGACGCGCTGGAGTCGAAGGGGGTGCTGCCGTGAGCATCAATGCCACACCGGCGGGCGCGGACGTGACCACCGAGGAGACCGCCGCCCGTACCGGGCGGCACGCGGCCGTGCCCGCGCAGCGGGCCAGCCGCCGCAGGGCCCCGCTGAGCGAGAACAAGCGCGCCGAGCGGCGGCTCGGCTGGCTGCTCTGCGCGCCGGCCGCGCTGGTCATGCTGCTGGTGACGGCGTACCCGATCCTCTACTCGGTCTGGCTGTCGATGCAGCGCTTCGACCTGCGCTTTCCGGACCAGCGCGAGTTCATCGGGCTGGAGAACTACGTGACCGTGCTGACCAACGAGTTCTGGTGGACGGCGTTCGGCGTGACCATGCTGATCACCGTCGTCACGGTCGCCGTCGAGCTGGTCCTCGGCATGGGGCTGGCGCTGGTCATGCACCGGACGCTGGTCGGCCGGGGGATCGTCCGGACCGCGGCGCTGATCCCGTACGGGATCGTCACGGTCGTCGCCGCCTTCTCCTGGCGGTACGCGTGGACGCCCGGCACCGGCTACCTGGCGAACCTCTTCGACGGCAGCGCACCGCTCACCGAGCGGGCCAGCTCGCTGGCGATCATCATGCTCGCCGAGATCTGGAAGACCACGCCGTTCATGGCGCTGCTGCTGATGGCCGGCCTGGCCCTGGTGCCGGACGACCTGCTGAAGGCGGCCTCCACCGACGGGGCGACGGCCTGGCAGCGCTTCACCAAGGTGATGCTGCCGGTCATGAAGCCGGCGATCCTGGTCGCCCTGCTGTTCCGCACGCTGGACGCGTTCCGGGTCTTCGACAACATCTACATCCTCACGTCGGGGGCGAACGAGACGTCGTCGGTGTCGATGATCGCCTACAACAACCTGATCCGGGGCCTGAACCTCGGCATCGGGTCCACGATGTCGGTGCTGATCTTCATCACCGTGGCGATCATCGCCTTCGTCTTCGTGAAGCTGTTCGGTACCGCTGCCCCCGGCAGCGACGACGGGGAGAGGCGCTGACATGGCGGACACCACCACCAAGGCCAAGCTGCGCTGGGGACTGCTCGACGTCATCGTGGTCGTCTTCGCGCTGATCCCGGTGCTCTGGATCGCGTCGCTGTCGTTCAAGACCCCGGCCACGCTCACCGACGGGAAGTTCATCCCGCGCGAGTGGACGCTGGACAACTACCGGACGATCTTCCAGACCGACCAGTTCGTCCGTGCCCTGGTCAACTCCATCGGCATCGCGCTGATCGCGACCCTGGTCGCGGTCGTGCTCGGTGCGATGGCCGCGTACGCGATCTCGCGGCTGGACTTCCCCGGCAAGAGGCTGCTCGTCGGCGTGTCGCTGCTGATCGCGATGTTCCCGCAGGTGTCGCTGGTGTCGCCGCTGTTCGAGATCGAGCGGCAGCTCGGCCTCTTCGACACCTGGCCCGGCCTGATCCTGCCGTACATCACGTTCGCCCTGCCGCTGGCGATCTACACGCTGTCGGCGTTCTTCAAGCAGATCCCGTGGGACCTGGAGAAGGCGGCGAAGATGGACGGCGCCACGCAGGGCCAGGCGTTCCGCCGGGTCATCGCGCCGCTGGCCGCGCCGGGGCTGTTCACCACGGCGATCCTGGTCTTCATCTTCTGCTGGAACGACTTCCTGTTCGCCATCACGCTGACCTCCACCGAACGGGCCCGTACGGTGCCGGTCGCGCTGTCGTTCTTCACCGGCGAGTCGCAGTTCGAGGACCCCACCGGGGCGATCTGCGCCGCCGCCGTGGTGATCACCATTCCGATCATCCTGTTCGTGCTCTTCTTCCAGCGCCGCATCGTCTCCGGCCTGACCTCCGGCGCAGTCAAGGGATAGGTGGTAGTCGTGGCTGACATCGTGCTCGACAAGGTGAGCAAGAAGTTCCCGGACGGCACCGTCGCGGTGCAGGACGTCGACCTGGAGATCGCCGACGGCGAGTTCGTGATCCTGGTGGGCCCGTCCGGCTGCGGGAAGTCCACCACCCTCAACATGATCGCGGGCCTGGAGGACATCAGCTCCGGTGAGCTGCGCATCGGCGGGGAGCGGGTCAACGACAAGGCTCCCCGGGACCGGGACATCGCGATGGTGTTCCAGTCGTACGCCCTCTACCCGAACATGACCGTCCGGGAGAACATGGCGTTCCCGCTGCGCCTGGCGAAGCTGGACCGGGAGACCATCAACCAGAAGGTGGAGGAGGCGGCGAAGGTCCTGGAGCTCACCCCGCTGCTGGACCGGAAGCCGGCCAACCTCTCCGGCGGCCAGCGGCAGCGGGTGGCGATGGGGCGGGCGATCGTCCGCCAGCCCAAGGCGTTCCTCATGGACGAGCCGCTGTCCAACCTGGACGCCAAGCTGCGGGTGCAGATGCGGACGGTCGTGTCCCGCCTGCAGAAGCAGCTCGGCACCACGACCGTGTACGTGACCCACGACCAGACCGAGGCGATGACCCTCGGCGACCGGGTGGTCATCATGCGGGGCGGCGCGGTGCAGCAGGTCGGCCCGCCGCAGGAGCTGTACGACCACCCGCGCAACCTCTTCGTCGCCGGGTTCATCGGCTCGCCGGCCATGAACTTCCTGCACGCGGCCGTGCAGGACGGCTCGCTGCGGACGGCGCTCGGTGACGTGCCGATCGGCGACCGGGTCCGCCGCCAGCTCGAGGGCGCGGACGCACCGCGCGAGCTGATCCTCGGCATCCGCCCGGAGCACTTCGAGGACGCCGCGCTGATCGACGACGACACCCGCCGCCGGGGCATGGAGTTCGAGGCGCCGGTGGAGATCGTCGAGTCGATGGGCTCCGACAAGTACGTCTACTTCGGCGTCGAGGGCGAGCGGGCCAGCGCCGCCGAGCTGGAGGAGCTGGCCGCCGACGCCGGCGCCGACTTCACCGGCGGGGGCGCGAGCCTGGTCACCCGGCTGTCGGCCGAGTCGGCCGTCCGCGAGGGCGGGAACCACCGGGTCTGGTTCAACCTGGAGAAGATCCACCTGTTCGACCCGAACACCGGCCGCAACCTGACCCTGCACGAGGGCCGGGCGGCGGGCGCGGTGGCCGACTGACCGTGGGGTGGGGTGGGATCTGCCGGACGCTGTCTCGTGCTCGAACGCGGGAGGCAGCGGGCCATCCGTCGGCGTACCCGTGCAGGTTGCCGGTTCGGCCCGGTCAAGTCAGATCGTTCAGGCGGTTTGTGGCCTCGGCGTCGCCCGCATCAGCACTTGCCTGAAGTAGGGCGATCGCGTCCTCGACATATCCGATGTCGCACAGGATGTCGGCGAGTCGGACGCTGGCGCGAAGGTAGTCGCGCTTGACGGTGGTCATCTCCAGCAGCTCCCGCAGTATCATCGCTGCCTCTTCTAGCTCGCCATCCGAGATCAACAAATCGGCCAGATGCGACATCGCTTCGGCCGAGCCCGAGGCGGCCAGTTCACGCAGTTCGTCGTGCGCGTTTGTGGCGGCGAGTAATGCGGGAAGTTGCCGAAAGGAGTCACCGATGCCCGCGCGGTAGAGTTTCCGCAATTCCTCGACATCTCCCCGCCTCGCGGCGAGGGAGCTGTAGACATACCCCGAATCTTCATCGAGCGGAAAGGTCGGGCCACCTTCTGTATCGCCGTACATCAGGTACGCACGTTCGCGTAGCTCGTCGAAAAGCCCCAATTCGGCAAGCAGTTTCGCGAATTGTTCACGTGCTGCCCGATGCAATCTCTTCTTGGGAGTTCTGTTGGACAAGTGTCGGAGCGTATCGAGATCTCTTGTCGCGACGAGATGCTCAATGTACTGGTGAACGAAAGGGTCGCGGTCGGCCATGGCCAGGGAACGAAGCTCGCTGATGTCTCGCGGCCGGGTGCCGGTGGCCGGCCTGGAGACCGCCTCGTCAATGGGACGTTCCGGTGGGGCCGGTGTGGCACTTGCTTCGGAAAACGCCTGGCGTGCCAACTGAAGCTGCACCAGTGCGTGCCGGAACTGGAGTATCGAGCCTGTTCGCCGCAACACACCGCGGTTGGTCGCATCGCTCAGAAACTCCGACAGCTTCCAGGGTAGGAGTCCGCGACGCGCGAGACCCCAATGGGCGAGGCGAAACCTGAGCCACGCCAGCGCGCCCGTGCTGAATGACGCCCCGATGGCCCACCACACCCCGGCCCCGATGGCCCACCACCACACTCCGGAGTGGAACGTGACGTCGCTCGGCGTGAGCGCGAGAATCGACAGAGTCAGCACTGTTCCGATGGAACCCCACTGCGTTGCGGCGAGGAGGGCGTTTGTGAGGCTCGAGCGGAGTGGACGCAAAGGGCTTCTGGCGTGCTTCTTGAGTCGGAAAGGCGTCCAGGTGGGAATGTAGGCCACCGCGAGTCCAGACAGCGGCCCGCAGGCAAAGAACAGGGTGACCAGGAGTGCTGCGGATGAATGTTCCGCCCGGTCGACATGTCCGGCATAAAGCGCGATCGCCAGCGGCCACGACAGGGTTGGCCAGCCGGTCATGAACCGCGAAAAGCGCTCGTCTGTCGAATTGCTTCCGTGCTTTCTCCTGGGCGGATACGGGGTGGGCCAGAAGTCCCCATATGCCCTGCCGATCGCCAATGACGCCGAAACGAACGCGTACAATGATCCCGAGCCGATTAGCGGCCAGTGATCCGTGCTGGTGATAGCGGAAATCGCCGCTCCGGAGCCGGCGCCCAGCGCTAGCGCCACCGTAAGGGCGATTCGCTTCAGGCGCCGGGGGATGGGGCGGCGTGTCTGCGGATCAACCGTAAGCTGCCACCACTCGAAGCTGTTGAAACCGTGCGTGCGCGTCTGCGCCGCAAGGGTAAGAAGCCACCGATGGGCATCGTCCACGGCGTAGCGGACAGGAGGGCCGTCTTTGAACATCGGTCTGGGTCGCGGTGATTCATACTGGCTGCGTACGAAACGGTTGATCAGATGTTCGGTGAGCTCCGATCTCGTCGCAAATCGCAGGAGATCAGACGGCTCGGCGCTCGTCTGTTGATAACCGTACCCGGCCAACGTCAGCAGCAGTGGCGTCGACAGGGCGCGTGCGGCCGGCCCCTGTGGATTTCGCCGTAGCTCTTCGAACACATCCTTCCATCGCTCGCTGCTCGGGCCGGGATGGGAAAGGTATGCGACGACGGCTTCGATCTCGATGTCTTGTAGTTCGATGACCGCCGCCCGGGACAGTATCGCGTCCTGCGTCTTGACGATCCTCTCGTACTCGCGGCTGCGGCAGGTCAGGACGAGCGGCTGTCCGACTGCGGACAGTCGGTCCAGCTCCGTTACGGCACGTGCCTGCTGGTCGAACGGAAGCTCATCGAGGCCATCGACGATCGGCAGGACAAGTTGCGCGACGATCAGAGTCTCCGACAAGGTGACGCCGTCCGGGGCCATGCCAGCAAGAAACGGATACTCATCCTGCAGGTAGCGGGACAGGAAGACGTCAAAGGACTCCTGTCGAGGCGTCCAGAGGTACGCCGGTACGATCACCGGTACCCGATCACCAGAGCGGCGCCGCCGGATGACGCTAAGAGCAATCATGATCGAGGTGGCGGTCTTGCCGGCGCCAGGACCGCCAATGATGACCAGTTGCCGGTGTGGCAGCGTCGTGAACAGATCAACGATGTCGTCGCTGACACCGCTCAGTGGAGTCTCCCGCCATTCGGTGTCCGTCGTCCCGCCGAGGACAACGCCAGGGCTAGCGGAAACCGGCCGTGCGGTTGACGACCAGCGGATCCGGAGCGGCACTGGCAGGACACCTCTACGTTCGGCCTCCTCCGCCCACTGCTGGGCGACCTGGTAGGAGAACAGATCTGCTGCGCTGGCCGCGCTGTGGCCAGTAGGTGCGGCCTTCTTCGACTCCACAACGACGGCACCCACCACCAGCGCCGCCAGCGTCGCAACAAGAACGGCCCTTCCGCGGCCCTCCATGACGTCGATGCCGTTCGTGACCAGATTGGTCACGAAGGCGATGAAAAGCGGTACCAGAACAGCCGCTACCATCCACAACGGCTGACGAGAACCACGGCGCACGGGATCACTGTCCGGTCGCGTCAGAAACCAGTGCGGATGGGTGTCGTGCCGGGGATGACGGTGGGCGTGCCCTGCCCACCGTCGAGGCTTCTCCCGGCTGCCTGTTGCCCGACCGTCGACCCGTTGAGCCGGCCGTGAACTCTGGGCCTTCGCGCACGACTCCGATACGCACCTCCGCTGCCGGGACAGACGCAGCGGCCAGCACGATCAGGTCAGCTCCAGCCACAAGCCATTTTCCCTCATCGGGGTAGCCCGGCCGCCAGCGCGACGACAGATATCCGTCAACCTGCCGTCCTCTCTGGCCTAACCGATCTCGCTCGCGACACCCGGCAAGGGCACCGATCGCCACGACGAAGCGGGCCGCTGTCGCCTCCGCCGCTAGCGCGTCCGCCGCGCGGCCCGCCCGGTGCGGCCGGGGTCAGCCCACCGGGCCGATGCGCTTCGCCAGGTCGACGAAGGACTGCCAGGACGAGGGGCTGACGTGGAGGGTGCCGCCGTCGCGGTCCTTGGTGTCGCGCACCAGCACGACGCCCGGCAGGTTGTCGGCCACCTCGACGCACGACCCGCCGTTGCCGCCGGACCTGCTCGACTTGCGCCACCGGGGAATCAGTACATCCATGACTTCGCCGCTTCCTTGATTCGCTCGATCGACTTCCGGCGGGGGAGCGCCTCGTTGCGCACGATCTCCCACGTCTTGGCAAGCTTAGCGACATCCGCCGGGGCATCGACGATCTGCGCCTTGAGCTGATTGTCGGCGTGGGCCACCCGGGTGCCGTCGGGCAGCTCCGCGATGATGAACTGGCCCGCCAGCCCCAGGTACATCCCCGCGTCCGACGGCACGACGTGCAGTTGGACGTGCTCCAACGCCGCCAGCTCCACCAGCCGCTCGCACTGCTCCAGCATCAGCCCCGGCTGGTCGATCACCGGCCGGCGCAGCACCGACTCGTCCACCACCGCGATGAGCTGCGGCGGCTCGTCCCGTTCCAGGATCGCCTGCCGGTCCAGCCGGGACGCCACATTCCGCTCGATCTCCTCGGCGGTGAACCGGCCGCCGCTGAGCGTGGCGCGGGCGTACCGTTCGGTCTGCAGCAGGCCAGGCAGGTAGGCCAGCTCGAACCAGCGCAGCGTGGTCGCCTCCCGCTCGAACTCGATCCACTCCCGCAGCCAGGGTGGTGCGGTGTCGAGCTGGCCCAGGTCGCGCAGCATCCGGGTGAACCGTTCCCCGGTCCGGTGGGTGTTGTCGACGGCCGCCATGTAGTCCTTGGTGGGCGCCCGGCCGCCGGTCTCCACCGAGCTGACGTGCGAGCCCGAGTATCCGATGCCCCGGCCGAAGTCCTCCTGGCTGAGCCCCAGGCCGGCCCGGAACAGGCGCAGCTCGCTGATGATGTACCCGGCAGCGGTCCCCATCGATTCCCCAACTCCTGCTCATCCTCGTCGACATGTCCCTCGTGGCTGCTCAACCACCCCACTGACCTGCGCGGATGGCGGGAGCACGTATCGACCGTAGCGGTGTCCTCAGCAGACTGTCACTACGCGGACCCGCTTCGATATCGAGAGGCGGACGGGGCGGGTTCTGCTGCCGGCCGCTCTGCCTGCCCCAAGGGCAGAGCGGCCTCCTTCCACCACGAGGAGGTCGATGTGCGTATCCGCTGGTTCCGCTGCCCGGACGACGAGCCGCCGACGCTGCCGCGACGAGTACGCGGCACAAACCTGCCGGCGTGGATGACGGAGCCGACCGCCGCCTACCCCCGGCCCGGCCGCGCCGGCTGGTTGACCCCCGCCCAGCGGTGGCGGGCGAACGGAGGCCGGTGGTGAGCCTCACCGACCTGCCGCAGCCGAGGCTCGGTCCGTACCCGGAACACCCCCGCTACCGCACCGAGCGCGTGCCGCCGCACACCCCGCTGCGGCCGGTGTGGGCGTGCCGGGCGTGTGGCCAGCCGTGGCCGTGCGCCGAGGCCCGGCTCCTGCTCAAAGCCGAGTTCGACGGGCGGTACCCGACCCTGTCGATCTACCTCGCCGGCCTGCTGTACGAGGCGATGCACGACCTGTACCACCTGAACCCACACGACGGGCCCAGCCCGCGCGACCTGTTCGACCGCTTCGTGGGCTGGGGACCGTTCCGCAGGCCCGGCGTGTCGCGGTGAAGGTTGCCGAGTCGATGGGCTCGGACGAGTACGGCGCGCCGGACGGCGCCGCTGATGGTCCTACCTGACGTGGGTGAGCGGCAGACTGGCGTTGTGCGACGTCTTGTATCCGCCGTAGCGATCCGCGATCGATGTGGTGCGATCACGATCGTCCCCTTGGAAGCGGTACCGGACGTCGGGCTGGTAGAACGTTCCGTCTCCTGCCGGGCGGTAGCTCCACACGGTCGAGATCACGACCGGCCGACGGGTCCACCGGTGCAGCCCGCTCGCCTCCGTCAGGGCCCACTCGTAGGTGACGTTGTCCTCGTTCTCCGAGTAGGACGGCCAGGTGTCCAGCCTCGCGCGATCGGCCCGCACGTATTCGACGTGCAGGTCCAGGTCCACCGAGTCGTACGCCATCGGTGCCGGGATGCGGACGAACCGGTCCGTCCGCATCGTGTCACCTGGGCGGAGCCGTGATTGCGGCGCGATCAGGACCCCTGCTTCGACCGGCTGCCACCGGGCGGCCTCGGTGGTGACGGAAGGGTTGAACTTCTTGCCGACATCCGTGTTGAGCTGGCTCATGGAACGGGGTGTGCGCGCGAGTTCGGCCTCGCGGCCCGTCACGGCGTAGGTGGCCGCCAGGACGTACACGGGCTGGCCGCCCACGACGAACTCGACCGAGAAGGGGATGCTCACGCCCTTCCCGTCGGCGTCCAGCCTGGGGGTGCCGAAGGCGGGCGTCGTCGTGATGGCCGCCTCCTGCTTGCTCGGCAGGTACAGCTGCGAATACGCGAAGTTGGTCACCGCGATCACCCCGGTCACGAGCGCCCCGACGGCGACCTTCCGTGGCAGGGGAACGGTCTTGTCCAGCTCCGCGACCAGGACGGTCAGGACGACGGCCGACACCAGGGCGAACGCGCTCCAGATCGCCACGGTGGCACTCAGGTCGCCGACGGCGAGCTGGGTGATCAGGATCATCAGGTTTGCCACCAGCACCGTCAGCGCGGCCAGTCCTATCGTCAGCAGCGCCTGTCGACGGCGGCGCTCCGCGCGGTGCCGGCGCGGGGCCTGGCGGGCGACGAGCAGAAACACCGCCGCGATGGACCCGGCGAACGCGACCACGCCCGCCACCAGGAGCCCGACCGCCGTCAGCTGTCCGGAGAAGGTGAGCGCCCCGACCAGCCCGGGACCGCCGATCAGAATCAGCTCACCGGCAGCCAGTGCGAGGTACGACGCCACGATCGCGTACCGGAGCCGTTGCCACGTGGTGTGCGCGTACCTCATCCGCTACTCCCTGGTCGGTTCGTCGAGGCACGATTTCGGTTGCAGCCGGGCCTCGTCTTTCCCGGATGCGGAGAATGCACACCGGCCGCCGCCGGAGGGCCGCGCGGTATCGCGATCAGGACACCCAGTCCACGTGCAGGTCACTGCCCAGAAAGCTCGCGTACCGGCCGAGGGCGCCGCGGATCCGGTCGCGTTGGCGGGTGCCCAGGGTGGTGAGGGGATACACGACCACCCGTAGCCGGCCACGGCTGAGCGTCCGCTTCCACGTCCCCACGACCCGGCCGGCACGCACGACGGTGGCCTGGAAGACGCCGTTGCCGCCGGGCACGATCGCGTCCGCGTGCGCGGGGTCCAGCATGAGCGTGCGGTCCCGGTAGCCCAGCAGGTACTCGTCGAAGCCGGGTAGCACCAGCAGGTCGTCGGCCCGGCGGGGCGCGGCGTCGAGCAGGGCCGGGTCGACCACCGCGTCCGCACCGTCCACCCGGACCGGTGCGAGCGCGTCGCCGGCGGCGGCGATCCCCCGGCGGGCGTCGGTGAGCGTCAGCCCCGTCCAGCCGGCGAACTCGCGGGCGGTGACCGGACCGTGGGAGCGCACGTACCGGTGGGCGAGCGTCGCGAGCGCCTCGTCCCGCTCCGGCCGGTGCTGCTCCGGCGCCCACTCGTCGAGCAGGACGAACGTCTGCTCGGTGCCGACGTTCGGGGCGAGGCAGGTGACGCCCCGCAGGCTCGCGTACGACAGCAGGTGGTAGCCGCGCTGCCCGGTGGTGCCGATGCCCGCGGCCTCCAGCGTCGCCATACACTGCGCGCGGGTCAACCGACCGCCGCCGGCCAGCGCGCTACCGAGCACGTCGACGGCCCGGTCGGCCTCGGCGTCGGTGAGGCCGAGCTGGGCGCGGCGGGTGGCGGCGGCGACCAGCGTGCGGACACCGGTCAGCTCCAGCATCCAGCGGGCGTCGCGGGGCGGGACAAGGTGGATGGTGCCCCGCATGGGCCACGTGCGCAGCGCCTCCCGTCGCTCCAGCGCGGCCGTCACGTCCGCCTGACGCAGCCCGGGAAGGCGGGCGCCCAGCGACCACAGGCCGCTCGCCAGGTCCTGCGCCTGCATGGCCCCGAACCACTCGACCACGTCCGCCACCGTGCCCGGCCCGCCCGGACGGGGGCGGAGCAGCAGGCTGGTCATCCGCAGCGCGAGCGCGGCCCGCCCGGTCAACTCCACGCCCATCCGGCTCCTCTGTCGCTGGGGTGGCCGCCAGCGTACGGGCACCAACCGACAGTGCGCATAAGCCAGGTGGGAGGGGGGATGCGACGGGTGGAGTACGCGCACCCAGCGTGCGGGAGGGAGCGACATGACTGCGTCAAGTGAACCGGTCCGTGGCGCCGGCGCGCCGACCCGGACCCGGGGCGGTGCCGGGGCGAAGACCAGCGCGGCGGCCACCTTCGCGCTCGTGTTCGGGGTGGCCGGGCTGTTCAGCGTGCTGATCGCGGTGCTGGCACCGGTCGGTGTGGTGCTCGGCATCATCGGCGTCATCCTCGGCATCGTCGCGCTGCGGATGTCCCGCCGTCCGGAGGTGACCGGCCGGGGTGTCGCGATCGGCGGTCTGGTGCTCAGTGCCCTGGCCGTCCTGATCGGGTTGGCACTCACCGCCGGGATGACCACCGTCATCAACAACGAGGCGGCGGTGGACCGGCTGCAGCAGCAGGTGGACGACCTGCGGGACCGCCTGGACGAGTGACCGCCGGGCGGTACGGGGCGGAGCCCCGGATCGCGCTTCGCCGGCACAGGGCCGGCCTAGGGCCTGTCCTGCCGATCATCAGTCGGCCTGCGGCGGATCCAGACGACGCCCGGCGGCGTTGGAGATTCGTCCGGATACGACACCGGTATCCGGACGAATCTCCGCCTTGCCGGATCGCCGCCTGGACCTCGCCTCGGCTCGACATGATCGGCAGGACAGGCCCTAGCGCGATCCCCCGTTCTGGTGCACCGGCCCGGGGTCGCCCGCCCGCACCGGTGCGACCAGGATCCCGCGCCGGCGGGCCCGCTCCTCGTCGACGTCCCGGGGCCAGGTGTACGTCTCACCGGCCGCCACGATCTCACGCAGGAACGGCCAGATGCCGGGCCAGTCGTCGGGTGCGGCGTCGCGGACCTCCACCGGACGAGCATGCCATTCCGTCCCGGTCGGCGGCGTTTGCCCCCGCAACTGCCGGGTAGACGGCCGGGCTGGCTCGATCGTTGAGGAGGAAGACATCCGATGGCTGCCCGGACGAACGTCGCGGTGATCTATTACAGCGCGACCAGCATCACGTACCAGTTGGCTCAGGCGGTGTGCGAGGCCGCCGGCGACGCCGGCGCCGAGGTGCGGCTGCGCAAGGTGCGCGAGCTGGCGCCGGACGAGGCGATCCGCTCCAACTCCGGCTGGCAGGCGCACCACCTGGAGACCCAGGGCGTGCCCGAGGCCCAACTGGACGACATCTCCTGGGCCGATGTGGTGATCTTCGGCTCACCCACCCGGTACGGCATGATCGCCGCCCAGCTCAAGCAGTTCATCGACACCACCGGACCGTTGTGGGCGCAGGGCGCACTGACCAACAAGGTCTATTCCGCCTTCACCTCGACGGCCACCTCGCACGGCGGCCAGGAGACGACGCTCACCTCGCTGTTCACGGTCTTCTACCACTGGGGCGGGGTCGTGGTCACCCCCGCGTACACCGACCCGAGCCAGTTCGTCGCCGGCAACCCGTACGGCGCGTCGCACACCAGCAACAACGGCGAGATCGCGCCGGACAGCCTCGCGCTGGGCGCGGCGGCGCTCACCGCCCGGCGCGCCGTGGAGATCGGCACCGCCCTGAAGAAGGGCCTGGCCGCCTGACCCGGACGACCGGCGGTGCCGAGCGGAGGCTCTCAGCCCGCCCGACAGCGCCGGTCGTCGCCACCTGTACCCCGGCGGGGCGACGCTATGCGCGGGTCGCCGCCGGCGGCGCGCTCGGTGCGGGCAGCAGCCCGCCGAGCAGTTCGGCGAGGACGTCCACTCCGTCCGCGCTGAGCACCGACTCGGGGTGGAACTGCACGCCGGCCACGCCCGTGCCGCGCAGCGCGTGCACCGCACCGTCGGCGGCGTCGCGGGCCACCTCCACCGGCCCGTACGGGGTGTCCAGCCGGTCGGCGTCCGCCCGGGCCGTGAACGTGGAGTAGAAGCCGACCCGCTGGCGGGCCCCGAAGAGCGGTACCGCCCGTTGCAGGCCCTGGTAGGGCGCGTCCCGGCGGTGCAGGGGCAGCCCCAGCAGGCCGCAGAGCAGCTGGTGGCCCAGGCACACCGCCAGGGTCGGCCGGCCGGCGGCGAGCAGCCCCGCCAGCAGCCCCCGCATCGCCGCCATCTTCGGCTCGGTCAGGTCCCTCGGATCGCCCGGGCCGGGGCCGACGACGACGAGGTCGTACCCGTCCACGGCGCCCGGCGCGTCCCAGGCACGCAGGTCCACGGTGAGGCCCAGTGCCCGCAACTGGTGGGCGAGCATGCCGGTGAACGTGTCCTCCCCGTCGACGATCAGCGCGCGGCGGCCGGCCAGCCCGGGGCGCCCGGGGGCGTCAGCCGGCCGCTGGTCGAGCCAGAACCGGGCCAGCGGCGCGTTACGGGCCGCCAGCGCCGCGCGTACGTCGGGGTCGTCGGCGAGGCGGCTCAGCGAACCCGGGACCGGTACGGGCGCCTGCGGCCCGAGACCCAGCGCGGCGAGGACACCGGCGGCCTTGGCGTGGGTCTCGGCCACCTCCCCCTCGGGGGTCGAGTGGCGGACCAGCGTCGCCCCGACCGGCACGCGCAGCTCACCGGCGGGGGAGAGCTCGGCGGTCCGGATCAGGATCGGCGCGTCCAGCGTCTGCCGGCCGGCCTCGTCCCGGCCGAGCAGCGCCAGCACCCCCGCGTAGTACCGGCGGCCGGTGCGCTCGTGCCGGGCGATGACCCGGCAGGCGTTCTCCATCGGGCTGCCCGTCACCGTCGGCGCGAACATCGTCTCCCGCAGCACCTCCCGGACGTCCTTCGAGCCGCGGCCGGCGAGCAGGTACTCGGTGTGCGCGAGGTGCGACATCTCCTTCAGGTACGGCCCGACGACCTGCCCACCCCGGTCGGCGACGGTGGCCATCATCTTCAGCTCCTCGTCGAGCACCATGTACAGCTCCTCGACCTCCTTCGGGTCGGCGAGAAAGCGCAGCAGGGCGGCGCGGTCGGCCGCGGCGCCGGTGTGCCGGAAGGTGCCGCTGATCGGGTTCATCATGACCAGCCCGTCGTCGACGCTGACGTGCCGCTCCGGGCTCGCCCCGACCAGGGTGCGGGTGCCGGTGTGCACGACGAAGGTCCAGTACGCGCCGCGCTCCCGCAGCAGCAGCGACCGCAGGGCCGCCAGCGCCGCCCGCAGCGGCGGGCCCTGCACGGAGGCGTGCAGGGTGCGGTGGATGACGAAGTTGGCGCCCTCCCCACGGCCGATCTCCTCGGCCAGGACCCGACCCACGGTGGCGGCGTACTCGTCGTCGGAGATGTCGAACCGGGCGCCGGTGGTGACCACCGGCTCGGCGGGCAGCGCGTCCACCGCCGTGGCGAGGTCGACCCGGACGTGCCGGTCGACGGCCAGGCACTCCAGCGGGGCGCCGTCGTCGACGCAGGCGAAGCCCCGCTCGGTGACCTGCCGGTACGGCACCAGCGCCAGCGTGCGGGGCCCGGGCGCCCCGTCCGGCAGGGGGATGTCGGCGAGCCGCTGCACCACGTCCACCGTTCCGGTGAACAGGTCCAGGTGGTCGGCGCCCTCGCGGCGGACGAGCGCGAACGGGCCGGGATCGACGCCGGCGGTGACGGCGTCGAGCAGCTCGGGAAGGTCGGTCATCGGGTCTCCTCGGGGCCGGTGCCGCCCGGCGGGGCGGTCGGGGTGCCCGGATGAGACCGGCGGCCGCCTCGTCGGGCGGCCGCGTGGGAAGCTACGCGCGGGGGATGGCCGCCGGGTCGGCGGGCCACCAGCAGGACAAGTGCGCGAGCATGCGCCCACCCTACGCGGTCCCCGCCCCGGGCGGAAGCCGGACGCGTCAGGCGGCGGGAGGCCGACGGGCCGGATAACGTGACCGGCGATGAAGATTCTCGCGCTCGACCTGGGCACCTCCTCGGTACGCGGCCTCGTGCTGGACGCCGACGCCCGGCCGCTGCCCGGGGCGCTGGCCCGGCGCCGGGTCGTCCTGACGGTCGGCGAGGACGGCGCCGGCACCCTGGACGCCGAGGGCTACCTGGCCTGCCTGGCCGAGTGCCTGGACGAGCTGGCGGCGGGCGGCCACCTGCGCGCCGTCCAGCTGGTGGCGACCTCCGCGCAGTGGCACTCGGTGGTTCCCCTGGACCACGACGGGACACCGCTGGGGCCGGTGCTGACCTGGCTGGACACGCGACCGGAGCCGGCACCGGGCGCGGCCGGTCCGGCCGACCCGGACGCCTTCCACCAGCGCACGGGCACGTGGTGGCACCGCTGTTACTGGACGATGCGGCTGCCCTGGCTGCGGGACCGGTCCGGCGGCCGCGTCGCCCGCTTCGCCGGCCTGGCCGAGTACGTCCTCGGCGTGCTGCTCGACGCCGCTCCCATGTCGTTGTCGCAGGCCTCCGGCACCGGCCTGCTCGACCTGCGCACGCTCGACTGGGACCCGGAGGCGTGCGCGCTGGCCGGCGCGCGCGCCGGGGACCTGCCCGAGCTGGCGCCGGCCGGTTGGCGCGGGCGACTGCGCCCGGAGCACGCGCGCCGGTGGCCGCAGCTCGCCGACGTGGGCTGGGCCGCGCCGGTGGGCGACGGCGCGGCGTCCAACGTCGGCTCCGGCTGCGTCGACCCGACCCGGGTGGCGGTGACCGTGGGCACCTCGGCGGCGGTCCGGATGGTCGAGGCCCTCCCGGCGGGAGCCCCACCGCCCCCTCTGTCGCCGAAGCTGTGGCGGTACCGGGTGGACCACGACCACGTGGTCACCGGCGCCGCGTACTCCTCCGGGGGCAACCTGTTCGCCTGGGCGAACCGGGAGCTGCGCCTGCCGGAGGGGCCCGCGCTCGACGAGGCCCTGGCGCTGGTCCCCGTCG
Organism: Micromonospora thermarum; assembly: GCF_012034245.1. Taxonomy (GTDB): domain Bacteria; phylum Actinomycetota; class Actinomycetes; order Mycobacteriales; family Micromonosporaceae; genus Micromonospora; species Micromonospora thermarum. The sequence goes on along the minus strand of NZ_JAATEO010000036.1, from coordinate 27,588 downwards.
ACGGCGGGCCGCCGGCGAACGTCCGATTCGGTGGTGACCGGCCGCCGGGCGTCGCGCCGGCCGGCTCGGGCGACGTGCGCGGGCTGAGCTTCGGAACGACCTCGGTGGAGATCCTCGCCGGGTTGATGCGTGGCCTCTGCGACCTGGTCGCGGCGGATCTGGCGCTGTTGGAGTCCCGGGTGGACGGTTCGGTCGAGGTTGTCCTCGGTGGAGGCGCGCTGGCCGCGTCCCGGTGGTGGCGGACGGCCTTCGGCGCGGTGCTGGCGCCCCGGCCGGTGTGGCACCAGCGGAATCCGGAGATCGGCGCGACGGGTGCGGCCCTCGTCGCGCTGGGTCGGGTCGGCGACGCCACACGGCTCGCCGACATCGGCCGGACGGACGACACCGCCTCACCTTCCTGAGTCGCAGCTGGTCCCGGGACGTTGACACAGCTCGCGGGGCTGGTTGGATGGACTCCGCTCCTCGGGTGTGAGGAACGGGACAAGTGGGAGGCACGCGTGGGGGCAGGTCCGGAGCCGGCGCAGAGCGCGGTGTCGAGCCACCGCCGGCGCCGGTTCGACGTCCGGGTCGTGCCCCACCGACGGCGGTCCGCGCTGCGCCTGCGCGACTGGCGCATCCGCACGAAGCTCGCCACCGTGCTGGTGATCCCCTCGCTGGCGTTCCTGGTGCTGGCCGCCGTGCAGACGCAGAGCCTGGTCGGGCGGACCACGGCGCTGGGCGACTTCGCCGAGCAGGTCGGCGTCGGCCGGGAGATCACCGCCGCCGTCCACCAGCTCCAGCAGGAGCGCGACCGCTCCGCCGGCGAGCTGGGTGCGCTGCGGCGGGCCGGCGACGCGGCCGACCCGAACGCCGCCGTGCTCGCGCTCACCCCGCTGCACGCGGTGAGCGACCGGGCGATGAGCGAGCTCGCCCGCGCCGCCGCCCCGCTCGCGGATGCCGACGGGGCGTGGCGGGTCGCGTACTCCGAGGTGCAGGAGGCGTACGAGCAGGTGCTGGCGGTCCGGACGGCGGTGCCGCAGGATGTCCTCGGCACCGACACGATCCTCGGCGCGTACAACCGGGTGGTCGACGCGCTGCTCAACCTGCTGGCGGAGCCGAACCCCGGCGAGGACCGGCCCGCGCTCGGCGACGCGGTCCTGCGCTACGTCCAACTCGCCCGCGTCAAGGAGTTGACCTCGCGGGTGCGCGCCCAGCTCTACGAGGCGGCCCGTGCCGGCGGCTACGGGGTGGAGGACCGGGTCCTCCTGACCGACCTGCGGGCGCAGCAGCTGACCGCGCTGGGCGCGTTCCGGGTCGCGGCCACCACCGACCAGGTCCGCCGGTACGACGAGACCTCCGTGGACCCGGCGTTCGTGGCGGCGACCCGGCTGGAGGAGCAGAGCCTGCCACGCGACGGCGCCGCACCGGTGGTGCTTTCGGCGACCCAGTGGTGGGCGGCGAGCGAGCAGCGCCAGGAGCTGCTCCGGCAGGTCGAGGCGTCGGTGCTGGAGGAGGCGGTCCGGCAGGCCGACGAGGTGAGCGACGCCCAGCTGCGGACGACGCTGCTGGTCGTCAGCGTGGTCGTCGCGGTGCTGCTGGGGGCGGTGCTCATCTCGCTGCTGGTCGGCCGGTCCATCGCCCGGTCGATGCGTCTGCTGCGCAGCCAGGCCCTGCGCATTGCCCAGATCGAGCTGCCGGAGGCCCTGGACCGGCTGCGGACGGTCACCGGTGGCGTCCCGGCGATCGACGTGGCACCGGCGGTGGTCCGGTCGCTCGACGAGATGGGCGAGCTGGCCGAGGCGTTCGTCGCGGTGCACCGCAGCGCGGTCAGCGTCGCCGTCGAGCAGGCCACGATGCGGCGCAACGTCAACGCCATGTTCGTCAACCTCGCCCGTCGCAGCCAGGTCCTCGTCGAACGGCAGCTGGAGCTGCTGGACGACCTGGAACGCGAGGAGGACGACCCGGACCAGCTGGAGAACCTGTTCAAGCTGGACCACCTCGCCGCCCGCATGCGGCGTAACGACGAGAGCCTGCTGGTGCTGGCGGGCACGGAGTCGACCCGCCGGTGGAACCGCCCGGTCGGTCTGGGCTCGGTGCTCCTCGCCGCCAGCGCCGAGATCGAGCAGTACCAGCGGGTCCGCCACCACGAGGTGGCCGACCTGCACGTCGTCGGCCACGCCATCGGCGAACTCGTCCACCTGCTGGCCGAGCTGCTGGAGAACGCCACCGCCTTCTCGCGTCCGGACACGACGGTCGACGTCATCGCCGTCCAGGAGGCCCGCGGGGCGCTCGTCGAGATCGTCGACCACGGCCTCGGCATGAGCCCGACGGCGTTGGCGGAGGCGAACGCCGTCCTCGCCACGCCGCCCGCCGCCGACGTCGCCACCGTGGAACGCATGGGTCTGTTCGTGGTCAGCCACCTGGCCGCCCGCCTCGGCGTCGAGGTGCGGCTGCACGCCGGGGAGAGCGGCCTGGTGGCCCGCGTCCGGCTGCCCCTGGAGCTGCTGGCCCCGGCGCCCGCCGTCGAGCTGGAGCCGGCCGGGCCGGCCCGGGGCCCGCGGGGGCCGGTGGACCTGCCGGTGGCCGGCCGGCGCCCGGAGGCCGCCGTGCCGCGGCAGGCGCGCGGGGTTCCGGTACGGGCCGAGGACGTGCTCGCCCCGGCGGCTGCCGCGCCCGGCCCCTCCGACGGCGGCTGGTGGACGCGCCAGGGCCCCACCAGGGGCGCCGAGGCGCCCGCCGCCCCGCCGTCCGTCCCGGTCACGGGCGGCACCAACGACCGAGGTCTGCCCGTCCGGGTGCCGATGGCGCAGCTCGCCGCCGTCACCCGGTCGGCGCGGCCGGAGGAACCGGCCCAACGCCACGACCCGGATCCGGAGGCGGTCGGCGGCATGCTGTCCCGCCTGTACGGCGGGGTCCGGCGGGCCGAGGCCGAGGACACCACCGAATTGCCCGTGCCGATGGAGCGCGGGAGCACCGAAGGGGGACAGCAGTGACGACGTTGAGCCAGGAGGCCCGTGACCTGAGCTGGCTGGTCAGCGCGTTCGCGCAGCGGGTGCCGGGGGTGGCGCACGCGGTCGTGGTCTCCTCCGACGGGCTGCTGGTGGCCATCTCCGATCACCTGCCCCGCGACCATGCCGACAAGCTCGCCGCCGTCACCTCGGGCCTGATGAGCATCACCGCCGGCGCGGCGCAGATGTTCGACGGGGACGTGGTCAAGCAGACCGTGGTCGAGATGGGACGCGGCTACTTCCTGGTGATGCAGGTCCGCGACGGCTCCATCCTGGCCACCCTGGCGGGCGCCGACGCCGACATCGGCGTGGTCGGCTACGAGATGGCCCGGCTGGCCAAGCAGGCGGGGGAGATGCTGACCCCCGCCCTGCGCGCGGAGCTCCAGCAGGCCCTGCCGCGCTGACCGCGTCCCGCCCGGCACCGCCGGCCGCGTCCCGCCCGGGCGGCCACCGGCCCGGTGCCGGGGCGGGCACGCCGGTCAGAGGCCGCCGGCGGCGATCACCTCGCGGTACCAGTGCGCGCTGCGCTTGGGTACCCGCCGCTGGGTCGGGTAGTCCACGTAGACCAGACCCCAGCGCTGGTCGTACCCCTCGGCCCACTCGAAGTTGTCCAGCAGCGACCAGACGTGGAAGCCCTCCAGCGGTACGCCGGCGGCGAGGGCGCGGTGGGCGGCGGCCAGGTGGTCGCGGAGGAACCGGATCCGCCCGGCGTCGTCGACCGTCCCGTCGGCGGCGAGCGTGTCGGGCGTGGGCAGGCCGTTCTCGGTGACGGTCAGCGGTACCGGGCCGTAGTCGCGGGTGACCCGGGTGAGGATGTCGTACATCCCGTCGGGGTGGATCTGCTGCCAGTCGGCCTCGGAGGTCGGCCACCGCCGGACGGTGGTGCCGTCGGCGGTGACGTAGATGGGCGTGTAGTACTGCACCGCCACCAGGTCGACCGGGGCCGAGATGACGTCGAGGTCGCCGTCGCGGATGCCGCGGACCATCCGGCTGTCCGGCCCGAGGTCGGCCAGCACGTCGTCGGGGTAGCGGCCGGTGAGCGCGGAGTCGAGGTACAGCCGGTTCTCGTAGCCGTCGTAGAGCCGGGTGGCCTCGGCCGCGCCGGGTGAGTCGTCGGCCGGGTAGCAGGGGTGCAGGTTGAACGCCGGCCCGATCCGTCCGGTGCCACCGCCGTCGCGCAGCGCCCGGACGGCGAGGCCGTGCGCGAGCTGGAGGTGGTGGGCGACCAGGTACGCGGCCTGCGGGGCCCGGTGGCCGGGGGCGTGGTGGCCGGAGAGGTAGCCGTTCTGCACGACGGTCTTCGGTTCGTTGATGGTGAGCCAGACCGGCACCCGGTCGCCGAGGGCACCGAAGACGATGTCGGCGTAGTCCGCGAACCGGTACGCCACCTCGCGGGACTCCCAGCCGCCGGCGTCCTGGAGCGCCTGGGGGAGGTCCCAGTGGAACAGGGTGGCCATCGGCGCGATGCCCCGCTCGTGGAGGCCGTCGACCAGCCGACGGTAGAAGTCCAGCCCGCGCTGGTTGGGTACGCCGCTGCCGTCGGCCTGGACGCGGGGCCAGGAGATGGAGAACCGGTAGCTCTTCAGCCCCAGGTCGCGCATGAGGTCGAGGTCCTCGGCGTACCGGTGGTAGTGGTCGGCGGCGACGTCGCCGGTGTCGCCGTTGCGGGTCCGCCCCGGCGTCCGGCTGAACGTGTCCCAGATCGATTCGCCCCGGCCGTCCTCCTTGGCCGCACCCTCGATCTGGTACGCCGAGGTGGCCGCGCCCCAGCCGAAGCCGGGCGGGAAGCGCAGGTCCGCCACCGGGGACGGCTCGCTCTCCGGGTCGTGCGGCTCGTCGCAGCCGGCCAGTACGCCGCCCGCGGCGGTCGCGGCGGCGAGCCCGGCGTTGGTGGCGGCCGTGGCGGTGGCCGAGAGCGCGGCGCGGCGCAGCAGCCGGCGCCGGGTGAGTATCGACATGGGAGTCTCCCTCTGGACGCGCGCCACCGGGAGCGCTCCCACGAGAAGGCAGGGTGAGCCTCCGGCTCTCCCGGCGGGGGAGTCCGGGGCGACGGGAATGTCACGGATGCGGCGGGGGGTCGGCCGTTCGCCTCTTCTCCCACCATGAACGGGGGTTTAGTGTGGGGACGGGGGAGGGCAACCCCCGTCCCCACCGGTGCTGCACACGCACGTTCGGGATGGGCGTCCAGTCATGCGTGTCGCGCGGGAGCCGGGCCACGCGAGTGGCTTGAGGATCCACCTCCCTCCACTGTGGTGGGATGATGGCTGGCGGCGGCGTCCGGGCTGGCCCGCCGTCAGCCCTCGGGGCTTCCCCGGCGCCGGGGGGACCGGGTCCGGGTGATCTTCCTTGTGGAACCTCGTCGATGGAAGCGCTCCCATCGGCGATGGTGCGACTGTAACGCCCGTCACCGCTTTGTGAAAGCCCCTAAACGAGATCGAAACATCGGTCTGTTGCAACGCCGCTGGTCCTTGTGGGAGCGCTTCCATGCGTGGCACACTGACGCCGAGCCAGCGTCACGTGAGCGCGGGTCGCCGAGGGCAGCCGGTCCGTCCGGTGCGGCACCCGAGGTGGGACGACGTGTCACCGTCGCGCCCGCCGGCCCCGGCCCCGCCGGGGAGACCCTCATCCCGGGCGCCTCGCCCCGCCGGTACGACACCGGCCTGGCGCCCCGCCGGGACCCCGACCCGTCCCGGCCCGGTCCGAGGAGACACCGCGCACATGAGACATCTGGCACGACGTCGCCGGTTGGCGATGGTCGCCGTCACCGCGCTGGCCGTCGGCGGGGTCACCCTGCCCGCCGGCGTCGCGCAGGCCGCCCCGGCCTGCGACGTGGTCTACGCGACCAACGACTGGAACACCGGCTTCACCGCGAACATCACCGTCAAGAACCTCGGCGACCCGGTCAACGGGTGGACCCTGCGCTTCGCCTTCCCCGGCGACCAGCGGATCACCCAGGGCTGGTCGGCGAGGTGGAGTCAGACCGGCAACCAGGTCACCGCCACGAACGAGTCGTGGAACGGCAACCTCGGCACCGGCGCCTCGACGAACATCGGCTTCAACGCCTCCTACAGCGGCACGAACGCGAAGCCCACGTCCTTCTCGATCAACGGCGTCACCTGCGGCGGCGCGCAGCAGCAGCCGCCCACGGTCGCGCTGAGCGTGCCGGCCGGGCCCTTCGAGGCGCCCGCCGACGTGCCGCTCACCGCCACCGCCAGCGACCCGGACGGGACGATCAGCAAGGTCGAGTTCTACCGCAACGGCCTGCTGGTCAACACGGACACGACGGCCCCGTACGGCTACACGCTGGAGGACCTGCCGGCCGGTGACTACACGGTGCAGGCCAAGGCGTACGACAACGCGAACCTGAGCGCCGTCGCGGAGAAGGCGTTCACCGTCACGCCGGCCTCCGGCCCGCAGCTCGTCGCCACCCCGTCCGCGGTGAGCGTCACCGAGGGCGGCAGCTCCACGGTGACCCTGAAGCTGAACAGGGCGCCCACGGCCAACGTCCCGGTGTCCCTCGCCCGTACCGGGGACGCCGACGTCACCGTCGCGCCGGCGTCGGTGACGCTCACGCCCAGCAACTGGAGCACCGGCGTCAACGTCACCGTCTCGGCCGCCGAGGACAGCGACACCGTCGGCGGCACCGCGACCGTCACCGCGTCCGCCACCGGCTTCGCGCCTCTCGCGGTCACCGTGACCGAGATCGACAACGACGTGCCGGGTGGCGGCGACGGCGAGTACGTCGAACGCTTCCTCAACCAGTACGGCAAGATCAAGAACTCGGGGTACTTCAGCCCCGAGGGGGTGCCGTACCACTCCATCGAGACGCTGATCGTCGAGGCGCCCGACCACGGGCACGAGACCACGTCGGAGGCGTTCAGCTTCTGGCTGTGGCTGGAGGCCTACTACGGGCGGGTCACGCAGAACTGGGCGCCGTTCAACAACGCCTGGACGGTGATGGAGAAGTACATCATCCCGTCACAGGCCGACCAGCCCACCGCGGGCGCGGCCGGCACCCCGCAGTACGCCGCCGAGCACGACCTGCCCAGCCAGTACCCGTCCCAGCTGGAGCCCAACGTGTCGGTGGGCCAGGACCCGCTGCGCGGCGAACTCCAGTCCACCTACGGCAACGGCCAGATCTACGGCATGCACTGGCTGCTCGACGTGGACAACGTCTACGGCTACGGCCGCTGCGGCGACGGCACCACCCGGCCGGCGTACATCAACACCTTCCAGCGGGGCACGCAGGAGTCGGTGTGGGAGACCGTGCCGCAGCCGTCCTGCGACACCTTCGCCCACGGCGGCCAGTACGGCTACCTCGACCTGTTCATCAAGGAGAGCAGCGCCCCGGCGAAGCAGTGGAAGTACACCAACGCGCCGGACGCCGACGCCCGGGCCGTGCAGGCCGCGTACTGGGCCCTGACCTGGGCCAAGGAGCAGGGCAAGGCAGCCGACGTGGCGGCCACCGTGGCGAAGGCCGCGAAGATGGGCGACTACCTGCGGTACGCCATGTTCGACAAGTACTTCAAGAAGATCGGCAACTGCGTCGGCCCGACCACCTGCCCGGCGGGCAGCGGCAAGGACTCGGCGCACTACCTGCTCTCCTGGTACTACGCCTGGGGCGGCGCGTACGAGCCGAACCAGAACTGGTCGTGGCGGATCGGCTCCAGCCACAACCACTTCGGCTACCAGAACCCGTTCGCGGCCTGGGCGCTGACCAACGTGACCGAGCTGAAGCCGAAGTCGCCGACCGCGGTCGCCGACTGGGAGAAGAGCTTCGAGCGGCAGCTGGAGTTCTACACCTGGCTCCAGTCGGCCGAGGGGGGCATCGCCGGCGGCGCGACCAACAGCTGGGGCGGCCACTACGGCCAGCCGCCGGCCGGCACGTCGACCTTCTACGGCATGTACTACGACGTCGACCCGGTCTACAACGACCCGCCGTCGAACCAGTGGTTCGGCATGCAGGCCTGGTCGATGCAGCGGATCGCCGAGCTGTACCTGGTCACCGGCAACGCGAAGGCCAAGGCCCTGCTCGACAGGTGGGTGCCGTGGGCGATCGCCAACACCACGGTGGGTACCAACTGGTCGATCCCGTCGGACATGCGCTGGACCGGACAGCCCACCACCTGGAACCCGACCAACCCGCAGCCGAACACCAACCTGCACGTCGAGGTCACGGTGAAGGGCCAGGACGTCGGCGTCGCCGCCGCGTACGCCCGGACCCTCATCGCGTACGCGGCGAGGTCGGGCAACGTGGCCGCGAAGAACACGGCCAAGGGCCTGCTGGACTCCCTGCACGCGGCCAGCGATGCCCAGGGCGTGTCGACGGTGGAGAAGCGTGGCGACTACCGGCGCTTCGACGACGTCTACGACGCCGCCACCGGCCAGGGCCTCTACGTTCCGCAGGGCTGGACCGGCGAGATGCCCAACGGCGACGTGGTCGCGCCGGGCAAGAGCTTCGTCGACATCCGCTCGTTCTACAAGAACGACCCGGCCTGGCCGAAGGTGCAGGCGTACCTGAACGGCGGAGCGGAGCCGGAGTTCCGGTACCACCGGTTCTGGGCCCAGGCGGACGTCGCGATGGCGTACGCCGACTACGGAAAGCTGTTCCCCAACGGCTGACCACACACCTCCGGGCGGGCGGCGCACGCGCCCGCCCGGAGCGCCGGTCGGGGCGCGGGGGTACGCAGCGCCCGACCGGCGGACGGCCTGACGCCCACGGTCAGGCCGGGGTGGGCCGGCCGTCCGGCCGACGCAGCGGATCGGCCGGCCCACCCCATCACCCGGTTGTGCACAGGGCGCGAAAAAGCCCGAAAAACGGGCCCGTTGGGGATCACGGACGCGACCGCGACGGAGTAACGTACGTCACCGGAGAGGCCGCTCCCCCCGTGGCGGCCTCTCCCTCATTTTCCGGCCCCGACGCCCGCTCTCCCGCGGTTCCTCAGCGCGCAGCCGAGGCCGCGGACAGAGTTCTCTCCTCGTCCACCGGATGACGCAGGCCCGGGTGGTCGGGCGGCAGCGACCGGCGCACGACCACCCAGCTGACCGCGAGACAGGCGGCCACCAGCGGCCAGCTCAGCGCCACCCGGGCGACGCTCAGCGCGACGACCTGCCCGCCGAGCCACAGCGGCAGGAACACCGCCACACGCAGCAGGTAGCTGGCCGCCCAGATCCAGCTGCCCCGCCCGTACGCCCGCAGCAGCGCCGGATCCCGGCGCCACTTGGTCCGCTGCCGCAGGGCGCCCCCGACGACAAGGCCCAGCAGCGGCCAACGGACCACGATGCTGACCAGCCAGGCGAGCGCGCTCGCCGCGTTGGCGAGGAGCTGCACCAGGAAGAAGTCCTCGGCCCGGCCGGTCCGCAGCGCGACCAGCGCGGCGACGCAGACGGCGAGCAGGCCGACCAGCACCGACCGTGGCCGCTGCCCACGGCGCCACCGCCAGGCGGCCACCGCCGCCCCGGTCACCAGCGCGGCACCCACACCGAGCGGCAGCGACTCCCCGCCGAGCAGCCAGCCCGCGGCGAACGCCACCGGCGGCAACGTGGCGTCGACCGCCCCACGGCGCCCGCCGAGCAGGTCGGCGAGCGACTCCGGCCGTCCCGCCGGGGTCGCCCCCTGCTCCGGTGTGCTGGTCACCCTCACCTCCCTACCGTCCACCCCATGAACGGCGCTCGAGCGGGGCCGTAGCTACCGGTGGACCATGCCTCAAACCTAGTCGCGGACGTGCGGCGGGCCACCGGCCCGGCGGGTGTGACATGTCGCTAATGCAGTGCCCATCAACCTTCGCCGCGTGGGTTGTGTGGAGAAATTGTCGTAGGGGTGGTGTTGGCTCCGGTTTATGCCTCGTCGTCGGGATCCGTGCGCGCCTGCGGTGGTATATCGCACTGCTCGGGTTGGATTGCGGGCGACCCCCGGGCAGCGACGGCGGTGTTTCGGCCTGCTGCGGTCGGCTGGCGATGTGTGGGCGTGCGTGTTGGAGGTCAACGGGTGGCGGCGTCGCCGCGGCGATGTCCCGCTCGTGGGTTACCAGGAGTTGTGCCGTGAGCTGGCGGCATCCGGGCCGGGCACGTTCGCCGAGTTGGACACCACGGGTGCTCGCTCGGTTTTGCGCCGGTTCTCAGATGCGTGGTTCGCGGCGGCGAAACGGCGCAAGAGTGGTGACGTGTCGGCGCAGTCTCCGCGCCGACGGCGTGGGTTGGTGCCGGTGCGCTGGTATCACGGCACCTTCACCCTGGACGGGCGCCGGGTTCGTATCCCGACCGCGAGAGGCACGTCGCCGTTGTGGCTGCGGCTGGCCCGGGAGTTGCCGTACCCGCCCGGGCAGGTCCGGTCGGTCACCCTACTGATTGAGGGTGGCCGGCTGTACCTGGACGTCACCGCCGAAGTCCCCGTGGCCACCTATCAGCCCGGTGAGGGGCCGGACCGTAGCCGGGTGGCCGGGGGGGTGGACGTGGGGATCATCCACCCGTATGCGGTGGCCGGCCCCGACGGTGAGGGGTTGTTGGTGTCGGGGCGGGCGATGCGCGCCGAGCACCGGATGCACCTGTCCGACAGCAGAGCCCGCGCCCGGGCCGTTGCCCGACGGGCACCGAAACCGGGCCAGCGTGGGTCGCGCCGGTGGCACCGGTATCGCCGCCGGGCTCGGCTGGTGGAGGGCCGGCACCGGCGCCAGATCCGCCAGGCCCAACACGAAGCCACCGCCACCGTCATCTCCTGGGCCGTGCAACAGCGGGTCGGCGTGCTGCACGTCGGCGACTCCCGTGGTGTGCTCGACCTTGATGCAGGGCAGCGGCACAACCTGCGGCTGCGGCAGTGGCGGATCGGCCAGCTCCTACAGATCCTGACCGACAAGGCCACCCTGGCTGGCATCACCGTCCATCTAGTGGACGAACGCGGCACCTCGTCGACCTGCCCCGCCTGCCACCGGCGGGTACCGAAACCACGTGGGCGGAGGATGTCCTGCCCGCACTGTCGGTTTTCAGGGCACCGTGACCTGGTCGCGGCCGCCAGCATCGCCACCCGCAGCCCGGGCGGCGGACACACCACCCAGGCAGCTCCTGTGCTGCCGCAGGTGGTCACGCACCGTCGAGCCGGCCGGCACCTACCCGGCACCGGCCAGTCCCGGCGTGACCCCCGCCGCCCACCGGCGGCGCGAGGATCAGATGGCCTGCGGAGGCCCGCCCCACCAACTGGTGGGGAGTCGCTCGCCCGAAAGGCGAGGATCCACAACAACCACCGGCGTAGCCGGTGAGCGTTCGTGGACACCGCATTAAGTTGTGCGGGTGCGGACGACGGCGAGGGGTGGGACGGCGGTCTGGTTGGTCGTGCTCGTGCTCGTGCTGGTGCAGGCGGCCGCCTTCCTCGCCGTCTGGCGCGTGGCCGTGCACACCGAACTGGGCCAGTGGCTCGACACGGTCGCGCTGACCGGCAACCGGATCGGCCAGGACCGCATCGACGGCCCGGTCGACCGGATCCTCAACGCCATGTCGGTGGTGTCGCTGGTGGCGGCGACGGCCGTGATCGGGTTCATCGCGCTGATCCGGGGGCGGGTCGCGCTCGCGGTCACCGCCACCCTGCTCATCGTCGGCGCGAACGCCACCACCCAGGCACTCAAGTACGGCCTCGCCCGGCCCGACTTCGGCATCGACCCGGAGCGGATCTACGCCGGCAACAGCCTGCCGAGCGGGCACACCACCGTCGCCGCCTCGGTCGCGGTGGCGCTGGTGCTCGTTCTGCCCCCGACGATGCGGGTCGCCGGCGCGTTCCTCGGTGCCGGCTACGCGGCGGCCGCCGGAGTCGCCACCCTCTCCGCCGGCTGGCACCGGCCCAGCGACGCCGTGGCCGCGTACCTCGTGGTGGGCGTGTGGGCGGCGCTGGGCGGGCTGCTGCTGCTCGTCACCCAGCGGGAGCAGGCGCAGGTCGACTCCGCCGACGCGCACCGGGTCGCCACCGCCGTGCTCGGCATCGGCGGCGCGCTGGCGGTGGTGGCCTGCGTCCTCGCCCTGACCTGGCTGGCCGGCCTGCCCCGGGTCGCCCCGGCCGAGCTGAGCCGCCGCCCGCTCTTCGTCGGGTACGCGGGCAGCGCCGCCGGGATCGCCGGGACCATGGGCATGGTCATGGCCCTGGTGCTGATCAGCGTGCACCGCCTCGTTCCGCGGATCAAGGGCTGACCGTGCCGGCGGTGCGCGAGGCGTTCCGGGACGAGTGCGACCGGCTGGTCGCCGTGCTCCGCGACCTCACCGAGGACGACCTCGACCGGCCCACCGACTGCCGGCCGTGGACCGTCCGCGACCTGCTCGCCCACGTCCGCACCGGCCTCGGGCGGCTGACCGACATGCTGGCCGCCCCGCCCCCGCCCCGGGCGGAGGTGGACGCGGCCGGCTACTTCGGCGCGGCGAAGTTCACCCCGCCCGTCGACGCCGCGCGCGTCGACAGCGGCCGCCGTGAGGGCCGGGACCTCACCGCCGCCAACCTCGCCGACGACGTGGACCGGGTGTGGCGGGCCACCCTCGACGCGGTCGACGCCCAGCCGTCCGACCGGGTCGTCCGCACCCGACACGGCGACGCGATGACGGTGGTCGAGTTCCTGCGTACCCGGGTGGTGGAGGTGGGGGTGCACGGCCTGGACCTGGCCGCGGCGCTCGACCGGCCGCCGTGGCTGACCCCGGCCGCGGCCGCGCTCGTCGCCGACCTTCTCACCGGCGGCCGGCCGGCGCCGGCCGCCCTGGGGTGGGACCGGCTCACGCTGATCCGCAAGGCCACCGGCCGGGCACCGCTGACCGCCGCGGAGCGCGCCGCCGTCGACGCCGCGGGCTTCCGCTGGCTCTCCTTCGCCCCCTGACCGCCGCGCCGGCGGCGGACGGGCCGCTGTCCTGCCCGGCGGCGCCGCCTGCGACCCCACTGCCGCGCCCCCGGGCGGGCCGCGCTCCAGCCGCGCCGTCAGGAGGCGGGCAGGGCCTCGCCGGCGGGTCGGGGCGCCGGGACGTGCGGGGCGGCCTTTCGGAGGTGGTCCAGGACGACCGGGTCGATGCGGCCCGGCACCAGTCGCTCCTCCAGGTTCTCCAGACCCGCCCACGAGAACAGCGCCTCGTCCGGGGCGGCCGGGTGGGCGGGGTGCCCGAGGGCGGTGAGCAGGGCGACGACCTCGGTGGCGACCGCGCCGGTGAGGTCGAGCAGGGTCGCCGGATCGGGCCGGCTGAACAGCAGGGTGTGCACGGCGAGCAGCCGGCCCAGCTCGGCCACCGGGTCGGGATGGTCGTCCACCCGCAGGTCCACCAGGACGTCGCCGGTGCCGCCGTACCCGCCGCCGCGCTCGACCACCAGCAGCCCGGCGCTCTGCCGGCCCCGCCGGTCGCCGCCGGCCTGGTCACCGGCGCGCAGGGCGGCGACGAGCCGGTCCGGGAAGGCCAGGGCCGAGCCGCCGAGCCAGCCGTCGCGCACGGCGTCGATCACCTGGGGGCCGGCGAGGATGTTGCCCTGCGCGGCCCACCCGTCCCCGGCCTGGCCGCCCGCCCAGGGATGGCACGCCGGGCCGGTCCAGGTGGCGCCCGTGCCGTTCGCGCCCACCACGCCGAGCTGCCGGTGCTCGCGCTCGGGATCGGCGGCGACCAGACCGGCGACCACGTCGCTGGCGGCGACACCGGTACGCAGCAGCGCCAGGCCCTGCGGGCGGTAGGCCAGGTTCACGTGGGCCTGGGTGGCGAGGGCCCCGACCTCGGCCTCGGCGGCCGGGACCAGGGCGCCCGCGGCGAGGAACTTGCTGGCCACGATGACGCCGTGCAGCCGGCCGTCGTCGGAGCGGGCGACGAGCGAGAAGGTCACGCCAGGGAGGGTAGCGCGCGGGCGGCCGCGTACCGGACCGTCAGAACGGCGGTGCCGCCGCCTCCGGCGGCCGGCCGCGCGCCCGGCGTGCGTCGGCGACCGCCACCGCGCCCAGGACGACGGCGGCCACGGCCGCGGCGATCAACATCGGCTGGTGCTCAAGGATCGGCAGCACGGCCAGCAGCACCAGGGCCGCGATCCAACGGGAGGGTGAGACCCGGCTGAAGACCTCCCACTCGAGCCGGGCCCGACCGGCGAGGAAGAGCACGGGCCCGCCGAGCACCATCACCACCCACGCCGGCTCCGGATGCACCAGAGGATGTTCGATCGTGAGCTCGTAGCCGATGGCGGTGCCGGTGAGCCCGACGGTCATCAGCAGGTGGGTGTCGGCGGCGGACCGGCCGATCGTCGCCGGGTGCCGTGCCTTGCCGACGGCCTCGCCGAGGATCTGCCCGGCCCGCTGTACGTAGATCCGCCAGAGCAGGATGCTCGTGGCGAGCGCCAACGCGAACGCGGTGGTCTGGCCCGCGCCGTACGGGCCCGGGCTGTACGACAGGCCCGCCACCAGAATGGTCTCGCCGAGCGCGACGAGGAAGAACTGCTGGTACCGCTCGGCCAGGTGCTCGCCGGCGATGTCCCACTTCGAGGTCGTCGACCGGCCCAGCCCCGGCACCGGCCAGCCGAACCGGACCGCGAGGTACTCCAGGGTCAGGGCGGTAGTCCAGAGCACCACCCGGGGGTTCGTCGGCAGCAGCGCCCCGACGATCCAGAGGACACCCGTCGAGGCGAAGATGAGCAGCATCCGCAGCTTCAGCCGGCGGTGCGGGTGGTCCCCGAGGGCGATCAGCAGGATCAGTGGCCGGGACACCTGCGCCACCACGTACGCGACCGCGAAGGCCATTCCGGTCTCGCGGAACGCCCGGATGAGCGCCACCCCCATCACCATGCTGGCGACCAGGGCGATCATCACGATGACCTGGACCCAGGCGTGGTACGGGTCGTACCGGCTGGTGGTCCACGCGGTGCCCTGCCACACCGCCCAGAGCGCGAACAGCAACAGCAGCGTCTTCCCGCCGCCGGTGACCGCCGTCCAACCCTGCGTGCCCACCGGTTCCAGCGCCAGGTCCTCGAACGCGCGGGCCGAGATGCGGGTCAGCGCGAAGACGAAGACCAGGTCGAAGAAGAGCTCCAGGAAAGTCGCCCGGCCGGCAGCCTCGGTGGCGGGCACGAGCCGCCTCGCGCCGGCCCTCGCCATGGTCAGCGTGTCCCGCGCGCGAACGTCCCCACCAAGCAGTCCTAGCACCCCACCCGCTCCGGGCGACCGGCAACAGGGAAACCGTCCCCGATCTTGCTCGACGGCATCGGGGGCCGACATCATCGACGGATGACGACGCGTTGGGGCATGACGGTGCCGCTGGGCGGGATTCCGCTCGCCGACCACGCCGCGGTCTACCGCGCTCTCGACGGGGCCGGCTTCACCGACGCCTGGTCCTCCGAGGTCGCCGGGGCTGGCCGCCGGTCACCTGGGCGCGAAGGTGATCGCCGCGTCCGGCGCGGTGCTCACCCCGGACCAGGTCGCCGACTCGGTGGTCGCCGGGCTCGCCGAGGAGCGCTTCCTGATCCTGCCGCACCCGGAGGTCGCCGCGTACGCCCTCCGCCGCGCCGAGGACCCGGACGGCTGGCAGGCCGGCATGCGCAAGCTGGTCCGCCGACTCACCGCCTGACGGGCGGCGGAACCGCCGGCCCGGGCCTTGTGCACGTCTGCGATGCTCGGGGCGATGACGACCGACCGCCTCTCCAGACGCCCCACCCTCCGCCTGGTCCTGGTACTCGGCGCGGTGGCGGTCGTCGTCGCGGTCGCGGTGGTCGTCGTCCCGCTGCTGCTTCCGCCGGGACCGCGCCCGCACTTCCAGCTCCCCGTCTCCTGTGGCGAGACGTGGCGGCTCGGCACCTACCCCGGCCACGACGACTACGACATCGACCTGTTCCCCACGGCGGGCGACCCGTGGGGGCGGCCGGTGCTCGCGTCCGCCGCCGGCGAGGTCACCGTCGCGGGGATCAACGGGTCGCTCGGTGGTCGTACCCCGGGGAACCCGACCGGCCCACGCGGGCGCGGCGGTGGCTACTGGGTCAAGATCGACCACGGTGGCCGGTGGGAGACGCAGTACCTGCACCTGCTCGAACCGCCGCTGGTCGAGGTCGGCCAGCGGGTCGCCCAGGGCGAGCAGATCGGGAGGGTCGGCAGCACCGGCAACTCCGGCGCGCCGCACCTGCACTACGAGCAGCGGCGTGGCTGGGAGAAGGTCGAGACCTGGTTCGACGGCGCGCCGTCCGGCATCACCACCGACGACCGGGAGTACTCGGTGACGCTGACCAGCAACAACTGCGTCGGCGGCGAACGGTAGGCGTCCGGAGTACGCGTGGCGACGGAGGAGCGGACCCGGGAGGCGTGGTCGATGGTCGACCGGGTGGCCGGGTGGGCGGCCGAACGCGAGGACGTCCGGGGTGTGGCGGTGGTCGGCTCCTGGGCACGCGGTGCGGCGCGGATCGACTCCGACATCGACATCGTGGTCCTCACCGACGACCCGCGGTACGCGGACGCGGACCTCTGGGCCGGTCTGCTCGGCGGCGAGGTGACCCGCCTCGCGGAGTGGGGGCCGCTCCGGGAGATCCGCGTACGCCGCCCGTCCGGCTTCGAGGTCGAGCTGGGCGTCGCTCCGGTGAGCTGGGCACGGACCGAGCCCGTCGACGCCGGCACCCGCCGCGTCATCGCCGACGGGCACCGCGTCGTGCACGACCCGGCCGGCCTGCTGGCCGCCCTGTCGGCCGCCTGCGCCTCGTGAGCGGCTGACGACCAGCCGGTCGTCGCCTGGACTCCGCCTCGGCTCGACCGAGGACTTCGACACACGCCCCAGCACCGGCTCACCGTCATCCGATCACCGAAGGCGTCGTCCGTCGCGGGCGTCCACCGGCCTGTCCGCACGCCGCGCCCGGACCAGGGGACCGGGATGCACGGACCAGAGGAGCCGGCCCCACCACGGACGGGCGGCGCGGAGCGCCGCCACGTAGCCCTGAGCGGCGACGACGGCCCGGGCCGACTGCCCCTCGGCGACCGCGCCGGGTGCGAACGCCGCCCGGTTGAGCAGACCCGCCAGCTCCCGGACACCCGCCTCGACCGCCTGACCGTCGGTGGCGGCGGGGGACCGGCGTGCGGCGGCGAGGACGTCGCGGGCTCGGGCGGCGACCTCGGTGGCCGCCAGGTCACCGGAGACCGGATGGCCGGCGAGACGCAGCGCGTCGGTCACCTCCCGCCAGGCGCCGGCCACACGCTCGCCGGGGTCACCCCGGTACAACCGGTTCCGGCTCTGCGAGCGGCGCAGCCACAGCAGGGCCACCAGCGACGCCGCCACCAGGAGCAGCGCGCCGCCGCTGCCACCGGCCACCAGCACCAGAGTGGACGGGCCGCCCGAGTCGACCGGTCCGCCGGGCGCGGCGACCGGCTCCGGCGGGAGCGTCGGCTCCGCGCTCGGCTGCGGCGCCTCCGACGGCGGCGGCTCCTCCGGCGGCGGCCGGAAGTCCTCCTCCACCGGACGGGGTTCGATGTCCGGCCGGGGCAGCGGGTTGAACGGCACCCAGCCGAGCCCGTCGAAGAGCACCTCCGGCCAGGCGTACGCGTCACCGGCCCGCACCGGTCCGCTGCGGGGCGACTGGAAGCCCACCACCACCCGGGTGGGCAGGCCGGCCAGGCGGCCCAGCACCGCGAACGCCGCCGCGAACTGCTCCGACGTGCCGCGCTGCCCGCCCGCGTTGCGGGGCCCGAACAGGAAGAAGGCCAGATTCGGGTACGCGTGCCCGCTCGGCGCGTCCGCGACGAGCCGGTAGTGCTCGGCGAGGAACTGCTCGACGGCGGTGGCCCGCGCGTACGGCGCCCCGTTGGACTCGGCGAGTTGGGCGGCGAGCCGCCGCAGCGGATCGGGCACCCCGTCGGCGACCCGCAGCGCCCGGGCCACGTCGTCGCCGGCCGGGACGTTCGCGGTGGCCAGCAGGTTGGCGTCCGGCCGTTCCCGGGCGGAGGTCACCGCGTACCGCAGCCCGGGCGTCAGCCCCTCCGGGCGGATCAGCGTGCCGGTGGCCGGGTCGTACGCCACCCGCGCCCCGGTGACCTCGCGGGGGGTGGCGACGGCGGGCAGCAGCCGCCCGGTCAGGTCGGCGACGGTGATGTCCTGCCGTACCGTCTCGACGGTGCTGCCGGCGGCGGGGGCCGTGCCGGGCAGGATCCGGCCGGCGTTGCGGTACGTCGCCCCGACCCGCCAGGTGACCCCGTCGTAGTCGCTGAGCACCGCCAGCCGGATCCGCACGTCGTCGACGCCGGTGGCCGGAGCGGTGTCAGCGGGCGGATCGGCACCGGCGATCGCGGCCGCGCCGGACGCCCGCCACGTCGTCACCTCCAGCAGCTTCTGGTCCGGGTTCAGCGCCCAGCCGGAGATGCGGATCAGCGGGTTCTCGTCGAGGGTGTCCACCCGGGGCGGTTCCACGTACCGGCGGGGATCCACCGGGCGCCCCCCGACCTGCCCGGCGAGCGCCGCACCGAGCAGCGCGGCCAGCGCGACCACCACCGCCACCCCGGCCGCGGAGGCCCCGGCGAGCCGGGCCCGCAGCGCGGTGCGCACCGCCGGCGGCAGGCCCACCGGGTCGTCGGCGACCGGCCCGGCTCCTCGCGGGACGGCGAGCCCCAGCACCGCCACGGCGACGAACGCCAGCGTCGGCCGTACCCCCGGGTCGGCGTTCGGCCCGACCACGTAGAGCGCGCCGGCGTAGAGCAGCACCGGCGGCAGGTACCCGAGCAGCACCCGGCCCGCCCGCAGCGCCACCTCCGTGGCGGCGAGGCCGGCCAGCCAGGCGGCGACGACCGGCACCACCACCGTGTCCGGTGTGGGCTCGACCGGGATCATCGCGGTCAGCAGCCGGGGGATGCCGTTGCGGGCGGCGTCGGCCGCCACCTCGACCAGCGGCCCGGGCACGTCGGCCCGGCCCGCGGCCAGGCGCAGCGACCACAGTGTCCACGCCGTCATGCCGAGCACCGACATCGGCGCCACCAGCCACGACGGCAGCCGCCGGCACGCCACACCGACCAGCACCGACCCGGCCGCCGCGCCCGCGACCAGTCCGGTGATCAGTCCGCCCGCGTACACGCGCCCCAGCGCCACCCCGGACAGCGCCACCATGACGACGAGCGCCAGCGCCACCGGGACGTCGGTGAGGAAGGGACCCTTGACGCCTGCCGGGCCCTTTGCTGACACCGCGGGCCGCTCGCCCACGGGCTCCGCGGACGCGGGCCGGCCGGTCGTGCTCACCATCGCCGCACCCGGTCCCACTCGGCGGCGAAGGCGGCGCCGTCCACGGCGTCGATCACCACCAGCTCGGTCGCCTGCGCCGGCTGCGCGGCCCCGAACACACCGACCACCACCGACGGGTACGCGCCGCGCAGCGCCCCGATCCGCCCGAGCGAACCCCGCCCGCCGGGGCCGGTGAGGACCACGAGCGTGTCGCCGGGGCGGTCCCGCCGCAGCCGGGTAAGGGTGGCGTCGAGAGTGTCCTCCTTGCCGAGTTGCGCCGCCGCGAGCCGGTCCAGCGGAGCCGCGCCGGGCCCCGCCACGCCTGCTCCCGCCGTGCCGGCCGCTTCCGGCGCGACCAGCAGCAGCACCACCGGCAGGTCGGCGCGGACAGCGGCGGTGACCACCGACGCCGCCGCCTCGCACGCCGACTCGAACGACTCCGCCACCCCGTCCACACGGTCCGGGTGGGCCGTCGCCCGGTTGTCCAGCAGCACCACCAGGCGGGGCAGGCTGGTGTCGACGTTCTCGCGGACCATCAGCTCACCCACCCGTGCGCTGGTCCGCCAGTGCACGCGGCGCAACTCGTCGCCGACCACGTACTCCCGCAGCGAGTCGAACGTGATCGACCCGTGCGGCACGGCGTCCACCCGCCCGTCCAGGCTGCGGCCGGCGCCGGTGGGCACCGCGGTCAGCGGATGGATCCGCGGGTGCACCCACACCGGGACCGTCCCGCCGTACGGGCGGGACAGTGCCACCAGCCCCAGCGGATCCCGTCGGGTGACCCGCAGCGGCCCCACCGGTACGACACCCCGGCGGGCCGTCGGCACGTCGTAGCGGACCGTGGTGTCCCGCCCCGGACGCAGCCGGAGCAGCGGCACCGGCACGCTCGCCCCGCCGCACCGGTCCTCGGCCACCAGGCTCGCCGCGCGCAGCCGCCCGGTGTTCCGCACGGTCAGCGTCATCGCGGCCGGCTCTCCCCGGGCCACCCGGTCCGGGTCGGCGTGGCGCGTCACCTCCAGCCGGGGCCGCCACGCCGCGGTGACCAGCGCGTACCCGACCGCGGTCGCGGCCGCCGCGCCGAGCAGGGCCAGTTCCGGGTACGCGAACCGGAAACCGACCGCCAGCAGCACGACGGCGGCGACGAGCAGCCCGACACCCCGGGCGGTGATCCCCACGGCAGGTCCCGGTCAGCTCCGCGCCGGGGCCGGCTGCCCCGAGGGGAGCGGCACCGGCACCGAGGCGACCGCCTGGCGCAGCACCTCCGCCGCGGTCACCCCGCGCACCTGCGCGTCCGGGGTGAGCAGCAGGCGGTGCGCGAACACCGGCTCGGCGAGGGTCTTCAGGTCCTCCGGCATGATCCAGCCCCGCCCGTCGATCAGCGCGTACGCGCACGCCGCGCGGGTCAGCGCGATGACACCCCGGGGACTCACCCCCACCCGGACCTGCGGGTGGTTCCGCGTCGCCGCCGCTAGCTTGACCGCGTACGCGTACAGCGGCTCGGCGATGTGCACCCGCTGGGCCATCCGCACCATCTCCCCGACGGTGGCGGTGTCGGTCACCGGCGTCAGCGCCTCGGGGGAGCGGACCGTCGCCCCGCGCAGCACCTCCACCTCGACCGCCTCGTCCGGGTACCCGACGGACAGCTTCACCAGGAAGCGGTCCAACTGGGCCTCGGGCAGCCGGTACGTGCCGTCCATCTCGACCGGGTTCTGCGTGGCCACCACCAGGAACGGCTGCGGCACCGGATGGCGGACGCCGTCCACGGTGACCGTGCGCTCCTCCATCACCTCCAGCAACGCCGACTGGGTCTTCGGCGACGCCCGGTTGATCTCGTCGGCGATGACGATGTTGGCGAACACCGGCCCCGGGTGGAACTCGAACCCCCGGGTCGCCTGGTTGAAGATGGTCACCCCGGACACGTCGGAGGGCAGCAGGTCCGGCGTGAACTGGATCCGCCGCCACTCACCCTTCACCGTGGCCGCGACGGCCCGGGCCAGGGTGGTCTTGCCGACCCCCGGCACGTCCTCCAGCAGCACGTGCCCCTGCGCGAACAGGGCGGTCAGGGCCAGCCGCACCACCTGCGGCTTGCCCAGCACGACCGCGTTGACGTTCTCGGCCAGCCGGGCGGCGAGCGCGGCGAAGCCCTGCACCTCCGGCTGGGTGAGCGGCTCGGGCGGATTCACGGGGTGGTGCTCCTTGCCTGGCGTCGAAGTCAGCAGGTGGGCAGGACGCCGATGTCGTCGCCGCCGTCGAGGTTCAGCCAGGCCCACGGGATGTAGTTGCGTCCCTTGTAGTCGACCTGCACCCACCAGGTGCTGCGCTTGTGGTCGTTGTAGATGTACGCGTACACCTCTTCGCCCTGCCTCTTGCAGAACGCCTTGAGCCGCGTCCCCGGCCGCGCCCACCCCACCTGCCGGTTGTTGTCCTGCCGGGGGACGGAGAAGACCTCGTTGCCGTTGCGGCCGTCGACGTCCGCGTCGCAGTACGTGGCCTCCGCCCCGGAGTCGCCGTTACGGCAGGTCGCCGTCCCGTACAGGGCGGCGGTCGCCTGGGCGCGCGTGGCGGTGCCGTCGCCGGCCGCGTTGCTCGCGGTCACCGTGAACGTGTACGCCGTGCCCGGCGTCAGCCCGGACATAGTGATCCGGGAGCACGGGCCGGCCTTCGCCGGCTCGCCGCCGGTGCTGAGCGTGCAGGTCGCCTCACCGCCGCCGACGTCCACGGTGAACGTCACGGTCGCCGCGGTGGCGGTCGCCGACGATCCGGTCACCGTCACCCGCGGCTCGGCCACCGTCCGGGCGGTGGCGGTGGCCTCCGGACCGGGCCCGGCCTCGTTGACCGCCTTGACGGTCACCGTCACGTTCTGCCCGTCGCCCAGGCCGTTCACCGTCGTGCGGGTGTCGGTCACCTCGCTGCGCCGGCCGCCCACGTCGACCAGGTACCCCGTGACCGGCCGCCCGTTCGGCTCGGCCGGCGCCCACTGCACCGCGACCGTGCCGGGCTGGTTGGGCACCGTCGTCGCCCGCAGGTCCACCGGCCGGCCGGGCGTCGCGTACGGCACGACAGTGTTGCTCACCGGGGACGCCGCCGAACCGGCGCCCTTGTCGTTGACCGCCACGACCGTGAACGCGTACTGCGTGCCGTACTCCAGCTCGCCCGCCGGCACCACCAGCTCGGTCTTCGTCGACTCCCCGGCCGGGGCGTTCGTGCCGGCCGAGGTGGCCGTCACCGCGTACCGGGCGATCCGGTTGCCCTGCCCGTTCGCCGCCGGCCAGCGCACCACCACCGTGCCGTCCGGCCGTGCCTCGGCGGTGACGCTTGTCGGCGGATCCGGCACCGCCGCCGTCGGCGTGACCGGGTTGCTCGTACGGGCCGGGCCGTTGCCCTTGGCGTTGACCGCGAACACCGAGAACCGGTACGTCTCGCCGTTGGTCAGGCCCTTGATCTCGACCGCGCGCTGGTTGGCGCCCACCTCGACGCGCTGACCGCCGCCGCTCACCACGTACTTGGTGATCTCGGCGCCGTTGGCGGCGGCGGCCCGCCAGCTCACCCGCGCCTGGGCGTTGCCGGCCGCGGCGGTGACCACGCGCGGCGGTCCCGGCTTGCCCACCGTCGGCTTCTTCGGCGGAGGCGGCGGCGGGGGAGCCGGCGGCGGGTCCCCGCCGAGCACGTCGTTGGCGTACTTGTCGACCTCGCGCACCTGGTGCCGGTCGTCCACCACCCGGGCCGTCGAGGAGTCGGGGGCGTTGATGAAGAGGTGGTTCTCCCGGACCTCCAGCTCCAGCGGGCCCGTCGGCCGGCCCTTCACGGTGTCGACCAGCTGGCCGGCACCGTCGAACGCGTACACCGTGCCGGTCGACTCGTCCGCGCAGTAGATCCGGCCGGCCCACGACACGGCCGGGCCCAGGCCGGCCCCGTTGCCCGGCACGGTGAAGCTGCGCACCACGCCGTCGGTGACGACGTGCACCCGCCGCTCGGCCGGCACCGTGACCGGCACCGCCGGCCCGCTGGTGCGGGCGGGCAGCGCGGCCGGCGCGGACGTCGCCAGCGGCGTCCGCGTCACGTCGCCCCGGCGCACCAGGACCAGCACACCGGCCGTCCGGTCGAGCACCGCCACCCCGTCGTCCAGGGCGGACACCACCAGCTCGTGACTGGGCTCGGCCACCTCGTACGTCTCGACCCGCTTCGGGCTGAGGCCCGCCCCGGCAGGCGCGGCGGACACCGGCGCCGACGGCAGGGGTGCGGCGGTGACCGCCGAGACTGTGCCCTCGCTCGGCACGGCGATCCACAACCGACCCTCGCCGTCGAACGACCCGCCGGTGATGCCCGGTGGGTAGCGGACCGGTTCGCCGACCGGTGCCAGCGAACGCGGGTCGAGCTGCCGGACGACACCCTGCACCGCGTCCACCACGAACGCCGCGTCCTCGTGCAGCGCGACGTTCACGCCGAGCCCGGGGGTCGTGCGCGAGGTGGCCGTGATCTGGAGGGTGGCCAGGTCCAGCGAGCTGACCTGGCCGGTGGTCAGGTCCCGCAGGACCAGCAGCCGGTCGGTCTGGGTGACCTGCATCGGGTGCCGCCGCGCGCCGGGAACCTCCATCCGGGTGTCCACCCGTGCGGTCACCCCGTTGACCCGGGCCAGCTCGCTGCGCGCGGTGCTCCACAGCCAGGAACTCGCGTCGTAGCTGGCGACCGCGTTGTCGGCGGCGCCGACGCCGAGCACCGTCAGCCCCAGCGCGGCCAGCAGGGCCGCGACCGTGGCGACGGTCACCAGCCCACCCCGGAACCGGCGGGGCGGGGCGTTCACGGCGTCGTCGACGGTGGCCACAACCGGCTGCCTCCCCGTGTCGTTTGAGCAGGTGACGGGGCCGGAACCGGCGCCCCTCCCCTGAAGCCGGGTGCCATCATATGGGCCGGGCGTGGCCAGGGGAACCCGTACCGTCCCCCTGTGGACACACAGCGTGTGCGATCCTGCCGTCACCCCGCGCGGTCGGTGCAGACCTGCCCGGACGTGGCGAACGTGTCCGTCGAGTACACCGCGAGCACCGTGAAGCAGTAGTCCACCCGGGAGTTCAGCCCGTTGACCGTGTAGCTTGTCTCGCCCGGATCCACCCTGGCCAGCACGCCCAGGCCCTGTCCCGCGCGACCGGCGGCCACCATGAACGGCACCGCACCGCCGGACGGGTCGGTCCAGGTGAGGGTGATCGTGGCGGAGTCGTCCCGCAGCGCCAGGTCCGTCGGCGGCGCACCGGTCGCGACGCTCGGGCTGGGGCTCGGCGCCGTGGGCGCCGGGGGAGCGGGCGCCGGCGCCGCCTCGTCGCGGCCGAGGGCCACCACGCCCACCCCGACGGCCACGACCATGACCACGCCCACGGCGGCGCCCAGCCCGATCACCGCGGTCCGGTTCCGGGCACGCCCCTCCGGACCCCTGGCGGGGTACGCGGACAGCCCACCCCCGCTCGTCGGGTACGCGGCCGGCGGCCCGCTTGTCGGGTACGCGCCTGGCCCGCCGCCCGGGACGCCGCTCGTGGGGTTCGTGCCGCCGACGGTGCCGGTGGCCGGTCCACCGCTGGTCGGGTACGCCGGCTCGCCGGCGCCGGTCGGAGCGTCGTGCCGGCCGGTGGACGCTGACGCGGCGGCGGAGTCCCACTGCGAGGCGGCCATCACCCACGGCGGGACCGGCGCCGCGCTTGCCGGCGGGCCGAAGGGTCCACCGGCCGCTGGTAGGCCAGGCGGTGCGCTGACCGGTGGCACGGATCCCGGGGGTGCGCTGACCGGTGTGGCCGACCAGGGTGGTTCGCCGGCCGCTGGTGGACCGGGTGGTGCGCTGACCGGTGGCAGGGGCCCCGGGGGCGTGCTGACCGGTGCGGCGGGCCAGGGTGGTCCGCTGGCCGGCCACACCGTGGCCGGAGGCGTGCCCGGTGGCGGGCCGCTCGCCGGGTGGTTCGGGGCGGGTCCGGTGTCCGGGTTGCCAGCGGCCGCGCCTTCGACGCCGAGCCGTGGAGCCGCCGGTGGTGCCTGCGTACCCGGCTGGGCGCCTCCGCGTGTGGCCTCCTCGGCGAGCAGCGGCTCGATCTGCCGCACCTGGACCGTCGGGGTATCCCAGCGCGCTCCGGGCATCGTCGCCTCGCCGGACCGCGCGGCGGACGGGGCGGTCGACGCCGGCGGCCCGGACACGGGGGCCGGCCCGCTGCCCATACCGTCCGCCGCGTCGGCCGGAACCGTGTCGCTGACCGGCCGCCGGGGCGCGGGTGGTGTGGCCGGCTGTCGCGTGGCCGTGCCGAGCCCGGGCCCGTGGGCCGTCGGTCCGGTCTGGACGGAGTCAGGCGCCTGCGGTGGTGGGGTGGGCCCGGGATGCGGCCGAGCCGGTGGGAACGTCGATCGGGGCGATCCCTGCGCCGGGGCGTTCGTGACGGGCGGTGCCACGTACGCCGACGGGTCCGTCGGGGGCGTCGCCGGGCGTGCCGCCGCGGTGGCCGGCCCCGCGACGGGCCCGGATGCGGTGGCCGACCGGGACGCCTCGGCGGGTGGCCGGGTGGATGGGCCGGGAGCCGGGGCGACAGCCGGCGGGAAAGCCGGTGGACCGGAGGTCGGGGCGATCGTCTGGCGTGGCGCGGGCGGAACCTGGATCGGGGAGGGGGCCGGCAACGCCGTGGGCGGAACCTGGGCCGGGGAGGGGGCCGCCGGCGGCGTGGGCGCCGGGCCGGTCGGCGCCGGCGGAGACGACTGGCCGGTGCCGGTGGTCGTCGACCGGGCGACCGTCGTGGCGCCGTCGTGCGGTCGCCAGGAGGTGGTGAGGACCGCCAGGGAAACCGTCGGGCCGGTCAGCGCCGCCAGATCAGCGGTACGCCCGGATGAGCCCGCGCCGCCGGAAACCGGCGAGGGCGGCGAGCCGACCGGGTGCGGGGCCGGTGGAGGCGTCAGCCCGGTCGACGTGGGGAGGCCCGGGGTCTGGCTGGTGGCGCTGAGCGTACCCGGTGCGGTGTCGGCCGGGGTGGGAGCGGCGTCGCCGAGGTACTCGCGCGCCGCGCGTACCGCCGGATGGTCGGCGCCGAGCACGGCGGGCCCGGCGGTGGCGACGCGGCGGTAGTTGCGGCGGGCCTCGTGGCGGTTGCCGAGCTCGTCGGCGACGGTGGCCAGCTCGAAGGAGAGCGCCAGCATCAGCGGGTCGGCGTGCGGCCAGCGGCGCTCGCCCGCCGCGAACGCCTCCTCCAGGACCCGGCGCGCGGCGGCCGGGTCGTCGGCCTCCCGGTGGAGCCGGGCCAGCAGGTGAGCGGTGCTCAGCACGTCGGGGTGGTCCGGACCGTACGGCGGACCGGCGGACTCGACGGCGTCGCCCAGCAACCGGCGTGCGGCGGTCAGGTCACCCGCGTGGCGCAGAGCGAGGGCCCGGTGCTGGACGGCGGCCAGGGGGGAGGGATGCGACACGTCGTCATGCTGCCGGCACAGTACGCTCCGACGCTACCCGGAAGGCCCCGCTCGTCCGGTTCCGCCCACTGGCCGGGAGCCGATGTGCATGATCCACGGGGGCGGTGTACAGTAACTCCCCGTGTGGCCCGCCGGGCGGCCGACCGGTGAGAAGATCACCTCGGCCGGCGCGGTAGGCTGGACGTGCAGGTCCGGGTGGCGGAATGGCAGACGCGCTAGCTTGAGGTGCTAGTGCCCGTATAGGGCGTGGGGGTTCAAGTCCCCCCTCGGACACAATCTAGTACATGATCCACTTGGGGCCGCCTGAGCGGACACCGTTCGGGTCGTCGGCCGGTAGGTCAGGGTGAACCCCAGTTCGCGGTAGATCAATGCCTTATCGGCGGGGTCAGCGTCGCGGAGTACGGCGGCGATGGTTCCCAGAGCCTCTACGACGCGGTGGATCTCGTCAGGGCCCATGGTCCGACGTCCGGTGAGGCAACGCAGGTTGGCCTCGGCGATGACCTGTTCGGCTTGGACGTCGGCGATCCATCGGCTGACGACGGTGGGATCGGCGCCGCTGTCCAAGGCGGCGCGGTAGCGGTCCAGCCGGGTGGCGCAGGTGGCGAGGGTTTCCCGTGCCGCCTTGATCGCCTGTTGGTCGACGTCGTCGTGCTGCGCGTCGGCTATGGCCTGGACAGTTGCGGTGAGTCGGCTGGGCGAGAAGGCTCGGGCGAGCCATGGGTCGAGTTGTTCGAGGATGTGGTCCTCGCGGACATAGACGCTGCGGGGGTGTGCGATGCGGTTGGCATCGGCGTACTCGGCGGCGTAGGTGCAGCGGTAGTTGTTGCGGTCGTTGTTGTAGCTGCCGATCATGCGTCGTTGGCAGATGCCGCAGTGCAGGAGGCCGGACAGCGCGTAGTTGCGCTTGCTGGCCCGGGGCTTCATGACCCCGTCGGGGCGCCTGCCCGCACTGGCGATCAGCGTCTGGACGCGAGTGAAGGTCTCGTCATCGATGAGCGGTTCATGGGCCAGGGCCCCGGAG
>NZ_JAATEO010000035.1 GCF_012034245.1 Micromonospora thermarum | reverse complement strand
CGTGACCGCAAGGACCGGCGCCCCAGGCCGGGGGGCCTCGTGGTGCCGGGTCCAGATGCAACGACCGCCGGCCGCCATCATTCCGGGGGCCGCTCACCCTGCCACGAAGGCGGGCGCTGCTCGATCGTCCAGGTGATGTAACGACCCCGGCACCGCCACGATTCCACCCCCACGATGCCCCCGATCACACCCCCAAACCCGACACACAGCCCACCACGTGACACCGAAACCGGACACGCGGACCACGACAGCACAGCCGACACAGCGAGGTCACGGAGGAATCCGGCCCCTCCAACGGCCACTTCCCGCCAACATCCCGCCGCGCTTCCGGTCTGAGCCGGCGGGGCCGGGCGGACCGGGACCAGGTCAGGGGTGTGGCCCGCCGTGACCGGCGCAGGGATCAAGCCTGACCGCCCGAAGCCGGACACGGCGGGCCACACCCCTGACCGCAACCACAAAAAGACCCAAGCGGCCCGACCGACCGCGACCAGAGCGACCGCGAAGGATGAACCGGACAGGGGTGACGCTACGTATCCGGGGACGGTTCGGCGAAGTCGCCGACGCGGGCGGCAACGGGGCCGCCGGAGCGATCGAAGGGACGTGTCGGGATGCCGGAGACCGTCGAGACGGTGTTCGCCCGGGTGGTCACCCGGAACCCGGGTGAGCCGGAGTTCCACCAGGCGGTTCGGGAGGTGTTGGAGAGCATCGGGCCGGCCCTGGCGCGGCACCCGGAGTACGTCGAGGCGCGGATCATCGAGCGCATCTGCGAGCCGGAGCGGCAGGTGATCTTCCGGGTGCCGTGGGAGGACGACCACGGCCGGGTACGGGTGAACCGGGGCTTCCGGGTCGAGTTCAACAGCGCGCTCGGTCCGTTCAAGGGTGGGCTGCGTTTCCACCCGTCGGTGTACCTGGGGATCGTCAAGTTCCTCGGTTTCGAGCAGATCTTCAAGAACGCCCTGACCGGGCTGCCGATCGGCGGCGGCAAGGGCGGGGCGGACTTCGACCCGAAGGGCCGGTCGGACCGGGAGGTGATGCGCTTCTGCCAGAGCTTCATGACGGAGCTGCACCGGCACATCGGCGCGCAGACGGACGTGCCGGCCGGGGACATCGGGGTGGGCAGCCGGGAGATCGGCTACCTGTTCGGGCAGTACAAGCGGATCACCAACCGCTACGAGTCGGGGGTGCTCACCGGAAAGGGCCTGGCGTACGGGGGTGCGCAGGTGCGCCGGGAGGCGACCGGGTACGGCGCGGTCTTCTTCGCCGAGGAGATGCTGAAGCAGACCGGGGACGGCATGGAGGGCAAGCGGGTGGTGGTCTCCGGCTCGGGCAACGTGGCGATCTACGCGATCGAGAAGGTGCACCAGCTCGGCGGGACGGTGGTCGCCTGTTCCGACTCCACCGGGTACGTGCTCGACGAGAAGGGCATCGACCTGGAGCTGCTGCGGGAGTTGAAGGAGGAGCGTCGCACCCGCCTGGACGACTACGTACGCCATGTGCCGCACGCGGTCGCGGTCTCCGGCCGTACCGTCTGGGAGGTGCCCTGCGACGTGGCCCTGCCGTGCGCGACGCAGAACGAGATCGGCGGCGCGGAGGCCGCGGAGCTCGTCGCCGGCGGCTGCGTCGCGGTGGTCGAGGGGGCGAACATGCCGACCACGCCGGAGGCGGTACGGATCCTCGGGCGGGCCGGCGTGCGGTTCGCTCCGGGCAAGGCGGCGAACGCCGGCGGGGTGGCGGTCAGCGCGCTGGAGATGCAGCAGAACGCCAGCCGCGACTCGTGGACGTTCGCGCAGTCGGAGCAGCGGTTGCGGGAGACCATGCGGGACATCCACGCCCGCTGCTGGGCGACCGCCGAGGAGTACGGGCTGCCCGGCGACTACGTGGCCGGCGCGAACATCAACGGGTTCCGCCGGGTGGCGGAGGCGATGCTGGCGCACGGGGTGGTCTGACTAACCGGCCGGTCAGTCGTCCATTGACATCGGTGGAACGGCGCGCCTACGTTCAGTCCCTACCGGCCGGTAGCCACCGTCCCGCCCGGCTCCACCACCGGGCGGCCACCGTCCCAGAGGGAGCGCCGATGCTGTCCTCGACCGCCCGTATCCTTCGACGCCTTCTCGGCGCCGGCGTGGCCCTGACCCTGACGGTCGGGCTCGCCGGCGCCGGGCCCGCGACCGCCGCCCCCGACCGCCACGGCGACGGCACGCAGCCGCTGCCGGGCTACACGATCAGCAATCCGCCGCTCGCCCCGCTCGTGGTGGACGGCGCGCCCACCACGGTCCGGCAGGGCGTCCACCGCCACTCCGGCTACATCGTCGAGGTCCCGGAGAAGTGGAACGGCGACCTGGTGCTGTGGGCGCACGGCTACCGCGGGCAGACCACGGTGCTGTCCCCGGAGCCGCCCGGGTTCGGGTTGCGGCAGCGCCTGCTGGAGCAGGGGTACGCGTGGGCGTCCTCCTCGTACTACCGCAACGGCTTCGACATCCGGGCCGGTGTGCTGAGCACCAAGGACCTGGCCGACCACGTCCGCCGGGAGGTGCGGCGTCCGCACCGGACGTACCTGGCGGGCGCGTCGATGGGCGGCTACGTGATCGCCCGCTCGCTGGAGCAGTACCCCGGCTTCTACGCGGGTGCGCTGCCGCTGTGCGGGGTGCTCGGCGACCAGACGCTGCTGGACTTCTTCCTCGACTACAACCTGGTCGCGCAGGCCCTCGCCGGGGTCGACGCCTACCCCGTACCGGCCGACTACCTGACCACCGTGGTGCCGCGGATCCAGGTGGCGCTCGGCCTGACCGGGGTCACGCCCACCAGCCCGGGGATCACCAACGAGCGGGGTCGCCAGCTCCGAGACATCACCATCAACCGCTCGGGCGGGCCACGTCCCGGCGCCGACATCACGTTCGCGATCTGGAAGGACTTCCTGTTCGGGATCAGCGTGACCAACGGTGGTGACTCCCCCGCCGAGCGGCCCGGGCAGCTCGCCACCAACCTGTTCACCCGGTACGCGCCGAACAGCCCGGTGGACGTCGACGCCACCGTGCGGCGGGTCGCCCCGGAGAACCTGCGGCAGCGGCTGTCCCCGACCCTGACCGAGGTGCCCCGCATCGCCGGCCGGCCCACCGCGCCGGTGCTCAGCCTGCACAACCTCGGCGACCTGTTCGTACCGTTCTCGATGGAGCAGGTGTACGCCCGCGACGTCGCGAAGCACGGCCGCAGCCGGCTGGTGGTCCAGCGGGCGGTCCGGGCCGCGCAGCACTGCGAGTTCACCCCGGCGGAGGCCGGCGCCGCCTGGGACGACCTGGTTTCCTGGGTACGCACTGGCGAGCGCCCGCCCGGCGACACCGTCACCGACCCGGCGGTGGTTGCCGCGGCGGACTACGGCTGCCGGTTCAGCGACCGGGCCGCGTACGCCGCGGGCGTCGGCACCCGCCGCCTCTACCCCGCCTGCTGACAGCACCACGGGGCGGACGCCCGCCGGGAGATCGACCCGGCGGGCGCCCGCCCACGAGATGTCCGGGCCCTGCCCGGAGCACGGTCACGTCAGCGGAGGCTCCGCGTGTTGAAGCGGTGCCGCTGGCGCCACGCGAACGTCATGAGCAGCAGGACGGCACCGGCACCAACCAGACCGCCACCGACCTTCATCGGGGTGCTGGTGCTGGCACCCGTCACCGGCAGCCGGTGCTTCTTCTTCCCGAGGACGGTCACCCGCGCGGTGGCCGTGCGGCCCGACTCACCGACCGCCTCGAAGAGGTAGTGGCCGGTGTGGCGGGGCGTGTAGGTCACCTCGAAGGTGCCGTCGGCCCGGGCGCTGAACGGGCCGATGTCCGGCTCGTGGCGGCTGGGCCGGTACGCGACCGGTGTCATCGCGACCCGGTCGCCGGTGCTCCCGCGTACGGCCGACATGGCGTTGGCCAGCGGGCTCGACGACACGCGGATGACGATGCGCTCGCCGGGGTTCCAGCCCCGTCCGAACAGCGTGATGGTCTCGCCGAGGACGATCTGGGGGTCGCCCACGGACAGCTCGACCCCACCCGGTGGATACACCGGCGGTTGCGTCGGCTGCGGCTGCGCCGCCCCCGCCGCGGTCGGCATGGCCGCCACGGCCAGACCGACCGTAAGCGCCATGATGATGCGGGATAGCCGCATGATTGGTTCCCTCCTACTGGTCACAGCTTGGTGCGGTAACTACTTGGGTGGTCCATGGAGTGGCGGTGGGGGTGAGCCACAGTTCGGCCGTCCCACTGCCGGTCTTCGCGGTGTGCAGGGTCACCTCGACGGTCCGGGAGGCTCCCGGTGCCACTTCCACGCTCGCCGTGGCCACCTGCCGTTTCCGCTCGGCACCGGTTCCGACCGGAAGGTCGGTGCCGTCGAGTCGGGCGTCCTGCACGCCGCCGCCGGCCGGGCTGTAGACCGACACCAGCGTCCGGACGGTGTAGGGGTCGCCCGCCAGGCCGAGGCCGAGCACGGACTCGCTGAGCCCGCTCTTCGGCGCCGTCGAGCGCAGGGTGACCCGCAACCGCAGTTCCCTGCTCCCGTCGTCCTGGCAGTCGCCGACCGTCAGGGTCGCCTCCGGCCGGAGGTAGTAGCCCAGCTTCGCGCCGCTGCCGTCGTTGAGGAACACGCCGACCGTCGGCACGGTGTCCTTCTCCGGAAGCACCCCGGCCATCCGGCTGTCGCCGAGCGTCCGCTGCTCTTCCGGTCGGGCACTCCAGAACAATATCCGGCGTTCGGTGATACTACGGCCGAAAGCGGACAATAACCCCATTTGGTCGACATTCTTCGTGAACAGCGTGTTGAAGACCGACGCCGCCGCGGTGGCGAAGTACTCGTCCTGCTCACGGAGGCCGAGGCGTTGATAGGCCTCACTGAGCAGCGTCCGCACCACGGTGTCGGCGGCCAGCGGCACGCCGCCGGGGACCAGGACCGGGCCGGTGGCCTTCAGCAGGTACGACAGCACGACGGGGTCGACGGCGAGGACGCCGTCCACAGCCGTCCCGGTCCTGCGGCGGTACATCTCCCGGTAGAGGGCGGCCGCGGTCGGGAAGTGCGGGCTGAGGTTGACGTCGGCCGGAAAGATCCCCGGCAGGTCACCCCAGAGGGCGCGGACGTCCTCGGGGACCTTCAGCGGCTTGGTGAAGTGGCCGAGCTCGGCGCTCGTGCCCTGGCGGCCGAGCCGCACCCGCCCGCCCTCGGCGTGCAACAGGGCGTACGCGCCGATGAGGCCGCCGGTGGCCCGCAGTTCGGCGGGGTTCTGGGAGACCAGGAGGTACCGCCGCGGGCCGTCGACGCCGAGCAGCGGCGGCAACAGCCGGGTGGCCTGGCCGGCCGCGGCGGTCAGGGCGGCCAGGCGGTCGATCTCTCCCCGCAGGTCGGCCAGGGCCGCCCGGACCTGCGCGACCAGGCCGGCGGTGGGCACGTCGGCGAGGCTCGCCCGGCTCTGCCGCACGGTGGCGTCGATCACCTGGAGTTCGGTCGAGAGGGCGCGCAGCCGCTGGACGTCGAGGCGCCCCGCTCTCGGCAACAGGGTGCTCAGGTCGGTCCGGAGCAGCGACGGGAACGCCTCCCGGGCCAGGTCGTCGATGGCGACGGCGATCTGCCGGACGGCCACCAGGTTGTCCCCGGCGTACGGGGCCTGCCGGCCGAGCCACCAACCGGGGTCGCCGGTGGCCGCGCGGGCGGCGGCGGCCTGCTCCTGCAGCGCGGCGAGCGTGCGCTGGGCCCGCTCGGTGTCCCCGGTGACCACCTGGGCGCTGAGGTCACGGGCGAGCCCCGCGGCGTTCACCAGGTGGGCGCGCGCCTGCCAGCCGCGGAAGCCCACCCAGCCGGCCGAGACCAGCAGCACCGAACCGGCCACCAGGGCGGCGAGCAGCGCGCGGCGCAGGCGGGCATGCCGACGCCGACGGGATCGACCGCGCCGTCGGCGCGGTGCCTCGCTCTCCCTCACACAACACTCCGTTCCCTGGAAATCGGACACTCGGGGCGATTTCTCCGTCGTTCTTAACACGTAACGACCGACCTGGCGGGGAATTGACGGTCTTGACCGTTATGAGAGTGAAGCTCACACGACAACGCGACGCCGCGCCCGTCGGGGCGCGGCGTCGCGATTGGTACGCGGGATCAGCTCAGCGGGCGGCGGCGTCGTACAGCAGCCGTTCGATCCGGTCCACGCCCGCCGGCATGGACATCTGCCGCAGGTACGCCTCCCGGCCGCGGCGGCCCATGTCGGCCCGGGCGCCCGGCGGGATGGTGGCGGCCAGCCAGAAACGGTCAGCGAGCGTCGCCCAGTCCTCCGGCGGGCAGGACAGCCCGGCACGGGCCCGCTCCACCAGCTCGGCGGTGTCCCCGCCGGCCGAGGCGACGACGGGTGCCGCGCAGGACAGCGCCGCCTGGAGCTTCCCGGGCAGGGTGCTGCGCAGCTCCGGCAGGTCCCGCAGCATGACCAGTTGGTAGTCGGCGGCGGCGTACAGCTCCGGCATGTCCAGCGGCGAACGACGCTCGACGAACCGGACGTTGTCGGCACGCAACTCGGCGGCGAGCCCCCGCACCCGCCGCTCCTGCTCGCCCGACCCCACCAGGACCAGATCCATCGTGCTGTCGAGGGCCACGGCCGCCCGTACCGCCGTCTCCAGGCCCTGCCGGGCGCCGATGGTGCCGGCGTGCATCACCACGCACCGGTCGTCGCGGCGGACCAGCCGTCGCGCCGCCGGGCTCGGCCGGGCCGGCTGGAAGATCCGCTCGTCGGTCCAGTTGAGGACCACGTCGACCCGGGCCGGGTCGGCCCCCGCGGCCACCACGAGCTCGCGCATCGACGGCGCCGCGACCGCCACCCGGTCGGCCGCCCGGTAGGTCCGCGCCATCGCCCCGGCGATCCGGCCCGCCCAGCGGCCGTGCTCACCGGCGGCGGGCTCCTCCTCGGCCCACACGTCCTGGACGTGCAGGACGGTCGGCACCCGGCCGAGCAGCCGCAGCAGGGCGGCGGCGGCGAAGGCGGTCGCCGGCGGCTGGTGGACGTAGAGGGCGTCGACGCCGGCGAGGAAGCGACGGCCGACCAGGGACGCGCTGCCGGCGAACGACAGGTATCCGGCCATCCGGCTCCGGACCGATCCGTCTCCCCCGGCGTAGCGGGGCACCCGGCGTACGGTCAGTCGCTCGCTGCGGGTCTCGTGGTGCCAGCGCTGGCGCCATCCGGGATAGACGTGGCCACCGGGATAGTCCGGGAAGCCGGTCAGCACCCGCACCTCGTGGCCGCGCCGGGCCAGTTCCTCGGCGAGGCTGCCGGGGATGAAGGCCGGCTCCGGCGGAAAGTGGTACGACAGGATGCCGATCCTCATCGGGACTCCACGGCGCTCGGCGCGGCATGCTGACGCGCCCGGCGGGTGCCCACGTACGATGCGGGCAACCCCTCCGCGTCCGGCCGCCCGTGCCGGACGCCCACCGTCTCCGTGTCCGTAAGAGGGGTCCTGATGATCGACCGGGTGCTGTTCGTCTGCCACGCCAACCTGTGCCGGTCACCGATGGCCGAGTACCTGGCCCGACGGCTGCTGGCCGACCGCCGGGTCGAGGTGGCCAGCGCCGGCACCGACGCCGTCGAGGACCGGTCCATGCACCCGTACGCGGCGGAGGTCGCGGCCGGGACCGGCGCGGACCCGGCCGGGTTCCGCACCCGCCGGTTGTCGCGCGAGCACCTGGTCGGCGCGACGCTGGTGCTGACCGCGACCCGGCGCCAGCGCTCGGTGTGCACCACCCTCGCGCCGGCCGTGCTGCACCGGACGTTCACCCTGCGCCAGTTCGGGCGGCTCGCCGCCGCGGCGGAGCCGGCGCCGGAGCCGGCCGTCGACCCGCTGCGCGCCGCGATCGAGGCCGCCGCCCGCGCCCGGGGGCGGCTGCAACCAGCCGCCCCCGACGCGGATGACCTGCGGGACCCGATCGGCGGTACGGCCGCCGACTTCCGACGCTGCGCCGAGGAGATCGAACGGTCGCTGCGACCCCTCGCGGCGCTCATCGGGACAGCCGGGTGAGTTCCTGCGTGTGGTCGCTGACCACGCCCGGCTGCTCGGCGTGCCGGGGACCGGAGACCCGCTCGGCCGGCACGGCGGGCGGCTCGGCGGCGGCGACCACCCGGTAGGCCTCGTACTGGTAGGCCTCCGCCTTCGGCACCTTGGCCATGTTGAGGACGCAGCCGAGCATCCGCACCGAGACCGAGTGCAGCGACCGGGCGGCGGTGGCCACCTGCGAGCGGGACGTCCGGCCCTGCTGGGTCACCAGCAGGGCGCCGTCGGCCTGGACGGCGACCACGACGCCGTCGGTGACGGCGAGCAGCGGCGCGGTGTCGATGATGACGATGTCGGCCGACTCGCGCAGCCCGAGCAGCAGGTCGGCCATCGCCTTCGAGCCGAGCAGTTCGCTCGGGTTGGGCGGCGCCGAACCGCTGGGCAGCACCAGCAGGGACTTGTCGCCCCAGCGCTGGACGACGTCCCCGACCTGCACGTCGCCGACCAGCACGTCGGTGAGCCCGACGCCGTTGTCCAGCCCGAGGTAGTCGCCGACCTTCGGGCGGCGCAGGTCGGCGTCGACCAGCAGCACCCGCCAGCCGGCCTCGGCCAGCGCGATGGCGAGGTTGCAGGAGAGGGTCGTCTTGCCCTCGCCCTGCAACGCGCTGGTGACGGCGATGACCCGGGCCGGCTCGTGCACGTCGACGAAGCGCAGGTTCGTCCGCAGCTTCCGGACCGCCTCGGCCCGGGCGGAGGTGGCGGCCTCGCCGACGATGAGCGGGGACGCCTTCGCCGTGCTCTCGAACGGGATCTCCCCGAGCAGCGGACTGCCGGTGGCGCGCTGGAGGCCGGCGGCGTCGCGCAGCCGGACGTCGGCGAGCCCGCGCAGGATCGCCAGGCCGACGCCGGCCAGCAGGCCGATCAGCGCTCCGATCGTGAAGTTGCGGACCGGCTGCGGGGAGACCGGTGTCGGGCTGACCCGTGGCCCGCTGACCACCTCGATCTTGATCGGGCCGGCCTTGCCGTCCGGCGTGGTCTCGACCTTCTGCACCAGCTCGACGAACTTCGCCGACAGGGCCTCGGTCACCCGCAGCGCGCGGGTCTGGTCGGTGTCGGTGACCGAGGCGCGCAGCAGGACGGTACCGGTCTCGGTGGAGGTGCTCACCCGCCGCTGGATCTGCTCGGCGGTGAGGCCGACCGGGTTGTCGGCCACCACGCTCTGCGCGAGGCGGTCGCTGGTCAGCAGTTCCGCGTACGACTTCACGCGCTGCTGGAGGAACAGACCGCCCTGGTAGGCGTCGGTCACCCCCGCGCTGGGCGTCGTGACGAAGAAGGTCACCGAGGCGACGTACCGGGGCTGGGCCCGGACGGTGACCAGGGCGGTGACGCCCACCGCGACCATGAGCGTGAGGAGAACGATCCACCAGTGCCGGCGCACAAGGCGGAGGTGGCGGTACAGGTCCATCAGGCGCGCCTCCGTACCAGGCCGGTAACGCCAAAGAACTTCACGAAAACCCCCAAGGTCGTCTTAATCGCGTGAAACCATTAAAGCGGCTCGTGCGTCTTATGTCCGGAGTTATGCATTTTCGACTATCAGCCGGGCGCACATTTCCTCAGGGACAAACGGAACGGCGCGGGCGAGGTCACGTCATCTCCGTTCGCGGTCGACCGTCCGGCTGGATAGGGTTGCGGGTGGTGTGCCGGGAAGCCTGGTCGGCGATCGACTCCTGCTGCCCTCGACGCTTCCGGATGGATCGCCCGTGACCGACCGCACCCCGCAGCCCGCCCGCTCCCGTCGCCTGTTCTCGCGTACCTCCTGGCCGGAGGCGCGGTTCCTGGCCGACGTGCTGCGCACCGAGACGGTCGGCGGCGGTCTGCTGCTGCTCGGCGCGGTCGTGGCTCTGGCCTGGGCGAATTCGCCGTGGGGGGACGCGTACACCGCGCTCACCAGGTGGGTGCCCTGGCCGGGTGGCTCGGCCCTGCACCTGGACCTGACGCTGGCGACGTGGGCCGCGGACGGCCTGCTGGCCGTGTTCTTCTTCGTGGTCGGCCTGGAACTCAAGCGGGAATTCGTCGCCGGTGAGCTACGGGACCCGCGACGTGCCGCCCTGCCGGTGGTCGCCGCGCTCGGCGGAATGGCGGCGCCCGCGCTGATCTATGTCGGGGTCACCCTGGCCGCGGGCGGCGAGGGACTGCGCGGCTGGGCGATCCCCACCGCGACCGACATCGCCTTCGCCCTCGCGGTCCTGGCCGTGATCGGCTCCCACCTGCCCCAGGGGCTGCGGGCCTTCCTGCTCACCCTCGCCGTGGTCGACGACCTCTTCGCCATCACGATCATCGCCGTCTTCTACACCGACGACTTCAGCCTGCTGCCACTGCTCGGCGCGCTCGTGCCGATCACGGTCTTCGGGCTGCTGGTGCAGCGCCGCCGGACGTGGTGGTGGGCCCTCATCCCGCTCGCCGTCACGGCCTGGGCGCTCGTGCACGCCTCCGGCGTGCACGCCACGGTGGCTGGCGTGCTGCTCGGCTTCACCGTTCCGGTGCTGCGCGCGGCGAAGGGCGACCGGCACGGGCTCGCCGAGCACCTGGAGCACCGGTGGCGGCCGGTGTCCGCGGGATTCGCCGTGCCGGTCTTCGCGTTCTTCGCCGCCGGGGTCTCCCTGCGCGACGCGGATCTGGGTGCGGTGGTGACCGACCCGATCGTCATCGGTATCGTCGCCGGCCTGGTGCTCGGCAAGGCGATCGGCGTCTTCGGCTCGGCGTTCCTGCTGGCCCGGTTCACCCGCGCCCAACTGGACGAGGACATCACCTGGTCGGATCTGCTCGGCGTCGCCCTGCTGGCCGGCATCGGCTTCACCGTGTCACTGCTGATCGGCGAGCTGGCGTTCGGCGCCGGCAGCCCGGCGGACGACAACGTGAAGGCGGCGGTTCTGAGTGGCTCGGTGATCTCGGCGCTGCTCGCCACGACGGTCCTGCTCCGTCGCAACGCCGCCTACCGGCGGATCGCCGAGGCGGAACGGGTGGACACGGACCGCGACGGCATCCCCGACGTCTACCAGCGCCCGGACGCCTGACCGGCGCGCGCCACCCCGGGCCCGAGGCGGGGGCTGGCGCCGACGGACCGCGCGGGCACACCTGAGGGCGCCGCGGCGGGCCGGGCGGAGGGCCGCCCGGCATCCGCCGCCGGTCCTCAGGCCCGCCGCTCGGTACGCCGGCGCTCCTCCTGCTCGTCGGCGAGCGCATCGGTCACCGGCTCCAGGAAGTCGTCGCCCGGCACCGCCACCTCCTCCGCCCGGTCCTGCTCGTCGGCCCGGCCGCCGGGCGGCGGCTCGGGCGCCGTGCCTTCGCCGGCGAAGCCGTACTCGTTCGGCTCGTCATGCCTGCTCATGGGGTCAACCTCCCGGAACGTCCGCTTCCACCGCCCACCGTCAGCGGCGGTCCGTGATCGTCTTTCCCCGGACGGGGTGCGGATAGTCGCCCGGAAGTGGTCAGGACCGACCAGAGCAGCCGGCGCAGCGCGACGATCGCCGCGGCCCCGGCCAGATCCACCCAGCCCTGGCTGACCGTGAGCCGGAGCAGGCCGGCGGCGATGAGCAGGTCCAGCAGCACCCGCAGGGCGGCGCGCCCGGAGCCCGTACCGACCAGCGCGGCCAACCCCGCCACGGCGGCGAGCGCCGTGGTGACGGTGGCCAGGGCGTGGATCACGGCCCGTCCCGCCCCTCGACCTGCCGCTGCTCCTCGCGGATCTCCCGACGGAGGAAGTAGTTGAGCGCTGTCCGGATGGCGGCGATGGCAGCCAACTGGCCGATCTGGGTGAAGGTCGGCGACGCGGCCGTCCGCAGGATGTCCGCCGCGAGCAGGAACTCCAGCCCGAGGGTGAGGAACCGCCCCAGGGAGAGCCGGATCGGGGTGAACACCTCGGCGGTGCGGTGCCGCAGCCCTTCGACCACGAAGCGGGCCGTCGCCCAGGCCGCCCCGACGAAGATGATCAGCGCACCCGCCAGCTCCACCGTGGCGACCAGGAACTCGTAGCCGTCCCGCAGGATGTCCCCCACCTGCCGGCGATACCCGGCGGGCGGGCGGGTAGTCGACTCGTCAGGTCAACTGGCTGCCGGCCTCCAGGATCAGCCACAGCCCGCAGATGGCGAAGAGGATCGCGGCGCCGTACCTCACGGTCTTCTCGGGCAGCTTCCGGCCGAGCAGCCGGCCCACGAGGATCGCCAGGGCGTCCGCGGCCACCATGCCGACGGTGGAGCCGATCCACGTGCCGAACCAGCCGTACTGGGTGGCCAGGGTGATGGTGGCCAACATGGTCTTGTCGCCCAGCTCGGCGAGGAAGAAGGCCACCCCGACCGCGACGGTCGCCGATTTGCTGCTCTTCTCCGCCTTACGCCGTTCCTCCTCGGTGAGTGTGTCGCCGCGCAGCGTCCACGCGCCGAAGCCGAGGAACGCGACACCCGCGAGGAGGGAGATCCACTCGGTGGGCAGCGCGGCGCCCAGGCCGTAGCCGATCGCCACCGACGCCAGGTGCACGACGGCCGTGGCGACGGTGATGCCGATCAGCACCGGCATCGGCTTGAAGCGCGTGGCGAAGGTCAGGGCCATCAGCTGGGACTTGTCGCCCAACTCGGCGACGAAGATGACGCCGAAGCTGACCACCAGCGCGACGAGGAAACCCTCCATGACATCCTCTCGGATCAGGCCGGGAGGAGGTACGGGGCGCCCTCGACCCGGCTGCACCAGCCTGGGTCGAAGGTCTCGCCCGCCCTGTCATAACGGGGCCGCGTGGCCGGGTGCGGAACGCACCAGTGTGTCGACCACGACATTGGGGGCTACTCCCCTTCGCGCCGTCCACCTTAACGGTTCACCCCCGCCGGTGACCGGCGGGGGGTGAACAGCCTCACCCGCTCAGTCGGCCCGGGCGAGGGTCACGCCGAACAGGCTCCCGGGGTCGGTCCAGAAGTCGTGGGCGGTGAAGCCCGCCCCGGCCAGCTCCGCCGCGATTCCCTCGGGCCGGAACTTCGCCGAGACCTCGGTGCGCAGCTCTTCCCCGGCGGCGAACGTCACGTCGAGGTCGAGCACCCGGACGCGCATCGGGCGCAGTGCCCGCAACCGCATCTCGATCCACTCGCGCTCCGCGTCCCAGCACGCCACGTGGCAGAACCCCTCGGGGTCGAAGTCGGCGCCCAGCTCCCGGTTGATCACCCGCAGCACGTTGCGGTTGAACTCGGCGGTCACCCCGGCCGCGTCGTCGTACGCCGGCACGATGACCGCCGGATCCTTGACGAGGTCCGTGCCGACGAGCAGCCAGTCCCCCGGTTCCAGGGCGGCACGCATCTGGGCCAGGAACTCCGCGCGCTCGGCCGGCAGCAGGTTGCCGATCGTGCCGCCGAGGAACACCACGAGCCGCCGGCCACCGGCCGGCAGCCGGTCGAGGTGCCGGGTGAAGTCGCCGACGATGCCGCGGACCCGGAGGCCCGGGTAGTCGGCCGCGATCTCGGCGGTGGACTGCCGCAGTGCGCTCACCGACACGTCCAGCGGCACGAAGGTGCCCAGGTCGCCGTGTCGGGTGAACGCGTCCAGCAGCAACCGGGTCTTCTCCGACGAGCCCGAGCCCAGCTCGATCAGCGTCTTGGCCCCGGTGACGGCGGCGATGTCGCCGGCCCGTTCGGCGAGCACCGCGCGCTCGGCCCGGGTCGGGTAGTACTCCGGCAACCGGGTGATCTCCTCGAAGAGCTGGCTGCCCCGGGCGTCGTAGAACCACTTCGGGGGCAACCACTTCTCCTCGGCGGTCAGCCCGGTGCGGACGTCCTCCCGCAGACTGCGTCCCAGGTCCTGCTCCTCGAGGTGGATCTCCAACGGCTCCGCGCCCATGTCTGCCCTTCCTGTCGAGGTGTGTCGGCGGGTGGTCACGCCTCCGTCAGGGCGCGGACCCGCACCCCGGCGGCGGTGGCCTCCACCAGATGCCCGTCCGGCACCTCCTGCCAGCCGGGGTCGTCGTCGTGCGGCTCGGACGCCAGCAGCACCGAGGCCGGCGTCGTGCGGATCGACAGCGCGTGCCCGACCACGCTCGCCACCACGGTGTGCCCGTCGGTGAGCAGCAGGTTGAGCCGCGACCCGGGCGCCGTCCGGGTCACCGAGACGACCGTCTCGGCGACGGCCCGGTTCGGCTTGATCCCGGACCGCAACCGGTGCCGGACCAACGCCCACAGCAGCGCCGAGTCGGTGGCCGCGTCCAGGGTGATCAGGTCGCGGACGGGCAGGGCGGCGGCGAGCGGGACCAGGCTGTCCGGCCAGCCCCGCACCGCGCCGTTGTGGCTGAACAGCCACCGCCCCTCGGCGAACGGTGCGGCGGCCGAGTCCAGCACCGCCATGCCGACCGTCGCCGACCGCACCGCCGCGAGCACCGCGCCGGCGGACGTGACGCCGGCGAGCTGCGCGATCGTCGGGTCGCTCCAGATCGGCTGGGCCCGCCGGTAGCGCACCGGCTCACCGTCGCCCGGATACCAGCCCACGCCGAAACCGTCGGCGTTGATCGTCCCGCCGCCGCGCATGTCGCGCGGCG
This sequence comes from Micromonospora thermarum, assembly GCF_012034245.1. Taxonomy (GTDB): domain Bacteria; phylum Actinomycetota; class Actinomycetes; order Mycobacteriales; family Micromonosporaceae; genus Micromonospora; species Micromonospora thermarum. The sequence goes on along the minus strand of NZ_JAATEO010000035.1, from coordinate 39,598 downwards.
CCCAGGACTGGCGCACCAGCGAGTACGGCGGATCGAACAGCAGCTCCCGCAGGCTGACCGGTGGCCCGAGGTACGCCAGGTGGCGGCACATCAGGCGCCCACCCTCACGCGTGGGCCTCCTCGGGCGTGGCGTCCCGGGCGCAGCGGAACCCGCTGAAGATCTGCCGCCGGATCGGGTAGTCCCAGTTGCGGAAGGTGCCCCGGCAGGCCGACCGGTCGGTGCCGAACGACCCGCCACGCAGCACCCGGTAGTCGTCGCCGAAGAAGACCTCCGAGTACTCCCGGTACGGGAAGGCGGTGAAGCCCGGGTGGCCGCGGAAGCTCGTCGAGGTCCACTCCCAGACGTCGCCGATGAGCTGGTGGACGCCCAGCGGCGACGCCCCGGCCGGGTACGCACCGACCGGCGCCGGCCAGAGGTGCCGCTGGCCGAGGTTGGCGTGGGCCGCCGTGGGATCCTCGTCGCCCCAGGGGTAGCGGCGGGAGCGGCCGGTCGCCGGGTCCCAGCGGGCCGCCTTCTCCCACTCCGCCTCGGTGGGCAGCCGCTTACCGGCCCAGGCGGCGTACGCCTCCGCCTCGTGGAAGCAGACGTGCACCACCGGTTCGTCGGCGCGGACCGGCGCCCACCGGCCGAAGCGGCGGTACGCCCAGCCGTCGCCGTCGCGGCGCCAGTGCATCGGGGCGGTCAGCCCCGCCTCCTGCCGGTGCGCCCATCCGGCAGGGCTCCACCAGCGGGACTCGTCGTAGCCGCCGTCGGCGATGAACGCCGCGTACGCGCCGTTGGTGACCGGCGCCGCGTCGATCACGTACGCCGGAAGGCGCACCCGGTGTGCGGGGCGTTCGTTGTCCAGTGCCCACGGGTCGGTGTCGGTGCCCATGGTGAACTCGCCGGCCGGGACCAGCACCTCCCCGCCGCCCCGGGCGCGCGGCTCGGGCGGAGGCGGAGCGTCCAGGACGGCCGCGCCGGCGCGCAGCTGGTGGGTGGCGAGCATGGTCTCGTCGTGCTGCTGCTCGTGCTGGACGATCATGCCGAAGGCGAATCCGTCGACGACCAGCGGCCGGTCCGTGAAGGCCACGCGGTCCAGCAGGTCGAAGACCTTGTCCCGGACGGTCGCCACGTAGGCGCGGGCCTCGGTCGGCGGCAGCAGCGGCAGGGCCGGCCGGTCCCGACGGGGCTGCTTGAACGCGTCGTAGAGGTCGTCGATGTCGTGGCGGACCGGTGCGCGGCCCCCGACGTCGCGGACCAGCCAGAGTTCCTCCTGGTTGCCCACGTGGGCAAGGTCCCACACGAGCGGGGACATCAGGGGCGAGTGCTGCCGCATCAGATCCTCGTCGTCGACCGCGTCGGTCAGTGCGGCGGTGCGGGCGCGGGTACGGGCCAGCTCCGCCGCGATCCGCCCCCGTAACGCCTCCCCGTCCCGCCGGTCCGTCGTCGTCTCCGTCACCGCAGCCTCCTCCCGGCGGCCGTGCGCCGCCGCCGTACGCCTCGGTCGATCTCGTCGTGCAGCGCCGCCGGCAGCCCCAGCCGGGGCAGCGCGACGAGCGCCAGGTCGAACAGGTCGGCGGCGGCGCCCGCGAGGCCCCGGTCGTGCAGGCCGTGGCGGGCCGCGGCCGACCACCGGTGGGCCTGCGGGCGGGCGAGGGCCCCCGCCGCGCGGGTGGTGGCCGGGTCGGCCAGCAGGGCGGCGACCACCGCCACCGGCACCGTCCACGCCCGGCCCGGCTGCGCGTCCAGGTAGCGGAGCTCCAGGTAGCCGCGAGGGCGCACCGGCGGGAACAGCGTGCTCACGTGGTAGTCGAGGTCGTCGGTGGTCGGCGGTCGGGGCAGCGCGCCGGCGAGCCAGTCGGCGAAGGTGACGCCGGCCGGCGGCGTCCAGTCCGGACCGGCGGCGCGCAGGCAGAGCAGCGGCGCGGCGAGCACGTACTCCGTCCAGCTCGCCACCGGGTCCGCGTCGCCCTGCTCCGGCGTCCACACCGGGCGGGTGCGTGGCGGATCGATGGCGAGCCAGGCGGCCATCCGGGCCGACGCCCAGCCGGTGGCGCGCCCGGCGTGGCGGCCGGCCGTGGCGAAGGCGGCGAGCAGGGGCGGACCGATCGCGTGCGCGGTGGCCCACCGGGCCGGGAGCTGCTCGGCCTCGCCGGCGTCCAGGCAGACCTGGAGCCCGGCGGTGCTGTACATCATCGTGCGCCCGGCCGGACCGCGCCGGTCGAACACGCGGCGCATCGCGCGGTAACGCGGGGTCTCGATCACCGCGCGGGGCGGCCGGTGGGGGTCGATGCCGTCGCGGCCGAGAACCAGCCCGGCCGACGCGAGACGCGTCGACAGCTCGGCGATGTCGGCGTCCGTCGCATCGACGAGCGCGGCGATCGAGGTGCGTGGGGCGGTGGAGATCTCCACCTGCCCGCCCGGCTCGACGGTCACGGCGCTGCCGTGCCGGAGCTGCTGGGCGGGGCTCGTGCTGTGCAACGTGCGGGGGCAGTGCGGCCCCAGCGCGGCCCGCAGTCGGTCGGCGTCGACCGGGCGGGCGGGGTCGACGGCGTCGTGCACCGTCCATTCCAGCTCGACTCCGACGTGGCGGGGTGGGCCGGTCTTGAAGCAGATCCGGGCGAGGTGCACCGCGGCCGCGGCGGACGAGGACAGGACGATTGCCCGATCCACCTCTGGAGACGTCACCACAGGTTCGGCCCCCTTCGCCGCCCGACGTCCGGTCCGTGCCACCGTAACGCGACCCACCGACATCGGCGGGCCCCGGCGGGCCGACCTCCTTCTGTCTAGCAGACGAACGTCCCCTGTCCGGCGGAAACGCGAACCGGATTCAGGGGGTGGCCGACGCCGCCGGTGTCGGCCCTGACTTCGGCTCCCTCGTCGTCGGGGGCTCCGGCTCGCCGACCCGATCCCGGCAGTAGTCGGTCACCTGCGCGCGGCCGCCCGCGGCCGTGACGAGATCCGCGAAGCCGGGCGTGTCGAGCGCCCTCTCCCGCTGGGCGGGCGGCATCGCCAGGTACGCGCGGCACTGCCCGTCCAACTCTGCGGCCCGCTCCCTGGGTGACGGTGAGCCGGGGCGGGTCGCGGAAGCCCCCGCGGTGGGCGCCGGAGGCCCGGTGGTGGGCGCCGGAGGCCCGGACGGCGTCCCGCTCGACGCGCCGGTGCTGGCACCGCCGCCCGGGGTGCCACCGGGGCCGCCGGTCTCGCCCGGATCGCTCGCGCCGGTGGTCGGCCTCGGGCGGGGTGGCGGGGCGTCGGGACGGTCGATGGCGACGGCCGCGAACGCGACACCGGCGGTCGCGGTGACGGCCACCCCGGCGGCCCAGGCAGCCACCCCGGCGGTGACCGGCCGGCGCCGCCGCGTCGGCTCCGGCGCACGGGCCGGGGTGGCACGGGCGGCGCGGAAGGCGGCGAGAGCGGCCTCCTCGCCGGCGAGTTCGTCGGGCCGTCCCGGGGCGGCCGCGGCGGACAGGAGCCGGGCCAACGGTTCCGTGCCGGCACCCGGGACATGGTCGGTCGCGGCGGCGTCGAGGAGCCGGTCGAGCGCGGCCCGGTCGGCCCGCGCGGAGCGGCGGAAGAACATCCTGAATCCCCTCACGTCAACCGTCCGCCGGTTCAGCGTGCGGCGTCTGCCGACGCCGCACGTCTCGGGGGCGGGGTGGGGTCGCGTCGTCGGCGGCGGTTGCCGGCCCTCCCTCGCCACGGCGTTCCATCAGCGCGGCGAGCCGGCGCAGTCCCCGGTGGGCCGCCGTCCGGACGGCGCCGGGGCGCCGGCCGAGCACCCGCCCGGCCGTCTCGGCGTCCAGGCCGAGGACGGCCCGGAGGAGGACGGCCTCCGCCTCCCGGGGCGGCAACGTGCCGATCAGCGCGAGGGCCGCCTCGGTGCCGATGGACTCGCCGGCCCGTTCGGCCGTGTCCGCGTCGCTGGCCAGGTCGCTCAACGCCTGCACGGGGACGGGGAGCGAGGGACGCCGGCGCTGCCGGCGCAGGTGGTCCATCGCCCGGTTCCGGGCGATGGTGACCGTCCAGGCACGGAACTCGCCGCCGGTGAAGGTGGGCAGGTCGCGGGAGACCTGCAGCCACGTCTCGGAGGCGACGTCCTCGGCGTCCGCCCCGACCAGGGCGGTCAGGTAGCGCAGGAGACCGGGCTGGAGGCTGCGGTAGAGGAAACGGAAGGCCTGCTCGTCCCCGGCCTGCGCCGCGACGACGGCTTCGTTCAGCTCACCGGTCACGCCGCCCGCTTCCGTTCGGCCGCACCGAGCCGGCACACGCCCGTGCGCGCGACCTCAACCCGGTCCGGCAGCCGGACCTGATCCCGCACCCTCAGCCCCCCGCTGACCTGATCACACCAGGGCCGCGACGGCCCGACCGTTTCCCCTGGCCTCCACCAGGACGGCCCGGCCGTCGGCGTACCGCCGCCGACGACGTCATGTGGGCCCGAGTCGGGCCAACGCTAGGAGTCGTGGGCCGATCGGACAAGTCGCCCGAGGTCAGGAAAAGAGTGAGAATAATCAAGACGATCAGCTGGCGCGTCGCCGTAACGCCATGGCCCCCGCAGACGCTCCCCCTGCAACAGGACCGGGCGAAGGTGACGTTTGCCCAGCGTAAAGCAATGACGGCCCGATTGCCGTGACCCACGGTAGCCGGCCGGTGACAGCGTATCGGAGCCGGCCGTTCACCCGGCGCTGCGTGATCGTCGCCGTGGCCGGCGGCGCCCGCCGGCCACGGCGAGCCGACCGTGCCCAGTCTGGGTACGGTATTGCTGTGTTGTCATCGGAGGTCGTGCTCAGCGGTCGGTACCGCCTGGACGAGCGTGTCGCCACGGGCGGCATGGGTGACGTCTGGCGTGCCACCGACCTGGTCCTGGGCCGGCAGGTGGCGGTCAAGGTGCTGCTGCCCGCGCTCGTCTCCGATCCCGACTTCATCGCCCGGTTCCGGGCGGAGGCGCGGATCATGGCCGCGCTGCGGCACCCGGGCATCGTCCAGGTCTTCGACTACGGCGAGGACCAGCTCGACGACGGCAGCCGCGCCGACTACCTGGTCATGGAATTCGTCACCGGCGAGCCGCTGTCGCGACGGATCGAGGCCGCCGGCCGCCTCGACGTGGCCGAGACCATGTCGATCGTGGCGCAGGTCGCGCAGGCGCTGCACGCCGCGCACAAGAACGGCATCGTGCACCGCGACGTCAAGCCCAGCAACCTGCTGGTGCAGGAGGACGGCAGCGTCGTACTGGTCGACTTCGGGGTGGCCCGCTCGACCAACGTAACCAGCATCACCAGCACCAACGCGGTCCCGGGCACCGCGCTCTACATGGCGCCCGAGCAGGCCGCCGGTCGTCCGGTCTCCGGGGCCACCGACATCTACGCGCTGGGTGCGGTGGCGTACTGCTGCCTCAGCGGCAGCCCGCCGTTCACCGGTGACAACCCGCTCCAGGTCGCCGTCCGGCACCTCGACGACGAGCCCCCGGAGCTGCCCCACGACATCCCCGAGGCCGTCCGCGCGCTGGTCGCCCGGGCCCTGGCCAAGGACCCGGCGGACCGGTTCAGCAGCGGCGCGGCCATGGCGGCGGCGGCCCGCGCCGCCGTGTCGGACCCGTCGGCGGCGACCGCGCTGGTGCCCGCGGCGGGCACGGTCGGCGCGGCGGCACTGCGCGACGCCGGGCCGACCACCCGCACCGACGCACCCGCCGCCGCGACGCCGGCACGCCGGCGCGGCCCCCTGGTCGGCGCGGCCGCCGCCGTGCTGGTGGCAGCCGCCGGTCTGGCCGCGGCGCTCGGCATCAGCGGGGCCGCCGAGGCTCCGGCGGTCAAGGTGCCGGAGGCCACGACGCCGGCCGACGACGGGACCGGCGACGCGGCGGTGCCCGTGCTGCCGGCGGAGACCACGTCCTCCGCTCCGCAGCGCCCCTACCGGCCGGCCGGGTCCACCGGCCGCCCGTCGCCGTCGGTGACCGCGACGCCGACGGGCGACCCGAGCCCCACCGCCGAGCAGCCGGCCACCCCGGCCCCGACGTCCGACCCGGCGACGCCCGATCCCGACCCCACCACGAGCGACCCGGGGACGCCCACGACGACGCCGCCGCTCCCGAACCCGACCACCACGGAGCCGGCGAAGCCGGCCACCTGACCCGGCGGTGCCGCCACGTGACGGCACCGCCGACCAGGTTCGTGCCAGCGCGGCGGCGTCACTGGGCGCCGAGTGCCTCCACCACCGGCCGGGACAGCGCCCGGCGGGCGGGCAGCACCGAGGCGGCCAGCGCGGCGACCACCGCCACGCCGAGGATCAGCCCGAGCTGGCCCAGCGGCAGCACCAGCGAGAACCCGTCGCTCATCCGGCTCAGCAGGGCCATCGCCGCCGCGCTCACGGCGGCACCCAGGCCCACCCCGAGCACGGCGCCGACCAGCGAGATCAGCACCGCCTCGACGGCGAGCATCGCCCGCATCCGTCCGCGGGTCAGCCCGACCGCGCGCAGCACGGCGTTCTCCCGGGTCCGCTCGACCACCGACAGCGACAGCGTGTTCGCGACGCCGACCAGCGCGATCACCACGGCGAGGCCGAGCAGCCCGGTGACGATCGCGAGCAGCATGTCGACCGTGCCGGTGAGCATCTTCTTGTACGCGCCCTGGTCCATCAGGTTGACCGTCGGGTACCGCACGACGACCGCCTCGATCGCCGCCCGCGCCCGGTCCGGCGTGATCCCGTCGGCCGGGTCGATCTCGGCGAGGACGCCCCGCACGTCGGGGAAGAGGGCGGTGAAGTCGGCGTCCACGACCTGGACCACGTGACCGGCCGGCACCGGGCTGCCCGCGAAGGCCGGCCCGTCGTCGGTGACCACGGCGGCCACCCGCAGCGGCCGGTCCCGCACGGTGATGGCGGTACCGGCCGTCCACCCCCGCGCCTCGGCGAGTTCCCGGCCGACGAGCGCCATGCCCGGCCCGAGCCGGTCCGGGTCGCCGGCGAGCACGCCGGTCAGCGTCCGGCCGACCAGCGCGGGATGCGCGGCCCGCACCTCCACGTCCGACCACAGGGCACTGCGCTGCTCGTGGACGACCGCGAGCTCCGGCCGTGCGCGCAGCTCGCCCACGACCGCGGCGGGCAACGGGGCACCGATGCCGGTGACCAGCCAGTCCACGCCGATCTCGGCGTCCACGCTGCGCTCGATCCCGGCCTTGGTGCTGTGCGCGCCGACCACGAAGGCGGAGACCAGTCCGATGCCGATCACCAGCGCGGTCGCGGTCGCCGCGATCCGGCGCGGGTTGCCGACGGCGTTCGCCACCGCGAGACCGGCGGTCGCCCCGAACAGCCGGCGTGCCGGCAGACCGAACACCCGGACCAGGGCGGGAACCAGCACCGGTCCGAACAGGACGATGCCGAAGAAGCTGAGCACTCCGCCCGCGGCGACCAGCGGCACCTGGACCGCGGGGGCCGCGGCGACCAGTGCGGCGATCCCGGCGGCGAGGACCAGTGCGCCGGTGGCCAGCCGGAGCCACCCGGCCCGGAGGGTCGGCTACTGGGAGCGGGGTCCGGCCTCCGACGTCCAGCTGACCTTCGGCGGGACCTGGTCGGCGTACTGGTACAACGGCCACGTCTACTCCTGCGACCAGAAGGGCTTCGACGTCCTGGAGATCGACGAGGAGTCGATCCCCGGCGCGAAGTCGCGGCGCGTCAACCAGCTCAACGCGCAGACCCAGTACGCGTACCGGACTGACCGGAGGCGACAACGGGCCCGGCCCCCGCACGGGGCCGGGCCCGTTCGCGTGCCGACGCGGTGACGTCCCGCGGCCCGGCCGGCCCATCAGGCGGCCGGGGGTCAGGAGGCGAGCAGCTCCCGCATCCGGTTGATCTCGACGTTCTGCTCGACGGCGACCGAGTTCGCGAACTCCTGGAGCATGGGCTCGGCTCCGACCTTCAGCAGGTTGGTCGACATCTCGACCGCCCCGGCGTGGTGGTCGCTCATCATCCGCACGAAGAGCCGGTCGAAGTCGGCGCCCCGGGCGTCGGCGAGCCGTCGCATCGCCTCGGGCGACTGCATGCCCCGCATGGTGCCGTGGTCGTGACCGGCGACCTCGGCCGGAAGCCCGCGGGCCTGCAACCAACTGCGCAGGTAGTCGATCTCCGGTCCCTGCCCGGCCCGGATCCGGTCCGCCAGGGCCTTCACCTGCGGATCGGCGGCCCGCTCCGGGGCCAGCGCGGCCATCTCCAGAGCCTGGGCGTGGTGCGGGATCATCATCCGGACGAACCAGGCGTCCATCGTGTTGTGCGCCGGCGACGCGGTCGCCCGCACCTCGTCGGCGGGTCGCACCTGGGCGGACTCCCCCGGCCGACCGGGCACGACGACCGACGGCCCATCGCTGTCGCTCGATGCGGTCGCGGCTTTCGGCGCAGGTGGCGTGCGGTCCGCGCCGGACCCCGACCGGAGCAATGCGACGGCCACGACCAGGAGGAGAGCCACCGTTGTGACGGCTGCGAGCACCCATCTGCCTCGCACGGTCATCGATACCCCCTGAAGGTCGAGGCCATGGCGATCGTATCCATTGGCGACGGACGCAAAATGTGATCTGGTTCACATAGAAGTTGCTCTAGCAAACAGTAGTGTGATGTGAATCATCATCCCCTTCCGGAGGGACTCGCCGATGATCCGTGTCTCCGTACCCAGACCGGCCCGACGCCGCCTCGCCGGCGTGGCCGCCGCCGGTCTCCTCGTGGCCACCGTCGCGGGCGCCCCCGGCGCCCAGGCGGCACCCGACGACGTCGCGGCCGAGCAGGCGGCCACTGTGGAGGCCGTCACCGCCCAGCTCGCCGTCGACGAGATCTCCAGCAGCGACAACATGCGGCTGATCGCGAACCTGCCGAAGCAGGCGCCGTTCGACACCCAGGCGGCGTTCGGCACCGACATCGCGTTCAGCGGACCGTTCGCCTACGTGGGCAACTACGAGGGTTTCACCATCTACAACATCGCGAACCCGGCCGCACCGAAGATCATGTCGACGGTGCGCTGCCCGGGCTCGCAGAACGACATCTCCGTCCACGGGAGCCTGTTGTTCCTGTCCACCGACTCGCCCCGTAGCGACGACTCCTGCGCCAGCACGGGCGTGCCCTCCAGCCAGACCAAGTGGGAGGGCATCAAGGTCTTCGACATCAGCAACCCGGTGAAGCCGGAGTACGTCAAGTCCGTCCAGACGGCCTGCGGCTCGCACACGCACACGCTGGTGCCGGCGGAGGACAAGGAGTCGGTCTATCTCTACGTCTCCTCGTACGGGCCGAGCGACACGTACGTCGGCTGCGCCAGGCCGCACGACTCGATCTCCATCGTCAAGGTGCCGGTGAAGTCGCCGACCGACGCGGCCGTGGTGGCGATGCCGAACCTGTTCCCCGAGGGCGGGTACACGAACACCAGCGGCTGCCACGACATCACGGTGTTCCCGGAGAAGGACCTGGCCGCCGGCGCCTGCATGGGTGACGGCATCCTGATGGACATCTCCGACCGGGAGGCGCCAAAGGTCGTCCACTCGGTCCGGGACACGGTGAACTTCGCCTTCTGGCACTCGGCGACGTTCAACAACACCGGCACCAAGGTCGTCTTCACCGACGAGCTCGGCGGCGGCAGTGGCGCGACCTGCAACCCGACCATCGGGCCGAAGCGGGGTGCGGACGCCGTCTACGACATCGTGGACGGCAAGCTGGTCTTCCGCAGCTACTTCAAGATCCCGCGAGAGAACGCCAGCACCGAGAACTGCGTCGCTCACAACGGCTCGCTGATCCCGGTACCCGGCCGCGACATCATGGTCCAGGCGTGGTACCAGGGCGGCATCTCGGTCTGGGACTTCACCGACTCGGCCAACCCGACGGAGATCGGCTACTGGGAGCGGGGCCCGCTCTCCGCCACCCAGCGGATCCTCGGCGGTTCCTGGTCGGCGTACTACTACAACGGCCACATCTACTCGAGCGACATCCAGAAGGGCTTCGACGTCATCGAGATCGACCAGGAGTCGATCCCGGGCGCGAAGACGCACCACTACACCGAGCTCAACGTGCAGACCCAGCCGAGCTACTGATGTTCCGGCGGAGCTGACCGGAGCACCCCGGGCCCGGCCCTCCTCGTGGGGCCGGGCCCGGTCGCGTTCGAGCTCTATCGATGACGGTCAGTCGACGGTAAGGTGTGGCCCTATCATCATCCCCTTGCGAAGGGCGCCGCCGATGATCAGATTCCCCTCGCCGCGGTCCCGACGGCTCACCATCCTGAGCCTCGCCACGGCCGGTCTCCTCCTCGCCAGCACGATCGCCGCCCCACCGGGCAGCGCCGGGGTGGCGACCGCTCCGTCCGGCACCGTCGAGACCGCGGACACGATCCCGGGTGTCGACGAGATCCGGAGCAGTCCCAACCTGAAGCAGGTCGCCAACCTGCCGAAGGTGGCGCCGCTCGACGCCACCAACAGCGACCTCGCCTTCCAGAGCCGGTACGCGTTCGCCGGCAACTACAACGGCTTCGTCGTCTACGACATCTCGACGCCGACCGCGCCGACCGTCGTGTCGCGCGTGCTCTGCCCCGGGTCGCAGAACGACATCTCCGTCCACGGTGACCTGCTCTTCCTCTCCACCGACTCGCCCCGCAGCGACGACTCCTGCGCCAGCACGGGAGTGCCGTCGACCGAGACGCGGTGGGAGGGCATCAAGATCTTCGACATCAGCGACAAGGCCAACCCGCGCTACATCAAGAGCGTGCAGACCGCGTGCGGCTCCCACACGCACACCCTCGTGCCCGGCAAGGACCGCCGCACGGTGTACGTGTACGTGTCGTCGTACGGTCCGTCGGACACGTACGTCGGCTGCCCACGGCCGCACGACTCCATCTCGATCATCAAGGTGCCGGTGACGTCGCCGACCGACGCCGCCGTGGTGGCCGTGCCGAACCTGTTCCCCGACGGCGGTTTCGAGGGAGTGCCGGGGCAGAAGTCGGCGACCAGCGGCTGCCACGACATCACCGTCTACCCGTCGAAGAACCTGGCCGCCGGCGCGTGCATGGGCGACGGCATCCTGATGGACATCTCGAACCGGGAGGCACCCCGGGTAATCAACCGCGTCCGGGACACGGTGAACTTCGCGTTCTGGCACTCGGCCACGTTCAACAACGCCGGCACCAAGGTGGTCTTCACCGACGAGCTGGGTGGCGGCGGCGCCGCCACCTGCAACGAGACCGTCGGCCCGAACCGCGGCGCCGACGCGGTCTACGACATCGTCGGGCGCGGCGACAACCGCACGATGGTCTTCCGCAGCTACTTCAAGATCCCGCGGCCCAACGCCGACACCGAGAACTGCGTGGCGCACAACGGCTCGCTGGTGCCGGTGTTCGGGCGGGACATCATGGTCCAGGCGTGGTACCAGGGCGGGATCTCGGTCTGGGACTTCACCGACTCGGCCAACCCCCGCGAGATCGCGTACTGGGAGCGGGGCCCGCTGAACGCGGAGCGCCTCACCGGCGGCGGCACCTGGTCCGCGTACTGGTACAACGGCTACATCTACTCGAACGACATGGTGAAGGGCCTGGACGTCCTCAAGCTCACCGACTGGCGTACCTGGACGGCGAACCTGGTCCGCTACCGCGAGCTGAACGTGCAGACCCAGCCCAGCTACCTGGGCGGCTAGCCAGCCGTACCACCGGGCCCGGCTCCCCTCGCGGGGCCGGGCCCGGTCGCGTCCGGCCGTCGCCGTCACGAGCGACCCGCCGCACCGACGGCTGCCGCCCCGGGTCCAGGTGGGGATGCGGTCGAGCTGCTCCCGGATAGCGTCCGGGTCCAGTGCCGGCCGGCCGCCGGGGTGTCCCACCGTGGCGCCGGCCGCCGCCACCGCCAGCCGGGCGGCCCGGTCCCGCGCCTCGCCGGCCAGTAGAGCCTGGGTGAGCGCGGCGACGAAGGCGTCCCCGGCACCGGTGCTGTCGACGGTCGGTGTCTCGCTCAGCGGCACGAACAGCTCGCCGTCGGGCCAGACGAAGGCGTTGCCGACGCCGGACACCTCGATCGCCGCCAGGGAGGGACCGCGGCTCACGAGCGCCCGGCCGGCGGCGAGCCCGGCGTCCGCGTCCTCCGGCCGGTCGCCCGTGATCTGTTCGGCCTCCTGTGCGTCCGCGCGCAGCACGTCGGCGAGCGCCAGCAGGTCCTCCGTGGCGGCCGGGTCGGACGGGGCCCCGTCGAGGACGACCATCGCCCCGCCGTCGCGGGCGGTACGCGCCGCGGCCAGGGCCGCCACCGGTGGCTGCTGGAGCTGCACCAGGACGGCCCGCGCGGCACGCAGCGAGGGGGCGGCCCACGCCACGTCGTCGGGGGTGACGAGTACGTCGTCCGGCAGGTCCTCCAGGTAGCGCCAGTGCCCGCGCCCGTCGACGACGTCCACGATCAGTCCGGTCCGGACGCCCGGCCGCCGCCGTACCGTGCCGACGTCGATCCCGTCGGCCCGGGCCTGGGCGAGCAACCGCTCGCCGACCTCGTCGTCGCCGGCCACGGCCAGCAGGCCCACGTCCGCGCCGAGCTGGGCCAGCGCGACGGCCTGGTTGTGCTGATGGCCCTGCCGCTGCTGGTCACCGCCGCCGTCAGCCTCGCCGCCACCCGGCGTGGTGCCCGTGACTGACGGGCAGCACCCGCACCCGGCGACCGCCCTCGACGACGTGGTCCACCAGCGGGTGCGGCTCGGCATCCTCACCGTGCTCAGCGAGGCGCACGAGTGCCGGTTCGCCACCCTGCGCGACGAGCTCGGCCTGACCGACGGCAACCTCAACCGGCACCTGCAGATCCTGGAGCGGGCGGGCCTGCTCCAGGTGGTCAAGGGCTACGAGGGACGTCGGCCGTGCACCTGGCTGCGGCTGACCCGGGCCGGCCGCGCCGCGTTGCGCGCGGAGGTGGCCGCGCTGGAGCAGCTTGTCGCCCGGATCCGCGCCGCTGGGGACGCCGACAACGCCTGAGCCGCCCGCGCCGGTCCCGGCACGAACGGCCGGGACCGGCGCGTCCCCCCGTTGGCGCGGCGGGCCGCGCCCCGGTCAGTCCCGGCGGACCGGCAGTTGCAGCTCGGTGACGCCGCCGGACGGGTCGTCGGCGCAGTACTCCACGTACAGCTCGCGGGCGTAGCCGTCCGCCCGCCAGCCGTTCTCCTCGATCCAGCGGGCCAGGACCTGCATGGTGCCCTCCACCTCGTCCATCGGCCCGTGGTGGATGATGGTGGCCGCCGCCGGCAGGTCGACGATCGCGAAGTCGCGGGCCCGGTCCGGGTCGACCCCGACGCCGACACCGGCGTGCACGACGACCTGCTCCCCGTCACCGGCCGGCTCGTACCAGGCCAGGCCCGGCCCGGCCGGCGGCACGCCCGCCGCCTCGAGCCGCCGGAACAGCGCCGGGTAGAGCGGCTGGATCACCGGGCCGATGTCCGGGGCCTCGTAGCTGCGCGCGACCGCCGTCAGCTCCGCGACGCGGACCGATGGGATCTCCTTGAGTACGACGTCCTGGCTGGTCATGCGACCCTCCGTGCGGCCGGCCGGAGCAGGCCGATGCTGTCGTAGTGACGCAGCATCCGCACCGACACCCGGCCGAGCCTGGCGAAGTCTCCGATGGCGAACACGGTCCCTCCACGGTCGGCCCTGACACGGTGTCAGAGTCAACCCCACGGATCCGCGTGACCCTGAGGCGGCGCGCGCCGTCACCCCGGCAGCGGCGCGCCGTCCCCCTGGCAATGGCACGCCGTCACCCCGGCAGCGGCGCGCCGTCCCCCCGGGTGCGGCGCGGCCCGACCAGCCGGCGCACCACCGGCACCGCGTTCCACTTCGCCGCGCCCACCAGGTCCCGGGCGTGCTCCAGGATCGTGTAGTCGGGCCGGGCCCGGCCGGCGGCGAGCGCCCGGTCCAGGTCGTTGCCGCAGCGGGTGAGCACGCTGTCGAAGTCGCGGCGCACCGGCTCCAGCAGGTCGTAGCGGAAGGACCGGTGCAGCCGGGCGAAGAGCGGCTTGTACAGGCGGGCACGCTCGTGCAGGCCGGAGGAGTACGACATCGGGTTCTTCGGCCGGCGTCGGATGTAGTCCGGCAGCAGGTCGGCGAACGCCCGGCGGACGATCCACTTCTCCTGCCCGTCGCGCATCTTCAGCCCGACCGGCAGGCGCATGGCCAGCTCGACCACGCTCAGGTCGAGGAACGGGACGCGGGCCTCCACCCCGTACGCCATGCTGGTCCGGTCGACCCGCTGCAACTCCGTACGGAAGAGGTTGCGGATCTTGTGGAGGAAGAGCCGGCGGGCCGCCTCGGGGCCGACCTGGTGGTACATGGGGTAGCCGCCGAACAGCTCGTCCGAGCCGTCGCCGGTGAGCACCACCTTCACGCCGAGTTCGTGCATCCGCCGGAAGAGCGGCACCGACACCACCGCGTTGATGATGTCGCCGTACTCGGTGAGCTCCGAGACGCGGATCGCCTCCCGGATCTCCGCGAGCCGGATGTCGCGGGGGCGCAGCTCCACCACCACGTGCGGCACGCCGAGGTCCCTCGCCAGCCGCCGGGCGTACGCGACGTCGGGACTCTCCGGGACGCCGACGGTGACGGCGACACAGTCCGGGTGCATCTCGCGCACGTGGAGCAGGGCCAGCGAGCTGTCCAGGCCCCCGGACAGCACCACCCCGACGGTGAGGTCGGTGTCCACCCGGCGGCGGATGCTGTCGGTGAGGGCGGCGCGGACGAGCAGGGCGGCCTCGTCCGGGTCGTCCACCGGCGGCAGTCCGTCGCCGAGGGCGAGCAGGTCGACGTACGGGCGAAGCCGGACCGGCAGGTCCGGGTCCGCCCAGCCGTGGTGGCCGGGCGGCACCTCGCCGATCGGGGTCCCGAACCCGACCAGGGCCTTGACCTCACTCGCCACGTGCAGGCACCCGGGGGTACGCGTCCAGTACAGCGGCTTGACGCCGAGCGGATCGCGCACCAGGTACACACGGCCGCTGGCCCGCTCCACGATCGCGAAGGCGTACTCGCCGCGCAGCCGGCTGACCATCCCCTCGCCCCACCACAGGTACGCGGCGAGCACCACCTCGGTGTCGCTCAGGCTGCGGAAGCGGTGCCCGAGCGCGGTCAGCTCCGCCCGCAGCTCGTCGTGGTTGAAGACCTCGCCGTTGTAGCAGAGCACCCACGCCTCGTCGTCGGACACCCAGGGCTGCACGGCCCGGTCGCGGTCCACCACCCGCAGCCGGCGGACGCCGGTGAGCAGGCCGTTCTCGTACCGGGTCTCGGTCACCTCGCCGCGCGGCTCGAGCGTGGCCAGCATCCCCCGGAAGATGGCCGGGTCGGCCTCGGGGCCGATGCTCAGCGTGATGCCGCACATCGGCTCAGACCCCCATCTCGGCTTCGTACGCCCGGCGCAGGCGCTGACGTGCCGCCGGCGCGAGGCACAGGTGCCAGGCCTGGCCCTCGTCGACGACATTGACCTCGCCGGCCCGCTGCCGGGCGAGCAGCAGCTCGGCCAGGGTGTCCCGGACCCCGAACCGCTCGAACCACTCCAGCTCCACGTCCACCGCCCAGCCGAGGCAGTGCCCGCTCGGCACCATCGCCGCGTACCCCAGCCGGCGCAGCCGGTGCTGGTGCTCCGCGCTGCGGACGAGGCTGGTCACCCACAGCGGCGGGGTGGCGGCCGGCGTACGGGCGGCGAACTCTCGGCCGATGTCGTTGAGCAACGCCACGACCTCCCGGCGGGTCCGGCGGAACAGCAGGCCGGCCGTCCGCGGGGTGGCGCCGGGGAGGACGCGGCGGCGCACCGCCCGCACGCCCCGGCCGAGCAGCGTGGCCGGCTGCTCCTGGTAGCGGAAGCGCAGCAGGTCCCGCCGGCGCAGCCACTCCAGGTCGACGAGGTCCGGGCTGCCGTTGACCTGCTTGTCCGTGAGGTACGTGGGGGCGTCCCGCCACCACATCACGTCGATGCGGGACAGCAGGTAGATCCGAACGAGGGCGGCGAGGTCACCGGCCGAGCTGCGCTCGTTCGGCTGGTACCGGGCCATTTCGAGCAGCAGCGTCTCGCGGGCGCCGACCAGCCCCTGCGGGGTGGCGTCGAGCACCGCGGCGAGGGCGGGTTCGCGCAGCCGTTGGTCGACCAGCACCTGCCGGGCGGCGATGCAGGAGGCGTCGGCGAGCGCGCCGATCTCGACCAGCAGGTCGGCGACGGCCGCCCGGTACGCGTCCAGGTCGGGCTCGGTCGCCGGCGTACGGCGGAGCGACACGGCGGGTGCGCGCCGCCGGGCCGGCGCGGCGGGCGAGACGGGAGGACCGGGTTGCTGTCCCGGGCTTCGACTGGGCACGCGCATGGTCGGGTCCCTCTCTCGCGTCACGGCATCGCGGTGTACGTCACCCTCTGTAACACCGTAATCACGCGTGGCGGCCAAAGCCCGAACAATCCTCCTATTTTCCCCCGCACGGAATCAGCACGGTCTCCCGGGCGCGAACGGCTCCCCCGCGGACACCGGGCTCAACCGCTGCACCTCGGCGTACGAGGGCGGTTCGGTCCGCGCCGGCCGGCCGGAGACGGCGGCGTCGAGGGCGTCCAGCGCCGCGCCGAGCGCCGCCCGGAACAGCAGGGATCCCGTACTGACCCGGGCCACCCCGAGAGCACCCAGCTCACCGACCGGCGGTCCGCCCGGCAGGTACAGCACGTTCAGCGGCCCCTCGATCCCGGCGACGAGCACCCCGACGGTCCGCGCGTCGAGGACGCCGGGCACGAAGACGCCGTCGGCGCCCGCCTCCCGGTACACCCGTGCCCGATGGAGCGTGGCCGGCAGCGGGTCCGGGACACCGAGCCACCAGGTATCCGTACGGGCGTTGACGAACAGCTCGGGCACCGCGACCTTGACCGCCGCCACCTTGGCGGCGGTCACCTCGGGCGGCGGACCGGCACCGGCGGGGCCGGAGCGTGCGCGGCCAGGTCCTCGACGAGCTGGGCCACCGACGGGCCGGCGAGTCGGACGTACCGGTGCCGCCCCTGCCGTTCCTCGGTGAGCAGCCCGCCCCGGACCAGCCGGGTGAGGTGGTCGCTCGTGGTGGAGGGCGCGACCCCGGCCAGCCGGGCCAACTCGCCCGCGGTCCACGCCCGCCCGTCCAGCAGCGCCAGGCAGATCCGGGCCCGGGTGTCGTCGGCGAGCAGGGTGGCGAGCCGGGCCAGGGCCGGACCACCACTGACGGCGGTGCTCATCCGCCCATGGTGGCACGGCGACGCTTCGCCCGGCACCGACCTGTCACGAGGGCAGCTACGTGCTGCGGCGCGACGGCTGGTACTACCTGTTCGCGTCGACGGCCAACTGCTGCGCCGGCCCGGCCACCGGCTACTCCGTCCACGTCGGCCGGTCGCGCAGCCCGCGCGGCCCGTTCGTCGACCGGGACGGGCTCCCGCTGGTCGCCTCCCGGGCCGGCGGCACGCCGGTGCTCACGCAGAACGGCAACCGCTGGATCGGCGTCGGGCACAACGGGTTCGTCACCGACCTGTCCGGGCAGGACTGGATCGTCTACCACGGCATCGACCGGGCGGACCCGTACCTGGACGAGCCGTTCGGCATCAACGAGCGGCCGATGCTGCTCGACCGGCTGGACTGGGTCGACGGCTGGCCCACCGTGAACGCGGGCACCGGCCCCTCGGACGGGCCACGGCCGGCGCCGGTCACCACCGGGCGACTCGACGACCGGTTCGACGCCGGCCTCGCCGGGTGGCAGGGCACGGACGGGTGGCGGGCCGCCGACGGCCGGCTGGTCGGCCGCGGCACCCTCACCAGCCGTACCACCGTCGGCGGGGACGTACGCGCGGAGACCGACCTGCGGGTGGCCGACGCCGCGTCCGCCGGGATCGTCCTGGGCGACCGGGTCGAGGTCACGGTGGACGCCACGGCCCGCCGGCTGGTGGCCCGCGACGGTACGCGGGCCGCCACCGCCCCGCTGCCCGCCGCGTGGCGCGCCACCGACCCGGGCAACCTCGCCGTCGAGGTCCGCGGGCACCAGCTCGTCGCGGAGCTGAGCCCGGCACGCCTCGGCGACCAGCTCGCCGCGGTGACGCTGCCGCTGGACCGCCCGGTCGTCGGCCGCCTCGCGCTCACGGCGGCCGGCGGCGACGCCGAGTTCGACAACGCCAGCATCGCCCGGCTGCACCGACCGGTCCGGACGACGGCGCCCGAGCCGCGTGCCGGGCAGCTCCTCCCGGCCTGGTCCGAGGAGTTCGACGGCGGGCTCGGCGCGGGCTGGACGTGGGTGCGCGAGGACCCGGCCGCCACCGTGTCCGGCGGGGCGCTGCGCTGGCCGGTGCAGGGCGGCGACCTGGTCGGCACCGGCAACACGGCGAGCGTGCTGCTGCGCGACGCGCCGGCCGGTGACTACGTGGTCGAGACGAAGGTGACCCTGGACCTGGGCGAGGAGACCGTGCGCAACTACCAGCAGGCCGGCCTGGTGGCGTACGTGGACGACGATCGGTTCGCCCGGCTCGCGCAGGTGGCGATCTGGAACACCCGCCAGGTCGAGTACGGCTACGAGCTGCCCTTCGCCGGCCAGCCCGTGTACGGCGGCAACATCGTCGGCGCGCCCGCCACCACGACGTGGCTACGGCTCGCCCACCGGGTGGACCCGGCGACCGGGGAACACGAGTTCCGGGCCGGCTCCAGCCGGGACGGCCGGAACTGGACGTGGGGTGGGGTGTGGACGTTCCCGGCCGACACCACGCCACGGATCGGCCTGATCGCCCACGGCGGAGCGCAGCCTACGGTGACCGCGCAGTTCGACTACCTCCGGTTCCACCGCTGAGAGAAAGGGTAGGGTCCCCTGGCGTTGTCAGGGGACCCTTCCGCACATCCGTCAGAGCTTCTCGTAGCAGGGCCGGTCGAGCGTGTACGCCTGCGCGGTCGGCCCGGTGAAGAGGTCCCGCACCCGGCTGACCCCGGTCGGCCCGGCCGGGTCCGGCTTGTAGATGGCGGTGACCCGGACCGCCCCGTCGTTGGGCCCGGCGGCGTAGTTGCCGGCATTGTCCGGCAGCATGCCCTCGTAGTCCACCTTGGTCAGGGACTTGACCGCCTTGAGCAGCCCCGCCCGGGTGAGGTCGCCGTCCTCGACGGCCTTCGCCAGCGCCGCCTTCATCGGGTACGACCACACCCAGCCGGCGGTGTAGCCGTCGTTGGGGGTGACGCCGGGCAGCGCCTCCCGCAGCGCCCGGTGTCCCGGGGTGTCGGTGCTCCAGGAGTTCCACGGCGCCGACTGCTCGTACTTGGCGAGCAGCGCCGGGGCGGCCGGGCTCTGCAGCAGCGCCGGGTTCCAGGTGGGGCTGGTGCCGATGAACCGGCCGGCGAAGCCGCGGGCGACGGCCTGGCCGACGATGGTGGCCGCGTCGGCCGGGCCCATGGTGAGCACCACCAGGTCCGGCTTGCCCGTCAGGATGGCCTGGATCGCGCCGGCCTGCTTGTCGGCGCCCGAGTCGGTCTTGACGTCGGTGAAGGTCATCCCGAGGGTCTGCGCGGCGAGCTTCACCCCGGCGGCGGCGTCGTCGCCGTAGTCCCCGGCCAGGTGCACCGCCATCAGCGACTTCGGGCTGTACGCCTCCCGGGCGTAGTCCAGGGCGTTCATCGACTCGACGCAGTAGTTGGCGCCGGACTCGATGATGACGTCCTCGAAGGCGTACCCGGACGTCCACGCCGCCGGCGCGGCGATCACGTTGTTGGCCTTCATGTCGCCGAGGATCGCGCCGGTGGTGGGCGAGCCGAGGCTCTGCGCCAACGCCAGCACGTTCGGCTTGATCTCCTGGTAGACCTGGTTGTGGGTCTGCGGGTTGTACTTGTTGTCGCGCACGTACCGGGTGACGTCCACCTCGTAGTCGCCGATCCCCCCGGCCGTGTTGACCCGCTTCCAGAACGCCTTCTGGGCGTCGGTGATCGGCACGGCGAGGGCCCGGAAGGGGCCCTCGGTGAGGTCGGAGATGATGCCGAGGTAGATGCAGCCCTTGTTCTTGTCCACCGCCTCCGGGCAGGGCTCGGAGGTCACGCCCACGTCGGTCTTCAGCCCGGACGCGTCGCTCTCGGTGTCACCGCCCCGGCAGGCGGTGAGGGTGCCGGCCAGCAGGACCACGGCCGCCCCGAGGGCGAGCCGCGACGTCGCTCTTCTCATGGCTTCCTCGCTTGGTTCAGTAGGAGAACGGCCACGCCTTCCAGTAGGTGCGGGCCCGGATCCAGAGACCGAACAGCCCGCGTGGTTCGAAGATGAGGAAGACGATGATGAGTACGCCGTAGAGGATCGTCTCCACCTGGAAGACGTTCGGCACCTCGTTCGGCTGGGTGCTGATGAACGGCACCCACGCCTGCAGTTCCCGGGTGAGCCGGGGCAGCAGGGTGATGAAGAACGCCCCGGCGATGGCGCCGGAGATGGTGCCCGCGCCGCCGATCAGCACCATGGCGATGTACTGCACGGACAGCAGCAGGCTGAACGAACCGGGGTCGAAGAAGCCGGTGACGGTGTAGAGCAGCGCGCCGGCGCAGCCGGCGTAGAACGACGACACGGCGAAGGCGATGGTCTTGTAGCGGGGCAGGTTCACCCCGATCACGCCGGCGGCGATGTCCCGGTCGCGGATCGCGGTGAACGCCCGCCCGATCCGGGAGCGGGCGAGGTTGCGCGCGGCGAGGGCGAAGACCAGCAGCAGCACGAGCATCAGCCAGTACAGCTTCTGGTCGCGGGTGGCGATCTCGTCGGTGACGGCGAGGGGCCGCCCGAGGAACTCCAGGGTGGCCGCCGGCCGGCCGACCCCCGCGCCGCCGGTCAGCGACGACCACTCGTTGAAGATGTGCTGGCCGATGAAGACCAGGCCGAGGGTGACGATGGCGAGGTAGAGCCCACGCAGCCGGGTCGCGAGGGGCGCGACCAGCACGCCCGCCACCGCCGCGACCAGCCCTGCGGCGGGCAGCCAGAGCGCGATGTCGGTGACACCGAGGCCGATCACCCGGCCGTCCGGGTCGCCGCTGAGGGCCGCGGCCGTGTACGCGCCGATGCCGAGGAAGAAGGCGTGCCCCAGGGAGACCTGGCCGGCGTACCCGGTGACGAGGCCGAGCCCGATCGCGCCGATCGCGGCGACGCAGCACACCGCGAGCAGTTGCAGCAGGTCGTCGGTGAGCAGGAAGGGCAGCGCGAGGGCCAGCACCAGCAGCGCAGCGGTCCAGCCCCGCTTCGCGGGGGTGTCGAGCAGCGCCAGTTCCTCGGCGTACGACGTGCGCAGCAGCGGCCGGCCCCTCATACCCTTTCCACCTCCCGGGTGCCGAACAGCCCGTACGGGCGGACCAGCAGGACGACCAGCATCAGCACGTACGGGGTGATGACCGAGACGTTGCCGCCGAGCCAGGCGACGTCGTTGGCGTACGTGGCGACGAGTTCCTGGAGGACGCCGACGGCGAGCCCGCCGATCACCGCGCCGGGCAGCGAGTCCAGCCCGCCGAGGATGATCACCGGCAGGGCGGTCAGGGCGATCAGCCAGAGGGCGGTGTCCACGCTGGCGCCGGCGGCGGCGAACGTCCCGGCGACGGCGGCCAGCCCGCCGGCGAGCGCCCAGCTGACCGCGAAGACCGCCCCGACGGAGACGCCGTGCGCGAGGGCCGCCTCCTGGTCGAGCGCGGCGGCGCGCATCGCCAGCCCGGTGCGGGTGAACCGGAAGAACGCGAACAACCCGGCGACCAGCAGGGCCGCCGCGACCACCGCGGCGAGGTGCCGTTGCTGCATCTCCACCGGCCCGAGGGCGAGGGTGCGCAGCCCCCACGGGTCGCCGACGTGCCGCACGTCCAGGCCGATGAACGCGTTGACCACGACGCGGACGGCGACGTCCACGCCGAGGGTGATGATGGCGACGACGAACGCGGGCCGCCCCACCATCGGGCGGACGGCGGTGCGCTCCACGCCGAGCGCGAGCAGCGCCGTGCCGAGCGCGGCCAGGGGCACCGCGGCCCAGAAGCCGACGGCCGGGGTGAGGTAGGTGACCGCCACGACGCCGGCGAGCATGAACGCGGGCTGGGCGAAGCTGATCACCCGGGTGGCCTTGTAGATGATGACGAAGCCGAGCGCGAGCAGGGCGTAGACGCTGCCGGTGCCGAGCCCGCGCAGCAGGCTCTCGATCAGCTCGGTCACCGGTCACCGCCCGGGCCGTACAGGTCGTCGACCAGGTCGGCGAAGGCACGGGTGACGGCCTCCCGGCGGACCTTCTGGGTGGCGGTCAGCTCGCCGTCGTCCTGGTCGAGTTCCTTGGGCAGCAACCGGAACCGCTTCACCTGCTCGACCGGGGGGTGCCGGCGGTTGACCTCGTCGACGACCGTCCGGACCAGCTCGACCACCTCCGGCTTCGTGGTCAGGTCGCGGTAGGTGGTGTACGCCAGCCGGCGGGCCTGCGCCCACTGCCCGACCGTGTCCGGCTCGATGCCGATCAGCGCCACCAGGTACGGGCGCCGGTCGCCGATGAGCACGGCCTCCTTGACGTACGGGGACGCCTTCAGCTCGTTCTCGATGCCGGCCGGTCCGATGTTCTTGCCCCCGGCCGTGATCATGATGTCCTTGGCCCGGCCGGTGATCCGCACGTGTGTGCCGTCCACCCACTCCCCCACGTCGCCGGTGTGCAGCCAGCCGTCCGGCTCCAGCACCGCGGCGGTGGCCGCCGGGTCGTCGCGGTAGCCGGCGAAGACACCGGGGCTGCGGGTGAGGATCTCCCCGGTCGCCTCGTCGATGCGCAGTTCCACGCCGGGCTGCGGCTCGCCGACGGTGCCGAGCTTCACCCGCCCGGGGTGGTTGCCGGTGGCGACGGCGGAGTTCTCCGTCATGCCGTACACCTCGTGCATCGGCACTCCGATGCCCATGAAGAAGCGCAGCACCTCGGGGGCGATCGGGGCGGCGCCGGACGCCGCGTACCGGACGCGGCGCATGCCGATCCGCTCGCGCAGCGCCCGGTAGCAGAAGAGCCAGCCGATCGCGTACGCCAGCCGGGTGGCCGGGGTGTGCCGGCCGCCGGTGGCGACGAGCCGGGCGCCGATCCGGTCGGAGACCCGCAGCCAGAAGCGGGCGACGGCCCGCTTGAGCGGCGAGGCGGTGGCGATCCGCGTGGTGACCGTGGCGAGGATCTTCTCCCAGATGCGGGGCACCCCGAACAGGAGCGTGGGCTGTACCTCGCGCAGGTTCGCCGGCACGGTGGCGATGGATTCGGCGAAGTTGACCTGCATGCCCGCGCCCGCGTTGCTCCAGGTGGTGAAGACCCGCTCGGCGACGTGGCACAGCGGCAGGTACGACAGGATCAGGTCGCCCGGGCCGGGCGGCGGGTCGGCCAGGCCGGCGCCGTCGGTGACCGTCCGCACGGCGAAGTCCACGTTGGCGTTGGTCAGCATGGCGCCCTTGGGCCGGCCGGTGGTGCCCGAGGTGTAGATGAGGGTGGCCAGGTCGGTGTCGGCGGCGGCGGCCATGAGGTCGTCGACCGCGCCGGGGTGGGCGACCCGGTGGGCCGTGCCCAGCGCGAGGAAGTCGTCCCAGTGCAGCAGGGCGCGGTGGCTGTAGCGGCCCCGGACGCCGCGCGGCTCCAGGTAGACCACGTGCTCCAGGTCGGGGCAGTCGTCGATGACGTCGAGGACCTTGTCGACCTGCTCCTGATCCTCGGCCACCAGCACGCGCGCCCCCGAGTGGGCCAGCAGGTAGGCGATCTCGCCGGCCGGGTTGGTCGGGTAGAGGCCCACCGTGGCGCCGCGGACGGCCACGGCCGCCACGTCGGTCCAGAGCCACTCCCGCCGGTTCTCCGCGAGGACGGCCACCCGGTCGCCGGGCCGTACGCCCAGGGAGAGCAGGCCGTGCGCCACCGTGGTCACGGTGTCCCAGTAGGACGCCCAGCTGAGCTCCGACCAGACGCCCCGGACCTTCTCCCGCATGGCCACCCGGTCGGGGGTCGCGCGGGCGCGGTCGCGTACCCGGGAGGCGATCGTGGTGGCGGCGGCGCCGGCGGTGTCCGCGGCGGTGGCCCCCGACGGCGCAGTGGTGGTCGTCATGTCCTGGTCACCTCCCCCAGGTAGGCGCGGATCACGTCCGGGTGGTGCTGGATCTCGGCGGGCGTGCCGGTGGCCACCGGCTGGCCGAAGTCCACGACGAGGACGCGGTCGGCCAGGTCCATGACCAGGCCCATGTCGTGCTCGACGAGCACCATGGGGATGCCGAGTTCCTCGCGGACGTCGAGGATGTAGCGGGCCATGTCCTCGGTCTCCTCGAGGTTCATGCCGCCCACCGGCTCGTCGAGCAGCAGCAGCTTCGGTTCCATGGCGAGGGCGCGGCCCAGCTCGACGCGCTTCTGCACCCCGTACGGCAGCAGTCCGACGGGCATGCGCCGCCACTGCTCCAGTTCCAGGAAGTCGACGATCTCCTCCACCGCCGCGCGGGCGGCCAGTTCCTCGCGGCGGGCCCGTCCCCGCCACAGCAGGGCCGACAGCGGCCCGTAGCGGATGTGGTGGTGCCGCCCGAGCAGCAGGTTCTCCAGGACGGTGAGGTTGGCGAACAACTCGACGTTCTGGAAGGTGCGGGCCAGGCCGAGGGCGGCGATCTCGTGGGGACGGCGGCCGATCAGGTCGACGCCGTCGAAGACGACGCGGCCGGCCTGCGGCCGGTAGACGCCGGAGAGGACGTTGAAGATGGACGTCTTGCCGGCCCCGTTCGGCCCGATCACGGCGAACAGCTCCTGGCGGCCGACGGTGAAGCTCACCCCGTCGATCGCCCGGACCCCGGCGAAGGCCAGCCGCACGTCGTCGAAGGTCAGGATCGGCTCGTCGGCCCGGGTGGGTGTGTCGGTCCGGACCGGCGCGTCAGTCGCGCTCGGCTCGTCGGACCGGGTCCGGTCGCCGGTCCCGCTGGGCTCGTCGGTCCGGGTCGGCTCGTCGGTCATGACAACCACCGCTTCCGTCGCCGGTAGTGCTTGACGTCCCGGAACGACCGCCGGGCGGACCCGTCGCCGGCGTGCAGCCCGAGGTAGAACTCGCGGACGTCGTCGTCGGCCAGCAACTGGGCGGCCGGCTTGTCGAGCACCACCCGGCCGGTCTCCAGCACGTACCCGTGGGCGGCGATCGACAGCGCCATGGTCGCGTTCTGCTCCACCAGCAGCACCGCGGTGCCGGCGGCGTTGATCCGCAGGATCAGCTCCCGGACCTGTTCGACGAGCCGGGGCGCGAGGCCGAGGCTGGGTTCGTCCAGCAGCAGGTACCGCGGCCCGGCCATCAGCGCGCGGCCCATCGCGAGCATCTGCTGCTCGCCGCCGGACAGGTAGCCGGCCGTGCGGCGACGCCGGTCGGCGAGCACCGGGAACAGCGCGTACACCTCGTCGAGCCGGGCCGGGATCCGGCGCGGGTCGGTGTGGCCGCCGAGGCGCAGGTTCTCCTCGACGGTCAGCTCGCCGAAGATGCGCCGCCCCTCCATCACCTGGGCGACGCCCCGGCGGACGATCGCGGCCGGCCGCAGCCGGTGCAGCGGCTCGCCGTCCAGGGTCACCTCGCCCCGGGCGACCTCGCCGTCGTGGATGTCGAGCAGGCCCGTGATCGCGCGGAGGAGGGTCGTCTTGCCGGCGCCGTTCGCGCCGAGCAGGGCGACGATCGCGCCGGGCGGGACGGTGATGCTCAGGCCGCGAAGGACCAGCATCACGTCGTCGTAGACGACCTCGAGATTCCGTACCTGCAGCACGGCGCCCCCAAGGGTTACCTGTGGCGTGCGCCACAAGTTACCGAGCATTAAACCGCGTGGGACGTCGCCGCAAAAGATCGGATCGGGTGGATTCAGCGCCGGGCGGACAGGACGTGGACGGACCGGTCGGCGCTGTCGTAGCTCCGGGCGGCCACGAACGAGCCGGTCGGCTGCCCGGAGCCGACCACGGCGCGGGCCAGGCCCCGGTCCGCGCCGCCGAACCGCAGCGCCAGGCTGAGATGCGGCGTCCAGCGGCCGGGCGCGTGCCACGGGTTGCGCCCGTCCGCGTCGGCGAGCACCGTCCACACCTCGGCGTGCAGGGCGACCAGCTCGGCGTCGGGGCGCACGAGCCACACCAGTGGGGCGCTGCCGTCCAGCACGGCGATCTCCCCGAGGCGCACCGGCAGGGGAAGGGCCGCGTCCAACAGTGCGGCCAGGCGGGCCGCCGCGCCGGGCGGAAACCCGGTCACCGACGCGAGCGTCAGGTGCGGACGGTTGCTGGGGTGGGTGTTGCGGGCGAGGCTCGGCAGGCCGGCCGCGGCCAGCCGGCCCCACGCCGCCCGCACGGCGGTGTCCAGCTCCGGGGAGCAGGCCAGTTCCACCGTACGCACGCCGCCAGGCTAGCCCGACGACCCGGCCACGCGGCCCTCGGCGGCGACGATGATCCACTCCATGTCGGCGGCACGGCGGGGGTCGTGGGCGCCGGGACAGCACGATGCCGGGGCGTCGAGTCGATCAAGTGAGCACCGTCAGAGCCAGCCGTTCTCGCGGGCGACACGGACGGCTTCGGCCCGGCTGTCGACGCCCAGCTTCTGCACGGCGATGGCGAGGTAGTTGCGGACCGTGCCGCTGGACAGGTGGGCGCGGCGGGCGATCGAGGCGACCGGGGAGCCGTCCTCGGCCAGCCGCAGCGTCTCCAGCTCGCGTGCGGTCAGCGGACAGGGCGGGATGGTGAGCGCGTCCGCGGCGAGCGCCGGGTCGACGTACCGGCCACCGGCGTGCACGCGACGGATCACGTCGGCCAGCGCGCCGCCGGGCGCGCCCTTGGGCAGGAAACCCCGGGCCCCCGCGGTGAGCGCCCGGGCGAGGTGTGGCGGCCGTCCCTGACCGGTCAGGATGACGACCGCGCAGGTCGGCAGCGCCCGGGCCAGCTCGGCCGCCACCTGGAAGCCGTCCAGCCGGGGCATGGCCAGGTCCACGACGGCGACGTCCGGCCGGTGCGCGAGGGCCGCCGCCACCGCCGCCGCGCCGTCGGGCGCCTGCGCCACGACCTCGACGTCGGGTTCGAGGTCGAGCAGGGCGGCGAGGGCGGTACGGATCAGCTCCTCGTCGTCGGCGAGCAGCACCCGGATCATGACGCCGTCGGCACGATCGCCTCGACGGTGAACACTCCGCCTTCGCTGCGGGTGCGCAACTGCCCACCGGCCGCCGACAGGCGGTCGGCGAGACCCCGTAGGCCGTGACTGTGCCGGTCGGGCCTGGCGCCGCCCACGACGCCGTCGTTGGTCACGGTCATCCTCGCCACGTCCGCCTCCTGGCTGATCTCGATGCGGCACCAGCCGGCCCGGCTGTGGCGCAGCACATTGGTGCCGGCCTCGCGGAGCACGGCGGCGAGCTGCGTGGCCGCCTCGTCGGGCAGCTCGCCCGCGGGCGGCACGACCGTGCACCGGACGCCGGACGACGTCAGCACCTGTCCCACGGCGCCGACCTGCTCGGCCAGGTCGACGCGGCGGTACCCGTGCACGGTGCGGCGCAGTTCGCCGAGGGCGGAGGAGGCGAGCCGCTGCGCCTCCGCCGCCTCCCGACCGGCCCGCTCGGGGTCCCTGCCGGCGAGCCGGGCGGCGAGTTCCGCCTTGAGCGCGATCACCGTCAGGTGGTGACCGAGCAGGTCGTGCACGTCCCCGGCGAACCGGAGCCGTTCCTGCGCGGCGGCCAACCGGGCCTCCGCCGCGCGTCCACGCGCCGCCTGCACCAGCAGGTCCCAGAACCAGGTCTGGAAGCCGTTGACGGCCGCGATGCCCAGCCCGACCGTCCCGGTGACGACCAGCGCCCGACCGACCGGACCACCGGTGGCCGCCGCGACGGCAGCGGACGTGGCGAGCACGAGCGCCGCCGCCGGGACGAGCGCGCGGGGCGGGGCGAGCAGCGGCACCGCACCGACGATCACCGCGCCCAGCCAGGCCCAGGTGGGCCAGGCGCCGGCCGCGACCGGGCCGACCAGCGGCACGCTGGCCGCGGTGACGAGGGCGAGCGCCGACATGATCCGCCGTCGGGACGGGTCGGCCGGCGGGCCGACCGCGGCGCGGAGAGCGACGACCAGGACGGCGGCGACGGCGGTCAGGCCCGCCGCTCCCCCGGCGACGCGCCAGGGGTCCGGTTCCCGGGTGAGGCCGGCGGCGGGCAGCAGCAGGGCGGCCACCATTCCGCCGGAGAGGGAGACCGCGGTGGCGAGCCGGGCCTGCCGCAGCCGCCGGTCCGCCGGGGGAACCGCCGGATCGCTCGTCACGCCTCGCATGGTAGGCCGCGGCGGCGCGGACGCCGTACCCGTGAAACGCCCGGGACGGCCGGGCGTTCCGCCCGGCGGGCCGGTGATTCCGCGCGGGTGTGGCCCGCGCCGCCGACGGGTGACGCTCGGGCCATGACAGTGAAGCCTTCGCCGGAGATCGTCGCGACGCCCGGAAGCGGGCGCCGCCGGACCCTTCTCACCGCCCTCGCACACCGCTGGCCGACCGGGCTGGCGCTGCTGATGACGGCCGACAACTGGACCTCACCCGCCCTGCTCTCCGCCTGGACGCTGCTGGTCCTGCCCGCCGGCTACCTCGTGATCGGCACGTTCCGCCGGCAGTGGAGCGTGCCGGGTGCCCTGCGACTCCAGCTGGCCGGGCTGGTGGGCTGGTCGGCGCTCGCCGTGGTCGCCGCGACCGTCGGCGGCACCCTGGCGCACTGGCTGGTCGGCCTCGGCTGGCTGGCCCACGCCGGGTGGGACCTGGTCCACCACCGCACCGGT
Source organism: Micromonospora thermarum (assembly GCF_012034245.1). GTDB lineage: Bacteria > Actinomycetota > Actinomycetes > Mycobacteriales > Micromonosporaceae > Micromonospora > Micromonospora thermarum. The sequence goes on along the minus strand of NZ_JAATEO010000035.1, from coordinate 10,921 downwards.
CGGGTCGTCCCGCGCGGCTACGCCGAGTGGTGCGGCGTCCTCGACGCCGTCGTCGGGATAACGATCATCCTGGCGGTGGTCGCCCGCTGACCGGATCGGGCTCCGCCGGCACGTGGCGGCGGAGCCCGACCCGGTGGTTCCGGTGGTCGCCGCGACGGGCGCGCGGGCGTGATGAAAGGCTTGACCCATGAGTTCCACGCCCGAACCGTCCGCGCCATCCACCGACCCGCCCGCCTTCGCCGACCTCGGCCTGCGCCCCGAGCTGCTGGCCGCGCTGTCGGCGCTCGGCTACGAGGAGCCCACCCCCATCCAGCGGGAGGCGATCCCTCCCCTGCTGGGCGGGCGGGACCTGCTCGGGCAGGCGGCGACCGGTACGGGAAAGACGGCGGCGTTCGCGCTGCCCCTGCTGCAACGGATGCCGGACGACCGTCCCGGCGGCGACCCGGTGGCGCTGGTGCTGGTGCCCACCCGGGAGCTGGCGGTGCAGGTCTCGGAGGCCTTCCACCGGTACGGCAAGGACCTCGGCACCCGCGTCCTGCCGATCTACGGCGGCCAGCCGATCGGCCGGCAGCTGCGCGCCCTGGACGCCGGGGTGGACGTCGTGGTGGCCACCCCCGGCCGCGCGCTGGACCACATCGCCCGGGGCACGCTGCGCCTGGGGGATCTGGGCACGGTGGTGCTGGACGAGGCCGACGAGATGCTGGACATGGGCTTCGCCGAGGACATCGAGGCGATCCTGGAGCACGCGCCGGAGCAGCGGCAGACGGTGCTGTTCTCGGCCACCATGCCGAGCCGCATCGACGGGATGGCCCGGGCGCACCTGACCGACCCGGTGCGCATCCTCATCGCCCGCGAGCAGCCGGTGGCCGGCGAGGCGCCCCGGGTGCGGCAGAGCGCGTACCTGGTGTCGCGGGCGCACAAGCCGGCGGCGCTGGGCCGGGTGCTGGACGTGGAGTCCCCCACCGCGGCGATCGTGTTCTGCCGCAGCCGGGAGGAGGTCGACCGGCTCACCGAGACGATGAACGGCCGCGGGTACCGGGCGGAGGCGCTGCACGGCGGAATGAGCCAGGAGCAGCGTGACCGGGTGATGGGCCGGCTGCGTGCCGGCACCGCCGACCTGCTCGTCGCCACCGACGTGGCGGCCCGTGGTCTGGACGTGGAGCAGCTCAGCCACGTCGTCAACTACGACGTGCCGTCGGCGCCCGAGTCGTACGTGCACCGGATCGGCCGGGTGGGCCGCGCCGGGCGGGAGGGGGTGGCGATCACCCTCGCGGAGCCGCGCGAGCACCGGATGCTCAAGACCATCGAGCGGGTCACCGGCCAGCGGATCACCGTCGACAAGATCCCCACGGTCGCGGACCTGCGGACCCGCCGCCTGGAGCTCACGCAGGCGGCGCTGCGGGAGAGCCTGCTGGAGGACGACCTCGAACCGTTCCGGGCCATCGTCGAGTCGCTCAGCGACGAGTTCGACCTGATGGAGGTGGCGCTCGCGGCGGTGCGCCTGGCGCACGAGGCCACGTTGCCGGGCACCGCGGACGAGGAGGAGGAGATCCCGCAGGTCGCGGTCCGCCCGACACGGGAGGGCCGGCCGGGGTACGAGGGCCGCGGCGACCGGCGCGGCGGCGGCCGTCCCCGCGGCGCCGGTACGACGCAGGTCTTCGTGGGGCTGGGCCGGCGGGCCGGTGTCCGGCCGCAGGACCTGGTGGGCGCGATCACCGGCGAGACCGGGGTCAGTGGACGGGACATCGGCTCGATCGAGATCGCCGACCGGTTCTCCCTGGTGGAGGTGCCGGTCGGGGTTGCCGACGCGGTGATCGCCGGGCTTCGCGCCAGCACGATCAAGGGCCGCAAGGCGACGGTCCGCCGCGACCGCGACACCGACGGCGGCGGTGAGCGCCGGTACGACGGTGACCGCCGCGAGCGCCGCGACCGCAGTTGGCAGCGCCCCTGAGGGATGGCGGGGCGAGAGCCCTTCGTCACGCCTCCCGTTGTCGAGACGGGCGGCAGGGCCCCCGCCTGCGCTCCAGCCGGCATGGGGAAGGGCCCACTGCACGACGCCGAGGCGTCGTGCAGGGGGCCCTTCCTCTCACTTACGCGGCCGTCAGCGTCGCCGGCCCGTCCAGCGACTCCGTGTCGAGGTCGGCCGGGCGCAGCGCCAGGGCGAGCACGTCGGCAACGTCGGCGAGGGTGTGGACGGTCAACGCCTCGCGTACCTCGGTCGGCAGGTCGTCGAGGTCCGGCTCGTTGCGCTTCGGGATGATCACCTCGGTCAGGCCGGCCCGGTGAGCGGCGAGCAGCTTCTGCTTGACGCCGCCGATGGGCAGGACCCGGCCCGAGAGGGTCACCTCGCCGGTCATCCCGAACTCGGGGCGGACCGGCCGGCCGCTCGCCAGGGACGCGAGGGCGGTGACCATGGTGATGCCGGCGCTCGGGCCGTCCTTCGGCACGGCTCCCGCCGGGACGTGCAGGTGGATCCGCCGCCCGGCGAGGGCGTTCGGGTCCAGCCCGAGCCGCCGCCCGTTCGACCGCAGGTACGACAGGGCGATGTGCGCGGACTCCTTCATCACGTCGCCGAGCTGGCCGGTCAGGGTCAGCCCCGGCTCGCCCTCCATGCTGGTCGCCTCGATGAAGAGGACGTCGCCGCCCGCGCCGGTGACCGCCAGGCCGGTGGCCACGCCGGGCACCGCCGTACGCTCCGCCGACTCGGGCGTGTGCTTGGGCCGGCCCAGGTAGCGGGCCAGGTTGCCGGTGTCCACGCGTACCGGCGTGGGGTCGGTCGCCAGCGCGACCGCCACCTTGCGCAGGATCTTCGCCAGCGCGCGTTCGAGCTGCCGGACGCCGGCCTCCCGGGTGTACTCGCCGGCGATGCGGGCCAGGGCCTCGTCGGCGACCGTCACCTCGTCGGCGGTGAGCCCGGCCCGTTCCCGCTGCCGGGGCAGCAGGTGGTCCCGGGCGATGGCCACCTTCTCGTCCTCGGTGTAGCCGTCCACGGTGACCAGCTCCATCCGGTCCAGCAGCGGGCCGGGGATGGTCTCCACCACGTTGGCGGTGGCCAGGAAGAGCACGTCGGACAGGTCGAGGTCGACCTCCAGGTAGTGGTCCCGGAAGGTGTGGTTCTGCGCCGGGTCGAGCACCTCCAGCAGGGCGGCGGCCGGGTCGCCGGAGTAGCCGACGGCCAGCTTGTCCACCTCGTCGAGGAGCACGACCGGGTTCATCGAGCCGGCCTCGCGCAGCGCACGGACGATCCGGCCGGGCAGCGCCCCGACGTAGGTGCGCCGGTGGCCGCGGACCTCCGCCTCGTCGCGCACGCCGCCGAGGGAGACCCGGACGAAGTTCCGGCCGAGTGCCCGGGCGACGGACTCGCCGAGGCTGGTCTTGCCGACGCCGGGCGGGCCGGCCAGGGCGAGCACGGCACCGGAGCCGCGGCCGCCGACGACGCCGAGGTTGCGCTCCGCGCGCCGGTTGCGCACCGCGAGGTATTCCAGGATGCGGTCCTTCACATCGGCCAGGCCGGCGTGGTCGGCGTCGAGCACCGCGCGGGCCGCCGCCAGGTCGGTGTTGTCCTCGGTACGCGTGTTCCACGGCATCTCGAGGACGGTGTCGAGCCAGGTACGGATCCAGCCGGCCTCCGGTGAGGCGTCGCTGGCCCGCTCCAGCTTGCCGACCTCCCGGAGCGCCGCCTCACGGACCTTCTCCGGAAGGTCGGCGGCCTCGACGCGCGCCCGGTAGTCGGCGGAGCCGTCCGGTTCGTCCTCGCCGAGTTCCTTGCGGATCGCGGCGAGCTGCTGGCGGAGCAGGAACTCGCGCTGGGACTTCTCCAGCCCCTCGCGGACGTCGGTGTTGATCTGCTCGGTGACCTCCTGCTCGGTCAGGTGGTCCTTCACCCAGCCGACCAGCAGCTCCAGCCGGGCGGTGACGTCCGGCGCGGCGAGCAGCTCGGTCTTCTGGGCGAGGCTGAGCCAGGAGACGTAGCCGGCCGAGTCGGCCAGCTCGGACAGGTCGGTCATCCGCTCGATCGCGTCGATGACCTGCCAGGCTCCGCGTTGCTGGAGCACCGAGGTCATCAGGGCCCGGTACTCGCGGGCGAGTTCCCGGGCGCGGCCGGCGGGGGCGGGTTCGGTGAGTTCGGCCGCCTCGACCCAGAGGGCGGCACCGGGTCCGGGGACGCCGGAGCCGATGCGGGCGCGGGTGAGGCCACGGACGACGGCGGCCGGTTCGCCGCTGGGCAGCCGGCCGACCTTCTCGATGGTGGCGACGACGCCGACGGGACCGTACTCACCGTCGATGCGGGGCACGGCGAGCAGCCGGCGGTCGCCGGTGGCGCGGGCCGCGTCGACGGCGGCCTGGGTGGTCGGGTCGAGGGTCACCGGGATGACCATGCCGGGCAGCAGCACGGTGTCGGTCAGGGGAAGGACCGGAAGAGTTGCCATCGAACACCTGCTATCGCGTTGAGTTGAGCGTGTCCAGCTCAAGTAACAAATCGTTCCCCTTGTTCCGGAGTGTGACCCAAGCCACGTCGAACCTGAGGAGCTGTTGACCTCGCTGCCGGCCGTCGCTGCGCGAACTGCGCGTCTGAGCCGGGCGGAGGCCGCGGCGCTGGCTGGCCACACCGGTCTGCTCGCGGACTGATCGCACGGCAGTTTCCGACCGGTCGCGCGTCGATTTCGGCGAGGGATTCCCCCGACTCGCCGAAATGAGGAGGACGCGTTTTCTTGCGGTTATGCCACGGGATACGTCAAACTTTGGACACACCCCGCCCCCACACAGGGAGTAATCGGCGATGGCCAGAAAAGTAATCACGGTTCTGACCGACGATCTCGACGGCGGAAAGGCCGATCGGACCGTCGAGTTCAGCCTGGACGGCGTGGCGTACACGATCGACGTGTCCGACGAGAACGCGGGCGTCCTGCGCAAGGCGCTTGACCCGTACATCAGCGCCGGCCGGCGGATGGGCCGCGGCGGCGTCGAAACGGCACGGGCGCCCCGACGGGGAGCCGGATCCGGCGCCGGAATGGACCGGGAGCAGAACCGCGCGATCCGGGAATGGGCCGCGAAGAACGGCTACAAGATTTCCGAGCGGGGCCGGATCCCGGTCGAGGTCGTGGAGGCCTACAAGAACCGCTGAGTCGAGCGGGCCCGCCCGCGCGCGGGGTCGTGCCGAAAACGGCGCGACCCCGCCGGCATTTGCGGGCCGCACCATTCCCGGCGGCCGGGATCCTGACCGGCACGGCGCCGGCGGCTCCGCCGGTGACGGTCGCGGCGTAGTGCGTGTGTGAGAGGTGTCGGTCGAGCCGGCACTCCTCACATACGCACTCAGCACGACGCGGGGCCGCCCGGTGCGCCCGGACGGCCCCGTCACCGTGATCGGTCAGTTGACCTCGATCCGCACCACGTCGAAGGCGGGAGTCTGGTTGGCCCGCTCCATCATCGGTACGCGGTGCGAGCCGTCACCGGCCCAGACCGCACACTGCGCGATGCCGGACTCCGGCATGCCCGGGACCTGGATGGTCACCTCGTCGGCCTCCCGGCCACCCCGGCTGTCCTCCGTGGCGACGAAGAACGCCGGCACGTCCTCCGGGTTGGCCGGGGCCTCGTCGGTGCTCTCCAGCATCCGGCAGGCGGTGTGGAAGTGGCCGCGCACCAGGCCGTCGCCGTTGAGCAGCGAACTCTCCACGTAGTACCCGCCCTGGCCGGCGGCGAGGAACCGGTCCCGGACCAGGTTCCGGGTGCTCACCTGGAGCGTGAACGGCTGGTTGGCCTGAACCTCCTGCGGGAAGTCCGTGATCAGCAGGGAGGGGTTGTTCGCGGCGGCGCCGACCTCGCCGAAGGCCGTGCTCACGCACCGGTTACCGTTCTGGAAACCGTCGTGCGGCTGGAGCTGGCTGTCGTCGCAATCGTTCGCCAGCACACCGAGCCCGGCGCCCGGAGCGTTGTTTCCGCCGTCGTTGTCGTTTCCGCCGTTGTCATTTCCGCCGTTGTCGTTACCACCGTCGTTGTTGTCGCCGTCGTTGTCGTTGTCGCCGCCGTTGTTGTTTCCGTCGTTGGTGTTTCCGGTCGGCGCGACCTGGCACTCGGCGAGCTGGGACAGACCGCGGGGACGGGGACCGAACCGGTCGATCGCGATCGTGATGCGGTCCAGCGTCGCCCGTCGCTTGCTGGCCAGCGGGGCCAGGATCGAGTTGCGGATGAACGCCTCACCGCGGCGCCCCTCGGCGGCGAGCCGACGGTCAGCCTCGGTGATCTGGGTCTGCAGCAGGGCAAGGTTGCGGTCCACCTCGCCGCGGGCCCGCTCGGGCACCTGCGGCAGCCGGCTGGCCACGTCCGGGCAGGCCACGGCGGAGCCGCCGTTGTTCGCCGGAGCCTGGCCGTCCCGGGTCTCCTGGCACTCCTCGACCGACTGCTGGCCGTCTCCCCAGTGGTTGCGCACCCAGCGGCCGTTCTGCCAGGTACGGGTCGTGCCGGTCCCGCTCGGCGCGGTCGCACCCGGGCTGGGCTCCACGCAGGCGGCGGCAGCGGGCCGGGTCCGGTTCGACCGCCGGTCCTCGGCCGACGAGATCTGGGTCACGGCGACGATGCCACCGAAGACCGCGAGCGTGCCGACCACAGCCAGCACCCGCTTGCTCCGCGCGTTACCGGATGACCGGCGCGCCCGTGTGGACCTGCGCATCGAATTGCTCTCCTTCTCGATCCGGTAGTTGATTCGAGACCTCGGCGGACCGACGGAATTGAGGTGGCACGCCCCGGCGTCTACCGTCGGGCCGTAACCGGTGGCACGTCGATGACCGACGATGCCCTTTCCGCACCGTCTTCCACGTCTGGGGACGCGGTCGGGGAGATCCTGTCCATTCCCGCATGAGTACGGAACGGCTGCGGCGATGGTTCAAGCGGCGCGAGGGAAATTTCCCGCGGGTTTCGAAGGGGCGCGCGGGCGCGCCGATCAGTCGACGCGAGGTGGTCGAACGTCAGTCGACGCAGAGGTGGTCGAACGCGAAGCCGTCGACCAATTCGGCACGGCGCGCCGCCAGCCCACGGATCCCGGACCGCAGGTCGTCCCGCGACGTCAGGGGCGGCTCGGAGCTGTCCAGCGTGCGCAGCCGCTCACCGACCGCCAGGGCGGCGAGATCCTCGGCGAGCCGCGCCGGGTCGACCCCACAGGTGAAGCGCTGCTCCGCCACCGTGACCCGCTCCACCAGGACCGCGCCAGGGCGTACCTCCACCCAGCTCCAGCCCTCGGCCGGGCCGCCGGACCACCGCACGTGCAGCCCGCGCACGATCGGGTCGGACAGCCGCCGCGCCACGTACGCCTCGACGGCCGTGGAGCGGGTGAGCGCCCCGAGGTCGTTGACCGGCCCGGTCCGCCCGTCCGGGAGCCGTCCGACGATGTCCCGGAACCCGGTGACACCCGGCTCCCCCGCCCACCGGTTGGTGTAGGCGTGCGCGTCGAGGACGTACGCCACGATCCCGGGCCCGTGGTCGGCGGGCCGCAACGTCGGCGACCCGATGCGCAGCACCGGCAGGCCGACCGCGGCGGCGACGGCGTCCTTCAGCCGTGCGACGCGCTGCGCCGGCGACCCGGCGGCCGGCGGCGGACCGATCTCGACCGCGACGGTGGGCAGTCCGGTCCCGGCCGCGCAGACCACGAGGTCGTAGCTCTCCCGCAGGGCGGTGGTCCACTGGTGACCGGTGACGCCGGGCGGCCGCCGGTGCACCAGGTCACTGAGCCGGCGCGGCCCGTACGCGACCTGATCGTCCCGGGTCAGCACCGGGGCCGGCCCGCCGTCCGCGGGCAGCGCCCGGAGCCAGCCGCCGTCCGTGCCACCGCCGCTCGTCATCGCCTTCGTTCCGTTCGCCGTCCCGTCACCGGGTTACCGGCGACCGGCCGAGTGTAGGCGGTCGATCATGGCCGGCACGTCGGCGGTACGGCGGACCCGACCGTCGGTCGCACCGATTCGACGGCGCCGAGCGCGGCGACGTCGGGTACGCCCCCTGACCCGGCCCGCCGCCGTCGGACCCGGCATGATCGACGGAACGGGAACGGAGGTGGGCCGGTGCGGGTCGTGTCACTGGTGCCGTCGCTGACCGAGGCCGTGGCGTCCACGCTGCCCGGCCTGCTCGTCGGGGCGACCGACTGGTGCACCCACCCGGCCGGGCTGGACGTTCCCCGGGTCGGCGGCACCAAGTACCCGGACCTGGACCGGGTCCGCGCGCTGCGCCCCGACCTGGTCCTGCTCAACGTCGAGGAGAACCGCCGGGAGGACGCCGACGCGCTGGCGGCGGCTGGGGTGCCGGTGCGGGCCACCTACCCCCGGACCGTGGACGAGGCGCTCACCGAGCTGGCCGACCTGCTGACCGAGCTGGGCGCGCCGGCCGAGCCGGACTGGCTGGTGGCGGCCCGCCGCGCCTGGGCGGCGCTGCCGGCCGACGCGGCACCGCGCCCGGCGGTGGTGCCGGTCTGGCGTCGGCCGTGGGTGGTGCTGGGCCGCGACACGTTCGCCGGTGACGTCCTGCGCCGGCTGGGCGTGACCAACCGGTACGCCGACCACCCCGAGCGGTACCCTCGGCCGACCCTGGACGAACTGCGCGGGCGGGCGCCGGAGCTGGTGGTGTTGCCCGACGAGCCGTACCGGTTCACCGCCACCGACGGGCCGGAGGCATTCCCCGGAACGCCGTGCGCCCTGGTGTCGGGTCGACACCTGACCTGGTACGGACCGTCACTCGCCGAGGCTCCCGCCCTCCTGGCGGCCCAGTTGGCCGCGCCGGTCACCCACCCGGCGGGCTGATCCGTCCCCGGCGGGCCCGGCGGCGTCCCCGCCGGGCGGCGACCATGCTCCAGGCGATCGAGGTGCCCAGCGCCAGCACCACCACCGCCAGGGTCAGCCAGACCGGCACCTCCCTCACCGGGGTCTCGGCGAGGATCAGTTTCATCCCGGCGAACGCGAGCACGACCGCCAGGCCGTACCGCAGGTACTCGAAGTGCCGCAGCAGGCCGGCCAGGCAGAAGTAGAGACTCCGCAGACCGAGCACCGCGAAGGCGGTCGCGGTCCAGACCAGGAACGTGTCCCTGGTGATGGCGAGGATCGCCGCCACCGAGTCGACCGCGAAGACCACGTCGGTGCCTTCGATCGCGACGAGGGCGACCAGCAGCACCGTGGCCTTTCGGCGCCCGTCGACGCGGACCGTGAACCGGCTGCCGTGGTAGCGCGGATCGGTCGGCACCAGCCGGCGGAAGAGCCGGACGACCGGGTTGCGGTCGGGATCGACGTCCGGTTCGCCGCGTACGGCGAGCCGCCAGCCGGTCCAGACGAGGAACGCGCCGAGGGCGAGCCCGGCCCAGGCCAGCCGATTCAGCAACTCCGCACCCGCGAAGATGAAGGCGAGCCGGAACGCGAGGGCCCCGACCACGCCCCAGAACAGCACCTTGTGCTGGAACTCGTCGGGGACGCGGAAGTAGCCGAACAGCAGTGCGAACACGAAGATGTTGTCGACCGAGAGGGCCTTCTCCAGCAGGTAGCCGGAGTAGTAGGCGACCGCCGGCTCGCCGCCCAGCCAGAACAGGACCACCAGGCCGAACGCGAGACCGGCGGTGATCCACACCGCCGACCAGACGAGCGCCTCGCGCAGCTCGATGAGGTGGTTGTCCCGGTGGGAGAGCAGGTCGACGGCGAGCATGACGGCGATGACCGCGCCGACCGCCGCCCAGCCCCACAGCGGCACGGCGAACGTCGCTCCGTCCACCCGGCGCCCCCCGCATCCGTGACGCCTCGTCCCCGGCGCCGGCTACGGGGGCAGGACCGCTCCGCCCCGTACCCGGCGGGGGGACCGGACCACGTCGTCGCCCCCGAGCCTAGGCGGCGGGCCTGCCGTCCGGCGGTGCTCCGCCGAACCCGGCACGACTCATCAGGCGACCGGGGTGACCTGGCCTGCCTCCAGCTCGACCAGGCCGGTGTCGTCGACGTCGTACGCGATGGTGCTGACCACACGCACCACGCCGCTCACCTGCCCGGCCAGCCGCTCCGCCAGCTCGACCGCGCTGCGCCGGTCCAGCCGCCCGTCCAGGGTCACCTCACCGCCGCGGACCTGGACGGTGACCAGCCCGTCCCGTACCGCGAGCACCCGGCGCAGCACCTCCTGCACGACATCCTCACGGATCTCCGCGTCGGTCCGCAGATGTACCCGCAGGAGGTCACCACGGGCCACGATGCCGACCAGGCGGCCCAGGTCGTCCAGCACCGGCAGCCGCTTCACCGACTCGTGCTCCATCAGCCGGGCCGCAGCGGTGATGGTGGCCTCAGGCCAGGTCGTGACCGCCGGGCTGGTCATCAGGTCACGCGCCAGCAGCGCGTCCGCCTTCTCCCGGGCGCTCCGGTGCCGCCGTCCCTCGAAGATCCGCCGCTGGTCCGGGTGGCCGGCCCGTTCGATCTTGTGCAGGAGGTCCGCCTCCGAGACCACCCCGAGCACCCGACGAAACCCGTCGATCACCGGCACGCCGCTGATGCCCCGACGGACCAGCACGTCGACGATCTCCCGGTACGGGGTCTCCTCCCCCACCGCTGCGACGTCCCGGGTCATCACGTCGCCCACCTGCCATGTCCTCATCACGACCTCCCTGCCGTCTCCACCTCGGACGGTATGGCCGCGTCGGCCGGTCGGGGCAGGGCCGCGAGACCGGGACTCCACCGCCATGCGGACCGGGCGGAAAGGGGTCCAAGGTCCCGGTCCGGTGGGGCCCGGTCGACCCTGACCGGCGGGCGTGGCCGGGCCGTCCAATGGAGATGCCACCGGGAAGCGCGGTGCGAGACCCAGAAGGGACGTGGAGACAATGGCCGCGACGATCGAGCGGAAGACGGCAGAAGCCATCGCCCCGGCGGCGGAGATCCGGCACGAGACGACCCGGGAGCGCGCCGCCCGGTACGTGTTCGCG
>NZ_JAATEO010000034.1 GCF_012034245.1 Micromonospora thermarum | reverse complement strand
CGCTCCACCGTCGGCACCGCCACCGACGCCAACGCGATGCTGCGCATCCTCTTCAGCCGGCTCGGGCAGCCGCACATCGGGCCCAACGCCTACTCGTTCAACGTCCCCTCGGTGCGGGCCAGCGGTGGGATCACCGTCGAGCGCGGCCCCAGCAAGACCAGGACCGAGAAGGTCACCTTCAACCGTCTCGGCGGCATGTGCCCGCGCTGCGAGGGCACCGGTTCGGTCACCGACTTCGACCTCACCGCGCTGTACGACGACAGCAAGTCGCTGAACGAGGGCGCGCTGACGATCCCCGGCTACAGCATGGAGGGCTGGTACGGCCGCATCTTCCGCGGGTCCGGGTACTTCGACCCGGACAAGCCGATCCGCAAGTACACCAAGAAGGAACTGCACGACCTGCTCCACAAGGAGCCCACCAAGATCAAGGTCGACGGGATCAACCTGACGTACACGGGGCTCATCCCGACGATCCAGAAGTCGTTCCTGTCCAAGGACGTCGAGGCGATGCAGCCGCACATCCGCGCCTTCGTGGAGCGGGCGGTGACGTTTACGACCTGTCCCGAGTGCGACGGAACCCGGCTCACCGAGGCGGCCCGCTCCTCGAAGATCGAGGGGAAGAACATCGCCGACGCCTGCGCGATGCAGATCAGCGACCTGGCGGAGTGGATCCGTGGCCTCGACGAGCCGTCGGTGGCGCCGTTGCTCACCACGCTGGTGCGGACTCTCGACTCGTTCGTGGAGATCGGGCTGGGCTACCTCTCGCTCGACCGGCCGTCGGGCACGCTGTCGGGCGGCGAGGCGCAGCGCGTCAAGATGATCCGCCACCTCGGGTCCTCGCTCACCGACGTCACCTACGTCTTCGACGAGCCCACCGTCGGCCTGCACCCGCACGACATCCGGCGGATGAACGGCCTGCTGCTGCGGCTGCGGGACAAGGGCAACACGGTGCTGGTCGTGGAGCACAAGCCGGAGGCGATCGAGATCGCCGACCACGTCGTCGACCTGGGCCCCGGTGCCGGTACGGCGGGCGGCACCGCCTGTTTCGAGGGCACCGTCGAGGGCCTGCGAACCAGCGGCACCGTCACCGGGCGCCACTTCGACGACCGCGCCGCCCTCAAGGAGACGGTACGGAAACCGAGCGGCACGTTGGAGATCCGCGGCGCCGCGACCCACAACCTCCAGGACGTCGACGTCGACATCCCGCTCGGGGTGCTGTGCGTCGTCACCGGCGTCGCCGGCTCCGGCAAGAGCTCGCTGATCCACGGCTCGATCCCCGCGACCGCGGGCGTCGTGTCGGTCGACCAGACGCCCATCCGCGGCTCGCGGCGCAGCAAACCGGCGACGTACACCGGACTGCTCGACCCGATCGGCAAGGCGTTCGCGAAGGCCAACGGCGTGAAGCCGGCGCTGTTCAGTGCCAACTCCGAGGGCGCCTGCCCTACCTGCAACGGCGCGGGCGTGATCTACACCGACCTGGGGATGATGGCCGGCGTCACGACGGTCTGCGAGGACTGCGGCGGCAAGCGGTTCCAGGCCGAGGTGCTCAGCTACCTCATCGGCGGCAAGGACATCAGCGAGGTGCTCGCGATGTCGGTGACCGAGGCGACCGAGTTCTTCGGATCCGGTCCGGCGAAGACGCCGACGGCCCACGCGATCCTGTCCCGGATGGCCGACGTCGGGCTCGGCTACCTCAGCCTCGGCCAGCCGCTCACCACGCTCTCCGGCGGCGAGCGGCAGCGCCTCAAGCTGGCCACCCACATGGCCGACAAGGGCGGCGTCTACGTCCTCGACGAGCCGACCAGCGGCCTCCACCTCGCCGACGTCGAGCAGTTGCTCGGCCTGCTCGACCGGCTCGTCGACTCCGGCAAGTCGGTCATCGTCATCGAGCACCACCAGGCGGTCATGGCGCACGCCGACTGGATCATCGACCTCGGCCCGGGCGCCGGCCACGACGGCGGCCGGATCGTCTTCGAGGGCACACCCGCCGATCTGGTCGCCGCCCGCTCCACCCTCACCGGCGAGCACCTCGCGGCCTACGTCGGCGCCTGACCGTGCCGCCCGGGCTGCGACGGGCTCGGGCGACGACCGGGGGCGGTGTCACTCATCCGACCTGTTCGGCCTCGTCGTGTCCGGACGCCGTTCCCGGCTTCGGCGGGGACCGTCGCTGTGGCCCGTCCAACCCAACCGGGCGGCGCGGACGGCCTGATCCGGGCCGACTCTCCCGCTACGCCGACATGATCGGTTCATCCCCGGTCAGGCCGGCGTACTGGTCGGGTTGCGCGGTCAGGATGGTGCATGCGTTGCTGGTGGCGGCGAGCAGCGCGCTCGCCAGGTCCAGTCGACCGACGGTGCGGTACGTGTCGGCGAGGGCGCTCCAGCTGAGCGGATCGACGGTGAGCACCGCCGCGGCGGGATGGTCGACCAGCAGGTCGAGCCGGGCCGTGTCGACGACCGACCTGGACGCTTCCGCCAGGCACGCGACGGGCAGCCCGAACAGGTGGCCCTCCTCGGCGACCTGCGCGATCGCCCCACCGACGGCGGTCGATCCCTTGGTGAAGGCGAGGATCGCCGACGCGTCGAGGACGACCCGGACCGGCAGGTCGGGACCGCGACGCCTGCGGGCGGGCATGTGCGGGCGGGCGGCGGTGACCGATGCGCCCGGTCCGGGCCTCCGTTGTCCCGGACTGCGCCACATCGGGTAGGCGGTGGTGCCGCCCGGGAGCGCGAACGGCTCGCCGGAGACGTAGCCGTGCCGCGCGTACAGGTCCCGGTCGGTCACCGATGTCGCCTCCGTGTACGTGGGGAGCAGCGCCTGGCCCATCCGGGCGGTGCTCGCGGCGAGCAGGGTGGTGGCGCGCCGGACGCGGTGGCCGTCTGGCGCGACCGCGAAGAACGCCAGGTGGTTGTGCGGACGTGCGGGTCGGTGAGTGCGCAGGACGTCGTCGAGCAGCAGGAAGCGGTCGACGTAGTCACCACAGGCGGCGGCGAGCCGTTCGCCGTACCCGCTCGTCCGGGGAATGGGACCGTACCGGTGGAGCCACACGGCGGCGGCGGACCGGTCCTGCAGGAGGTAGGCCTCCCCGAACAGGAGAGCGTGCTCGGTCCAGATCCGGATGACGGAGCTGAGGACGTCACGTCGGCGACGTTCGTCGGGTACGAGCCACTCACTGATGGGGCTGCCGACGAAGGGGGCGACGACCAGTTCGACGATGTCGGGGATGTCCGCCCAGTGGGCGCGGCAGACGGGCAGGGTGTTGGTCACGGGTTCTCCTGGTGGTGGTTGCGGCTGAGCGGTCGTTGTCGGGGCGGTACGGGCTCGGGCACCGATCGGTCCAGACGTGGACGTGGCGTATCGCGGGCCCGGGAGGACTGCCTGGCCACCTGCCGGTGGCCAGTGCGTCAGGAGGGGCGTGGGGACAGAGGGGACCGGCCGTGCGTGCCCGGTCCGGGCCTCTGGCGACAGCGGTGTCCACGGCCGCGCGAGCGACGTGACCGCCCGTCGTGGCCGTTCCGCCTTCGCCGGCGGTGGGGACGGCCGCTCAGGCGGGTCGGGTGTCCGGTTGAGGCGATCGACCCGCGAGCGTGTCGCAGCCACGGACGTGGTGGCCGGAGCGCTTCAGGTCCGGGGCCCACGAGCGAACCGTGGCGTCAGCGGGGTCGCCGGTCCCGACGGCTGCGGATCCACTGCCGGCGGTGCTGGCCGGAGCACCAGGGGCCGATCCTGGGGGATTACGCGGGTCGCCCGGCGGCACCAGCGCCCGGCCCGCATCGGCCCACGGCTTCCGATGAGGTGCTGTCGTGGACGCGGGGGCCGGTGACGGGTCTCCCGGGGCGACCGCGAAGAGCGGTGCGGCGGAACGGGTCAGCGCGCCGGGCGTGCCGACGGCCGATGCGCCACCCACGGGTGTCGGGGCGATCTCGACCGGGTCGGCGGGCGGAGTGGACGGCGCGGCGGGCGGGCCGAGGATCGGCTGGGCCACGTCGAGCACCGGGGCGAGGACGGGGGTGAGGACCGGAGGCAGAACGTCGACGATCGGGTCGGCGACCGGCCGGACGACGGCGGCGACCGGTTCCGGCAGGCCGGTCCTGGAGACCTCCGCGACCGCCGGCGACGCGATCCCCACGACCCGACGTACGACTGAGCCGGCCACCTCGACGATGGCGTCCACCCCACCCCGGGGCCGGGGCGCGTCCACCGGCTGTCGCGCCGGGATGCGTCGGTTCGACGACTGCCCACCCGTCGGCACTCGTGCCGACAGCTTCACACGCGCCAGCGGCTGGTCCGCTCCGGGGAGAACCAGATCGACGCGGACCCGTGTGGCCTCGACGGGGGAACGAGGCGGTGGGGCAGGCGTACAGGCCAGGGAGCCGCCGAGGGCGGTCACCTCGGCGTCGAGCAGATCGCCCCGGACGCAGAGCCGCGTGGGCTCGGCGGCGTGCGCCGGCTGATCCACGACCGCATCGCACAGGCCCCAGACGCCGAACACGCCCCCGACCAGGAGTACGCCCCGCAGCGTCCACCGAGCCAGTCGGCCTCGACCCAGCAACGGGACACCTCCACGGAAACCCTCGTTCACACCGGCCTGCCGATTGTGCCGTGCGTGACTGTCCGAACACTCCTCGACACGCGGGCGAAATCAACGTACGCCGAAGTGTCGACAGGGGAGATGGCGTCCCGGATCGGGGCGGCGCCTGCCTACCGGCTGCGTTCCACGACGTACTCGGTCAGGTCGAGCAGGAACCGGCCGTCCTCGGTCTCGGCCGCCGGGCCCAGCGCCCGCTGTCCTTCGCGCCGTGCGGCCGCAGCCAGGTCCCGGGCGCTGCGGCGCGCGGACTCGACACAGTCGTACGCCAGGAGGCGCCCGTGCAGCCAGCGCACCTCCGCCGCCGTGCGCTGCGCCCGGGTCCCGCTCAGGAACCCGACC
The DNA here is from genome assembly GCF_012034245.1 of Micromonospora thermarum. Lineage (GTDB taxonomy): Bacteria > Actinomycetota > Actinomycetes > Mycobacteriales > Micromonosporaceae > Micromonospora > Micromonospora thermarum. Next base: position 51,908 of record NZ_JAATEO010000034.1, on the reverse strand, counting down.
AGCCGCTCGCGTTCGTCACCGGTACACCGCTGCATGAAGTCGATGAGGATCAGGGTGCGCTTGCCCTCCCAGAGGTCGCCCGCGATCTCCTTGCCGTACCGGGCGTAGTCGCCGGTGAGGTTGAGCGCGTCGTCCTGGATCTGGAAAGCGGCGCCCAGGTACCAGCCGTAGCGGTCCAGGACGTCGACCGCGTCGTGCCGCCCGGTGGCGACGAGGATTCCGCTGCGGCACGGGTAGATGCACGTGTACCAGGAGGTCTTCTTCAGGCACATGCGGTAGTAGGCGTCGGCGTCCAGGTCGCACACGTTGTCGCGGATCCAGCCGATCTCGATCGCCTGCCCCTCCAACGAGTGGCGCAGCATCAGCTCGGTCTCCTCGAACAGCCGCCACGCGATGCCCGAGCCGAGCGCCCTGCGGTTCGCGGCGAGCCGCTGCAGCGCCAGCAAATTGGTCATGTTGCCGACGTTGAGGGCGACGCCGACCCCGTACTCGGCGTGCAGGGTCTGTGCCCCGCGCCGCTGCTCGCTCTCGTCCTGGATGTCGTCATGGATGAGGAACGCGTTGTGGAACAGTTCCACGGTCACGGCGGCGTTGAGCCCCACCGGCGTCGCACCGCCGAACGCCCGGCAGGTCGCGAGGCACAGCGCGGCGCGCAGACCCTTGCCCCACCGCCGTGGGTACTCGGCGACCAGGTCGTAGAGGTAGCGTGGCCCGCCCGAGGGCACGTCGTCCAGCAGCGCGCCGATCGCGAGCGTCCGGTAGCGCTCCAGCATCCGCTCGACGTGCCCACCGGCCACGCCGGTGGCCGACGGCATCGCCTGCTCACCGGTCCGACGGCGGCGCGTCCTGCCCGGCCGGCGGCATGAGCCGGTCGGCGAGCCCGTTGGCCACGTCCGGCAGCAGTCGCGCGAGGTTGAGAACGGTGTCCAGCGCGTCGTGCGCGTCGGAGGTGTACCGGCGGATGACCTCGCCGCGCTGGTCGTCCGACGTCTTCAGCTGCCCGACCACGGTGTCGATCAGCGCGTGCCCGTCCGTGCGCACCCGCCCCACCAGTTCGTCGAACGCCTCCGGGTCCACCCTGCGGTCGGCGCTGAGCCGCTCCTCGAGCCGCCGCGCGCTGGCCATGCCCGCCGCGAGCTCCTCCTCCAGCACCGAGGCCGCGTGTGTCACGGTCTCGGAGGTCTGCTCGGCCACCTTCTCGAAACGCTCGTCCCTGCGCTCACGCTCGCTGTTCGCCATGTAGGAAGTGTTCGTGGCGCAGCGGGCGGTGGGGTAGAGGTGTGTCGAGATGGTGACTTCAGCCCGTCGACGCGTGGTGCGTCTCGACCGCCCGGCCCATCCGGGTGACGGCGTCGGTGAGGATCGCGGGCGAGGTGGCGAAGTTGAGGCGTACGAAGCCGGCCCCGCCGGTGCCGAAGACGTGCCCGGAACTGAGCGCGACCCGCGCCCGGTCGAGGAACATCCTCGCGGGCCCGGCGACGTCGCTGGCGACGCCCGGCTCGCCGTCCGGCGGCCCGGAGTCGATGCCCAGCGCGGTGCAGTCCAGCCAGGCGAGGTAGGTGCCCTCGGGGCGGTGGTACCCGATCGACGGCACGTGCTTCGCCAGCAGCGTCTCCAGCAGCGTGCGGTTGGCGTCGAGGCCGTCGAGGACGAGGTCCAGCCACCGCCCGCCGGCGCCGAACGCGGCGGTGTGCGCGACGACGCCCAGGTGGCTGGGCCCGTGGCCGACCTCCTCCGGGATCCGGTTCAGGTCGGCGACGGCCCGCGGCCCGGCGACCGCGATTGCCGCCTTGAGGCCGGCGAGGTTCCACGCCTTCGAGGCGGAGATCAGGGCGAACGCGTCCTCGGCGCCGGCCACCGTGAGGTACGGGGTGAAGCGCGCCCCGGGGAGCACCAGGGGAGCGTGGATCTCGTCGGAGACCACCCGCACGCCGTGCCGGCCGGCCAACTCGGCGACGGCCTCGAGTTCGTCGCGGCGGTGGACGACGCCGGTCGGGTTGTGCGGGTTGCACAACAGGAACGCCGGGCGCCGGCCGTACGTCCGGGCGCGGCGGAACGCCTCGTCGAGAGCGGCGAGATCCATGCGCAGGTCGGGCCCGAGCGGAGCCTCGACCACGTGCCGGTCGGCGTGGCTGACGAACGCGTAGAACGGCGGGTAGACGGGGGAGCACACCACCACCGCGTCGCCGGGGTCGGTCACGACCCGGAGCACCTCGACGATGCCCATCATCACGTCGGGCACCACCGTGGTGCGGTCGACGCGGAAGTCGTGCCACCCCCACCGCTGGGCGGCGAAGTCGCCGAGCGCCTCGGCGTACGCCGTGCCGTGCGCGTATCCGGTGTCGCCGAGGTCGATCGCGCGGCGGAGCGCGTCGGCCACGGCGGGGGCGAGGGGCACGTCCATCTCCGCCACCCAGAGGGGGAGCACGTCCGGCGGGTGCATGCGCCACTTCACGCTGGTGCGCTGGCGGAGTTCGGTCAGCGTCAGTCGGGTGAGCGGATTCTGCGTCGCGGCGCCGCCGGCGGAGGGATCAGAGCCTGCCATGCCGCCACCCTATGCGGTGGACGTCGGCCCTCGATCGCGCAGCAGCGGCAGGAGTTGGTCGCCCTGGCGCTTGATCTCGGGCAGGTACGGCGTGTCGGAGAGCACGAAGTGTGTGATGCCGAGCCCCTGGTACCTGCGCAGCGACCTCGCCACGTCCTCGGCCGAGCCGACCAGCCAGGTGGTGCCCGCTCCGCCGCCGCCGAACCTGCCCGGAGCGGTGTAGAGGTTGTCGTCCAGCACCTCGCCGCGTGCGGCGAGGTCGCGCAGCCGCCGCTGGCCGACGGCCGCCTGCCAGTTGAGGTTCGGCGCGGCGTCGCCCGTACCGTTCGCCATCTGCGCGACCTTGGCCTCGGCGTCGGCCCAGGCCTGCTCGGTGGTGTCCCGCACCAGCGTGGTGACCCGCAGACCGAACTCCAGCGGGGGATGCTCGCGTCCCAACGTGTCGCTGAGCTGCTTGAGCCGCTCGATACGCTCGGCCACGCCGTCGAGCGGCTCGCCCCAGAAGAGCTGGACGTCGGCCTCGGTGGCGGCCACCTCCTCGGCGGCCGGCGAGGCGCCGCCGAAGTAGAGCCGGGGGTGCCGGCGCTCGCCACGGACGACCGGCCGCGGCACCGCGGTCGAGCCGGTGACGCTGAAGTGCTCGCCCTGATAGGTGACGTTCTCCTCCGTCCACAGCTTGCGGACGAGCTGCATGAACTCCCGGGTGCGCGCGTAGCGGTGCGCCTGGTCGCCCTCGCCGTCGCCGTACGCCGCCAGGTTGTCCCGGCCCGACACGATGTTGATCAGCACTCGCCCGCCGGTGAGGTGGTCCAGCGTGGCGGCGGCGGAGGCGAAGTTGGCCGGCCGCCAGTAGCCGGGCCGGATCGCGATCAGCGGCTGGAACGTCGTGGTACGGGCGGCCAGTGCGGTGGCGACCGTGAAGGTGTCCGGCCGTCCCCAGCCGGTGCCGATGAGCGCGCCGCCCCACCCGTGCTCCTCGAGCGTCCTGGCGTGGCTGGTGAGGGTGTCCAGGCTGTTGTGGTTCTCGACGACGTCGTCGCCGCGGTGACCGGGCTCGACCTGGTTCGGGATGTACCAGAGAAGCTCGATGCTCATCAGCGGGCCTTTCTGATCTGCGGAAAGGTGGTGGGAACACGAGGCCCGCCGGGGCGGAGCGGCCGCCCCGCCCCGGCTAAGCCTGGTCAGGCGAACAGCCGTGCCGCGTTGCTGACGGTGTACGCCGCGACGTCGCGGCCGAGCTGGACGCCGACCTCGTCCGCGGTGCGGGTGTGGATGCCCGACCACACCCGGGCGTCGATGTTCTCCTCGGTGGGACGTCGCCAGTCGCTGTAGGTGCGGGTGGCGGCGGGCTGGCTGGGGCTGGTGACGGTGTACGGTCCCCGGGCTCGCGCCCCGACGAGGGCGGTGAGCACCTGTTCGGCGGCGCCGGAGTAGGTGTTGTGGCCGCTGGGGTAGTCCGGGTGGGCGGGCGTCGGGTGCAGCGGCGTCCACTGCGGATCCCCGCCCGCGCCGGCCCGGATGGCGGTGACCGGTCGCCAGCGCAGGTACGCGTACTTGGCGTCGGAGGTGGCGATCTGCGTGTCGACGAGCGCGACGTGGAAGATGGCCACCAAGCCGGCCCGCGTGGCGATCGGCCGCGTCGACTGGGCCAGCGCGGCGCGCAGGATCCCGGTGTAGAGGGTCAGCGAGGAGCCGAGCCAGAACGTCGCCGTGTCCGTCTGCTGCGGTGTGCGTACGGCGCTGTCGGCCGCGCCGTACGCACGGACCTCGGCGAGGTCCGCGCGGTAGCGCTCCGAGTCCGGGGCGGGCGGCGGCCCGGGCCGGTACCGGTCCGCGCGGTCGAGCAGGAACGGCGTGGCGAACCGGGTTCCGGCCTGCTGGGCGGTGGTGAGGCTCGGTGGCGTGGGCTGCCAGATGCCGGGCCCCGGGTCGGGAGTGGGGAAGGCGGGGTTGACGGAGGCGGGATCGAGGCCGTCGGCGGCGCGCTGCGCGAGCAGCGATCGCGCTTCGGTCCGGCCGGCGGCCACACCGCGCTGCCTGGTGCGACGGTCGGGGATCCGCTCCAACGTGGTCCGCAGTGCGATGTCGAGCGTGGGCGCACCCTCGGGTATCAGGGTGGTCAGCGCGGTGTGCACGGCGGACGCCAGCGCGGCCTCCTGGTAGTGGCGGCCGGCCCCGGTGCGGGTGGCGCGGGCGGCGGCGAGCCAGCTGATCGCCCAGGCGCGGCTGTTCGTCACCTGCGGCCGGGTGCCGGTCGCGATGGTGGCCGCGGTGGCGTCGTACCACTCGAGAGCGGTGTCGACCGTGGACGTGGCGGCTGCGGCCGGTGGGGCGGCGCCGATGCCGGCGACCAGCACGGCGGCGGCGATACCGGCCACGCGCCGGCGCCAGCCGCGAACTGTTGGCAGGGTCATGCGGTCGCTCCTCTGCGGATGCGGGGGAAAGGGCTGAGGACGGGGACGAGCGGCGTCGACGCGAGACGTCACACCGCTGTGACCGGGTGGTGCGTGAGCGCGGCGGCGTGCTGGTCGGCCCACCGCCCGGCGATGTCGTGGCCGTCCGCCAGCCGCGACTCCGGCACGGCGAGCGGCGGTGCCGGGACCCGGGCGCCCAGTTCGACCAGCACGTCGCGCAGGGCCGACGCGGCCGCGTCCGCGTGCGCCGGCGCGGCGGCGACCGCCACCGGTACGGCCGTCACGTCGGCCAGTTGCCGGTGCGCGAACTGGTCCAGGAAGACCTTCAACAGCCCGGTGTAGCTTCCCTTGTACGCCGGTGTCGCGACGACCAGCAGCCGCGCCGCCCGCACCGCCTCGAACGGATCCGGGCCGGATGTCGCCCCGTACGCCGGCTCCGGCCCGAACGACACCCCGACGGTCTCGGCCAGCTCCACCACCTGGACGCCGCGGGGCGAGTCGCCCCGCCGGTCCAGGAGGGCCGTGGCCACGGCTTCGCCGAGTTCGCGGGTACGCGACCCGGCGCGCGGGTTCCCGACCAGGACGACGACGCCTGCGGCCGGCGGTGGTGCGCCCGTCACCGAGCTGCCCCGGCCGGGTACGGAGACGGCCCGCCGCGACGGCGGTGCGCCGGGTCGGCCAGCGACGGCGGCTGGTAGCCGGCGTCGGCGGGGTTCAGGGTGGTGCCGGGCGGGACGATGGCGTCGATGCGGTCGAGCACGTCCCGGGACAGCGTCACCTTGGCGGCGCCGAGCTGGGACTCCAGGTGCGCCAGGGTGCGCGGCCCGATGATCGCCGACGTGACGGCCGGGTGTTCCAGGACGAACGCGATCGCCAGGTGGATCAGCGACAGCCCGGCCTCGTCGGCGAGGGCGGCCAGCTCGTCGACGGCGGTCAGCTTGGCGGCGTTGGCCGGCAGGGTCGGGTCGAACCGGGCCGGGAACCGGCCGGCGCGGCGGGAGATCGGAGCGTCAAGCCCCGCGTGGTACCGACCGGACAACCAGCCGCCGGCCAGTGGGCTCCACGGGAGGACCGCCAGCCCGTACCGCTGGGCCACCGGCACCACCTCGCGCTCGACCCCGCGGGCCAGGATGGAGTACGGCGGCTGCTCGCTGACCACCCGCTCCCGCCCGCGCCGCTGCGCGATCCACTGTCCCTCCACGATCGCCGACGGCTCGAACGTGGAGGTGCCGAGGTAGCGGATCTTGCCCTGGCGCACCAGGTCGGTGAGCGCGCCCAGGGTCTCGTCGAAGTCGGTGTCGGGCTCCGGCCGGTGCGCCTGGTACAGGTCGATCCAGTCGGTGCGCAGCCGGCGCAGGCTGTTCTCGACCGCGCGGACGATCCACCGACGCGAGTTGCCCCGGTGCTGCGGGTTGTCACCGACCTGGCCGTGGAACTTGGTGGCCAGGAAGACGTCGTCGCGCCGCCCGCCGGCGAGGGCCTCGCCGACGATCTCCTCCGACTCGCCGTCGGAGTAGACGTCGGCGGTGTCGATCGCGTTGATGCCCTCGTCGAGCGCCCGGTGGATGATCCGGATGCCGTCCTCGTGGTCGGGGTTGCCCCGTTGCCCGAAGTTCATGGCGCCCAGCGTCAGGGAGCTGATGCGTACGCCGGTGCGCCCGAAGGGCCGGTAGTCGATCATTGTTCTCCGTTCCTGGGGATCAGCGGGAGGCGGCCGCGAGCTGCCGCGTGAACTGGTTGGCCGGGCGGGGCAGCCGGTAGTGGTCGCGCAGGGTGGCCCCGGTGTACTCGGTGCGGAACAGGCCCCGGCGCTGGAGGATCGGCACGACGTGGTCGACGAACGTCTCCAGCCCGGACGGCAGCACCGGCGGCATGATGTTGAAGCCGTCGGCCGCGCCGCCGCGGTACCACTCCTCGATGGCGTCGGCGACCTGCTCCGGCGTGCCGGCGAAGGTGCGGTGCCCGCGCCCGCCACCGAGCCGGCCGATGAGCTGGCGTACGGTCAGCCGTTCCCGGCGGGCCAGGGTGACGATCAGCGTGTACCGGCTCTTGGCGCCCTCGATCTCGTCCTCGCTGGGCAGGTCGGCGGGCAGCTCCTTGTCCAGGTCGAGGTCTTCCGGGGCGACCCGCAGCGTGGTGGCGAGCTGCTGCCGGGCGTACTCGGGCTTGATCAACCGGTCCAGCTCGTCCTCCAGCGCGCGGGCCTCCGCCTCGGTGGCGCCGATCGCCGGCACGATGCCCGGCAGGATCTTGATGGTGTCCGGGTCACGGCCGAGCTGCGCGGTGCGCCGCTTGAGGTCGCGGTAGAACGCCTGCCCCTCGGCGAGCGTCTGCTGGGCGGTGAAGACGGCCTCCGCGTACCGGGCGGCCAGCTCCTTGCCGTCCTCCGACGACCCGGCCTGCACGAGCAGCGGGTAGCCCTGCGGGGAGCGGGGGACGTTGAGCGGGCCGGCCACCCGGAAGTACCGCCCGGAGTGCTCCGGCGGGTAGAGCAGGTCGTCGTCGCCCCACCGCCCGGCGTCCTTGTCGCCGAGCGGTGCGGCGTCGTCCCAGCTGTCCCAGAGCTTCAGCGACACCTCGATGAACTCGGCCGCCCGCTCGTACCGGTCCCGGTGGGCCGGCAGGTGGTCCAGGTTGAAGTTCCGGGCCGCCTGCTCGCCGGCGGTGGTGACGATGTTCCAGCCGGCCCGGCCACCGCTGATGTGGTCCAGCGACGCGAACCGGCGGGCCAGGTTGAACGGCTCGTTGTACGTCGTCGAGGCGGTGGCGATCAGTCCGATGTGGTCGGTCGCACCGGCCAGGGCGGTGAGCAGCACGGTCGGTTCGAGCGTGCCGCCCGGCCGCCGGCCGATGCTGTTCCACAGCACCGGGCTGTCGGCGAGGAAGAGCGAGTCGAGCTTGCCGCGTTCGGCGATGCGGGCGAGACGTGTGAAGTGTTCGACGTCGGTCTGCGCGAACGGGTCGCTCTCCGGCAGCCGCCAGGCCGCCTCGTGGTGGCCGACGCCCATCAGGAACGCGTTGAGGTGCAGCATGGTCATCCTTCCGTCTGGTCGACGCCGAGCGCCCGCAGCAGGGATTCGCGGTACGCGAGGAACTGTGGCTGCCGGTGCGACCGTGGTGCCGGCAGGTCGATGGCGAGGTCGACCGCGATCCGCCCGCTGTCGAGCAGCAGCACCCGGTCGGCCAGCGTGACGGCCTCGTCGACGTCGTGCGTGACGAGCAGCACCGTGGGCCGGTGCCGGGCGTACAGCTCGCGCAGCAGGTCGTGCATGCGGAGCCGGGTCAGCGCGTCCAGCGCGCCGAAGGGCTCGTCGGCCAGCAGCAGTTCCGGCTCGGACACCAGCGCCCGGGCCAGCGCCACCCGCTGCTGCTCGCCACCGGACAGCTCGTTCGGCCAGGCGCGCTCCCGCCCCGCCAGGCCGACCTCGGCGAGGGCCGCGCGGCCGCGCTCGTCGGCGTCCGGCCCGCGCAGGCCGAGGACGACGTTGTCCAGGACGCGCTGCCAGGGCAGCAGCCGGGCGTCCTGGAAGACGACCGACGAGTTCCCGGGCACGTCGACCCGGCCCGAGCCGGTGACGTCGCCGTCCAGGCCGGCGAGCGCCCGCAGCAGGGTGCTCTTGCCCGAGCCGCTGCGGCCCAGCAGCGCGACGAACTCGCCCGCGCCGATCTCCAGGTCGAACCCGTCCAGGACGGCCCGATTACCGAAGCCGCGCACCAACCCCTGGACGCGTACGGTCCGGGTGGCGGTCAGTCCGCCAGCGTGCGTCGCCACGACAGCGCCCTCCTCTGCGCGAGCCGGACGGCGCCGTCGGACAGCAGCCCGAGCAGTCCGTACAGCACGAGTCCGACGATGATCACGTCGGTCTGGCCGTACTCGCGGGCCAGCTCCATCATGTAGCCGATGCCGCTGGTCGAGTTGATCTGCTCGACGACCACCAGGGACAGCCACGCGCCGACGACCGCGAACCGCATGCCGAGCAGGAAGCCGGGCAGCGCGCCGGGCAGCACGATCCGGCGGATGAAGGCGGCCCGCGGCAGCCGCAGCGACTCGCCCAGTTCGACGTACCGGCTGTCGATGCTCCGCAGCCCGTTGTGCGTATGTATGTAGACGGGAACGAACACGCCCAGCGTGATGGTGATGACCTTCATCTGCTCGCCGATGCCGAACCAGAGGATGAGCAGCGGCACCAGTGCGAGCGCCGGGATGGCCCGCTTGATCTGGATCGGGCCGTCGAGGACGGCCTCGCCCCAGCGGCTGAGGCCCGCGATCACCGCGAGCACGGTGCCGACGGCGGTGCCGATGGCGAGGCCCAGGCCGGCCCGCTGGGCCGAGATGGCCAGGTTGTCCTGGAGCCGGCCGTCGGCGATGAGGTCGCCCGCCGTCGTCACCACGGTCCAGGGCGCCGACAGGGTACGGGCGTCGATCCAGCCGGCCGCCGAACCGACCGCCCACCCGGCCAGGAGCAGGAACGGCCCGATCGCCGACCCGAACGGGATGGGACGGCCCGGCCTCAGGCGGCGCCTCGACGTACGGACGGGGACGGTCGCCGTCGGCCGGGTGAGAACGGAGGCGGTCATCGGGCACCCCCGGCGGCCAGCGCGTCCGCGGCGACGGATTCGTACCGCCGGTCGTACAGGTCCTCGGCTCTGAGCTTCCTGTTCCCGGTCGCCTTGGCCAGCAGGTCGATGGTCTCCTGGTGCCGGGCGATCGCCTCGGTCCAGCTCGCCGGGATGTCGGCCACGCCGGCGTTCTCGACCAGCCACCTGCCGTCCTCGGCGCTGAGACCCTGGTCCTTGACGTAGTAGCGCTCGATCCACTCCTCCGGGTTGGCCTCCCGCCACCGCCAGGCCCGTGCCCACGCCTGCACGTACTCGCGGATCGCGGCCGCCTTCGCCGGATCGGCCAGCACGGTGACCGGCACGTACAGGTGGCCGGGATCGTCCCGCAGGCCGTGCGCGATCGTGGTGGCGCCCTCCCGGCCGTACTTGGTCTCGTAGCGCTTGACCTGCACGCCACCGATCGGGGCGACCTCGACCTGGTGGCTGGCGAGCGCGGTCGCGTAGACGTCACCGGTGCTCGGCAGCTCCACCAGTTCGACGTCCTCCTTGGTCAGTCCGGCCTTGTGCAGGACCCGCAGCACCAACGCGCCCTGTGCCTGTCCCGGGCTGTACGCGACCTTCTTGCCGCGGATGTCGGCGAGCGTCGCGACCGCGACGCCGGGCGCGACGCCGAGCCGGTAGATGGCGTGGTTCAGCGGGTCCTGGCGGAACCTCGACGCGACGATCTTGGTGGGGATGTTCGTCCAGTGGGAGTGGATCGGCGGAATGTCGGCGACCGCCCCGATGTCGAGGGCGTCGGCGCGGAAGGCCTCCAGGGTCTGCGGACCGCCGCTGATGTTGGCCCACTCCACCTCGAACGTGAACTTCTCCGCCTCGCCGGAGAACTGGATCGCCTTCTGGTGCTCCTTGTCGCCCACGACGAGCGTGGTGCCCTTCGGTACGGACTCGGGCAGCGGCGCGCCGGCGGCCAGCGCCGCCCGAGGGGCGTCGTCTCCCGCGCACGCGGTCACGCCCAGCGCGACCGCGCCGAGGGTGGCGGACAGGAACGCCCGGCGGTCCAGGATGATTGGCGACTTCACCTACGACTCCTTCGTGACTGGGTTCAGGGCGGCGTACCGCCCCATGTGGTAGAGCAGGGGTGCGCCCTCGCCGTGGCTTCCGGCCAGCGGCTCGGCCAGCACGATCGCGTGGTCGCCGGCGAGCACCCGCTGGGTCACCCGGCACAGCAGCCAGGCGACCGGCTCGTGCAGCAGCGGCACCCCGTACGGGCCGTAGCGCCATCCGGAGTGCGCGGCGAAGCGGTCGATGCCGCTGGTCGCGAACGTCCGCGCGACGTCCCCCTGCTCCTCGCCGAGCAGGTGCACCGCGACGTGCCCCGCGCCGGCGACGGTCGGCCAGCTCGACGACGACCGGGCCAGGCAGAACGACACCAGTGGCGGGTGCAGGGACACCGACGTGAACGAGGTCGCGGTGAAGCCCGCCGGCGGGTCGCCCGCGGCGGTGACCACCGCGACCGACGCGGCGTGCCGGCGCAGCAGGGCGCGGAACGTGTCCGGGTCGACCGGTGCGGACGGTTCGGCGGTGACGGTCATGACGTTCCTCCTGTCGAGAACGGCGGGCACGCGCCGGCCCGGGCAGGTGCGGGTGTGACGCGGCATCGAAGCCGTTGATCGGATCGCGGGGACGCGGCCGGTCGTCGTCGAGCCGGCGGCGTGGCGGTGGGGGAGAAGTCAGGAATGCGCGTTCAGCGGCAGCGGCCGCGCGCGGTGGTCCAGCCACGGCAGCATCCCCGGGACACCGCGACCGCGGTGCCGTCGAGCGGGTTCGCCTGGCTGATCATGGCAACCACGTTAACCCACAATTCCTACATGTCAAGTAGGAATCCTGTACGCTGGGACGCCGCTGCGCCTTCGGAGAGGGTCGATGCGTTACGCGCCGAGACGGCGAGCGGGCGGTGCGTCCGGCCCGGGTCTCAGCGGGCGCCGACGATGCGCAGCGCCATCTCGGCGTACTGGTCGGCGATGTGCTCGGGGCTCCAGCCGCCCTCGTCGCGGTACCACCGGCCGAGGTCGACGCCGAGCGACATCAGCGCGGCGCCCGCCATTCGTGGGTCCGGGGTGTCGAAGACCCCGGCGCCGACGCCCCTCTCGATGAGCTGGCGGATCGCCTGCTCGATGCGGTGGCGGACGGCCTGGATCTCGGCGAGGTGCTCGGGGCTGAGCGCGGTCAGCTCGTAGTTGACGACGCGGGTACTGGTGTGGTCGCGGGCGTGGACGACCACGAAGTCGTGCACCACCCGCCGGAGCGCCGTGGCGGGATCGTCGGACGACGCGGCGGCGTCCTGCACCAACCGGAGCACGTGGTCGTGCCCTGATCGCGAGATCAGGTAGAGGAGCTCCTCCTTCGACCTGTGGTGCACGTAGAGCGCGGCCGGGCTCAGCCCCGCCGCGGCGGCGATGTCGCGCGTGGTCGTGCCGTGGAAGCCCTTCTCGGCGAACGCGGTGACGGCCGCCTCCAGCAGCCGCGCGCGGGTCGCGTCGGCGCGGGAGAGCTCGGCGGTGTCGGTCAACGCGTCCATCCTTCCGTCCGGAACCTCGCCGGGCATTGATACCACGGGCGCCGGGGTCCGACCTGTTGACGGCGGCCGGGCGGCTGCCGCACACTCCATCGAATGTATCCTAAGCAAGCGCTTAGTAACCATGGAGCCGTGTCGTGACCGCACCTCGAAACGGAGTAGCACCGACGCCCGGGAGGTTCGCCGGACGGACGGCGATCGTCACCGGTGCGAGCCGGGGCATCGGGCTGGCCATCGCCGAGCGGCTGGTCGCCGACGGCGCCAACGTCGTCATCACCGCCCGCAGGCGGGAGGCGCTCGACGAGGCGGTCGCCCGGCTGGGCCCCGAGCACGCACTCGGCGTCGCCGGCCACGCCGACGACGCCGACCACCAGGCCGAGGTCGTCGCCCGCGCCGTCGACACGTTCGGCAGCGCCGACCTCCTGGTCAACAACACCGGCATCAACCCGACGTACGGCCCGATGGTCGAGCTGGACCTGGCGGCGGCCCGCAAGGTCGTCGAGGTGAACTGCCTGGCCGCCCTGTCCTGGGTGCAGCAGGCCCATCGGGCCTGGATGAAGGAGCACGGCGGCGCCGTCGTCAACGTCTCCTCGGTGGCCGGTGTCCGGCCCGCGCCCGGCATCGGGTTCTACGGCGCCACCAAGGCGATGCTCACCCACCTCACCCAGCAGCTCGCCGTGGAACTCGCCCCGGACGTCCGGGTGAACGCCGTCGCCCCGGCCGTCGTGAAGACGAGGTTCGCCACCGCCCTCTACGAGGGCCGGGAGGAGCAGGTGGCTGCCGCGTACCCGCTGAAGCGGCTCGGTGTCGCCGAGGACGTCGGCGGTGCCGTCGCGTTCCTGCTCTCGGACGACGCCGCCTGGATCACCGGCCAGCTGCTGGTCGTCGACGGCGGCCTCACCCTCACCGGAGGTGTCTGATGCCGGTACGGGACCGGGGCGTCGTCGTCACCGGCGCCGGCCACGGCATCGGGCGCGCCCTGGCCGTCCGACTCGCGGCCGAGGGGGCGCGTGTCGTGGTGAACGACCTCGACGCCGACGCGGCCGTCCAGGTGGCCGAGGAGGTCGGGGGGCACGCCGCTCCCGGCGACGCCGCCGGCGAGCGGGGCGTCGCCGCGCTGGTCGAGACGGCACGGGAGCACCTGGGCAGCATCGACATGTGGTTCGGGAACGCCGGGATCGAGCGTGGCCGGGGGCTCGGGGCCAGCGAGGAGGAGTGGGCCGCCAGCCACGAGGTGAACGTGATGGCGCACGTGCGGGCCGTCCGGCTGCTGATGCCCGCCTGGGTCGCGCGTGGTTCGGGCCGGTTCGTCGTGACCGCGTCCGCGGCCGGGCTGCTCACGTCGCTCGGGAATCCGGCGTACGCGGTCAGCAAGCACGCCTGCGTCGCCTTCGCCGAGTGGCTGTCGGCCACCTACCGGCACCGCGGAGTGGTGGTGCAGGCGATCTGCCCGCAGGGCGTCCGCACCCGGATGTTCGAGCGCGCGGGGCCGCTGCAGGGGTTGCTCGCCCACGACGGGGCCCTCGCCCCCGAGGACGTCGCCGAGGCCACGTGGCAGGCCCTGCACGACGACCGGTTCCTGGTCCTGCCGCATCCCCGGGCGGCCGAGTACTACGTCCACCGCGCCACCGACACCGACCGGTGGCTGACCGGCATGAACAGGCTTCAGCGAGGACTCGAGGAGCAGGGGGCGCTCGGATGAGGGCATGGCAGGTGGCCGAGCTCGGCGAGCCGCAGGACGTGCTGCGGCTCGTCGACGTGGCGGACCCGGAGCCGGGGCCGGGCCAACTCGTGGTGAAGGTGCTGGCGTGCCCGGCCAACTTCCCCGACGTGCTGATGTGCCGCGGCGAGTACCAGGTCAAGCCGCAGCTCCCGTTCACACCGGGCGTCGAACTGTGCGGCGAGGTCGTCGCCCTCGGCGCGGGGGTCGACGGGTTCGCGCCGGGCGACCGGGTGCTCGGCGGCGCGGTGCTGCCGTCCGGTGGGTTCGGGGAGCTCGCGCTCCTGGACGCGGCGACCACGTTCCCCGCGCCGGCGGCGCTCGACGACGCCGAGGCGGCCTCGCTCTACATCGGGTACCAGACCGGCTGGTTCGGCCTGCACCGCCGGGCCGGCCTGCGCGCGGGCGAGACGCTGCTGGTCCACGCGGCGGCCGGCGGCGTCGGCAGCGCCGCCGTCCAGCTCGGCAAGGCGGCCGGCGCCCGGGTGATCGGCGTCGTGGGCGGTCCGGAGAAGGCGGCCGTCGCCCGCGCGCTGGGCGCCGACGTGGTCGTGGACCGCCGCGACGAGGACTTCGTCGAGGTGGTCAGGGCCGAGACCGGCGGCCGGGGCGCCGACGTCGTGTACGACCCGGTCGGCGGCGACACCTACGAGCGTTCGACCAAGTGCGTCGCCTTCGAGGGGCGCATCCTCGTGGTCGGCTTCGCCGGCGGCCGGATCCAGTCCGCCGCGCTCAACCACGCCCTGGTGAAGAACTACTCCATCGTCGGCCTGCACTGGGGCCTCTACCACCGCTACGACCCGGCGGCGGTCGGCGAATGCCATCGGGCCCTCACCGCGCTGGCCGACCAGGGCGCGGTACGGCCGCTGGTCAGCGAGCGCCTCCCGCTCGCCGACGCGGCCGAGGGGATCCAGCGGCTCGCCGACGGCGTCACCGTCGGCCGGGTGGTGTACGTCTCGTGACCGTCTTTCCTGCCCCTTCCCCTTCCCCCCACCCAGTGAGGAGTTGACCCCATGACCATCACCCGTACCGCGGTCGTCACCGGAGCGGCCCGCGGCATCGGTGCCGGCGTCGCGAAGCGGCTCGCACGGGACGGGTTCGCCGTCGCCGTGGTGGACCTGAACGAAACGGCGTGCAAGCCGGTCGTCGAGGAGATCGAGGCCGGCGGTGGCCGCGCCCTGGCCGTCGGCGCCGACGTCGCCGACGAGCAGGCCGTGGCGGCGGCCGTGGACCGGATCGCCGGGGAGGTGGGGGAGCCCACCGTGCTGGTCAACAACGCCGGCATCACCCGGGACAACCTGCTGTTCAAGATGACCGCCGACGACTGGGACGCGGTCATGAACGTGCACCTGCGCGGCTCGTTCCTCGTGACCCGCGCCGTACAGGGCTACATGACCAAGGCCGGCTGGGGGCGGATCGTCAACCTGTCCAGCACGTCCGCGCTGGGCAACCGCGGGCAGGCCAACTACGCGGCCGCCAAGGCCGGGCTGCAGGGCTTCACCAAGACCCTCGCCCTGGAACTCGGGAAGTTCGGTGTCACCGCCAACGCGATCGCCCCCGGCTTCATCGAGACGGAGATGACCGCCGCCACCGCGGCGCGGCTCGGCGTGCCGTTCGACGACTTCAAGAAGGGTGCCGCGGCGCAGATCCCGGTCGCCCGCACCGGCACCCCGGAGGACATCGCGCACGCCGTGTCGTTCTTCGTCAGCGAGGGCGCGGGTTTCGTGTCCGGCCAGGTGCTGTACGTCGCCGGCGGGCCGAAGGCCTGAGCGGGGGAGGAGTGACGATGAAGGTCTTCCAGGGCATCGAGGAGCTCGCGCAGGCGGTCGGCACGCACCTCGGCCACTCCGACTGGCACACCGTCAGCCAGCAGCAGATCGACGCCTTCGCCGAGGCGACCGGTGACCGCCAGTGGATCCACGTCGACCCCGCGAAGGCGGCCCACGGCCCGTTCGGCGGCACGATCGCCCACGGCTACCTCACCCTGTCGCTGGTGCCGATGCTGGTCTGGCAGGTGTACAAGGTCGAGGGGGTGCGGATGGGTGTCAACTACGGCGCCAACAAGCTCCGCTTCCCCGCACCGGTCCCCGTCGACTCGAAGGTGCGTGCCGGGGTGGAGCTGCTGTCGCTGGTGCCCGGCGGCGGCGGTTACCAGCTGACGGCGAAGGTGACGGTCGAGCTGGCCGGCGCCGAGAAGCCGGCCTGCGTGGTCGAGACCGTCAGCATCCTGGTCCCGTGACCCGCACGGCACCGCAGGATCCACCGGGCCTGGACCTGACCCGGCTCGCGGACTGGTTCGCCTCCTCGGTTCCCGGGGCGGCCGGCGGTCTGACCGCACGGCTGATCGCCGGCGGGAAGTCCAACCTCACCTACGAGGTCGGTGACGGGCGGACGACCTGGGTGGTCCGGCGGCCGCCACTGGGTCACGTGCTGTCCACGGCGCACGACATGGCCCGCGAGTACCGGGTCATGTCGGCGCTGCGGGCCACCGACGTGCCGGTTCCGGCGACCTACGCGCTCTGCTCGGACACCGAGGTGCTGGGCGCGCCGTTCTACGTGATGGAGCGGGTCGCCGGTACGGCGTACCGGCACGCCGCCGACCTGGAACGGCTCGGCCCGGACCGCACCCGGGTCATCTCGACCCGGCTCGTCGACACCCTGGCCGCCCTGCACGCGGTCGAGCCGGCGGCCGTGGGGCTGGCCGACTTCGGCCGGCCGGAGGGTTTCCTGGCCCGGCAGGTGAGCCGCTGGCGGAGACAGCTCGACGCGTCGTACTGCCGCGACCTGCCGGCCGCCGACGAGCTGCACGCCCGCCTGGCGTCCGCCGTGCCGAGCGGCTCGGCGCCGGGCATCGTCCACGGCGACTACCGCCTCGACAACGTGCTCACCGACGATCGCGACCGGGTCGCCGCGGTCATTGACTGGGAGATGGCCACCCTCGGCGACCCGCTGACCGATCTGGCCCTGCTGGTGCTCTACCAGCGTCTCGGCCGGCTCGTCGGTGAGGCGGTGGCCGACGCCTCCTCCGCGCCCGGCTTCCTGACCGAGGACGAGATCCTCGAGCGGTACGCCGCGCGCAGCACCCAACCCCTCCCACCACTCGGCTTCCACCTCGGCCTGGCGGCCTTCAAGCTGGCCGCGATCTGCGAGGGCATCCACTACCGCCACCTGCGCGGGCAGACCGTCGGCCCCGGCTTCGAGCGCCTCGGCGAGGTCAGCGAGCTGCTGCTCGACGCGGGCCTGACCTACCTCAAGGAGCACTGATGGACTTCAACCCGGACCCCAGGACCGAGGGGCTGCGCGACAACCTCCTGGACTTCATGGACAGCCACATCCGCCCGGCGGAGCCGGTCTTCCACGAGCAGCTCGGGCAGCTCGGTGACCGCTGGGCCTGGGACTCGGTTCCCGTGCTCGCGGAACTCCGCGCCGCCGCGAGGAAGCGCGGGCTGTGGAACCTCTTCCTGCCGGGCGAGCACGGGGCCGGCCTGACCAACCTCCAGTACGCCCCGCTCGCGGAGATCACCGGACGCAGCTCGATCGCCCCCGCCGCCCTCAACTGCGCCGCACCGGACACCGGGAACATGGAGGTGCTGGCGATGTTCGGCACCGAGCAGCAGCGGAAGCAGTGGCTGGAGCCGCTGTTGAACGGTGAGATCCGGTCGTCGTTCGCGATGACCGAGCCGGACGTGGCGTCCTCGGATGCCACGAACATCTCCACCCGGATCGAGCGGGACGGCGACCAGTACGTGATCAACGGCCGGAAGTGGTGGATCACCGGCGCGATGAACCCCAACGCCCGGATCTTCATCGTCATGGGCAAGACCGACCCGGGCGGCGAGCGGCACCGGCAGCAGTCCATGGTGCTGGTCCCGCGGGACGCCCCGGGCCTGGAGATCAGGCGGGGCATGGAGGTGCTGGGGTACGACGACCACGACCACGGCGGGCATGCCGAGCTGGAGTTCCACGACGTCCGGGTGCCGGTGGAGAACATGATCGGCGCCGAGGGCGACGGGTTCGCGATCGCGCAGGCGCGGCTCGGTCCCGGCCGCATCCACCACTGCATGCGCTCCATCGGTCTCGCCGAGCAGGCCGTCGAGCTGATGTGCGCCCGCGCCGAGCAGCGGACCGCGTTCGGCCGGCCGCTGGCCGAGCAGGGGGTGATCCGGGAGTGGATCGCCGAGTCCCGGGTGCGGATCGAGCAGCTTCGCCTGCTCGTGCTCAAGACCGCCTGGCTGATGGACACCGTCGGCAACAAGGGAGCCCACACCGAGATCCAGGCGATCAAGATCGCCACGCCGGAGACGGTCCAGTGGATTCTCGACAAGGCCATCCAGGTGCACGGTGCCGCCGGCCTCTCCCAGGACTTCCCGCTGGCGGCCGCGTACGCCCGCATCCGCACGCTGCGTTTCGCCGACGGACCCGACGAGGTGCACAAGAACGCGCTGGCGCGCCACGAACTGCGCCGCCAGGCCGCCGCGCGGGGGAGCAGCCGCGCCTGACCGGTGGCGGTTGGCCGGGGACCGCGCCGGCCGGTCGAGGGGCGTCGCGCCCGCCGAGCGGCTCAGCCGGTCCGGGAGACGGGGGCGGGCTGGGCCGCGTCGGCGTCCGGTGACGCGGCCGGCCGGCCGTCGTCGGGCGGCTGCGGCGGCGAGATCCAGGTGACCAGCACGACCGAGATGATCATGAGGAGGAACCACGACGCGAGCTTGGCCGCCGAGACCGGGTGCCAACCGCCCACCTGGCTCGGGTAGAGCCACGCGTTCGACCAGGTGGCGATGTTCTCCGCGAGCCAGATGAAGAAGGCGACGAGGACGAAGGCCAGCAGGAGCGGCATGCGCCAGCGGAACCGGAAGATGCGGAACTGCATGACACACCGCCCGAACACGAGCGCGACGGCGGCGATGAGCAGCCACCGCACGTCCTGGGCGTAGTGGTTGGTGAAGAAGTTGGCATAGATGGCCGCAGCCACGACAGCTGTCACCCAGCGCCTCGGGTAGCACGCGAAACGCAGGTCGAACAGCCGGTTGACCCGGACCATGTAGGAGCCGACGGCGGCGTACATGAAGCCGCTGAACAGCGGCACCCCACCCAGCCGCAGCACGCCGTCGGGCTCGTAGGACCACGAGCCGACGTGGGTCTTGAACAGTTCCATGACCGTGCCGACGACGTGGAACAGCACCACCACCCGCAGCTCGCGCAGGGTTTCCAGGCGCCCGGCGACCATGGCGATCTGGATGGCGACCGCGGCGAGGGTGAGGACGTCGTTGCGGGCCAGTGCGGCGTCGTCCGGGTACCACAGGTGCGCGGCGAGGATGACCGCCAGCATCGCCCCACCGAACACGCACGCCCAGGCCTGCTTGAGGCCGAAGACCGCGAACTCGGTCAGCCAGCCGGCCGGCCCGTGCCGGGGCAGTCGCGCCAGGATCGCGCGGAAGCGGGCGTCGATCGCGCGTTCGGCCGTGGTCAGGGCGGCGGGTCCGGACGGGGTACGCATCGCCCCGACGCTATCGTCCGGGCAGGTCACGCGGCGCCGCCGGGGTGCGGTCGCGCCGACCGGTCACCCCGCGCTCCGGCCCGGTGGTTCAGAATCCGAGAACGGCCCGTCCTCCGACCACGGGGAGACGCAGTTCGCTGTCGTGCGGCGCCACGCGCAACCTCGTCCCGCCGAGCGGCAGCAGGGTGTACTCCTGATCGCTGGAGAAGACGACCACACCGATCCGGTGACCCGCCGGGAGACGTGGTCCTTCGGCTCCAGGGTCCACCGGTAGTCGTACAGCTTGCCCTGCCTCAGCGGCTGGGTGCGGGACGGGTCCTTGCGGTTCTGCGGGTCCATCCAGCCCCGGGTGACGACGGTCGGCGCGGCGGTGGTGCCGGCCGGGCCGTAGTCGACCAGGTACGCGGTGAGGTTCGCGTCCGGCTTGTTGTCGATCGCCATCCGCAGCCGCATCTCCGGGCGCCCCGAGATGCGGACGTCCCGGGTCAGCACGGGGGAGCGGTAGGCGAGCCGGTGGGGGCTCGCCGTGTCCGGGTCGGCCACCAGGGTGTCCGGGTGGATGGTCCGGCCCTCGTCGACGAAGCTCTGCTCGACCGTCGACCTCGGCGGCCGGCGCGTGCCGAGCGTGCCGGGGGCCGCCGCGTCGGTCGCGGCCAGCTTCAGCGCGACGTCCCGGGCGCCGGGGTCGGGCCAGTTCGCGTACGTGGTGTACGCCCGGTCCTCCCGCTGCAGCACCGCGGTCGGCTCGTCCATGATCCCGTTGGGTACGTCCCACAGCCAGTGGTCGAACCAGCGGTTCTCGGTCTGCTTGTAGATCCAGGTGCGGCCGTCGGGCAGGGTCACCGACGCGGTGCTGCCCGGGCCGCCGTGCCCGCCCTGGTGCAGCCAGATCTTGCGGGGCACGTCCCGCCGGGCGAGCTCGTCCCACCAGCCGGCGAAGTGCTCGGTCTTCACGTTCCAGTCGTTGAGGCCGTGCACGACGAAGACGCTCGCCCTGACGTTCCGGGCGTCGAGGTGGTCGCGATCCCGCCAGAACGGCGTGTAGTCGCCGGTGACCCGGTCCTGCTCCGCGGTCAGCTCGGCGATCTCGTCGGCGCAGGGGCCCTCGGCCCGCGCCCGGCCGGCGGTGAACCGGGCCAGGACGTCGGTGTCCTCGCCCTGGAACGTCCCGGGTGCGACCACGAGGCCGTTGGCCCGGTAGTGGTCGTACCAGCTGCTGATCGCGGCGACCGGCACGATGGTCCGGAGGCCCGGGACGCCGGTGGTCGCCACCTGGTTCGGCAGCGTCCCGTTGTAGGAGACGCCGGTCATCCCGACGGCACCGGTGGTCCAGCCGGCGGTGACCGGTACGCCGTTCGCGTCGTACCCCTTCGCCCGCCCGTTCAGCCAGTCGACGACCGCCCGCGTGCCGAGCGTCTCGGCCTGGTCGCCGCTGGTCGGGCAGCCGTCCGAGCCGGGTGTGGCCGCCGCCGGCCCGGCCGCCGCAGGGGCTCCGCCCAGGACCAGCGCGCCGGACACGCCGACCCCGAGCAGTGCCCGCTGAGGGCGTCGACGCACGCGCGTCTCCCTTCGGTCGGGCTGGTGGCCGGAGCCGGCCAGAGGCGGACGGACATCGATATATCTGCATGCTAGGCCCGGTCGGCGGATCCGTCGATCACCGCCGGTGGGACCGGCCGCGTGGGCGCTGCCACGCGGTCCAGTCGAACCGCGGCCCGCGGGACGTCGGGGATATTCCTGCGCCCTGGCGACCACGTTCAGTTTCCGGTTTCGGGGGTCAGTCGTTAGCCGGTGGGCAGTCGTCAGTCGCTCTGGAACGGTGAGGTGGTCCGATCGTGAGCCTCTTGCGCAGGAAATCGGTCGAGCAGTCGATCCGTGACACCGAGCAGCCGGAGCACCAGCTCCGCAGGGAGCTGTCGGCCCTGGACCTCACCGTCTTCGGCGTCGGCGTGATCATCGGTACGGGCATCTTCGTGCTCACCGGCGTGGCCGCCAACCGGACCGCCGGACCGGCGGTGGCGCTGTCGTTCGTCCTGGCCGGTGTCGCCTGTGCCCTGGCGGCGCTGTGCTACGCGGAGTTCGCGTCCACGGTCCCGGTCGCGGGCAGCGCCTACACCTACTCGTACGCGGCGCTCGGCGAGCTCGTCGCGTGGATCATCGGGTGGGACCTGATCCTGGAGTTCGTGCTGGCCGGAGCCGTGGTGGCGGTGGGCTGGTCGCAGTACCTCGCGGTGCTCCTGGAGACGCTCGGGGTGAACCTGCCCGCCGCCGTCACCGGCGGCGAGGGCGGCGTGTTCAACGTGCCCGCCACGCTCATCGTGCTGATCCTCACCGCGGTCCTGGTCGCCGGCATCAAGATCTCGTCCCGGGTGAACGCCGTGGTGGTCGCCGTCAAGGTGGCGGTGGTGCTCTTCGTGATCGCCGCCGGGCTGTTCTTCCTGAAGGGCGACAACTACGTACCGTTCGTCCCGCCGGCCCAGCCGGCGGCGGGTGGCTCCGGCGCCGAGGCCACCCTGCTGGAGGCCGTCTTCGGGCAGGCCCCGGCCAACTTCGGCGTCAGCGGCATCTTCGCGGCGGCGGCACTCGTGTTCTTCGCGTTCATCGGGTTCGACATCGTGGCCACCGCGGCGGAGGAGACCCGGGTGCCGCAGCGCGACCTGCCGCGCGGAATCCTCGGTTCGCTGGCGATCTGCACCGCGCTCTACGTCGCCGTCTCGCTGGTGGTGGTGGGCATGCAGAACTACGCCGAGCTGGACACGGCGGCACCGCTGGCCGCGGCGTTCCAGGCGGTCGGCCAGCCCTTCTTCGCCAACCTGATCACCGTCGGCGCCCTCGCCGGGCTGACCACCGTGGTCATGATCCTGATGCTGGGTCAGAGCCGGGTCGCGTTCGCCATGAGCCGTGACGGGTTGCTGCCGCGCTGGTTGAGCCGGGTGCATCCGCGATACGGCACACCGCACCGCATCACCGTCATCGTCGGCGTCCTGGTGGCCGTGCTCGCCGGGTTCGTCCCGCTGGAGGAACTCGCCGAACTGGTCAACATCGGCACCCTGTTCGCGTTCGTCCTCGTCGCCGCGGCGGTCATCCTGCTGCGCCGTACCCGGCCGGACCTGCCGCGCGGCTTCCGCGTGCCCGGGGGACCGGTGATACCGGTCCTCGCGATCGTCGCCTGCGTCGTGCTGATGCTGTTCCTCACCGTGGAGACCTGGCTGCGCTTCCTCGCCTGGATGGTGCTGGGGCTACTCGTCTACTTCCTGTACAGCCGCCGCAACAGCCAGCTCGCCCGGGGCGAGCGGGAGCGTCCGCCGATGCCCGGGGGGTCGGACCTCGACACGGGGTTCGGCTCCGCGTCACCCCCGCCGCGGTAGGCCGGCCGACGGCGGCCGTACGGTCGCCGCCACTGATTCCGCACGACCGCGCGTTCTCAGGCGTTCACCCATCGTGATGTGATGGTCACTCTCCCCGGATCGGAAGGGTGTGCCGCACATGGATGATCTGAAGGTCGTGTCGCAGGACGAGTGGCTGGCTGTCCGCACGGAGCTGCTCGATCGGGAGAAGCACCTCACCCGGCTGCGGGACGAGGTGACCGCGTTGCGCCGCCGGATGCCGGCGGTCGTCGTCGACAAGGACTACCGGTTCGCGGGACCGGACGGGCCGGTACAGCTCCGCGACCTGTTCGAGGGACGGCGGCAGCTCCTCGTCTACCACTTCATGTTCGACCCGAGCTGGAGCGAGGGGTGCACGAGCTGCTCGTTCCTGGTCGACAACCTGGGCCACCTCGCGCACCTGCACGCCGGTGACACGACGTTCGTCGCCGTCTCCCGCGCGCCACTGTCGTCCATCGCACCGTTCAAGGCCCGCATGGGCTGGACGTTCCCCTGGTACTCGTCCTACGGCACCGACTTCAACTACGACTTCCACGTCACCCTCGACGAGACGGTCGCGCCGGTGGAGTACAACTACAAGGACCGCGCGACCCTGGAGCGGGAGGGGCTGACGCACCACCTGCACGGCGAGGCGCACGGGCTGAGCGTCTTCGTCGTCGACGCGGACGACCGGGTCCTGCACACCTACTCGACGTACGGCCGGGGTCTCGACGCGGTGCTCACCACCTACAACTACCTGGACCTGACGCCGCTGGGCCGGCAGCGGTACGTCAACGAGTTCCCCCACCACGACCGATACGAGGTGGTCACCGCGGACGCCGGGCACTGCCACTGACGGCACGCCGTCCCCGGCCCGGCCACCCCTGCCCGGGCCGGGGTGGCCGGTCCGGCCGCGCGTCGCGGAGTGCGCACACCACGAGATGACGGTCGCGCCGCCCCGGTGTGACGATCCGGTGGTCGTTCGCGTACCGCGATCAGGAGGCCACCGCCATGAGTACCGGCTTGTCGATCGTGCTGTTCCCCGTCGCCCTGGGCATCGTCATGCTCGGTCTCGGGCTCACCCTCACCGTGGACGACTTCCGTCGCGTCGTCACCTATCCCCGGGCCGTACTCGTCTCCCTGTTCTGCCAGATGCTGGTCCTGCCGGTCATCTGCCTGGGCCTGGTGGTCGCCGCCGGCCTGCGTGCGGAACTGGCGGTCGGGATGATGCTGCTCGCCGCCTCGCCCGGCGGCAGCACGGCCAGCCTCTACAGCCACCTGTTCAAGGGCAACGTCGCGCTCAACGTCACCCTGACCGCCATCAACTCGGTGCTCGCGCTGTTCACCCTGCCCCTGATCGTCAACCTGTCGGTGGCCGCGTTCATCGGCTCGGACAGCTCGATCGGCCTGCAGTTCGACAAGGTCCTCCAAGTGTTCGCGCTGGTCCTCATCCCGATCTCGATCGGGATGGTCGTCCGTCGGCGTCGTCCCGACTTCGCCGCGCGCATGCAGCGCCCCGTGAAGATCCTCTCCATCGTGGTCCTCGTCGTCGTGCTCACCGGTGCCGTGATCGGCATCAAGGACGAACTCGCCGCCACCGTCGGCGCCGTCGGTCTCATCGCCCTGCTGTTCAACCTGGTCAGCCTGGCCATCGGGTACGCGGCACCGCGCCTGCTGGGCGTCGGGCACCGGGAGGCCGTCGCGTCGTCGTTCGAGATCGGCATCCACAACGCGACCCTGGCCATTACGATCGCGCTCAGCCCGGCCCTGCTCGACAACAACGACATCGCCATGCCGCCGGCCATCTACGGCACCCTGATGTTCTTCACCGCCGCCGTCTTCGGCTTCGTCGCCGCCCGCCGCGGCCACGTCGGCGCGGACACCACGCGCCGGCGACGGACCACGGCGGCGTGACGCGACCACCGGCCACTCTCGGCTCGGACGCCTCGCCGCCGGCCCGCCGGCACGGTGGGTGTCCAGCCCGGGGGAGGATGGACGTGTGGACATCGAGCCGGTGGACTGCGCGCCCGAGCGGGCGTTCCCGCGAGCGATCCTCCGGCAGCGCTGGGAGGATCTCACCTTCCTGCACTGGGCGGTCGCACCCGATCTGGTGGCGCCCCTGCTGCCGCCCGGCACCCGTCCGGACACGCTCGACGGGGTGACCTACGTCGGACTGATCGGCTTCCGGATGGTCGGGCTGGGCCTGGGCCGAGGGCCGGAAGTGCCGTACTTCGGCACCTTCTGGGAGACCAACGTGCGGCTGTACTCGGTCGACGGCACCGGCCGGCGTGCGGTGGTGTTCCGCTCGCTCGACGCGTCCCGGTTGGTTCCGGTGCTGGTCGCCCGGGCGACACTGCGGCTGCCGTACCTGTGGTCGGCGATGCGGCTGGACCGCGACGGTGACCGTTTCACGTACCGGCTCCGGCGCCGCTGGCCCGGCCCGGCCGGTACGACGAGCCGGATGGAGGTCCGGGTGGGTGAGCCGATCGCCGACCCGACCCCGCTGGAGCACTTCGTCACCGCCCGGTGGGGGCTGCACACCCGCGCGTGGGGGCGCACCCTGCACCTGCCGAACTGGCATCCCCGCTGGCCGCTGCACCGGGCCGAGCTGCTGCACCTGGACGACGAACTGGTCACCGCCGCCGGGCTTCCGCCGCCGACGGGGCATCCGGCCAGCGTGCTCTACTCGCCGGGTGTCCCGGTCGTTTTCGGCCCACCGGTCGGTCTGCGGCGACGGAGCTGACCGCTACGGCCTCGCCTGGCCGCCGTCGGCCGCCGGCTCCTCGCGACCGAGGAGGGCGGCCGGGGGCAGCCCGAGGTTCACCGGCCCGAAGGAGACGTCCTGCCGGACGCTGGCGGAGAAGAGCTGGTCGTCCGGGTCCTGCAACACCAGCTGGACCTGCTGCCGCAGTGCCCGCAGGCCGGCCCGGGTGTGCCGCACCCGGGCACCGGCGGCGGCGACGTGCCCGGAGCCGGGCGTCAGCGAGCCGGCCGCCAGCCGGAACAGGGTGGTCTTCCCGCCGCCGTTCGGCCCCACCACGGCCAGCCGCCGGCCCGCCTCCACCCGGAGGCTGACACCGGTGAGAACCGGACGCTCGGGCTGGTAGGCGAAGTGCACGTCGGACAGCTCCAGCAGCGGGCCGGTCACCACCGGGGCCCCAACCAGACGGTGGCGGCGACGATCGCCCCGAGCAGTCCCACGGTCGCCGCCACGAACGGCGGCGACACCCGGAGGACCTCCACCCTGCACCGCGAGCGATCCGCTGTATCCCCGCAACGCCAGCCCCTCCTCGAGTCGGTGGGCGCGGCTGAACGCCCGGACGAACACCGCTCCCGCCTGCCCGGCGAGGGAGCGGTAGGCGGTGCGCCAGGTCCGGAATCCGAGCCGCGGCCTGCGCCTCCCGGACCGTGCGCACGCTGTCCACCAGCAGGAAGAGCATCCGGTACGTCAGCGCCGCCGAACTCAGCGTCGCGGGGGCCACCACGACGGTCGATCCCGTCGAGTTCGCCGCCGCCGAACCGGACCCCCTCGCCGCCGACGAGGCGGAGCTGCTCTGCCACCTCGACCGCCATCACCCGCGGACGATCGAGCAGCTCTGCCGCCTGGTCGACCCACGCCACCGGCACGGCGTGCGACGGGTCGTCCCGGTCCGCCTCGATCGGCACGGACTCGTGCTCCGGATGGAGCACGCGAGCGGCCACCGGGACGTCCGGCTCGGGTTCGCCCCCGCGCTGCGCCACCCCGACGAGCTCGGCGGGCGCATCGCCGTGCTGCTCGACCACGGCGCCGCCTGCCCTCGCCGCGTCCGGACGTGGCCGACCTGACGCGGCGGCCGGCGCCGGAGCCGCCCGTACCCCCGATCACGACCGGGACGGTCGTGCCGCCCACTCGGCGGCCACCCGGTGCGGATCACCGGTCCGGAACTCCGGCGGCTCGTGCAGCAGGAAGTCCCGGTGGCTGATGTTCCAGGCGTAGGCCCCGGCCATGGCGAAGACCAGCACGTCCCCCACGCCGATCGGCCCCGCGGCGGTCGACCGGGACAGGATGTCCTTGGGGGTGCACAACTGCCCGACCACGGTGACCGGCCCGCCGTCGGTGCGGGGACCGTCGGCGTCCTGCCGTCGGTGCACCGTGAACGGCTGCGGATGCCCCTTCGCCGCCGGTGTACGCAGGTGGTGCGTGCCGCCCTCCACCACCACGAACCACTCGCCGTGCGAACGCTTCACGTCGACCACCTCGGCGAGGTACGCCCCGCAGTAGGCGGTGACCGACCGCCCCGGCTCGATTCGCAGCCGCAGCCCCGGGTGCGCGTCGAGGACGTCCGCCAGCGCCCGGCCGTAGCCCACCCAGTCGAACCTCGCCGTCGGGTCGGCGTAGTCGACGGCCATGCCGCCGCCGACGTCGACCTCCGCGGCGCCGACCTCGGCGACCGACCAACGGACGACGGCGGCGGCGACCGCGCCGGCGAGCGGGGCGTCCAGCCCGCTGGCCAGATGGGCGTGTACGCCCCGTACCTCGACGCCGGCCGGCGGATGGCGGACGCACTCCACCGCGTCGGCCGGGTCCATACCGAACGGGCTGGGCCCGCCGCCCATGACCAGGCTCGCACCGGGCGCGTCCACCGGGAGGTTCACCCGGAGCAGCACCCGGGCCGACGTGCCGGCGGCGATCGCCAGCGCGCCGAGGCGCCGCAGCTCGGCCGGCGACTCGACATGGATGCGGTCCACGCCCGCGGCCAGGGCGGCGGCGAGGTCCTCGTCGGTCTTGCCGGGCCCGGCGTACGCGGCCGGTACCCGTCCGGGCAGCACCTCGGCCATCCGCCGCAGTTCGCCGCGGCTGGCGGTCTCGAACCCGTCGACGACCGGGGCGAGGGTCCGCAGCACGCCCGGGTCCGGGTTCGCCTTGACGGCGTAGAGCAGCTCGACCGGCCGTGGCAGGGCAGCCCGGACGGTCCGGACGTGCGCGGCCAGCCCGTCGAGGTCGTGCACGTAGACCGGCCGGGTCACCGGAGCCTGCCGAACGGGTTCGGCACGGGCACGAACGGCGCGGCGCGGTCGGCGTCGCGCCGCCACCGCACCAGGAGGTTCGCCTTGGCCACCAGCGGCTCGCCGCGCAGCAGCGCCCGTAGTTCGGGCGGGTCGCCGAGGTCGGCGGCCACCGCCGCGACCACCGCCCCGACCTCCCGCCACAGCCGCGGTTCGATGCCCGGCCGCGCGTCGGCGAGCGCGCCGCAGATCCCCGCCAGGTGGTTGACGAACAGGCAGTAGACGACGCGGCGGAGAGCGTCCCGGGGCTCGTACGCGGCCTGCGACGGGACGCCGTCCGGCCAGTTGGCCCACCGGCCGGTGTCCAGCTTCACCCCCTCCAGGTCCCGCAGCAGCATCCGCACCGGGCGGCGTTCGGGATCGAGCACCACGACCACGTTCTGCAGGTGCGCCTCGTGCACGACGCCGTGACGGAGCCAGCTGTGCAGCACCACCGGCACGAGCAGCCCGACGTACGCCCGCCACCAGGCCACCGGGTCGGCCACCGCCAGTGGCGCGGCGGCCAGCGCCGCCGCCAGCAGCGGGGTGTCGCCTGGCCTCAGGTGCGGGCGCAGGCCGGTGCGCAGGATCGTGCCGTACGCCTCGTCCGCACCCGGAGCGTCGACCGTGCGGTAGGCGGGCTCGGCGAGCAGCGCGACCCCGGCCGGCATCGGCACCCGGGCCAGCAGTTCGGTCAGGGCGACCGCGCCGGTGAGCTCGTACCGCGCGTTCTTGCGCAGGCAGTTGGTGATCCGCACGTGCAGGCTGGTCTTGACGAACAGGTCGGCCTCGGGGGCGTAGAGGGTGCGGACGCTCGCCGTCGGCCGCACCGGAACGCCGGCCGGCCCCAGTCGACGGACCCGGGGATGCGCCGGTGGGATCAGCGACAGCTGCCAGGGATGCACCGGCAGCGCCCGGTGTCCGGCCGGCGGGCGCGGGGGTTCGAGGGCCGCCACCAGCGGGTCGAACGGTCCGGCGTCCGCGACCAGGTCGTCCGGGACCGCGAGCCAGTGCAGCCGGAACGCGGTGCGCAGCTCCGGCGCGTACGCCCGCCAGCGGTCCGGGTCACCGCTGCGCCACTTCGGGGCGGGGTGGTGCGGGTGGCCGAAGAGCAACGACTGTTCGGAGTCCACGTACGCGTCGATGGCGGGCTCCCCGCTCGGGGCGGGATCCCGTTCCGGCCGGTCGGCCAGCAGCCGGGTCACCGCGTCCCGGCTGGCCCGCACCTGCCCGACGAACTCGTCGTTCGTCCGGCCGGTGCGGGCGGTGAGTTCCGCGGCGACCAGCTCGGCCAGCCGGCTCGCGGCCAGGTCCGCCCACCGGTCGCCGTCGAGCCGCAGCTGCACCGGGCCGGCGTAGCGGTGCGCGCCGAGCGGTGAGATCCGCGCGACGGCGCAGCGCAGCGCCACGTCGAGGTGCCGCAGCCGGAGGACCGCCGCGCCCGCGCGCACGGTCACGTCGCCGTCGGGCAGGGCGATCTCGCGTACCAGGCAGCCGAAGACGGCGTGGGCGGCGGCCAGGTCGGCGCGCCGGTCGGTGCCGAGGCGTGGCCGGGGTGGCGACACCGTGTCCGTCATGGTGTCTCCCGCAGGTAGTTCGGGCCGGTACGCCGGTAGTACTTGTTGACGTCGGCGCAGCCGAGCCGCTGCTTCGGTAACAGGGTGCCGGCGGTGAGCATCGCCTTGACCGGCAGCCGGGCGGCGCGCAGCACCCGCTCGGTGAAGGACCGCGCCGCCGGCCCGTCGCCCCAGCGGTCGCGGGCCGCCGCCAACCTCGGTGCGAGCGCGGCGGCGGGCGACGGTACGCGTACCCCTCGGGCGGCGAGGGAGAGCAGGGGCGCCGCCGCGGCCAGATGCAGGGTGATGGTGATGAACACGTCGGCCAGCTCCTGCGAGTCGCGCGCCCACATCCGGTCGTCCCGCAGCGGGAGCCCACCGGGCCCGCGATGGCGCGGGTCCAGCCGGGCGCCGTCGTTGTCCTTGTAGAGCAGGCCGACCGTCCCGTCCGGGTGCACCAGCAGGTGGATGTTCTGCGGGTGGGCCTCGAGGGCCACCCCGTACCGTAGCCACAGGCAGACGTGCCAGTCGAGCAGAAGGTCCAGGTAGGACGCCACGAGGTCCGTGGGCCGCGCGGCGACCCGTTCGAGCACGGTGCCCGCCACCGGGTCGGGCGCGGCGAGGGCCGCGACCGGCACCACCTGGAACCCGGCCAGGTCGCGCGGGAACCGGCGGAGCAGGAAGCTGAGCCGCTCGTCGCCGCCGACGTGCCCGTAGGTGCTCTCGTCGGCGTGCCGGATCCGGCCGGTGAAGGCCGGTTCCGTGGTCGCGATCTGGTCGAGCAGCCCGGCGACCGCCTCGCCGTCGGCGAGGGTGTCGGGATGCAGGGTCCGCCGGTTCCGGGCGCCGAGGGTCGCGGTCGGCAGCGGCAGCTTCAGATGGGTGTACGGGTCGTGGGCGAGCGCCACCGTCCGCATGGAGAGGGTGGGCCGTACGGTGAGCGCCGGCAGGTCGGTCACCGGCAGCCCGTAGCGTTCCGCGGTGAGCGGGTGCACCGGCATCAGCACCCGGTCGGTCCCCCGCGCCCGCGGCCACCACTCGGGACGGTCACCGGTGAGCCGCACCGCCTCGGCGCGGGCGGCGTACCAGCGCAGGGCGAAGCGGGGCGCGTGCTCGGGGGCGTACCGGCGCAGGTCGTCGTCGCCGAGCCCGTGCCGGCAGCGGTCGGTGGGGTAGACCGGATGGCCGGCGTACGCGGCGAGCACGTCGTCGAGCAGCGCCGCCGGCATGCCGGCGGGGGTGGTGGCGCGTTCGGCCGCGACCGAGGCGAGCACCCGCCGCCGGGCCCCGGCGGCGAGCCGGCGGGCACCGAGGTCGGCGCGGCACTCGGCGGCGAACGCGGCCCAGCCGGCTTCGGCCTCCGGGTCGTCCCGCGGCGCGAGCAGGGCCAGCAGTCCGTCCAGGGTGTCCACATCGTGGGCGTCCCCGTCGGCGACGACGTGCAGCACGGGTGCGGCGCTGCGGAGGACCTGCTGGAAACCGTCCGCGCGGACCGGGATCCGCAGCAGCCCGGCCGGGTGCCGCACCTCCCACCGGCCGGGGCCGTCCGGTCGGCCGCGGCTGAGCAGGCCGAGGTGGTCCTCGCGCAGCAGCGCGTCGAGCACCCGGCGGAACACCTCCCGCTCGCTGTCGTCGGTCATCCGACGATCGTCCACCGCAGGCCGCGTCGGAAGGCGTCCAGGGCGTTCCGGACGGTGTCCCGGTCGGGGCCGATGGCGTGCAGCGCCGCGAGGTAGTCGCGGTTGGTGCCGGTCCGGTCGGCGACCCGGCCCACCTCCCGCAGGGGCCGGCAGGCCAGCCGGACGCCGTCCTCGACGGTGTCCAGCCGGCCGGGAGCGGTGGTGAGCCGGCCCGACCGGTCGGCGCAGACGTACTCGACGCGGGCGTGCCGCGCGACGGTGGCCGGGGCGGGCAGGTCGAGGGCGGTCAGCGGCTCACCGAGGTGCAGCCGGATGACGTGTTCGAACAGCGGCACGCCGAGCAGTTCGGCGAGGATCAGGTCCATCCGGTCGCCGATCAGGCGGTAGTTCACCTCGATCAGCCGCACCCGGCCGTCCTGGACGACGTACTCGGTGTGGCAGGCGCCGAAGCGCACGCCGAGCGCGTCGAGCCGCGCCCGGAGCTCGATGTCCTCCGGTGCCGCCGGGGGCGACCAGTCGAGGCTCGTCTCGGTGAACGTCGGTGGCGGGCCGAGGCCGGTGTGCCACCCGCCGAGGACGGCGAGGCCGGCCGCGTCGCCGAGGGTGTCGTACGTCCGCAGCTCGCCGGCGAGGTACTCCTCGACCAGCAGCGCGACGTCGGGCCGGCGGCGGCGGACCTCGGCGACCCGGGCCGCCAGCTCGCCGGGGTCGGTCACCAGGTACGCGTCCTCGCTGGCGACGCCGTCGCGGGGCTTGACGACGGCGGGGAACATCCCGTCCGGCACCGCGGGCACCGTTCCGGGGTCGACGGCGACGGCGCGGACCAGGTCGAGCCCGGCGGCGGCGACGGCCCGGCGGGCCGCGGCCTTGTCCTTGCAGAGCCGGGCGGCGTCGGGGTCCTTGCCGGGCAGGCCGAGCGTGCGGGCGGCGATCGCGGTCGCTTCCTGGAGGTGGTCGCTGTTGGACAGCAGCGCCGCGGGTCGGACCGCCGCCGCGACGAGGGCCTCCGCGTCGCGGACCGCGCACCGCGCCACCGGCGTGCCGTCGGGCCACTGCTCGGGCCGGTCGGTCAGCACGGTGACCGGCAGGCCGAGCGAGGCCGCCGCCGGGAGGAATCCTTCCAGGACGGCGTCGGTGGGGTTGAGCGCGGTGAGGTACAGCCGCATCCCGCCTCCGTCGACTTGTCGATCATCCTGGTTAGGGCAGCCTATCCTTCATCTGGTGTGTGAGCGTCTGTCGGGGGTGCCCCGGTCAGCCGTCGGCCGCCGGCACGACGCCCGACGGCGCGACGGACGGCAGCGGGACGGGCGGCGCCGCGACGGGTGGCAGCGGCACGGGCGGCGGCGCGGCGGCGTGGTCGGAGGAGCCGGACCGCTCCGCCCGGCGCAGCAGTCCGGCGGCGACCAGGCCGCCGACCAGGACGGCGGCCGCACCCACCGTCTGGCCGGTCCGCAGCGCGGCGGCAAAGGCGTCGGTGACGGCGTCGCGGTCCGGACCGGTGCCGGCGGCGGCGAGGGCCGCCGGGAACGATCCGGCGCCGGCCAGGGCGGCCGGCAGCAGGGCGGTGAACCGGGCGTTCAGCACGGCACCCAGTACGGCGACGCCGAGACTGCTCCCGACCTCGGTCATGGTGCCGTCGACGCCGGCCCCGGCACCGGCCTTCTGCGCCGGGATGGCGCTCATCACCGCCTCGACGATCGCCGGGTTCGCCAGCGCGCAGCCCGTGCCCATGACGAGCAACCCGCCCAGCAGCACCGGGTAGCCGTCGGACGGGGCGTGGGTGACGAGCGCGAGACCGCCCGCGAGCAGCGTCATGCCGACCGCGATGGCGGCCGGCAGCCCGAGCCGGCGGATCGCCACCGTGGCGACACCGCTGACGTTGAGCAGCACGATGGACAGCGCGAACGGCGTCATCCGCAGACCCGCCTCCCAGGCGGGGTAGCCGCGGACGAACTGCAGGTGCTGGGTGAGCAGGAACAGCGCGCCGGTGGCACCGAACGTGATCAGGACGACCCCGGAGACCGCGCCGACGAAGCGGCGGTCCCGGAAGAAGTGCATGTCGAGCATCGGGTCGGAGACCCGCCGCTCCCAGTGGACGAAGAGCCCCAGCAGGAGCAGGCCGGCGCCGCCCGTGCCGAGCACCTCGGCCGACGCCCACCCCCGCTCCGGCCCGGAGATGATCGACCAGACGACCGCCGTCAGGCCGGCGGTCGACAGCACGACACCGCCCACGTCGAGCCGCCCGCCGGCCGGGTCCCGGGACTCGGGTACCAGCGCCCGGCCGGCGACCAGGCAGACCAGCACGATCGGGATGTTCATCAGGAAGATGGCGCCCCAGGGCAGGTGCGCGAGCACGGCGCCACCGATCGGTGGGCCGGCGGCGAAACCCAGCGCGCTGGTGGCCGCCCAGATGCCGATGGCGCGGGACCGCTCGGCCGCGTCGAAGACCTGCATCGCGACCGCGAGGGTGGCGGTGACGAGCAGGGCGCCGCCGACGCCCATGCCGGCCCGGGCGGCGATCAACTGGGTGCCGGAACCGGCGAGCCCGGCGGCCAGCGAGCCGAGTCCGAACAGGACGAGCCCGGCGAGCAGCATCCGGCGACGCCCGTACCGGTCGGCGGCGCTGCCGGCGCTGAGCAGCAACCCGGACAGCACCAGCGCGTACGCGTTGATGATCCACTGCACGTCGGCGGTGCTGGCACCCAGCTCGGCGGTGAGCACCGGCACCGCCACGGTGAGGACGGTGTTGTCCAGCACCACGACGAGTTGGGCGAGACAGAGCACGGCCAGGATCCACCACCGGGTGGGGGGCCGGGGTGCGGCGTCGGCCGACCGGCCGGCGGCCGGTCCGGCGTGGTAAGCCGGGCCGGCCGCCGCGGTGGCCACCGGGTCGACGCTCATCGCGTCGGCGCGAAGCGGGCGAGGGGGTTGGTCAGGGTGCCCGCGAACTGGAGCGCGGCCGACGGGTCGGCCAGGTCGACCATCTGCTGGTTGTTGCGCAGCTGGAGCCGGTTGAGGCAGGACAGCGCGAACTCCTCGGCGAACAGGTCGTAGCGGCGCAGCCGGTCGGCCAGGTGCGGGACGCTGTCGGCGTAGTCGGCCGCGCACTCGGCGACCGTCCGCCAGAAGTCCTCCTCGACGAGGGTTCCGTCGGTGTCCAGGATGGCGGCGAGGTGGCGGAGGAAGCAGTCGAAGACGTCGGTGAAGATGGACAGGATCTTCTCGTCCTCCGGGATGGTGGCCCGGATCCGCCGTACCTGCTCCGGCAGGTCCGCCTCCGGGTTCATCACCACGATCTCCTCGGCGATGTCCTTGAAGACCACCCGTTCGACCGCCCCGTCGCGCAGGACGAGGATGACGTTCTCACCGTGCGGCATGAAGGCCAGGTCGTGCGCGTAGAGGCTGTGCAGCAGCGGCACCAGGTAGGCGTCCAGGTAGCGGCGCAGCCACACCGCCGCCGCCAGGCCCGACTCGGCGATCAGCGCACCGGCCAGCGAGCGGCCCGCGCGGTCGACGTGCAGCAGCGAGGCCATGGTGGCGAGCCGGCGGCCGGGCTCCAGGCCGGCGACCGGGCTCTCCCGCCAGAGCGCGGCCAGCATCTTCCGGTACGGGGAGTAGCGGTCGGTGGCGGCCTCGTACTGGCGGTGCCGGTAACCGATGGCGGCCCGCTCCCGGATGATCGACAGTCGGGTCCGCTTGAGTACGGGGTCGTTGTCGATCAGGTCGGCGAGCCAGTCGTTGATGGCCGGTGTCGCCTCCATGTACGCGGCGGACAGGCCGCGCATGAAGCCCATGTTCAGCACCGACAGCGCCGTCTTGACGTAGTGCTTCGTCGGGTCGGTGACGTTGAAGAACGTGCGGATCGACTGCTGCGCGAGGTACTCGTCCGGTCCCTCGCCGAGGCAGACCAGCCGGCGGCGGGCCACCTCGCCGGCGAAGGTGACCGCCAGCTTGTTCCACCACTGCCAGGGGTGCACCGGGACGAGCAGGTAGTCGGCCGGGTCCAGGCCGAGCCCGGTGAGGGTGGCCGCGAAGCGGGCGACCGTGTCGGCGCCCAGCTCGGCCCGTACCAGGGTGTCGTAGTCCAGGTCGGCGGCGCAGGTGAAGGTCGTGTGGTCCCGGTGGGCGGCAAGCCAGAGCAGCCGGACGGGCGCCGCGGCCTCCGGTGCGTAGCGGTGGTACTCGTGCACCCCGAACCCGATGCGGCCGTTGTTGGCCACGAAGCACGGGTGCCCCTCGGTCATGCCGGTCTCGACGGCCTGGAAGTCCGCCCCGGCGAGCTCGGCGGCGCTGACCGCCGGCTTGCCGAGCTTGTACGCGGTGCCGGCGAGCGTGGAGGTGATCTCCTCCAGGTACACCGGCAGGATCGCGTCGGTGAGGCCGAGCGCGTCGCGCAGGTCGAGACAGAGGTCGACGGCGTCCAGCGGCAGCTCCTCGCCGTCGCGGTGCCGGCTGATGCTGTCGGCGTCGACCTGCCAGTGGTCGAGGGCGAGCCGCCGGGCGGCGAACCGGTACGCCACCGTGCCGTCGTCGCTGCGCACGATCCACCGCCCGTCGCCGGCCGGCTCGGGGGCGATGAGGCGTTCGTGGGCGAACTCGGCGAGCGCCTTGCGCACCAGCAGCCGGTTGGCCGTGGCCCAGGCGTCGGGGGTCAGATGGTCCACGGATGCGGTGGCCTTCACGCGGGCACCCCTCCTCGGGTCGCGGCCAGGAACTGCTCGCGGGTGCAGACGCTGAGCAGTGCCTCCTTCTCGGGCTTGCGGATCGGGCCCACGACGGTGAAGCCCACGGCGGCGTTGAGCGCGTGCACCGCCGTGTTGCGCACGTCGGGCTCGACGACGACCCGCCGGGTCGCCGGGTCGGCGAAGAGCCACGCCATGACGGTCGTGATCACCGCCCGGGTGAAGCCGCGCACCGGGGTGTCGGTGGGGGCGCAGAGGAAGTGCATGCCGACGTCGCCGCCCGCCGCGTCGTACAGGCCGACGAGCTCGACCCGGGCGGGGTCGTACCGTTCGGCGAGGAAGGCGGGCGCGCCGCGCCACAGACCCAGGTACGCGTCGTGGTGCGGGTGGGCGGCGATCCGCCGGTACTCCTCGGCGACCCGTTCCACGTCGGCGTCCTGCATCAGCCAGAACGCCGCCTTGGGATGGGTCACCCAGCCGTGCAGCAGCGCCGCGTCGGCGTCGGCGTCGAGGGGGCGCAGCGCGAACACGCCGAGCCGGTCGTCGACCCGCGTGAACCCGGTCATGACAGCGCCCCCGCGGGCGCGCCGAACTCCTGGAAGGCGATGGCCTTCTCGACGGGGTAGTGCTCGCGGCCGAGCAGCTCGCGGATGATCCACGAGTTGCGGTAGGGGCCCATGCCCAGGTCGGGCGAGGTGATGCTGTGGGTGTGGGTGCCGGCGTTCTGGAGGAAGATCCCGCGGCCGGTGTGGTCGATGCTGTAGTTGCGGGCGACGTCGAAGCGGCCGTGGGAGTCCCAGCGGATCCGGTCGCGGACCGGCTCCAGGAACCCGGGGATCCGGTAGTGGTAGCCGGTGGCCAGGACGAGGCCCTCGGTGTCCAGGGTGAAGTCCCGTCCCTGCTCGACGTGGCGCAGATTCAGGTGGTACCGGCCGGTCGAGGCGTCGTGGGCGGCGCTGGTCAGCTCGGTGTTGGTCAGCAGGCGGGTCCGCACCGGGCCGTCGAGACTGCGGGCGTAGAGCAGATCGTAGATGTCGTTGATCAGGTCGGAGTTGATCCCCTTGAACAGGCCCTTCTGCGCGGACTCCAGCCGGTAGCGGGTGTCCTCCGGCAGGGCGTGGAAGTAGTCCACGTAGTCCGGTGAGGTCATCTCCAGGGTGAGCTTGGTGTACTCCAGGGGGAAGAACCGGGGCGACCGGGTGACCCAGTTCAGCTGGTAGCCGTACGTGTCGATGTCGGCGAGCAGGTCGTGGTAGATCTCGGCGGCGCTCTGCCCGCTGCCGACGATCGTGATGCTGCGCTTCGCCCGCAGCGCGTCCCGGCTGTCGAGGTACCGCGAGTTGTGGATCAGGTCGCCGCCGAGACCCGCGCAGGAGTCCGGGACGTACGGCGGGGTTCCGGTGCCGAGCACCAGGTGGCGGGCCCGGTAGGTGGCGCTCCCGTCGGCCGTGTCGGCGTGCACCACGTAGCGGCCGTCGGCCTCGTCGTACTCCACGGCGGTGACGGTGTGCCCGAACCGCAGGTTCGGCAGCTTCGCGGCGGCCCACCGGCAGTAGTCGTTGTACTCCGCGCGCAGCGGGAAGAAGCTCTCCCGGATGTAGAACGGGTAGAGCCGTCCGCTCTCCTTCAGGTAGTTGAGGAAGGAGTACGGCGAGGTCGGATCGGCGAGGGTCACCAGGTCGGCGATGAACGGCGTCTGCAACCGGGTCGACTCGAGCAGCATCCCGGGATGCCAGTCGAAGCCGTCCCGGGTCTCCAGGAAGACGCCGTCGAGGTCGTCGATCGGTGCGGTCAGGCAGGCCAGGCCCAGGTTGTACGGGCCCAGCCCGACGGCGATGAAGTCGTGGGTCGACATCGGGTCTCCAAGCGGCGGGTGTCAGCCGACCGGGCAGGACAGCTCGGCGGCGGCCGTGGTCTGCGCGTACCAGGCGGCGTGGTCGGCGATGAGGTCGAGAACGTGGGCGATGTCGTCCACGCTGGTCTCGGGGTTGAGCAGGGTGAACTTCAGGTAGTGGGCACCGTCCACCTTGGTGCCGGCGACCAGGGCCGCGCCGGAGGCGGCCAGAGCGTCCCGGGCGTGCAGGTTGGCGTCGTCGACCAGGCTCGGGCCGGCCCCGGGCGGGAGGTAGCGGAAGACCACGGTGCTCAGCTGGGACCGGGCCGCCACCTCGAAGCGGGGGTCGGCGTCCAGCAGCCGCCACGCCTCGGCCGCGAGGTCGACGACCTGGTCGAAGAGCGCCCCGACGGCGTCCGGGCCCATGATCCGCAGGGTGAGCCAGAGCTTGCACGCGTCGAAGCGGCGGGTGGTCTGGATGCTCTTGTCGACCTGGTTGGGGATGCCCTGCTCGACCGCCCGGGCGGGGTTGAGGTAGTCGGCGTGCCAGGTGGCGTGTCGCAGCACCCGGCCGTCACGGACGAGCAGGGCGCTGGAGCTGACCGGCTGGAAGAACGACTTGTGGTAGTCGACGGTCACCGAGTCGGCCCGCTCGATGCCGTCGAGGAGGTGCCGGCGGGTGGGGGAGACCAGAAGACCGCACCCGTACGCGGCGTCGACGTGCAGCCACACGCCGGCCGCCGTGCAGATGTCGGCGATCTCCGGCAGCGGGTCGATGGTGCCGAAGTCGGTGGTGCCGGCGGTGGCGACGACCGCCATCACCACCAGGTCGTCCCGCCGGCAGCGGTCGATGGTCCGGGCCAGCTCGTCGGTCCGCATCCGGCGCCCGGCGTCGGTGGGCACGGTGAGCACCGCGTCCGCGCCCAGGCCGAGCAGCTTGGCGGCCTTCTGCACGCTGAAGTGCCCGGCGGCGGAGGTGATGATCCGCAGCCGGCTCAGCACCTCCGTGCGGGCCGGGCGGGCGGTGGCGCCGCCGACCACCCGCCGGTACGCCTCCTCGCGGGCCAGCAGCATCGCCTGCAGGTTCGACTGGGTGCCGCCACTGGTGAACACCCCGTCGGCGGTGGTACCGAGACCGATCCGCCCCGCCGTCCACTCGATCAGGCGCCGCTCCATCAGCGTCGCGCCGACACTCTGGTCCCAGGTGTCCAGTGAGGAGTTGACCGCGCTGAGCACTGCCTCGCCGAGCAGCGCCGGGATCACCACCGGGCAGTTCAGGTGCGCCAGGTACCGCGGGTGGTGGAACCACACCGCGTCCCGCAGCCAGACGTCGTGCAGTTCGTCGAGGGCGGCGTCGGTGTCGTGCAGCGGCCGGTCCAGGTCGATGCCGGCGATCAGGGGAGCCAACGTGTCCGGTGTGACGCCGGTGAACGGCCGGTCCGCACCGGCCACCCGGTCGGCCACCCGGTCCATGCCCCGGGTCAGCGCGCGCCGGTAGTGCGCGACCGAGCCGGCGTTGAACAGGTGGGCCCGAGCGGTGGACAGGTCCGGCCCCGCCCCGGTCGGCGAGCTGTCGAGCGTGCTTCCGGTCAGGCTCATGCAGGTCCTCAGCGGTCAAAGTGGACACAGGTTCGGCGACTGGCGCCGGAGATTAGGTTAGCCTAACCTAAGTTACGATCAAGATGGCGGGGCGAGGTCTACGCCACAATCGCCGGGTCACTCACCGTCGACGGCTCGTCGGGCGCCCCCGGCGCGGGAGAAAGCGGCCGGCGG
The DNA here is from genome assembly GCF_012034245.1 of Micromonospora thermarum. GTDB lineage: Bacteria > Actinomycetota > Actinomycetes > Mycobacteriales > Micromonosporaceae > Micromonospora > Micromonospora thermarum. Next base: position 12,728 of record NZ_JAATEO010000034.1, on the reverse strand, counting down.
AAACGCCGCCCCCTCACGTGGCGCGCCAGTAGCCGAGGGAGGTGACCTGGTGCTTGCCGAGGCCCAGGGAGCGCCGGATGTGCCGGGTGATGGTGCGCGTGCTGGCCGCCTCGCAGGCGACCCAGTAATGGGCCGAGTCGCTGGCGGGCAGGGCGGCGCAGACGGCGTCGACCAGGTGCTGCCCGGCCTGCCGGCGGGGCAGCCAGGTGACGTCGTGATGCGCCCTGGCGCGCGGCGCGAGCGCCTTCTCGCCCTCGTGGGCGTACTCCAGCCAGACCGTCGCCGGGATGTCGGCTCCGGCGTCGAGCAGGCTGTTCACCGCGGGCAGGGACGCCGCGTCGCCGACCAGGTAGAGGTGCTCGGGCGTCGGGTCCGGCAGGTGGAACGCACTGCCCTGCACGGTCGCGTCGATGGTGTCGCCGACCTGCGCCGTGGTGGCCCAGCGGGCCGCGCAGCCGTCGTGGATGGCGAACTCGAGGCTGAACCGCCCGCTGGCCGGGTCGGGGTCCACCAGCGTGTACGCGCGCTGGTGCGCCCGGCCGTCGTTGTCGAACCACAGCCGGATCCACATCGTGGGGTGGACCCCGCAGGCTTCCAGCAGGCCGCCACCGTCGAGGAGCAGCCGCTGGTAGTGCCCGTCGATCGACTCCGTGCCCAGCACGGTCAGCCGAAAGTCCCGGCCTCCCATGGCCTTCAGGACCAGGGCCTCCCAGTTCCGTTTCACGCACCCTCCAGGTAAGGCCAACCTCAGTTAGGGCAGGTTAACCTAAGTCGCGTGCTCGGCGGAAGGCGCGTGTCACCCACCGCGACCGGTAGCGACGCCGAGATCGACATGCCGGACAAGCGCGCCCAACTCGCGTTCCTGACCCGCGCCCGCTTCGAGGCGGACCACCCCGTCCCGGCCTGACCCGCCGGTCAGGACGGCGGGGCACGGCTCGGCGGGCGCCTCCCGAGGCAGGCCTGGGCGGCGGCATCCGTCGTGGCTGTTGCGGTTCACGCATGATCTCCGATTCATAGATGACGTGCTGTCGCATCCGAGGAGAAATCTCATGCCGATCGCCCGGTTACTCGCCGGCACCGCGGTGGCCACCGCGCTCGTGGCCGTCGCCGCCGTCCCCGCGAGCGCGGCTGTCAACGATCCGTTGTACGACAAGCAGTGGGGCCTGCAGCAGATCCACGCCGAACAGGCCTGGCGGACCAGCACCGGGGCCGGTGTGGTGATCGCGGTCGTCGACACCGGCGTCGACCTCGGGCACCCGGACCTGAGGTCCAAGCTCGTGCCGGGCGCCACGTTCATCGACTGCGGGCCGGCGCCCTGCGGCAACGGTGACTGGCGCGGCCCCAACGGCGTGCCCGACGCCTCGGACGAGCACGGCACCCACGTGGCGGGCATCGCCGCCGCGGCCACCGGCAACGGGGCCGGTGTCGCGGGAGCCGCGCCGGACGCGAAGATCATGCCGATCAAGGTGCTGGAGGCGGGCAGTGGCAGCTTCGCCGACATCGCCGCCGGCATCCGGTACGCCGTCGACCACGGCGCCAAGGTGGTCAACCTCAGTCTCGGCGCACTGCCCGGCGCGCAGGCCCTCACCCTGACCGGGCTCGAGTCCGCCGCGACCGAGGCGATCGCGTACGCGCGGACGAAGGGCGTCGCCGTCATCGCCGCCGCCGGCAACGAGACGTCGCCGCTGTGCGCCACCCCGGCCTGGGAGGCCGGCGCGCTCTGCGTCGCCGCCACCGACCGCAACGAGGTGAAGGCGCCGTACTCCAACCTGGGCGTGAAGCTCGACCTGAGGGCCGTCGCCGCCCCGGGCGGTGCCGGCGCCGTCACCTGTGACGACGACGTGTGGTCCACCGTCCCGAGGGGCACCGGCTCGGCCGGCTGCGGGCAGGGCGACTACGACGCCTACGCGGGCACGTCGATGGCCACGCCGTACGTGGCGGGGGTGGCTGCGCTGCTCTTCGCCCAGCAGCGCAGCCTCGACAACGTGTACTCGGTGCTGATGTCGACCGCCCGTACCCCCGTCCTGGGACTGCGCGGCGTCTACACGCCGCTGTACGGCTGGGGCATCGTCGACGCCCAGGCCGCCGTCGCCGCGCCCCGCACCTGACGGTCGCCGGCTGCGGTCACCGGGGACGCCCCAGCCCGGCCGAACCTCGCCGGGCTGGGGCGTCGCCCGACGGCCGGACCGCTGGCCTCCTCCTCCGCGCGGGAGGTGCTTTAGTTGACGCCATGCCCAACCCCGCGATCCTCACCGTCGACGACGACCCGGCCGTCTCCCGGGCGGTCGCCCGCGACATCCGTCGCCGCTACGGCGACCGCTACCGGGTGGTCCGGGCCGACTCCGCCGAGGCGGCGCTGGAGGCGCTGCGCGAGCTGAAGCTGCGCGGCGAGCAGGTGGCCGTGCTGATCGCCGACTACCGGATGCCCCAGATGAACGGCATCGAGTTCCTTGAGGCCGCGATGGATCTGTTCCCCAGCGCCCGTCGGGTCCTGCTGACCGCGTACGCCGACACCGACGCCGCGATCAACGCGATCAACGTCGTCGACCTCGACCACTACCTGCTCAAGCCGTGGCACCCGCCGGAGGAGAAGCTCTACCCGGTGCTGGACTCGCTCCTGGAGGCCTGGCTGGCCACCGGCGCGACGCCCACCAGTGACCTGCGCGTCGTCGGGCACCGCTGGTCGGCCCCGTCGTTCGCGGCGCGTGACTTCCTGGCCCGCAACCTGGTGCCGTTCCGGTGGGTGCTCGCCGACGAGCCCGAGGGGGCCGAGCTGCTCGCCGCGGCGGGGACGAGTGCGAACGACGTACCCCTGATCGTCACGGCCGACGGGAAGTCGCTGGTGCAGCCGACGGAGGCCGACCTCGCCGCCCACGTCGGGCTGGCCACGACGCCGGCGGCCGACTTCTACGACCTGGTGGTCGTCGGGGCCGGTCCGGCCGGGCTCGGCGCCGCCGTCTACGGCGCCTCGGAGGGGCTGCGGACGGTGCTGATCGAACGTCGGGCCACCGGTGGCCAGGCCGGGCAGAGCAGCCGCATCGAGAACTACCTCGGCTTCCCCGACGGTGTCTCCGGCGCCCAGCTGACCGACCGGGCCCGCCGCCAGGCGCTGCGGTTCGGCGCCGAGCTGCTCAGCGCCCGCGAGGTGGTGGCCCTGGAGGACGGCGGTGTGGCGCGGGTGCTGCGGTTCGCCGACGGAAGCACCGTCGCCGCCCACACGGTCGTGCTCGCCACCGGCGTCTCGTACCGGATGCTCACGGCACCCGGTCTGGCGGAGCTGACCGGACGCGGCTGCTTCTACGGCTCGGTGGCGAGCGAGGCGCCGAACTGCTCGGGCGAGGACGTCTACATCGTGGGCGGGGCGAACTCGGCCGGCCAGGCGGCCGTGCACTTCTCCCGGTACGCCCGGCGGGTGCACCTGCTGATCCGCGGTGCCGACCTGACCCGGTCGATGTCCAGCTACCTGATCGAGCAGATCGCGCGGATCGACACCATCGAGGTCCACCCGACCACGGAGGTGGTCGGCGGAGCCGGTGGGAAGCACCTGGAGCAGCTGACCCTGCGCGACACCCGCACCGGTGACGTCCGGAACGTCGACACGTCGTGGCTGTTCGTGTTCATCGGAGCGGAGCCCTGCACGGACTGGCTCGACGGCGCGGTCGCGCGCGACCGGCGCGGCTTCGTCCTCACCGGCCCCGACCTGACCCGGGGCGGCCGCCGGCCGCCGGGCTGGACCCTGCCACGCGACCCGTACCACCTGGAGTCCAGCATGCCGGGCGTCTTCGCGGCTGGTGACGTACGGGCGGAGTCGGTGAAGCGGGTGGCCTCGGCCGTCGGCGAGGGCGCGATGGCGGTGTCGCTCGTGCACCGGTACCTGGAGGCGCAGTGACCACGGAAGCGGACCGGCTCACGCCGGAGGAGCTCAGGAGCCTCTTCCTCTTCGAGGCGCTCACTCCCGAGCAGTTGGCGCACCTGTCCGAACACGGCCGGGTGGAGCGGCGCCGCGCCGGTGAGCCCGTGTACGTCGAGGGTGACCGGGCGAGCTGCTTCTACGTCCTGCTCGACGGCACCGTGGCGGTGCGGCGCCGGGTGCAGGGCGACGACGTCGAGATCAGCCGCACCAGCCAGCGCGGCGTGTACGGCGGCGCCACGCAGGCGTACATCGGGGACCTGGCCGACCAGCGGTACGCCAACAGTCTCCTCGCGGTGACCGACTGCGACGTCTTCGCCCTGCCCGCCGCCGTCATCGCCGACGTGATGCGCACCTGGTTCCCGATGGCCACCCACCTGCTGGAGGGACTGTTCATCGTGATGCGGACCATGCACACGGTCGTCGGTGAGCGGGAACGGCTGCTGGCCCTGGGCGCTCTCTCGGCGGGTCTGACGCACGAACTCAACAACCCGGCGGCGGCCGCGGTCCGGGCGACCTCCGCGCTGCGCGGCCGGGTCGCGAAGATGCGGCACAAGCTCGCGATGATCGCCGACGGTCGGCTCGACGGCCGGCGCCTGCACGACCTGGTCGCGTTGCAGGAGGACGCCGTGAAGCGCGCGGCCGAGGCGCCGTCGCTGACGCCGCTGGCGGCCAGCGACGCCGAGGAGGAGCTCGCCGACTGGCTCGACGAGCATGGCGTCCGGGGTGCGTGGGAACTCGCGCCGACGCTGGTCGCCGGCGGCATCGACAGCGGCTGGTTGCGCCAGGTGGACGCCGCGGTCGGCGGCGACGACGTCGAGTCGGCGATCCACTGGATCGCGTACACCATCGACACCGAACTGCTGATGGGTGAGATCGACGACGCGGTCTCCCGGATCTCCGGGCTCGTCGACGCCGCGAAGCAGTACTCCCAGCTGGACCGGGCGCCCTACCAGACCGTCGACGTCCACGACCTGCTCGACGCCACCCTGGTCATGCTCCAGGCCAAGATCCCGCCGGGGGTGCGGGTGGTGAAGGAGTACGACGGGAGCCTGCCCGCCGTCCCGGCGTACGCCGCCGAGCTGAACCAGGTCTGGACCAACCTGATCGACAACGCGCTCGCCGCGATGGGGGAGACCGGCACCCTGACCGTCCGGACCGGCCGCGAGGAGGACCGGCTGGTCGTGGAGATCCGCGACACCGGCGGCGGGATCCCGCCGGAGATCCGGCCCCGGATCTTCGAACCGTTCTTCACGACCAAGCCCGTCGGCGAGGGCACCGGCCTCGGGCTGGACATCTCCTACCGCATCGTCGTGAACAAACACCACGGCGACATCCGGGTACGGTCCCGGCCGGGCGACACCCGGTTCACCGTGCTGCTGCCCACGGAGGCGGCGTAGCCGCGGTCGCCTACTGCTCCCGCAGGTCACCCACCACCGACTCGCCGGCGGCGCGACGGAGTGGACGCTGCCGGCCGAGGTCCTCGGTCTCCTGGACCAGGTAGTGCGGCCGGCGCTTGGTCTCGTAGTAGATCCGGCCGATGTACTCGCCGATCACGCCCAGGATCGTCATCTGGAGGCCACCGAGACCGATCACGCTGACGATGATCGTGGTGTAGCCGGGGACGTCGATTCCCTTGCTGACGGCGTCCGCGACCACCCAGGCCATGTACACGACCGCGATCAGCGTGAGGAACAGGCCGCCGTAGATCGCCAACCGGAGCGGGCGGTTGTTGAACGACAGCAACCCGTCGAACGCGTAGTTGAACAGCTTGCCGAACGTCCACCGGCTCCGGCCCGCCTGCCGGGACTCGTTGCGGTGCGCGACCACCACCGTCCGGAAGCCGATCCAGGAGAACAGCCCCTTGGAGAACCGGTTGTACTCCGGCATCGCCAGGACCGCGTCCACCGCGAGCCGGGACAGCAACCGGAAGTCACCGGCCCCGTCCAGGAGCCGCACGTCGATCCACCAGTTGACCATCCGGTAGAACGACCGCGAGGCCAACATCCGCAGGAGCCGGTCACCGCGCCGGTCCCGCCGGGCGATCACCTGGTCGAAACCCTGCCGGTACAACGCCACCATGTGCGGCAGCAACCGTGGCGGATGCTGCAGGTCGGCGTCCATGATGACGACCGCGTCGCCGCTGGCCCGCTCCAGGCCGGCCAGCATCGCCGCCTCCTTGCCGAAGTTCCGGCTCAGCGACGTGTAGCGCACGGACGGATCGGCGGCGGCGAGCCGGCGCAGCGCCACGAGGGTGCCGTCCTCGCTGCCGTCGTCGACGTACACCACCTCGAGGTCGACGTCGGACAACTCCGCGGCCGCGGCGGTCACCGCGGTGTGCAGCCGCTCCACCGACGCTTCCTCGTTGTAGCAGGGCACCACGATCGACAGGCGCACGTCCGTCACCCCGCCCGGCCCGTGGATGCCCGGCCGGCGCGCGGCCCGGTGCCGCGGTCACAGGCGATAGACCAGCACACCGTCGATGTCCTCCCGGGTGATGCCCAACCCGTCGACCGGCCGGGACGCGATGCCCTCCCACGGTGTGCCGGCGGTCCAGCCCGGCAGGGCCACCACCGACCGCACCCCGATGCTCCGCAGGTACGCCACGCTGCCCGCGTCGGGGAAGGTGGCCGTCGCGGCCCGCGTCCGCGCCTGGGTGACGGGCTCGAAGCCGGCCAGCCCGTTCGTCACCCGGGGGAAACCGTCGGTCGTCCACGCCATGACGACCAGGTCGAGCGCGCCACCGGCGGGCAGCACCAGCATCGGCTCCGCCGCCGTGCGCAGCGCGGCCGGAGGCGGCGGGACCACCGGATGCGGCGTCCGGTTGACCCCCTCCAGGCCGACGAGGGCCAGCGGCACCAGCAGGACCACGGCCGCCAGGTACCGTGCCCCGCGGGCCGACCACCGGCCCACCTCGCCGGCGAGCGCCGTCACCGCGCCCGCGGCCAGCACCGCCAGCAGCAGGCTCGTCCAGTGCATCATCCGGCCCGGCGTCCGCAGCGCGTCCCAACCGGGCAGGTGCTCGGACAACGTCAGGTAGCCCGGATCGCCGTCCCCGCCGAGGGTGGCGCCCAGGCCCAGCAGCACCGTGCCGAGCACGCCGAGCCCCACCGCGACCCGGTGCCGGGCCGGGTACACCGACAGGAACAGCCCCGCCCCGGCCAGCCCGAGCAGGGTCATCCCGGGCAGCAACGCCATCTCCGGCGGCCAGGCCAACTGGTCCCGTGCCGTGGCGTGCCGCTCGCCCCACAACCACGAGTCCGCCGGGGCGGTGACGAACCCGATCAGGGGCGGCGAGAAGTGCCTCGTCCAGTCCAGCGTCCGCTCGGCCTGCGGATTGAGGTCCACGACCCGCAGGTAGACCAGGCCCAGCAGCAGCGTCACCGCCCCGAAGACGGCGCCGCCGGCCAGATCCGCGACCAGCAGCCGCCGGCCGAACGCCGGTCGCCGCCTCCTCCGCCACCACGACCAGCCGTAGCCGCCGGCCGCGACCAGCACCCCGGCCAGCAGGAAGTAGACCAGCGGCAGCCCGATGGCGAAGCCCAGGCCGACCTGCCAGGCGGCGACGAGCCACCCCGCCAGCGCCCAGCCCGGCCGCCGCCGTTCCGGCCGGTAGCCGTGCCGCAGCGACCAGCCGTGACCGCGGGCCAGCATCGCCAGGCACAACGCGATCCCACCGCTGGACAGGATGTTCAGGTGACCGGCGTGCGCCAGGCGCCACGGCGCGAACGCCCACGCCAGCCCGGCGACCGCCCCGCCCCACCGGCCCGCGCCGAGCTGACGGACCAACGCGTACGCCCCGACGAACGCCAGCGCGTGCACCAGCACGTACATCACGTTGTACCGGACCAGGGCGGCCTCGAAGCCCGAGCCGAGCATCCCCGCCGGGGCGTACCCGAGCAGCGTGTCGCTGTAGGCGTACGTGTACGGCTCGGGGAAGAACGTGTTCGAGTGCCAGAGGCCGGACGCGGTGGTGAGCAGGGCGTGCCCGCCCCAGGCGAGCTGCCACGCCTGCAGGGTCGGGTCGCCGATGTCGCCGGGGACCGTGCTCGCCGGATGGCGCAGCGTCGGCCAGGTCAGCACCACCGCCAGCAGCAGCCCGCCGAGCACCGACAGCGTCCACTCGTGCCGCAGCCACCGCCAGCGGCCCCACCGGTCGGGGCTCCCGGTGGCGGGAACGTCGTCGCGGTCGGCGATCTCGGCGGGCGGCAGCGCATCCGTGGACCCGGTGGTCATGAAGATAGATGTTCCACGATGTGAGCGGATCTGTCGATCCACATTCCGAGAATTGGGCTCGGCGACCGGGGCTGCTGCCACCTGCGCCGCGACTCGCACCGGACCACGTCGTGGACGTGCTCGGGATGCGCCCGGCGATCGTGCGACGATCGTCGGACGGCATGCGACCGGACCGTGCCGCCGCTCTGCCCGCAACCGGCGGCGTGCAGTCGGCGGTACGGCACCACACCTCGTACCCCTTTGGAGAGCACGATGTCCCTCTCGCCGGCTCGGGTCTTCGCCGCGCTGAACGCGGTGCGACCGCCCGACCAGCCCTCGCCGGTCATGAACAAAGCCGTCGTGATCGGCGGCAGTGTCGCCGGGCTACTGGCCGCCCGGGTTCTGTCCGACTACGCCGAGAGCGTCGTCATCATCGACCGTGACGACCTGCACGTGACCGGCGGCCGGCCGGGCGTGCCACAGGGGACGCAGCTGCACGCGCTGCTGCCCGGCGGCTTTCTCCAGTTCGAGCGGCTGTTCCCCGGATTCCGGGAACAGGCCGTCGCGGAGGGGGCGATCGAGGCTCCACCCGAGGCGCGGCGGAACTACCTCGACGGCCGGCTGAAGGTCGTCGTACCCGACGACGCCGACAGCCTGGCCGGCAGCCGGCCCCTCCTGGAAGGGCTGATCCGCCAGCAGGTGCTCCGGCTGCCCAACGTCAAGACCGTCCGCGCCCGCGCCACCGGTCTCGTGTTCGACGGTGCCGTGACCACCGGGGTCCGCTGCGACGTCGGTGGTGCGTCCGGGGTCGAGCGGGGTGACCTCGTGGTGGACGCCATGGGGCGGTCGAGCCGGCTGTCCGAGTGGCTGGAGCAGGCCGGCTGGGAGCGGCCCCTGACGCGGCGGATGACCGTGCACCTCAACTACGCGACCGCACTGTTCCGACGTCGCGAGACGCACCCGGATCTCACGGTCGTCCTGGCCCTGCACAGCCCGAGGGTCTCGTCGGACGTGGCCGGTGCGGCGTTCTTCGCCATCGAGGACGGCCGGTGGATGGCCATGATGGCCGGTTACGGGGACAACCGCCCGGGGCACACCGCCGAGGACTTCGTACGCCGGCTGCGGGAGCAGTTCCCGCCGGAGTTCGGCGAGGTCGCCGGGAGCGAGATGCTCGGCGACGTGCGGACCTACCGCCATGCCGACAGCCGGCGGCGCGAGTTTCACGCGCTGACGCGGTTCCCGGCCGGGCTCGTCAGCGTCGGTGACGCGGTCGCGTCGTTCAACCCCGTGTACGGGCAGGGGATGACCGCGGCGGCGCTGCACGCGGCCTGCCTGTCGACGTACCTGCGGTCGAACCCGGATCCGGCCCTGCCCGCACGCCGGTTCTTCGCCCTGCAGAAGGTCGTCGTCGACGCCGCCTGGTCGCTGTCGACCTCCGCCGACCTGGCGCTGCCGCACGTCGACGGGCCCTACCCGCGCGGCTACCGGCTCTCCAGTTGGGTCAGCCGGCAGATCATCGACGCCACCGTCACGGACGTGGGGATCGCGCGGCGGTTCAACGAGGTCGTCTCCATGCGCGAGCACCCCGGGACGCTGGCCACACCCGGCGTGATACTCGGTGCGCTACGCGCCAACCTGCGCGCGCGCTGACCGGGCCGCCCGCTCGGCGGAGACCCACTCGGGCGGTTGCCGGGGTTCCGTGCGGAACCCCGGCATCCGCCCCGGCGCGGTCAGCGGCCCTGGAGGGCCTTGACGTTGTCCCCGAAGGTCCAGCCCTTCGAGCCGTCCCAGTTCAGTGACCAGGTCATCAGCCCCTTCAGGCCACCGCGGTAGGTGTTCCACGCCTGGGCCACCGCCGACGGGGCCATCCAGCCGCCACCGGCGCCGGGCTGTGCCGGCAGGCCGGGGACCTGCTTGTCGTACGGGACGCGGATGGTCGTGCCCTGGATGACCAGCCCGGCGTTGAGACAGTCGGTCTGGGCGACGAAGCCCTGCACCGTTCCGGCCGCGTACGAGTCACCGGAGCAGCCGTACATGCTGCCGTTGTAGTACTGCATGTTCAGCCACCAGAGCCGGCCGTTGTCGGCGTACCGCTTGATGATCGGCAGGTACGCGCCCCAGATCGACCCGTAGGTCACGCTGCCGCCGGTGACGTACGCGGTCTCCGGCGCCATGGTGAGGCCGAAGGTGGGCGGCATCTGCGCGAGCACGCCGTCGATGATCCGGATCAGGTTCGCCTGCGACGTGGAGAGCTGGGCGATGTTCCCGCTGCCGGTGAGGCCGGTCTCGATGTCGATGTCGATGCCGTCGAAGTTGTACCGCTTGAGGATCGGCACGATGGTCGCGACGAACCGGTCGGCGACCGCCGCCGAGCCGAGGTCGATCCCGGCGGTGGCGCCGCCGATCGACATCAGGATGGTCAGCCCGGCGGCCTTGGCCCGGCACATCTCGGCGGGGGTGGGCACCCGCACCGTGGCGTCCATGCCGTCCTCCCACAGCACCGTGCCGTCGGCGCGGATCACCGGGAACGCCGCGTTGATCACGTTGTAGCCATGCGCGGGGATGCGCGGGTCGGTGATCGGGATCCAGCCCAGCGGCGGGTGGACCCCGTTCGACGCGCCGTCCCAGTTCTCCCAGTAGCCCTGGAGCACCTTGCCGGCCGGCTTCGACTTGCCGGCACAGGTGTCGGGACCGGGCGGGGCGGGCGTTCCGGTGGGCGTGGGTGTGGGTCTGGGTGTGGGTGTGGGTGTGGCGGTGGGCGTCGGGGTGGGGGAGGGCGGTGGCGTGCCGTCGCACGCCCCGAGGTCGGTCCACAGTGACGGCGTGGCCGCCGGGTTCCAACCGGCGCCGGGGGGTGGGGTGTGCGTCACCAGCGCCTGGTACAACCGGCCGGCGTAGGTCACGCGGCTGCCGGCGGAGTAGCTGACACCCTCCGCCCAGGCCGGCGCGGTGCAGGCGACCAGCGTGGTGCTCGGTCCACCGGTGGCGGCGGCGAAGCTGTCGACCCGTGGCAGGGCCGCGACGGCGGCGACCAGCGCCGCGCCGGCCACGAGGGCGGGAACCGCCCGTCGAAGTCCCATGGCGTACCTCCTCATCGATTGATGGGAGGCTATCAATTAACTTTGTTAAAAATAAGAGTCGACCGTCTCGGGGGTTGTGCGGCATAGCGGAATGACGTGTCATTCCTGTATGGCCCGAACCGCCGACCCCCACCGCCGACAGTCCATCCTCGACGCCGCCCACTCGGTCTTCGCCCGCAAGGGCTACGCCGCCACCGGCATCGCCGACGTCGCCGGGGAGTTGGGCATCGGCCACGGCACCGTGTACCGGTACTTCCAGAACAAGCGCGACGTCGCCGCCGCGGTGCTGGACCGGGCGCTCGAGCGGATCGCGGCGGTGGTCACGGCGGAGGACGCGACGGCCACCCGCTCCCTGGCCGAGTACCGGGCGCAGGTGGAGCGGATCGGTCACCGGCTGTACGAGCTGTTCGCCGCCGACCGGGCGCTCGGCCGGCTGGTCTTCCACGATCTCGGCGCCGTCGACGACGACCTGCGGGAGCGCCTGCACGCCGCCCACGAGACGTTCGCCGAGTACACCGCGGCATACCTCCGGAACGGCGTGGCCAAGGGGTTCCTCCGCGCCGACCTGGACGTGGACACGACCGCGCGGGTGGTCAACGGAATGATCTTCGAGGGTGCCGCCCAGGTCACCCGGACCGACGATCCGCGGCCCCTGCGCGACCGGTGGATTCGTGCCGTGGTCGCGCTGATGTTCGACGGAATCGCCCAGCACGGAGAGCTCGGGAGGAGCGAACATGGTCCAGGTTGACGTCTTCTGGTCGTACGCGATCGGCGCGGGTTTCGGTACGGCGGCCGCTCACGCGGCCGTCGCCGAACCGGTCCGGCCCCTGTTGTCCGACCGTCGGTTCACCACGACGGTGCTCTTCCTGGCGTGCCTCTTCGCGCCCAGCGGGCTGTGGCTGGTGTGGCAGTTCACCGGTTGGGAGACCATGCACGCGGCGGCCGCGCCCGCCGACCTGCCGGCCTGGTTGGTCGCGGCCTTCGCGGTGACCAACGTGACCCAGGGGATCGTCGGGTACGCCGTGACCCGGCACCTGTGGCGTAGCGGGCACCGGTATCTCTCGTGGCTGCAGATGCCGCTGGGTTACTTCGGGATGTTCTTCGTGCTGGCGTACGGCTGGGACGGCACCGGGTACCGCCGGTTCTTCGCGCCCACGACGGCAGCGTGGCGGGCCGGTTCCTTCGATCCGCTCGCGTTCCTGACCAGCCCGGTGGCCCTCACGCTGTACGGCATGGGTGCGATCCTGATCCCGACGATGCTGTGGCTCCAGGCGGGATGGTGGGCCGGCGACGGGCTCGGTCGGGCGCGCGTCGTCGGACTGCTGCTGGTCGCGACCTTCAGCCTCGGACTCGGTACGGCGGCCGTCGCCGCCGTGGTGCTGCGTACCCTCGGCGTGCTGCCGGGCCTTCTCGCGTGCGCCGTGCTTCTGGTGGCCGCCTTCCATCCGCGCGGGCTCGCCGGCCTGCTGGCACGCACCTTCCCGCTCGCGATCAGGCGGCCTGTCCCGGCGTCGGCCGCACCC
>NZ_JAATEO010000033.1 GCF_012034245.1 Micromonospora thermarum | reverse complement strand
GCACGGCGGGCCCCACCCCAACCACCGCAACCAACGACCAAAGCCGGAACGCACCGACGAACCCCGAGCCCGGCCCACGGACCAACCCCAGCCCGACCCATCGGACCAACGCCCCCTGCCATCAGCGGCGTACGTCACTGGAGCCGTGGACCCTCGGCGCCGGCCGGGTGAGGGCTGGAAGGATCGGCGGGTACGCCCACCCGTGAGGAGGCCCCCGCTGAGCAGCCACCACCCCGCCGCCGTGCTCTTCGACATGGACGGGACGCTGGTCGACAGCGAGAAGCTGTGGGACGTCGCGCTGCAGGAACTGGCGGCCGAGTACGGCGGGATCCTGTCCGCGCCGGCCCGCCGGGCGATGGTCGGTACCAGCATGGCCGCGTCGATGAAGGTCCTGCACGATGACCTGGGCCAGCCGGAGCGCGACCCGGAGGCGAGCGCCGCGTGGATCAACGCGCGGATCCTGGAGCTGTTCCGCACCGGGCTGAGTTGGCGGCCCGGCGCGCTGGCGCTGGTGGGCGCCGTCCGCGCGGCGGGCATCCCGACCGCCCTGGTCACCTCCAGCGGCCGGGCGCTCGTCGAGGTCGCGCTCGACACCCTCGGGCGGGACAGCTTCGACGCCGTGGTCTGCGGTGACGAGGTGGACGCCGCCAAGCCGCATCCGGAGCCCTACCTGACGGCGGCCCGGCTGCTCGACGTGCCGATCGAACGGTGTGTGGCGATCGAGGATTCGCCGACCGGGGTTGCCAGTGCCCTCGCCGCCGGGGCGGCGGTGCTCGCGGTGCCGGCGGAGGTGCCGCTGGAGCCGCGCGACGGCGTACACCAGCTGGAGAGCCTGACGGCCGCGGACCTGGAACTGCTCGCGGCGCTGCTCGGCGAACCACCGGCCTGACGCCGCTGCCCGCCCCGCGCCGGGCCGCCGCGGGCGGGGGAGAAACCGCGAAACGGAAAGGGGCCCCTGCTCCACCGAGCAGGGGCCCCTTTCCGTGGTGACTCAGTCGTGGGCGATGGCGCCCAGGACGTCGATGCGGGCGGCGCGGATCGCCGGCAGGACGGCGGCGACCACCCCGACGACGGCACCGAGGGCGAGCATCACGCCCATGTCGGCCCAGGGCAGCACGAGGTCGGTGATCCCCTCGTCCCGCAGCGCCTCCACCACGGCGGCGCCCAGGCCGATGCCGACGGCGATGCCGAGCAGCGCGCCGAACACCGAGATCACCACCGCCTCCACGGTGATCATCCGCATGGTCTGGGCCCGGCGCAGGCCGATCGCCCGGAGCAGGCCCAGCTCGCGGGTGCGCTCCAGCACCGACAGCGCGAGCGTGTTGACGATGCCCAGCACCGCGATCACGATGGCCAGCGCCAGCAGGATCTGGATCATCGTGAGCAGCCCGTCGAGCTGGCCGGTCTGCTGCTCGATGAACGCGTCCCGGTCGGCCACCGACACCTCCGGGCTGTCCGCCAGTAGCGCCTCCACCTGCGGGAGCACGTCGGTGCTCGCGGTGCCGGGGGAGAGCTGGATGAAGCCCATGATCGGCTGCGGGACGGTGAACTCCCGTGTCGCCTCGACCGGCAGCGTCACCGGGTCGAGGAACTCGGCGCTCTCGTAGATGCCGCTGACCGTGTACGTCTTCGGTTCGCCCCGGGCCAGCTGGACCGGCACGGTGGACCCGACGGTGAGGTTGCGGGACTTCGCGACGTCCGAGCTGACCAGCATCTGGTCCGGCCCGAGCCGGCTGATGTCGCCGGCGGTGGCCTTGGCCTCGAAGATCGGGCCCAGCGCCGCCACGTCGCTGCTCGCGCCCACCCAGGTGCGCTCGCTGCCGACCTGGGCCATGTCGCCGTACGTGCCGTCGACGAGTGTCACCCCGGGGATCGCCTTGATCTTCTCCAGGACGGAGGGATCGAAGCTCGGTGGCCGGGGGCCGCTCTGCGCCCCGGCGATCACCAGCTCGGCGTTGATGGTGTCCTGGGCCAGCTTGCCGATGCTGCCCTTCGCCGAGTCCAGGATCACCGTGACCCCGGTGACCAGGGCGATGCCGACCATCAGCGCGGCGGCCGTGATCGCGGTCCGGCGCGGGTTGCGCCCCGAGTTCAGCCGGCCGAGCTTGCCGGGTACCGACCAGGAGAACAGCGCGCCGAGCAGGCTCACCACCGGCCGGCTGATCAGCGGGGTCAGCAGCGTCACCCCGATGAAGGCGAACAGCACACCGCCGAGGATGGTGGCGAGCGTGTTGTCGCCGGCGTGCCCACCGAGACCGAGGAACAGCAGGGCGGCGCCGATCGCGGTGACGGCCGAGCCGGCCACGGTGACCTTGGTGAGCGGCCGGTCCGGTGTCGCCACGTCCTGCATCGCGGCGATCGGCGGGATCCGCGACGCCCGCAGGGCGGGCAGCAGCGCCGCCACCACCGTGATGACCAGGCCGACCCCGAACGCGCCGATCACGGCGGCGGCCGGTACGCCGATCCCGGCGAGGGTGAGTCCGCCAGCGAGGTTGCCGAACAGGTACGCCAGCAGCGCGCCGACGCCGATGCCGGCGGCCAGGCCGAGCACCGAGGCGATCAGGCCGACCGCCACCGCCTCCAGGACCACCGAGCCGATGATCTGCCGGCGGCCGGCGCCGATGGCGCGCATCAGCGCCAGCTCGCGGGTGCGCTGCGCCACGATGATCGAGAAGGTGTTGAGGATCAGGAACGTGCCGACCAGCAGCGCCACCGCGGCGAAGCCGAGCAGGATTCGGTTGAAGAAGGACAGGCCCTCCTTCAGGCCCGCCGACGCGTCGGCGGAGAGCTGCTCACCGGTCTTCACCTCGTAGCCGGTGCCGAGAGCGGCCGCGACGTCGTCGCGCAGCTTCTCGGCCGACACGCCGTCGGCGGCGGTGATCGTGATGTTGGTGAACACGTCCGGCGCGCCGAGCATCAGCTGCTGCGACACCGGCGTCGTGAACATGACCTCGTTGACGCCGCCGATGGAGTCGCGGCCTCCGCTGTAGCCGAAGATCCCGACCAGGGTGAACTCCTGCTTCGGCTGGAGCGTCAGCACACCGACCCGGTCGCCGACGGACACCCGGGCGGCCTTGGCCAGGGCGGCGTTGACGACGATCTCGTTGTCCGCACGCGGCTCCCGGCCTTCGCGCAGCTGGACCAGGTCGCTCTCGCCCACCCAGTTCTCGCCGAGCTGGGGCGGCCCGAACGAGGCGACGACCTTGCCGTTGCTGCCGATCAGCCGCGCGCCGTCGGAGGCCACGATCCCGGTGGCCTCGTCCACGCCGGGCACCCCCCGGACGCGCTCCACCGCCGAGGCCGGCACCGGCGCCGCCACCTGCTCGCCCTCGAACTCGCTCAGCTCCACCTTCGGCTTTGCGGCGACGTTGACGTCCACCCCCTCGTACGCGTCGGCGAAGACCGCGTCGAAGGACCGGCCGAGGGTGTCGGTGAGCACGAACGCGCCCGAGACGAACATGACGCCGAGCACCACCGCCAACCCGGACAGGATCAGCCGGAGCTTGCGCGCCAGCAGGCTCTTGAGGGTCGCCCGGAACATCAGTTGACCACCTCGGCCGGGGTGTCCAGCTTCTTCATCGTGTCCAGCACCGTCTCCGCGGTGGGCTCGACCAGCTCGGACACGATCTGCCCGTCGGCGAGGAAGACCACCCGGTCGGCGTACGCGGCGGCGGTCGGGTCGTGGGTGACCATGACGATGGTCTGCCCGTACTCGCGGACCGAGCGGCGCAGGAAGCCCAGCACCTCCGCGCCGGCGCGGGAGTCGAGGTTGCCGGTCGGCTCGTCCGCGAAGATCACCTCGGGTCGGGCGACCAGCGCCCGCGCGCACGCCACCCGCTGCTGCTGCCCGCCGGACAGCTGTGCCGGCCGGTGCCCCAGCCGGTCCCGCAGGCCCACCGTGTCGATCACGGTGTCGTACCAGGCCGGGTCCGGCTTGCGGCCGGCGATCGACAGCGGCAGCAGGATGTTCTCCTTCGCGGTCAGCGTCGGCAGCAGGTTGAACTGCTGGAAGATGAATCCGACCTTGTCGCGGCGCAGCCTGGTCAGCCCCGCGTCGCCCAGCCCGGTGACCGTGGTGTCGCCGATCGACACCGTGCCCCGGGTCACCGAGTCCAGCCCCGCCAGGCAGTGCATCAGCGTCGACTTGCCGGAGCCGGACGGGCCCATGATCGCGGTGAACCGGCCCCGCTCGAACTCGCAGCTGACCCCCCGGAGCGCGATCACCTGCGCCTCGCCGCTGCCGTACACCTTCCACACGTCGCTCGCGCGGGCCGCGGCCTGCGCCTGACGGCCTACCGTCGCGGTCACGTCATCTTCCTCTCGTCGTCCGAATCGCACCGCCCCCCGCTGGTCCGGCGCGTAGAACCAATCTTCGGCGCTGTCGGCCACAGGTCCGTCCGACTCCGGGTGGAGCCGTGGCGGATTTCGGGCTGCGGGTGCCCCCGACCGCCACTCAGGGTTGCCCCTGAGCCGGCGACCGGTCGAGCCGTTTTCCCGGCCACCAGACCGATCCTGAACAGTGACGCCGCGTGAGGGTCAACCTCGCCACGCCGTCGGTGGTCACGGTAGGTGCCGACCGCAACGCCGCCGTCGCCCCGACGGCGGCTCCTCGGGTACGCACGGCGTGCTGGCCGTGTCGCGGCTCACCACCACTCGGAACGCGCCGGCCCTGCCGGCGGCTGGCAGGTGGTCAACGGCGGTCGAGGCGAGCGCGTCCGAGGGCGCCCGCCCTGCCCCACCGTCCGGGAATGCCGAGCAGTTCGATCCGCCCCATGCTCGGGGGCACGGCCGGCCGGGCCACCAGGTGCTCGCCCCGTGGCTCCATACCGAGCATGATCCGCAGCAACAACAGGGGAGTACCCGTCGACCAGGCCTGCGGACTGCAGGCCGTGGGGTACAGCACCGGATATCTGGTCAACTCGCGGTCGTAGCCGCCGAACGCCTCCGGCAGCCTCCCGCCGAAATACTCGGCGGCGTCGACGATTCCCTCGGCGATCCGGCCGGCCTCCTCGGTGAAGCCGTAGCGCCGCAGTCCCCAGGCGATGAAGGCGTTGTCGAACGGCCAGACGGTGCCGACGTGGTAGCCGATCGGGTTGTATCGTCCTTCTCCCTCGGCGAGGGTGCGGACGCCCCAGCCGGAGAAGAGGCGGGGGCCGAGCAGGTGTTCGGCGATCTTCCCGGCTCGGGATTCGTCGACGATCCCGCTCCACAGCAGGTGGCCGATGTTGGAGGAGAGGGCGTCGACCTGTCGGCCGTCGCCGCATGATGTCGCCGTACTCGTCGATCCAGTGGAGTGCCGCTCCCGCAGTCCGTTCGAGAACCCGAACCGTGACAGCCCGCAGGCGCTGGCCACCGGAACGCCCCTGCTGCTGCTGCGCACGCTGCTGGGCCTCGAGCCGTACGGAGAGGATCTCGTCGTGGCGCCGGCACTGCCCGAACGGTTCGGCCGGATCGAACTGCTCGACATTCCGGGGCGGTGGGGCCGGATCGACGCCATCGGGAGCGTGGCGCCCCAGGAGGTGGGAGCAGGTCGGCAGACGAGCGCGGGGACGTCACCGCGCTGATCGTCACGGGTGACTCCGCACGCGGGGTTCACCGTCCCGGCCGCACCAGACGCGACTCGTACGCGAGCACGACGGCCTGCACCCGGTCGCGCAGACCGAGCTTGGTCAGCACGTGACCGACGTGCGTCTTGATCGTGGTCTCACTCACCGACAGCGCCCGGGCGATCTCGGCGTTGGACAACCCCCGGGCGACCTGCACCAGCACCTCCCGCTCCCGCTCGGTGAGCGCGCTGAGCACCCGCGGCGGGGCCGCCGCCGGGTCGGGCAGCAGCTCCGCGAAGCGGTCCAGCAGCCGGTTGAGGATCCGCGGCGCCACCACCGCGTCGCCGGCGGCGACCGTGCGGATCGCCGCCACCAGGTCCTCCGCCGGCACGTCCTTGGCCAGGAAGCCGCGCGCCCCCGCGCGCAGCGCGCCCACCACGTACTCGTCCAGGTCGAACGTGGTGAGGATCAGCACCCGCACCGGCAGCCGGGATTCGACGATGGCCCGGGTCGCGGACACCCCGTCCAGCCGCGGCATCCGCACGTCCATGAGCACCACGTCGGGCAGCAGCCGGCGGGCCAGCTCGACCGCCTCCACGCCGTCGCCGGCCTCGGCCACGACGTCGAAGTCCTTCTCGGCGCCGAGCACCATCCGGAAGCCGGTGCGCAGCAGCGGCTGGTCGTCGACGATCAGGATGCGCACCGGCCGCCGGACCGGGGCCAGCCCGGCCTGCCGCGGATCGGTGCCGCCGGCACCGGAGGCGGTCACTCGTCGGCGCCGGGCGGCGCCGGACGGGACCGGGCGTCGCGCAGCGGGTCGGCGGCGGCCGGGGCGACCGGGAACGGCGGCGGCGTGCCCCCGAAGCTCGGGCACAGCGCCTGGTGGCTGCACCAGTCGCAGAGCCGGCTCGGCCGGGGGCGGAAGTCCTGCGCGGCGGTGGCCGCCTCGATCGCCCGCCACAGCGCCACCACCGTGCGCTCGAAGCGCACCAGCTCGTCGGCGTCCGGCGCGTAGTCGCAGACCTCGCCGTCGCGCAGGTAGAGCAGGCGCAGCACCCGCGGCACCACCCCACGGGTGCGCCACAGCACCAGGGCGTAGAACTTCAACTGGAACAGCGCCCGTGCCTCGAACGCCTCGCGCGGCGCGCCGCCGGTCTTGTAGTCGACCACCCGCAGCGCGCCGTCCGGCGCCACGTCGAGGCGGTCCAGGTAGCCCCGGATGAGCAGCTCCTCGTCGACCACTGCCGAGATCAGGCTCTCCCGCTCGGCCGGCTCCAGCCGGCGCGGATCCTCCACGGCGAAGTAGCCCTCCAGCAGCGCCGCCGCCGAGCGGAGGAACCCCGACCGGGCGGCCTCGTCGCCGTCGGCGAACAGACCGGCCAGC
Organism: Micromonospora thermarum; assembly: GCF_012034245.1. GTDB lineage: Bacteria > Actinomycetota > Actinomycetes > Mycobacteriales > Micromonosporaceae > Micromonospora > Micromonospora thermarum. The sequence continues at coordinate 51,441 of NZ_JAATEO010000033.1, read as the reverse complement.
TCCGGCTGCTCGGCGACCAGCCGCTCCCACTGCGGGGCCACGAGGTCACCGGCGGCGGCCGGGGTGCGCCCGGCCGCCGGCAGGTCGAACAGCCGCTCCAGCACCGCGTGGACCAGCGTGCCCCGCGCCTGCTCCACGCTGGGCCGCTCGGGCAGCCGGTCGATGCTGCGGAACCGGTAGAGCAGCGGGCAGGTCTTGAAATCCGCCGCGCGGGACGGGGACAGCGAGGCCCGCACGGTGGCCGGCACCTCCGCCGGGAGCGGGGGCTGCTGCGTCGTCACCGGATCCGCCGTCATGTCCGGAAAGGGTAGGGCACCGGTCCGACACCCCGGCCGTCGCCGCACCGGCGCATGATCCGCGCCGCGTAGCATCGGGCCGGTGGAGCAGAAGACGCGTCCGCCCCGCCGGCCGCACGGGCGTCCCGGCCTGACCGTCGGCCGCGTGTTCGGGGTGCCGCTGCACCTCAACGCGTCGATGGTGCTGCTCGCGTTGATCGTCACCGTGCTGTACGCCGAGTTCGCCCGCCACCAACTGGGCCTGTCGCAGGTCGGCGGCTACCTCATCGGGCTCGGCTTCGTCGTCTCCCTGCTCGGCTCGGTGCTGCTGCACGAGCTCGGCCACGCCCTCACCGCCCGCCGGTACGGCATCGGCGTACGCGGGATCACCCTGGAACTGCTCGGCGGCTACACCGAGATGGAACGCGACGCCCCGTCGCCCCGGGTCGACGTGCTGGTGTCCCTGGCGGGGCCGGCCGTCTCCGCCGTGCTCGGCGCGGCGGCCGTCGCCGCCACCCTGGCCCTGCCCGACCGCACCCTGGTCAACCAGCTCGCCTTCCAGCTCGCCGTCAGCAACGTCATCGTCGCGGTGTTCAACCTCCTGCCGGGGCTGCCGCTCGACGGCGGCCGGGCGCTGCGGGCCGCCGTCTGGGCGGTCACCCGGGACCGGCACCGGGGCACCGAGGTGGCCGGCTGGGTGGGGCGGGCCGTCGCCGTCGGCACCGCCGCGCTGGTCACCCTGCTCACCCTCACCCGCCACCTGGCGCCGCTGGCCCTGCCGTTGATGCTGCTGGTCGCGCTCACCCTGTGGCGGGGCGCCGGGCAGTCCATCCGGGTGGCCCGGGTCAGCCGCCGGTTCCCGCTCATCGACCTGTCCCGGCTGGCCCGGCCCGTCCTCAGCGTCCCCACCGGCACGCCCCTCGCCGAGGCGCAGCGCCGCCGCGACGCCGGCACCGACCCGGGCGCCGCGCTGCTCGTCACCGACTCCGCCGGCCGCCCGCTCGCCCTGGTCGACCCGGCCGCCGCGGGGGCCGTCCCGGTCGAACGCCGCCCCTGGCTGGCCGTCGACGCGGTGTCCCGGTCGCTGGCCGACCTGCCGGTCATGCCGGTCGGTCTCGACGGGGACCAGGTGATGGAGACCGTCCAGCACCACCCGGGCGCGCAGTACGTGGTGACCTCAGGCGAAGATGTCGTCGGCATCCTGCACATCGCGGATCTGGCTCAGCTGCTCGAACCTCACCGGAAGATGAACACGTGACCGCAACTCCCTCCGCCGCTCCCGCCGACCAGCACACCCCGGCGCCGCCCCCGGTCCACCGCGGGCCGTTCCGGCCCGGCGACCGGGTGCAGCTGACCGACCCGAAGGGGCGGATGCACACGGTCACGCTGGAACCGGGCAAGGAGTTCCACACCCACCGCGGCATCCTCCAGCACGACGCCCTGATCGGGCAGCCGGACGGCAGCGTCGTCACCACCACCGCCGGCGGCGGCACCGCGTTCCTCGCCCTGCGGCCGCTGCTCGCCGACTACGTGCTGTCCATGCCCCGCGGCGCCCAGGTGATCTACCCGAAGGACTCCGCGCAGATCGTCGCCATGGGCGACATCTTCCCCGGCGCCAAGGTGCTGGAGGCGGGCGCCGGCTCCGGCGCGCTCAGCTGCTCCCTGCTGCGCGCCGTCGGGCCCACCGGCGAGCTGCACTCGTGGGAGCTGCGCGACGACTTCGCCCAGATCGCCCGGCGCAACGTCGAGGCGTTCTTCAACGGCCCGCACCCGGCCTGGCGGCTGCACGTCGGCGACGTCGCGACCAACCCGGAGACCGGCTTCGACCGGATCATCCTCGACATGCTGACCCCGTGGGAGACCCTCGACATGGTCGAGCGGGCCCTGCTGCCCGGCGGTGTCTTCATCGGGTACGTCGCCACCACCCCGCAGCTGTCCGAGCTGGTGGAGGCGCTGCGCGAGCGCGGCGGGTGGACCGAGCCGCGGGCGTGGGAGTCGCTGGTGCGGGACTGGCACGCCGAGGGCCTCGCGGTCCGGCCCGACCACCGCATGATCGCCCACACCGCGTTCCTGGTGTCCGCGCGTAAGCTCGCCCCCGGGGTCACCGCCCCGCCGCGGCGCCGCAAGCCCAGCAAGGGCACCGAGGCGTACGTCCAGCGGCGTACGGCGCTGCGCGAGGCGGAGGCCGCCCGCGCCGCGGCCGCCGCCCAGGCCGCCGGTGCGGAGCCCCACCCGACGGCGGGCACGGAGCAGCCGTGACGGCGGAACGGGGCGGCCGGGAATGACGGGACGGACGCCGGCCGGCGCGGGCCGGTGGCGGGAGTGCGGGGAGGCGGCATGAACCGGCCGGGCTTCGGCGGCGGCGACCTGCCGGCGGTGTTCCCGGACTGGTCGCCGTACCAGGACCTCGAGTCCGCGGCACGGGCTTACCTGCGCGACCCGGACGTGGCCCTCGAAGCGCTCGGCGGCGTGCTGCGCGGCGCCTCCGTGCTCGGCTTCACCCTGGAACGCTTCGTCAACGAGGTCAACGGCGTCTGGCAGGAGGTCGTCGTCTGCGACGGCAGCCGGCTGATCCTCTGGCACGGCGAGGACGTCCCGCCCGGCGAGGGCCCGCCCGGCTCGATGACGTCGTCGCTGCGCGTGGTGCCGGTCTCCTCGGTCACCGAGGTCGGCTGCCGGCGCCGACTCACCCGCGACGAGGACGGCACGGTCCGCGTCGACAGCATCGACGTCTACCTGCTGCTGACCTCGCTGGACGAGTCGCCGCCCAGCGAGGAGGCGGCCGGCGCGCCCCGGCACGACGCGCTGCGCTTCGGCAAGACCCTCGACGACGGCGGCGCCGGGCAGATCGCCCGGCTGGAGGAGTTCGCCCGGCTGGTCGCCTCCGTCGTCGGCCGGCCGATGCTCTGAGGCGTACCCACGCCCGAGCGGCGGTGACGCGGACCGGAGCGGACCCGGTCACCGCACGCGGCGCGGGCCCCCGGTCAGTCCTCGGCGTCCGGGCCGGCCACCGCGACGCCGTCGCTGCCGCGCACGACGTGGATGCACTCGCCCGGGCACTCCTTCGCGGAGTCGATCACCTCGAGACGAAGGTGCTCCGGCACGTCCACCCGGCCGCCCGGCGTCTGCACCAGCTCGCCGTCGGGACCCTTGACGTACGCAAGGCCGTCGATGTCGAACTCGAACACCTCCGGGGCGTACTGGACGCACAGCCCGTCGCCCGTGCATAGGTCCTGATCCACCCAGACCTGCAGCTGGTCCGTCGCGACCTCGGCCACCGGCGCACCCCCCATGTTCTCCCGTCCCACGCCCCGACGGTACCCGAACGCCCGGACCGGCCCCCGCGCCCACCCTTGGCGATCAAGGTTCGGTGACGAGGGCGTTGCGTGGGACCGAATCGGCCTCATAGCGGCTAGTGTTAGGGCAGAACGTTCAAGCCCCCCGGGGAGGTGGGACGTGGCACGCAGCGACGACGCGGACTCGCGCGCCGCACGGTGGGAGAAGGAGGCCCACGATCTCTCCACGCAGGTCGCGTTCCTTCAAGAGGAACTCGCTCTGGTGCGGCGCAAGTTGACCGAAAGCCCCCGACACGTCCGGCAGCTCGAAGAGCGGCTGGCGGCCACCCAGGCTCAGTTGGCGCGGCTGACCGAGAACAACGACCGGCTCGTGAGCACCCTCAAAGAGGCTCGCGCGCAGATCGTGACGCTCAAGGAGGAGATCGACCGCCTCGCCCAGCCGCCGAGTGGCTACGGGGTCTTCCTGGCGCGGCACGACGACGGCACGGTGGACGTGTTCACCGGTGGCCGCAAGCTCCGGGTGGCCGTCTCACCCTCACTCGACGTGGACGAGCTGCGCCGCGGGCAGGAGGTCCTGCTCAACGACGCCCTCAACATCGTCGACGCGTTCGGCTACGAGCGGGTCGGCGAGGTCGTGATGCTCAAGGAGGTGCTCGCCGGTCCCGGCGGCGCCCCGGGCGACCGCGCCCTCGTGGTCTCCCACTCCGACGAGGAGCGCATCGTGCACCTCGCGGAGACCCTGATCGGCAGCCCGATAAGGGCCGGCGACTCGCTCATGATCGAGCCCCGTTCGGCGTACGCGTACGAGCGGATCCCGAAGAGCGAGGTCGAGGAACTGGTCCTGGAGGAGGTGCCCGACGTCGACTACACCGACATCGGCGGCCTCCATGCGCAGATCGAGCAGATCCGCGACGCGGTGGAACTGCCGTTCCTGCACGCCGACCTGTTCCGCGAGCACCAGCTCCGGCCACCGAAGGGCATCCTGCTCTACGGCCCGCCCGGCTGCGGCAAGACACTCATCGCCAAGGCGGTGGCCAACTCCCTGGCCAAGAAGATCGCCGAGCGGCGCGGCGAGGAGAAGCACACCAGCTTCTTCCTCAACATCAAGGGCCCGGAGCTGCTCAACAAGTACGTCGGTGAGACCGAGCGGCACATCCGGCTGATCTTCCAGCGGGCCCGGGAGAAGGCCGGCGAGGGTACGCCGGTCATCGTGTTCTTCGACGAGATGGACTCGGTGTTCCGCACCCGCGGCTCCGGCGTCTCCTCGGACGTGGAGAACACGATCGTCCCGCAGCTGCTCAGCGAGATCGACGGCGTCGAGGGCCTGGAGAACGTCATCGTCATCGGCGCCTCCAACCGGGAGGACATGATCGACCCGGCGATCCTGCGCCCCGGCCGGCTCGACGTGAAGATCAAGATCGAGCGGCCGGACGCCGAGGCGGCCAAGGACATCTTCTCCAAGTACATCCTCCCCGGGCTGCCCCTGCACCCGGACGACCTGGCCGAGCACGGCGGCGACCCTCAGGCCACCGTGGCGGCGATGATCGACGCGGTCGTCCTGCGGATGTACTCGGAGACCGAGGAGAACCGCTTCCTCGAGGTCACGTACGCCAACGGCGACAAGGAAGTCCTCTACTTCAAGGACTTCAACTCCGGCGCGATGATCCAGAACATCGTCGACCGGGGCAAGAAGATGGCCATCAAGGAGTTCCTCACCTCCGGTCGCAAGGGCCTGCGCCTGCAGCACCTCCTCGACGCCTGCGTCGACGAGTTCCGCGAGAACGAGGACCTCCCCAACACCACCAACCCCGACGACTGGGCGCGCATCTCCGGCAAGAAGGGCGAGCGGATCGTCTACATCCGCACGCTCGTCTCCGGCGGCAAGGGAGCCGAGGCGGGCCGGTCCATCGAGACCGCCAGCAACACCGGCCAGTACCTGTAACCCACGTCGGGCGGACGGCACATCGACGGGGCGGCGCCAGGCGGCGCCGCCCCGTCGCCCTTCCCCGGTGCACCATGGCCGCACCACCGCAGCCAGCATCCTCGCCGTGCGACGACTCATCCCCGCCCCCGGCATCCTCGGCGGGCTCGTCTCCGCCGAGCCGGCCGGCGACGGCAGGTACACCGGCGTCGCGGCGACCGTGGACGCCCAGGGGCGGCTGACCTTCTTCAGCTACACGTTCGACACACCGGCCGGCCGGATCACGACCGAGATGAAACTCCACAGCTTCGGCGAGCCGGTCACCGTCAAGGCGCCGCCCGCCTCCCGGACCATGAACGCGCCGGACCAGGTGTACGAGTTGTTCTGACCCCGCCGCGCGCTGCCGCCCGGGCCGCCGAATGCCGTGCGTGCGGAACTCGTCACACTGTCGTGGCGAGCGCCGACGGTACCGTGCAGCCCGGGCGGACTACGCTCTAGTGCCATGGGGCAGCGGAACGAGGTGGCGGCGTGACGGTCAGAAGGATCATGGGCACCGAGGTCGAGTACGGCATCTCCGTGCCCGGCCAGGCCGGCGCCAACCCCATGGTCACCTCGTCGCAGGTGGTCAACGCCTACGGGGCACGCCCGGAACTCAACCGGGGCGGCCGCGCCCGCTGGGACTACGAGGAGGAGTCCCCGCTGCGCGACGCGCGAGGCTTCACCTACTCCGGCGCCGCGTACGACCCCGCCGAGGCCCTCGCCGACGAGGACCTCGGGCTGGCCAACGTGATACTCACCAACGGGGCGCGGCTCTACGTCGACCACGCCCACCCCGAGTACTCCACCCCCGAGGTCACCAACCCTCGAGACCTGGTGCGCTGGGACAAGGCCGGCGAGCGGGTGATGGCCGAGGCCGCGCGCCGCGCCGCCACCATCCCCGGCACCTACCCCATCCACCTGTACAAGAACAACACCGACAACAAGGGCGCCAGCTACGGCGCCCACGAGAACTACCTGATGCGGCGGCAGACCCCGTTCGCCGACATCGTCGCGTACCTGACGCCGTTCTTCGTCACCCGGCAGATCGTCGCCGGCGCCGGTCGCGTCGGCATCGGTCAGGACGGCGGGCAGAGCGGGTTCCAGATCTCGCAGCGCGCCGACTTCTTCGAGGTCGAGGTGGGCCTGGAGACCACGCTCAAGCGGCCCATCATCAACACGCGCGACGAGCCGCACGCCGACGCCGACAAGTACCGGCGGCTGCACGTCATCATCGGCGACGCCAACCTGTCGGAGATCTCGACGTACCTGAAGCTCGGCACGACGGCCCTGATCCTCACCATGATCGAGGAGAAGGCGCTCGGCCCCGACCTCGGCATCGCCGACCCGGTCAGCGAGCTGCGCGCGGTCAGCCACGACCCGTCGCTCACCCACCTCATGCGACTGCGCGACGGCCGGCGGCTCACCGCCCTCGACGTGCAGTGGGCCTACTACGAGCGGGTGCGTTCCTTCGTGGACGACCGGTACGGCACCGACGTGGACGAGCAGACCGCCGACGTGCTGGCCCGCTGGGAGAGCGTCCTGGACCGGCTCGGCCGCGACGTCATGCTCTGCGCCGACGAACTCGACTGGGTGGCGAAGCTGCGGCTGCTGGAGGGTTACCGGGAGCGGGAGAAGCTCGGCTGGGGCTCGCACAAGCTGCAACTGGTCGACCTCCAGTACTCCGACGTCCGGCCGGAGAAGGGCCTCTACCACCGGCTGGTCTCCCGCGGCGCCATGAAGACCCTCCTGCCCGAGGAGGAGACGCGGACGGCGATGACCGAGCCGCCGGAGGACACCCGCGCCTACTTCCGGGGGCGCTGCCTCGCCCAGTACGCCTCCGAGGTGGTCGCCGCGAGCTGGGACTCCGTCATCTTCGACGTGGGCCGCGAGTCGCTGGTACGGGTGCCGATGATGGAGCCGGAGCGCGGCACCCGCAAGCACGTCGGCGCGCTGTTCGACCGCTGTGAGAGCGCGAAGGATCTGCTGGAGACCCTGACCGGCGGCTGAGCCGTCACCGTCGTGTCATGCCCGAAAGCCCGTCGTGTGCCGCGAGCCGGCGCGCGACGGGCTTTTCGTCGCCTGCGCGAGGTAAGTTTCTCGCAGACGATCGTGGAGGAGGCAGCCATGGCCACTCGTGACAGCGGCGGACAGTCGCAGGCCGGGAAGTCCCGGCAGGGCGAGGAGATCGAGGACGTCACGACCGAGGCGAACCCGGAGGTTGCCGAGCGGCACGCCGAGATCACCGAGGACGTCGACGACCTGCTCGACGAGATCGACTCCGTCCTCGAGGAGAACGCAGAAGAGTTCGTCAGGGGCTATGTGCAGAAAGGGGGTGAATAGGGCCTATAGGGTAAACCGGACATGCCTCGCCCGCTCGACGATCGAGACGGGTCGCGTCGCTGCCGCGACTGTGGCGAATGGAAGCCGCTCGATGATTTCTGCGCAAGCAGTAAGCGTCCTTCAGGTCGCGGCAGCTACTGCAAGCCATGCTTCAACGTTCGCTCACGAGCGAGCTACGAGAAGCGGCTGATGGAGAAGTACGGTCGCGACGTGAAACGGACCCCGGCAGTGCCCGATGGACATCGGCGTTGCCCGGACTGCGGTGAGACCAAGCCGTTGGACGAGTTCCCACGTAACCGCTCCGGGCGGGGTGGCTACGGCAGATACTGCAAGCCTTGCCACAACGAGAAGGGCAAGGAGAGCAAACTCCGTCTCCACGGCGGCTTTCGCGAGTACCACCTCCGCAGGCGCTACGGGATCGGCGAGAAGGAATTTCAGGAGCTGCTCGCGGAGCAGGGCGGGGTCTGCGCGATCTGCGGAGGGGAAGATCCGCAACACCTGGACCACGATCATCGCACCGGATGGGTGCGCGGGATACTCTGCTTCAACTGTAATGGTGGTCTTGGTCAGTTCCGGGACAGTCCGGAGAGGCTGGCCAGGGCGATCACGTACCTGAGAGGAACCACGTGGCAGCGGGTTTTGATCCATCCGGGCGTCTTCCAGATGTGTTCACCAACGCGGGGACGTCCTCCTTCACAGCGTTCCTGAGCAAGGTGGCCCCCGAGATGCTGCCCGGTCGTCGGCCGCTGCCGCCGGGCATGGCCGCCGACCTGGCGCCGCACGCCACCACCATCGTGGCGATCTCGGCGGTCGGCGGTGTGGTGATGGCCGGCGACCGGCGCGCCACGATGGGCAACCTGATCGCCCAGCGGGACATCGAGAAGGTGCACCCGGCGGACGCGTACTCGCTGGTGGGCATCGCGGGCACCGCCGGCATCGGCATCGAGCTGATGCGACTGTTCCAGGTGGAGCTGGAGCACTACGAGAAGATCGAGGGCGCGATGCTCTCGCTCGACGGCAAGGCCAACCGGCTGGCGTCGATGATCCGCGGCAACCTGGGCGCGGCGATGCAGGGCCTGGCCGTGATCCCGCTGTTCGCGGGCTTCGACCTGGCCGCGACCGACCCGGCGAAGGCGGGCCGGATCTTCAGCTTCGACGTGACCGGCGGCCCGTACGCGGAGACCGGCTACGACGCGATCGGCTCGGGCTCGCTGTTCGCGAAGTCGGCCCTGAAGAAGCGGTTCCGGGCCGGGCTGTCGATCGACGACGCGGTCCGCCTGGCGGTGGAGGCGCTGTACGACGCGGCCGACGACGACACCGCGACCGGCGGGCCGGACCTGACGCGGCGGATCTACCCGGTGGTGATGACCGCGACGGCGGAGGGCACGCACCGGCTCACCGACGCCGAGACGGCGGCGATCGCCGAGAGCGTGGTCTCCGGCCGCATGGAGAACCCGGGCGGCTGAGGCCGTCCCACCCCGACAGCAGTCCCCCAGCACAGCGCCGTAAGGAGAACCGCCGCCGTGGCCATGCAGTTCTACGCCTCGCCCGAGCAGATCATGCGCGACCGCTCCGAGCTGGCCCGCAAGGGCATCGCCCGGGGGCGCAGCGCGGTGGTCCTGAGTTACGCCGGCGGGGTGCTCTTCGTCGCGGAGAACCTGTCCAGCGCCCTGCACAAGGTCAGCGAGATCTACGACCGGATCGGCTTCGCCGCCGTGGGCCGGTACAACGAGTTCGAGAACCTGCGGCGGGCCGGTGTGCGGATGGCCGACCTGAACGGCCTGAGCTACGACCGGCGGGACGTGACGGGTCGCGGGCTGGCGAACGCGTTCGCCCAGACCCTGGGTGCGATCTTCACGGAGCAGTCGAAGCCGTTCGAGGTGGAGATCTGCGTCGCCGAGGTCGGCGCGACGCCGGAGGACGACGAGCTGTACCGGCTGACGTACGACGGGTCGGTCAACGACGAGCCGGGCCGGATGGCGATGGGCGGGCAGGCCGAGGCGATCACCGGGGTGCTGAAGTCGAACCACCGGCCGGACATGTCGCTGGGTGAAGCCGTGAAGGTGGCGGTGCAGGCGCTGAGCAGCGTCGGCGGTGAGGGTGGGGCGTCGCGCACGATCGCGGCCAACCAGCTGGAGGTGGCGGTCCTGGACCGCAGCCGGGTGGGGCGGACGTTCCGGCGGATCACCGGCGCCGCCCTGACCGCCCTGCTGGACGGCGGCAAGGCCGAGGAGCCGCCGGCGCGGCCGGAGACCCCGACCGTGCCGACCGAGGCGGCGCACAAGCCGACCACGTCGGCGGGTTCGGCCGACCTGGAGGGCCAGGAGCCGGAGCGCCCGGAGTCCTGAGCATCGACGCCGGCCGGGGAGCGGCGCGGCGGCCGGGAAAGGGTACAGCGGCCGGGGGAGCGGCGCCGGCGGCCCGCGGAGTCACCGCCGTCGGCGCGCCGTTCGGCGTCGGCCGGCCGCCCGGTGCCGGTCGTGCCGGCGGGGGAGCGCTCACGCCTTGGCGAGCGGCTCCCACCAGGCCCGGTTGTCCCGGTACCAGTCGATGGTGGCGGCGAGCCCCGCGTCGAAGTCGACGGTGGGCGCCCAGCCGAGCTCGCGGTGGCTGGTGGTGGTGTCGAGTGAGTAGCGCCGGTCGTGGCCCTTGCGGTCGGCCACCGGCGTCACCCGGTCCCAGCCGGCGCCGAACGCGTCCAGCAGTCGCGCGGTGAGGTCACGGTTGGCGAGTTCGGTGCCGCCGCCGAGGTGGTAGACGCCGCCGGGCCGGCCGACCTGGTGCGCGAGGACGATGCCGTGGCAGTGGTCGTCGACGTGCAGCCAGTCGCGGACGTTGCCGCCGTCGCCGTACAGCGGCAGTGGGCGGCCGTCGAGGAGGTTGGTGACGAAGAGGGGGATCACCTTCTCCGGGTGCTGGTAGGGGCCGTAGGTGTTGGCGCCGCGGGTGATGACCACGTCGAGGCCGTGGGTGCGGTGGTAGGCGAGGGTGAGCAGGTCGGCGGCGGCCTTGGAGGCCGAGTACGGGGAGCTGGGGTCCAGCGGCGCGGACGGCGGCCAGGAGCCGTGGTCGATGGAGCCGTACACCTCGTCGGTGGAGACGTGCACGAACCGGCGGGTGCCGTGCCGCAGCGCGGCGTCGAGCAGGGTCTGGGTGCCGACGACGTTGGTGGTGACGAAGGGCGCCGCGCCGGTGATGGAGCGGTCCACGTGCGACTCGGCGGCGAGGTGGACGATCACGTCGTGCCCGGTGACGATGTCGTCGACGAGGTCGGCGTCGCGGACGTCGCCGTGGACGACGTGCAGCCGGGGGTCGTCGCGGACGGGGTCGAGGCTGCCGTCGGTGCCGGCGTACGTGAACGAGTCGAGCACGGTGACCCGGTCCGGTCGCAGGGTGGGCTCGGCGCCGTCGAGCAGACGCCGCACGTACGCCGAGCCGATGAACCCGGCGCCGCCGGTGACGAGGATCCTCACGGCTCGCACCGTACCTCCGGGTGGGGGTGGCCCGGACCGAGCCGGCGGACGCGGGTGGGACGCCGCGTGGGACGGGCGGGGCGAGCGCTGCCCATGTGGGGCGTCGGGCGGCTAATGTCTCATCATGGAGCGGCGAATCTTCGGCCTCGAGACCGAGTACGGCGTCACCTGCACCTATCGCGGGCAGCGCCGACTGTCCCCCGACGAGGTCGCGCGGTACCTGTTCCGGCGGGTGGTGTCGTGGGGCCGGTCGAGCAACGTGTTCCTGCGCAACGGGGCCCGGTTGTACCTGGACGTCGGGTCGCACCCCGAGTACGCGACGCCGGAGTGCGACTCGGTGGTGGACCTGGTGGCGCACGACCGGGCCGGTGAGCGGATCCTGGAGGGGCTGCTCGTCGACGCGGAGAAGCGGCTGCACGACGAGGGCATCGCGGGCGAGATCTACCTGTTCAAGAACAACACCGACTCGGCCGGCAACTCGTACGGCTGCCACGAGAACTACCTGGTCTCGCGGCACGGTGAGTTCGGCCGGCTGGCCGACGTGCTGATCCCGTTCCTGGTCACCCGGCAGTTGATCTGCGGGGCGGGGAAGGTGCTGCAGACGCCGCGCGGGGCGGTGTACTGCCTGTCGCAGCGGGCGGAGCACATCTGGGAGGGCGTGTCGTCGGCGACGACCCGCAGCCGTCCGATCATCAACACCCGGGACGAGCCGCACGCGGACGCGGAGCGCTACCGCCGGCTGCACGTGATCGTCGGCGACTCGAACATGAACGAGGTCACCACGCTGCTGAAGGTCGGCACGGCGGACATCGTGCTGCGGATGATCGAGGCGGGCGTGGTGATGCGGGACCTGACGCTGGAGAACCCGATCCGGGCGATCCGCGAGGTGTCGCACGACATCACCGGCCGGCGGAAGGTGCGGTTGGCCTCCGGCAAGGAGGTCAGCGCCCTGGAGATCCAGCAGGAGTACCTGGCGAAGGCGACCGAGTTCGTGGAGCGGCGCGGCGGCGACCAGACCGCGAAGCGGGTGGTGGAGCTGTGGGGCCGGGTGCTGCGGGCGGTGGAGACCGGTGACCTGGAGCCGGTGGCCCGGGAGATCGACTGGGTGACGAAGCTGCGGCTGATCGAGCGTTACCAGCGCAAGCACGACCTGCCGCTGTCGCATCCCCGGGTGGCGCAGATGGACCTGGCGTACCACGACCTGCGGCGGGGCCGGGGCCTGTACGGGCTGCTGGAGCGGCGGGGTGAGGTGGACCGGGTGGCCACCGACCCGGAGATCTTCGAGGCGAAGGAGACGCCGCCGCAGACGACGCGGGCGCGGCTGCGGGGCGAGTTCATCCGGCACGCCCAGGAGAAGCGGCGGGACTTCACCGTCGACTGGGTGCACCTGAAGCTGAACGACCAGGCGCAGCGCACGGTGCTCTGCAAGGACCCGTTCCGGGCGTACGACGAGCGGGTGGAGCGGCTGATCGCCAGCATGTGACCGGTGTCGGGTCGCCCGGGACGGTGTCCGTCGTCCCGGGCGGCCCGCCCGGTAGGCTGTCGGGCGCCATGATGCCTACCGAACCGGCCGGCCCGGGCTCCGAGAAGCAGAGCTGGGCCGAGCGCCGCCGCCAGAAGATCCGCGACGAGATCGAACGCAACCGTCGCGGCGAGTACACCGTGCCCACCTGGGCGCTGGCGCTCGCGCTCGCGCTGGTCGTGGGCGCCTGGGTGGCGATCGTGGTCTTCGCCTGATTCGTCCTGCGGGCGCGTCACTTCAGTCGACAAAAGTTTGCGCACCGTGCAAGATCGCTCGTGGCGTTCCGGTGTGACCACCGCCGATCAGGGCCAGTACGGCCGCCGCGACCGCAAGAAGCGGCAGACGCGCGCGGCGCTGACCGAGGCCGCCCTGCGGCTGGTCGCCGAGCGGGGCCTCGACCAGGTGACGGTCGAGGAGATCAGCGAGGCGGCCGACGTGTCGGCGCGGACGTTCTTCAACTACTTCGCCAGCAAGGACGACGCGCTCCTCGGCGACCCGACGGCGGACCGGGACCTGCTGGTCGCCCGGGTGACCGCGGCGGCGCCGGAGGTGTCCGCGTTCGAGGCGGTGCGGCTGGCCCTCGACGAGGTCGTCGCGCGGATCGAGGCCGACCGCGAGGTGTGGCGGTTGCGGCTGGCGGTCATCGCCGCCAACCCGTCGCTGCTGCCCCGGCTCGTCGCCGGCAACGCCGAGTCGGAGCGGGCGCTCGTCGCCGCCGTGACCGGCCGCCTAAGGGTGGACCCCGGTCACGGCCATCCGGCACTCGTCACCGCCGTCGCCGGCGCCGCGTTCCGGACGGCCCTGCTGCGCTGGACCGGCGATCCCGGCTCCCGACCGCTGCGGGAGCTCGTGGCCGAGGCCTTCGACGCCGTCGCCGCCGGCCTCCCGGACCCACCCACCACCTGACGGTTGCCGCCGCGGCCGCCCGCCCGCATCCGACGAGGAGTTCGACGAGCGCCGCGCCCGCGAGGAGGCGGCGGCCGCCGCCGGGTCGGCGCACTGACCCGCCCGGTCGGGACGGGCGTGCCGTGCGCGTCCCGGCCACGGCGGCGCACCGCACCGGGGAAGTTGCGCCGGGCCGTGCCCGGCTGGCACCGTCGGAGCGTCGGGCGTCACCGCCCGACGGCGGCGGGGAGGTACGCGTGGCGCACATCGACCTCGGGCTCGACGAGCGGGCCCATCCCGGCATCGTCGGGCCGATGCGGTACCGCCCGGAGACGGCCCGGCCGCTCAACGAGCTGGCGGAGACCCTCCTGCGGGCGCCGCACCCGACGCTGACCCCGGGCGAGCGGGAGCTGATCGCGGCGTACGTGTCCGGCCTCAACGAGTGCCGTTTCTGCTGCGCCTCCCACTCGGCGACCGCCGCCGCGCAGCTGCCGGCCGGCATGGGCCTGGTGGACCAGGTCCGCGCCGATCCGGAGACCGCGGCGATCACCGGCAAGCTGCGGGCACTGCTGCGCATCGCGGCCGCGGTGCAGCGCAGCGGCCGGGACGTGACGGCCGAGCTGGTCGACGGGGCCCGGCGGGCGGGCGCGACGGATCTGGAGATCCACGACACGGTGCTCATCGCCGCGGCCTTCTGCATGTTCAACCGGTACGTCGACGGGCTCGGCACGCTCGCTCCCGACGACCCCGCCGGATACGAGATATCGGCCCGCCGGATCGTCCGGCACGGCTACCGGCCGGCCTGACCTCCGCACAGCCGCCCGCTCGGGCCGCTCAGGTCAGCTGTCGGGCGGCGTGCCGGCCGGCCGCGGCGGCGGCGAGGAAGTAGGCGTGGTCCGCGTCCAGACCCCGACCCATGGTGGACAGCGGCACCGGGCTGGCGCGCAGGGCGGCGTCGAGGCCGTCGACGGGAACCCGGACCAGGTCGTGCCGGTCCGCGAGGGGCACGAGCGCCGCGTCGACCTCCCCGGCCAGCGCCGGGTCCAGGCCGTCGGGCACCACCAGCACCGCGCGGGCCAGGGCCACCCGGCCGTACGCGGTGATGCTGTGGTGGGACACGCCGCGGTGGCGGGGGCGGGGATCGGCGTCGGAGATGCGCAGCGACCCGATCGGCCGCCCGCCCAGCGCGGCGACCGCGTTGACCGCCTCCCCGACGGCGACACCGGAGAATCCCCAGCGGGTGCCGGTGCCGAGGTTGCCGGGCCCCTGGGCGACGACCGCCACGTCGGCGTGCAGCACGTGCCGGGCGGCGAGCAGCCCGCTGTGCAGGGTGCTGGCCTCCAGGTCCCCGCCGAAGGCCTGCCCGACGCTGACCGTGCCGGCCAGGTGACCGCGCAGCCCGGCGAGGGTGCGGGAGAACCAGGCGGGCAGCGCGCCACCGTCGGTGAGCAGGTACGCCACCCGGGCGTCGGGAGCGTCGGCGCGGATCCCGGCGAGGACCGCCGGGAGGGCGGAGTGCAGGTCGGCGGTGACCACCGGCAGCCCGGCCAGGTCGTCGGCGTCGGCCAGGACCGCCCGGTGTGGGGACGCCTCCTCGTCCACGCCGAGCAGGATCGGCTGCAACGGCGTGTAGCGGGCCTTGACCAGGTGGCCGGCGTCGCGGTTGTCGGCCGGTGCGGGCGGGTCCGGCGGCAGCCGGTCCGGCAGGGCCACGACGAGGGCGTACCCGCCGGTCCCGAGACCCATCAGCAGGGCCCCGGCGTTGAGCAGCACGCGGTCGCCGACCTGCGGCCGGCCGACCAGGTCGGGGTACGCGAGGGCGCGCATCGCCGTACCGTCGCCGAGCGCGACGTCCAGCTCGACCGCGCCGGTCCACTCGCGCCGCAGCGCCGCCACGGTTCCCGCCCGCCATCGCACCATGCGGTGGACGCTAGCGGTCACGGTCGGCGTGACCGGTGCCCGGGGTGGCGGTCGGGTCGAGGAAGACGTAGCGGATCTCCGGGTAGCGGGCGGTGAGCCGGCGTTCGGCCTCGTCGGCGGTGGCCTCGATGGTCGCGCCGCTGGCGTCGTCGGCGAAGTCGACCTTGGCGGCGACGAGGATGTCGGCGGGGCCGAGCTGCATGGTGAGCAGCGTCTCGACGCGGCGGACCGCGGGCAGGCCGGCCACCTCGTCGGCGATCTCCCCGCGCAGCCGCGCCGGCACCGCCCGGCCGACCAGCAGCGAGACGTTGCTGTACGCGGGGATGCTCGCCACCACCAGCAGCAGGACGCCGATGAGGATCGAGGCGATGCCGTCGTAGAGTTCGTCGCCGGTCAGCTCCGACAGGGCCACCCCGGCGGCGGCCAGCAGCAGCCCGATCAGCGCCGCGCTGTCCTCCAGGAAGACCGCCTTGACGGTGGTGTCGGCGGTCAGCCGCAGGAACCGACGCGGTGTGGTGCGCCAGCGGCGCGACTCGCGGCGCACCTGGCGGACCGCGCGGGCCAGCGAGACCGACTCGATCGCGAACGAGACGGCCAGCACCACGTACGAGGCGAGGTAGTCGCCGCTGTGCTCGTGGACGAGGATCGTGGTGACGCCGTGGGTGACCGCGAAGCCAGCCCCGGCGACGAAGGTGAACAGGGCCGCGAGCAACGCCCAGACGTAGCTCTCCATGCCGTACCCGAACGGGTGCCGGGTGTCGGGGGGCCGCGAGCCGCGGCGCAGCGCCAGGTAGAGCAGCACCTCGGTGGTGGTGTCGGCGACCGAGTGGGCGGCCTCGGACAGCATGGCCGCCGAGCCGGAGATCAGCCCGGCGACCAGCTTGGCGACCGCGACGGCGAGGTTGGCGGCGCCCGCGACCACGACCGTCCCCACGCTCTCGGTCCTGCCCCCCGGCGCCGCCACGCGGTCACCCTACGGCCGGCGACGATCACACGTCGGGTGACGGCGGTGACGCGCGGCGCGCGGGGTACACGTGTTCGGCGTGCCGGCTGCTAGCGTCGTACCGTGTCGCGGACCCGCACCGAACGCCTGGTCAACCTGGTGATCTGCCTACTGTCCACGCGGCGGTTCCTGACCGCCGCGCAGATCGCCGCGACCGTGCCCGGCTACGAGCACGATCCGCACGACGCGCGCGACCACGAGGCGTTCCAGCGCAAGTTCGAACGGGACAAGGCCGAGCTGCGCGAGCTGGGCGTCCCGCTGGAGACGGGGACGGCCAGCGCGTTCGACGTCGAGCCCGGCTACCGGATCGCCCGGCGGGAGTACGCGCTGCCCGACATCCCCCTCGAACCGGACGAGGCCGCGGCGGTGGGCATCGCCGCCCGGCTCTGGCAGCACGCCGGCCTGGCCGCCGCCGCCTCCTCGGGGCTGGCGAAGCTGCGCGCCGCCGGCGTCGACGTGGACCCGCAGGCCACCCTCGGCCTGGAGCCGATGGTGACGGTCGACCCGGCCTTCGCGCCGCTGACCGCCGCCGCGCGGGACCGCCGCGAGGTGAGCTTCGACTACCGGGTCCCGGACCGCGACGAGCCGTCCCGCCGCCGGTTGCAGCCGTGGGGCGTGGTCTGCTGGCGGGGCCGGTGGTACGTCGTCGGGCACGACCTGGACCGGGCGGCCACCCGCTGCTTCCGCCTCTCCCGGGTGGTGGGAGCGGTGCGGGTGACGGGCCGCCCGGGCGCGTACGAGCCGCCGGCCGGGGTCGACCTGATCAGTCACGTCGCCCGCTGGTCCGGCCCGGTCGAGCGCACCGGCCGCGCCACGGTCCTCGCCACCCCGGGCCGGGCCGCCGGGCTGCGCCGCTGGGCGGTGGCGACGAGTTCCGGGCCGGACGGCGACCGGCTGGTCCTGCCGTACGCCGACCCGGACTTCCTCGCCGGCCAGCTCGTCGGGTACGGGCCGGACGTGCGGGTGCTCGACCCGCCGGAGGTGCGCGAGGCGGTCATCCAGCGGCTGAAGGAGATCGCCGCCCGCCACGACGACCTCGCCGTCGCCGGGGGTGCCCGGTGACCCGGCCCGCCGCCCGCGGCGGCTCCCGCACGTCCGCCGACCGGCTGGCCCGCCTGCTCAACCTCGTTCCGTACCTGCTGGCCCGCCCGGGGATCGAGATCGCCGAGGCGGCCGCCGACCTGGGCGTCACCGAGCGGCAGCTGCGGGAGGACCTGGAGCTGCTGTGGGTCTGCGGGCTGCCCGGGTACGGCCCGGGCGACCTGATCGACATGGCGTTCGACGGGGACCGCGTGACGATCACCTACGACGCGGGGATCGACCGGCCGCTGCGGCTCACCCCGGACGAGGCCCTCGCCCTGGTCGTGGCGCTGCGGATGCTCGCCGAGACGCCGGGCGTGGCCAACCGGGAGGCCGTGGAGCGCGCCCTCGCCAAGATCGAGAACGCGGCGGGTGACCTGGTGGGCGCCCCGGTCGCCGTCCGGCTGCCGGCCGACACCCGCAAGGTGGCGGAGCTGCGGGCGGCGGTGGAGAGCGGCCGGGCCCTGCGGATCACCTACTACACGGCCGCCCGGGACGAGACGACCGACCGGGTGGTCGACCCGCTGCGGATGCTCATGGTCGGCGGCCGGGGATACGTGGAGGCGTGGTGCCGCCGGGCCGAGGGCATGCGCCTGTTCCGGGCGGACCGCATCGACGCGGTGACGCTGCTGGACGAGCCGGCCCGGGTGCCGCCGCAGGCCCGCCCGCACGACCTCACCGAGGGCGTCTTCCGGCCCTCGCCGGACCTGCCGCTGGTCACCCTGCGGATCGGCCGGGGCGAGCGGTGGATCACCGAGTACTACCCGTGCGAGCGGGTCGAGGAGGGCGACG
Source organism: Micromonospora thermarum (assembly GCF_012034245.1). Taxonomy (GTDB): domain Bacteria; phylum Actinomycetota; class Actinomycetes; order Mycobacteriales; family Micromonosporaceae; genus Micromonospora; species Micromonospora thermarum. Next base: position 32,895 of record NZ_JAATEO010000033.1, on the reverse strand, counting down.
GGGACCAGTGGCTGGTGTCGCTGCGCGTCACCGACCTGGGCTGGGCGCGTCGCTTCGTGCTGGGCCTCGGCCCGGACGTCACCGTGGTCGCCCCGGCCGAGCTGGCCACGCAGGTGCACGCGGCGGCGGTCGCGGCCCTCGACGCGTACGCGACGCCGCCGCCCCCACGGGACCCGGCCGACCCGCCGACGGCCGACCCGGCGGTGGCGGCCCCCACCCAGTAGGCTGGCCGCCGTGGTGACGTGGATCGTGGTCGCGCTGGTGCTGGTCCCGCTCGTGCTGCTCGGCCTGGCCGTCCGGCCGGTCGTGGCCCGGCTGCCCCGGCTGCGCCGCGCCGCCTTGGCGCTGCAACGACGCGCCGGTGAGGCGGAGGCCCTCCAGGAGGCCGCCGAGGCCCTCCAGGTCCGGGCCGAGGCGCTGCAGGAGCGCCTGGACACCACGCAGCGCCGGCTCGCCGTCATCAAGGCGAAGCGCGGCGACTGATCGATCTTCGTCGCGATCGTGCGCGGTTTCGTGCCGTTCCGCGCACGGAACGGCACGCTCCGGCGGTTGACGGGACATCGGGGGTTGGTCAAGACTTCACCGGCCGGGAGGATCCCTCACCGCCCGGCGGGTGGCAACGTCCCACGACGCACGTACGATGGGCTGCGGTACCACCCCTGCCCGACACAGAGCGACTGGAGCTTCCCATGGGTGCCCTCAAGCCGTGGCACATCGCCGTACTCGTGGTCGTGCTGATCCTGCTCTTCGGCGCGAAGCGGCTCCCCGACGCGGCCCGTTCGCTGGGCCGTTCGCTGCGGATCATCAAGGCCGAGACCAAGAGCCTGCACGACGACGACCGCGACCTGGCCGAGAAGGCCGACGCGCAGGCCGGTTACCAGCCGCTGCCGCCGCAGGCACAGCAGACGCCGCAGCAGGCCCAGTACGGTCAGCAGGCGCCCCACCAGGCCCCGCCGCAGCAGCCGGTCGTCGACCCGGTGCAGCGCGTCCGCGACAACTGACCGAAGGGCCCGACCACCGTGGCCTTCGCCCTGCGTAAGCGCGGTCCGAGCAAGTTCGAGCGGGCCGCGGACGGCTCGATGACGCTGATCGAGCACGTCCGCGAGCTGCGCAACCGGCTGTTCAAGGCGTCGCTGGCGATCCTCGTCGGCTTCGGCTTCGGCATCTGGCTCGCCGGCCCGGTGCTCAACGTGCTCAAGAAGCCGTACTGCGACCTGCCGCAGGCGCAGACCACCAACGGGGCGTGCGACTTCGTCCAGCTCGGTCCCGCGGACCTGTTCCTGCTCAACCTGAAGATCGGCCTCTGGGTCGGTCTGATCATCGCCGCGCCGGTCTGGCTCTACCAGCTGTGGGCGTTCATCGCGCCCGGCCTGCACCGGCACGAGCGGCGCTACGCGTACGTCTTCACCGGGCTGGCGGCGCCACTGTTCGCCGCCGGCGCGGTGCTGGCGTACTTCGTCACCGCCAAGGGCCTGGAGTTCCTGCTGGACATCTCCGGCAGCGACATCAACACCACCCTGGACATCACCCGGTACGTCTCGTTCGTCACCAACCTGATCCTGCTGTTCGGGGTGGCGTTCGAGTTCCCGCTCATCGTGCTGATGCTCAACTTCGTCGGCATCGCCAGCGCCAAGCGGCTGCTGAGCTGGTGGCGAGTGGCGGTGTTCGTCTTCTTCGCCTTCTCGGCGGTGGTGACCCCCACCCCGGATCCGTTCGGCATGACGGCGCTCGCCATCTGCCTCTGCGCGCTGTACTTCGCCGCGGTCGGCGTCGCGTTCCTCAACGACAGGCGCAAGGGACGCGGCAAGGAGATCTACGCCGGCATCGCCGACGACGAGGTGTCGCCGCTGGAGTTCGACGCCGAGCCGGTCGAGGCGGGGCAACGGGTCGAGGCGAGCGCCCCGATCGCCGCACCGGAGCCGATCGCGAAGCCGGCACCGATCGACCGCCGCTACGACGAGATGACCTGACCGCGCCGGCGGCACCGGTGACGACACGAGCCCCCGCCCGGGGGCTCGTGTCGTTTTCCGTCCCCGTACGCCCGTCGGTGGCGCCCGGTGACCGGCTCTCGGGAACGGACGCGCGGCCCGGCTGAGTCCCGGCGGACCCGCCCGTGCGGTCGTCCGGCCCTCCGGCCGCTCCGCCCGGTGGTGGTCGTTCTGGTCCCGTGACCGTCGGACGTGTCGCGGGACGGGACCCGTTCCGTCCGCGCGGCTGCCCGGGCGGTCCCGTCAACGGGACCGCCCGTTGCCTGTCGCCGGTGGTCCACGCGCAGCGCCGGGTCCGCGTACGCCGCCGGACGTACCGCGGGATACGTCCGCCGGCCGTCGCGTCCCCGCCGCGGCCCGGCGATGGTGTATCCATCGAGGTGACGGAGGGATCCCACGGTGAGTCCGGGTCAGCCCAGGACGGTCGGGCCGCCGGGTCGACGCTGGTCGGCCCGGCGGTCCCTGCTGGCCGAGGTCGGGCCGGCGGTCGGGCTCGCCGTGGTGGGCCTGCTGACGGCGCCGTACGTGGACCGCGTGTCCGCGGCCGACGAGACCCTGGATCCGCTCGGAGTCGGCCTGATCGTCGTCGCGGGGCTCGCGACCGCCGCGCGCCGCCGCTGCCCGGTGCCCGTGCTCGTCGTGGTCGCCCTCGCCACCGCCGGCTACCTGACGGCCGGATACCCCTACGGACCGATCATGTTCAGCGTCGCCGTCGCCGTGTACGCGGTGGCACGCCGGCGCCCGCCCGTGCCGGCGGCGGCATGGTGCCTCGGCGCGTTGGCCGTCCTGCTGGTGCACCTGTTCACCAACGACGCGGCGCTGCCGGGCCTGCTCGGCGTGTTTCCCGCGTCGGCCTGGGTGGCCGTCCCGTTCAGCCTGGGCCTGGCCCGCCGGCTCGTGGTGGAGGCCGGCGCGCGGGAACGCCGGGAGACCGAACGCCGGCTGCTGGACGCCGAGCGGCTGCGACTGGCGCAGGAGGTGCACGACATCGTCGGCCACGGCCTGGCGGCGATCCAGATGCAGGCGGACATCGCGCTGCACCTGCGGCGGACCAAGCCCGCGCAGGCGCTGGTCGCGCTGGAGGCGATCAGCCGGGCGAGCGCCGACGCCCTGGCGGAGTTGCGCGCGACCCTCGCCGCCATCTCACCGGTCGGGGCGGGACAGCGGAGTGGTGACCGGGCGCCGACTCCGGGTCTGGACCGCCTGGACGACCTCTGCGAGCGGGTACGGGCCGCCGGCGTGTCCGTGGCCCTGGCGGTGCACGGCCGGCGCCGACGGCTGCCGCCCGCCGTCGACGTCGCCGCCTACCGCGTGTTGCAGGAGTCGCTGACCAACGTCGTGAAGCACTCCGCCCACCCCGCACGTGAGCATCGACATCTCCTACCTGCCCCGGGCGGTGGACGTGACGGTGGTCAACCAGGACGTCCTGGGCGAGCCCGTGGTGGCGGGGTTCGGCATCAACGGCATGCGCCGGCGGGTGGAGCACGTGGGCGGTGACCTGACCGTGGGGCACGACGCCGGACGGTTCCGCGTACACGCCACCTTCCCGACCGGCGACTGAGGCTCCGCTGCGGGTGGGCCTACGTCCCTCGACGTACGCGGGGATGCGTTCCGGGGCCGATGCCCGCCGGGCCGGACCGGCCGAGGATTGCGGCATGAGCGACACCATGACCGGACCGGCCCGCGCGGGACGACCGGGAACCACCGCGGCCCGCTGGCGCACCGGTCCGCGACTCCGTCGGTTCCTGCTCCTGCTGCACATCGCGTCCGCCGGCGCGTGGCTGGGCATCGACATCGTGCTCGGCCTGCTCGTCCTCGCGGCGTTCGGCTCCGGCGACGATCTCGGTGCCGCGGCGGCCCTCACCGGGATCGGGCACTTCGCGACCTGGCCGCTCGCCGCCACCGGTCTGGTGTGCCTGGCCACCGGCGTCCTGCTCGGTCTGGGCACGAAGTACGGGCTGGTGCGGTACTGGTGGGTGGCCGTCAAACTCGTGCTCAACGTCGTCCTGGTCACCCTGGTCGTCGCCCTGCTGAGTCCCGGCGTGCGGGAGTTGACCGAGGGCACCCGGGCGTCGCTCACCGACGGGCGTCCACTGCCGGAGTTCACCGACATGGCCTTCCCGCCGATCGTCTCGACCACGGCGGTGCTCGTCGCGATGACGCTGTCGGTGTTCAAGCCGTGGGGACGGGTGCGACGCGCAGCACGGTGAGACCATCGACCGGGAGCGGAGGCGGACATGATCTCGGTGCTGCTGGTCGACGATCAGGACCTGGTGCGGCTCGGGCTGCGCACTCTCCTGGACAACGAGGACGGGTTCACGGTCGCGGGCGAGGCGGCCGACGGGCTCGGCGCCGTGGAGGCGGCGGTGCGTACCCTCCCGGACGTTGTCCTGATGGACATCCGGATGCCCGGCGTGGACGGACTGGAGGCCACCCGGCGCATCGCCGCCCGGCCCGACCTGTCCGACACGCGGGTGATCGTCCTGACGACCTTCGAGCACGACCGGTACGTCTTCGACGCCCTGCGGCACGGTGCCAGCGGTTTCCTGCTCAAGGACACCCCGCCCGCCCGGCTGATCGAGGCGATCCGCACCGTCACCGACGGTGGTGCCCTGCTGTCGCCCTCGGTCACCCGTACCCTGATCGGGGAGTTCGTCAGCCGGGCCCCGCGCGCCGTCACGCCACACCCGCGGCTCGGCCAGCTGACCGACCGCGAGCGTGAGGTCGTCGCCCTGGTCGCGCAGGGCCTCACCAACCACGAGATCGCCGAGCGGTTGGTGGTCAGCCCGGCCACCGCCCGTACCCACGTCAGCCGGGCGATGGTCAAGCTCGGCGCCCGGGACCGGGCCCAGCTCGTCGTCTTCGCCTACCAGTCGGGCCTGGCCTAGACCCCCGTACGGCGATGTCTGGTCGGCCGGCCGGCGCGCAGGGCCGCAGCGGCGGGTACGGTGCTCGCCGTGACCGCAGCCGATCACCCTTCCGCCGCCGGCGGGCCCGTCGCCGTCCTCGCCAATCCCACCGCCGGCCGGGGACGCCACCTGGGGCTGCTGCCCCAGGTGCTGGAGCGGCTCGCGGCCGCCGGGCGGCCGGTGCGGATGCTGGAGGCGCGGAGCGCGGTGGAGGCCCAGGCGGCGTGCCACGAGGCGGTGGCGGAGGGGGCGTCCGGCCTGGTCGCGGTCGGCGGTGACGGCACCGTGCACCTGGCCCTGCAGGCGGTGGCGGGCACGTCCGTGCCGTTCGGAGCGGTGCCGGCGGGCACCGGCAACGACTTCGCCGTCGACACGGGTTTTCCGGCCGACCCGCTCGCGGCGGCGAACGTGATCGCGGCGGCTGTGCGGGACGGTCGGTCCCACCCGGTCGACCTCGCCCGGGTCACCGCCGCCGACGGCACCCGCCGCTGGTACGGGGCGGTGCTGGCCGCCGGTTTCGACGCGATCGTCAACGAGCGGGCCAACCGGATGCGCTGGCCCCGCGGCCCGCGCCGCTACGACCTGGCCATCCTGGTGGAACTGGCCCGCCTGCGCCCCCGCCGCTACACGCTGCGCCTGGACGGGGAGACCCACGAGGTCGACGCCGTCCTCGTGGCGGTCGGCAACTGCCCCACGTACGGCGGCGGCATGCGGATCTGTCCCGCCGCCGATCCCACCGACGGGCTGCTCGACGTCGTGGTGGGCGGGCGGTTCGACCGGCGCACGCTCATGCGGGTGAAGCCGCGCATCTACCAGGGCACACACGTCGAGCACCCGCTGGTGCGCAGCTACCGGGCGCGGACCGTCGAGGTGGCCGCGGAGGGCATCACCACGTACGCCGACGGCGAGCGGGCGGTCGACCTACCGGTGACGATCACCGTGGTTCCGGGTGCGGTGCGGCTGCTGCGCTGACCCGGACCGCGCCGACGCTGGCGGCGATCACCAGGCCGATCGCCAGCACCTCGGCCACCGTCAACGCCTGCCGCAGCACCAGCCAGCCGGCCAGGGCGGCGATGGCCGGACCGAGGCTCATCAGCACGGCGAAGGTGGCGGTGGGCAGCCGGCGCAGGGCGAACAGTTCCATGGTGTACGGCACCACCGAGGAGAGCACCGCGACCGCCCCGCCCAGCGCCAGCACCACCGGGTCCAGCAGTGCGGAACCGGCGTCGGCCACCCCGATCGGCAGGGTGAGCAGGGCGGCGACGGTCAGCGCCAGGGCCAGCCCGTCGGCCCCCGGGAAGCGGCGACCGACCCGGGCGCTGAGCACGATGTACGCGGCCCACATGGCGCCCGCGCCGAGCGCGAGAGCGGCGCCGACGGGGTCGAGCCGCTCGAAGCCTCCCTGGCCGAGCAGCGCCACCCCGGCGAGGGCGAGCACCGCGCAGGCCCAGCTCGCCGCACGGCGGGCGGTGACGACCGACAGCGCCAGCGGACCGAGCACCTCCAGGGTCACCGCCGGGCCCAGCGGGACGCGTTCGATGGCCTGGTAGAACAGCGAGTTCATGCCGGCCAGCGCCACACCGAACGCGGCGGCCGCCGCCCAGTCGGCTCGGCCGTGTCCCCGGAGTCGGGGCCGGCACGCCACCAGCAGCAGCACGGCGCCCACGGTCAGCCGCAGCGTCACCGCCCCGGCGACCCCGGAGCGCGGGAAGAGCAGGGCGGCGACGGCCGACCCGAACTGCACCGACAGCGCCCCGCCGAGCACGAGCCCCACCGGGCCGAGGCCGCCGCGCGGTCGCCGGGTCGGCACGGGGCCGGGCGTCGGCCGGTCGGGGAGCAGCGTGTCGGTCACACCGTCGACGCTAGGGGCCGTCGGCGGCCGGGGGAAATGCCCGTCCGGGCCTGCTTATGCTTCCAGGTTATGACCGTGGAGCTGCGCCACCTGCGGGCCCTCCTCGCCATCGCCGAGGAGGGCAGCATCACCCGCGCGGCGGTCCGGCTCCGGCTCACCCAGCCCGCGCTGTCCCGTACGCTGCGCCAGCTCGAAACCCATCTCGGCGTACGCCTGGTCGACCGCTCCACCCACCACCTGGAGCTCACGGCCGTGGGCCGGGCGTACCGCGACCGCGCCGCCGCCGCGGTGGCGGCGGTCGACGACGTGCTCGACCCGCTCCACGTCGGCGGCCGGCCGATCCGGCTCGGGCACGCCTGGTCGGCGCTGGGCGAGCACACCGTCGCGCTGCTGCGGCGGTGGCGGCAGGAGCACCCGGAGACACCGCTGGAGCTGCTGCGCATCGACGAGCGCAGCGCCGGGCTGGCCCAGGGCCGGGTCGACGTGGCCGTCCTGCGGCAGCCGGTCGACCTGGCCGGGGTGCGGGCGCACCGGCTGCTCTCCGAACCGCGCCTCGCCACCGTGCCCGCGGACAGCCCGTTGGCCGGGCGGGCCAGCCTGACCCTGGCCGACCTGGTGGACCAGCCGATCGCCGTGAACGTCGAGACCGGCACCACGACGCTGGACCTGTGGCCCGCCGGTCACGCTCCCAGCACGGTGGTCCAGGTCGCCAACACCGACGACTGGCTGGCCGCGATCAGCGCCGGCCGCGCCGTGGGGGTGACCACCTCGGCGACCGCCGCCACGTACCCCAGCCCGGCGGTGGCCTACCTGCCGTTGACGGACGCCCCGGAGGTGACCGTCCTGCTGGCCTGGCGCGAGCCGCCCGGTCACCCGGCCGTCGCCGACCTGGTGGCGCTGGCCCGGGAGACCGTGGGCGGGTGACCGCCGCCCGGGCCGCGCCGCGACGTCGGCGCAGGCGTCAGCCGGGTCCGGCCAGGTCCAGCACCGCGCCGAGGCCGTTGCGGCGGCCGGCGTCGGCGGCCGGGAGCACCAGCACGGCGCAGCCGGCGGCCACCGCCCCCGCGTCGGCCGGCGTGTCACCGACCATCAGGGCGCGCTCCGGGTCGACGCCCAGCATGCCGCACGCGCGCAGGAAGATCCCCGGGTCGGGCTTGCACCGGCCCACCTCGTACGACAGGGCGAACGCGTCCACGAGGTCGGTGAGCCCCCAGGCGTCGAACAGCGGCCGGATGTCGAACCCGATGTTGCTGACCACGCCCACCCGCACTCCGGCGGCGCGCAGCGCGGTCAGGGTGGGAGCGGTGTCCGGATACGGCACCCAGCCCTCCGGCACCAGCAGCCGCTCGTAGAGCGCCTCGGCGAGCCCGTCGATCCCCGCGTCGACCGTCTCCGCGAGACCGGTGTACGCGCCACGGTGGGCGTGCGGGTACAGGTCCCGGTCGGCCCACAGCTCGGCCAGCGCGGGCGGCACCCGGGCCGGCAGGGGGCCGCCGGCCCGCCCGGCGGTGAGCAGCCGGTCGGCCAGCGCGGTCGCCCGGACCCGGTCCAGCGTCACCCCGCACGCCGACGCCGCCGCGGTCACCCAGTCGCGGGCCTCCTCCACCTGGGCGAGGGTGCCGTGGAAGTCGAAGAGCACGCCGTCCACGGGCCGGCGGGACGCGCCGCGGCCGGCGGCGTCGTCGCCGCTGCCCGGGGCGGGTGTCTGGGCGGGTTCGGTACGGTCCGGCACGCCGTGCACCCTACCGATCGCCCGGAACGGCCCCGGAGCGGACGGCCTTGTCGGGTGTCCGGGGACGGCACGCACTAATCTTGGTCACATGTCGAGCCCCGCCGAGCGGTACGCCGCGGCGCGCCGCCGGGCCGCGCAGGCCTCCCAGTTCCCCGCGCTGGACGAGTTCGCCCTCGACCTGGGATTCGACCTCGACGACTTCCAACGGGAGGCGTGCCAGGCGCTGGAGCGCGGCAGCGGCGTGCTGGTGTGCGCGCCCACCGGCGCCGGCAAGACCGTGGTGGGCGAGTTCGCCGTCCACCTGGCGCTGCGGGGCGGGGTGCCGGCCGGCGCGGAGGGCGCGCCCGGCGAACGCCGCAAGTGCTTCTACACCACGCCGATCAAGGCGCTGTCGAACCAGAAGTACCACGACCTGGTCGACCGCTACGGCGCCGACCAGGTCGGGCTGCTCACCGGCGACAACGCCATCAACGGCGACGCCCCCGTGGTGGTGATGACCACCGAGGTCCTGCGCAACATGCTCTACGCCGGTTCGGCCACCCTCGAGGGCCTGGCGTACGTGGTGATGGACGAGGTGCACTACCTCGCCGACCGGTTCCGTGGCGGCGTGTGGGAAGAGGTGATCATCCACCTGCCCGCCTCGGTCACCCTGGTCTCGCTGTCGGCGACGGTCTCCAACGCCGAGGAGTTCGCCGACTGGCTGGTGACCGTACGCGGTGAGACGGCGGTCGTGGTCAGCGAGCACCGGCCGGTGCCGCTGTGGCAGCACATGCTGGTCGGCAAGCGGATGTTCGACCTGTTCCACGACGCCGACGCCGCCCGCAAGCACGACGTGCACCCGGAGCTGCTGCGCTACACCCGGGACACGATGCGCCGGCTCGAACTGGGCGAGGGTCGCAGCGCCGGGCCCGGCGGCGGTCGGCGCGGGCCACGCTGGCGCGGGCCGATGCGCCCGGACATCGTCGACCGGCTCGACCGGGAGGGGCTGCTGCCGGCGATCCTGTTCATCTTCAGCCGGGCCGGCTGCGACGCGGCCGTGCAGCAGTGCCTCGCCGCCGGGCTGCGGCTCACCAACCCGGAGGAGCGGGCGGAGATCCGGCGGGTGGTCGAGAGCCGGGTCACCGCGATCCCCGGCGAGGACCTGTCGGTGCTCGGGTACTGGGAGTGGCTCGACGGTCTGGAGCGGGGCCTCGCGGCGCACCACGCCGGCATGCTGCCCGCGTTCAAGGAGGTCGTCGAGGAGCTGTTCGTCCGTGGCCTGGTGAAGGCGGTGTTCGCCACCGAGACGCTCGCGCTGGGCATCAACATGCCGGCCCGGTGCGTGGTCCTGGAGCGCCTGGTGAAGTACAACGGCGAGGCGCACGTCGACCTGACGCCGGGGGAGTACACGCAGCTCACCGGCCGGGCCGGCCGGCGCGGCATCGACGTGGAGGGGCACGCCGTCGTGGTGTGGTCCCCGGAGACCGACCCCCGGCACGTGGCCGGCCTGGCGTCGACCCGCACGTACCCGCTGCGGTCCAGCTTCCGACCGTCGTACAACATGGCGGTCAACCTGGTCGGGACGGTCGGCGCGGAGCCGGCGCGGGCGCTGCTCGAGTCGAGCTTCGCGCAGTTCCAGGCGGACCGGTCGGTGGTCGGCCTGGCGCGGCAGGTGCAGCGCAACACCGAGACCATCGAGGCGTACGGCGCGGAGGCGGCCTGCCACCACGGCGACTTCGACGAGTACTTCGCGCTGCGCGTGGCGATCGCCGACCGGGAGCGCGCCCTCGCACGGCAGGGGCAGAGCCAGCGCAAGGCGGCGGCGGTCGCGTCGCTGGAGCGGCTGCGGGTCGGCGACGTGATCCGGGTGCCGTCCGGCCGGCGGGCCGGCCTCGCGGTGGTGCTGGACCCGGCGACCGGCGGCTTCGGCGAGCCGCGCCCGCTGGTGCTCACGCAGGACCGGTGGGCCGGACGGGTCAGCCCCGGCGACTTCACCACCCCCGCCGAGGTGCTCGCCCGGATCCGCGTCCCGAAGCACTTCAACCACCGCTCACCGGCCGCCCGGCGGGACCTGGCGGCCGAGGTCAGCGGCACCGGGCTGGACCGGCACGCCGGCCGCCGGGGCGGCCGGTCCCGGCAGGCCACGGGGGAGGATGACAGCCTCAGCCAGCTCCGCACCGAGCTGCGCCGGCACCCCTGCCACGCCTGCCCGGACCGGGAGGAGCACGCCCGCTGGGCGGAGCGCCGCCGGCGGCTCGAGAAGGACACCGAGGAGCTGCGGCAGCGGGTGGCCGGCCGCACCGGCTCCCTCGCCCGGACCTTCGACCGGATCGTCGCGCTGCTCACCGCGCGCGGGTACCTCGCGCCGGACGGGACGGTCACCGACGCGGGCCGGATGCTGGGCCGGATCTGGACGGAGGCCGACCTGCTGGTCGCGGAGTGCCTGCGCCGGGGTGTCTGGGACGGGCTCAGCCCGGCCGAGCTGGCGGCGGCGGTGTCGGTGGTGGTCTTCGAGGCCCGCCGCGACGTCGACGAGCGGGCGTCGCTGCCCCGGGGCGCCGTGGCCGAGGCGGTCGACGTGACGCTCAAGCTGTGGAGCGAGATCGAGGCCGACGAGGCGGCCCGGGGCCTGGCCGTCACGCGGGAACCCGACCTCGGCTTTGCCTGGCCGATCTACCGGTGGGCGCGGGGCGAGGCCCTGGCGAAGGTGCTGGCCAGCGGGCACGAGATCGACGGGGAGATGCCGGCCGGCGACTTCGTCCGCTGGGCCCGGCAGGTGGTGGACCTGCTCGGCCAGCTCGCCGACTCCGGGGGCGCCTCGGCCGATCTGCGGTCCACCGCCCGGCAGGCCATCGCCGCCGTCAACCGGGGCGTGCTGGCCTACCACGCCGCCGCCTGACGCTCACCGGCAGTAGTTGCCAGTCTGCAATCGACGCATCACTCGGTCACCGCGGCGGCACCCCATGAAGTATCACTTTGTCGATGTTGCGGCTGGTGGAGCGGTCCCAGATCATGGCGGAGGCGCGATGTTACGCGCCGGTATCCTGTCTGGGGGGACTGCCGCGTGGCGGAGATCAATCACTTCGAGTACGGGTGGATCACACCCGCGTTGAGTTACGCGCTGTCCGTGCTGGGCTCGTTCCTCGGCCTCATCTGTGCCGGGCGGATCCGGACGGCGGCCACCGGGGGCCAGCGGGCCTGGTGGGGCATCCTGGCCGCCTTCGCCATCGGCGGCACGGCGATCTGGACCATGCACTTCATGGCGATGCTCGGCTTCGCGGTCGACGGCACCCGGATCCGGTACGACGTGCCGATCACCGCGGCGAGCGCCGGCATCGCCGTGGTGGCGGTCGGTATCGGCCTGGCCATCGCCGGCACCGGCCGGGTGTCCGCGCCGCGGATCCTCGCCGGTGGCCTGTTCACCGGCGCCGGTGTCGCGGTGATGCACTACGCCGGCATGGCGGCGATGCGGCTCAACGGCCGGCTCGGCTACGACCAGCCCCGCGTGGTGGCCTCGGCCGTCATCGCGGTCGTCGCGGCGACCGTCGCACTGTGGCTCGCCGTGACGGTACGTCGCGCGCTGGCGATCACCGCCTCCGCCCTGGTCATGGGCGTCGCGGTGAACGGCATGCACTTCACCGGGATGAGCGCCCTCTCGGTGCACCTGCACGACACCGAGCGGGAGGTCGCCGGGGCCGAGGTGGGCACGTTGCTGGTGCCGATCGTCCTGGCCGTGGTCTTCGGGGTGGTCGGCCTGGTGTACGCGCTGCTCGCCGCCCCGACCGACGAGGACCGGGCGGCGACCGCGTACCTGGACGCCCGGCGCGGGACCGGGGCGGCACCGGTGCCGGCGGGGCCGGCGGCGACGCCCGACCCGGTCGGTCTGCGGGCACGCTCCACCCTGGCCCGGCCGGGCACCCCGTTCCCGTCCCGCCGGGACCGCGCACCGCGCTGACCGCACGGCCGGCGTCGCTGGCCGGCTGGCGCACCGGTGGACCGGCGGGAGGCGCACCGGCGGGGGCGGGCGGCGGAGGGCGCACCGGCTCCCCGGGGGGCCGGGCCGGTCAGCCGGTGCGGGTGGCCAGGGCGTCGACCAGCCGGCGGGCGGAACCGGCCAGGTTCCACCGCGCGGCGAGGTCCAGCAGCCGCTCCGGATCGGCCGGCGCGGTCGGCAGGTCGGTGGGCAGGTCGGGCAGCGGCACGTCGAGCGCCACCCGGACCACCTTCGGGGCGACGGCCAGGTAGTCCCGGGCGGCGGCGAGATTGGCCCGCAGCCCGGGCGCGAAGCCGGAGCCGGAATCGTCCAGGGCGGCGAGGATGCCGTCGATGTCGCCGTACCGGTCGACGAGGCGGGCGGCGGTCTTCTCACCGACGCCCGGCACGCCGGGCAGCCCGTCGCTGGGGTCGCCGCGCAGGGCGGCGAAGTCGGCGTACCGGGCCGCGGGCACCCCGTAGCGGGAGCGCACGGCCGTGTCGTCGCAGTCCTCCAGTTTGGCCACGCCCCGCCCGACGTAGAGCAGGCGCACGCCCCGGGCGTCGTCGACGAGCTGGAACAGGTCCCGGTCACCGGAGACCACCTCGACCGGCCCGGGCTGGGTGACGGACAGCGTGCCGAGCACGTCGTCGGCCTCGTACCCGGCGGCGCCGACGGTGGTGATGCCCAGGGCGTCGAGCACGTCGAGGATGACCGGCACCTGTGGGGTGAGCGTGTCGGGCACCACCTCGCCGCCCTCCGGCGCGACCCGGTGCGCCTTGTACGACGGCAGCAGCGCCACCCGCCAGTCGGGCCGCCAGTCGTGGTCCATCGCGCAGACCATCCGCCCCGGCCGCCGGGTGCGGATGAGGGACGCCAGCATGTCCAGGAAGCCGCGGACGGCGTTGACCGGCTGGCCGTCGGCGGTGGTGGCGGACTCGGGAATGCCGAAGTACGCCCGGAAGTAGAGGCTGGGCGCGTCGACGAGCATGATCGGGGCTGTCACGCCCGACAGCGTGGCACACCGCACCGACGTCCGGGCGGACGCCCGCGTCGGTGGCGGGTCAGCTCCGGTCCCGGTAGAGGGTTCCCCGCCGGGCCACGTACTGCACCCCGTAGCTGGCCAGCAGCAGCAGGAGGGCCACCACCACCTCGACCCAGGCGGCGACGCCGTCGGCGATGGTGAGCCCGATGACGAGCAGCACCAGACCGGCGAGGGCGAGGACACCGGACCAGAGCAGCCACCGACGGCGCGTCTCGGCGCGGTCGCTGGCTGCCACGGTCGTCGTCCCTTCGTCCGGTCAGGGCCTGTCCCGAGGCTATCGGCGCGCCGGTGCCGGCGTGCCGGAACGCGCCAAGGCCGCCGCGCCCGGCCGGCCACCGCCGCCGGCGGGACTGCGGCAGGCGTTCCGGACGGGCAGAATCGGCCGGGTGAGCACGCCGCGTCCCCTCCTGCGACTGACCACGGTCAACCTGGACACTCCCGACCCGGCGGCGCTCGCCCGGTTCTACGCCGGGCTGCTCGGTTGGGAGATCGCCGTCGAGGAGGCGGACGACGTGATCCTCCGTGCCCCCGACGGTGGGGTGGGCCTCTCCTTCCAGCGGGAGCGCCGGTACGTGCGGCCGACCTGGCCGGCCGAGGCGGGCCGGCAGCAGATGATGGCCCACCTGGAGATCGGGGTCGACGACCTGGCGGCGGCGCAGGCCCACGCGGTCGCCTGCGGCGCGACCGTCGCGCCGTTTCAGCCGCAGGACGACGTCCGGGTCTGCCTGGACCCGGACGGCCACCCGTTCTGCCTGTGGCTGATGTCGTGACTCCCCGCTCCGGGGCGTCGGGCCACGTGACCGCGCGCCCGGAACCTGGCCGACGCCCTGCCGCCTGAGCCTGCGACGCGCGGGACCGTGCCGCTCCGCCACGGCGGCCGGGCCGCGTGCGGCGACGCGCCCGGGCGCGCCGGAGGGTGAGCCGAACGAGCGTTAAGCTGAGCGGGTGGGAACCGACGAGCTGTACCCGCCGGCCCGGCTGGCCGCCGCGCAGCGCGCCACCGCCGCTGCCGGCCTGGACGCGCTGCTGCTCAGCCCCGGGTCGGACCTGCGGTACCTGACCGGCTACGACGCGCACGCCGGTGAGCGGCTGACCCTGCTGGTGCTGCCCGCCGAGGGCGAGCCGACGCTCGTCGTGCCCACCCTGGAACGGCCCGCCGCCGAGGCGTCCCCGGCGCAGGCCACCGGCGTCCGCATCGTCGACCACGCCGACGGCACCGACCCGTACCCCCTCGTCACCGCCGCCCTCGGCGGGCCGGTCGCGGCGGTCGGCCTGGCCGACCGGATGTGGGCGGAGCAGGTCCTGGCGCTGCGCGCCGCGCTGCCGGGCGCGAGCCAGCGGCTCGCCTCCGAGGTGCTCCGCGAACTGCGCATCCGCAAGTCCCCGGCCGAGGTGGCGGCCCTCGCCGAGGCCGGCGCCGCGATCGACGCGGTGCACGAGCGGATGGGGGAGTGGCTGCGGCCGGGCCGTACCGAGAGCGAGGTCGCCGCCGACATCGCCGCGGCGATCCGGGCCGCCGGGCACGTCGCCGTCGACTTCGTCATCGTCGCCGCCGGCCCGAACGGCGCGAGCCCGCACCACGGCACCTCGGACCGGCCGATCGGCGCCGGCGAGCCGGTGGTGGTGGACATCGGCGGCACGATGCCGTCGGGGTACCGCTCCGACTGCACCCGCACCTACGTCGCCGGCCGGCCCGCCCCGGCGGAGTTCACCGAGTACTACGCGGTGCTGCACGCCGCCCAGCGCGCCGCCGTCGCCGCGGTGCGCCCCGGCGTCAGCGCGGAGGCGGTCGACGCCGCCGCCCGCGACCTGATCGCCGACGCCGGCCACGGCGACGCGTTCCTGCACCGCACCGGTCACGGCATCGGGCTGGACGGCCACGAGGAGCCGTACGTGGTGACCGGCAACGGGCGGGCGCTGGAGCCGGGCATGGCGTTCTCGATCGAACCCGGGATCTACCTCGCCGGGCGGCACGGCGCCCGCATCGAGGACATCGTCGTCTGCACGACGGACGGCGTACGACGGCTCAACACCACCCCCACGGAGCTCACCGCGCTATGACTGTCGACCGGATCCTCCCCACCGACGAGGCCCACGACCTGCTGGACCTCGCCACCGAACTCGCCGACCGGGAACTCGCCCCCAGGGCCGCCGGCTTCGAGGAGCGCGCCGAGTTCCCCCGGGAGGTGCTGCGCACGCTGGGCCGGGCCGGCCTGCTCGGCCTGCCCTACCCGGAGGAGTACGGCGGGGCTGCCCAGCCGTACGAGGTGTACCTCCAGGTGCTCGAGATCCTGGCCAGCCGGTGGCTCGCGGTCGCCGAGGCGGTCAGCGTGCACACGCTGTCCTGCTACCCCCTCGCGCAGTACGGCAGCGACGAGCAGCGCAAGCTGCTGCCCGACATGATCGGCGGGGAGCTGCTGGGCGCGTACTGCCTGTCGGAGCCGCAGGGCGGGTCGGACGCCGCCGCCCTGACCACGAAGGCCGTACGCGACGGCGACGCCTACGTCGTCACCGGCACCAAGGCGTGGATCACGCACGCCCGGGTGGCCGACTTCTACAACATCTTCTGCCGCACCGGCGGGCCCGGGCCGAAGGGCATCTCCTGCCTGCTCGCCGACCGGGCCACGCCGGGCATCCATCCGCAGGCCGCGGAGCGGACGATGGGCCTGCACGCCTCGCCGGTGGCGCAGATCGCCTTCGACGGCGCGCGGGTGCCGGCCGACCGGCTGCTCGGCGGGGAGGGTGCGGGCTTCACCATCGCCATGTCCGCGCTGGACTCGGGCCGGCTCGGCATCGCGGCGTGCGCGGTCGGTCTCGCCCAGGCGGCGCTGGACTACGCGGTCGGGTACGCGAAGGAGCGGCAGCAGTTCGGCCGGGCCATCATCGACTTCCAGGGGCTGGGCTTCACGCTCGCCGACCACGCCACCCAGATCTCGGCCGCGCGGGCGCTGATGCTGGCCGCGGCGCGGCTGCGCGACGCCGGCCGGCCGTACTCGATCGAGGCGGCCAAGGCGAAGCTGTTCGCCACGGACGTGGCGATGCGGGTGACCACCGACGCGGTGCAGGTGCTCGGGGGTGCCGGCTACGTCAGCGACCACCCGGTCGAGCGGTACATGCGCGAGGCGAAGGTGCTCCAGATCGTGGAGGGTACCAACCAGATCCAGCGCCTGGTGATCTCCCGGGCGCTGGCGAAGGGCTGACGGTACGCGACGGGGCGGCCCGCCTGGCGTGACGGCCGGCGGGCCCGTCGTCGCACCGGCGGGTTTTTCCCGGTAGGTTGCTTGCCGTGGAGGAGATCGACCGTGCCATCGTCGCCGCGCTGACCGCCGACGGCCGGCTGTCGTACACCGATCTGGCGGACAAGGTGGGCCTGTCGGTGTCCGCCGTGCACCAGCGGGTCCGCCGGTTGGAGCAGCGCGGTGTGATCAAGGGGTACGCGGCGCGCGTCTCCTTCGAGGCCCTGGACCTGCCGTTGACGGCGTTCGTGGCGATCCGCCCGTTCGACCCGTCGCAGCCGGACGACGCGCCGGAGCGGCTGGCCCACCTGCCGGAGATCGACTCCTGCTACTCGGTGGCGGGGGAGGACTTCTACCTGCTGCTGGTGCGGGTGGCCGGCCCGACGGACCTGGAGCGGGTGCTCCAGGAGATCCGCACGTCGGCGAACGTGACGACCCGTACGACGGTGGTGTTGTCCACGCCGTACGAGAACCGGCCGCCGAAGATCAGTGGCGAGCCGCCGTCTCGGCCGCGGGCGCGGGTGCCGGGGGAGGCGGCTGATTCCACCGCAGGATGACCTGCCGGCCGTGCTCGTGGCCGAGGACGCTGACGGTGGCGGTGTCGAGCCGCAGCCGGCCGCCGGCGACGGGCGGCAGGCCGATCCACCGGGCGCCGGTGACGCGCAGGCTGTGCGCGTGGCCCACCAGCGCGACCGGGCCGTGTTCGAGCAGGGGGGTGGCCCGCGCGAGCACCCGGTCCAGCCGGGCGGCCACCTGATCGGGTGACTCGCCGCCGGGGGCGCCGTCGGTCCAGATCGACCAGTCCGGACGGTCCTCGCGGATCTCGACGGTCGTGCGGCCCTCGTACTCCCCGTAGTGCCATTCGGTGAGGTCCTCGTCGACCCGGGCATCGGTGAGACCGGCGAGCTGGGCGGTGCGCAGGGCCCGGGTGCGGGGGCTGGTGAACACCGCGGCGAACCGCCGGCCGGCGAGGAGTTCGCCGAGCGCGCGGGCCTGCCGCTCGCCGTCGGCGGTCAGCTCCAGATCGGTGTACGAGGTGTGCCGATGGCTGGCGCTCCAGGTGGTCTCGCCGTGCCGGATGAGGAGGATCTCGCTCATTCGCCCAGTCAACCACCCGTTCCGGCCGGTCCGCACCGCGACGCCGACCGTCATCAGACTATCTTCCTAGGACGCCTTACGCGACGTGCGGCCAACCACGGCGACACCGCATGTCACCGGCGACGAGGGGAACCCGTCAGGGAAGGCCGGACTCGATCGAGGGGAGCGGAGATGGGCTTCGCCGACAAGGCCAGGAACAGGGTCGACCAGATGACCGGCGCCGCGAAGGAACGCATCGGCGACGCGACGCACAACGAGCGGATGCGGTCCGAGGGCGCCACGCAGCAGGACGCCGCGCGGGCCCGGCAGGCGGGCGAGCACGCCAAGCAGGCCGGCCGCGACATCAAGAACGCGGCCACCCGCTGACGCGTGCCACGACGGGCCCCGGGGCGTCGCCTCGGGGCCCGTCGTCGTGTCCGAGGTACGCCAGGTGCCGGCTCACCGTCGGGCGGTAGGGTCGCTGTCCGTGACCGTGGCGCGTTCCCTGGTGTTGTTCGTGCTGGCCGCGTTGGCCGAGATCGGTGGCGCGTGGCTGGTGTGGCAGGGCTGGCGGGAGCACCGCGGCCTGTGGTGGGTGGCGGCGGGGGTGCTGGCGCTGGGCGCGTACGGCTTCGTGGCGACGTTCCAGCCGGACCCGCACTTCGGGCGGATCCTGGCCGCGTACGGGGGCGTGTTCGTCGCCGGCTCGCTGGCGTGGGGCGTGCTGGTGGACGGCTTCCGTCCGGACCGGTGGGACCTGGCGGGCGCCGCGATCTGCCTCGTGGGTGTCGCGGTGATCATGTACGCGCCACGCGGCTGACCGGCGTGGTGGGGCGGTACCCGTCGATCCGCAGCATCACGACCATCAGCGCGATGACGACGGCCAGGTGCAGGGCGGAGTTGACGACCGCGCCGACCGGGGTGGTGGCCAGGACCAGCACGGCGGTGGCGAGGCGGCTGCCGGTCCGCCCGACGCCGAGGGTGTGGCGGACGTCGGCGATGGCGGCGAGGAACAGGGCCACGCCGGCGGTGAGAGCGAGCGCGGCGGGCCAGCCGGCGGGGGTGTCGGGGTGGGCGACCACGGCGTGCAGGCCGGTGGCGGTGGCGATGATGCCGAGCAGCAGCACGAAGTGGGTGAGGATGTAGGCGCGGGCGGACATGCGGCTTCGGGCTGCGTCGTCGGCGCGGTCGAGGGCCGCTTCGCTGGCTGCGGTGTCGGTGAAGTAGGTCCACCAGAGCGCGGCGGGGAGGGCGAGGGCCATCACGACGGCGCCGGCGACGCCGGGGTCGAGATGGTCCAGTGGGGCACCCATGCCGATGGCGACGACGGTCTCACCGAGGGCCACGATGACGAGCAGCCCGTGTCGTTCGACGAAGTGGGCGGGGCGGATGTGGAAGCTCGCGGCACTGCCGAGCCAGGAGTGGCCGGGCAGCAGGTAGGGCAGGACGGTCTGGGTGAAGATGGCGGCGACCCACAGGATCGGCACGATCGGCCCGGTGAGCAGGCCGGCGGCGAGGATGAGCGCGGCGCCGCCGAGGTTGTAGGGGGCGAATCGGCGGACGGCGGGCCGGGCGGTGCTGCGGCTGAACAGGCCGACGTGGACGCTGACCACGATCAGGTAGCCGACGCCGAAGAGCAGGCCGCTGCCGGTGAAGGCGTCAGGGATGGCGATGGCGGTGAGCAGGAAGCCGGCCATGCCGCCGAAGAGGAGGAGTTTGCGGGCGGGGCGGCGGGGTGGGACGTGGTTGGTGAGCCAGACGTAGCCGCTGTAGAGGTACCAGAGCAGGCCGAGGATCAGGACGGTCTGGCCGAGGCCGGCCCAGTTGAGGTCGTGTTCGAGCAGGTTGGCGAGTTGGGTGACGGTGAGGACGAAGACGACGTCGAAGAAGATCTCGATGGGGCTGGCCCGCTCGGCGACGTCGGTGTCGGCGTTCTGGTCGCGCGGCTCGCGGGGCATGGCGTGACGGTAGCCGTTGGTGGCGGCGGGGCGAGGGCGGACATGACGATCACCCCCGGGTCGCGCGGGGGCGACGCCGGGGGTGACGGGATGCGGGCGGGTCAGTCGTCGCGGTGGGCGTTCCACCAGGCCTGGCCGGCCTCGGGCAGGGTGTCGATCGGGTCGTAGTAGGCGTACCGCTTGTTGAGGGCCTCCAGGTCGGCGGACTCGATGGAGGTGCGGTAGTTCTTGGTCCAGTACGAGATGCCGCGGTCGCGGTCGTACTCGGTGAGCATGTGGACCCAGCGCTTTCCGACGAAGGGGACGTCGCAGACGATGCGCGGGGTGGCGTAGCCGGGCAGGTAGCCCATGATGTCGTGCTGGAGTTGCTGGGCGTGCCACACCGGGACCCGCCAGTGTTCGGCGTTGGGGATCATGTCGCACATGTAGAAGTAGTACGGCAGGATGCCGGCCTCACCCTGGAGGGCGAAGCAGAGGTCGAGCAGGTCGGGGGCGGTGGCGTTGACGCCGCGCATGAGCACGCCCTGGTTGCGGACGTCGCGGACGCCGACGTCGAGGGCGGTCTGGGCGGCCTTGGCGACCAGCGGGGTGAGCGACTGGGCGTGGTTGACGTGGGTGTGGATGGCGAGGTTGACGCCGCGTCGGGCGGCGGTGCGGGCGACCCGCTCCAGGCCTTCGACGACGTCGGGCTGGAGCCAGTGCTGGGGGAGGCCCATGAGGGCCTTGGTGGCGAGGCGGATGTCGCGGACGGTCTCGATGTCGAGGAGCCGCATCAGGTAGGACTCGAGGTTGCGCCAGGGCACGTTGGCGACGTCGCCGCCGGAGACGACGACGTCGCGGACGCCGGGGTGGGCCTTGAGGTAGGCGATGTGGGCGTCGTAGCGGTCGACGGGCTTGAGGGTGAGTTTGAGCTTGTCGACGGCGGGGGTGGAGTTGCCGACGAGGTCCATGCGGGTGCAGTGGCCGCAGTACTGCGGGCAGGTGGAGAGCAGTTCGGCGAGGACCTTGGTGGGGTAGCGGTGGGTGAGGCCTTCGGCGACCCACATGTCGTGCTCGTGGAGGCTGTCGCGGCTGGCGTAGGGGTGTGAGGGCCAGTCGGTGCGCCGGTCGGAGGCGACGGGGATCATGTAGCGCCGGATGGGGTCGGCGTAGAGGGCCTCGGTGGTCATGGGCGCGAACGGGACCATGGTGTTGAGCATCTGCGGCGGCACCAGCATGGACATGGTGGCCAGGGCCTTCTGGTCGGCCTCGAGGTCGGCGTAGAAGGTCTCGTCGACGAGGTCGCCGAGGACGGCGCGGAGCTGCTTGATGTTCTTGACGCAGTTGACGCGCTGCCACTGGGCGCTTTCCCACTGGTCGCGGGTGACGTGGCGCCAGCCGGGGAAGCGGGTCCAGTCGGGTTCGACGAGGGGGGCGCGGCGGTATTCGTACGGCTGGCCGGCGGTGGGGGTGGGTGCCGGCGCGTGCTGGGGCGCGGGGATGGCCTCCACCGGGTGGGTCTGGGTCACGGCCCCTCCTCGTGGGTGTGGTGCGGACGATCAGTGGTCCCGTACGCTACTGGAAAATATCCGGTCAACAAACTAGTCTGCCGGAAGTTTTCCCGCTACGCGAGCCCTGGCCGGGGCTTCGAGCGGCCGGACAGGGAGGTCGGCGTGACGTCACCGGTGGGTCTGCACCGCGTTCTGGAGCCGGCGGGGGTGCTGCCGCAGGCGGCGTGGCGGCTGGACGCGAGTCCGGAAATCGCGCCGAACGAGGTGCGGATCCGGGTGGAGCGGCTGAACCTGGACGCGGCGAGCTTCCGGCAGTTGTCGGAGAAGCACGGCGGGGACGGGGAGAAGGTCCGTGCCGAGGTGCTGGAGATCGTGTCGACCCGGGGGAAGATGCAGAACCCGGTGACCGGTTCGGGCGGCATGCTCATCGGCACGGTGGAGGAGGTGGGCCGGCGGTCGCCGCTGGGCCTCACGGTGGGGGACCGGGTGGCGACGCTGGTGTCGCTCACCCTGACGCCGCTGCGGATCCTGGACGGGCTGGCCCGGTGGGACGGGCGCAGCGAGCAGGTGCCGTGCGACGGGTACGCGATCCTGTTCGCCCGGTCGATCGCGGCGGTGCTGCCGTCCGACCTGCACCCGGAGCTGTCCCTGGCCGTGCTGGACGTGTGCGGGGCGCCGGCGCTGACCGCGCGCGTCGTGGAGGGCTACGTGGCCGGCCGGGCGCGCGAGGGGGATGCCCGGCCGGTCAGCGTGGCGGTGATCGGCGGGGCCGGTAAGAGCGGGTCGCTGTCGCTCGCGGCGGCGCGGCGGGCGGGCGCCGGGCGTACGGTCGGGGTGGTTCCGGTGGACGCGGAGCGGGACGCGCTTGCGGCGGCCGGGCTGGCGGACGCGGTGGCGTTGGCCGACGCCCGGGATCCGGTGGCGCTGTCGACGGCGGTGACGTCGGCGCTGGAGGCGCCGGCGGACGTGACCGTGGTGTGTGTGGACGTGCCGGGTTGCGAGCACGGGGCGGTCCTGGCGACGGCCGACGGCGGCACGGTGGTGTTCTTCTCGATGGCGACGAGCTTCGCGGCGGCGGCGCTGGGCGCGGAGGGTCTGGCGGCGGACGTGACGATGCTGGTGGGCAACGGGTACGTGCCGGGTCACGCCGAGTTCGCGCTGGATCTGCTGCGTGCCGAGCCGGGGGTGCGCCGGCTGTTCGAGGCGCGGTTGGCGGCAGACTGAGTGCCATGACGAACCCCTCGACTCTGTACCGCGGCGGTGTGCTGCACTGCCCCGCCGACCCGAGCGCGACGGCCCTGCTGGTGTCCGGTGGCCGGATCTCCTGGCTGGGGTCGGACGCGGACGCGCCGTCCGCCGACCGGGTGGTGGACCTGGCCGGGGCGTTGGTGACGCCGGCGTTCGTGGACGCGCACGTGCACGCCACGGACACGGGGTTGGCGTTGTCGGGGCTGGACGTGTCCGGGGTGCGGTCGGCGGCGGAGCTGCTGGACGCGGTGGCCGGGTTCGCGGAGGGTCTGCCGGCGGACGCGGTGGTGCTGGGGCACGGCTGGGACGAGTCGAGCTGGGCGGTGCCGCGGCCGCCGGACGCCGACGAGGTGGGCCGGGCGGCCGGGGGGCGGCGGGTGTACCTGTCGCAGGCGTCGATCCACTCGGCGCTGGTGTCGCGGGCGCTGCTGGCGGCGTGCCCGGAGGTGGTGGCCGCGGCGGGGTACGACGCGTCGGGGTGGCTGCGGCGGGACGCGCACCACGTGGTGCGGGCGGCGGCGTTCGGGTCGGTGACGCGGGCGCAGCGGGTCGCGGCGCAGCGGGCGGCGCTGGCGCACGCGGCGTCGCTGGGCATCGCGGCGGTGCACGAGTGCGGGGGCCCGGAGATCTCCGACGAGGAGGACTTCACCGGCCTGCTGGCGATCTCCGGTGCGGGTGTGCCGGAGGTGTACGGGTACTGGGGTGAGCTGGGTGGCGCGGCGCGGGCCCGGGAGCTGGGCGCGGTCGGCGCCGGTGGGGACCTGTTCGCGGACGGGGCGTTGGGGGCGCGGACGGCGTACGTGTCGGAGGCGTACCGGGACGGGGACGGGTGCGGGCACGGGTACCTGACGGCCGGGCAGGTGCGTGACCACCTGCTGGACTGCGCGGCGCACGGTCTGCAGGGCGGGTTCCACGCGATCGGGGACGCGGCGATCTCGACGGTGCTGGACGGGTTCGCGGCGGCGGCGGAGAAGCTCGGCACGGACCGGGTGCGGGCGGCGCGGCACCGGGTGGAGCACGCGGAGATCATGAGTAAGCGGCTGATCGCCGGGTTCGTGGAGTACGGGATCGTCGCGTCGATGCAGCCGGCGTTCGACCGGTTGTGGGGCGGGGCGGGCCGCATGTACGAGTCGCGGCTGGGTCTTGCCCGGTCGCTGGAGTCGAACCCGATGGGGGCGATGCACTCGGTGGGGGTGGCGCTCGCGTTCGGGTCGGATTCGCCGGTGACGCCGCTGGACCCGTGGGGGTCGGTGCGGGCGGCGGCGGCGCACCACAACCCGGCGCAGCGGATGAGTGTGCGGGCGGCGTTCGCCGCGCACACCCGCGGCGGGTGGCGGGCGGTGCACCTGGACGCCGAGGGGGTCCTCGCGTTGGGTGCGCCGGCGACGTTCGCGGTGTGGGACACCCCGGCCGGGGTGGAGCGGGGGCTGCCGGTGTTGCAGTCCGACGACCCGGAGGCGCGGGGTCCGGAGGACCCGACGCCGCTGCCGGTGTGCCGGCGCACGGTGCTGCGCGGTGAGGTGATCTATGAGGAAGGGTCGTCGTGAGTGAGGGAACCACCCGTCGTGCCGGCGCCGAGCGGAGCGAGGTGACGGCGTGACGGCCAAGCTTGATCTGGATCCGGCGCTGGTGGCGCGGGCGCGGGCGCTCGCCGCCCGCGCCGGTGCGCCGGTGGTGGAGTTGGCGCGCAGCCACACGACGGTGTCGGTGGAGCGGGCGGTGCTGCGGCTGGCCGGGGTGACCGGCGCGGACCCGGACGGCATCCCGTGGGTGAACCGCCTGGTGGACGCGGTGGTGGCCGACGTGGGTCTGGGGCACGGGGTGGCGGTGCCGGTGTTCGACGCCCTGGCCCGGGAGCAGATCGCCGACGTGACGCTGCTGGCGCAGAAGGCCGCCGCCGGGTCGGTGCGGTTCACGGTGCCGACCGGGAAGGCGGCCACCGCCGCGCGCCGTGCGGCCCGGCGGGCGGTCGCGGCGGGGGTCCGGCGGATCGACCGGCGGCGGGCCGAGCGGGACCGCCTGGTGAAGCGGTACGGGGATCCGGCGCAGCGGCCGTGGATCTACCTGATCGTGGCTACCGGGGACATCTACGAGGACATCCCGCAGGCGCAGGCCGCCGCGCGGGCCGGGGCGGACGTGATCGCGGTGATCCGGTCCACCGGGCAGTCGCTGCTGGACTAC
Organism: Micromonospora thermarum; assembly: GCF_012034245.1. Lineage (GTDB taxonomy): Bacteria > Actinomycetota > Actinomycetes > Mycobacteriales > Micromonosporaceae > Micromonospora > Micromonospora thermarum. Next base: position 8,227 of record NZ_JAATEO010000033.1, on the reverse strand, counting down.
GTGCCGGAGGGCGCGACCCGGGAGGGGTTCGCCGGCACGTACGCCACGCAGGAGAACTTCCGGTTGATGCGGGCGGCGCTGGACGAGTCGTCGCGGGAGCTGGGCCGGTACGTGCGGCTGACGAACTACGCGTCGGGGCTGTGCATGCCGGAGATGGCGACCCTGGCCGGCCTGGAACGCCTCGACATGATGCTCAACGACTCGATGTACGGGATCCTGTTCCGCGACATCAACCCGATCCGCACGTTCGTCGACCAGCGGTTCTCCCGGCAGGTGCACGCCCGGGCGGGGATCATCATCAACACCGGTGAGGACAACTACCTGACCACCGCGGACGCGGTGGACGAGGCGCACACGGTGACGGTGTCGCAGCTGCTCAACGAGTACTTCGCGCACGAGGCGGGCCTGGCGGACTGGCAGCTGGGGCTGGGGCACGCGTTCGAGATCAACCCGGACCTGCCGGAGTCGTTCCGGCTGGAGTTGGCGCACGCGCTGCTGGCGCGGGAGCTGTTCCCGGACGCGCCGCTGAAGTGGATGCCGCCGACGAAGCACATGACCGGCGACGTGTTCCGCGGCAACCTGCTCGACGGGTTCTTCAACCTGGTCGGCACCATGACCGGGCAGGGCATCCTGCTGGTCGGCATGATGACCGAGGCGGTGGTGACGCCGTGGCTGTCCGACCGGGACATCGCCCTGCAGAACGTGCGTTACGTGCTGGGCGCGGCGGGCGGGCTGCACGAGGACTTCGTGCCGGCGCCGGGCGGGTTCATCCAGCAGCGCGCCCACCGGGTGCTCGGAGAGGCCGTGGAGCTGCTGGAACGCATCGGTGAGCAGTCGCTGCTCACCGCCATCGCCGAGGGCACGTTCGGGATCATGAAGCGGCCCGCCGACCGGGGCAAGGGCCTCGACGGGGTCGCCCGGCACGAGGTCGACTACTACAACCCGGCCACCGAGATCCTGGAGGCGGCGGCGTGAGCGCGGCTGCGGAGAAGAAGATCGTCCGGCCGTACGGGGACACCACCGGCGACGGCATGGTGCAGGTGTCGTTCACGCTGCCGGTGCCGCACGACAAGCGGGCCGAGGGCGCGGCGATCCAGCTCGCCGGGAAGATGGGCATCGACCCGGCGATGCTGGTGCACGCGAAGCAGATGGGCGACGGGTTCACCTTCTTCGTCGTGTACGGGCGGGTGAACCACCTGGTGGACGTGTCCGCGGTGCAGGTGGTGGAGCGGGACTACCCGCTGCTGTCCGCCAAGGAGGTCAACGCCGTCGTCAAGGGGAAGCTGCGGCGCAAGCTGTCCGTGGTGGGGGCGTGCATCGGCACCGACGCGCACACCGTCGGCATCGACGCGATCCTCAACGTCAAGGGCATCGCGGGGGAGAAGGGCCTGGAGTACTACCGGGAGCTGAAGGTCACCAACCTGGGCGCCCAGGTGAGCGTGCCGGAGCTGGTGGAGGCCGCCCGGGCCGAGCGGGCCGACGCGGTGCTCGTGTCGCAGGTGGTCACGCAACGCGACGCGCACCTGCACAACACGCGGGAGATGTCGGCGGCGTTCCGGGAGGCCATGCCGGCGGGCCGGCGGCCGCTGCTGATCGTCGGCGGGCCCCGTTTCGACGAGACGATGGCCGGCGAGCTGGGTGTCGACCGGATCTTCGGCCGGGGCACCACCCCCGGCGAGGTGGCGTCGTACCTGGTGCACGCGTTGATCGAGAACAAGAAGGTGAAGGCATGAGTGACCCGCGGCTCGGTGTGACGGTGACGCACCGGCGGTATGTGCCGTACTCCCACGCCCACTACGCGGGGAACCTGGTCGACGGGGCGTACGCGCTGGGCCTGTTCGGGGACGTCGCCACGGAGGTGTGCATCCGCACCGACGGCGACGAGGGGCTGTTCGCGTCCTACTCGGACGTGCAGTTCCGGGCGCCGATGAAGGCCGGGGACGTGCTGGAGGTGACCGCCACGGTGACGCGGGTGGGGACGCGCAGCCGCACCATCGACTTCGCGGCCCGGGTGGTGTGCCGGGGCCGCCCCGACAAGGGGGAGTCGGCCGCCGAGGTGTGCGACCCGCCGATCGTCGCGGTCACCGCGACCGGCACCGTGGTCGTACCGCCGGCGGCGTGAACGTCGCCGTCTGCGCCGACGTCGGCTCCACGTACACGAAGGTGGCGGTGATCGACCTCGACGGCGGCCGGCTGGTCGCGGCGGCGGCCGCCCCCACCACCGTGACCAGCGACGTGCTGCACGGCCTCGACGCGGCCGTCGCCGCGGCCACCGCCGGCCTGCCGTCCCGCGACGCGCCCTGGTACGTGTGCTCGTCGGCCGGTGGCGGGCTGCGGCTGGCGGTCATCGGGTACGAGCACCTCGTCACCGCGCAGGCGGGCCGGCGGGTCGGCCTGTCCGCCGGGGCGAACGTGGTGCACGTGGCGGCGGGGCGGCTCGGCGCCGCCGACCTGGCGGCGCTGCGGGCCGCCCGGCCCGACGTGGTGCTGCTCGTCGGCGGCACCGACGGCGGCGACGCGGACACGCTCACCCACAACGCGACCCGGCTGGCGAGGGCCCGCTGGCGGGTGCCGGTCGTGCTCGCCGGCAACGCCGACGTCCGTGACGACCTGCACGCGCTGCTCGCCGCCGCGAAGGTGCCGGTCACGGTCGCCGACAACGTGCTGCCCCGCATCGGGGTGCTCGCCCCCGCGTCGGCGCGGGCCGCGATCCGGGAGGTGTTCCTGCGGCACGTGATCGGCGGCAAGCGGCTGTCCCGCGGCCCCCGCTTCCCGCGGCTGGTGCGGGCCGCCACCCCCGACGCGGTGCTCACCGGGGTGGAGGTGCTCGCCGGAACCCTCGGCGGCGACCTGGCCGTCGTCGACGTCGGCGGCGCCACCACCGACGTGTACTCGGTGCTCACCCCCGACGAGCGGGAGACCGGCCCGGCGCGGGAGGTCGCCGGCAGCCTGTGGCGGGCCCGCACCGTCGAGGGTGACCTGGGGATGCGGTGGAGCGCCCCCGGGGTGGTGCGGGCGGCCGTGGAGGAACGTCTCCTCGACGCCGCCGACGCGGACACCCTCGCCGGCGCCGCGCACGCCCGGGCCGCCGACCCCGGCTTCCTGCCCGGCGACGCCGCCGAGCGGGCCGTCGACGCCCGGATCGCCGCCCTCGCCGCGACGGTGGCGGTACGCCGCCACGCGCGCGGCGCGGCCACCGGGGAACGCGCCGGCCGGGACCTGCGGGAGGTGAAGCTCCTCGTCGGGTCCGGCGGGGTGCTGCGGCACGCCCCCGCCGCCGCCGACGCCGTCCTCGCCGCGGTGCTCGCCGACCACGCCGGCGGGTGGCCGCTGCCCCGCGCCGCCCGCCCGGTCGTCGACGTCGACTACGTCCTCGCCGCCGCCGGGCTGCTCGCCGCCGACCACCCGGCCGCGGCCCGCGCTCTCGCGCTGCGGGTGCGAGGAGGGGCCCCCTGTTAACGCCTGGCGTCGTACAGGGGCCCCTGTTAACAAGGGCCGGCGGGTGTGAACCTCAGGTCAACTACCCGCGCATGAGTGGGCGGGTTTGCAGATCAGCCCCACTGCTGGGTGCAACGAGGTGCCGCGTATGGGCGGTTGACTGCGCCCCAGTCGTCCACACCGCGTTGGGCGATGTTGACGGCCGCATTCCGATCGGCGTGGGCAACGACCCCGCACGACCGGCAGACGAAGCTGGCCTGGTCGGGCCGGTTCCGCTTGTCCCGGTGGCCACACTGCGCACACGTCTGCGAGGTGTACGCCGGGTCGACCTGGACAACAGCGACACCGGCCCGGCGGGCCTTGTAGGTCAGGAAAGAGCCGAGCTGGGCGAACGCCCAGCCGTGCATTGCGGCCCGTTGGGGCTTGCGCAGCCGTACCCTCTGCCGGATCCCCGTCAACCGTTCGACGGCGACCCCGCGCGAGGTGCGTGCGGCCTCGGCCACGATGCTTTTCGAGATCACATGGTTGGTGTCGGTGGCATGCCGCGCTTCCTTGCGCTTGCGCCGGGCCAGTAGCCGCCGCGCGGACTTGGTGTCCTTGGCCTGCAGGCGGGCGCGCAGTCGCAGTTGGCGCCGCCGGTAGCGGTTCAGCTTCTCCCCGGCGTACACCCGTCCGTCGGAGTCGGTGGCGATGTTCACCACGCCGAGATCCACGCCAAGGAACCCCTGCGGGTCGACCGGATCAGCCTCGGCAACCTCGACGGTGGCGTACAGAAACCACATGCCGTCGCGGTGCACCAGGTCGGATTCCCCGACCGGCAACTCGGCCACGGCCTTGAGCTGGGCAGGCGAACCGGTGTAGGCGACACCCTTCAACCGTCCGTCGATCGTCCAGATCGACACGGTGCGCGCGTCGGACCGCCAGGACAGCATCCTGGCGTCGTACGGCTGCGCGGCGTCCCAGCGGAATCGGACCGGCGTCGCCTCGACCCCGCCGCCGGCGCTGCGACCCTGGCTTGCCATGGTTACCGGACTTGATGTTGGCGTGCATGGTGGTGTAGGCGTCGGCGACCTTCTTGATGACGTGCTGCGCGGCCTGCGCCCCGAGCCGGTAGTCGGTCTTGATGCCGTGGTAGGCGTGCCGGCGCAGGTCGTAGTTGCGGTAACAGCCGATGTCGCGGGCCAACTTGGCCACATCGGACGCCGCCTCGTTGCAGGCCCGCAGCGTCGCCGCCAGCGCGCACGCCTGCTCCGGCGTCGGCAGCAGCTTCACCTGCACAACCAGCTTCACCGCCCAATCGTACATTCGTTCTACGTGGCCTTGTTGGACGTCGGACCCGGACGTGCGCAGGGGGCGCAGCGTCGTCCACAACCTCCACGCCGGCTTGGTCTTCACCAACAAGTACCGGCGTGGCGCGCGCACTGATCCGATCCTCACCCGCTGCCAGCAGATCATGTCCAACGTGCGCGAAAGGCATCGGCGCGCACTGCGCGAGTTCAACGGCGAACACGACCACGTCCACCTGCTCGTGCACTACCCGCCAACCGTGGCACTGCCAAAGTTGGTCAACTCCCTTAAGGGCGTCTCAGCCCAGTATCTGCGGCAGGAGCTCTCATCCCACCTCAGTCGGTAACGGGCGGTCACCTGTGGTCGCCGTCGTACTTCGCCGGCCCATGCGGCGGCGCGCCACTGAACGTGATCAAGGAGTACATCGAAACCAGAAACGTCGAGGTCCGTGACGGCGTACCTCCCTTCCGCAAGCGGCCGGGTTCCCGCCTCATTCACTGCTGAACGCAACCCCACCATGACTCGCCGACGCGACACGCCGATGTGGCCGCCGCGACTCGTCGGGGGTGGGTTGACAGCGCCCCGGGGGGAGCACGTACCGTCTTTGAGTCCTACTACGGGAAGCGGCTGTTGTTCGCTTCGTCCCTTCGTCCGCTGGCCGAGCGACACGGTGCACTTCGTCGCGGCGGCCAGGTCCAGCGGGCGGGGGTCGGCGGGGCGGCGCGGACCGGCCGCGGTTACCGGTGTACGGGCAGGGTGAGGGGCACGGCCAGTAGACAACGGCCAGGCGGGGGCAGCCAGTCCAGCGTCGGGTCGGTCCGAAGGTCGGCGCGCCGCATCCTCGCCCCACCGGCCGGGAAGGGCCTGGGAGCATCGGGGCGCGGCGCGAGCCGCGCCCCGATTTCGTTTCTCCGGGCAACCGGTCGGTCCGGGCGGTCGCGGGACGTACGCGACACCCGCCGCCACGGACTCCGAGTGGATCACCACGGGCGGGTAGCCTTCGGCGCGTGATCGTGGTGAGGTGCCGGTGACGACCGTGGAGACGACGCAGGAGCAGGCCGCGCGGGCGCGTCCCGCCGTGGCGCCGCCCCGCCCGCTGCCGCTGCCGGTGGCCGTGGCGGCGGCGGTCGCCGGGGGCGCGGCGATGCTGGTCGCGTTCCCCCCGTACGGGCTGTGGCCGCTGGCGCCGCTCGGGGTGGCCCTGCTGGCCGCGGCGGCGCACCGGCGGCGGTTGCGCGCCGGCGCCGGCCTGGGGTTCCTGGCCGGGGTGGCGCTGTTCGCGCCGATGCTCAGCTGGACCAACCTGCACACCGGTTACCTGCCGTGGGTGCTGCTGTCGCTGCTGCAGGCCGGCTACCTGGCGCTGCTGGGCGCGGCCACCGCCTGGGTGTCCCCCCTCGCCGACCGCGCCCGGTGGGCGTGGCCGGCGCTGACCGGGCTGCTGTGGGTGGCGCAGGAGGCGCTGCGCGACCGCACCCCGTTCGGCGGGTTCCCGTGGGGCCGGCTGGCCTTCAGCCAGGACGGGTCACCGCTGCTGCGGCTGGCCGCGCTGGGCGGCGCGCCGCTGGTCACCGTCGCGGTGGCGCTGACCGGTGGGTGCCTCGTCGCCGCCGCCTGGTGGTGGCACGAGACGCGGCGACGCCCGGCCGGCGAGCGGCGGTGGGCTCCGGTCGCCACGGTGGCCGCCGCCGCGCTGGCCGTACCGGCCGGCGGGCTGCTCGTGCCGGTCGGCGCCGCCGGCGGCGGCGACACGGTGACCGTGGCGATCGTGCAGGGCAACGTGCCCCGGCTCGGGCTGGACTTCAACGCCCAGCGGCAGGCGGTGCTCGACAACCACGTCGACGCCACCGTCGACCTCGCCGCCCAGGTCACCTCCGGCGCCCGGCCCCGCCCCGACCTGGTGGTGTGGCCGGAGAACTCCAGCGACATCGACCCGCTGCGCGACGCCGCCGCGGGCGCCCGGATCCAGGCCGCCGCCGACGCGATCGACGCGCCGATCCTCGTCGGCGCGGTGCTGCGCGGCCCCGGCCCGGGACAGGTGCGCAACGCGGGGCTGCTGTGGCGGCCGGGCACCGGCCCGGACCTGGAGCAGCTGTACACGAAGCGGCACCCGGTGCCGTTCGCCGAGTACGTGCCCATGCGGGACCTCGCCCGCATGGTCAGCGAGCAGGTCGACCGGGTGCGGTCGGACTTCGTGCCCGGCACCACGCCCGGCGTGCTGCGTACCGGCCCCGCCGTGCTCGGTGACGTGATCTGCTTCGAGGTCGCCTACGACGAGGTGGTCCGTGACACCGTCACCGGCGGCGCGCAGCTGCTGGTGGTGCAGACCAACAACGCCACCTTCGACGTGGCCGAGGCGCGCCAGCAGCTGGCCATGGTGCGGCTGCGGGCCGTCGAGCACGGGCGGCCGGCGCTGATGGCCTCCACGGTCGGGGTGTCCGGGTTCGTCTCCCCGGACGGGCGGGTAAGCGACGCCACCGGGTTCAACACCCGCGCGGTCGTGGTGCGCGAGCTGCGCCTCGCGGACGGGCGCACGCCGGCCACCCGGGTCGGGCTGTGGCCGGAGGTGGCGCTGACCGCCCTGGCGGTGGCGGCCCTCGCGGCCGCCGGGGTCCGGCGCCGGCGGGAGCGCACCGCGGGCGACTGACGCCCCGGCCGACCGGCGCCCCCGGCCGCGGCGGGGCGGCAGCCGGTAGCCGGTGGAGGGGGATGCGACGGTGGGCGACGAGACCGGTCACCCCGGGGTGGGACGGGTGCTCGTGGTGATCCCGACCTACGACGAGGCCGACAACCTGCCGCGGATCGTGCGGCGGGTACGTCGGGCGGTCCCGGCGGTGGACGTCCTCGTCGCCGACGACGACAGCCCCGACGGCACCGGGGCGGTCGCCGACGCCCTCGCCGGCACCGACCCGCGGGTGCACGTCCTGCACCGGCAGGGCAAGCGGGGCCTCGGCGCGGCGTACCTGGCGGGTTTCGCGTGGGCCCGCGAGCGCGGCTACGACGCCGTGGTGGAGATGGACGCCGACGGCTCCCACGCCCCGGAGGACCTGCCGGCGCTGCTGGCCGCGGCCCGCGACGCCGACGTGGTGATCGGGTCCCGGTGGACCCGCGGGGCGCGGGTGCTCAACTGGCCGCTGCGGCGGCTGCTGCTGTCGCGCGGCGGCAACCTGTACGCGCGGCTGGCCCTCGGCGTGCCGGTGTCCGACGCCACCGGCGGATACCGCGTGTACCGGCTCAGCGCCCTGGACGCCATCGACCTGACGTCGGTGTCCTCGCAGGGGTACTCGTTCCAGGTGGAGCTGTCCCGCCTCGCCCACCGGGCCGGTGTGCGCATCGTGGAGGTGCCGATCACGTTCGCCGAGCGGGAACGCGGCACCAGCAAGATGAGCCCGCGGATCGTGGCGGAGGCGCTGTGGCGGATCACCGGGTGGGCGCTGGCCGACCGGCGGCAGGCCGTACGCCGGGGACTGCACGGCACCCCCACCGGCCAGGTGCGGTGGCC
>NZ_JAATEO010000032.1 GCF_012034245.1 Micromonospora thermarum | reverse complement strand
CCTTTGCTTCGGAGCTGCTCGGCTGTCGGCCGTGGCCCCGAAAGAGGAACGGGCCGCCAGCCGTTCTGCCAAGGCAGAAACCTGGATCTGTGCTTCTGCCGACTCAAGGTACAGATGGTCGAGGTATGCCTGCCGGTAGTTTGCATCGTCCATGAGAGAGGGATCGAACCCGGCCTGGGCAGCCCGCCTGCGTCGCTTCGGTAGTTGCTCTTGGACGCTGCGCTGTTCGTCAGTCAATGGTGTCGGCTCAGCGTCCCGGACCCCTTCGGCGGCAATCGTCTCAGCTCCGCGGTCGGCGATGTCGCTAAGAGTGTCAGCCAAGACCTCCATAGCGCGCGGCTTGGCTGCCAGGTTGTGCAGCGTCACCGGCCGCGCCATAAGCGATGCCAGCAGCTCCGGGGTCGTACGGAGGATCTGTACCAGATCCGGTGCCTCGATCAACTGCCGTAGCAGCGTCTCGGCGAACCGGGGCTCGTGTTGTGACGGTCCTGCTTGGATCGCTTTGAGCATCGATCGAGCGCGAGCGTCAGCCAGCACTTCCGCCAGGTTTCTTGCCGTCAGCTCATCGATGTGGGGCGCCACAGCCCGGACTGCCGCGTGGATATCGACAGTCGATGCTCCAGACGTCACGGCCGCGAGGACGCCAGCCAACTGCCGTCCGGCGCCGGGTTCCTCGACTACTGCTTGACGCGCCGCTTGCTCGGGTCGGGTCGACTCGACCGGTGCCTCCTGGCGCAATGGCGAGTCATCGACAGGACTCTGGTCAGGCTGCGGCCGGTCGTCGTCAGGTCTAACTGGCTGGGCTGAGCCGGGGGTGGCGAGGAGGTGGATGCGGTTGAGGTACGGCTCGCCGTACCCCTGATGCTCAGTGGCCGGCGGGTACGCCGGCAGGTCCGGTCGTTGGCTGAACAGGCCGCGCCGCAGCCCCGCCAGCGGCAGCGGTTCGCCGTCGCCGGCGAGGATGAGGACGTCCGCGTCGACCGCGTTGTACGGGTGTGGCGTGCCCCGGTGGCGGCCCAGCGGCTCGTCGGCGATCTCGCCGGACTGCGGGTCGAGGTAGAGGATGGTGCCGTCCTGGTTCAGCGCCACCCAGATGTGGGAGCCGCCGCCCTCCCACTGGTTGATGACGAACGCGAAGCTGCCGTGGCCGCCGACGAGCAACTGGTCGCGCAGGTTCCGGTAGCCGGTGTCCAGTACGCGGGCCTGCTCGGCCGGCGGCAGCTCCGTCGACGGCTCGCAGAGTCGCTGGAAGCGGCCGCCGGTGACGTCCTCGATCCGCCCCGGGCCGTCCGCCTCGCCGTTGAGGGGTCGGGTGACGTCGCCGAGGGCGTACGCGTCGAAGGTGCGGGGCGCCGCGACCCGGGGGCGGCCGTGCACCCAGGTGTCGAAGAGGGACAGGGTGCAGTCGACGCAGTTGATGCCGCGGGTCGGGTCGGCCTGCGGCCCGCCGTCGTTGACCAGCCCGAACCACCCGCCGACGCGGGGGTCGGCCGTGCGGACCACGTTGCCGTCGCGCCGTCTCGGAATCCGCCGCTCCACGTCGCGCTGGTGCAGCGCCAGCGGCGGGCGCAGCCCACCACGGCGGTGGTACCTCCGGGTGCGGTCGATCGGCGGGGGATGGTCGTCACCGGTCAGCGCCGACCGGTCGCCGGTTCCGACGCCCCCGTGCGCCAGGTCGCCCACGTCGTCGTTGATGCGCTCGAAGTCGTCGCCGACGACCGCCACGACGCCGGGTGCCCTCGTCCCGGCCAGGACCGCGTCCGCGACATCGCGCTGCCGGTGGCACCAGCCCTCCCGCTCGCGCCCCTCGGCGAAGATCCGCTCCGACACCGCCCGGTAGCCGGCCCGGGCCAGCCGCCGGCTCTCGCCGATCAGCCAGCGCGCCTCGTCGTACGCGCGGTCCGCCGCCTGGCGCAGTTGGTCGGCGCGGTCACGGCGCCGGTTCTCCTCGTGGTTGTTCCGCTGGTGCTCGAAGTGCCCCCGGTAGCGGCGCCGCTCGAAGGCCTCCTGGTCGGCGGCCCACCGCGCGGCGTACCACTCGGGGGTACGGGGCCGGAGCGCCTCCGGTCCGACCACCAACGGGGCGTCCGACGGCCGGAGGGGCGGGGGTGGCGCCGGCGGGAGCGGCGGCGGGAGCGGCGGCGCGAAGCCGGTGCCGTGCCGCGTGTCCGGTCCGGCCAGCGGCGGCGCCGCGCCACCGGACCGCGCCACCGGATCGGCCATGACGGGCGCGGTCGGGCCGACAACGGGCGGCGCCACACCGCCGGACCACGCCACCGGATCGGTGGTGGCGGGCATCGTCGGACCGGCAACGGGCGGCGTCGCGGCACCCGACCGCGCCACCGGATCGGCCGGGACGGACGACGTCGGGCCGACGACGGACGGCGTAGGGCCGGCAAGTGACGGGGCCACCGTGCCGGCCTGGGGGCCGGCCGAGACCGGCGCGACCGGGCCGGCGAGGGACGCGGCGGAGTGCGCCACCGGGCCGGCCGCGACCGGTGACTGTCCTGTGGACACCGATGGTGCGGCGACGTGCGGGCCGTCGACACCGGCCAGCCCGGTCGAGGGCAGCGGCCCGTTGGCCACCGAGGAGAGCGTCGGCGTCCCGGCCAGCGATGGCGGCCCGTCGAGGGGCGTGGCGGGCGCATCGAGCGGCTGGGATGGGACGGCCACGGACGACTCGGCCCGCACCTGCGGCGACTCCGCCGGCGCCGTACCCGAGGACACCACCGGATCCGACACGGCCGCGGGCCGCGCGGCCTCGGCCGGCCCGGCGGCCGTCGAAAGGCCGGCGGCCGACGCAGGGCCTGTGGCCTCGGCCGGTCCGACCGTCACCGGCGGGACGGCGGGGCCGGCGGCCAGATCGCTCGGCGAACCCGCAATCCCACCGGATGCGCCTCCCGCGCCCACGCCGGACACCGCACCGCCGGTCGCCGGTCCGTCAGCACCGATGGGGGCGGGCGGAGCGACCATGGCGGGCGGCAGGTTCGTGCCCGCGAGGGCGCTGAGCCGGCCGTCGAGGCGGGCCTGGAGCGCGGCGTCCGCCTGGGTGGTCGCCGAGCCGCGCACGCCGGAGACGGCCGCCCGCGCGGCCTCCTCCAGCGAGGTCGGGCCCTGGCCGGTGGCGAGGCTCGCGGCCTGCTCGGCGAGCACCTCGCCGGTCATCTCGCGGGCGACGTGTTCACCGATGCGGGCACCCCGGCCGGTCGCGTGCCGCCCCAGCCCGGCCAGCGGCGCCACCGCGCCGCCGGCCAGCCCCCCGACGGCGGAGGTGCCCAGCTCGGTGACGTCGAGGCCGTGCCGCCGGCCGGTGGAGTTCTGGTACGCCTGGGTGGCGAGGGTGACGCCGGCCTCCTCGCCCGCCTCGGACAGCCCGCCGACCGCCGCCCGCCGGGCAAGACCGCGGACGCCGCCCTTGCTGACCTCCTTGGCGGCACGCTCGCCGGCCTCCTTGAGCCCCTGCCGGAGAGACTTTCGGGCCAGCTGCGCCAGGAGCCGCTTGAAGATCTGCTGGACGATCACGCGGGTCGCGGTGATCGCCGCGGCGGCGGCGGGTGAGGCCGCGCCGGCGGTCAGCACGGTGGCGACCGCGAGGCCGACCAGTTCGATGACGAGGATGCCCAGCTCGATCCAGACCTCCAGCTTGGCCGCCTCGATGTCGCACCCGCACTCCTCGACGAGACGTGCCAGGTCGGTGCTGACCGTCAGGAGCAGCGGCAGCGGGGCGTCGTCGCCCTCGGCGACGCGTCGCCAGGCACCGTCGAAGGCCTCGGCGACCGCGCCGATCCCGCCGTACCCGGTGCGCACCTCGGCGGTGGCGGCGACCGCGTCGGCGTGCGGACCGGCGAGGACGGCGGCGACCGCGTACCACTGGTCGGCCAGGTCCCACACCGCGCGCTCGTCGCCGTCCGGCCACTCCACACCCACGACCCAGTCCAGGGCGTCGTACATCCAGCCCGGCAGGTCCCAGGGCGAGTAGTCGAGCGGGTGCGGGATCGGACTCGGCAACAGGGTCATCCGGACCTCCTCGCCGGTCAGCGCCCGTCGGCCACGCGGTCGATCCGGCCCGCGTTCGCGGTGTCCGTCCGCACCGTGGCGTCGACGGAACGGACCACGTCCGCGCCGAGACCCTCCAGGTGGCGACCCACGCCCTCCCAGACGCGGAGCACCGTCTGCTCGAACCCCCGGTAGGTGCGCTCGAACGCCGCACCGATGTCGTCGCGGCCCCAGGGCCGCCCCGCGCTCGCCGCCGCGATCTCGCCGCCGACCTGCCGGCGCCGGTCGGTGACCTCCGCTCCGGCGTGCGCCAGGTCCGCGCCGCCACGCCGGGCCCGCTGCGGGTCGAGCCAGAGCTGGTCGCCCATCACGCGTCCCGGTGCAGTGCGGCGTCGGCCCGCCCGAGCAGGGCCGACAGATCACCGGTACGCAGGAAGTCCGCCGCGCCGGTGCCTTCCGGGAGGTAGCCGGCGGCCAGGTCGCGGGTGGCCTTCGCGGCCGACGCGGCGGCCCGCTGCGCCGTCTCGGTGATCGACCGGCCGAGCCCCCGCGCGTCCCGGTCCCGGTAGATCGCGGAATCGAGGTCCACCGAGATCAGCTCGCCCCGGGCCCCGACCACCACGGTCACCCGCCCGTCGTCCGAGCGTTCGGTGACTCGCAGCTCGGCCAGCTTCCGCTGCAACTCGTCCACACCGGACCGTAAGCGCTGGTACTGGCCGTACACCTCGTCGAACCGCGCCCGCAGCGCGCGGTTGGCGTCCCGGTCCGCGTTCTCGCCCAACGTCACCCTCCCCCGGTCACCGTCGGTAGGGCGAACCATACCGGGTGCCACGAAACCGTGGGGTCCGGTAGTTTCAGGGGCGTGATCGACCGCCAGCAGGCCGAGCAGCTCGCCGCCGTGTGGGCCCGGCGCGACTCACAGCGTCTCGGCCACGAGTGCCATCCGATCGTCGACGAGTTCGACCTCGGGTTCGTGATCCAGTCCACTCTGGCCACCGAGGTCCGCACCGTTCCGGGCGATCTGCCGACCACCGTGGTCGACAAGCGGACCGGCGAGGTCACCACGTGGCCCCGGGTGCCGGTCGAGCAGGTCGAGCGGATGTACCGGCGGAGCCGGCCCGCGGGGTCGCCCGCGCCGCGCACGGTCGACCCGGCGGGTCAGCTGCTCCGCGAGATCCGGCGGATCCCCACCCCGGCCACCGCCGCGCACCTCAGCGTGGACGGGCAACTGTTCCGCGCGCAGGGCGCCAAGGGTGACGTCGAGCTGAACCATCACCCCCTCGTGCAGGCCTATGTGGACGAGCTGCCCCCGGGGCATCTCGTGCGCGGCGGGGAGCGGCACGCCGAACTGGTCGTCGTCTCGGACGTCCTGCACGAGTACGACCACCGCCGCGCCGCCGAGGGCATCGAGCCGATGGCCATGCCGGACGCGGAGACGCTGCTGGCGCGCGCCCGCTTCGAGGTGTTCCGGGTCCGCGAGCCGGGCGACCGCTACGCGGGGCGGGCCGAGCGCAGCTGCGACTCCTGCCTGAACTTCCTCGTCCACTTCAACGTCCTGCCCTGGTCGGAGCTGGCCTTCACCGCCGAGTGGCGGCCCGACCCGCAACCGCCGCACCACCCGGGCCGGTTCCCGACCGAGGTCGCCGACGCGCTGATGGAGGGCGGCTGGGAGGACAGCGAGTTCAATCCCGCTCTCGCGAACGGCGCGATCCGGGAGACGTGCGAGGTGCCGGGCCGGACGCACCGCCACGAGCCGTTTCCCGCCGCCCGGGAGGCCCTCACCGCCTTCCCCGCCGTGGTGAGCAGCCGCCGCGGTCCCGGCGAGGCGGTGTGGATCAGCCGGTTCACCACCAACCCGCTGCACGGCGCCCACTCGGCCGACATCCTGGCCGACCTCGGCGCGGTGATCCGGGCGCGCCTGTTCCCGTTCGGCTCCGAGTTCGGCGAGAGCATCTTCGCCGTCGACGAGCACGGCCGGGTCTTCGCACTCGACCAGGCCGGCGAGTGGTTCCTCGGCGAAAACGTGGACGCCGCCCTGACGACGCTCGTCCTCGGCCGCGCTCCGGCCCGCGTCCGCGACGACGGCACCTGGTGAGGTGACCGCGCCGGGAGCTACAGCGGCACCCCGGTGAGGACCACGACGCGCGGGTCGGTGTAGTCGTCCATCGCGCTGCGTACGCCCTCGCGGCCGACGCCGCTGCCCTTCATCCCCCCGTACGGCATCTGGTCGGCCCGGTACGACGGCACGTCCCCCACGATCACCCCGCCGACCTCCAGGACCCGGCCGGCGCGGAAGGCCGTGTCCAGGCGGTGGGTGAAGACGCCCGCCTGCAACCCGTACGCCGAGTCGTTGACCGCCGCGAACGCCGCGTCGTCGGTCTCCACCCGGGCGACCACCAGCACCGGCCCGAAGACCTCCTCCGCGCTGACCCTGGCGTCCTTCGGCACTCCGCTGAGCACGGTGGGCGGGTAGGTGGCGCCCTCGCGCCGGCCGCCGACCTCGATGGTGGCGCCGGCCGCGACAGCCTCGTCCACCCACGACTCGACCCGGAGCGCCGCGCCCTCGGAGACCAGCGGCCCGACATCGGTGGCCGGGTCGGCCGGGTCGCCGGTCCGCAGCTCCTGCACGGCGGCGACCAGCCGGGGCAGGAAACCGTCGTAGATCCACTCGTGCACGTACACCCGCTGCACCGCGATGCACGACTGCCCGGCCTGGTAGTTGGAGAACAGCGCGATCCGCTGCGCCGCGAAGGTCAGGTCGTCGTCGGAGTTCCAGTCCTCGCAGACCACCGCCGCCGCGTTGCCGCCCAGCTCCAGGGTCACGTGCTTCTCCGGCGCGGACCGGCGGATGGCCGCCCCGACCGGCCCGGAGCCGGTGAACGACACCACCGGCAGCCGTGGGTCGGCCACCAGGTCGGCGGCGCGCTCGTTGGGAAGCGGCAGCACCGAGAACATGCCCGCCGGCAGGTCGGTCTCCGCGAGGAGTTCGCCGAGCAGCAGCGCCGACAGCGGGGTGGCCGGGGCTGGCTTGACGATGATGGGGGCGCCGACCGCGATGGCCGGCGCGACCTTGTGGGCGACCAGGTTGAGCGGGAAGTTGAACGGCGCGATCCCCAGGACCGGCCCCTTGGGCACCCGGCGGACCAGCGCGATCCGGCCGGTGGCGGCCGGGTCGGTGTCGAGGCGCTGCAACTCGCCGGAGAAGCGCCGCGCCTCCTCCGCCGCCCAGCGGAACGTGGAGACCGCTCGTCCGACCTCGGCGCGTGCCCATTTGACCGGCTTGCCGTTCTCGGCGGTGATCAACGCCGCGATCTCGTCGGCCCGCTCGGCGAGTCGCCGGGAGACGTGGTCCAGGGCCGCCGCACGCACGTGCGCGGGCAGGGCCGCGGCCTCCGCGGCCACCCCGGCGGCGGCCGCGACGGCGGCTTCGACCTGGTCCGGCGTGGCGAGGGTGGTACGCCCGACGGCGCGGCCGTCGTACGGGTGGTGGACGGTCAGCTCGTCCCCGCCGTGGGCGGGACGGGAGGCGACATAGAACGCTACGGACTCCACGTTGAGCAGCGTAGACGACCGACCTGCCGACGGAAACAGTCGCCGCAGGCCTTGTCTGCCGCGAATTCAGTGGCGAAGATGGCAGAAGCATTGCGATAACCGCGCAGACCGCATCCCCTCGGAGTGATCCCGTCATGAGTGACCAGCACAAGCTGCGCAACTTCGTCAACGGCGAGTACGTCGAGCCGGCCGACGGCGGCTACGCCGATCTGATCGACCCCTGTACCGGCGAGGTGTTCGCGCAGGCGCCCGTCTCCGGCACCGCCGACGTGGACGCCGCGATGAAGGCCGCCGCCACCGCCTTCGAGACCTGGCGGGACACCACCCCCGGCGAGCGGCAGAAGGCGCTGCTCAAGCTCGCCGACGCGGTCGAGGCCCGCGCGGCGGAGCTGGTCGACGCCGAGGTACGCAACACCGGCAAGCCGCGCCAGCTCACCGCCGACGAGGAGCTGCCGCCGTCGGTGGACCAGTTCCGCTTCTTCGCCGGCGCCGCCCGGCTCCTCGAAGGGCGCTCGGCCGGCGAGTACATGGCGGGGCACACGTCGTACGTGCGGCGCGAGCCGATCGGCGTCTGCGCCCAGGTCACGCCCTGGAACTACCCCCTGATGATGGCGGTCTGGAAGATCGCCCCGGCCCTCGCCGCCGGCAACACGGTGGTGCTCAAGCCGTCGGACACCACGCCGGTCTCGACGCTGCTGCTCGCCGAGATCGCCTCCGAGTTCTTCCCGCCGGGCGTCTTCAACGTGGTCTGCGGCGACCGCGACACCGGCCGCGCCCTGGTGGCCCACCCGACCCCGCAGCTGGTGTCGATCACCGGCTCGACCCGCGCCGGCAAGGAGGTCGCCTCGGCGGCCGCCCCGGACCTCAAGCGCACCCACCTGGAGCTGGGCGGCAAGGCGCCGGTAGTGATCTTCGACGACGCGGACGTCGAGGCGGCGGCCGAGGCGATCGCGGTCGGCGGCTACTTCAACGCCGGGCAGGACTGCACCGCCGCCACCCGCGTCCTCGCCGGCCCGGGCATCCACGACGACTTCGTGGCCGCCCTCGCCGAGCAGGCCCGCAACACGAAGACCGGCGCGCCGGACGACGAGGACGTGCTCTACGGCCCGCTGAACAACGCCAACCAGCTCGCCCGGGTGCGGGGCTTCGTGGACCGGCTCCCCGACCACGCGAACGTCGAGACCGGCGGTGCGCAGGTCGGCGAGCGCGGCTACTTCTACTCGCCCACCGTCGTCTCCGGTGTGCGGCAGGCCGACGAGATCATCCAGGACGAGGTGTTCGGCCCGGTCATCACCGTGCAGCGTTTCTCCGACGAGGACGAGGCGGTGCGCTGGGCCAACGGCGTCGAGTACGGCCTGTCGGCCTCGGTCTGGACGAAGGACCACGGCCGGGCGATGCGGATGACCCGCCGGCTCGACTTCGGCTGCGTCTGGGTGAACACCCACATCCCGTTCGTCTCCGAGATGCCGCACGGCGGCTTCAAGCACTCCGGGCACGGCAAGGACCTCTCGGTCTACAGCCTGGAGGACTACACCCGGATCAAGCACGTCATGCACAACATCGAGGGCTGATCGCTGTGACCTCCTCGGAAGAGCTGCACAAGCGGCGCGGCGCCGCCGTCGCGCGGGGTGTCGGCAGCGTGATCCCGTCGTACGTGGACCGGGCCGGCGGCGGCACGATCACCGACGTCGACGGACGGGAGTGGATCGACTTCGCCGCCGGCATCGCGGTCACCAACGTGGGCAACTCCGCCCCGCGTGTGGTCGAGGCGGTGAAAGCGCAGGTCGAACGGTTCACGCACACCTGCTTCATGGTCGCGCCGTACGAGTCGTACGTGGCGGTGTGCGAGCAGCTCAACGCGCTCACCCCGGGCGCGTTCGAGAAGCGGTCGGCGCTGTTCAACTCCGGCGCCGAGGCGGTGGAGAACGCGGTGAAGGTCGCCCGGCACGCCACCGGACGGCCGGCGGTCGTGGTGTTCGACCACGCGTACCACGGTCGGACCAACCTCACCCTGGCGCTGACCGCGAAGAACATGCCGTACAAGCACCGGTTCGGGCCGTTCGCCGGGGAGATCTACCGGGTGCCGATGTCGTACCCGCTGCGCGACGGCGGCCTCGACGGGCCCACCGCGGCGGCCCGGGCGATCGAGACCATCGAGAAGCAGGTCGGCGCCGAGAACGTGGCCGCGCTGCTGATCGAGCCGATCCAGGGTGAGGGCGGCTTCGTCGTACCGGCCGAGGGGTTCCTGCCGGCGCTGCGCGAGTGGGCGACGGCAGCGGGGGCGGTCTTCATCGCCGACGAGATCCAGACCGGGTTCTGCCGGACCGGCGACTGGTTCGCCTGCGAGCACGAGGGCGTCGAGCCGGACCTGGTCACACTCGCCAAGGGCATCGCCGGCGGCCTGCCGCTGGCGGCCGTCACCGGGCGGGCGGACCTGATGGACGCGGTGCACGTCGGCGGCCTCGGCGGCACGTACGGGGGCAACCCGATCGCCTGCGCGGCGGCGTTGGCCAGCATCGAGACGATGCACGAGCTGGACCTTGCCGCCGCCGCCCGGCGCATCGGGCAGGTCATGGGTGACCGGCTGCGCGCGATCGCCGCCCGCGACCCGCGCGTCGCCGAGGTACGCGGCCGCGGCGCGATGCTCGCCGTGGAGATCGTCCAGCCGGGCACCCGCACGCCGGACCCCGCCGCGACGGCCGCGGTGTCGGCGGCCTGTCACGCCGCCGGCCTGCTCACCCTCACCTGCGGCACGTACGGCAACGTGCTGCGCTTCCTGCCCCCGCTGGTGATCGGGGACGCCGAGCTGAGCCGGGGCCTGGACATCCTCGACGCCGCCTTCGGCTGAATGGACTCGAGGGTGGGTGTCGCGTCCGCACCACGCGACACCCGCCCTCGACCGCAGTAGGTCAGCGGAGCACCTCGACGGTGTTGCGGCGGACCAGGTTCTTGCCGGGCTCGCGGATCGCGTCCATCGCCGACAGGTTCAGCAACGCGCAACTGCCCGACGGGCCGGTGACGCTCACCGTCACCGCCTTGCCGTTGTCCAGGTTCGTCACCCGCAGCCGCGTCCCGACCGGGAACCGGTTGCTGGTCGCCGCCGGCGCACCGGCCTCACCGGAGAAGGTGAGCGCCCCCTGGCAGGCCGACACCGGGGCCGGGCCGGACGCCCCGGGCGAGGCCGCCCCGGGCCGTATCGTGCCGGCGTCCGAGGGCGTCGCACCCGCCCCCGGCTGCGCCGCACCGCCACCGACCACCTCGACCACGTTGCGCCGGATCAGGTTCTTGCCCGGCTCGCGTACGAGCTCCATCGCCGCCGCGTTCAGCAGGACACAGCTGCCCGACGGCCCGGTCACGGTCACCTCGGCCGACCGGTTGTTGTCCAGGTTGGTCACCCGCAGCCGCGTGCCGACCGGGAACCGGTTGCTGGTCGCGGCGGGCGCGCCGCCCTCGGCCGAGAAGGTCACCGACCCCTGGCAGACCGACGCGCGGGTGGAGTTGGTGTCCGCGAAACCGAGCCCGGTTCCCACCGCCACCGCTGCTGCGGCGACCACCGCCACGCCCGCCGCCAGTACGTGCTTCCGCTGCACCTTCACGTCGTTCCTCCTCGTCCGGTGGTGCCGTGTCGCGGGCGGGTACGGCGTGGGAGCGCGGTTCAGTTCAGCGCTGTGACATCTATCGAAAACAAACCTGCGAATGAACCGACCACGACCCGCCTTGGCGATCCGGGGTGAGCTGCGTCACGATGGGGCCGGAGGAGGTCGCCGATGGCTGACCCGTGGCTCGCTCTGGAGTTCGGCGCGGATCCCGCGGAGCGGATCGCGCAGGTCGGTGCCGCCCACGAGGCGTTCCTCACCGACGGGGCCGCGCCGCACCGCGTACGCGAGGTGGTCCGCCGGTCGTGGGAGCGGTCGGCGCTGCTCGACCCGGAGACCACACCCCCGGTCGAGCTGGCCGACGACGCGCTGGAGCGGTACCGGGCCGCCCACCCGCTGTCCCGGGTGCTGCCGCTCTTCCGCGACCTGCTCGGCGGCATCGCGCAGGACGGCGCGCACCTGATGGCGGTCTGCGACGCGTACGGGCGGCTGCTCTGGGTGGAGGGGCACCCCGGGGTGCTGCGCCACGCCGAACGGATGAACTTCGTGCCCGGCGCCCGCTGGGACGAGCCGCACGCCGGCACGAACGCCCCCGGCACCGCCCTCGCCGTCGACCACAGCGTGCAGATCTTCGCCACCGAACACTTCAGCCGCCGGGTGCAACGGTGGACCTGCGCCGCCGCCCCGATCCACGACCCGGCGACCGGCCGGCTGCTCGGCGCGGTCGACATCACCGGCGGCGACCACCTGGCCAACCCGCAGAGCCTGGCGCTGGTCCGGGCCACCGCCCGGGCCGCCGAGGCGTTCCTGGCCGGCGCGGCGCCCGTCGAGCCGGACGTGGTCCACGTGTCCGCGCTCGGCCGCGACGAGGCGGAGCTGCGCGTCGGCGGACGCCGGATCCGGCTCGGCCGCCGGCACAGCGAACTGCTGGTCCTCCTGGTCGACCGTCCCGAAGGCCGCACCGGCGAGCAGCTCGGCCTGGACCTCTACGGCGACGACCGGCTGCACCCCGTCACGCTGCGCGCCGAACTCTCCCGCCTGCGCCGGGTGCTCGGCCCCGAACTGCTCGACTCCCGCCCGTACCGGCTTCGCGGGCGGGTGCGGGCCGACTTCCGTACCGTCACCGACCTGCTGGAGCACGGCGACCCGGCGGGCGCGCTCGACGCGTACCCCGGAAGTCTGCTGCCCGGCTCCGACGCACCGGGTGTGACGCGGGTGCGCCGGCTGGTCGACGGCCAGCTGCGCGCGGCCGTGCTGGCCACCGCGGACCCGGCGCTGCTCGCGGCCTGGACCGCGACGCCCGCCGGCGCCGACGACCTGGCCGCCTGGGAGGCCCTGGCGCGGGCGCTACCGCCGGGAGCGCCCCGCCGGCCGCTCGCGGTCACGCGCATCCGCCAGCTGCTCGACGAGTACGACGTGGGCCGCGCAACGTCGCTGCAACGTACCCAGAACTAGCGTCTCCGCCGTCCACCACCTGTCGACGGCGGAGGTCCCCATGACGCGCTACGACGCGCCCACCCACTGGCAGTCCCGCTACGACCACTTCATCGGCGGCGAGTACGTGAAGCCGCACGGCGGGCAGTACTTCGAGAACCCGACCCCGGTCACCGGGCAGACCTTCACCGAGGTGGCCCGGGGCACCGCCGAGGACGTCGAGAAGGCCCTCGACGCCGCGCACGGTGCCGCCGACGCGTGGGGCCGCACGCCGGTCGCCGAGCGGTCGCTGATCCTCAACCGGATCGCCGACCGCATGCAGAAGAACCTGGAATCCCTGGCGATCGCCGAGACCTGGGAGAACGGCAAGCCGGTACGCGAGACCCTCGCTGCCGACATCCCCCTCGCCATCGACCACTTCCGGTACTTCGCCGGGGCGATCCGGGCCCAGGAGGGCTCCCTCGGCGAACTGGACGACGACACCGTCGCGTACCACTTCCACGAGCCGCTCGGCGTGGTCGGGCAGATCATCCCGTGGAACTTCCCGCTGCTCATGGCCACCTGGAAGCTCGCCCCGGCGCTCGCCGCCGGCAACGCGGTGGTGCTCAAGCCCGCCGAGCAGACGCCCGCGTCGATCCACTACTGGATGTCCCTGGTGGCCGACCTGCTGCCCCCGGGCGTGGTCAACATCGTCAACGGCTTCGGCGTCGAGGCCGGCAAGCCCCTCGCCTCCTCGCCCCGGGTCGCCAAGGTCGCCTTCACCGGTGAGACCACCACCGGGCGGCTGATCATGCAGTACGCCAGCGAGAACATCAAGCCGGTCACGCTGGAGCTGGGCGGCAAGAGCCCGAACATCTTCTTCGACGACGTCAGCGCCTCCCGCGACGACTTCTTCGACAAGGCCCTCGAAGGCTTCACCATGTTCGCCCTCAACCAGGGCGAGGTGTGCACCTGCCCGTCGCGGGCGCTGATCCAGCAAGGGCACTACAGCGACTTCCTGGCCGCGGCCGTGGACCGGACCCGTCAGGTCAAGCAGGGCCACCCGCTGGACACCGAGACGATGATCGGCGCGCAGGCGTCCAACGACCAGCTCGAGAAGATCCTGTCCTACCTGGACATCGGCCGGCAGGAGGGCGCTCGCGTCCTGACCGGCGGTTCCCGTGCCGACCTGGGTGGCGAACTGTCCGGCGGGTACTACGTCGAGCCGACCATCTTCGAGGGCGACAACTCGATGCGGATCTTCCAGGAGGAGATCTTCGGGCCGGTCGTGTCGGTGACCTCCTTCGCCGACCTCGACGACGCCGTGAAGATCGCCAACGACACCCTGTACGGGCTGGGCGCCGGCGTGTGGACGCGGGACATCAACACCGCGTACCGGGCCGGGCGGGCCATCCAGGCCGGCCGCGTCTGGACGAACTGCTACCACGCGTACCCGGCGCACGCCGCGTTCGGCGGGTACAAGCAGTCCGGCATCGGCCGGGAGAACCACAAGATGATGCTGGAGCACTACCAGCAGACCAAGAACCTGCTGGTCAGCTACTCCCCGAAGAAGCTGGGCTTCTTCTGATGGGTGACCTGGTGACCGTGACTCCCGCGGCGGCCGAGCTGATCCGGTCGCTGCGGGAGCGGCACGGGCCACTGATGTTCCACCAGTCCGGCGGCTGCTGCGACGGCAGCGCCCCGATGTGCTACCCGGCCGGCGAATTCCGGACCGGTGGGTCCGACATCCTGCTCGCGTCGCTGGTGGTGGACGGCGTCCCGGAGCCCGTCGGCTTCTGGATGTCCCGCTCCCAGTGGGACTTGTGGAAGCACACGAGGCTCACGGTCGACGTGGTCCCCGGCCGAGGCAGCGGCTTCAGCCTGGAAGCCCCCGAAGGCCTCCGCTTCCTCATCCGCTCCACCCTCGCCTAACCCCGCCCCCTGCTTCCCCGATCTTACACTTGTGGACCCCGATAGGCGGCTTTGGCCCAGAATGTGGAGGCAACAAATGCATGATCGACGCGGGTAGGGGTCAGTCGTCGCAGCCGTAGCCGTCACCATCGCGGTCGAGGTCGTACACGTCGTGTCCGCCTTGGCCCGTCGTCCGGCCGACGACGCATGCAGCTCCCCGCCGCCTCGGCGGATCGTCCGGTCGTCAGAGCGCAAAGTGCGAGGACCGGCTCGTCGAGAGGGCGGTGCGCACGGTGGCGATGATGTGCGACGGCCGGTGGTAGAGGTCCCGGTCGGTGAAGTAGCGCATCCGCCAGCCGCTCGCGTCGAGCCAATTGACGCGAGTGCGGTCGTACCGGAGTCGATCGCGGTCGAGATGGGACGCGCCGTCGTACTCGACGCCGATACGGTGTTCGCGGTATCCCAGGTCGAGCCGGTACCGAGGGAAGCCGTCGCCATCGAACACCCACAGCTGGGGTTCCGGCCACGGCAGTCGCCCGTCGATCAGCACCAGCCGCAGCTGGCTCTCCTGCCGGCACTCCGCTCGGCCGTCCGCGAGCGGCACCAACTCACGGGCCTGGCGCACTCCTCGAAGTGCCCGGTGGAGCGGAACCTCGGCCGCCAGATCCTCCTTCGCGACCGCGCCGGAACGGATGGCCGCGTCGAGCACGGGCAGGGCATCCATGCGACGTACCGTGCGCGCGAGGTCCACGGCACACCGGGCCGCCGGTACGCAGGGCAGGCCGCGCACCAGGACGGGCTCCACCGGGAGCACCGAATGGTGCACGATCAAGCCGGGCAGCCGAGGTTTCGCCATCGTGACCGGCACCTGGACGTGCACGACGTCTTCGCGCAGCACACCGAACCCGTGACGCCGGGCCGCGCTCTGCCGCGCCAGTATCGCGCCGTCGGGCAGGCACAGCATGAGTGCACGCAGTTCGTCCTCGCCGCCGCACGGCTGGTCGGCGTATACGCCCCGCCGCACGCGCCGCAGTTCGTCCCGGCTGACGCGAGTCCGGAGCTGTCGCACGGTGAGGATGCGCATCAGCTCGTCGACTCGCCACACCTGAGTAGCCACGGCCGCAGCATCCCGCCCGACGGCCTGACCGTCGAACCCTCGACCGCCCCCTGTGGACAAAAGACGGTTCTGTGGACAACCCCCATTCGAAGCCCCGATGTGCTAGCCCCACCTCCACGCCCCGCACCCCTTCCGCCGCGATCTTGCACTTGCGGCCCTCCATACACGACATATGTCCGGAATACCGGGGCACTAAGTGCAAGATCGCGGAGAAACCAACGCGGGGTTAGCGGGCGTCTAGTAAGGGCTGGCTCGGGTTCCATGGGGGGTTGCCGACGGCGTCGCGGCGGCGGCGGGCTATTGCGGAGAGGGCTTCCAGGACTACCCGGTTGCCGAGGTACGCGGTGATGTCGGCGTGGTCGTACGGCGGGGCCACCTCGACCACGTCGACGCCGACGACGGGCAGTTCGTAGCAGACGCGGCGGACCGCGTCGAGGAGCTGCCGCGACGTGAAGCCGCCCGGCTCCGGAGTGCCGGTGCCGGGGGCCATGCCCGGGTCGACCACGTCGATGTCGACGGAGAGGAAGACAGCCTCGCACTCGTCCACGGCGATCTCGAAGGCCTCCGACAGACAGGTGTCCAGGCCGCGCGCCACCAGCTCGGTCATCTCGTACGACCGCATCCGCTGCTGCGCCATCCACTCCAGCACCGAAGGCCCCGGCCAGTAGCCGCGAAGGCCGATCTGGAGGAACCGGTCGCCGCGGACCGCGCCGGACTCGATGAGCCGTCGCATCGGCTGGCCGTGCCCGTGCAGGGAACCGAACTCGACGTCCCCGGTGTCGGCGTGCGCGTCGAAGTGCACCAGCGACACCCGGCCCAGCCCGTGGTGCCGGGCGACGCCGGTGGCGTCGGGCAGGGCGATGGAGTGGTCACCACCGAGCACGACCGGGATCGCCCCGGCGGACGCCACCGCGAACACGGCGGTTTCGAGGGCGGACAGGGACCGTTCGATGTCACCGGAGAACATCTCGACGTCGCCGGCGTCGTAGACGCGGAGATCCCGCAGCGCGTCGACGCGGAACGCCAGCGACGGGCGGGAGCCGTCGTGCGGCAGGTAGCAGGCCTGGCGGATGGCGGACGGGCCGAACCGGGTGCCGGGCCGGTGCGAGGTGCCGCCGTCGAACGGCGCCCCGATGATGACCACGTCGGCGTCGGCGTACGTGACCGGTTCCGAGATGGTGCACGGCGGCACCCCGAGGAACGTGATGTCGGGGCCGTACATGGGTCCGTAGCGGGTCACCGCTCCTCCATTCCCCAGGGCGAGCCGTACTCGGTGAGCAGGTCGAGGAAGGGTACCGGGGGCTGCGCCTCCGGGCCGAGCACGCCGACACCGGACCAGGCGCCGGTGGCGAGCAGTTCCAGGGCGACGACCGGGTTCACCGCGGTCTGCCAGACGACCGCCTGGTGCCCGTACTCGCGCATGGACCACTCGTTGTCGACCACGTGGTAGAGGTAGACCTCGCGCGGCTGACCGTCGGCCCCGACACCACGGACCCAGGTGCCGGCGCAGGTCTTGCCGCGCATCCGGTCGCCCAACGTGGCCGGGTCGGGCAGGCAGGCGGCCACCACGTCGCGGGGCGAAACCGACACACCGCCCACCCGCACCGGCGACGTCGCGGAAAGGCCCAGCTTGTGCAGCGTCTTCAGCACCTCGATGAACTCGTTGCCGAGGCCGTACTTGAAGGTGACCCGTTTCGCCTTCACCCAGCGCGGGATCAGCAGCACCTCCTCGTGCTCGACGTTGACGCACTCGACCGGGCCGATGCCCTCGGGGAAGTGGAAGACCTCGGGCTCGGAGAAGGGCGGTGTGGTGAACCAGCCCCGGCCCGCCTCCCAGATCACCGGCGGGTTCAGGCACTCCTCGATCGTGGTCCAGATCGAGAACGAGGGCGCGAAGTCGTACCCGTCGACGGTGAGGTTCGCGCCGTCGCGGACGCCGATCTCATCGATCTCGGCGAACAGCTCGTCGGCGGCGTACCGGGCGAACACGTCGGACAGCCCCGGCTCGACGCCGATGCCGCAGAGCGCCAGCCGACCGGCCGCCGACCACGCATCGGACGAGGCGAACTGCTCGTCGCCGAGCTTCACCCCCGGCTCCTCATGGGGCCGCGACGGGTGCGGGTGGGACAGCGACATCGCCATGTCGAGGTAGTCGGCCCCGGCGGCGAACGCCCCGTCGAAGATCGGCATGACGAAGCGCGGGTCGACCGCGTTGAGCACGTGCGTGACGCGGTGTTCACGGCAGAGCGCGGCCACCGCGTCGGCCGAGGAGGCGTCGACCGTCGCGGCGACGAAGCGCTCGTCCCGGTCGGCCACCGCCCGCTGCGCGCGGGCGAGGTCGTGGTCGGCGACGACCATGGTCTCGAAGAAGGTACGGCGGGCGGCGATGGATACGGCGGCGGAGCCGACGCCACCGGCGCCGACGAGGAGGATGCGCATCAGGAATCGAACCCCAGTCCAAGGCGGTCGAGAGTACGGAGCCAGAGGTTGCGCCGCCCCTCGTGCGCGTCGGCGCGGGCGAGGGACCAACGGGTGAGGTGGATGCCGGCGGCCCGGACGGGCTCCGGCGGGAACGGCAGCGGCCTGGTGCGGACGAGGTCGAGCCGGGTCAGCGGGGTGTCCGTGCCGCCGAGCAGGTCGAGCATCACGCGGGCGCCGAAGCGGGTCGCGCCGACACCGAGACCGGTGTAGCCGGCCGCGTACGCCAGCCGCCCCTCGTACGCGATGCCGAAGAAGGGGCAGAACCGGGTGCAGGTGTCGATGACCCCGCCCCAGCGGTGGCTGAACCGCAGCCCGTCGAGCTGCGGGAACGTGGTGAAGAAATGCTGCGCGAGGGCGTCGAGGGTCGCGTGCCGCTGCTCCAGCGCCGGCGCCACGCGGTTGCCGTAGTGGTAGACCGCGTCGTACCCGCCGAAGAGGATCCGCCCGTCGCCGGTGATCCGGTAGTAGTGGAACTGGTTGCCGGTGTCCGCGAGCCCCTGCCGGTTCGCCCAGCCGATCGACTTCCGCTGGGCCTCGGTCAGCGGCTCGGTCGTCAGCGCGTAGTCGTACACCGGGACGATCCAGGCCCGCAGGCGGCGCAGCAGCGGCGGGAACGCGTTGGTGGCGAGCACCACCTGCCGGGCGCGCACCGCCCCCGGCGCGGCGTCCGCGCCACCGACGGTGGTGGCGCGCAGCGCGGCGCCGTCGCGGCGCAGCCCGGTGACCCGGGTGTGCTCGTGGACGCGGACGCCGAGGTCGGCGGCGGCGCGGCGCAGTCCCCAGGCCAGCTTCGCCGGGTCCACCATCGCCACCCGGTCGCGGTGCCAGACCCCACCGAGGTACGTCGGCGAGTCCACCTCGGCCCGCACCTCGTCGGCGTCGAGCAGGGTGACGTCGTGGCCGTACCGCCGGGCCAGCTCCGCGTCCTCGGCGAGCCCGGCGAGCTGGTACGGCTCGACCGCCACGGACAGCTCGCCGGTCCGCTCGAAGTCGCAGTCGATGCCGTACGCGTCGACGGTCGCCGCGATCGCGTCGAGGTTCTCCCGGCCGAGCCGTTCCAGCTCGGCGACCTCCCTGGGGAAGCGCTCGACGCCGTTGGCCAGCCCGTGCGTCAGCGAGGCGGCGCAGAAGCCGCCGTTGCGCCCGGACGCCGCCCAGCCGCAGGTGCCCGCCTCGACCAGCAGCACGTCCCGGTCCGGGTCGTCCTGCTTGGCGAGCAGCGCGGTCCACAGCCCGGAGTACCCGCCGCCGATCACGAGCAGATCGGTGTCGGTGGGGCCGACCAGCGGCGGGAGCGGGTCGGGGCGTTCCGGCCGGTCGAGCCAGTACGGCACGGGCGCCGCGTCGGCGAGGGCCTGGCTGCCGATTCCCGTCGGGGTCCGGAAGACCGGCCCCCGGCCGGTATGGGAGCCGGTCATGACCGGCCGCCCGCCTGCCCGGCGGCCACGGGCGCGGCCACGGCCGCGCGGCGTGCGCGCCGCCCCCGCAGCGTGGTGGCCAGCACCAGCAGCAACGCGACCGCGAACATCGCGGTGCCGATGACGTTGACCTGCGGGGGGATGCCCCGCTGGGCGGCACCCCACACGTACATCGGGAACGTGACGGTGGTGCCGGAGTTGAAGTTCGTGATGATGAAGTCGTCGAACGACAGGGAGAACGCCAGCAGCGCGGCGGCGACGATGCCGGGCAGCACCAGCGGCAGGGTGACCCGGCGGAACGTCTGCCACTCGCTGGCGTAGAGGTCCATGGCGGCCTCCTCCAGCCGCCGGTCCATGCCGGACAGCCGCGCCTTCACGGTCACCACCACGAACGACACGCAGAACATGACGTGCGCGATGACCACGGTCCAGAAGCCGAGCTGCACCCCGCCGGCGACGAAGAGCGCGAGCAGCGACGTGCCCATCACCAGCTCCGGCGTCGCCATCGGCAGGAAGATCAGCACGTTGATCCCGGACCGGCCCCGGAAGGCGTGCCGGGCCAGCGCGAACGCCATAAGCGTGCCGAGGACCGTGGCGACCACGGTCGAGATGAACCCGATCTGGACGCTGCGCACCACCGCGTCGCACATGTCGGAGGTGGCGCACGGGTTGCGCCAGTTGTCGAGCGTGAACTCGTTGAAGTCGTACGACAGGCGGCTCGACGGGCGGTTGAAGGACAGGGCGGCCACGACGGCGATCGGCAGGAAGAGGTAGCCGAGCACCAGCAGCGCCACGCCCATCACCCAGCGGTCGGCCAGCCAGCGGGAGAACCGCATCACTGAGCCTGCCTTTCGTTCGCGACTGCGGGGCTCCGCTCCGCTGCTCCTCGCATTCGTGCGCGACCGCGTCCCACGCGAGCCGCCCACGAACGCTCGCTCCTCGCGCTCACAGGACCTCGTCCGTGCCGGCCTTGCGGAGGTACACGAACACCACCGCGAGGATCGCCGCCATCAGCAGGAACGACAGGGCCGCGCCCTGCGGGTAGTCCAGCCGGACCAGGAACGCCGAGTCGATGACGTTGCCGATCATGTACTCGTTCGGCGTGCCCAGCAGTTCGGCGTTGATGTAGTCGCCGGTGGCCGGGATGAAGAACAGCAGCGTGCCGGCGATCAGGCCGGGCATGGACAGCGGCAGCGTGACCTTGCGGAACGTCTGCACCGGGCTCGCGTACAGGTCGCTCGCCGCCTCCAGCAGCCGGTAGTCCAGCCGCTCCAGACTCGCGTACAGCGGCAGCACCAGGAACGGCAGGAAGTTGTACGTGAGCCCGAGGATCACCGCGACGGGGGTGGCCAGCAGCCGGCCGTCCGGGCCGAGCAGGTGGATGTCGCGCAGCAGGCCCACCACCCAGCCGTTGTCGGACAGGATCGTCTTCCAGGCCAGGGTGCGCACCAGGAAGCTGGTGAACATCGGCGCGACCACGCAGACCAACAGCAGGTTCTTCCAGCGGCCGGCCTTCTGGGCGATCGCGTAGGCGAGCGGGTAGCCCATCAGCAGCGCCAGCACCAGGGCGATGCCCGCGTACAGGAACGAGCGGCTGAACTGCGGCCAGTACGCCTGCAACGCCTCCGGGTAGTTGCTGAACGCCCAGGTCATCGCGTAGCCGGTGGCGAGCGAGCCGGTCGGGTCGTACAGGCTGGCGGCGGCGAGCTGGAGCAACGGCAGCGCGAAGAACAGGAACAGCCAGGCCGCGCCGGGCAGCAGCAGGAGGTACGGCAGGAACCGGTACCGCCCCGAGCGGGCGGCCGGCGGCGGGGAGGACGCCGTCGACTGCCCGGTCGGCACGTGAGCCAGGGCGGTCATGAGCTGGCACCCACCGGCTCGTCGAGCACCGGGGTGGTGCGGTCGTCCTCGCCGGGTTCCCGACGCAGCAGGAACGCGTGCCGCGGGTCCCAGTACGCCACCGCCCGGGTGCCCACCGGCACCTGCCCGTGCGTGCCGCTGTTCGCCACGAACACCGACAGCTCGCTCCCCCAGCTCGTGCGCAGCAGGTACTGGGTGCTGACGCCCACGTAGGAGGCGTCGGTGACCACACCGTCGACGTGCTGGTGCCCACTGGGAACCTGGTCGGCGGAGCCGGCCAGGTGCAGCTTCTCCGGGCGTACCCCCAGGTAGACCGGACCGCGGTCGGCGCGCGCGCGGCCGGCGGGCACCGAGAAGCGACCACCGTGCGCCGAGACCGGCACCTCGCGCCCGGCGGACCCGGCGGCCTCGCCGGCGAGCAGGTTGGACTGGCCGAGGAAGTTCGCGACGAAGGCGGTCGCCGGGAACTCGTAGATGTCGGCCGGGGCGCCGAGCTGCTCGATGCGGCCGGCGTTCATCACCGCGACCGTGTCGGCCATCGTCATGGCCTCCTCCTGGTCGTGGGTGACGTGCACGAAGGTGATGCCGACCTCGGTCTGGATGCGCTTCAGCTCGATCTGCATCTGCCGGCGCAGCTTCAGGTCGAGCGCGCCGAGCGGCTCGTCCAGGAGCAGCACCTGCGGGTGGTTGATGAGCGCCCGGGCCAGCGCGACCCGCTGCTGCTGCCCGCCGGAGAGCTGGGCCGGGCGGCGCCGGCCGTAGCCGTCGAGCTGCACCAGCGACAGCATCCGCTGGACCTGGTCGTCCACCTTGCGGATGCCGCGCCGGCGCAGCCCGAAGGCCACGTTCTCGGCGATGTCGAGGTGCGGGAAGAGCGCGTACGACTGGAACACGGTGTTCACCGGCCGCTTGTACGGGCGCAGCCGGGCGATGTCCCGGTCGCCGAGCAGCACCTGGCCACTCGTGGGCTCCTCCAGCCCGGCGATCATCCGCAGGGTGGTGGTCTTTCCGCAGCCGGACGCCCCGAGCAGGGCGAAGAACGAGCCCTGCGGGATGGTCAGGCTGAGGTCGTCCACCGCGGTGAAGGCGCCGAACCGCTTGGTGAGGTCGGCCAGCCGCAGATCGCCGGCCGGTGCATCGTGTCCCATTGCCGTCACGCCCCGATTACCTGCTGGAACTTCGCCTCGTACTCGCGCTCCTGCTTCTCGTCCAGGGCCATGAACACCTTGGACCTCGAGAGCATGGCCTCGTCCGGGAAGATCAGCGGGTTGGTCGCGAGCTCCGGGTCGATCTTCTCCATCTCGGCCTGGGCGCCCTTGACCGGGCAGATGTAGTTGACGTACGCGGCGAGTTTCGCGGCGACCGCCGGGTCGTAGTAGTAGTTGATGAGCTGCTCGGCGTTCGCCCTGTGGGTGGCTTTGTTCGGCACCATCATGTTGTCCGACCAGAGCATCACGCCGGACTCCGGCACCACGAACTTGATCTTCTCGTCCTCGAAGCCGAGCTGGATCACGTCACCGGACCAGCCGATGCACGCCGCGATGTCGCCCTTGGCCAGGTCCGGCGCGTAGTCGTTGCCGGTGAACTTGCGGATCTGGCCGGAGTCGACGGCCTTCTTCAGCTTGTTCAGCGCGTCGTCGAACTGGGCACCGGTGAAGTTGGCCGGGTCGTGGCCGTTCGACTGGAGCAGCAGGCCCATCGTGTCGCGCATCTCGGACAACGCCGTCACCTTGCCCTTGAGGTCGGGGCGGGTGAGCAGCTCGTCGACCGTGCGGAGTTCCTTGGTGACGTTGCCGTTGTAGGCGATGCCGGCCAGGCCCGACTGCCACGGGATGGCGAGCTGGCTGTCCGGGTCGAAGGGTCGGTTGCGCAGCGAGCCCAGCAGGTTCGCCTCGACGTTGGGCAGCTTCGACTTGTCGAGCTTCTGGATCCAGCCGAGCCGGATCATCCGCGCCGCCATCCAGTCGGTGACGACGAAGATGTCCCGCCCGGTGCCCTGACAGGCGGCGAGCTGGTTCTGGACCTTGCCGAAGAACTCGTTGTTGTCGTTGACGTCCTCGGTGTAGGTGACCTTGATGCCGCTCTTCTGGACGAACTCGTCCAGGGTGGGACGCTTCGACTCGTCCTTCTCGTCGACGTCCATGTACTGCGGCCAGTTCGAGAAGGCCAGGGTCTTCTCGGTTCCCGACACGTCGTCGCTGACACAGCCGGCCTCGGTCTGGGTGGCGGCCTTCGTGCCGCAGCCGGCGAGCGAGCCGCCCGCGGCGAGCAGCGCCGCCGAACCGAGGGTGCCGGTCAGGAGTCCACGCCGGGAGAGGGGCCGGAGGGGAGTACGCATGTGACGACTCCTAAGGGGTCATCGTCGGCGGCGGGACGGGGGTGGCGCGCCGGCGGGAGGGTCAGGTGCGGTGGACGACTGATCCTGACATGAGGTGACCTTCCTTACAAGGGATTCCGTTGCGGGATTAGCATCCTGCAACGAAATACGCCAGACTGCCCGGTGGCACCAGGGGACTGCGCCGACATCCCGGCGCGGTCGGACCGCGACGCCGGCACAGGCCCTAGGCTCATCCCGGGATCAGACATGGGGAGCGGTCGATGACGAACCGGAACCACGACAGCGGCAACGGCGGGCGACGCGTCACCGTCCGCGAGGGCGCCAGCCACGCTCTGCTCGACGACGTGGCCAAACAGATCATCGAGCAGCTCCAGGAGGACGGCCGGCGGCCGTACGCGACGATCGGCAAGGCGGTCGGGCTCTCCGAGGCGGCCGTCCGCCAGCGCGTACAGCGACTGCTCGACGCCGGCGTGATGCAGATCGTGGCGGTGACGGATCCGCTCCAGCTCGGCTTCCCCCGCCAGGCCATGATCGGCCTGCGGACGAACGGAGACCTCGAGGCGGTCGCCGACCGGCTCGCCGAGCTGGAGGAGGTCGACTACGTGGTCATCACCGCGGGCTCGTTCGACCTGCTCACCGAGGTGGTCTGCCGCAACGACGACCACCTGCTGGAGATCCTGCAACGGCTGCGGGCGGTCGAGGGCGTCCTGAGCACCGAGGCGTTCGTCTACCTCAAGCTGCGCAAGCAGACGTACACGTGGGGCACCGCCTGACGTTCGTGCGTCGCGTCAGGCGGTGCGGAGCTGGACGTGTCCGCCGTTCTTGATCCACTCGACATCCGGGAAGTCGCGGCATCCCGGTCACTGCGACACCCCGACTTCCATGAAGCCGAGTCGATCAAGCGGTGTCAGGCGTGGCCGCACAGATGGGGCATCTCGACAGTGCCCGCACCAGCCCCGACCTGCCGCTGCCCGGCCACGACATCCGGCTGCGGATTCCGTTGCCCACCCGATCGCCACTCGCTGAATCCGTTGCATCATCGCGTCGGGACAACCGATCCCACTTGCCAGACGGCCTGAGGCTGTGGGATAACCGTGGGCAGAGCGGCCGGTGTCACCCCTGACCGGCCCGAGACCCGATGGGGCTGACATGGCCAACGCCACCGACCACCTCTGGATGCACTTCACCCGGATGGCGAGCTACTCCGCCGGCGAGGTGCCGACCATCGTGCGCGGCGAGGGCGCGTACGTCTGGGACGCACAGGGTCGCCGCTACCTGGACGGGCTCGCGGGGCTCTTCGTCGTCAACGCCGGCCACGGCCGAGCCGAACTGGCCGAGGCCGCCTCGAAGCAGGCGGGCGAACTGGCGTACTTCCCCCTGTGGTCGTACGCGCACCCGAAGGCCGTCGAGCTGGCCGAGAAGATCTCCGCGCTCACCCCCGGCGACCTCAACCGGGTCTTCTTCACCACCGGCGGCTCGGAGGCCGTCGAGGCGGCGTGGAAGCTGGCCCGGGCGTACTTCAAGCGCACCGGCAAGCCGAACAAGCACAAGGTGGTCAGCCGCTACATCGCGTACCACGGCACCTCGATGGGCGCCCTGTCGATCACCGGGCTGCCCGGCATCAAGAGCGACTTCGAGCCGCTGGTGCCCGGCGGCATCAAGGTGCCGAACACCAACTTCTACCGGGCGCCGGAGCACGGCGACTCCCCCGAGGCGTTCGGCCGCTGGGCCGCCGAGGAGATCGGCCGCGCCATCGAGCGGGAGGGGCCGGACACCGTCGCCGCCGTCTTCCTGGAGCCCGTGCAGAACTCGGGCGGCTGCTTCCCGCCACCGCCCGGCTACTTCGAGCGGGTCCGCGAGATCTGCGACGCGTACGACGTGCTGCTCGTCTCCGACGAGGTGATCTGCTCGTGGGGCCGGCTGGGCGAGTACTTCGGCGCGGTCCGCTACGGCTACCAGCCCGACATCATCACCACCGCCAAGGGCATCACCTCCGGGTACGCCCCGCTCGGCGCGATGATCGCCAGCGACCGGCTGATGGAGCCGTTCCTCACCGAGACGGGCATGTTCGCCCACGGGGTGACCTTCGGCGGGCACCCGGTCTCCTGCGCGGTGGCCCTGGCCAACCTGGAGGTCTTCGCCCGGGAGGACCTGGTCGGGCACGTACGGGCCAACGAGGCGGCCTTCCGCTCCACCCTGGAAAAGCTGCACGACCTGCCGATCGTCGGCGACGTCCGCGGCGACGGCTACTTCTACGGCATCGAGCTGGTCAAGGACAAGACGACCAGGGAGACGTTCGACGACGCGGAGTCCGAGCGGCTGCTGCGCGGCTTCCTCTCCACCGCCCTGTTCCAGGCCGGCCTCTACTGCCGCGCCGACGACCGGGGTGACCCCGTGGTGCAGCTCGCACCGCCGCTGATCGCCGCGCAGCAGCAGTTCGACGAGATCGAGCAGATCCTGCGGGCCGTCCTCACCGAGGCATGGTCCCGGCTCTGAGCCAGGGCGGCGACGACGGCGGCGAGGTCGGGCGGACGGCGCGTACCCGCGTACGCCGGTTCCCCGACCTCGCCGTGCACGAGCGGGCCACCCTGCACGCGGTGCTCGACGCCGGCCGCGTCGCCCACCTGGCCATCGTCGACGGCGGCCAGCCGTACGCCCTCCCGGTCGCCTACGCCCGCGACGGTGACCGGGTGCTGGTGCACGGGTCGACCGGCAGCCGGCTCTTCCGCCACCTGGCGGCCGGCGCGCCGGCCTGCCTCACCGTCACCCTGCTCGACGGCCTCGTGCTGGCCCGCAGCGCGTTCGAGTCCTCGATGAACTACCGCTGCGCCATGGTGCTCGGCACGCTCGCCGCCCTCGACGGTGACGACAAGCTGCGCGGGTTGGAACAACTCTCCGAGCACCTGCTGCCCGGTCGCTGGTCGGTGATCCGGCCGCCGTCGGCGAAGGAGCTGGCCGCCACGCTCGTGCTGGCGCTGCCGCTGACCGAGTGCTCCGTGAAGATCAGCGCCGGGCCGCCGGAGGACCCGGCCGAGGACCTGGACCGTGCGGTCTGGGCGGGCGTCGTGCCGGTGGTCGAGTCCCTCGGCACCCCGGAGCCCGACCCGGCGCTCCGCTTCGACCTGGCACCTCCGGAGTGGTGATGCGCTACCACGACCTGTCGTACTGGATGTCCACGGTGGACGAACCGCTGGCACCGCGCCCGTCACTGCCCGGCGACACCGACGCCGACGTGGTGATCGTGGGTGCCGGCTACACCGGCCTGTGGACGGCGTACTACCTGGCCATTGCCGACCCGACGCTGCGGATCACCGTGCTGGAGGCCGAGATCGCCGGGTACGGCGCGTCGGGGCGCAACGGCGGCTGGTGCTCGGCGCTCTTCCCCACCGCACTGCCCGCGCTGGCCCGCCGCCACGGCCGGGACGCGGCGATCGCCATGCAGCGCGCGATGCACGCCACCGTCGCCGAGGTCGGCCGGGTCGTCGCGGCCGAGGGCATCGACTGCGACTGGGCGTACGGCGGGACGGTCGTGCTCGCCCGCAGCGGGCCGCAACTGGACCGGGCGCGCGCGGCCGTCGCGGAGGCCCGGGAGTACGGGCTCGACGACGGTGACCTGGCGCTGCTCGACGCCGCTGAGGCCGCCGCCCGCTGCGCCGCCGAGGGGGTACGCGGTGGGACGTACACGCCGCACTGCGCCGCCGTGCATCCGGCCCGCCTGGTACGCGGGCTCGCCCGGGCGGTCGAACGTCGCGGGGTGACCATCCACGAGCGCACACCGGTCACCGCCATCCGGCCCGGCGCCGCGGTGACCCCGGCCGGGACGGTACGGGCGCCGGTGGTGGTGCGCGCGACCGAGGGGTACACGCCACGGCTGCCCGGCCAGCGGCGCGCGGTTGCGCCGGTGTACTCGCTGATGATCGCCACCGAGCCGCTGCCCGCGTCGACGTGGGCCGAGATCGGGCTCGCCGAGCGGGAGACGTTCTCCGACCACCGCCACGTGATCATCTACGGGCAGCGCACCGGCGACGGGCGGCTGGCGTTCGGCGGGCGGGGCGCGCCGTACCACTTCGGTTCCCGCGTCCACCCCGTGTACGACCGGGAGCCGCAGGTCTTCGCGGCGCTGCGGCGTACCCTCTCGGAGCTGTTCCCGGTGCTCGGCCCGGACGTGCCGGTGACCCACACGTGGGGCGGACCCCTGGGGGTGGCCCGCGACTGGGCGGCGTCGGTCGGCCTGGAC
Organism: Micromonospora thermarum; assembly: GCF_012034245.1. Classification (GTDB taxonomy): domain Bacteria; phylum Actinomycetota; class Actinomycetes; order Mycobacteriales; family Micromonosporaceae; genus Micromonospora; species Micromonospora thermarum. Next base: position 33,302 of record NZ_JAATEO010000032.1, on the reverse strand, counting down.
CGGGCCAGCGGGCTGGCCTGGGCCGGCGGCTACGTCGGCGACGGCGTCGGCACCAGCAACCTGGCCGGCCGCAGCCTCGCGGACCTGATCCGGGGCGAGGCCACCGACCTGACCCGGCTCCCCTGGGTCAACCACCGCTCCCCGAACTGGGAACCGGAACCCCTCCGCTGGCTGGCGGTGAACGCCGGCCTGAAGATCATGTTCAGCGCCGACCAGGCGGAGCTGCGCTCCGCCCGCCCCTCCCGCCGCGCCGCCCTGTTCAACCGCCTCCTGGGCCACTGACCGAACCCGCCCGCCCCGCCCCGCCTCACCCCCGTTGATCATGGAGTTAGCGGGCGATTTGGAGATCAAACCACCCGCCAACCCCATGATCAACGCGGAGATCCCCGGGGGGTCCGCAGGGGGCAGGGTGGAGGGGGGAGGGGGCGGGTCAGTGGGTTGGGGGGATGACCCGGAGGTGGCCGCGGCGGCCGGTTGGGGGTGCGGTCGTGGCCGGGTCGTGGTCGTCCTCCGGGGGGCGGGGGGCGACCGGCCGGGCGGCCTCGCGGACCGCTTCGGCCAGGGCGACCAGGTCGTCCGTGGTGGGCGGCGGCGGCTCGAACTCGCCCTCGTGCCGGACCACGTCCCAGCCGCGCGGGGCGGTCAGGCTCCGGGCGTGCGGCTCGCAGAGGTCGTACGTGTGCGGCTCGGCGAAGGCGGCCAGCGGGCCCACCACAGCGGTGGACTCGTTGTAGACATAGGTCAATGTGGCGACCGCTTGCCGGGGGCAGCCGTTTCGGGAGCAGCGCCGTGGTGACCTCACGGCGGCAGGGTATCTCCATTACCGGCTCCGGCGCACCGGTTCGCGTTACGACACGCCCGTCTTGGTGATCACAATTCGGCCGGCCGGGTCCCGCCGCGCCTGCGGGACGGCGCTGCCGCAGGCCGGCCCTGGTAGGGGGCTACCCTGTGCGTCATGGGAAGCCCGGAACACCGTCGCCCCGGCTCCGGCCGGCGCACCCGCCGCGACCGGCACGGACGCGGCCTGCGCGGGCGTCTGGTACCGGCTACCGTGCCGCTGGCACGCACGAAGGCGGAGATCTTCGACGACCTGGTGCTGGACACCGTGGAGACCCTCGAACGGCGGTTCGCCAAGGAGTTGGCGGGCGTCGAGTTCGCCGTCGAGGACGTGCCCCCGGAGCTGAACGTCTACGACTCCGACGTGCTGGAGGACGGCGAGGTGCCGCTCGCCCGGCTGCTGCCCGGCCGACCCGGCCGGCAGGAGGTGCCCCCGCGGATCGTGCTCTACCGGCGGCCGCTGGAGTTCCGGGCCATGGACCGGGAGGACCTCGCGGACCTCGTCCACGACGTCATCATCGAGCAGGTGGCGAACCTGCTCGGCGTCGACCCGGACGAGCTGGCCTGAGGCCGTCGATGCGCGGACCGGGATCCGGAGCGGCCCCCACCGCCCCGGATCCGTCGCTGCGTCAGGCCGCGCGCCGCTTGAGCTTGCGGCGCTCACGCTCGGAGAGGCCGCCCCAGATGCCGAACCGCTCGTCGTGGCCGAGAGCGTATTCGAGGCACTCGGTCTTGACCTCGCAACGCGAGCAGATCCGCTTCGCCTCGCGGGTCGAGCCGCCCTTCTCGGGAAAGAACGCCTCCGGGTCGGTCTGCGAGCACAGCGCCCGCTCCTGCCACTCCGGCGCGTTTCCGAGCAGGTCGGCCGCCTCAAGCTGGCCGTCCATCAATTGCCTCCTTGTCGCGCACCGGCGTCATCGCCGCTGCAACCCCCCACGCGAAAGGCGTGCTTGTCCGTCCGGTACCGATTTGTAGCGTTCCGTGCGAACAACCCCATTCAAATTACACGCGTGTAATGCGTGCGCCGTCAAGCCGAACTTGATAATGGAGTCGCCCTCCCGACACCCTCCGGACGGCCATCCGACCACCCGGCCTCGCAACCTGCCCTATCGATTCAGACCCCGGCCGAGTAACGCCCTCTCCGGCGAGTTGCCGGAGTTTTCTCCCGTGGCGTCCCGCCGGCGCGGTGGGCCGCCCTCCGCCCAGGATGGTTGATCTTGGTGTGGCTCAGGTTAACGCGACTGCGCGCCGGCCGCCCGTCGAGCCGTCGAACGCCGCGAGCGCCCTGCCCACATCGTGGACAGGGCGCAGCGGCCGGAACGGGGCGGAGGGTCAGCCCACCGCCCGCGGAGCGCTGGTCGGCCAGAGGAATTCGGCGATCGATCCACCCAGGACGTCGACCGTGCCGGCGGGCGTACGTTCGTCCCACCAGACGGTATAGCGACCGGCCGGCAGATCCGGGTAGACAGCACTGTGGAACGTGCCGTCCTGGACCCGGCGTTCCCGCACCGCCGAGTGCGTGCGGGGCGCGTCCTGCCGGCTGACCTCGATCTCCCGGCCGCGCAGGTCCTGTCCGGTGTAGATGATCAGCACTCCGGTGTCGCCGCCCAGGTCGAGGACGACGCTCCCCCGCTCCGACGGCCCGTACGCGTGCTCGTGCGTGTGCATCAGCGCTCCCGGTCTGCTCAGGCGGCCGAGTCGGCCGGCGGATTGTTGAAGCCGTCGTACGGCGTACCCAGGTAGGGGAAGTTCCCGAGGAACGGGGCGGTCACGTCGGCGGCGCTGAGCCCCGGCGTCACCGCCGCGGCCGCCGCGTCCGGCTGGAACGCCCGGTCGACCAGCGGCACGGTCAGGCCGGCGATGGCCCGCAGCGAGATGCTCACCACGTCGTCGGTGACCCGGCGGCCGTTCGGGAAGCCGGCGAGGTCGCCACCCAGGACACCGAAGCGGTCCGGCTTGCGGCTCGGCGGAATCGCCGTGTTCAGCCGCAGCATGTCGGCCTGGATCTCGCCGGTGTTGTTGGTGAAGCCGTCGATCAGTCCCTCCGGGATGCCGGTCAGCAGGATCGCCACCAGGTCGGCGCGGGCCTTCTTCGCCTTGTTGAGCCGGTCGAGGTTCGGGAAGACGTCCGGGTACAGCGCCGGCAGCAGGGCCGCCAACTCGGGTCGCTCGACGAACTTCGCGAACCGCTTGTCCTCGGTGGGCGGCAGCGAGTTCCAGACGTCCTTCTGGGCCATCGGCACGATCACCTCGTTGAACAACGGGTTGCCGAGGCGGGAGACCTGCGTGAAGGGGCCGGCGGGGGTGTCCGCCGCGCCCCGGTCGCCGAGCACCCGGACCTGCCGGCGGGACGCCGCCGTCCACACCCCGATGACCGAGGCGCGGTCGGTGACGCCGTACCGGTTGGCGCGCCGGCGCACCTTGGTGCAGGGAATCTGGAGGGCGATGCTGTGCACGTTCATCCGGTCCGTGGCGTTGACCGGATCCCCCTCGGCCTTGAAGATCTTCTTCCCGGCCACGTGGAGCTGCTGGAACGGGCGCAGCGTACCCAGGTCGAAGATGGCGCCGAGGTCGACGAAGAACCCGTCGGCCCGCTGCCCGGCGAACACCCGCTCCCCCGTGGAGAGCGTGTACGTGGCCTGGCGCGCGAGCTCGGCGTACTTCGGGGTGGAGAGCGGTCCCACGTTGCACGGCGGGCACGGGAGCTTGTGCGCGAGGCGGTGCTCCCGGCCGTCCGCGATGCGGGTCAGGCTGTAGAACTGCCGGCGGTTCCAGTTCGGGCTGTCCAGGGAATCGATCGGCCCGGTGTTGTAGAGAAAGCTGTTCGGATTCGTGATCTCGGTGGTGAATTCGAACCGGTAGGTGACGTCGGCCTGACCGTCACCGTCGTTGTCGATGTTGATCTCGTACCGCACGTCGTCGCCGAACTCGAAGAAGTTCGGGCCGCCGGACGGCAGTTGCAGCGGAACGTAGTTCGCGATGACCGTCACCGAGTCCGGACGGTCGGGACTGACGAACGCGTACAGGTCGGAGCTGTCGGCGACCGGATCCTTGGCGATCTCCGGTGCCTCGCGGTGCGAAGACATGGCGGACCAAACCTCACTGTGCGGGGAAGGAAGTTGCGGACGGCCGGGCGCCGAGAGCCCGCGCCGGGCCGGGACGTGCCGAACGGCCGTGGAACGGCTCAACGCCGCGGGGTACGGCTCAGCGCCGTGCGGCGCGCCGCAGCCGGTCCGCCAGGCCGCGGTCGCGTACCTCGATACGGGACGTGCCGACGAAGACGTCCATCGTGCCGGTGGCGGCGTCGCGCAGGTGGACGACGATGGGGTCGTCCGCGTTCGCCGCGGCACCGGGAGCGTTCTGCGCGGCGGACAGACCCGGCACGGTGAGCGCGGCGGCGCCGAGCGTGGCGCTCGCGGCCGCGGTCAACGTCTGCCGGCGGGTCAGTCGCGGCCAGGGCCGCTTCGGCTGATCAGGCTGAGCACTGGGCATGGGCAACCTTTCCGGCGGCGGGGGCGGGTGCGCCCGCGGTGACGGACGCGGGGCCCGGCCGGCGGTGCCCGCCCCGCGGAGGGGGTCGCCGGCGGCGGTCCTCGCCGTAACCGCCGCCGGCACGCTCTGGTACGGCCGGCGGCGGGGAAAGGTTCGAAACTACGAAGAGACGTGACCGTACGCGGTGGTCCGCTTGCGCGCCGGTCGCCCGGCAGCCGCCGCGATGGCGACCAACTGCTCCTCCGTACGGGCCGAGCCGTTGCCGGAACCGGCCATCCGGGAGATCGTCTCCTCCATCAGGGTGCCGCCCAGGTCGTTGCAGCCGCTGCGCAGCATCTCGGCCGTGCCCTCGTCACCCAACTTGACCCACGAGCACTGGATGTTGTCGATGCGCCCGTGCAGGAGCAGGCGGGACATCGCGTGCACCACCCGGTTCTCCCGCCAGGTCGGCCCCGGGCGGGCAATGCCGGCGAGGTAGATCGGGGCGTTGGTGTGCACGAACGGCAGCGCCACGAACTCGGTGAACCCGCCGGTACGGTCCTGCACGCCGGCCAGGACCCGGAAGTGCGCGAGCCACTGGGCGGGATGGTCGACGTGCCCGTACATCATGGTGGAGCTGGACCGGATGCCCAGCTCGTGGGCCGTGCCGACCACGTCGACCCAGGCGGCGGCCGGCAGCTTGCCCTTGGTGAGCACCCAGCGCACGTCGTCGTCGAGGATCTCGGCGGCGGTGCCGGGGATGGTGTCCAGCCCGGCCTCCCGCAGCCCGGTCAGCCACTCCCGGACGGACACGCCCGCCTTCGCCGCGGCGGTGACGATCTCCATCGGGGAGAACGCGTGCACGTGCATGCCGGGCACCCGCGCCTTGATCGCGCGCACCAGGTCGGCGTAGACCGTCACCGGCAGCTTCGGGTCGATGCCGCCCTGGAGGCAGACCTCGCTGGCCCCGGCCGCCCAGGCCTCCTCGGCCCGGTCGGCGACCTGGTCGACGGAGAGCCGATACGCGTCGGCGTCGCGCTCCCGCTGGGCGAAGGCGCAGAACCGGCAGCCGACGTAGCAGACGTTGCTGAAGTTGATGTTGCGGTTGACCACGTACGTCACGTCGTCACCAACGGTGTCGCGGCGCACGTCGTCGGCGGTGCGGCACAGCTCGTCCAGCGCCGGACCGTCCGCGGCGAACAGGGCCAGGGCCGCGTCGGCGTGCCGGGGCTCCAGCAGTGCGGCCGGGTCGGCGGCGGCGAGCCGGAGGCCGGCCCGCAGGTCGTGGTCGCCGGACCCGGCAGTCGCGCCGGCGCTCACCTTGCCGGCCACCGCCGACCAGTCGCCGTAGACCTGGTCGAAATCGCCGCGCCGGTCCGTCGTCCGGCCGGTCGTGTCGATGGTGGCGTGCAGGTCGATCCGCCCGCCGTACGTCTCGTCCGGCTCCTGCCACGGCCGGCCGACCGGCCGGGCCTCCTCCACCGCCAGACCGGTGGCCGGGTCGGCCAGGGCGTCGACGTGCGGCAGCAGGCGCGGGTCGAGCCACGGGTCGCCGGCCCGGACGTACTCCGGGTAGATGGTCAACCGCTCCCGCAGGGTGAAGCCGGCCTTCTCGGTGTGCCGGGCCAGCTCGTCGATCTGCGGCCAGGGACGCTCCGGGTTCACGTGGTCCGGGGTCAACGGGGACACCCCGCCCCAGTCGTCGATGCCGGCGCGCAGCAGCAGGTCGTACTCGCCCGCGATGAGGTTCGGCGGGGCCTGGATGCGGGCCTTCGGGCCGAGCAGCACCCGGGCCACCGCGACGGTGGCGGCGAGGTCATGCAGCTCCGCGTCCGGCATCCCGCGCATGGCGGTGTCCGGCTTGGCGCGGAAGTTCTGCACGATCACCTCCTGGAGGTGGCCGTACTCCCGGTGCGCGCGGCGGATCGCGAACAGCGCGTCGACCCGCTCGGCCGGCGTCTCGCCGATGCCGATGAGCAGCCCGGTGGTGAACGGCACGTTCACCCGACCGGCGTCGTCGAGCACGCGCAGCCGGACGGCCGGCTCCTTGTCCGGTGAGCCGTAGTGCGGGCCGCCCGGCTCGGCCCACAGGCGGGTGGCCGTCGTCTCCAGCATCATCCCCATGCTCGGCGCGACCGGCTTGAGCCGTTGCAGCTCCGACCAGGTCAGCACGCCGGGGTTGAGGTGCGGCAGCAGGCCGGTCTCCTCCAGCACGGCCACCGCGCAGGAGCGCAGGTAGTCGAGCGTGGAGTCGTAGCCGCGCTCGTCCAGCCACCGCCGGGCCGCCGGCCAGCGCTCCTCCGGCCGGTCGCCGAGGGTGAACAGCGCCTCCTTGCAGCCCAGCTCCGCACCCTGCCGGGCGATCGCCAGGACCTCGTCGCGGTCGAGGAACGCCGCCGGGAGCCGGTGCGGCACCGTGGCGAAGGTGCAGTAGTGGCACCGGTCCCGGCAGAGCCGGGTGAGCGGGATGAAGACCTTCTTCGAGTACGTGACCACGCCCGGCCGCCCCGCCTCGCGCAGCCCGGCGTCGCGGATCGCGCCGGCGACCCGCAGCAGTTCGTCCAGCGCGTCACCCCGCGCGCCGAGCAGCGCGGTGGCCTCGTCGGCGTCGAGCGCCCGCCCGGACGCGGCCCGGCGCACTGCCCGCCGCACGCTCGCGTCGGTCGGCCCCGGCTCCGTGCGATCAACCATCCGCTCAGCGTAGGCGCTCGGCACGGAGGCTCGCTCGAACCGATCCGCGCGGTGGGATACCCCACGCGCCGCTGCCGGCCGCGCCGACCGCGCCCGCGCCCACGTGATCAAGAGGTCTTCGTCCCGATGGCACGCGCACCAGGACGAAAACCTCTTGATCACCGCTCGAATGCCGGGCTGGTCACTCGTCGGAGGGGTTGATGCGTTGGGTGCGGTGGGACTCGTCGTACGGCGGCGTCGGGGGCTCGGCCGCCTGGCGGGGGATCGTCTGGGTGGGGTCGGCCGAGGGCGGCTGCCCGAACGGCGGGGCGGCCGGCGGGGCGGGGTGCGGAGCGGGGGCGGCCGGCGGGGCCGAGTGAGGCGCCGGGTTCGCCGGCGGGGCCGCGTGCGGGGCGGCCGGGAACGGCGGGGTCGGCTGGCCGTACGGGGCGCCGTACTGCGTCGGGGCCGCCCAGCCGCCGGACTGGCCGGCACCGGGCCAGCCGGGGTGGCCGCCGGGCTGACCGGGGTGGCCTGGCTGACCGGGGTGGCCTGGCTGACCGGGGTGGCCGCCGGGATGGCCGGGCCAGCCGGGCTGGGGGGTGCCGTAGACGCCGGGCTGCGGCTTGGGCTTCGGCACGTGGTAGAGGGTGCGCCAGACCTTGTACACGACGTAGCCGGCGGCCAGGAGGAGCGCCAGCCCGGCCAGCCGGGTGAGCACGCCGAGGAAGGCGTCCGTCACCTCACCCTCGGCGAGGCGACCGAACGACCAGATCAGGAAGGTCAGCCCGCCGAGGGCGGCGCTGACCGCGTACTCGCCGACGGCCACCTGGGTGATCAGTTTCGCCTTCGGCAGGACCGGCCGCAGGTGCGTGGCGAGCAGCACCGCCAGCAGGGGCAGGACCACCGCCTCGATCCCGGCGAAGGCGAAGAACGCGCTGCCCGCGCGCCCGGTGAAGGTGCCGTACCCGGTCGGCGTCAGCAGCCGGATCAGGCCGACGAACAGGAAGACCGCGTTCGCGCCGATGAGCACGAACGCGGCCGGTTCACGCAGCGGCCGGGTCAGCTGGCTGGCCGGCGTCGGATCGGTGGACGCCGGCTCGACGGGGCTGCTCACGAAGTCCCCCTTCAGGGCGGAAGCGGACAGATGCCGACGTGAGCCTAGTCTCCCGGGTGGACGCGGCCCCGGAGGCGGCGCGTACGCGAGGATGGTCGACATGCGCATCGTGGTTCTGACCGGCGGCATCGGCGGCGCCCGGTTCCTGCTCGGCGTCCGGGCGTACGCCCGGGAGATCGGCGCCGAGGTGACCGCCGTGGTGAACGTGGGCGACGACCTCTATCTGCACGGGCTCAAGGTCTGCCCCGACCTGGACAGCGTCATGTACACGCTGGGCGGCGGGGCCGACCCGGAGCGTGGCTGGGGCCGCGTCGGCGAGAGCTGGACGGTGAAGGAGGAGCTGGCCGCGTACGGGGCCGAGCCCACCTGGTTCGGTCTCGGCGACAAGGACGTCGCCACGCACCTGGTCCGCACCACCATGATCAACGGTGGGTACCCGCTGCACCAGGTCACCGAGGCGCTGGCCAGCCGCTGGGAGCCCGGCGTACGCCTGCTGCCGGCCACCGACGACCGCCTGGAGACCCACGTCGTCGTCGACGTGGACGGCGGCCAGCGGGCTATCCACTTCCAGGAGTGGTGGATCCGGTACCGGGCGGACCTGCCCACCCACCGGTTCGTCTTCGTCGGTGCGGAGACCGCGAAGCCGGCTCCCGGGGTGACCGAGGCGATCGCCGGCGCCGACGTGGTGCTGATCGCGCCCAGCAACCCGGTGGTGAGCATCGCGCCGATCCTGGCCGTGCCCGGGCTACGGGAAGCGGTCACCGACGGCCCCGCCCCGGTGGTGGGCGTGTCGCCGATCATCGGCGCCGCCCCGGTCCGCGGGATGGCCGACCGGTGCCTGGCCGTCCTCGGCGTCGAGTGCAACGCGGCCGGCGTCGGCGGGCTCTACGGCGGGCGCCCGGACGGCGGCCTGCTCGACGGGTGGCTGGTCGCGCCGGAGGACGCGGAGACGACGGTGCCGGGTGTGACGGTCCGCGCGGTGCCGCTGCGGATGACCGACGAGGCGGCGACGACGGCCATGGTCCGCGCCGCGGTGGAGTTGACGTGAGGCTGGAGATCCTGCCGGTGCTCGGCATCGGCCACGTGTCCGAGGGCGACGACCTCGCCGCCATGATCACGGCCGCCGCGCCCTGGCTGCGCGACGGGGACGTGCTGGTGGTGACCAGCAAGATCGTCTCCAAGGCGGAGGGGCGGCTCGTCGACGTACCGGCGGACGGGCCGGAGCGGCTCGCCGCCCGCGCGGAGGTCCTAGCCGCGGAGACCGCGCGGGTGGTCGCCACCCGGGGCGCGACGCGGATCGTGCAGACCCACCACGGCTTCGTGATGGCCTCGGCCGGCATCGACGCCTCCAACGTGGACAAGACCCGCCTGGTGCTGCTGCCGGTCGATCCGGACGCGTCGGCCCGGGCGCTGCGCGCCGCGCTCCGCGAGCGGTACGGCCTGGACGTCGCGGTCATCATCAGCGACACGATGGGGCGGCCCTGGCGCAACGGGCTCACCGACGTGGCGCTCGGCGTGGCCGGGATGGACGCCATCCGGGACCATCGGGGCGAGGTCGACCCGTACGGCAACGAGCTCGAACTCACCGAGATGGCCGTGGTCGACGAACTGGCCGGCGCCGGCGAGCTGATCAAGGGCAAGTGTGACCAGGTGCCGGTGGCGGTGGTCCGCGGCTACCTGGCCACCACCCGTGGGGACGACGGCATCGGCGCGAAGGCGCTGGTCCGGGACTCGTCGCTCGACCTGTTCTCGCTGGGCACCGCCGAGGCCCGGGCCGCCGGGCTGGCCGACGCCGCCAGGCTCACCGACGGCACGGCGACCGCGCCGGCCGACCTGGCCGCCGTCGACCGGGCGATCGCCGCGGTGGCCGACGCGGTCGCGCCCGGCACGGTCTTCACCCACGTCACCGACCCGGAGGTACGCGAACGGCTCGTCGCGACCGTGCCCGACTGGCCGGCCGGGGCGACGACACTGGTGCTGGGCTCCCCGGCGACCCCGGTCGACCCGTTCGGCCTGGTGCGGTTCGGAGCGGACCTGCACCGCCTCCGTGCCGCCCTGGCCGCCGAGGGCCTGCAGTCGACCCTCCTCCCACCCCCACCCGGCACCCCCGCAGCAGCACTCCTAGCCCTGTAACCCCCGCTCCCCACTCCCCACTCCCCGCTCCCCGCTCCCCGCTCCCCGCTCCCCCCTCCCGCCGATCTTGCACTTCCTGCCCCGACAGAACCGCCCACAAGGGACAAGTTGGGGGCCGAAAGTGCAAGATCGCGGCGGGAGGGCAGGGGGCCGGGGGCGGGAGGGGTGGCGCCGGTCAGGCGTTCAGGACTGCGCGGCCCAGCGGGGTGATGGTGTGCAGGACGGTGTTGCGGTCGCGGTGGCTCACCAGGAGGCCGGCGTTGCGGAGCACGGTCGCGTGCTGGCTCGCGGCGGCGGCCGAGATGTCCAGACGGCGGGCCACCTCCCCGGTGGTGCAGCCGTCGGTGCTCGCCTCGAGCACCGCGGCCCGGGTGCGACCGAGCAGCGCGGCGAGGGCCTCCCGCCCGGCGGCCGGCACGCCGTCCCCACCGGCGGCGGGCGCCAGCCCACCCAGCCGGTCCACCGGATAGACCAGCACCGGGGGCAGCGCCGGGTCGAGCAGCGCCACCGGGGTCCGGGCGCAGAAGAACGACGGCACCAGCAGCAGGCCCCGACCGTCGAGGTGCAGTTCCCGGCTGTCCGGGTAGTCGCGCACCTCCAGCACCCCGGAGTCCCACCGCATCGCGGGGCGCAGGCTGGCGAGCAGCCCCTCCACACCACCGTCGAGCAGGGCCCGCGCCCGCCGGTTCCGGTCGGCCTCCACGGCGGCCTGGATCCGCGGCCAGTACGGGCTGATCGCCAGGTCGCGGTACTGCTCCATGGACCGGGTCAGGTGCGCGAGCACCTCGGTCTCGCCCCGGGCCAGCGCGGACGCCGAGGACGGCAGGGGGTTGGCCCCGGCGAGCAGGCCGACGTCCCGCCGGAGCATGGGCACGGGTGTGCTGCGGACGGCGTCGAGCCCGGCGTCGAAACCCGACATGCTCTCGTAGGGGGTCAGGAAGTCGGGGAAGTAGCCGCGCGGCGGGTTGAGGGCGAAGAGCAGCCGCAACTGGTCGGAGGCGTTGTCCTGGCTGAGCCATCGGGCCACGCTGCGCCGCCAGGTCGACATCAGCGGGTCGCGGCTGCGGCCCTGCAGCAGGTGCAGGCTCAGGACCAGTTCCCAGAGCGGGTCCGGTGCCGGCGCCACCCGGGTGCGGAGAATGTCCTCTCCGGTGAAGTAAATCCTCAACATGGGCGCTCCCGTGCCGGCGGCGGAGGGGGCACCGACGGCCTCTCGCACTCTACCTGGGCGACAGTTATCACCACCTTTAAGTCTGAGCTGAAAATCCTCGACGCCTCCCCGGCGCGTTGGGCATGCTTCCACTGCTCGGGAACCACCGCCGCACGACGGCGCGGCCGGGCATCCCGGGGTCGGGGGACCGATCGGCGACCGGGTGGCACCACGAGGGTCTGCGGGCCGCGCGTCCGCAGAGGTGCCACGCGGTCGCCGTTCGCAGGGCGGACGCCGCCCGGTCAGGTCGTCCAGAGGGCGACCCGGTGGTCCTCGTCGGTGACGTAGAAGCAGTTCCCGTCCAGCTCCGCGAGCCCCTCCACGTGGTGGAACGGGGCGAGGTCCGCGACCAGTTCGGCGGCGGCCAGGTGACCCTCGGCGGGCAGCCGGAAGCGGACGTGCCGGGAGGTGACGTCACCGCCGGCCGGGTGGTCTTCGAGCAGCACCGATCCCTTGCCGAGCGCGTCGATCGAACCGATCACCGCCGCGTACCCGCCGTCCGCGGTGGGCGCTACCGCCCGGAAGCCGGTCAGCGCGCCGGGCGGGGTCACCCCGGTGACGACGTACGCGCCCAGCGCCTCCGGCCAGACCGGTGGGCCGTCGAACATGGCCGGCACCCCGGCCAGCTCGACGAGGATCGGCTCGCCGGCGGCGGTGACCGGGAACCGCAGCCCGAGCAGCGCCGTGCCGGCGGGGGTGAACGCGACGGCCTCGACGTTCAGCGGCAGGTCGTCGGGGACCAGCCGGTCGACCCAGCCCTTGGACCGGGCGGCGCCCCGCGCCACGGTCTCGCCGATGAACCGGGACCGGACCCGCTCGCCGGGCGGGAGCGGGGTGAACGGCGCCTTGAGCAGGGCGTCGTTGACCGCCCGGTGGATCCGGAAGCGGTTGCGCACCACCTGCACCGGCAGCCGGCCACCCACCGCGTCGTCTTCCCGGAACCGGGCGACGAACGCCCGGCGCGGCCGCAGCGGGCCGGCTTTGGAACCGAAGTGCGACCCGAAGACGTACACCCAGCCGTCGTGGTGGGCGAGGGCCTCGCCGTCCTCGGTGCGGCCGTTCTCGGGCCCGGCGTCGACGGCCACGTGATGCGCGGTCCAGGTGCCGTCGTGGAGTTCGAGGAGCAGGGCGAGGCAGTGCTCGACCGGCCCCTCGTCGAGGACGGTCCAGAAGCCGCGCCGGGCGCCGTGCGCCCGCAGCAGGGCCGCGGAGTGCACGGGGAGCAGGTCGCTGGCCTCGTTACCGGCCACCACGAATTCCAGGAGTCGCAACGTCACCGGGCCAGCGTACGAAGACCGCGCACGTAGGGTGTCCAGGTGCGCGCGGAGGAGAGGACGGGCCCCTTGTCGACCCCTGACGTGGTGGAAGCGTCCCTTACCGACGGTGAGCTGCACGCCGACGCCGTGGCCGTCCTGCGGGGGTGGACGCCCACCTCGGCCGCCGCCGCGGAGGCCCGCGACCGCACCCTCGACCTGCTGGCCGCCGGGCCCGTCGCGATGACCCGGGAGCACCGGGCCGGGCACGTCACGGCGAGCGCGCTCGTGCTGGACGCCACCGGCGAGCGGGTGCTGCTCTGCCTGCATGGCAAGTTCCACCGGTGGGTGCAGCTCGGGGGGCACTGCGAGCCCGGCGACCGGACGCTGGCCGCCGCCGCCCTGCGCGAGGCGACCGAGGAGTCCGGACTGGCCGGCCTGCGGATCGACCCGGTGCCGATCGACGTGGACATCCACCCGGTCGGCTGCCAGGGCGGCTCGTTCCACCACGACGTACGCTTCGCCGTCCTCGCGCCGCCCGGCGCCCAGGCCCGGGTCAGCGAGGAGTCCGAGGAACTGGGCTGGTTCCCGCCGGACCGGCTGCCGGAGCCGCTGGCCGGCGGGACCACCCAGTTGATCGCGCCGGCGCTGGCGGCGCTCAGACGAGCCCCTCTTCGCCCCGTTCCTTGAGCTCGTCGACGATCTTCTTGACGTCCTGGGCCCGGTCGCGCGGGCACACCAGCAGCGCGTCCGGGGTGTCGACCACGATCAGGTCGCGCACGCCGACGGTGGCGACGAGGCGGCCGGAGTACGGGACGACCACCAGGTTCGCGCTGTCCCGCAGGAGCACACCCGGCTTCGCGTCACCGCCGAGCACGACGTTGCCGTCCTGGTCCGCCGGCAGCACCTCGCCGAGCGTGTGGAAGTCGCCGACATCGTTCCACCCGAAGTCGCCGGGCACGGTCGCCACCTTGCCGGCCGTCGCCGCGCCCTCCATCACCGCGTAGTCCACCGAGATCTTCGGCAGCGTCGGCCAGACCGTGCCGAGCACGTCGTCCTGGTCCTCGGTGCCCCACGCCCCGGCGATCGCGACGATGCCCGCGTGCAGCGCCGGCTGCTGGCGGGCCAGCTCGGCGAGGAAGACGTCGACCCGCCAGACGAACATGCTGGCGTTCCAGAGGTGCCGCCCGGACCGCAGGTACGCCTCGGCCACGTCGGCGCTCGGCTTCTCCTTGAACTCGGCCACCGGCCGCAGCGGCCCGTCACCGGCCGGCTCCCCGGTCTCCAGGTAGCCGTAGCCCGTCTCGGCCCGGGTAGGGGTGATTCCCACCGTCATCAGCAGGCCCTGCTCGGCACCCCGGACCGCCTGGCGGACGGTCTCCCGCCACCGCTCCGGGTCGCCGATCAGGTGGTCGGCCGCGAACGACCCCATCACCGCCGTCGGCTCCCGCCGCGCGATCACCGCGGCCGCCAGGGCGATCGCCGCGCACGAGTCCCGCGGCGACGGCTCCACCAGGATGTTCTCCTCCGGCAGCACGGACAGCTGACGCGCCACCGCGGTGACGTGCGCCGCCCCCGTCACCACGAGCGTGCGCTCCGGCGTGGTCAGCGGGCCGAGCCGGTCCACGGTCGCCTGGAGCAGCGACGCGGCGGTGCCGGTGAGCGGGTGGAGGAACTTCGGGTGCCCGGCGCGGGACAGCGGCCACAGTCTGGTGCCGCTGCCTCCCGCCGGGATGACGGCGTAAATCACCCGGACATCATGCCCGACCCCGCAACCGCGGGCCGGGCGGTCACCCCTGCGGGGGCCGCGCTCACGCCCGGGCCCGGGACCAGGCCGCGATGTGCACCTCGGCGCTGGACTCCCAGGTGAACTCCTTGGCCCGGTCGAAGCCGGCCTTCGCGAGCGCCAGCCGGCGCTGCTCGTCGTCCAGCAGCGCGGCCAGGTCGGTCGCGATCTGGTCCGGTGCCTCGCTGGTGTACGCGACCGCGTCACCACCGACCTCCGGCAGCGAGAGCCGGGGGGTGGTGAGCACCGGCGCGGCGCACGCCATCGCCTCCAGGATCGGCAGGCCGAAGCCCTCGCCGTACGACGGGTAGGCCGCGACGAGCGCCCCGCCGAGGAAGCCCGGCAAATCGGCGTACCGCAGGTAGCCGGGGCGCAGCAGCCGCAGGTGCGACGGCACCTCGGCCACCGCGCGGTCGATGTCGTCGTCGTGGCCCTGACCGCCGGCGATCACCAGGGCGGGCGGGCTCTCCCGGTCGGCGACGGCGCGGGCCCAGCCCCGGATCAGGTTGGGGACGTTCTTGCGGGGCTCCTTCGCGCCGAGGAAGGCGACGTAGCTCTGGCTGCCGAGCCCCAGCCGGGCCCGGACCCGGGCCTTCTCCTCCTCGCCCGGCGCGTGGAACGCGGCGTGGTCCACGCCGTGGTACGCGACGTCGATGCGGGTCGGGTCGGCGTCCAGCAGCCGGATCAGCTCGTCCCGGGTGGCCTTGCTCGGCACGATCACCCGGTCGGCGCGGCGCAGCGACGTCTTGATCGCGCTGCGGAAGAAGGTGCGGCGGGACTTGTCGTAGTGCTCCGGCTCGGTGAAGAAGGTCGCGTCGTGCACGGTCACCGTGACCGGACAACCGGCGCGCAGCGGGCAGGTGTAGAAGGGCGAGTGCAGCACCTGCGCGCCGACCTGCTGGGCGAGCAGCGGCAGGCCGGTCTGCTCCCAGGCGAGCCGGGCGGGCCGGTGCGCGACGGCGGCGGGCGCCGGGATGATCTCCGCGCCGGGCAGCATGCGGGTGTAGCGCTCGAGATCGGTGCGGAGACTGACGACGGCCAGGTCCACGCCCGACCCGCACACCTTGCCGAGCGCACCGAGCAGGCCGTCGACGTATCTACCGACGCCGCCGCGGTCGGCGGGGACACTCGTGGCGTCGATGAGCACGCGGGGCGGTCGACCGGCGGTCACGGGGCGACTCCTTGAAGCTGTCGGGTCTGTGGGGAACAACACTCCGGGGGCAAGCCTACGCCCGGCCCCCGGGTGGGCGGTGACTGCGACCCGACGGTACGCCGACCTGAAGACTGTCGGGTAGCGGCACGGCGGCAGCGGCCGGCACTCTCCTGTCGTCGCCCTCTTCTACGGCCGGCGGGGGCGTATCGTTCGCGCCGATGGCCGACAACATTGCCCGGGTCTTCGCCGCCGCGACCGCGCCCGACCCGACCCGCCCGCTGCTGACCTGGTACGACGACGCGACCGGCGAACGGACCGAACTCTCCGGCGCGACCTGCGCGAACTGGGTGGCGAAGACGGCGAACCTGCTCGTCGACGGGCTGGGCCTCGGGCCCGGCGACACGGCCAGGGTGCTGCTCCCGCCGCACTGGCAGACCGCCGCCGTCCTGCTGGGCGCCTGGTCGGCCGGCCTGACCGTGGCCGAGGATCCGGGCGACGTGGACGTCCTCTTCGTCGCCGTCGGCCGGCTGGCCGAGGCGGACGCGTGGTCGGCCGGCGACCGCTACGTCCTCGCCCTGGACCCGTTCGCCCTGCCGATGCGGCAGGTCCCGCCGGGCTTCGCCGACTTCGTGTCGGAGGTACGCGTGCACGGCGACCACTTCACCCCGTACGCCGGACCGGGGCCGGACGACGCGGACCTGCTGGCCCGCGCGGCGGCCCGGGCGGAGGACCTGGGCATCAGCCCCGACGCCCGCGTCCTGATCGACGTGGACGCGCTGCCCGATCCGGTCGACTGGCTCCTGGCCCCCCTGACCGCCCATGCGTCGACGGTGCTCTGCGCCAACCCGGACCCGACGCGCCTACCCTCCCGGGCGACGTCCGAGCGCGTGACGCAAACCCTGCCCTGACCCACCCCCACCCGCGTCGATCTTGCACTTGTAGCCCCCGCTTCGGGCGCATTGCCCGTTGTGCGGGGGCAGAAAGTGCAAGATCGACGGCTGGGGTGGGGCGGGGGGTCAGGCTGGGGTGGACTGGTCGTGGGAGGCGTGGCGTTGGGTTGCCAGCGTGGCGAACGCGGTCAGGGATTCCGGGTTGGCCAGGGCGCCCTTCGCCGCGGCGCTGTCGACCGGGGTGCCGGTGAGGATCTTCTTGACCGGCACCTCCAGCTTCTTCGCCGAGAGGGTGCGCGGGACGGCCCGGACCTGGTGGATCTCGTCGGGCACGTGCCGGGGCGACAGGGCCGTACGCAGCTCGCGGCAGATCTTCTTCCGCAGGTCGTCGTCCAGGTCGAGCCCCTCCGCGAGCACCACGAAGAGCAGCAGCTCGCCGGCGCCGCCCTCGTCGTCCTCCAGGTGGACGACCACGGAGTCGACGACCTCGTCCAGCCCCTCCACCACCGAGTAGAACTCCGCGGTGCCGAGGCGGACCCCGCCGCGGTTGAGGGTCGCGTCGGAGCGGCCGGTGATCACGCAGCCGCCGCGCTCGTTGATGGTGATCCAGTCACCGTGCCGCCACACGCCCGGGTAGACGTCGAAGTACGCCTCGCGGTAGCGGCCGCCGTCCGGGTCGTTCCAGAAGCCGACCGGCATGCTCGGCATCGGCTCGGTGATGACCAGCTCCCCCAGCTCACCGATGACCGGCGTGCCGTCGGCCGAGCGGGCCTCCACCTTCGCCCCGAGCGCCCGGCAGGCGATCTCGCCCGCGTACACCGGCAGCAGCGGCACGCCGCCGACGAAGCCGGTGCAGACGTCGGTTCCGCCGGAGAGCGACTGGAGCTGGAGGTGGTCGCCGACGTTCTCGTACACCCAGGTGAAGCCCTCGGCGGGCAGCGGCGCGCCGGTCGAGCCGAGGCCGCGCAGCGCGGACAGGTCGGCGATCTCCTTCGGGGCCAGACCGGCCTTGCGACAGGCCAGCAGGAACGGGGCGGAGGTGCCGAAGTACGTGGTGCCGGTGTCCGCCGCGAGCCGCCACAGCGCCCCGAGGTCCGGGTGGCCCGGGTTGCCGTCGAAGAGCACGATGGCCGCGCCCACCGCCGGCCCGGACACCAGGAAGTTCCACATCATCCAGCCGGTCGTGGTGAACCAGAAGAACCGGTCGGCCGGGCCGAGGTCGTGGTGCAGGGCGAGCATCTTCAGGTGCTCGAGCAGGATGCCCCCGTGGCCGTGCACGATCGGCTTGGGCAGGCCGGTGGTGCCGGAGGAGTAGAGCACGTAGAGCGGGTGGTCGAACGGCACCGGCGTGAAGGTCAGCGGCTCGTCGGTCTCCGCGGCCAGGTCGGCCCAGGCGATCACGCCCTCGGGCGCGGCCCTCATTCGGTCCGGAGCGCCGCCTAGCGGCGCGGAGGCCGAATTATGGCCGTCAGCCCCGGCCGGGTCCAGGTACGCGATGCCGACGGTGTGTCGCAGGGACGGCAGCGCGGCCCGGATCGCGGCCACCTCGGCGCGCCGGTCCACCGGCTTGTCGCCGTAGCGGTAGCCGTCCACGGCGACCAGGACCTTCGGCTCGATCTGCTGCCAGCGGTCGGTGACGCTGCGGGTGCCGAACTCGGGCGCGCACGAGGAGAAGATGGCGCCGAGGCTGGCCGTGGCCAGCAGCAGCACGTACGTCTCGGGGATGTTCGGCGCGTACGCGGCCACCCGGTCGCCGGTGCCGACGCCGAGCCGGCGCAGCCCGGCCGCGACCCGGCGGACCTGCTCCCGCAGCCCGGCGGCGGTGAGGGTGACCGGCGGCCGGGTCTGCCCGTGCGCGATCACCACCGGGTCGTCGTCCGCGCGGCCGGGCATGCGCAGCACGTTCTCGGCGTAGTTGAGGGTGGCGCCGGGGAACCAGCGGGCGCCGGGCATGCCCCGGTCGGCGAGCGTGGCCGCCGGCGGGGTGTGTGCCACCACCTCGAAGTGATCCCAGATCGACCGCCAGAAGGCGTCCAGGTCGGTGACCGACCACTGCCACAGCTCGTCGTAGTCGGCGAAGTCGAGCCCCCGGTGCTCGCGCAGCCAGCGCAGGTAGTTCCCGATCCGGGACCGCTCACGGACGTCCGCCGGCGGCGTCCACAGCACGTCACCCACTGCTCCACCCTCCCTCGGGCCCCGGCACGACGCTGTGCATGGGCCGTGGCGCCATCTTGCCCTACCTCGCAGCGCCATTCTCCGCACCCGGCGCCCACCGGCGCACGTGCGGAACCCACATGCCCTCCGGCCACTCTGTGTGGGAGGCGCGGAGGGCCCGCGTCAGCCGGCGCGGTGCGCCTGGATCGCCCGGCGGCGGGCCAGCCGGTGGGCGCGGCGGATCTCCGCCTCCCGGAAGCGCCGCTCGTCCTCGGCGGTCTCCGGCAGCACCGGCGGGACCATGCGCGGCGTGCCGCCGACGTCGACACCGACGAACACCAGGTACGCCGTGGCGACCCGGACCGGCTGGTCCTCGGCCGAGTCCCACCGCTCGGCGGTGACCCGCACCCCGATCTCCATCGAGGTCTGCCCGGTCCAGTTGACCTGGGCGTAGGCGTGCACGAGGTCACCCACCCGCACCGCCTCGGAGAAGACGATCTCGTCGATGGCCGCGGTCACCGCCGTCCCGCCGCTGTGCCGGGCCGCGGCGGCCCCCGCCACGTCGTCCACGAACTTCATCAGCACGCCGCCGTGCACGGTGCCGTAGAGGTTCACGTCGACGGCGGTCATGATCCGGCTCAGCGTGACCCGGGAGTACGAGGTGGGCTTCCCTGGTGGCGTGGTGGAGGGGTGCTCGGTCATGACGGAAACGGTACGGTGCGCGGATGCGACATCTCTGGAGCTTCCTCGCCGGGTTGGTGGTGGCCCCCGTCACCTGGGTCCTGGTCGCCCTCGGGCAGGACGGTTCGGCCCGCACCGTCGCCCGCTGGGTGGAGATCGGTAGTTTCAACTCGGCCAACCTCATCGAGCCGGCCGTCTGGCTCGCGGTGGGTGGCGTCCTGCTCGGGCTGCTCGGCACCCTGCGCGTCTCGCCGGTCGGCCCGCTGGTCGCCGGGCTGCTGCTCGCCGCTCCGTACGTGGGGACGTTCGTCGCGCCGTTCACCGTGCGCGACCGCATCCCCGACGGATGGAAGGTCCTCGGCGACCCGCTCCCGCTGCGGCTGCCGGTGGAGAACGGAACCCTCTTCCTCATCGGCCTGCTGCTGATGATGGCCGCCTTCAGCGGGCAGCGCTGGCGGCAGTGGCCACGGCCGGAGGCCGGGGCGGAGCTGACCCCGGCCGACGGTCCGCAGCAGACGGACTTCACCCTCAGCGACTGGCCGACGCAGGCCGAGCGGGACACGGCGCCGGTGACGCTCGGCTACCCCGACCCCACTCCGACGGAGCCGCTGCCCCGCCGGACGGGCGGTGAGTCGCCGTGGTCGGCGCCGCCACGCGGCACGAGCCGGCCGGACGACACGACCACCGAACGCTGACCGCGGGCGGGCCGGGACGACCGGCCCGCCCCCGACCGTCAGCCCTTGAGCAGCTGGCGGGCCATCACGATGCGCTGCACCTGGTTGGTGCCCTCGTAGATCTGGGTGATCTTCGCGTCGCGCATCATCCGCTCGACCGGGTAGTCCCGGGTGTAGCCGTACCCGCCCAGCAGCTGGACGGCGTCGGTGGTGATCTCCATGGCGGCGTCGGAGGCGAAGCACTTGGCCGCCGCGCCGAAGTAGGTCAGGTCGGCGTCGCCGCGCTCGGACTTGCCGGCCGCGGTGTACGTCAGCTGCCGCGCCGCCTCCAGCTTCATGCCCATGTCGGCGATCATGAACTGGATGCCCTGGAAGTCGGCGACCGGCTTGCCGAACTGCTTGCGCTCCTTGACGTACCCCAGGGCGTAGTCGAGCGCGCCCTGGGCGATGCCGACGGCCTGGGCGGCGATGGTGACCCGGGTGTGGTCCAGGGTCTTCATGGCGGTGGCGAAGCCGGTGCCCTCCGCGCCGATCATGCGGTCGGCCGGGATGCGGACGTTGTCCAGGTAGACCTCGCGGGTCGGCGAGCCCTTGATGCCGAGCTTCTTCTCGGGCGCGCCGAAGCTGACACCGGAGTCCGACTTCTCGACGACGAAGGCCGAGATGCCCCGGGACCGGGCGGACGGGTCGGTGACGGCGAAGACCGTGTAGAACTCGGACACCCCGGCGTTGGTGATCCACCGCTTCACGCCGTTGAGCACCCAGTGGTCGCCGTCGCGGACCGCCCGGGTGGTCATCGAGGCGGCGTCGCTGCCGGCCTCCGGCTCGGACAGGCAGTACGAGAACATCGCGTCGCCGGACGCGACCTGGGTCAGGTACTTCCGCTTGAGCTCCTCGGACCCGGCCAGGATCAGCGGCATGGTGCCGAGCTTGTTGACCGCCGGGATGAGCGAGGACGAGCCGCAGGCGCGGGCCACCTCCTCGATCACGATGGCCGTCGCCAGGGCGTCCGCTCCGGCGCCGCCGTACTCGACCGGGATGTGCGGTGCGTGGAAGTCGGCCGCCCGCAGCGCGTCGTACGACGCCTTCGGGAACTCGCCTGTCTCGTCGGCCTCGGCGGCGTGCGGAGCCACCTTGGCCGCACAGACGTCACGGACGGCTTCCCGGACCGCCTGGTGCTCGTCGGTAAGCCGGTAGACGTCGAACGATTGCTCTGCGGCCATGTCGGCCCCTCCCCTTCACGGCTATCATGCGCAGTCTGTAGCGTCACACGGCCGCGGACAGCGCAGACTGAAGGATAGCGACCACGGTTCGGGCGATGTTACCGCCGCGTAGGTTCTGGGGTCTTCCACACCTCCGACCTGCCGGCGACCATGACAAGACAGGACGAATACCCTAACCACCTCCGGTGCCCTGGCAGGCGCCGCAGCAGGATGCGACGCTACGAGCGACGCCAGTGCGAGCGGAGAAGACAGGCGTGACAATCCCGTACCCGAACAGCCAGCCGATGCCTCCGATCGGCGCGGTGACGCCCCCGTCGGGCGCCGCCCGTCCCCGGGTGACCTTCCTCGGCACCGGCTACCTCGGCGCGACGTACGCCATCTGTTACGCGGAACTGGGGTACGAGGTCCTCGGCTTCGACGTCGACGCCGACAAGATCGCCATGCTCAACGCGGGCGAGGTGCCGATCCACGAGCCGGGCCTCGACGAGCTGCTCAAGCGCAACCTCGCGGCCGGGCGGCTGCGGTTCAGCACCGACATGGCCGAGACCGCCGACTTCGGCGACGTGCACTTCATCTGCGTGGGCACCCCCCAGCGCGCCGACGGCATGGGCGCCGACCTGTCGTACGTCGAGGCCGCCGTCACCAGCCTGGCCCAGCACCTCACCCGCAAGGCGCTGATCGTCGGCAAGTCGACCGTGCCGGTCGGCACGGCCGAGTGGGTCGAGCAGCTCGTGAGCAAACACACACCGACCGACCTCGGCGTCGAGGTGGCGTGGAGCCCCGAGTTCCTCCAGGAGGGCTTCGCCGTCGACGACGTGCTGCGGCCGAACCGGATCGTGGTGGGCGTCAAGAGCGAGTGGGCCAACGGCATGCTCTACGCCGCCCACAAGGGCGTCTTCGACCTGGCCGCGACCGAGGACCGCGAGGTGCCGTTGGTCGTCACCGACTTCGCCACCGCCGAACTGGTGAAGGTCGCCGCTAACGCCTTCCTCGCCACCAAGATCTCCTTCATCAACGCGATGGCCGAGGTCTGCGAGGCGTCCGGCGGCGACGTGACCCACCTCGCCCGGGCGATCGGCTTCGACCCCCGGATCGGCAACCGGTTCCTCCAGGCCGGGCTCGGCTTCGGCGGCGCCTGCCTGCCCAAGGACATCCGGGCCTTCCAGGCCCGGGCGCAGGAGCTGGGCGCCGGGGAGGCCCTCCGCTTCCTGCACGAGGTCGACCTGATCAACCTGCGCCGCCGTACCCGGGTGGTCCAGCTCGCCGCCGACCTGCTCGGCCGCCGCTCCGGCCCCGCCGGCCCCGACCTGTCCGGCACGAGGATCGCGGTGCTCGGTGCGACCTTCAAGCCCAACACCGACGACGTCCGCGACGCGCCGGCCCTCGCGGTGGCGTCGCTGCTCCGCAAGGCCGGGGCCGACGTGCACGTGTACGACCCGCAGGGCATGGAACGCGCCCGCGCGGTGGCGCCCGAGCTGACCTACGAGCCGGGCATCAACGAGGCGGTGACCGGCTCCGACCTGGTCTGCGTCCTGACCGAGTGGGCCGACTTCCGCAACGCCGACCCGGTCGCCCTCGGTGAGCTGGTCGCCGGCCGCAAGGTGGTGGACGGCCGCAACTGCCTCGACCCGACACTGTGGACGCAGGCCGGCTGGGAGTACCGCGGGATGGGTCGGCCCTGACGCCCTCCTGACCTCAGCCTGACGGCCGGTCGCGCGGCCTGCGCCGCGGCCGGCCGTCATCGCGTACGCCGACCGTCGTCACCCCGGACCCGCCGACAACTGTCGAAATCCGCGCCAGCTTTGGGCATGCTGCGACAGTGGAGGTCCACAGTGCGGGTGGAGGGGTGTCGTGGCGAGCTTTCAGTGCTCCTCGTGCGGCCGGGAGATCAAGCCGGCCGTCAGCTGCCCCCACTGCGGCGCGGAGCAGCCACAGTGGCTCGAACACCTGGCGGAGATCGAGCGGTCCATCGCGGAGATGAAGGCGCGCGACGCCGAGATCGCCCGCGAGCAGCGGCAGATCGCCGCCAAGATGCAGGCCGCCCTGTTCCAGCGGGACATCCTCGCCCACGCCGGTGAGGAACGGATCAAGCAGGCCACGCGGCCACGCCGGGTGCTGCGCCGCCGGCCCGGCCGTCGCCCGCCGACCGCCGCCACCGGCGCGCCGCCGCGGGTGCCCCGCCAGGGCACACCCCCGGGGTCGGACGACGCGCCCCCACCGCCTCCCCCGGCCACCTGGCTCGACGCGGACGACCCGGAGCACCCGCCGGAGGCGTCCAGCCGCGAGGTGCAGAACATCCCGCTCGGCCTCGGCGCGCTGCTGCTCGGGGTCGCCGCGGTGGTCTTCGCCGCCGTGGCGACCAGCTCGATGGACGCGCTCGCCCGGCTGGGCGTGCTGCTCCTCGCGACGGTGCTGATGCTGCTCACCCCACCGGTGCTGGCCCGGCGCGGGCTGACCTCCACCGCCGAGACGATCTCCGCCGTGGGGCTGCTTTTGGTGCCGCTCGCCGGGTACGCGCTGTGGGCCGTGGACCGCATCGGCAACGGCGGCGCCTCCGGCGCGGTCTTCGCGGGAGTGATCTTCGCGGTGACCGCCGGGGTGTCGTTCGCGTACGCCGGCTGGACCGGGCTGCGCGCCCCCCGGTTCGCCACCGTGCTGGCCGCCCAACCCGTGCTGCCGCTGCTCGCCTACGACCGGGTCACCGGGCCCACGGGCTGGGCGGTGCTGCTCACCCTGGTCTCCATCCTCGACCTCTGGCTCGCCCGCTCACCGGTCACCGTGGAACGACCGGTCCGCCGGGACCTGCCCGAGGCGCCCGCGGCCGCCGCACCGGAGGCCGCGACCGGGCGGCCGGACGCGACGCCCGTCGCGCCCCGGCAGCGGCAGGGCACCGGGCGGCCCGAGGGCGCCCCCGAGGAGGCGGACGAGGTGCTCGGCGGGCCCGTGGCGGGTGCCGCCGACGCCCCGGCCACGCGCCCCGTGCCGTGGCTGCGGGAGGTGGCCTGGGGGCTGCACGCCGTCGCGGTCGCGGTCGCCCTCGCGTACGCCGTCACCGCGCTGCTGCGCGCGACGACCGTGCCGGCCGCGACCGGCGCGGGTGCCGCGCTGCTGTTCGCCGCGGCGGTCTGCCTCGTCGGGACGCTGGGGCTGGGCAGGCCCCCGCTGCCCGACGTCGGGGCCGGCATCTTCACCCTCGCCGTGATCGGCGCGGTGGGCCGGGTCGTCTCGGTGGCGTTTCCCGGCCGGTCGTTGCTGCTGATCTCCGCCGTCATCGCGATCACCGGCGTGGCCGTACGCGCGGTTCCGGAGGCGGCCCGGCGCGGGCCGCAGTTCGCCTCCGCCATCGCGCTGACGGTCAGCGGCGTGGTGGTGGCCGGCGGCGCCCTGCGCGCCGGGGTGGCCCCGGTCCGCGCCGCGCAACCGGCGTGGGCGGCCGACCTCGACCGGTACGCGGCCGAGCTGGCCGCCGCGGCCGGCCCGGTCACCGGACAACTCGCCGCGAGCGCCCTGCTGTTGACCGTCGCCGCCGTGGTGGCCCTGCCGTCCGAGATCCGTCGGGAGTTCGCGGTGGTGGGCGCGGCGCTGACCGCCCTCGCCGTGCCGGCGTCGTTCGGGCTCGGGTGGGCGGCGGCCCCCTGGCCGATGGTGCTCGCCGCGATCGTCATCGGGGTGCTCGGCCTCTCGGCGCGGACGGAGCGGGCCGCGCTGGCGCACGCCGCCACCGCCGCCGGGGTGGGGCTCTTCGGCGCGGGGGCCGGGCTGGCCCGGCCCCCGCTGACCGCCGCCGTCCTACTCACGCTGTTCGCGGCGGGAGTGCTGGTCGCCGCGGCGCCCCGGGTCCGCCTCGCCCCGGCCCCGGCGGACACCGTGTCGGCGTGGGCGGCGGGCGGCGCGGCGTTCGCGCTGCCGGGTGCCGTGGCCGCCTTCGTCGCCGCCACCGCGCCGGCCGGCCCGACCCTCACGCCGGCCGATATGCGCGAGGTGACCGTGCCGGTGCTGGCCGCGAGTTTCCTCGCCGTCTGCGTCACGCTCGGGTACGCCGCCATCGTGCAGGTGTCGCAGCGGCACCTCCCCGTCCCGTTGGCGGTGGGCACGGGTCTGGGTGCCCTGGCGGTGGCGGCCGCCGCCTTCGGGGCACCCGGCACCACCGCCGCCGACGCGTGGGTCGGCGCGCTGCTGCTGGTCGCTGCCGTGCTGCTGTTCCTCGCGCCGTCCATCGACGCCGGCCGGCGCTCCGACCTCACCCTGGACGGATCCGACCTGGCCGCCGCGGCGGTGACCGCCGCGCTGATCGCCACCCTGCTCCGGATCGCCGCCGTCATCGCCCCGGGCGGGCAACTGGCGGTGGCGGCCGCGCTGGTGCTGGTCGTCGCCATGGCCGCCCGCGCCCTGCCCGAGGAGTGGCGGCGCGGGCCCACCCTCGGTCTCGCCGTCGGCGGCGTGCTCATCGGGCTGCTGGCCGGCTGGTCGGCCCTGCGCGGCGGGCTCGGCGTCCTCGCCACTCCCGGACCGATCTGGGCCGGTGACCTGACGGGTTGGCCGGCCGCCCCGACGGGTGGCTCCACCTGGCAGGCACCGGTCGCGCTGGTGCTGCTGGCCGTCGCCGCGGCGGTCCTGCTGCCGCCGCCATGGCGGTACGACGTCTCCGGCGCCGCCGTCGTCCTGGCCACCATCGGCGCTCCGGCCGCGTTCGCGCTGCCGTGGTGGTCGCCGGTGCTGGTCGGTGCGACGGTCGCCACCGTGTACGGCATGGCGGCCGTGGCCTCCGTCGACCCGCGCGCCGCCGTCTCCCGCGCGGTCGTGGCCGGTGTGGTGGCGCTGCACGCGGCGGGCGCCGGTCTGGTACGGCCGTGGACGACCGCGCTGGCGCTCGGCAGCATCGTGCTGATCGGCGTCGTGGTGGCGGCGCTGGCCCGCGCCCTGGCGACGCCTCAGGTGGACGACATCGACACCGAGGGGATGCCGTCGCACCTGGCCCAGATCGGCGGCGCCGCGATGGGTGCCGCCCTCCTCGCGCTGCCCGGCGCGGTGGCCGCCCTGGCCGCCGAGTTCGGCCGCTCGCCGCAGGTGGTGCTGACCGCCGCGCTGGCCGCGTCCAGTCTCGGTCTGGCGGCCGTGGCCGCCGTTCGCCGGCAGGTGCCGCAGTATCTGCCCTGGGCGAGCGTCGCGGTGGTCGGCGGCGCGACGGTCAGCGCCCTCGCCGCCGTCCCCACCGGTCTGCCGGTCGGCGTGTACGCCGCCGCCGCGGCCCTGCTCGGTGTGCTCGCCGAGCTGGTTCGCGGCGCCACCGAGCCGCCCGTCGGCGCGGCGGCGCCGGTCCGCCGGTGGGCGTTGCTCCTCGACGGCGCTCTCCGCCGCTTCCCCGAGACCGGTACCCGGCGCTGGCGGGTCAACCCGGCCGCCGGAGCCCTCGCCGCGGCCGCGCTGCCGACGGTTCTGGCCCTGGTCTCGCTGGCGCCCTCCCTCTACGTGGCCCTGGTCGAGCCGCAGCGCACCCTCAGCCGGATCTGGCAGGGGCCGCCGCCGGAGCTGCTCACCCCGCCCCCGGACGCGGTGGACCCGACGCACGTGCTCACCGCGCTGCTGCTGACCGTGACCGCCGCTCTGGCCGCCATCGGCTTCAGCGGCGGCCGGCGGAGCCGGGCGGTGCCGGTGGTGCTGCCGGGTGCCGCGGTGACCCTGCTCATCACGCCCGTGGCCCTGGGCATCGGCTGGCGGGCGACCACCCTCGCCGGGCTGGCGGTCTTCACCATCTCGATGCTGGGGCTGGCCCTCACGCCCCCGCCGGCCCTGGTCGAGCGGGCCCGCTCGCTCCGCCTGGCCCGCGTGCTCGTCTTCGTGATCGGCCTGGCCGCCGGCGGGGCCGGGCTCGCCGGGAGCCTCGCCACCCGGGAGCTGACCCTCTTCACGCTGGGCGGTGCCGTGGGTGTCGGCACGGTGGCGGCGCTCTTCGGCACCACCCAGCGGGCCCGCATCCTCGGCTGGCTGTTCGCCTCCCTGATGGCGCAGCTCTTCGTGCTCACCGCCGGGCTGGTCGCCGGCCTCGCGGCGGTGTGGTCCGCGTTCGGCGTCCTGGCCGTCGGCGCGGCCCTCCAGGTGTTCGCGGCGACCCTGCCCCGCCTGCGTCGCCCCGAGGCACAGCGCGAGGCAGCCACCGTGGAGTGGAGCGGCCACGCCGCCGCACTGATCGCCCTGGCTCTCGCGTACGACTCACCCCGGCACATCGCCGCGCTGCTCGCCGCCTGGGGCGCCGTCCTCGGGGTGGCGGCGGCCCGGCCCGGCCGCCGGCCGGTGGAACGCCGGATCCTGTTCTGGGCGGTCGTGGTCTGCGAGATCACCGCCTGGTGGATCCTCATGCGGGTGGCCGAGGTCGCGCTGCCCGAGGCGTACACGCTGCCGTTCGCCGCGTTGGCCCTGCTCGTCGGGGTGTTGGAGCTGCGCCAGCACGCCGAGATCAGCAGCTGGGTGGCGTACGGGCCGGCGCTGGTGGCGGCCTTCGTCCCCACGCTGGCGATCGTGCTGGCCACCGACACCAGCACGCTTCGGCAGGTGCTCCTGCTGCTCGGCGCGGTGGCCGTGCTGATCTTCGGCTCGATGAGCCAGCAGCAGGCGCCGGTGATCGTGGGCGCGACGGTCACCGCGATCACGGCCATCCACGCGCTGTTCAGCCTCGGCCCGTGGCTCGCGCTGATCCCGGTCGGGATCCTGCTGCTGGTCCTCGGCGCCAGCAACGAACGCCGCCGTCGCGCCCAGGAACGCCTCCAGACCGCCCTCCGCGGCATGCGATGAACCGGAGGGCTCTCGCCGTGGGCGAGCAGATCGTGCCGACCCCGCCTCACCTCGCGCCGGACCGCCCCATCGCTGCGCCGATCTTGCAGTTTCTGCCCCGACGAATGGCACATAAGTCACATATCAAGGGCCGAAAGTGCAAGATCGACGCGGGGTGGCGGGGCCGGTCAGGTCAGGGAGGCGCGGAGGGCGGCGTCCTTTTCGGCGACGAGCTGCTCCAGGTCGGCCTGGTAGGCCGACATGCGGTCGAGCAACGCGCGGTCGGCGGCGGCGAGGATGCGAACGGCGAGCAGCCCGGCGTTGCGGGCGTTGCCGATCGACACCGTGGCCACCGGCACGCCGGCCGGCATCTGCACGATGGAGAGCAGCGAGTCCATCCCGTCGAGGTACTTCAACGGCACCGGGACGCCGATCACCGGCAGCGGCGTCACCGAGGCCACCATGCCGGGAAGGTGGGCGGCACCGCCGGCCCCGGCGATGATCACCTTGAGGCCCCGGTCGGCGGCGGTCCGCGCGTACTCGATCATCTTGACCGGGGTGCGGTGGGCGGAGACGACGCCGACCTCGTACGGCACCTCGAACTCGTCCAGCGCCTCGGCGGCGGCCTTCATCGTCGGCCAGTCCGAGTCGCTGCCCATGATCAGACCGACCGTGCTCACGAACGCCCCTCCCGCAGCCAGCGGACGGCGCGCGCGGCCCGCGTCCGTACGTCGTGCAGGTCGTCGCCGAGCACCGTCACGTGCCCGATCTTGCGGCCGGGACGTACCTGCTTGCCGTACAGGTGCACCTTGGCGCCCGGCTCGGCCGCGAACAGGTGGTGCAGCCGCTCGTCGATCGACATGCCGCCCGGCTCGCCCCCGAGCACGTTCGCCATCACCACGACCGGCGCGGTCAGCGAGGTGTCGCCCATCGGGTAGTCGAGCACCGCACGCAGGTGCTGCTCGAACTGCGACGTCCGGGCCCCCTCGATCGTCCAGTGCCCGGAGTTGTGGGGACGCATCGCCAGCTCGTTGACGACGATGCGGCTGCCGGTGGGCGCGGCGGCGTCGGCCACCTCGAACAGCTCCACCGCCAGCAGGCCCACCACGCCGAGCGCCGTGGCGAGGTCGATGGCGAGCTGCTGCGCGCCGACCGCCAGCTCCTCCGGCAGGTCCGGCGCGGGGGCCAGCACCTCGACGCAGATCCCGTCCCGCTGGACGGTCTCGACCACCGGGTACGCGGCGACCTGCCCGAACGGCGACCGGGCCACCTGCACGGCCAGTTCGCGGCGCAGCGCCACCCGCTCCTCGACGATGAGCCGCGTCCCGCCGGCGAGCAGCGTGGCGGCCAGCTCGGCGGCCTGCGCCGCGTCGTCCACCATCCACACGCCGCGCCCGTCGTACCCGCCCCGGGCCGCCTTGAGCACCACCGGCCAGCCGACCTCGTCTCCGAAGGCCACCAGGTCGGCGGGGGCCGCCACCGGCCGCCAGGCCGGGTTCGGCGCCCCGAGCGAGCCCAGGCGCTCCCGCATGACCTGCTTGTCCTGCGCGTGCACCAACGCCTCGGCCGGCGGGAAGAGCTTCACGCCCTCGCCCGCCAGGGTGGCGATGTGCTCGGTGGGCACGTGCTCGTGGTCGAAGGTGACCACCTCGCAGCCCTTGGCGAAGGTGCGCAGCGCCGCGAGGTCGGTGTGGTCGCCGTACTGCACGTCGGCGGCCACCAGGGCGGCGCCGTCGTCGGGGGCGAGCGCGAGCACACGCAGGGACTGGCCGAGGGCGATCGCGGCCTGGTGGGTCATCCGGGCGAGCTGGCCGCCGCCCACCATGCCGACAACGGGCAGACCGGTACGGGAATCCATAGCGGCGCCAGCCTATCCGGGCTGCGGTTCCGCCTCGCCGCCGCCCGGCCCCCGACCACCCGTCGGGAGGGATCCCGGCCCCGGTTCCCCTCCGCCGGGCGGGCCGGCCGTCGCGGCACGGACTACCGGCCGGTGAGCTGCGTCACCAGGTCGCCGACCTCGGTCACCGGCCGTTCGCAGACGAAACCCCGGCAGGCGTACGCGGTGGGCCGCCCGTCGACCATCGGCCGGTCGGCGAGCAGCGGCACCCCGGGCTGGTCCGGCCGGCCCGCCACGATCACGGCGCCGGGCGGCGCGTGCCGGTGCGCCGCCAGGACCAGCGGGTCGCCGGCCGGGTCCTCGGTGACCACGGCCACCTCGTACGGCCCGGAGAGCAGCGCCTCGCCGACGGTCGCCGCGTACCCGGTGAAGCGGGCGTGCCGGGCGACGATCGGCGCCACGGTGGCGAGTGCCGCCTCCGCCGCCTCCCGGTACCGGCTCTCCCCGGTCAGCGCCGTGTACGCGACCAGCGCCGCGACGATCGCCGACCGGCCGGACGGGGTGGCGTTGTCGGTCGGGTCGGCCGGCCGGGCGACGAGGCGCTCCGCGTCGTCGGCGGTGTCGTAGAACCCGCCGTCGGGCGCGGCGAACCGCTCCAGCGCCACGTCGAGGAGCTGGCCGGCCAGGGTGAGCCACCGCCCCTCCCCGGTGAGCTGGTGCATCGCGCAGAACGCCTCGGCGACGCAGCCGTAGTCCTCCAGGACCCCGGCGGAATCGCCGACCCGGCCGTCCCGTGAGGTACGCCGGAGCCGCCCGTCCACGAGGTGTACGCGCGCCAGGTGCTCGGCCGCGTCCCGCATCGCCCCGTCGGCGACGATCGTGACGCCCTCCATCAGGTTGGCGTCGTCGCCCGGGGCGTCCTGCGCGTACCCGGCGGCGACCTGCTGGAACTCGGCGATGGCGGTGATCGCGAGGCCGTTCCACGCGGCCACCACCTTGTCGTCGCGCGCCGGTTGCGGGCGCGCGTCACGGGCGACCAGCAGTCGGCTCAGGACGTCCTGCCAGCGCTGCCGGATCTCCGGCGCGGCGTCGTCGACGTCCCGGGCCAGCCGCAGCACGCTCGTGCCGTGCTCGAAGTTGCCGGACTCGGTGACGTCGAACAGGTCGGCCGCCCAGCGGCCGTCCTCCTCCCCGAGCACCTCGACCAACTGGGCGGGCGTCCAGACGTACGTGAGGCCCTCGACGCCCTCGGTGTCGGCGTCCAGCGCGGACGCG
Source organism: Micromonospora thermarum (assembly GCF_012034245.1). GTDB lineage: Bacteria > Actinomycetota > Actinomycetes > Mycobacteriales > Micromonosporaceae > Micromonospora > Micromonospora thermarum. The sequence continues at coordinate 2,170 of NZ_JAATEO010000032.1, read as the reverse complement.
AAGCCCTCGCCCGGCCGGTGCAGCTCGTCGGCGAGGAAGCGGGCCGTGTCCCGGGCGACCCGCCGGGCCATCGGGTCGCCGGTGAGCCGCCACAGGTGCGTGTAGACACGCAGCAGCAGCGCGTTGTCGTAGAGCATCTTCTCGAAGTGCGGCACGGTCCAGTGCGCGTCCACCGAGTAGCGGGCGAAGCCCCCGGCGAGCTGGTCGTGGATGCCGCCGCGGGCCATCGCCTCGCAGGTGTGCCGGACCAGCTCCAGGCTCCGGTCGGAGCCGGTGCGCTGGTGGTGCCGCAGCAGGAAGAGCAGGTTCATGTGCGGCGGGAACTTCGGCGCCCCGCCGAAGCCGCCGTGCGTCTCGTCGTACTCCTTGGCGAGCTGGTCGGCGGCGGAGTCGAGCAGGCCGGCGGTGAGTGGGGTGGACGGACCCCCGACGGCCTGGGCGCCGCCGATCGCCTCGACCACCGCGGCTCCCTGCCGGAGTACGGCGTCCCGCTGCTCCCGCCAGGCCGTGGTGACCGACTGGAGCAGGCGGAGGAAGTTGGGCCGCGGGAAGTAGGTGCCGCAGAAGAACGGGGTGCCGTCCGGGGTGGCGAAGACCGTCATGGGCCAGCCGCCCTGCCCGGTCATGGCCTGCGTGGCGGTCATGTAGACGGCGTCGACGTCCGGGCGCTCCTCGCGGTCCACCTTGATGGACACGAAGTTCTCGTTCATCAGGGCGCCGACCTGCTCGTTCTCGAACGACTCGTGGGCCATGACGTGGCACCAGTGGCAGGCCGCGTAGCCGACCGAGATGACGACCGGGACGTCACGCCGCTTCGCCTCGGCGAACGCCTCGTCGCACCACGGCCACCAGTCGACCGGGTTGTCCTTGTGCTGGAGCAGGTACGGACTGGTGGCGTCAGCGAGTCGGTTCACCCGACGACCATAACCAGCCCCGGCGCTGCCCGCTCCGCCGTCGGCGGCACGCCTTCCGCCGTTCACATTTATCTATTTGGATCTGTGCAGGCATCCCCGACCCGAGGAGACACCGCCGATGCGCAGACTCCCGCTCCTGTCCGCCCTCGCCGCCGCCACACTCACCGCGGCCCTGCTCACCCCCACAACCGCCCAGGCGGCGGTCGACCCGGCCACGCGCGTTTCGGCGGCCACCGCCGTCGGCACCCACAACGCGTACGAGAAGGCGACGTACACCTACCTCGCGCAGGCGCTCGACGCCCGCCCAGGGATGATCGAGCTGGACGTCTGGCCGGACATCCTCACCCGGCATTGGCGGGTCAGCCACTCCAACCCGCTCGGCAACGACAACAACTGCGTGGCCGCGACCAGCGCCGCCCAGCTCTACACCGGGAACCGGAACCGGAACCTGGAGCACTGCCTGGACAACATCCGGCTCTGGCTGGCCGCCCACCCGGACGCCGGGCCGCTGATCCTCAAGCTGGAGTTGAAGACCGGCTTCAGCAGCCGCACCGGGCAGGGTCCGGCCCAGCTCGACGCGGTCCTCGCCGCCCGGCTCGGCGACCGCGTGTTCACCCCCGCCCAGCTGCGCGGGACGTACCCGTCCCTGGACGCCGCCGCCCGCGCCGACGCCTGGCCGACCCGGGCGCAGCTCGCCGGGAAGGTGATCGTCGAGCTGATCCCCGGCACGGTCGAGGAGGGCAACCCGACCGACGTGCTCTGGACCGACGTCGAGTACGCCCGCCACCTGGCCGCTCTCGCCAGCGCCGGCACCCTGGCCCGGGCCCAGGCCTTCCCGGCCGTGCACCGGGCGCAGGCCGGCGACCCCCGCAGCCGGTACGCCGACACCACGCTGCGCCCCTGGTTCGTGGTCTTCGACGGGGACGCGACGGCGTACGTCACGGGCGGCATCGACACCGCCTGGTACTCGACCAACAACTACCTGCTGATCATGACCGACGCCCAGAACGTCCCCCCGGCGGTGGGCGCGGACCCCGACGTCGCCCGCGCCCGGGTGGCCGACCTGGCCGCCCGCCACGCCAGCATCGCCAGCGCCGACTGGGCCGGGCTCCCCACGGTGATCCCCCTGGTCCTCCCCCGCGCCTGACCCGCCGCCAACCCTGTCGATCATGGAGTTGGCGGGCGGTTTGATCTCCCTACCGCCCGCTAGCTTCATGATCAACCGGCTGCTCGCCGGGCGGGAGGGGCGGGGGGGG